>NZ_LRRR01000016.1 GCF_001691415.1 Pararhodobacter sp. CCB-MM2
GCCCTTGCGGGGGCGGACGGGGGTGGGAGCAACCCCGTCCGCCAGGGGTGCCCGCCGGGGAGGAGGCGGGCGGTTTGCGCGCGGCTTTTCAGGGAGGGGCCGCGCGCGAAAATCTCATTGCGGCCTCATCGGGGCCTGCGACAGAAGTGACCCAAGCTGCCCGGCGAGGGCGATCAGGCGGCGGTCGGAATAGCGGGGGCCGGTCAGCGTCAGACCCACGGGCAGGCCCTGCGGCCCGGTCAGGCCCGGCACGTTGACGCATGGCATGTGCAGCAGTGTCCAGATCCGGTTGAAGGTCGCGGCGCCGGTGTTCTCGGGGCCTACGGGGGCCTCGCCGGCGGTCGAGGGGGTCAGCACCGCGTCGAAGGGCGCGGCGAGGCGGTCGAACTCGGCCCGGCAGGCGGCGGCGAGGTCCAGCGCGGCCAGCAGATCGGCGCGGCTGTCGCCCTTCTCGTTTTTCAGGATCGAGACCATTTCTGGGTAAAGCGCCTCGCCCAGCTCGCGGTATTCGGCAAGGAAGGACACCCGCATCTCGGCCTGCATGATGATGCGATGCGCCTCGGTCAGCCCGTCGAAGGCGGGGGGCAGGTCCAGCACGCGGATCTCGGCGCCGGCAGCGCGCAGGCGGGCCTCGGCCTCGGCCATCGCAGCCACTGTCGCCGGCTCCGCCTTGTCCCAGACCGGGCTGCGGCAGATTGCGATCGTCGCGCCCTGCAGCGATGCCGGAGCGGGCACGTCTTCGATGCCGAAGACCTCGGCCAGCAGGTCCAGATCTTCGGCGGACCGGGCGTACCAGCCGAGCGTGTCGAAGCTGGCCGCGCAGACCTTGAAGCCTTCGTGGCTGACGAGGTTCCACGTCGGTTTGATCGCATAGACGCCGCAATAGGATGCGGGCCGGATCACCGAGCCGCCCGTTTGCGTGCCGAGCGACACCGGCACCTGACCATCCGCCACCGCCGCGGCCGAACCGGACGACGAGCCACCCGGCGTGCGGGTCAGGTCATGCGGGTTCATCGTGGCGGCGCGGCGGCCGTTCACGGCGAATTCCACTGTGTCGAGTTTGCCCATCATCACCGCGCCCGCCTTGCGCAGCATCGCCACAGCGGCGGCGTCGATATTCGGCCAATGATCCTGGAAATGCGGCGAGTTGAAGCTTGTCGGCATCTCCTCGGTGTACAGGATGTCCTTCACCCCCACCGGCAGCCCGTGCAGGGGGCCGGGCGTCGCGTCCTCGGCCCGAGCCAGCGCCGCCTCGGGGTCGAGGTGCGTCCAGGCGCGGACCTCGGCATCGCGCGCGCGCCAGCGGTCAAGGCAGGCGTCCATCAGCGCGACGGGCGTCAGATCGCCCGCCTCGATGAGGGCCAGCGCCTCGCGCGCGGTCAGCCAGTTGGGGGAGAGGGAGGTGGTCATGTCAGGCGATCCCGAGGGCGTCCCATTGCGAGCGGATCTCTTCGCCCGTGGCCGAGGCGACACCGTCGGCGGCCAAGAACCGACCCAGCAGCCGGTCGAGCGCATCAATGCGACCGGGCTGGGCGATGATCCAGGGCGAGAGCGACAGCGACAGGATGCGCCCGCCGCGCAGACGGCTTTCGTCCAGCAGCACGTCGAAGGCGGCGTCGAGCTGATACTCGTAATCGTCGATCGGCATGTTTTGTAGCCCGAGGATCTTGTGATCCGACAGGTCGTAGCTCAGCGGCAGATGGGTCAGATCCCCGGCGCGGGTGTGGAAGGCATAGGGCAGATCGTCGTTGATCCAGTCGCACAGGTATTTCGCGCCCGCATCGGCCACCAGATCGGGGGTCAGGGCGGATTGCGAATGGGACGGCGAATGCCAGCCGGTCACGGCTTGACCCGAGGCCGCACGGAGCGTGGCGAAGGCCTCGGTCACGAGAGCCTTCTCCACCTCCTCGGTGAGCTGCGAATGGTGCAGATGCCCCATGTCGACGCCCGCCGCCGCGACTTCCCAACCGCGTTTGACGATTTCCTGCATCAGATACGGATAGCGCGGGGCGAGCGCCGAGTTCATCGCCGCCGTCGCCTTCACGCCGTGCTTGTCCAGCACCTTGAACAGCCGCTCGATGCCGACGCGGTTGCCATAATCGCGCGTCGAATAATCCCAGACGGAAGGGTAGGGCCGGTCCATGCCGCCGATGGGCTTCACCGGGCTTGCCGGCATGTCCATCGGGAAATGTTCCAGATGCACGGTCGCCCAGACCAGCAGCGTCTTGCCGCCCTGCCATTGGAACGCCGGCACGTCGCGCAGATAGCGCGCGGCATAGCGGTCGTGGTCCATGCCCTTCTTGCGCAGCGGATAGTCGAAATAGCTGTCGGGGATCAGGCTCATGCCGGCTGCTCCGGGTTGAACGGCTTCATCCAGTCGGTGAAGCTGTCGTAGTAATTGGCCTCGAAATGCGCGGCGATCTCGCGCCCGGTCGCCAGCCACACCTTGTCGTGGCCAGTGACGTATTTCAGGGCTTCATCAAGGATATGCAGCCGGTGCGGCTGGCCGATCAGATAGGGGTGGAGCGGGACGCACATGACGGTGCCCGACTCCTCGCCCTCGGCATAGAGCCGGTCGAAATGGGTCTTGATGATCTCGAGGTAGTTCTTCGGCGAGATGTTCTTGAAGTTCAGCACCGGCACGTCGTTGCATTCCATCATGTAGGGAACGCTGACCAGACGGTTCTTGCTGCGGGTTTTCACCGGCATTGGCTGATCGTCATGGAACAGATCGAGCGTGTATTTGATGCCTTCCTCGGCCAGCAGATCCTGCGTCGTCTCGCCGTTCGAGATGGCAGGGCTCAGCCAGCCGTCCAGATCCTGACCCGAGGCGCGTTTGATCGTCTCGCGCGACTGGCGGATGATCTCACGCTGCTGGTCCTCGGTCATGTTGTAGAGGTAGCGGGTGTTGTAGACGCCGTGCGAGAACAGTTCCCACTCCAGCTCGCAGCAGCGTTCGATGATCTCGGGGAAGTGGTCGCAGACCGCCACGTTCAGCGAGACCGAGCCGCGCACGCCGTATTTCGCCATGACATCGGCCATGCGGTCGAAGCCGACGCGGTTGCCGTAGTCGCGCATCGAATAGTTCAGGATGTCGGGCTCAGGCCGGTACCAGACCGCACGGGTGGGCGAGGGCGGCGGGGCGAGTTCGTAGAACTCGATGTTCGGGGCCACCCAGAAGGCCACGCGGGCGCCGTTCGGCCATTCGATCTTCGGGCGGCCGGCATAGGGGGCGTGGTCATAGGCGAAGGGTTCGCGCCATTGCGTCATGGTCAGGACTCCTCGGCGCGCGCGGCCAGCTGGGCGAGAACCTCGTCCAAGGGCTTCACGTCGCCGTATTTGAAGGCAATGTCATAGAGGTTGGCGTAATGCGCGCCCTCCTCGCGGTCGGCGACCGTCTCTTCGGGGACGCAGACATGGTAGCCCAGCGACAGGGCGTCCATCACCGTGCCGCGCACGCAGCCCGAGGTCGCGCCGCCGGTGATGATCACCGTGTCGACCCGGTGCCAGTTCAGGTAGCTGGTCAGATGGGTCTCGAAAAAGCACGACGACATGCGCTTGTGCAGCTTCAGGTCGCCCTCCAGCACCTCAAGACGCGGGTCGATCTGCGCCTGCGGGTTGTCATGGCCGACCTTGTGCAGCGCCCATTCCGTGGTGCTGAGGCGCGACCACATGCCGGCGTCCGAGCCGTCCGGCAGATAGGCGACATAGCCCCAGACCACCGGCCCGCCGAGCTTGCGCACCGCCGCGGCCAGCGCATTCACGCCCTCGAACTGGCGCGGATGGCCGTCATAGGCGGTAGGAAAATTGGCCGTATCAGTATAGCGGCGCTGCAGATCCACGTTGATCAGCGCGATCTTCTGGCCCAGACCGCGTTCCGGCACGCGCGGATTGGCCTTGTAATCAAGGTAGATCTGCTTCGAGGTCTTGTCGGTGGGCAGCATCGGCTCAGTCCCGGACCATGCTCAGGGGCGCGCCATGCGACAGCGCCAGATCGAAGTCGCGCGCCTCACCGCCCGAGAGCACGGCCTTGACCATGCCCCCGCCGGCGCGGGCCTGCGGCGCGTCGAGCGGCAGGATCTCGACCCAGCTTGCGCCGAAATCGTAATGGCCGGGCGCGGTTTCCGTTCCGCCGAGCGCCGCCAGCGTCTTGCCCACGATCGCCGCATCAGCGGTGGAGATCGTCAGGCCCACGAGGCCCGTCGCACCATTCACATGCGGCACCGGCGCGGGGATGCGGGCCGAGCGGCCCTCGACGTCCGAGACGACGAAGGGCAGCGAGACATCGCCCTCGGCGCCCCAGCCGCACATCAGCAACTCCAGCGCCCAGCGGCTGCCATCGGCGATCACGTTCGACACCGGCACCGGGCCGCGGTTGGGCAGACCGGCGGCGCTCAGCGCCTCGGCGGTGGCTTGCGCCGAGGGAACGGTGAAGCTCCAATCCGCCCAGCCTTCGCCGGCTTCCAGGACGCCGCCCAGACGGTGCGAGGCCTGCGCCTCGGCCGAGGTGAAGGCGGTCAGCAGGATGTAGCTGCCGTCATCGAAGCAGACGAACTTGAATTCGGTCTTGCCGTGCTCGGTATCCGCGCGTTCGAGGATCGAGAAGCCCATTGCCGCGAAATCGGCGGCAGCGGCATCGAGGTCGTTCACGAGCAGGACGAAATGGTCGAAGGGAAGGGACACGTCAGGCTTCTTTTTTGGCTGTGATGACAGGAGGCTGCGTCACGCGCAGCGGAGGCAGGGGGGCGTCGTGGCGCGCGACCTGCACAAGACAGGATTGCGCGGAACAGCCCTGTCCCAATTCCGAGGTGCCGATATCGCGGGTCAGCACATTGGGGTTCGAGGACCGATCGGTCATGCCGTCCGGATCATAGGTCGCGCCGGTCGGCAGCAGGACGACGCCCGGCATCACACCCGCGTCGATCTGGGCGATGGCGAAGCAGGCGCCACGGGCGTTGAACACACGCAGCACGTCGCCGTCCTTGATGCCGCGCGCCTCGGCATCGGCCGGGTTCAGCTGCAGCCGCTCACGGTCCTGCACCTTGCCCTCGCGCGAGTAGCTGGAGAAATCCATCTGCCCGTGCAGCTTGCGCGGCGGCTGCGGGGTCAGCAGATGCAAGGGGGCGTCGGACGTGGCGGTGCCGAGCCATTCCTCGGGGTCCAGCCAGCAGGGGTGGCCGGGCTGGCCGGGTTCGGCAGCGGCGAGGGCCGAGTAGAGCTCGATCTTGCCCGAGGGCGTCGAGAGGGGATGCGCCAGCGGGTCAGCGCGGAAGTCGGACAGCATGACGTAATCTTCGGTGGGCTCGGGCATCTTCAGATAGCCCTGATCCCAGAAATCCTGAAACTCCGGCACGTTGATCCCGCGCGACGCCAGACGGCCCGAGATCTTCTCCCAAGCCCAGCCCAGCCAGTCGGCACTGCTGCGGCCTTCGGTGAAGGTCTCGCCATTGCCCAGACGCTCGGCCAGCGCGGCGAAGATGTCGTAATCGTCCTTCGCGCCGGCATAGGGCTCGACGACCTTGTGCATCGCCAGCAGGAACCGATCGCGCGAGGCGCCGCCGATGTCCTCGCGCTCCAGCGTCACCGTGGTCGGCAGGACGATGTCGGCATGCCGCGCGGTCGAGGTCCAGTAGCCCTCATTGACGATGATCGTCTCGGGCTGGCGGAAGGCCTCGCGCAGGCGGTTCAGATCCTGATGGTGGTGGAACGGGTTGCCGCCGGCCCAATAGACCAGCTTGATCTCGGGATAGGTCCGGGTCTCGCCGTCATAGCGGTAGTCCGCACCCGGATTGAGCAGCATGTCCGAGACGCGGGCGCAGGGGATCGACAGGCCGGTCGAATTCTTCAGTCCCGGCAGGCCGGCGAGCGGCGTCTTGTAGTCGGGATTGCCCATCGCGTTGGAGGAGCCGTAGCCGAAGGCGAAACCGCCACCCGGCAGGCCGACCTGCCCCAGAACGCAGGCCAGCGCGATGGCGGCCCAGTACGGCTGTTCGCCGTGGCGCGAGCGTTGCAGCGACCAGTTCAGCGCGACCATCACCCGTTTGCCGGGCAGGGAAAGCGCAAGGTCGCGGATCTGATCGGCCGGAATGCCGGTGATCTCGGCCGCCCATTCGGGGGTCTTCGCCACGCCGTCCGACTTGCCCGACAGATAGTCGAGATAGGGCTGCGCGTCGTTGACATGCGAGGCGAGGAAGGCCGTTTCCGCCTTGCCCTCGGCCACCACCACCTGCGTCAGCGCCATGATGAGGGCCGCATCGGTATTGGGGCGCACCGGCAGCCATTCGACTCCGAACTGATCCTCGATATCCTTGCGATAGGGCGAGACGTTGATCGTGCGCACGCGCCCACCGTCTTGGCCGGTGACGCCCGCCATGAAGCCGTCGTAACGGTGTTCGCCAATGCCGCCCGACTGGATCTCCCAGTTCTTCGCAGGCAGACCCCCGAAGGCGAGGAAGATGTCGGTATTCTCGCGGATCGAGGCCAGCGAGGTGACGGACGAGCCGATCATATTGTCGCCGACGATGCGCGGCAGGAAGGCCATTGCCGCGCCGTAGGAATAATTCGTCTCCTGATCCACATGCCCGCCGATCGCCGCGAAGAAGCGACGCACCAGCGTGCGGGCGTGGTGGATGCGGCCGGCGCTGGACCAGCCGTAGCTGCCGCCGAACAGCGCGCCGTTGCCGTGATCCCGACGCACGCGACCGATTTCACCGGCGACCAGATCCAGCGCCTCGTCCCAGTCGAGCTCGACATAGGAATCCTCGCCGCGCGCCGCGCCCTTGTCGCCCTCCAGCCAGCCCTTGCGGACCACCGGACGGGCCACGCGCAGGGGGTGATCCAGCATCTCGGGCCAGGCCTCGTTCATGCGCGAGGGGCGGGGATCATGCTCGAACGGATGCAGCGCGCGGACCTTGCCGTCCACGGTCTCGACGCGGAAGGCGCCCCAATGGGAGGCAGCGAGAGGGAGGGGTTTCGTCGAGGTCATGGGGCTGTCCGAATACGGAAGATGCGGCTGTGATGCCGGATTGAGGTCGACGCTAGGTCATAACATTTTGGCCGTCAACAACCCTATTGACGTGCCGACTGTTATGTAGGAATTTCATTTTACAGGCGCAGCTTCGTGCCTGTTTTTTGTGCATTCCTTCATCGTCCTGTTCCAAAGGAGAGCGGAATTTGAATCGCTTCAACGTCAGACAGATCGAGGCCTTCCGGGCCGTCATCACTCTTGGTGGTATGACCAAGGCTGCGGAATCATTGGGAATTTCCCAACCCGCTGTGTCACGTCTGATGGTCGATTTCCAAGAAGCGGTCGGATTCAAGCTGTTCCGGCGCTCGCGCGGGGGTGCTGAACCAACAGACGATGCCCGCCGTCTTTTTCAGCTTGTCGACAAATTCTTCGTCGGGCTCGAAGAGATGAATCAGGAAGTCCACGCCATCCGCTCGCTCGCCAGCGGGTCGGTCACCGTGGCGGCGATGGGCCCCTATGACAACGGTCTGATCCCCGAGGTCGTCGCCGGTTTTCGCCAGCGTTACCCGGATATTGCGATCCGTCTTGAAAGCCAGCCGCAGGACCGCGTGGGCGAATGGGTCGCCTCGCGCCGGGCCGATATCGGCATCGTCTCGCTGCCCATCGCCAATGGTGCGCTGAGCGTGCAGGAGCTGGTGAAGATGCCCGCGCTCTGCGTCGTGCCCGCCGGTCACGCGCTGGCCGCGAAGGAGACGATTCGCGCCGAGGATCTGTCCGACGAAAGCTTCGTCAGCTTCCCGCGCGGCGCGCCCTTCCGCTTCGAGACCGACATGCTGTTCGAGAAAAAGGGCGTCGAGCGGCGGATGCTGACCGAGGCCACGACGCATGAAGCGGTGTGCAACCTCGTGGCGGCGGGCCTCGGCGTGTCGATCGTCAGCCCCTTCTCGCCCCATCTGCGGCGCAACCCGCGCCTCGAATTCCGCCCCTTCCTCCCCGCCATGCCGATCACCCTCGGCATGGTCTCGGGCGAGGACTCCCTCTCGGTCGCGGCTCAGGCGTTCCACGATTTCATTCTGGAACAGACCGAGTCCTACAAGGCCTCGCTGGCCATGGCCGCGCGCTGATCACTCCCTCCCGACCATGGCCGCGACCCTCCCCCCGCCGGCCCCTTAGCAGGATCCTCCCATGAACGCAGAAACCTCCTTCACCCACGACTTCGATGTCGTCCCGCGCGAGACCGAGGTGGTCATCGTCGGCGGCGGCATCGTCGGCGTCTGTACCGCGCTGTCGCTGGCGCAGCGGGGCATCCCGGTCGTGCTGTGCGAAAAAGGCACGCTGGGCGAGGAGCAATCCGGCCGCAACTGGGGCTGGGTGCGCAAGATGGGCCGCGACCCGCGCGAAGTGCCGCTGATGCAGCACGCGATGAAGCTGTGGGGCAACATGACGCCCACGGTCGGCGCCGATGTCGGCTTCCGGGTCCGCGGCATCACCTATTTCGTCAACGAAGAGAAGGACCTCGTCCGTTACGAGGCCTGGATGAAAGAGGTCGAGAAATTCGGCATGGACACCCGCTGGGTGTCGAAATCCGAGATCAACTCCTTTGTCCCCGGCGCGACGCGTCAGTTCGGCGGCGGCCTGCACACGGCTTCCGACGGCTTCGCCGAGCCGCATCTGGCGACGAAGCTGATCGGCCGTGGTGCGGCCAAACTGGGCGCCAAGATCGTCGAGGGTTGCGCCGTGCGCGGCTTCGAGACCGAGGGCGGCCGCGTCACCGAGGTCGTGACCGAGAAGGGCCGCATCAAGTGCAAGCATGTGGTGCTGGCCGGCGGCATCTGGTCGTCGCTGTTTGCCCGCAGCGTCGATGTGAAGATGCCGCAGCTGAAGATGCTGAGCCAGGTGATGCGCACCCGTCCGATCGCCGGCGGTCCGCAGGGCTGTGGCTCGGGCCCCGGCTTCGGTTTCCGCGAGCGTCTGGACGGCGGCTACAACGTCGGCATGCGCTCGGCCCATGCGGTCGACATCGTGCCGGACAGCTTCCGCTACCTGAAGGATTACGTCCCGGCGCTGAAGAACGAATGGCGCGCGATGAAATTCCGCATCGGCAAGCGCACCTTCCAGGAGGTGATGATGGAGAAGGGCTGGAAGCTCGACGGCCGCTCGCCCTTCGAGAAATACCGCATCATGCGTCCCGAGCCGGGGCACAAGATCCTCGATCAGGCGACGATCAACATCAAACAGCTGTTCCCGCAGTTCAAGGACATGGTGGTGAACGAGCGCATGTCGGCCTGGATCGACGTGTCGCCCGATGCGATCCCGGTGATCTCGCCGGTCGAGGCGATCCCCGGCTTCTACATCTCCACCGGCTATTCGGGCCACGGCTTCGGCATCGCGCCGGGCGCGGGCCAGCTGATGGCCGAGTTGATCACCGGCGAGACGCCCTGCGTCGATCCGACCCCGTTCCGCCATTCGCGCTTCATCGACGGCTCGCAGATCGTCCATTGGCCGATCGGGTTCTGACCATGGGCGCGACGATGGACAACTTTCTTGTCGAGCCGGATTGGCTGCAGGCCCAGCTGGGGCAGGCCGATCTGGTGGTGCTCGATTGCTCGTGGTCGATCCCCGAGGCCGGGGTCGACAGCCGCGCCCAGTTCGAGGAACGCCACCTGCCCGGCGCGCGTTTCTTCGATCTCGATGCGGCCTCGGACGCCGGCAGCCCTTATGTGAACATGCTGCCGAGCCCGGAGCGTTTCGCCGAGGTGGCGGGCGCTTTGGGCATTGGGCCGGACACGCGGGTGGTGATCTATGATTCCAGCTACGTCTCGGCCCGCGTCTGGTGGATGTTCCGCCATTTCGGCCATGCCCACGTCGCCATCCTGAACGGCGGGTTGAAACGCTGGCTGGCCGAAGGGCGGCCGCTGGAGCAGGGGCCGGCCTCGATCCCCGCACCCGCGCTGTTCACCGCCCGGCCCGCTGAGGGCGCGGTGGCCGATTGGCGCGACGTGCAGGCGGCGCTGGCCTCTGGCAAGGCGACGGTGCTCGATGCGCGGACCTCCGAGCGGTTCACCGGCGCGCTGCCCTCGGGCTATCCGGGGGTTGCGGGCGGGCATATGCCGGGGGCGGTGAACCTGCCCTGGGGCAAGCTTCTGCCGCAATCGGGCGATTTCACCTTCGTCGCGCCGGACACCGCCGCCGAGCTGATCGAGGGCGTCGGTGTCGATCTGTCGAAGCCGGTGATCGCCACCTGTGGCTCGGGCGTGACTGCGGCGATCCTGCTGTTCCAGCTGGCGCGGGCGGGCAAGTCCGATGTCACCCTCTATGACGGCTCGTGGCACGAATGGGGCCAGCGCGACGATCTTCCGAAGGAAAGCCTATGAAATCCGACACTTTGCTGGTGTCCGCCGGACGCGCCCATGGCAATGCGGTACCGGTCAACCCGCCGGTTGTGCGCGCCTCGACCTTCCTGTTCGACAGCCTCGCGGCGTTTCAGGCGGCGGGCAAGACCCCGTTCGACGGCCCGTTCTACGGCCGCGTCGGCACGCCCACGACCTTCGCCTTCGAGGACGCGATCTGCGCGCTGGAAGCCGGGCATCGGTCGATCGCCACGGCCTCGGGGCTGGCCGCGATTTCGGCCACATTGATGGCTTTCGCCGAGACCGGCGCGCATATCCTCGTGGTCGACACGGTCTATGAGCCGGTGCGCCGCTTCTGCAACCGGACCCTGAAGCGCATGGGGGTGGAGACCACTTACTACGACCCCACCCTGGGCGCCGGCATCGCCGATCTGATCCGCCCCGAGACGACACTGATCTATCTGGAAAGCCCCGGCTCCGGCACGTTCGAAGTGCAGGATCTGCAAGCCATCGTCGCCGCCGCCAAGGCGCGCGGAGTAGCGACGGCGATCGATGCGACCTGGGCCACGCCCTTGCTGCTGAAGCCGCTGGCCTTGGGGATCGACGTATCGATCCACGCGGCGACCAAATATATCGTCGGCCATTCCGACGGCATGCTGGGCGTGATCACCACCAATGCGGCGGTGCATGACCGGGTGCGCGCGGCCTCGCAGGATCTGGGCAGCTGTGCCGGGGTCGAGGAATGCAACCTCGCACTGCGCGGCCTGCGCACCCTCGGCGTCCGGCTGGAGCGGCAAGGCGCAACGGCGCTGGCACTGGCCGAATGGCTGGAGACCCTGCCGCAGGTCGCCCGCGTGTTGCACCCTGCCCTGCCCTCCTTCCCCGGCCATGCGCTGTGGAAACGAGACTTCACCGGCGCCGCGGGTCTGTTCTCCGTCGAGCTTTCGGACCGGACCGACGGCGCCGCCGCGCGCTTCATCGACTCGCTGAAGCATTTCTCGGTCGGCTTCAGCTGGGGAGGGTTCGAGAGCCTCGTCCTGCCGATGCATCCTGAAAGCCGCTCGCTGGGCCTGTGGTCGGATCTGGGGCCGGTGATCCGGTTGCAGATCGGGCTGGAAGACCTTGAGGACCTGAAGGCCGATCTGGCTCAAGCCCTCGCAAAATGACGGCCATGGGCTGATCGACCCGGAATGGCGTCCCCGAAACGGGGCGCCTTTCACACTTGTGAAACTCTCTGCCCAGCATGCGATAGGTTTTGACAAAAACCGCCCCAAGCCGCCTCCTGTAGTCGGAGAGCGCGGCATTCGCCCGCGGGGGAGGACAATCGGCATTCGGGGCGCGATCGCACAAGGTGCGACGACGATCCTCTATTGCCCCGCCCCTGCAGGCCCGCGTTTCAACGCGATGCAACTGCCGGAGGCGCCATGCCCCTCATCCAACTCGACGACCCCGATTCCACGCTGGCGATGCTGCGCGACAGCGTCGCGGCGCTGGCCACCCGCGCCGATGGGCCCGCCACCTTCCGCCGCCGCCGCGCGGCGCAGGGCGATCTGGACCGCGCCACCTGGAGCGCCATGGCCGAGGCGGGCTTCCTCGCCCTGACCCTGCCCGAGGATATGGGCGGCATGGCGCTTGGCGATGCCGAGCTGACGGTGCTGGCCGAGGCCCTCGGCCGCGCCCTGCTGACCGAGCCTTTCGCCAATCTGGCGATCTTCCCGACCGCCCTGCTGCAAGCCCTGCCCCGGACCGATGCCAGGACCGAGCTGGCCATGGGCATCGGCAGCGGCGAGGCCATCGTGCCGGTCCTGTGGCAGGACGCACGCGGCGCCACCGCGCCCCTGACCCTGTCGGGCAGCCGGCTGAACGGCTCGGCCCACCTCGTGTCCGGCGCACTGTCGGCCACCGGTTTCCTTGCGCTGGCGCAGGACGGCGACGCGCTGGTGCTGCTGCATCTCGACGCCTCGGCCGAAGGGCTGCGCGTCACCACCCGGCCGGGCCTCGATGGGGCCGTGCTGGGCCAAGTGACGCTGCACGACACCCAAGCCGGTACGGAACTGGCGCGGGGGGCACCGGTGCAGGAGGCGCTCGACACCGCCATCGCCCGCACCCGCCTCGCACTGGCGGCAGAGCTCGCTGGCCTCGGCGCGCGGGCGCTGGAGATCACGGTCGAGTACACCTCGCAGCGGGTGCAGTTCGGCAAGACCATCGCCAGCTTTCAGGCGATCCAGCACCGGCTGGTGGACATGTGGGCCGAGGCCGAATTCGCCTGTTCCGCCTGCACCAACGCCGCCACCGCCCCCAGCGCTGAGCGTGCGCAGGCCGTGCTGGCCGCCAAGGCCCGAGCCGGTGACAGCGCCACCTCGATCACCCGG
The DNA here is from genome assembly GCF_001691415.1 of Pararhodobacter sp. CCB-MM2. Lineage (GTDB taxonomy): Bacteria > Pseudomonadota > Alphaproteobacteria > Rhodobacterales > Rhodobacteraceae > Pararhodobacter. Next base: position 12,690 of record NZ_LRRR01000016.1, read on the forward strand.
AAATCCATCCAACTGCATGGCGCGATGGGCTTCACCGACCAATGCGACATCGGCCTGTATCTGAAGCGCGCGATCACCCTGAACGCGACGCTGGGCCAACCCGAAGATCTCCGGCTGGCGTTCCTCGCTGCCGAACGCGTCGCCTGAAAGGACAGATGATGAGAAACGACCTGATCAAGACCGAGATCACCGACCACGTGGCCGTCATCACCATGGACGCGCCCCCCGTGAACGCCCAATCGCGCGCCTTCATGGAGGAACTGATCGAGGTCTTCGACGAACTCAATGAAACCCCCGGCGTGCGCTGCGTCGTGCTGACCGGCAACGGCAAATGCTTCTCGGCGGGCGCGGACATCAAGTCGCGCGCCAAGGTCGCCGATGGCGAGCCGGGCGACACCTACCGCCACCTGCGCCGCGCGCGGGAGGTGGGCTTCGTCATCATGGAGATGAACGTCCCCGTCATCGCCGCCGTGAACGGCCCGGCCTTGGGTGCGGGCATGGGGCTGGCGATCTGTTCGGACATGATCGTGGCCTCGACCAACGCGGTGTTCGGCCTGCCCGAGATCGACATCGGCCTGATGGGCGGTGTGCGTCACACGATGCGTGTGTTCCCGATGTCGCTGACCCGCCGCATGGTGCTGACCGGCTGGCGCGTCCCGGCGGCGGAACTCTATCGTCGCGGCCTGATCGAAGCCTGCGTCGAACCTGATGAGCTGATGCCGACCGCGATGGAACTGGCGCGCAACATCGCCTCGAAAAGCCCCGCCGCGATCCGTCTGGCCAAGCGCGCGCTCAACACCGTCGAGACGATGGGTCTGAAGGACGGCTACCGCTTCGAGCAGAACCTGACGGTCGAGATGACCCGCCATCCCCACAGCAAGGAAGCCATGCGCGCCTTCATGGAGAAGCGCCCCGCCGTCTTCGGGGACGACCTGTGATGCTGACACAAGCGATGCCCGAACAGCAGGATTGGAACGCGCTGACGGACGAAGACTTCCGCGCGATCTTCCGCGACTGGGTCGATCAGAACTGCCCCGCCCATCTGCGCTTCATGCGCAAGCAGCGCCCGGTCTTCGACGAGGTGGCGGAATGGTATCACGCTCTCGCGCGCAAGGGCTGGCTCTCGCCGGTCTGGCCGCAGGAATATGGCGGGATGGGGCTGAATGCCGCGAAGCACATTGTTTACGTTGAGGAATGGGCGCGCCTTGGCTGCCCGCGCATCCCCGACCACGGCATCGGCCTGACCGGGCCCTTGCTGATCGAATTCGGCACCGAGGAGCAGAAGGACTTCTTCCTGCCGCGCATCCTGTCGGGCGAACATGTCTGGTCGCAGGGCTATTCCGAACCCAACGCGGGCTCGGATCTGGCGTCCTTGCGGACCTCGGCGGTGCGCGACGGGGATGAGTTCATCATCAACGGCCAGAAGATCTGGACCACGCTCGCGCATTGCGCGAATTGGATCCTGTTGCTCGCACGGACGGACAAGGAGGCCGCGAAGCCGCAGAACGGGATCACCGTGCTGCTGGTGGATCTGACCTCGCCCGGTGTGGTCGTGCGCACCATCCCCAACTTGCGCGAGGAGGCCGATTTCTGCGAGGTCTTCTTCGACAACGTTCGCGTGCCCGCCAAGAACGTCGTGGGCGAGGTCAACGCGGGCTGGGCCTTGGCGAAGGCCGTGCTGGGCCATGAGCGCATCTTCCTCGGCGCGCCCTCGCGTCCGGAATACGCGCTGACCCGGCTGGAGATGCTGGCCGAAGATCGCGGCGCCTTTGACGATCCCGCCTTCTGCTCGCGCTACGCTAAGCTGCGGCTCGATCTCTACGACCTCGGCTCGGCCTTCGAGCGCTTCGCCAAGGTCCTGCGCGAAGGCGGCACCTTGGGCGCGGATGTCTCGGTATTGAAGCTGTTCTGCACCGAACTCTATCAGCGCATCACCGAGGAAACGCTGGCCGTCGCCGGCGAAGAGGCCCGGTTCTATGACGACCTGCCCTTGGGCGACGGCGGCCATGTCGACGCGATGAACCTGTTCCTCGATGCCCGCGCGCCGGCGATCTTCGGCGGCTCGAACGAGATCCAGCGCAACATCCTTGCCAAGGCCGTGCTCGGCCTGCCCTCACGGTGAGCGCCATGAGCGACTATGCACTCGAAGCGCGGGGGCTGACGAAGAGTTTCGGCGGCTTCCACGCGGTCAAGGACGTGGATCTGAAGGTCAAGCGTGGCTCGATCCATGCGCTGATCGGACCCAATGGCGCGGGCAAGACCACCTGCTTCAACCTGCTCACGAAGACCCTGACCCCGACCGCGGGTCAGGTGCTGCTCGACGGGCAGGACATCACCAAACTACGCTCGGCGCAGGTGGCGAAGCTGGGGCTGGTGCGCAGTTTCCAGATCTCGGCCACCTTCCCGCATCTGACCTGTCTGGAAAACGTCCGCGTCGCGCTGCAATCGAACAACGGCACCGCCTTCCAGTTCTGGCGCTCGCTGAAAGCCGTCGAACCGCTGAACGAGCGTGCCCGCGATCTGCTGGCGCAGGTGGGGCTTTCGGGGCGCGAGGACACGCCCGCGACCGAACTCAGCTACGGCAAGAAACGCGCGCTGGAGATCGCCACAACCCTCGCGCTCGATCCCAAGGTGATGCTGCTCGATGAGCCGACGGCCGGCATGGGGCACGAGGATATCGAACCGATCACCGACCTCATTCGCAAGGTCTCGGCCGGGCGGACGATCCTGATCGTCGAGCATAACCTGTCCGTCGTCTCCAGCCTCTGCGAGCGGATCACCGTGCTGCAGCATGGCGAGGTGCTGACCGAGGGGACCTATGCCGAAGTGTCCAACGATCCCGAGGTGATCACCGCCTATATGGGAGGCGTCGATGACTGAGCCCCTGCTCAAGATCCAGAATCTGGAAGCCTGGTACGGTGAATCGAAGGCCCTGCACGGCATGAGCTTCGACGTGCGCCCCGGCGAGCTGGTCACGCTGATCGGCCGCAACGGCGCGGGCAAGTCGACCACGTTGCGCTCGATCATGGGGATCGTACCGAAGCGCACCGGATCGATCCTGTTCGACGGCACCGAGCTGACCGGCAAGCGCACCTTCCAGATCGCCCGCACCGGCATCGCCTATTGCCCCGAGGAGCGCGCGATCTTCTCGTCGCTGAACGTGGCCGAGAACCTGACCCTGCCCCCGGTGCTGAAAGCCGGCGGCATCGCGGATAGCGAGCTCCTTCGACAATTCCCGAACTTGCAGCGGCGGCTGAAAAGTCAGGGCACCAAGCTCTCGGGTGGCGAGCAGCAGATGCTGGCCATCGCCCGCATCCTGCGCACCGGCGCGCGGTTCCTGCTGCTCGACGAACCCAGCGAGGGTCTGGCCCCGGTGGTTGTCAAGGAGATCGGCGAGCAGATCCGCCAGCTGAAGGCGCAGGGTTTCACCATCCTGCTGGTCGAACAGAACCTGTCCTTCGCCCGCAAGGTCGCCGACCGGCATGTCGTGGTGGAGAATGGCGTCGTTGTCGACACGCTGACCAATTCCGAGCTCGAGGCCGACATGGCCCGGGTCAAGACGTATCTGGGGGTCTGAGCCATGTTCGACCATATCTCGATCCAATTGCTGCTGGGCCAACTGCTGATCGGCCTGATCAACGGGTCGTTCTACGCCATGCTCAGCCTCGGTCTGGCGATCATCTTCGGCCTGATCCATGTGGTGAACTTCGCCCATGGCGCGCAATACATGCTGGGCGCCTTCGTGGCGCTTCTGCTGCTCAACCACCTCGGCATCCCCTATTGGGGCGCGCTGTTCATCGCCCCAGTGGTGGTGGGTGCCATCGGCTATGCGATGGAGAGGACGATCCTCAAGCCCCTGAGGAACCTCGATCATCTCTACAGCCTGCTGGCCACCTTCGCCGCCGTCCTGATCATCGAGGGGCTGATGCGGCTGGAATTCGGCTCGACCGGCCTGCCATATGCCTCGCCGCTGCCGGGCGGGATCAACCTCGGGTTCATGTTCCTGCCCTGGTATCGCGGATGGGTCGTGGTCTTCTCGCTGGTGGTCTGCATCGCGACCTGGCTGTTGATCGAAAAGACGAAGCTCGGCTCTTATCTGCGTGCGGCCAATGAACGGCCCGAGATCGTCGAGAGCTTCGGCATCAACGTGCCGCTGATGATGAGCCTGACCTATGCCTTCGGCGTGGGCCTCGCGGGGCTTGGGGGCGTGCTGGCCGCGCCGATCTATCAGGTCTCGCCGTCGATGGGCTCGAATCTGATGATCGTCATCTTCGCGGTGGTGGTGATCGGCGGTATGGGCTCGATCCTGGGGGCGATCCTCACGGGCTATCTGATCGGCATCGTCGAGGGCCTGACCAAGGTCTTCTATCCCGAAGCCTCGAACCTCGCGATCTTCGTCATCATGATCATCGCGCTGATCCTGCGGCCGAATGGCCTGTTCTCTTCGCCGGAGTCCTCCCGATGACCCGCTACCTGCTTCTGGCCGCGCTGGCCGTCGTCGCGCTGATCGCGCCGTTCTTCGTCTACCCGATCCTGCTGATGACCATCCTCTGCTTCATGGTCTTCGCCTCCAGCTTCAACCTGCTGTTGGGCTATGCGGGGCTTTTGTGCTTCGGCCATGCGATGTTCTTCGGCACCGGGGCCTATATCGGCGGCTGGCTGATGAAGGAGGGCGGGCTGTCGATCGAATTGGCCTTCCTGGTGACCGCGCTGTCGATGGCGGTGCTGGGCTGGCTGGTGGGCCTCATCTCGGCCCGTCGTGGCGGCATCCAGTTCGCGATGATCACGCTGGCAATCTCGCAATTCATCTACTTCCTGCTGCTGCGCGCGCCCTTCACTCATGGCGAGGACGGCCTGCAACGCATCCCGCGCTCGGACCTGTTCGGCGTGGTGGATGTGTCGTCGAACCTGTCGCTCTATTACCTCGTGCTGGCGATCTCGGTGGCGGCGATCTGGTTCTTCTACCGCATCGTGCATTCCCCCTTCGGCGAGGTCCTCCGGGCGATCCGCGACAACGAGGGCCGGGTGGAGTCGCTGGGCTTCGTGCCCGAACGGTTCAAGATCGTGGCCCTCACGCTGTCGGCCGGGTTGGCGGGGCTGGCGGGGGCGATGAAGGCCTCCGTGTTCCAGATCGCCACGCTGCATGACCTGTCGTTCCATGTGTCCGGCACGATCATCTTCATGGCGCTTCTGGGCGGATTGGGGACATTGGCCGGCCCGATAGTCGGCGCCGCGCTGATCGTCCTGCTGACCGACCATCTTGCGCAATTCGGCGAATGGGCGTTGATCATCCAGGGGAGTGTGTTCCTGGCGGTGATCCTGTTCTTCCGGAAGGGTCTGGTGGGCGAGCTTCAGGCATTCGTGAAGCGGAGAACGGCGCGGGCGTAGGCCTAGAAGCTTTGAAGAAACGGAAAGGCCCCGCGAGAGCGGGGTCTTTTGCATTGGCACCAGGAGATCACGGGCACGGAACGGGAGTTCGTCGCGGCAGGCCTGAATGGCCGCTTGAAGCGCGACCTGCACCCCTGAAACGCGGCAATCTTTGCGACGCCCGCGCAGGTTGATAATGTCAAACCTCGGTAGGACTCGGACCCGATATTCCGTTGATAGGTGTGTGGGGACGTCAGAGCACCCAAGAAAAGGTTGCTTTAGAATGATTTTGTCAGGACTTGATCGTGCCGACTTCGGAGCGAAGGGATAAATCTATGGCAAGCAGTTCCTATAAATTGATCATCATCCTTTTATATCTCGCGTGCTTTTTGGTTGGGTTGAGTAGGCCGAATTTCAGAGAATCATTGATTAGATGGATGACGCTTCAGGATCCCCTTGGCGTTAGGTTCCTTTTTGAGAACTTGTGGTTCGCTTTTATTAGTGCCGTTGCTTTTCTTGCATGCCTGTTTCTTATTTGAAACTCGGATCTGATGATTTCAGAAGATGCTTCACTGGCCATCTCTAGGGAACGGCAGCGTTGGCGGCCTGATCAGCAATATTGACATAGGCCCTGCTGCGTTCCCGTTTGGCGTGAGACGCTATGAGAGGAGTCCAAATTCTGTCCAATTCTACGGTGCTACGTTTAGTTTAAACCTTCCTCTTGAAGTGTCGATAACTTGCGCTCACAACTTCATGTCTCTGCGCATTGCTGCCAATACTTACGGCCAGCGCTGCACGGGCCTGCGGATGACCGGTTTGACGAAGCTGCGCCGTCACGGTGCCGGCTTGGTGAATGTCCGCACAAGGCCGAAAGCCAATAAGCAAACCATCCGCTCTCCGTCAGTAGAAAGGCCCCGCTTGCGCAGGGCCCTTTCGCCTTCCACCCACCAACCTCACACCCCCGCCTTCACCAAATGGTCCTTCCACGCCTCGCGCAGGACCTTCTTGTCGAGCTTCCCTGTCGCCGTCAGCGGCAGGCTTTCGACGAAGACCACGTCGTCCGGCAGCCACCAGCGCGCGACCTTGTCCTCGAGATAGGCCAGCACCTCGGCCGGCGCGACGCTGCTGCCGGGCTTCTTCACCACCAGCATCAGCGGACGCTCCTGCCAGCGGTCATGGGTCACGCCCACCACCGCCGCGGCCTCGACCGCCGGGTGACCCAGCGCGGCATTCTCCAGCTCGATCGAGCTGATCCATTCGCCGCCCGACTTGATCACGTCCTTCGACCGATCGGTGAGCGTCACAAACCCCTCGCCGTCGATCTTCGCCACGTCGCCCGTCGCGAACCAGCCGTCCTTGTCGACGACCTGCCCGCCGACCCCGCCGTAATAGCCCGAGGTCACCCAAGGCCCCCGCACCATCAGCTCGCCGGATGCCGAACCGTCATGCGGCAGCTCGGTGCCGTCCTCAGCGACGATGCGCAATTCGACCCCGAACATCGCCCGCCCCTGCCGCACCAGCACGTCGATCTGCTGCGCCTTCGGCAGCTCCTTGTGATGCGGCAGCAGGGTCGCGACGGTGGCGACGGGGCTGGTTTCCGACATGCCCCAGGCCTGGAAGGCGTGGATCTCGGCGGCGTGAAACCGCTCCAGCAGCGCGCGGGGCGCGGCAGAGCCGCCCATCAGCACGCGCTCGAACGGCAGGTTCGAGGTCTTCAAACCGGCTTCGTCGAGATATTTGAACAGGCCGATCCAGACGGTCGGCACACCCAGCGAGAAGCTGCATTTCTCGGCGCGAGACAGGTCGTACAGCGACTGGCCGTCCAACTTCGGCCCCGGCAGCACCAACTTCGCCCCGCACAAAGCCGAGGCATAGGGGATACCCCAGGCGTTCACATGGAACAGCGGCACCGCGAGCAGCGTCGAATCCGCGCGCGACAAATGCAGACCGTCGACCTGACAGCACAAGAAGGCATGCAGAACGGTCGAGCGGTGGGAATAGAGCACGCCTTTCGGATTGCCCGTGGTGCCCGAGGTGTAGCACAGGCCGGACGCCTGCTTCTCGTCGAACACCGGCCAGTCCAACGTCCCGTCTTCCGAGGCCAGAAGCGCCTCATAGCAGGCGAGGTCCGCGCGGCCCTTCGGCATGTGATTGGCGTCGGTCATCACGACGCGATGCTTCACCTTGCCCAACTTGTCTTCCAGCCCGTCGACCAGCGGCAGGAAGGGCGCATCGAGCAGCAGAACCTCGGCCGCGCCATGGTTCAGGATATAGTCGATCTGTTCGGGGAACAGCCGCGGATTGACCGTGTGCAGCACCGCGCCGATGCCGGCGGCGGCGTAATAGAGCTCTAGATGGCGGTGAGTGTTCCACGCCAGCGTCGCCACCCGGTCGCCCGGCTTAACGCCCAGCCGGCGCAGGGCCTGCGCGGCCTTCTTGGCGCGGCGGGCGATGCCGGCCCAATCGGTGCGAACCGTCTCGCCCTCGCAGGTGACCGAGACCACCTCGCTGCGGGGATGATAGCGTTCGGCATGGGTGAGAAGGGACGAGATCAGCAGCGGCCGATCCTGCATGAGACCCAGCATTCGCGTTCTCCAAAGTTGAAAAGGCCCGGCCACGTCGCGCGCAGCCGGGCGTTGAGCCTCACCGGGCGTCAGCCCGCGACGGCTTCAGTCTGATGCGCCGGCTCGAAGGCCAGATCGCGGTAGCCGTTCGCCGCCACGGCCTCGCAGGCCTCGCGGTATTTGTGGAAGCCGCCGGTGAACATGATCATGCCCTGCGGCTTGCCCTTCACGTTGGTGCCCATCCACCAGGTCTTGGCCTTCAGCATCAACGACCGGCTGGCGAGGACATGGATCTGGTCCATCCAGGCGTTCTCGGCCCTGAGTGAGGCCTCGACAGCGCCCTGCCCCGTCTTCTGCATATGGGCGATCAGGCCGGCGATGAAATCGACATCGTTCTCCGAGATGGTGAAGATGTTGGCCAGCGCCGCCGGGCCGTTCGGACCCGTCGTCATGAACAGGTTGGGGAAACCCTCCATGACGACGCCGAACAGCGACCGGGGACCGCCCGACCATTTGTCCTTCAGCGCCACGCCATCCTTGCCGGTGATCTCGAAGGCTAGGAGCGCCCCGGTCAAGGCGTCATAGCCGGTGGCGAGGATCAGCACGTCGAGCTCATGTTCGCCCGATTGGGTGCGGATGCCCTTCTCGGTGATCTCGACGATCGGGTCTTCGAGGCAATCGACCAGATGCACGTTCGGCCGGTTGTAGGTCTCGTAATACCCGGTATCGAGGCAGGGCCGGCGCGCGAAGATCGGATAGCCGCGCGGCTTCAGCTTCTCGGCCAGTGCCTTGTCCTCGACCGTCTCGTGGATGCGGTCGCGGACGAAATCGGCGACCTGGTCATTGGCCGATTGGTTGACCATCAGGTCCGAGAAGATGCCGAGGAAGGTATGCCCGCCATGCTGCCAGGCCTGTTCCATCAACTCCTGCCGGTGGTCGGCGGGGATGGAGAAGAACGGCCGGGTCGAGACGGGGCGCGCGCCGCCAGTGGGGTTCAGCTTGCAGGCCGCGCGGATCGAGGCGTAGTTCGCCTTCAGTTCCTCGACGTCGCGGTCCGAGACCTTGCGGTTGCGCATCGGCAGGGTGAAGCTGGGGGTGCGCTGGAACACGAACAGCTCGCAATCGGTGCGGCCGAGCGTCTGGATGATCTGCATTCCCGACGAGCCGGTGCCGAGGACGCCGACACGCTTGCCCTTCAGATCCGGCTCCTCATGCGGCCAGCGGGCGGCGCGCAGGGTCTGGCCCTTGAATGTCGAGAGGCCCGGAATGTCGGGATCGGTCGGCTTCGACAGCGGTCCGGTGGACATGACGCAATAGGTCGCCTCCAGCACCCTGCCGTCACTGGTGCGCACGACCCAGAGCTGGCGCGCGTCGTCCCATTTCGCGCTCTCGACACGCGTGTTGAAGCGGTAATGCGGCCGCAGCGTCAGCCGGTCGGCGACGAAATTGGCATAGGCGAGGATCTCGGGCTGGGCCGCGAATTGCTCGGACCAGGTCCATTCCTGCTGCACTTCCTCGGAGAAGCCGTAGCTGTAATCGACCGACAGCAGGTCACAGCGCGCGCCCGGATAGCGGTTCCAGTACCAGACGCCACCGACATCGCCGCCTTCCTCGATGCTGACGATGTTCAGGCCCATCTCGCGGAACTTGTAGGTGGCGTACATGCCGCCGAAGCCCGCACCGACGATGACCATGTCAATCCGTTCGGCCCCCGCGCCTGCGGTGGCCGTTTGTGCTCGACTCATGTCGATCCTCCCTTTGAACGAAGGCGCACGGAACCCGGCTTGCGGGTCTGCGCCGAGGGCGGCCTCCTCTGCCGCCCGATCTGGGGAGAATGAAACGCCCTCTTGCGCCGGCGATCAACGATTACAGTATATCGGTCACCTACATTCACATCCGTGAAAAGCCGGGCGTCTGACGGGCTCTCACAATTCGATATGGATCGGCGTATCGAAATCGGGCTCGGCCGGGACCGAGCGCGCGGCGTTGCGCAGGGCGCCCAGATACTTGTCGAAGTTCTTCTTGATCCGGTCGGCCACACCGCCGAGGCCCAAGGTCACCGGGCTGCCCAGAATCGTCCCCGGCATCAGCACGGCGATCGTGGCACCGCCCGCGAAGGGCACATCCTCGGCCCAGCCATAGCCACGGGCGCGAATCTCGGCGATGCGCTCGAAGATCTCGGGCACCAGCACGCGCTCGGCCGGGTTCTGCGTGGCGATATTGGCCCGGCGCACCATGTTCTCGATCTTGTCGTCGCTCATCGTCGACATCAGCACCCAACCCGCCGCCGAGCGGGTGATCGGCCGCACAGTACCCTCGTCGATGAAGAAGCGCAGGGCGTGCAGCGACTGCTTGGTCTTCAGATACTGCAGATAGACGTCGTTGCGGGTGCCGACGAAGATCCCCTCGCTGGTCGCGGCATGCACATCGTTCATCGCGTCGATGATCTGGCCCGAGCCGAACAGCGCGCGCGGCACCCAATCGCCAAGGCCCGTGACCTTGGTCGTCGGGAAATACACCCGCTTGCCGCGGTCGTAGTTCAGATAGCCGAGGTTCACGAGCGTCTTCAGCAGAACGGTGGTTGAGGACAGGGGATAGCCCAGATCCGTCGAGAGTTCGGACATGGTGCGCGGCTGCTGCGACAGGCGGAAATGTTCGAGGATCTCGAACGCGCGCATCGCGGATTTGACCTGGGCATTGGACATGGACGGGGCCTCCCCTCCCCTGAGCGACCGGAATTCACAAGTGTGAAACTCCACTTCACTCACGGATTTTTCTAGCCGCATCCAAACCTCCGTGCAATCTTTCCTGCACACCCACAGACCAGCCGCTTCCGGCGGGCATCGGACGGAAAATCAGGCGCTTGCGCCTCCGGCCCCGGTTTGCCTGCCCCCCTGAGGAGAGGGGTGCGGCGCGTCTGATGGACCGGAGGAAAGGAAGAAGTCGATGGTGGGCAGACTGGCCAACCGGGTCGCCCTTGTGACGGGCGGCGGACGCGGGATCGGCCGCGCAATCAGCGAGGCCTATGCCCGCGAAGGCGCGAAGATCGGCGTGCTGGACCTGAAGCTTGAGGTGGCCGAGGAATGCGCCGCGGCGATCCGTGCCGCCGGCGGCGAGGCCATCGCGTTGAAGGCGAATGTGGCCGACCGCGAGGAGGTCTTCACCGCCGCCGCACAGCTGAAGCATGCCTTCGGGCCGATCACCGTGCTGGTCAACAACGCGATGTACAACCGCTACGGCCCGCTGGAAGAGCAGACCGAGCCGATGATCTCGCGCATGATCGACGTGGGCCTGAAGGGCGTGATCTGGGGCTATCAGGCCTGCGTGCCACAGATGCGCGATGCAGGCGGCGGCGTGATCGTCAACATCGCCTCGCCCTCGGCCGTTTTGGCGATGAAACACGGCATCATGTACTCGGCGATCAAGGCCGCGGTTGCTGCCGCGACCCGCTCGGGCGCGGCAGAATTCGGGCCGGACAATATTCGCGTCACCGCCGTCGCACCGGGGCCGACGCAAACCGACGGCGCCAATCTGGTGGTGAGTGAAGAGGCCTGGGAACGCCGGCGGCAGCGCATGCCGATCGGCCGTCTGGGCCAGCCGCAGGACATGGCCAATGCCGCCGTGTTCCTCGCCTCGGACGAGGCCAGCTTCGTCACCGGCGACATGCTTTTCGTGGATGGGGGCGTGACCTACGCCTTCTCGTGATGACCCGGCGGGGAAGGAGGAGCCCCGCCAAACCCTTGGGAGGAAGACCATGACGACATTGAAGAAAACCGGCGCCTCGGCGCTGTTCCTTGCCTGCACCGCGCTGACCGCTGCCCCCGCCTATGCCGATTTCTCGGACGGCGTGATCCGCATCGGCGTGATGAATGACCAATCGGGCCCCTATGCCGACAACTGCGGCACGGGCTCGGTGACCATGGCGCGCCTCGCCATCGAGGACCACGGCGGCGAAATCAACGGCACGCCCATCGAACTGGTGATCGCCGATGACCAGAACCAGCCCGACATCGGCGTCTCGACCGCCCGTCGCTGGGTCGAGGAAGAGGGCGTCGACGCCATCGTCGGTTGCTCGGCCTCGTCGATCGCGCTGGCCGTGCAGGACGTGATGCGCCAGAACAACCGCCCCTATCTGGTGGCCGGCACCGCGACCACGGAAACCACAAACGGCCAGTGCTCGCCCATGACGACGAACTGGGCTTATGACACCTATACGCTGGCCCGCGGTTCGGTGAATGCGCAGCTGGAGCAGGACAACCTGAGCTGGTACTTCATCACCGTCGACTACACCTTCGGCCACCAGTGGCAGGAAGACGCCACCCGCTTCATCGAAGCCGCCGGTGGCGAGGTGCTCGGCTCGACCCTGCATCCGCTGGGCGCCACCGACTTCTCGTCGCAACTGCTGCAGGCGCAGGCCAGCGGCGCGCAGGTGATCGGTATCGCCAACGCCGGCGCCGACCTTGGCAACGTCATCAAACAGGCCGAGGAATTCGGCATCGTCGCCGCCGGCCAGACCATCGCGCCGCTGGGGATCTTGGTGAACAACGTGCACGGCATCGGCTTGCAGGCGACGCAAGGTCTGATCTTCTCGGCCGCCGCCTATTGGGATTACGACGAGGGCACCCGCGCCCTGACCGCGCGCTACAACGAGGCCTATGACGGCCGCTACCCGAACGAGGCCCAGCTGGTCACCTATTCGGCGGTGAACCACTTCCTCACCGCGCTGGAATCGACCGGCACGGACGAGGGCGTCGCGGTCATGGACCAGATGCGCGCCACCCCGGTCAACGACCCGATCATGCACGATGTGTCGATCCGCGAGGACGGCGTGGTCATGCATCCGATGGTCATGGTCCAGGTGAAGGCGCCGGGCGATTCCTCGGGCGACTGGGACTACTACCAGCCGCTGGGCCAGATTGCCGCCGACCAATCCTGGCGGACCCGCGAAGAGAGCGCCTGCTCGCTCTTCACGCAGTAACCCTTCCTCCCCGCCTCGGGCGACCGGCCTTCGTCGGTCGCCCCTTTTCCTTTTCGGACCCGATGATGACAGCCCAATCCGACGCCAAGATCGTCGCGACCCGCGTCGTGGCGACCCCTGACATGCTGGGCGAGAGCCCGCTGTGGGACGCCCGCCGCGCCCGGCTTTACTGGGTGGACGGCGTGTCGCGCCTGATCCGCTACCACGAGCCCGCCACCGGCACCTCCGGCCAATGCGAGACGCCGACCACCGTCGGCTCCATCGGCCTGTGCGAGGATGACCGTCTGGTCGCCGGTCTGGTCGACGGCTTCTACCTGATCGACGCCGACACCGGCGCGGTCGCGCCCCTCTACCTGCCGCCCCGCAACGAGAAGATGCGTTTCAACGACGGCAAGGTCGACCGGCAGGGCCGTTTCGTCTGTGGCGGCATGGGCGTCTTCGCCGAGCCGGTCGGAGAACTGGTGCGCGTCGATGGCGCCGGCCGGGCCGAGGTTCTGGCCAACGGCATCCGCATCTCGAACGCGCTGTGCTTCAGCCCTGACGGCAAGACGATGTATTTCGCCGATAGCCTCGACCGCTTCATTCGCGCCTATGACTATGAGGATGGCGAGCTGTCGCGCCCGCGTGTCTTCGCCGATACCCAGCAGTTCAACTCGGGCCCCGATGGCGCAACCGTCGATGCCGAAGGACATGTCTGGGTCGCCTTGGTGAACGTCGGCAAGATCGCCCGCTTCACCCCGTCCGGCAAGCTGGAGCGCGTGCTGGAGGCCCCGACCGACATGCCGTCCTGCATGGCGTTTGGCGGGCCGGATCTGTCGACGCTTTACGTCACCTCGATCAAGGACAGCGGCTCGGGCCGCGCCATTTCGCGCCATCCGCAGGGTGGCCATCTCTTCGCCATCGACGGCCTCGGCATCAAAGGCCTTGAGGAACCGCGCATGCGCCTGACGACCCCGGAGACCCCCGATGCGTGACGCTTTCGACGCCCTTTTCGCGCCCGCCAGCGTGGCCCTCGTCGGCGCCTCCGACGATGCCTCGCGTATCGGCGGCCGCCCGTTGCGCTACCTGCGCGAGGCCGACTTCAAGGGCCGCGTCCTGCCCGTGAACCCCAAGCGCGAGACGGTACAAGGCCTGCCCGCCTTCCCCTCGATCACCGAACTGCCCGAGGTTCCGGATACCGCGATCCTCGCCCTGCCCGCTTCGGCCACCCTGCAGGCCGTGCAGGATTGCGCCGCGAAGGGCGTGAAATCCGCCGTCATCTTCTCGGCCGGATTCGCGGAAACCGGACACGAGGGCGAGGCCCTGCAAGCCCGCCTCACCGCCACGGCGCGTGAGGCCGGGATGCGGCTTCTCGGCCCGAACTGCCTCGGCGTGTTCAACCCGGCGCTGGGGTATTACGGCACGTTCAGCGTCGTGCTGGACACGGCCTTCATCACCCCCGGCCCAGTCGGCATCGTCTCGCAATCCGGGGCTTACGGCGCGCATCTCGCGCATCTCGCGCGCAATCGCGGCCTTGGCATCAGCCAATGGATCACCACCGGGAACGAGGCTGATATCGACGTGGCCGAGGCGCTGAACCACATGGTCCGCCAGCCCGATACACGCGTCGTCATGGCCTATGCCGAGGGCGTGCGCGACCGCGATCTGTTCATCGAAGCGCTGGAAACCGCGCGTCAGCTGCACAAGCCCATCGTCTTCATGAAGACCGGCCGTTCGGCTGTCGGTGCGGCGGCGGCCGCCTCGCATACCGCGGCTCTGGCCGGGTCGGATGGCGTGTTCGACGCCGTGTTGCGCCAATTCGGCGTACACCGCGCCGCGACGACCGCCGAGCAGATCGACGTCGCCTATGCCGCCGCCTCGGGCCGGTTCCCGCAGGGTGACCGGGTGGGCATCTTCACCATGTCCGGCGGCTTCGGCATCCAATTGGCCGACGATCTGGAGAGCGCGGGCCTCGATGTCGCGCCGATGCCGGATGACGCGCAGAAGGAACTTCTGGACCTCCTCCCCTATGCCTCGCCGCGCAACCCGGTCGATGCGACCGCGCAGGCGGTGAGCGATCTCAACGTTCTGAAAGCCTGCGTGCGCACGATGATGGAGCGCGGCAGCTATGACGCCTTCTCCGCGATCCTCGGCACCGGGCCGGGGTCCAAGACCTATGCCGACCCGCTGCGCAAGGCGCTGATGGAGGCATTGGCGGGCCACGACGACAGCATCCGCGCGCTGACCATGTCCGCCCCGGTCGATGCGGTCCGCAGCTACGAGGCCGACGGCTTCCTCGTCTATGAGGACGGCTCGGCCCTGGCGCACTCGCTTGGGGCTTTGGCGAAATTCCGGCAGGCCTTTGCCCGACCGGCCTCCAACCCCGCGCCGATGGCCCCTCTGCCCTTGCCCAAAGGCCCGCTCTCCGAGGCCCGCGCCAAGGCGCTGCTGAAACAAGCCGGCATCCAGTTCGCCGACGAACAGCTCGCCACCGATCCCGACGCAGCGGTCACGGCGGCCGAGGCACTCGGCTATCCGGTCGTGGTGAAGATCTGCTCGCCCGACATAGCCCACAAGACCGAGATCGGCGGCGTCGCGGTGAACCTGAAGGACGCCGCTGCCGTCCGGCAAGCGACGCAAGACATCCTCGCCCGGGCCGCCGAAAAGGCCCCCGGCGCGACGGTCGAAGGCGTGCTCGTCGCGCCCATGGTGCAAGGCGGGGTTGAGACCATCGTCGGCGTCACCCGCGACCCAGTCCTTGGGCCGGTCGTCATGTTCGGCTTGGGCGGCATCTTCGTCGAGGTGCTGAAGGACGTGACCTTCCGCGCCGCCCCCTTCGACGTCCCTGAAGCCCACCGCATGATCCGCGAAATCCGCGGCTTCCCGCTTCTGGAAGGCGTGCGCGGGGCCGGAGCCTCGGACATCGACGCATTGGCGCAGCTGCTCTCGGACCTGTCGCGCTTTGCCGCCACGCATCGCGACGGGGTGATCGGCATCGACCTGAACCCGGTGCGTGTGCTGCCCGCGGGCCAAGGCGTCATCGCCCTCGACGCCCTCATCGAACTGGAGGCCTCATGAAAGATCTCGCCGCCCAAGTGCAGGAGCTGATGGACCGCGAGGCGATCCGCGACTGCCTCTACCGCTATTGCCGGGGCATCGACCGCGCCGACGAGGCCGCCCTTCGCTCCAGCTACTGGCCCGATGCCACCGACCGGCACGGACCCTACTCAGGGCCGGTCGAGGGCTTCATCGACTGGGCCAAACGCGTCTGGGCCACCGGGCCGCGCAACATCCATGTCGTGTCGAATATCCTCATCACCTTCACCGGCCCCGAGGGCGCCGAGGTCGAAAGCTACTTCACCGCCCATCAGCGCGGCGCCGGCCCGGATGGCGTAGTGCGGCAGGTGATGCTGATCGGGCGCTATTGCGACCGGTTCGAGAAGCGCGGCAGCGAATGGCGCGTCGCTTCCCGCACCGTGGTCTATGACTGGGCCGAGGATCAGCCCGTCCCCGAGGGGACAGAGGCCGAGCACTTCGGCCCGCGCCAGCCGATCGGCGGCAGCCATCCGCAGGACCCCGTCTACCATATCGGCGCGCCCGCCCCGGCGCAGGAAGGACGCGCATGACGACAGACCTCCAGCCCGTGTCCGTCGATGATTACAAACAGGCCATGCGCCACGTCGTCTCGCCGGTCGCCGTCGTCACATGGCTGCATGCCGACACGCCCGAGGGGCTGACGGTCACCGCCATCTGCTCGGCCACCACAGAGCCACCGACCCTCGTCGTCTGCATCCGCGGCGACAAGCCTGCGGCCGAGCGTATCCGGCGAGCGGGCCATTTCGCCGTGAGCTTCCTCAGCGATGAACAGGCCGAGATCGCCCGCCGCTTCTCGTCCCACCCCGGCGACGAGGCCGAGGCCTTCGACCCGGCGCTCTGGTCCACCGGCCCCTCCGGCGCGCCCCGGCTGGACAAGGCGATCAGCCGCTTCGACTGCGCCGTGGAACAGGCCTTCGACCAAGGCAGCCACACCGTCTTTCTGGGCCGCGTCACCGATCTGGGCACCGCCCCCGGCGCGAGCCTGCTGTACCGCGACGGCTTCTTCCGTCGCCTATCCCCGGAGTAAGACCCCATGACCCGAACCTGCCTTGTCACCGGTGCCGCAGGCGGCATCGGTCGCGCACTCATGTCCGAATTGTCCGAACCCGGCACGGAGATGATCGCCGTCGATCTGCCCGGCAGCGGCGTTCTGGACCTGCCCGACAGCCGGAATTTCGAATGCGACCTCTCCGACGAGGCGCAAATCCTCGCCCTCTGGCAGCAGCTGGATGCCGAGGGTCTGGCGGTCACCGTGCTGGTCAACAATGCCGCCATGGGCCCCACGATGGCCCCGACAGTTGAGACTGACATTGCGCATTTTCGCCTAACTTTGCGCACTAACTCGTATGCGCCATTTCTGATGGCCCGAGAGGCCGCGACGCGCATGCCGAACGGCGGGGCGATCGTGAACACCGCCTCGCTGGCCGGCGTCCTTGGGAACCCGTGCCGGAACGCCTATGCCGCGTCGAAAGCCGCGCTGATTTCGATGACACGCTCGCTGGCCTGCGAATGGGCCGCGCGCGGCATTCGCGTGAACGCCATCGCGCCGGGCTATGTCCGCACGCCGATGGTCGCCGCGCTGGAGGCCGCCGGGAAAGCCGACCTCAGCGCCGTGCGGCGCCGCATCCCGATGGGCCGTCTGGCCCGCGCCGACGAGATGGCTTCGGCCATCGGCTTCCTCGCCTCGGACCGCGCGCGCTATGTCACGGGCACCATACTGGGCGTCGATGGCGGGTGGCTGTCCTTCAACCAGCCGGGCGACGCGCATCCCCCAGCCGACACGGTGCCCGAGGCCGAACTCAGCCCCCCTGCCCCGCCGACCGGCCCGCGCCGCGTGGTCATCACGGGGGCGGCGGACGGCATCGGCGCCGCCCATGCCGCGCGCTTCATCGCCGGCGGGGACAGCGTCATCCTGCTCGACCGCAATGCCGAGGCGCTGGCCGCCCGCGGCAAGGCTCTCGGTCCCCAGGCAACCGCCCTGCCCTGCGACGTCAGCGACGATGCCGCGGTCGAGGCCGCCTTCGCCCAGATCGGCGCCGTTGATGTGCTGGTCAACAACGCGGCCATCGCTGACACGTTCAAACCCGCCGAGGAACAGGATTTCGCCGACCTGCACCGCACCTTCGAGGTCAATCTCACGGGCGCCTTCGCCTGCATCAAGGCCGCCCTGCCCCGGCTCCGTCCGGGCGGCGTGATCGTCAACATCGGCTCCATCGCGGGGCTGGTCCCCATGGCCCCGCGCCACGCCTACGGGGCCTCCAAGGCCGGGATCGACATCCTCACCCGCTGCCTCGCGGCCGAGCTGGGACCGCAGGGCTTCCGCGTCGTCACCGTCGCGCCGGGCTACATCCGCACGCCGGGCGTCGCCGCGCTCGAGGCCAAGGGGCAGGTCGACAGCCGATCGATCCGCGCGCGGATCCCGATGGGCGACCTTGGCCGGCCCGAGGATATCGCCGAGGCCGTGCATTTCGTGGCCTCCCCCGCCGCCAGCTATATCAACGGCACGCTCTTGGGCGTGGACGGCGGCTGGAACGCCTTCGGCAGCGCCGGAGAGGCCAGCGAGCAGCCCTGATCAGGCGTCGTCGGCACCGATCTCGATGGCCTGCACGCGCGGCTCCAACCGCCGTGCAGCGCCCATCAACCGACCCATCAGATGGGTGCGCAGGTAATTCGCCTGATAACGCCCCTTGGTGCGCAACATCAGCGTGCCGCCCACGATCCCTTCCTCAGTGATGCCCTGCATCCACGCCCGCGCCGTCGCCGGATCCCCCGCCGCCAGCAGCGTCAGCAAGCGCGGCCAGACCTGCCCCTGCGGCACTTCCGTGGGGGCGCTGGCGGGGAAGCGGACGATCTTGCTCTCCTCCGCCTGCGGGACGGCGGCTTGGCCCTCCTGCGGATTCATCCGCGCCTCGAAATCGCGGCCGACGCGCGCCCAGTCGGGGCGGCTGGCCGCCAGCAGCTCGTCGATCCCCAGACCGTATTCCGCCACCCTGCCCCGCGCCGAGGCCCGCTTCAGCTTCAGCCACTCTCGCGCCCGGAACTCGGCCATCACCCGCTTGACCGTGCGCTCATCCACCGACCACATCCGTGCCAGATCGGCCTGCGCCACCGCCAGCGTATCCGTCGCCCAATTGTAGCGTGCGGTGATCGCGAGGATCAGGCGCAAGACCAGCCGCTGCTCTGCCGGGCTTGAGGCCAGCGCCATGGCCCCCAGCGCCGTGAGCAGGTCGTACTTGCGCGAAGCGGCCCCGTTGCCAACGGGTTTGAGGACGCTCATGGCGAATCCTTGGGTTTGTCCGTATGGACGTGTTGCTCGATCCGGGTCGTTGCCCGAGAGGTGGGATTGCGTCGTTTCGGGCCGTTCTGGTCCACTTCCGTTGGAAGGTCCAGACCCGGATCCAACGCTTTTCCCATCTTCCACGGAATTTACGTTGGGACGGTTCCGAGTGTCAACGATTCTGTGACCAAAGCCTGCCAGCCGGGCCTGGTGATCCCTGATCCTGACCCAAAACCGATTTAAAAAATCGGGTTGCTTGGTATTAGGGGACATCCTGTGTGTCACCCCATTGCGGGTCCTTTGTCCCCCCAAGCGTGGTGGCGGGCCTTCCGGTGTCCCCCTAAGTCTGGGGTTTCGCGCCGTATTCGCCCTGCCGACCCTGCCCGGCCGAATCGCGGTACTGCGGGTGCATTTCGTCCCCGCCATCCGAATCAGCGACGGGCCAAAAGTCCCTGTAACCAAAGTGCTATCCGGACCCGAGGGACGTCGCAGTGTCCCCGCGGGGACAGAATGCATCAAAACGTCCTTTAGGGAAAGATCCGGATTTACGCTTTCTGCATTTCCGCGTAAATTCCGATCATCGAGCAAACAACGTTGAGAGACCGCCATGTTCACGCATGAAGACCTGTCCCGCCTTCAGGCGCAGTCCCTGAAGATGCAGGGCTGGATCCGGCAGCAGACCTATTCGCCCGAGCACGAGAAGACGCTGCGCCGTTTCTCCAGCTGGGAATTGGGAGAGTTGATCCTGAAGGTCAACCAATCCACCCTGCGCGGCAAACTGGCCGCGGACCCCTCGCTCCCTCAGGGCCTTGTTGAGGAGGATGGCCGCCAACGCTGGTTCACCCTCGACGAGATCAACGAGATCCGCCGCCGTCTGCGCATCAACCGCCAGTCGCTGCAGCCGCGCCGCCCCGCGGGGAAACGCGCGCTACGGGCCGCCATCGCCAACTTCAAAGGGGGCGCCGGCAAGTCGACCGTCGCCCTGCACTTCGCCCATGCCGCGGCGCTGGATGGCTACCGCGTGCTGACCGTCGACTTCGACCCGCAGGCGACGCTGAGCCACTCGATGGGCCTATCCGACGTGGCCGAAGAATACACCGTTTGGGGCATCATGGCGCGCGACCTCATCCGCGAGACGGAGCGCATGAACTCCACCGCCCGCGGCGCTGAGAGCGGGACCGCCCTGCCCCAGCGCAAGCTGCCCTCGTCGATCACCGAGATGGGCCTCGCCGATCTGCGCCTCACCGACTTCATCAAGCCGACCAGCTGGTCCACGATCGACATCGTCCCCAGCTGTGCCAACGCGGCCTTCGTCGAATTCGCCAGCGCGCAGTATCGGCACCTGAACCCGGAATGGTCGTTCTTCGCGGCGGTCTCGCGCTTCCTTGATAGCCTGCCCGACGACAGCTACGACTTCATCATCTTCGATTGCCCGCCCGCCATTGGCTATCAGTCGATGAACGCGGTCTTCGCGGCGGACATGCTCTATATCCCCTCGGGCCCCGGCTATTGGGAATACGATTCCACCACCTCCTTCATCGGCCAGCTCGGCGAGGCGCTGGAGGATTTGAGCGGGTTCTCGGGTCTTGTCCCCGCGGGGACATTCTCGCTGCCGAAGGCGTTTCTGGACCTGCGCTTCCTGATTACGCGCTATGAGCCGAACAATGATCTGCATCGTGCGATGCAGGAAGCCTTCGGCAAGGTGTTCGGCGATAGGATGGCCGAGCACCCGATCGAGCTGACCCGCGCGGTCGAGCAATCGGGACGCTTCCTATCCTCGGTCTATGAGATCGACTACCGGCAGATGACGCGGGAAACCTGGCGTCGGGCGCGGCTGTCCTTCGATCGGGCCTACGAGGAATTCCGCACCCATGCGCTGAACGCCTGGGATCAGATGGAGGATAAGGCATGAGCAAGCGCCGGATTTTCGACATCGGCTTTCCGGCCGACGAGACGCCCGCCGCGCAGCCTGCGGCGCCGGCTGTCCCCGCGGGGACAGAAGCCTCGGCGCGTCGCGGGCCGATGGCCGCCGCGATCACCGAGAACGCCGATGCCCTGCGCGAGCGCGCGCAGATCGAGACCCGGATCCGGGCCGAGAATGACGAGTTGGCGCATGAGTTCGTGCGGCTGCGCAAGCTGGGACTGGTCGTCGACCTGATCGATCTGGACGCCATCCGCGCCGAGGAGCTGACCCGCGACCGCGCCGCCGGACGGGACGAGGATATTGACGAGCTGAAGGAATCGATCCGAGAGATCGGCCTGTCGAACCCGATCCGCGTCGTCGCGCGCGGTGACGGGTTCGAGCTGATCCAGGGCTTCCGCCGGTTGATGGCTTTTCGCGAGCTGCACGCGGAAACCGGTGACGAGCGGTTCGCGAAGGTCCCCGCGGGGCTGGTACCGCCGGGTGACGGGATCGACATGCTCTATCGCCGGATGGTCGATGAGAACATGGTGCGCCGGGACATCTCGTTCGCCGAGATGGCCGAACTGGCGCGCGCCTATCACGCCGATCCTGAGACGCCGGCAGGCACGTTGGATGCGGCGATCGCGGCGCTGTTCGGCTCGGCCAATCGGCAGAAGCGGGTCTACATCCGTAACTTCGCCAAGCTGCTCGATGCGCTTGGTGGGGCGCTGATGCATGCGCCGTCGATCCCGCGGGCGCTGGGGTTGTCGCTTTGGAAGGCCGTGGATCGTGACCCGTCGCTGGTCGCGCGGGTGTCGCGCAAGCTGGCCGCCGAGCCGCAGCGAGACGCGGATCGGGAGTTGGCGATCCTGCGCGAGATGGCCGAGAGCCCGGCGCCCGTCAGTTCTGAGGTCGAGGCCAAGCCGCGCAAGCCCGGCGCGAAGACAACGCTGCGCGTGCCGCACGGTGGGATGATCGCGCAGTGCACGGCATCGGACGGCCGCGTTGAGCTGCGCCTGCCGCGCGACTTTTCGGCGGTGGACCGGATGCGGCTGGAGAAGGCGGTGGCGGCGTTTCTTGCTTCGCTCGACGACTGAGTGTCCCCATGGGGACGGGAAAATTGGAGGGCCCCGGCGCGAGAGTGCCGGGGCCTTTTCCTTGATGTGGGCCGTGGTGATACGGCGGGGCAGGGCAGGGCGGCGGATGCTGGTTCGGCGGATTGACTCTGCGAGGGGAGGATTGGTGGCGACCGGATGGTGCGGCTCTCCCGGTGCATGTTCAGTTGGGTTGGGTGACGAGATTGCGGCCTGTCCCCGTGGGGACAAGGGGACGAACTGGCGCGGCGTCGGGCACACGTTGCGCCAGGGTGAGGCATCGGTTTTCGCCTGTGGTGATGAGTGTTTAGAGTTATGCTCAAGTGGTGCGCAAAAGGATCGAATTATGCGCAACAATGGAGTGAAGGTTTTCTTCTGTCTCGGGATGCCGCGCCGCCTTGCGTCCCCGCGGGGACAGCTCTGAAAGCCCTCATTTGCCACTTTCCGCCAACTTCCCGGCGGGGCTTCCGGCGCCGTAAGATCCCGGCCGGGAGGAACGGATATGGCGGCGCTGTCTCAGCACATTGCGAAGGTCTATCAAACGGCCAGCGATCCGGGCGCGGCGGCGCGCTCGCGTCTGGCGGCGTCGTGGCGCCGGTCCCTGGCGCATCACGGGTTGGACCCGGCGCAGCGGCGCGAGGTGCATCGGGTCACCGACACCACGCTCTCCAGCCATCGCGAACGGGCCGAGGCGATGCTGCTCGTTGCGCGACCCAAGCTGGATCAGTTGTACCAACTCGTCGGCAGCTCGGGCTGCGGGGTGTTGCTGACCGACGCGCAGGGCGTGGTCCTGGATCTGCGCGCGTCAGTCAGTGACCAATCGGTGTTCGAGGCCTGGGGGCTGCATCCCGGCGCGGATTGGTCCGAGGCCTCGGAAGGTACCAACGGCATCGGTACCTGCATCGCGGAACAGCGCCGGGTGATCATCGACCGCGAACAACATTTCTTCGCCCGCAACACCGCGATGAGCTGCATGGACGCGCCGATCTTCGGGCCTGAGGGCGAGCTGATCGGCGCGCTGGACGTGTCCTCGGCCCGGGCGGACCAGACCGAGGGGTTCAACCGGCTGATCGCCGCGACGGTCGCGCAGACCGCCCGGCAGATCGAAGCCGACCATTTCCGCGCCTCGTTCCCGCGGGCCCGGATCGTCGTCGCCGATCAGGACGACAGCGAGGCCGCGACGCTGCTGGCCGTCGACAGCGACGATCTGGTGATCGGCGCGACGCGGGGGGCGCGCAAGGTCTTCGGGCTGAACGCGACGGGGCCGGTGCGGTCGGTGCCGGCCTCGGATCTGTTCGGGCGCGAGGACGGCGCGCGCGGGTTCGAGAAGGCCGAACGCGCAGCGGTGATGCGGGCCTTGGCGCGGGCGCAGGGCAATGTGTCCGAGGCCGCGCGGGCGCTGGGGGTCGGGCGGGCAACGCTCTATCGCCGGATGAACCGGCTGGGGATCGACCAGAACCTCGCCTGACCTGTCTCAAACATGAGACAGGTGGCCGCGACAGGCCGCTTGCCCCCGGCTGACAGACTCAAGCCCGCCGCACATCCTCAACTCATCCCCGGTGGAGGACCGGGACGGGTAACGGAGGATCCCATGAACGAGATGACGCAGATCGCCGGCGAGTACACTTCGCCGTTCAAGACCCGCTACGACAACTTCATCGGCGGGAAATTCGTGGCCCCGGTCAAGGGCCAGTATTTCGACAACATCACCCCGATCACCGGCGCCAAGGTCTGTGAAGTGGCGCGTTCCTCGGCCGAGGATATCGAGCTGGCGCTCGACGCCGCGCATGCCGCCAAGACCGCCTGGGGCAAGACCTCGGCGGCAGAACGCTCGAACGTGCTGCTGAAGATCGCTGACCGTATTGAGGCCAACCTCGAGCGCATCGCCACCGCCGAGACCTGGGACAACGGCAAGCCGATCCGCGAGACGATGGCCGCCGACATCCCGCTGTCCGTCGATCATTTCCGCTACTTCGCCGGTGTCCTGCGCGCGCAGGAAGGCAACATGTCGGAAATCGACCATGACACCGTGGCCTATCACTTCCACGAGCCGCTCGGCGTCGTCGGCCAGATCATCCCGTGGAACTTCTCGGTGCTGATGGCGGCGTGGAAACTGGCGCCTGCGCTCGCCGCCGGCAATTGCATCGTGCTGAAGCCCGCCGAGCAGACCCCGGCCGCGATCATGGTGCTGGCCGAGGTCATCGCCGACCTGCTGCCCGCCGGTGTGCTGAACATCGTCAACGGCTATGGCGCCGAAGTGGGCGCCCCGCTGGCCCGCTCGCCGCGCATCGCCAAGATCGCCTTCACCGGTTCGACGGAAACCGGCCGCAAGATCATGCAGGCCGCGACCGAGAACCTGATCCCGGTCACGCTGGAGCTGGGCGGCAAGTCGCCGAACATCTTCTTCTCGGACGTGATGGCGCAGGATGATGCGTTCCTCGACAAGGCCGTCGAAGGCTTCGTGCTGTTCGCCTTCAACCAGGGCGAAGTCTGTACCTGCCCGTCGCGCGCGCTGATCCAGGAAGACATCTACGAGGAGTTCATCGCCCGCTGCATCGCCCGCGTGAAAGCCATCAAGCGCGGCGACCCGCGTGACATGGCCACCATGGTCGGCGCGCAGGCCAGCGAAGAGCAGCAGAACAAGATCCTGTCCTACCTGACCATCGGCGTCGAGGAAGGGGCCGAGGTTCTGGTCGGCGGTGGCGCCGAGCGCTTCAACGGCGAGCTGTCGAACGGCTTCTACATCCAGCCGACGATCCTGAAGGGCCACAACAAGATGCGGGTCTTCCAGGAGGAAATCTTCGGCCCGGTCGTCTCGGTCACGACCTTCAAGACCGAGGAAGAGGCCCTGCAGATCGCCAATGACACGATGTACGGCCTCGGCGCCGGCGTCTGGACGCGGGACGGCACCCGGGCCTATCGCTTCGGCCGCAACATCGAGGCCGGCCGCGTCTGGGTCAACAACTATCACGCCTATCCGGCCCATGCGGCCTTCGGCGGCTACAAGCAGTCGGGCATCGGTCGCGAGACGCACAAGATGATGCTCGACCACTACCAGCAGACCAAGAACATGCTGGTCAGCTACAACCCGAACAAGCTGGGCTTCTTCTAAGGTTGGACGTTTAAGCCACGCATCGGGTTGATCCGGAACCCCGTGGGTCCGGTGCCGAAAGGGACCGGATCCTCCTCCCCTCGGGGTATCGAGCCGCCGACCTCCTCCCGGGTCGGCGGTTTTTCGTTGTGCCGTCAGAGGGCGGGGCAGGGGGGCTTTACAATCCTGACAAAAATAATAAGAAAAAAGATACCCAGTCTTGGACCCCGACTCGAATGCGGGGGCGCGGCCCGGCAGCAACGTCATCTTCTGATCGGAGGCTTCCGTGCGACATGCCGAGACACGCGATTTTCTTCAGCGCCTTCTGGCGAGCGATCCGGGCGCGGGCGGGGACACCGGCTGCGACGCCGGTATCGACGGCGGCGTCAACTGGGGCCTTGTCGAAGGTCTCCTCGATCGCAGCCGGGCCGAAACACGCCGCGAGAACACGGGGCGTCGCGATGGCCTGCGATAAGTCCGACCAACCCCGCCTGCGCCCCGGCCGTCCGGATGAGCAACGGTTGGACGATCTGCAGGCCGATCCTTTCGACCGCTTCACCCTGTCGTTGATGCGCTGGCATTTTCAGGGCTTCGCCGAGCCCGAGTGCCAAGGATGGCTGAGCGCCCTGCGGCTGGCGACCGAGGTCGTCGGTCCCGCCCGCGCCCCCGCGCTGTGCTATGACATCGTGGCCTTGGTCGAGGTGGTGCGTGCGACCCGGCGTAGCGTTTTCCGCTTCAACCCCGAGGCTTGCGCCGGCTGTCGCCAATGGGTGACGCCGGAAGAGCGCCGGATGCTGTCACTGCTGTCGGCCCTGCGCTCGGGCCGCGACGGCCTTGCGGCGACGCAGGCGCAATTGCTGAGCGACGGGCGGCCCAATGCCGATCTGATCCGTGTGGCCGGGGTCTATCTGGCCCGCCATGACGAGCGCGCGCGACAGGCGGCGTGAGTGTGAGTTTCCTCGACGATTGATCTGCCATCGTTCCCGGCAGGACAGTCGACCTTGCCGCGTCGGATCTCTCCGGCGCGGCCTTTTGTTGCCCACCATCCGCATCGCAGCCGCGATCAGCCGTTCCGCGTGGTCTCGTAGCCATAGTCGACGGCGAGGTTGGTCATTGCTTTCAACGCGGTGCGCAGGCCTTCCTCGTTCACGCGGAAGGTCGGCTCGTGGTGGAAGCCCGAGCGGTCGGGATCGCCCTCGTCCAGCCCCACGCCCACGGTGAAGAACATCAGGGGCGCGATGGCCGAGAAGTTGGACACATCGTCGAGGAAGCAATTGTCGACCTCGACGACCGGCTTGTCCGCCGGCGCCGCCCGGTCGAGCGAGGGACGCATGCGCCGGGTCAGCTCGGGGTCGTTCTGCACCAGCGGCACGCGCATGTACCAATCGACCTCGGCCCGCCCGCCGGCCGCTTCGGCGATGCCGCGGCAGACGGCCTCGACCCGTTCCTCCAGATAGGGGCCGGTCGCGGGATCGGTGAAACGCAGGGCGCCCTCCATCTCGGCCGTCTCGGGGATCACGTTGAACTTGGTGCCACCCTTGAAGATGCCGATCGACAGCGTCACGGCATTCTCGTTCACGTTGACATTCTTCGCCGGGATCGCCTGCAGCGCGGTCAGGATCTGTGCGCCGATCAGCAGCGGATCGACGGTGCGCCAGGGGAAGGCGCCATGCCCGCCGCGCCCGTGGATCTTGATGCGCATCAGGTTCATCGCATAGGTGCCCGCGCCCTCGTGCACGCGGATCTCTCCGGCGGTGCCGGGACGTTCGTCCTGCAGGACGTGGAAGCAGAAGAAGGCGTCGGGCTTGGGGTCGTCGAACACCCCGTCCGCCACCAGCCGCGCCGCGCCCGAGAGCCCCTGCCAGTCCGGCGCGGGGCCTTCCTCGGCCGGCTGGAACACCAGCATGACCTTGCCCTTGATCGAGGCGCGTTCGGCCACGAGGATCTCGGCCACCGCCATCTGCACCGCGGTATGCGCATCATGGCCACAGGCATGCATCACCGGCACCGTCTCGCCGCCCCAGATCCCGGTCTGGCCCGAGGCGAAGGGCAGGCCCGTCGTCTCGCGCACCGGCAGCGCATCCATGTCGGCCCTGAGCGCCACGCAGGGGCCGGGCTGGCCGCCCTGCAGGATGCCGATCACCCCGGTGCTGCCGCCGAGGCCGCGGCGGACCTCGTCAAAGCCCAGCCGCTCCAGATGGTCGGCGACGATGCCGGCGGTGCGGAACTCCTGATTGCCGAGCTCAGGGTTGGCGTGGAAATCGCGGCGCCATTCGATCATGCGGTCGAAGATCGCATCGGCATGGGCGGAGAGGCGCGCGGCCAGAGGGGTGTCGGTCATGGGATCGGGCTCCGGTTTCAGGCGACCAGCCACAGCGAGATCGCCGGGAACAGGATCAGCAGGAGAAGGCGCAGGATGTCCACACCGATGAAGGGCATCACCGCCCGGTAGATCCGCCCAAGGCCGATGTGCCGAGCGATCGAGTTGATGACGAAGACGTTCATGCCGATGGGCGGGGTGTTCACGCCGAGGGTCACGGTCATCACGAAGATCACCCCGAACCAGATCGGATCGAAACCCAGCGAGGTGATCACCGGGAAGACGATTGGCAGGGTCAGGAGGGTGATCGCCAGCTCGTCCATGATCGCGCCGAGGATCAGGTAGCCGATCAGGATCAGCGCCAGCACGCCGTAAGGGCCGACCGGCTGGTTCGCGAGGAAGCCGATCAGCGCGGTGGTGGTGCCGGTGACGGTGAGGAAATAGCCGAAGGCCAGCGCGCCGATCACCAGCGTGAAGATCGCGGCGCTCATGGCCAGCGCCTCGGCCAGACACTCAAGGGTCGCCCGAAAGCCCAGACGACCGCGAAGGGTGCCGATGGCCCAGGCGCCGAAGGCTCCGATGCCGGCGGCTTCGGTCACGGTGAAGATGCCGCCATAGATCCCGCCGATGATCAGCCCGAACAGAAGCGCGATGGCCCAGACGCTGCGCAGGCTGCGCCATTTGTCGGCCCAGCTGCTGTCTTGGGCGACCGGCAGGCGCGAGGGGCGCAGGAAGGAGATCATGACGATGACCGAGGCATAGAGTGCCAGCCCCAGCAGCCCCGGCAGGATGCCGGCGATGAACAGGTCGGCCACGTCCTGCTGGGTGATGAAGCCATAGAGCGCGAAAACGGCCGAGGGCGGGATCATGATCCCCAAGGTTCCCCCCGCCGCGATCACCCCCGCCGAGAGCGCGCCGTCATAGCCGTTGCGCTCCATCTCGGGGAGGGCCACGCGGGTCATCGTCGCGGCGGTCGCCATCGACGAGCCGTTCACCGCCGCGAACCCCGCCGAGGCGACCAGCGCCGAATAGCCCATGCCACCCCGGAAGCGACCGAGCCAGGCCTGGCTCGCGCGGAACATCTCGAGGCTCAGGTCGCTTTTCGCGGCAAAAGTGCCCATCAGGATGAACATCGGGATGATCGAGAATTCATAGGCAGTGAGCGAGTTGAACGCGACCTGGCTGAGCATGCTGATCGCGGGATCGATCCCCACCACCATCGAGAAACCGGCGATGCCGGCGATGGCCATGGCGATGCCGACGGGCACGCGGATCAACAGCAACACGACCAGCAGGGCAAAGCCCGAGAGGGCGATTTCAGTCTGGGACATCGTCCGGTCCTTGAAGGAAGGGGCCTTGGGAAGCGGTCCCGTCGCCCTGAAGGCGGCGGGACGGTTGATCAGGCAGTGGCTGAAGGTCGGCGCAGGGCGAGGAGGCCGATCAGGGCCACGAAGCCTGCCAGCGCGATGCCGAGGGTCATCGCCGCGTGGAAGGCCCAGACCGGCAGGCCCAGCTCGGCCGTCTGCAGGTTCGACGCCATGTTACGCCACGCCCGCTGCGCCATGGCCACGGTCAGGCCGATCAGGAACAGCGCGGTGATCGCGCGGGCCACGGCATCCATCGCCACCTTGCCGCGCGGGCCCATAAGCCCCCAGAGCCCGTCGATGGTGATGTGCTCGCGCCGGTGGGTGGCCACCGCGATGCCCCAGGCCAGCGCCAGCCCCTGCGCCATGCGCGTCAGGTCGAAGCTGTCCATCAGGGCCGAGTTGAAGCCGTAGCGCAGGACCACATTGGCGAAGGTGATCAGCGTGACCACCCCCAGCATCAGGCTGGCCGCGACCTCGGTCCCGCGCAGGAAGCGCTCCATTACTGCGCCGCCTCGACCGCCGCTTCCAGCTCGGCGCGAATCGCCACCGGATCGAGCCCGGCTTCGGTCATCGCCGCGGCCCAGCGGTCATAGGAGGGTTGCGCGGCCTCGTGCCAGGCGGCCAGTTCCTCGGGCGTCAGCTCGTGGATCGTGTGGCCCTTGTCGGCAAGCACCTGCATGCCGGCATTCTCGAACTCGACCCAGCTCGCGCCGACATTCACCGCCCATTCCGAGTTGCAGACGCTGTCCACCGCCGCCTGCATCTCGGGCGAGAGGGCGTCGTAGCGCGCCTTGTTGATGACGATCCCGGCGCCGACATAATAGAGCGTGTCGGCGATGTGATAGGGCACGGCGTCGGTGATGCCGAAGAAGTCGATCGAGCCCCAGGGGAAGGTGATCGCATTGGCCACGCCGCGCTCGATCGCCTGCCGCGCCTCGGTCGCCGGAACCTGCACGGCCGAGCCGCCGAGATCGGCGATGAAGCGGGCCAGTGCGCCGCTGCCGGGGCGCACCTGCAGGCCGGCCACGTCCGAGGGCAGGGCGATCGGCTGCGCGGAATGCAGCGCGCCCGGCGCGCCGACATGGGCGAGGCAGAAATGCACGTCCGGCATCTCTTGGGCGGCGTATTGACCGTACCATTCATTCACCGCGACCGAGGCCACGTCACGCGGCACTTCCAGCGAATAGGGCAGGTCGATCAGATCGGCGATCGGGAAGGCGCCCGGCGTGTAGCCGAAATTGACCCAGGCCGCGTCGACGATGCCGTCGCGCACCATCGCGTAATGGTCGGCCGGCGCGCCCATCTGGCCCGCGGGGAAGACCTGCACATCCAGCGCGCCGCCCGAGGCCTCGGCCAGCGCGTCGCCCCAGGCGTGGACGTCGTTGTCGAAGTAATGGCCCGGCGGCAGGAAATGCGAGAAGCGGAGCGAATCCGCCAGCGCGGGGCTGGCGCAGACGAGGATCAGGCCCAGGGCCGTGGTCGCCCGGATCGAGAGGTTGTTGAGCATCGGTCTTTCCCTTGTTGGTCTGTTTTCGGTCTTGTTGTCAGGGGGTCAGGCGAGGGCCTCGGCCGCGAAGGCCGCCAGTACCTCGGTCAGCAGCGCTATCATCTCGTCGAGCTGCGGCTCGGTCAGGATCAGCGGCGGGGTGATCATCAGCCATTCGCCATAGCGCCCGCCGGCGGTGCTGCGCGAATACAGCAACAGGCCCTTCTCCAGCCCCAGTTCGACGATCCGGGCGATGGATTTGCGCGACGGCGGGAAGGCGGTCTTGGTCGTCTTGTCAGCGACGATCTCGATCGCGCGCAGCAGCCCGAGGCCCCGGACGTCGCCGACGATGGGCGAGGTCTCGGCCAGCGCCTGCAGCCGCTCGCCCAAAAGGACGCCCATGCGCTCGGCATTGCCGATCAGGTCCTGCTCCATCCCCTCGCGCAGCACCGCCTCGCCCACGGCGCAGGACAGGGGGTTGGCGCTGTAGGTATGGCCGTGCAGGAAACCGCCGGCGTCGACCACCGTCTGCACCATCTCGCGCGAGGTCAGCACCATGCCGAGCGGCGTGTAGCCGGCGGCGACGCCCTTGGCCAAGGTGACCATGTCGGGACGGGCATCGGGCCAATGCTCGGCGGCGAGGAAGCGACCGGTGCGCCCGGCTCCGCTCATCACCTCGTCGAAGATCAACAGGATGCCGTGCCGCGTGCAGATCTCGCGCACGGCGGTGTAGTAATGGTCCGGCGCGACCAAGGCGCCGGTGGCCAGCCCGCCGACGGGTTCGAGGATGAAGGCCAGAACGCTCTCCGGCCCTTCCTCGAGGATCGCCTGTTCCAGCGCCTGCGCGCAATCGCGGGCATGGGTGTCGGCGTCGATATTGCCCGGCGTGCGGTAGGTGAAGGGGGCTGGCACGCGCGGCATGATCCGCATCACCGGCTCGAACACGGCATCAGTCTCGGGGTCGCCGGTGATCGCCGCCGCGCCCAGCGTCGCGCCGTGGTAGCCGGGGTTGCGCGCCAGAACCTTCCAGCGCGAGGCCTCGCCCTTTGCGACCGCATGTTGCCGCGCGAGCTTGATCGCCGCCTCGGTCGCCTCGGACCCGCCCGAGACCACGAACACCCGCTCGAACCCCGGCCCGGCGAGGGTGGCGACGCGCTCGGCCAGTGCGATATTGGCCTCGTTCTCGAACAGCGCGCGCGAGGCGTAGCAGACCTTGCCGGCCTGCTCGGCCATCGCCGCCAGAACCTTGGCGTTGCCATGGCCGATATTGCTGACCACCGGCCCCGAGGTCGCGTCGAGATAGCGTTTGCCCGCGGTGTCCCACATGTAGATCCCCTCGGCATGCGAGATCATCGGGCGGCGTTTGGCGTCGAGCGGTGTGTAGAACACCTGAATCGGGCCGCCGCGCTCGGTGAAAGGGCTTTGGGGGGAGGTCATGTCGGCATCCTTCTGTCGTCCTCGGGTGGATCGGAACAGCCGGAATCACCCTTCGTTGTTCAGCGTACAATTACGGATTTGCGTCTGGCAACGGATTTATTGTACGCCGAACAATAAGCGCCGAAATGAGGCGCCCGGACCAAGCCCCTGGGCTGGTTTGCCTGAATTTTAGGCGATGGGAGAGGCGAGCTGCGCTTCGAGGCCCGCCACGAAGGCTTCGACATAGATCGCGAAGGCGCCGTCCATCGGCCGGGTCGCGCCATTCTGCCAACGCAGGATGAAGGCGCGGCCCATCATCGGCCCGGCCATCTGCGCCAGCATCGGATGCCGCGCGGCGTCGATCCCGGCCGGGAAGCCGGTCAGATAGCCCTCCAGATCCGCGGCATCGGGCGGCACCATGGCGAATTCCTGCGTGGTGAAGCCGACCATGCCGCCGATCACCGCGTTATAGGCGTCGATCAGCGCCTCGTCGCGAAAGCCTGCCTCGTGCAGCTTGGACAAGATCCCCTCGACCAGATCGACGTCGACCGAGGCGTTGGAGACAAGGTTCACCCCGATCAGCGGCGCGGCATTGGGGTGGCGGGCAATCGCCTCGCGGTACCGGGTGAACAGCGTCCGCAGCCAGTCCTGCCACACCAGATCCGAGGTCGGCACGACGTTGCGCAAGACAACGGTGACGATCTCGGCGATCAGGAAATGGCGGCTGGGCGTGTACCAATAGATCGCCGTCGGATAGCAACCGAGGGCCTTGGCGACGCTGCGGATCGAAAAGCTCTGTAACCCGTCCTCATCGATCAAGCGCAGGGCTGTCTCGACGATCTGGGCCTTCGACAGCTCGGGCGCGTCGTTTTGTGGCCGGCCACGGCCTCGGGCACCCGGCGTTGTCGTCTTGGCCATGGGGCGACCCCTTCCTGCTGCGCGCCCGGTCATGGAGTTGACGGGTGCGCCATCGGTAGCCCCGGCCCGACATGGACTGCAACCATTTTGGTGCCTTGATTGCCGGTCGAACCGTTTGTGCCGATTGGATGTGCGTCGTTGAACAAGCGCGCGCGACAGGGAAGGCGCGCTTTCCGGGCGTCCATCATCGCTTTCGGTGCTGGAGCAGGGGGGCGGGGCCCAAGCCGATCGCGCCGCGCGGGGATTATGGCGCGCCGTCGACGATCATCATCGGGCAACCGCGCGAGCAGGTCTCGACGCGCGCCTCGATGCCGTAAAGCTCGCGGATCAGGGCGGGGCGCAGCACCTCCAGCGTCGGGCCGGTGGCAACGATGCGGCCATTGGCGACGGCGATGGTCGTCGTGCAGACGCGCATCACCTGATTGAGGTCATGCAGCGCAAGGATCGCGACTGCCCCGGTACGCTCGACATAGGCGCGCAGGACTTCCAGCACTTCGTACTGCCGGTACAGATCCAGCGCAGAGGTCGGCTCGTCCAGCAAGATCACCCGGGGCTGCGAGACCAGCGTCTGGCCGATGGATACCAACTGCCGCTGCCCGCCCGAGAGTTCGGCCAGCTGCTTGCCCGCCAGCGCCTCGATCTTCAGAAGCTGCAGGATCTCGTCGACGGCGTGAAGCTCGTCTTCGGTCAAGCGCCAGCCGCCGCGGCCCTGCTTCAGCGACAGGATCACCGATTCATAGACGCTGAGGGCCGCGTTCATCCCGGTGTCCTGCGGCATGTAGCGCAGGCTGGCCTTGTCAGTCCCGGACAGCCGGACCTCGCCGGCGCCGGCCAATTGCCCGGCGATGCGGCGGAACAGGGTGGACTTGCCGGCCGCATTGGGCCCGACCAGCGCGGTCAGCGAGCCGCCGGGCAGGGGCGGGGTCGAGACATCGGCATAGATTACCTTGCGGCCGTAGCGGGCCTCGACCCGGTCGAGTTGCAGGCTCACCATTGGCGCCTCCCATGCGTGAAGATCAGCGTGGCGAAGAAGGGCACGCCCACAAGCGCGGTGATGATGCCGATGGGCAGCGACGCGCCGGGCAGCAAGACCTTCGACAGAACCGAGGTGGCCGAGAGGATCAAGGCGCCCGCAAGGATCGAGCCGGGCAGGAAGAAGCGTTGATCCTCGCCCAGAAGCAGGCGGGCGATATGGGGCCCGACGATGCCGATGAAGCCGATGGTGCCGACGAAAGATACGGGCACGGCGGCCAGAAGCGAGACCAGCATCAGCGTCTCGAACCGAAGGCGGCGGACGGGGACACCCATGGCGGCGGCGCGGGTCTCGCCCAGACGGATCGCGGTCAGCGCCCAGGCGCGGCGGGCGAACAGCGGCGTGCACAGGATCAGGATCGCGCCGGTGATGAAGACCTTGGGCCATGTCGCCTTGGTCAGGCTGCCCATGGTCCAGAACACCACGGCGGCCAGCGCCTGTTCCGAGGCGAAGTATTGCAACAGCGCCAACAGGGCGTTGAAGGTGAAAACCAAGGCGATGCCCAGCAGCACGATGGTTTCCACCGTCACGCCGCGCATTGACGACAGGCCGAACACCAGAAGCGAGGCCGCCATCGCCAGCAGGAAAGCATTGGCCGGCACCATCAGCGTCAGCGCGCCGGGGAACAGCGCCACGCCCATCACCATCGCCAGCGCCGCGCCGAAGCTGGCGGCGGCGGACAGGCCCAAGGTGAAGGGGCTGGCCAGCGGGTTGGCGAGGATCGTCTGCATCTGCGCGCCGGCCAGCGACAGGCAGCCGCCGACGGTGACCGCCATCAGGGCGACGGGCATGCGGATGTCCCAGACGACGACGCGCATCTGCACCCCGGCCTCACCCGGCCACAGGATCGTGCGCAGGACATCGGCGAGGGGGTATTGCGTCGGCCCGACCGAGATGTCGATCGCGACGGACAGGATCAGCAGCAGTGCCAAGCCCCCCAGCACGACGAGGCGTCGCAACACGAGCCGGTGGTAGGGATGGGCGGCAGAGGCGGGAATGGCGGTGTCTTGGGTGGACATGGCTGGCATCAGAGTGAAAGGGCCGGCCCCCGCGAAGGGGACCGGCCGGGTGGTCAGTTCAGCGAGACCCAATAGCCGGGCACATAGGGGATCGGCAGGAACCGCTCGTGCAGCTCGCGCAGGGTCGCGTCAGGATCGAGATCGGCGAAGAGCTCCGGGTGCAGCCAGGTGGCGAGGCGCTGGACGGCCACGAAGCTGTAGGGGTTGTTGTAGAACTGGTGCCAGATGGCGTGGACATTGCCGTCCTCGACCGCGCGGATGCCGGTGAAGGCCGGGCGTTCCATCAGCGTTGCCAGCTTGCCGCGCTGCACGTCCAGATCCGCGCCCGGACCGACGCCGATCCACGAGCCGCCGGGGACATAGGCCTCCCAGTTGCCGCCGGTGACGACCACGACCTCAGGGTCCGAGGCGATGATCTGCTCGGCATTCACGGTGCCGAAGGTGCCGGGGATGAAGGGCGTCGCCATGTTGGTGCCGCCGGCGACCTCGACCATCTGGCCGAAATTCTCGGCGCCGAAGGACATGCAGCAATCCTCGGAATAGCCGCCGGCGCGCTCGACGAAGGTCAGCGGGCGGTGCAGGTCGGATTGCGCGGCGATGACGTCGGTGACGCGGGCCATCTGCTCGGTGAAGAAGGCGTTGAACTCGGCCGCGCGGTCCTCTTCGCCGAAGAGTTCGCCGATGATCTCCATCGAGGCCAGCGTGTTCTCGAACGGACGCTCGCGGAAGTCGACATAGACGATCGGGATGCCGACCTCGGCGAGGATCTGCTCGTATCCGGCCTCGTTGGTGGCGGCCATCGATTCGAGGTTCATGATCATCACGTCGGGCTGTAGGGCCACGGCCTGCTCGACGTCGAAGGTGCCGTCCTTGAAGCCGCCGAAGGTCGGGATCTCGTCGATCTGCGGGAAGACGGCCTGATAGGCGGCATAGGTGTCGGGATCGGCCTGCAGCATGTCATCGCGCCAGCCGACGACACGGGCGAAGGGGTTCTCGGCTTCCAGCACTGCGGTGAAGAACGCCTGACGGCCTTCGCCCAGAATGACGCGCTGCACCGGGGCGTCGATCTCGACCTGACGGCCGGCGATGTCGGTGATGACGATCGGATCGGCGAGCAGCGGGCTGGCGGCGAAAAGACCCAGCGCGGAGGCGCCAAGCAGGGAACGGAGAGAGGGCATCAGTACCTCGTGGGTGTTGGTTGAGGCTCGCCTAGATTTACCGACAAAACTTGTCAAGAATATATTCTGACTTGTTTGGTCAGGTTTTCCGGCGTATCCGCGCGCTGATTTCTCAGGACCGACCCCATGACTGATTCCGCTGCCTTTCCCGCCCGCTCCAACCGTGATCTGCGCGACGAGATTCGCGATTACTGGTCCGACCGGGCGGCGGGTTTCGACCTCGATCCCGGTCACAAGATCGCCGAAGGGGCCGAGCGCGCGGCCTGGGCGGCGCTGTTCACCCGGCATCTGGGCGCGGGTGAGGGGCGGGCCCTGCTGGATCTGGCCTCGGGCACCGGCGAGATTGCGCTTTTGTGCCATGAGCTGGGGTTCCGGGTGACGGGCCTTGATTGGGCAGAGCCGATGCTGGAGCGCGCGCGGGCCAAGGCAGAGGGTACGGGCGTGACGTTCCTGCAGGCGGATGCCGAGCGGACGATGCTGCCGGACAGCAGTCAGCAGGCGATCATCACCCGCCATCTGGTCTGGACGCTGATTGACCCGGCGGCTGCCTTTGCCGAGTGGTTCCGGGTGCTGGCACCGGGCGGCACGCTGTTGATCGTCGACGGGGATTGGGTGAACAAGAGCTGGCTGTCGCGCCTGCTGGGGCGTCTGGCACCCAGCCCGCATGCGCGGATGGATGCGGGGATGGCGGCGCGGCATGCGTCGATCATCGACCGGGTCCACTTCCGTGACGGGGCGCGGCTCGACCGGGTGGCGGGTATGTTGCGGGAGGCAGGGTTCACCGATCTGCGGCTGGAACCTCGATTGGGCGCGATCAATCGGGCGCAGGCCAGCCAGTTCGGTTGGAAGAAAGCGATGATGCGCCGTAGCGAGCATCGCTATGCCATCAGTGCCGTGAAGCCCAAGGTCTGAAGCCGGGGCTATGAAACCCGTCACGGGTTGAGCGGGTTTCCCTTTGGACGGTCCTTGTCGGGCCGGGAAGGAGGGCGCGATGCAAACCCCTGAGATCGAGATCCTGGAGGCTCGCCTGTTGGCGCAAAGGGCGGTGCTGGCGCGGCTGATCGCGCTGTTGCCCGAGGGTGACCGGCGCGGGCTCACCGACTGGCTTGTGCAGGCGACGATGGCCCCGGACGGGCAGGAAGATCCCGGCGCCGTTCCCGTGGCCGGCGTGCCCGGCAGCATGGCCCGCGCGGCCGAGCTGGATGAAATTCTTGCGCTTGTTAAGGGTCTGGAGCGACGGGATTAACTTAGGCTGCTCAAAGGGTTGCATGGATGCGCGCCGGGTGGTGCCTATCCCGCGCAGCGGGATCCCGCTGAAAACCATGGAACGAACGCTTGCCTCGATTGTTTGGCTTGTGGGCGCCGGGTCCGGCGCCTGACAGCAGACGACCCGCTGGGAGTTCCCCATGACCTCGCTCTCTCCATCACGCTCGTGGCGCCTTGGCGCCCCGGGGGAGATGCGCTTGGCCGGATCGCTGCCGCCTTTCCTATGCAGCCTGTCCCGCCAGACGGAGGAGCGCCCATGACCAACCCCTCATCGCAACCCCCGGCCTTCCGCACCTCGCGGCGCCGCTTTCTGGGCGGGACCGCCTCGGTCGCGGCGCTGGCCGGTCTGGCCCGCCCCGGCGAGGCGCAGGACCAACCCGATCCGCGCGCGGCTCTGGACGGCTACACGCCGGAATTCCTCAGCGCCGCCGAATGGGCCTTCATCGTCGCCGCAACCGCACGGATCATTCCGTCCGAGGGCGACGGCCCCGGCGCCATCGAAGCGCAGGTGCCGGTGTTCATCGACCGCCAGCTGGCCGGCGAGTTCGGCGCGGCGACGGACCTGTACATGGAAGGTCCCTTCGTTGCGGATGCCGATCCCAATTTCGGCCTGCAAACCCCGCTGACCCCGGCCGAGATCTACCGTGAGGGCATCGCCGCCTTCGACCAATGGTGCCAGCAGGAGCAGGGCAGCAGCTTCGCCGACCTCGACGCGTCGGCACAGGACGCGGCCCTGACCGCCCTGTCCCGTGGCGAGGCGGGCCTTGCCCCCGAGGTGCGCGATTTCTGGACCCACCTGCTGCAGAACACCCGCGAGGGCTATTTCGCCGATCCGATGTATGGCGGCAACGCGGGCATGCAGGCGTGGGTCTATATCGGCTACCCCGGCGCCCGCGCGAATTTCCGCGAATGGGTGGGCCGCGACGAGCCCTATCCGATGGGTCCCGTCAACATCGCCGGCGAGAGGGCCTGAGCCATGGCACGCACTGATCCGAAGAAGGACGTCGTCATCGTGGGCCTCGGCTGGACCGGCTCGATCATGGGGATTGAGCTGGCGCAGGAGGGGCTGGAGATCCTCGCGCTGGAACGCGGGCCGGACCGCGCGACGGTGCCGGATTTCCAATATCCCAAGGTCATCGACGAGCTGAAATACGGCATCCGCTACGGCTTCATGCAGAAGCCGAAGAACTCCACCCTGACCGTCCGGCGCACGCTGGAGGAAACCGCCCTGCCGATGCGCAAGCTGGGCTCCTTCCTTCCCGGTGACGGGGTCGGCGGCGCGGGCATCCATTGGAACGGCCAGACCTGGCGTCCGATGGCCGAGGAATTCCGCCTGCGCTCGTATGTGGAGGAGAATTTCGGCGCCGATCTGATCCCCGAAGACATGACGATTCAGGATTGGGGCGTCAGCTACGAGGAGTTGGAACCCTATTTCGACCGGTTCGAATACATGGCCGGGATCGCGGGGCAAGCGGGCAATATCAACGGCGAGATCCAGCCCGGCGGCAACCCGTTCGAAGCGCCGCGCAGCCGGGGCTATCCGATGCCGCCGATGCCCGAGCAGACCGACATGCGCTTGTTCCGCGAGGCGGCGACGGCGATGGGCTATCATCCGTTCCCGCGCCCCTCGGCCAATGCCACGCAGGCCTATGTCAATGAATACGGCATGCAGCTGGGGCCCTGCAATTACTGCGGTTTCTGTGAGCGTTATGGCTGCATCAACTATTCCAAATCCTCGCCGCAGACCTGCGTTCTGGATGCGCTGAAGCGCTATGACAACTTCAGCTACCGGGTGAATTCCGAGGTGCTGCGCGTCGATCTGGCAGCGGATGGCCAGACCGCGACCGGCGTGACTTATTGGGATGACGAGGCGCAGGAGGAAGTGACCCAGCCTGCCGATCTGGTGATCCTCGCGGCCTATCAGCTGCACAATGTCCATCTGATGCTGCTGTCCGGCATCGGCGAGCCCTACAACCCGCAGACCGGCGAGGGGGTGACGGGCAAGAACTACGCCTATCAGATGAACGGCGGCACGACGCTGTTCTTCCGCGACCACCATTTCAACCCCTTCGCGGCGGCGGGTTCGTCTGGCACCAGCATGGACGATTTCGCCATCAACCAGATCGATTTCGCGGCCGAGGGCTTTATCGGCGGCAGCTACATCACCGCCGGTCTGTCCAATGGCCAGCCCATTCGCGGGATCTCTCTGCCCGAGGGCACACCGGGCTGGGGCGCCGAGTGGAAGCAGGGGATCGGCGAATGGTACGGGCATTCGATGTCCATCGGCTCGCACGGGTCGAACATGTCCTATCGCGACTGCTATCTGGACCTCGATCCGACCTATACCGACCGGCATGGGCGGCCGTTGATGCGGATGACCTTCGACTGGAAACGCAACGACATCCGCATGACCCAGTTCATGAAGCGGCAGATCGAGCCGATCGCCCAGTCGATGAACCCCGACAGCTGGCGCTCAAGCTACAAGTCCGGGGGCGCGCGCTATGACATCCGGCCCTACCAGACGACGCATAACGTGGGCGGCGCGATCATGGGGACGGATCCGAACAGCTCGGCCGTGAACCGCTATCTGCAGGCCTGGGGGCAGCACAATGTCTTCGTGCTGGGCGCCGGGGCCTTCCCGCAGAACATCCAATACAACCCGACCGGCGCGGTGGGCGCGCTGGCCTATTGGGCGGCCGATGCCATCCGGCGCGACTATCTGCCCAACCCGCGCCCGCTGATGTGAGGAGGGGATCATGCGCACATTTCTCAGGATCATCGGCGTTCTCGTCGTCATTGCCGTCGTGGCGTTCCTCGCCTTCCTGTTCATCCCCGTGCAGCGCACGCCCGCACAGGCCGCGCTGCCGGACAGTTGGACGCCCGAGGAGGGTCAGGGCGAATACGCCATGCGGCTCGGCGATTGCATGGCCTGCCACACCGCGCCGGGGGGCGAGCCCTTCGCCGGCGGGCGCGAAATCGAAAGCCCGCTCGGCGTGATCTATGCCTCGAACATCACGCCCGACAATCAAACCGGCATCGGCGGCTGGTCTCTCGATGACTTCCGCGCCGCGCTTTATGACGGGGTGGGGCCGGACGGCACTCATCTGTACCCGGCGATGCCCTATGAAAACTTCGGTCGCATCAGCGAGGAAGATGTCCGGGCGATGTACGACTACTTCATGAACGACGTGCCCCCGGTGGACAACGCGGTCTCCGAGACCGCCTTGTCCTTCCCGTTCAACCAACGTTGGGGCTTGCGGGCGTGGAACTGGGTGGCCCTGTCGGATGCGGCGGGCTTCACGGCGGAATCCACGGACCCGGAACTGTCGCGCGGGGAATACATCGTCGAAGGGCCGGGGCATTGCGGCGCCTGCCACTCGCCGCGCAACGCGATCATGGCGGAGGCGGCGCTTGATGGCTCGGACCCGCAATTCCTCGCGGGCGGCGAGATCGCCGGTTGGACAGCGCCGGCGCTGCGAGGGCCCAACAGCGCGATCCGGGGCTGGAGCGCCGACGAGGTCGCGGCGATCATGGGCACGGGCCGCAACGCACATTCGGCGGTGAACGGCGAGATGCAGCTGGTGGTGCAGGATTCTTCGCAATACTTCACCGACGAGGATCTGCAGGCCGTCGGCGCCTATCTGGTCAGCCTGAATGACGACGGCCCGGCGCCCGAGGTGACGGATGACGGCGCGACCGAGGCGCTGCTGGCCTCGGCCGATCCGTCGATGGCGCTGGGGGCGCGGCTGTACCTCGACAATTGCAACGCCTGTCACTTTGCCAACGGGCAAGGCGCGGACGAGGTGTTCCCGGCACTGGCGGGCAATTCGCTGGTGACGGCGGCGCAACCGACCGGGCTGATCTCGATGATCCTGAACGGCTCGGAACTGCCGTCGACCGCGGCGCGGCCCTACCGGTTGCGGATGCCGGGCTTTGCGGCGCGGCTGTCGGATGACGAGGTCGCGGCACTCGCCAGCTTCGTGCGGCAGGGTTGGGGCAATGCCGCCGCCCCGGTCGAGGCCGGAAGCGTCGCGGATCTGCGCGATCAGGGGGACGCGGCGACCCACTGACGCGGGCAGCGGGGCGATCCTTCGGGGTCGCCCCGTCCTGTGCCGATGTCAGGGGGGCGGAACCTTGACCCCGTGCGGCGTGGCTGCCCATAGTCGGCCAGTTGCGACACGGGGCCCCGCGCCCTTTTGGGGGGCCATGGGCATGCACGATGAACAAGGGCCCGAGGGTCACGCGGGCGGTATCCGCGCCCTGAGCCTGCGCCAGATCGAAGTCTTTCACGCGGTCTATTCGACGCGCTCGATCTCCGGTGCGTCGCGGCTGCTCAATGTCTCGCAGCCGACCCTCAGCCGGACCCTGCGGCGGATCGAGGATGTGCTGTCGATCGCCCTGTTCCGGCGCAGCGCGACCGGCCTGATGCCCACCATCGAGGCGCAGCTGATCCATGCCGAGGTGGACGGGCTGATGCGCCGGCTGGACGGGCTCGGCGCGCGCATCCGCGACATCGCCTCGGGCGGGGCGGTGCCGTTCCGGCTGGGGGCGACGGCAAGCGTGGCGCGCGGTCTGGTGCCCCGGGCGCTGAGCGAGATTGCCCGCGCTGCACCGGAGTCCGAGCTGTTCCTCGACGTGCTGCCGGTGGATCAGATCGCCGAATACCTTGTGGCCGGGACGGGGCAATGCGTGATCACCATGGCGCCGGTCGATCACCCGATGCTGGTCTCGGCGGTGCTGGGGCAGGGGGCGCTGGTCGCCGTCGTGCCCGCCGAGCATCCGCTGGCCCGGCGCCCGGTGCTGGAGCCGGGCGATCTGGCGGGGGTGGACATGATCACCTTTCAGGTCGATGGCCCGCATCAGCAGGCGATCCGCGCCTTCCTGCAGCCGGCGGGCGTCATCCCGCGCTCGCGCGCCGTGGTGCGCTTTGCCGATACCGCCATCGCGCTGGCGGCCGAGGGGCTGGGCGTGGCGCTGGTCGACACTTTCACTACCATGGCCCCTTTGGGCGAGCGGGTGGTGAAACTCCCGCTGGCCCACGCGCCGCGTTTCGACGTTCAGGCGCAATGGAATCCGGGGCATCCCAGCTCGGATCACTTCCGGCAATTCCGGCAGGTGCTGGAGACGTTGCTGCGACAACAGGAATCGACCCAAGGCATGCCCTGAAGGCATAGCGTTCCGATCCTTTGGTCATTGAACACATGCCGATTTGCGCTCATGGTCAGCC
The DNA here is from genome assembly GCF_001691415.1 of Pararhodobacter sp. CCB-MM2. GTDB lineage: Bacteria > Pseudomonadota > Alphaproteobacteria > Rhodobacterales > Rhodobacteraceae > Pararhodobacter. The sequence goes on from NZ_LRRR01000016.1 coordinate 55,269, forward strand.
CACGTTTGTCAGGGAGGACAACATGGCATTTCACCCCATTTCCCGTCGCACCGTGCTCGGTGCGGCGCTCGGCACCGCATTCGCCTTCTCGGCCGCCGCCTCGGCGCAGGCGACCGAGATCACGCTGGGCGCGCTGCGCCTGACCAGCCACTCGCCCACCTATATCGCCCTTGAGCGTGGCTATTTCGCCGAGGAAGGGCTGGAGGTCGAGCTGGCCTTCTTTGAGAGCTCGGCGGCGATGGCCGTGGGCGTCGCCGGCGGCGATCTGGATTACGGCGTGACCTCGATCACCGGCGGGCTGATGAACCTCGCGCAGCGGGGCGTGGTCAAGGTGATCGGCGGCGCGCTGGCCGAGGATCCGGCCGTGGAAGGCGCGGTGATCCTCGCTTCGAACGCGGCCTATGACGCCGGGCTGACCGAGCCGTCGATGCTGCCGGGGCATAGCTTTGGTGTGACCACGGCGGGGTCGAGCTTCCATTACATGCTCAGCCGCATCGCCGAGGGCGAGGGCTTCGAGATCGGCGACGTCACCATGCGCCCGCTGCAGCAGGTCGGCGCGATCGTCGGCGCCATCACCTCGGGGCAGATCGACGCCTGGGCCATCCAGCCCTCGATCGCCAACCGTCTGGTCAACGAGGGTGCGGCGCATCGCATCGGCGCGATCTCGGATTACGATCCCAGCTATCAGGTGACGGCGATCTTCACCTCGACCGAGATCGCCTCGGAAGAGCGCGAGCAGACCGAAGCCTTCCTGCGCGCCCTGTCGCGCGGCGTCGCCGACTATAACGCGGCCTTCGTCGACAAGACCGCTTCGCAGGAAGACGTCGATGCGCTGATCGACATCGTGCACGGCTATGTCAATTCCGACACCCCGCGCGAGACCTTTGCCCGCAGCCTGACCGAAGGCTCGATGCGCATCAACGAAGGCCTGTCGCTGTCGACGACCTCGGTGCAGGCGCAGCTCGACTGGATGCAGGCCGAGGAACTGGTCAGCAGCGACATCACCCTCGAGATGCTGGTCGACCCGTCCTACGTCGAGACCCACTGACCCCGGCGGGCCCGGACCTGCGCCGGGCCCCTCCCCCTTTCCCGCGACATTCAAACAGGAGGGCGTCATGGACCTCGTGGTCGACACGCTCAGCCATGCCTATGGCAATGTCACCGTCCTTCAGGACATCGATCTGACCATCCCCTCGGGGCAGATCGTCTGCCTCGTCGGCCCCTCGGGCTGCGGGAAATCGACCCTCCTGCGGATGATCGGCGGGCTGGAACGGCCGACGCAGGGCGCGGTGCGCCTTCTGGGCGAGCCCCCGCGCGACAGCCTGAACCCGCTGACCTTCGTGTTCCAGCATTTCGCCCTGCTGCCCTGGCGCAATGTCGAGGACAACATCCGCCTCGTGCTGGAGGACCACCGGCTGCCCAAGGCCGAGGTCGCGCGCATCATCGACGATGTGCTGGCCCGCACGCGGCTGACGGATTTCGCCAAGGCGTTGCCCAAGCAGCTGTCGGGCGGCATGAAGCAGCGCGTCGCCATCGCCCGCGCGCTGGCGGTGCGGCCGGCCTGCATGCTGATGGACGAGCCCCTCTCGGCGCTGGACAGCCAGACGCGCGAATTGCTGATGGAAGACCTGATTTCGCTGTGGACGCGCGAGCCCTTCACCGCCGTCTACGTCACCCACAACCTTGCCGAGGCGGTCCGGCTGGGCCACCGCGTCGTGGTCCTCTCGCGCCGTCCGGGCCGGGTGCATGATGTCGTCGACATCGACATTCCCCTGCAGGACCGCCACGCCGGCATGCCCGAGCTGGAGAAGACCCAGGCCCATCTGTGGGAGCTGATGCGGCGCGAGGCCCAGGTGGCCGATATGGAGCTGATCGATGGCTGACACCCCCCTCCTCGCGGCCGGAACCCTCCCGCCGTCCCGCCCCGTCACCCCGGCCAAGGGCCAGCCCGTCCCCTTCCGCGGCGGCGGCTTCCAGCCGGTGCCCATCCGCGGCGTGGCGATCCTCGTTTTCGTGCTGCTGATCGCGGCGCTGGAGCTCGGCACCCGCACCGGCGTGATCTCGAACCTGACGATGCCGCCGCCCTCGGCCATCGTCGAGACGCTGTGGAACCTCGCCGCCTCGGGCCGGCTGTGGACGCATCTCTACCCGTCGCTGACCCGCCTCGTGATCGGCGCGGCAATCGGCACCACTCTGGGCATCGCCATCGGCACGATGATCGGCCTCTTCAGCCTTGCCCGCGCGGGCCTCGTGCCGCTGGTCTCGGCGCTGTTCCCGATCCCGAAGATCGCGCTGCTGCCCTTGTTCGTGATCTGGTTCGGCATCGGCGAGTCGTCGAAATACGCGCTGATCGCCTTCGGCACCTTCACCCCCACCGTCGTCGCCACCTTCGGCGCCGTCGACAATGTCGACCGCACGCTGATCCGCATGGGCCAGAGCTTCGGCCTGTCGTGGTGGTCGGTGGTGCGCAAGATCGTGCTGCCCGGCGCGTTCCCCGGCATCCTCTCGGGCCTGCGGGTGTCGATTGCCATCGGCATCATCCTTCTGGTCGCCGCCGAAATGCTGGGCGCGGAGCACGGCATCGGCGCCTATATCCTCGAAGCCGGCTCGCTCTATGACCTCGAACGCCTGTTCGCCGGCGTGACCGTGCTCTCGGTGATGGGGGTGACCCTGTCCTGGCTGATCGGCCTGCTGGAACGCCGCTTCCTGTCCTGGAGATCGTAACATGCTCGCCCTGCAAAAGACCGAGGCCGCGCCGGGATTGTCCCTGCGCGAGGTGGCCGAGCCCGGCCTGCCGCAAGCCGGCGAGGTGGTGCTGGCGATCGAGGCGACCGGCGTCTGCGGCACCGATGTCCACATCGCCCATTGGACGCTGGGCTATGAATCGATGACCTCGGCGATGCCGGTGACCATCGGGCATGAGACCTGCGGGCGGGTGCTGCGCGTCGGTGCGGGCGTCGATCCGGCGCTGATCGGGCGGCGGGTCACGGTCCGGCCCTCGGTCCTGTGCCACGCCTGCCCCGCCTGCCTCAGCGGTGACGAGGACAATTGCACCGGCCGTCGCGGCGTCGGCATCGGCCGCAACGGGGCCTTCGCGCCGTTCCTGACTGTGCTGGCCGAGAATTGCGTGCCCGTGCCCGACGGCATGGCCGCCGAGATCGCGGCACTGACCGAACCCCTGACGGTCTGCCGCGAGGCGGTGGACACGGCCGGTCTGAAAGGCGGCGAGCGGGTGCTGATCCTCGGGCCCGGCAGCATCGGGCAGGGCATCGCGCTGTTCGCCGAAGCCGCCGGCGCGGGCGAGATCGCCATCGTTGGCCGCGACGACGCGGCGCGGCTGCAGCGGCTCAACGCGCTCGGGTTTCCGAACACCGTCGACAGCGCCGGCACCAGCCTGCGCGCCGCGTTGGCGCCATGGCTGGAGACGGGCGGATTCGACGTGATCCTCGAGGCCACCGGCGCGCCCTCGGTGATCCCCGAGGCCCTGTCGGTGCTGGCGAAACGCGGCACCTTGGTCGTGGTCGGCATCCATCCCGCCCCGGCGCAGGTGGATCTGACGGCGCTGGTGCGCAATCACCAGTCGATCCGCGGCTCCTACCGCGCGCCGGTCGCCACCTGGGCCGAGGTCCTGACCTTCCTTGACCGGAATGCCGAGCGCGTGGGCCGGATGATCTCGCATCATTTCCCGATGAGTGAGGCCGACCGCGCCGTGGCCGAGGCCGGTGGCAAGGCCGCGTCGAAGGTCATGGTCCTGCAGGAGGCCCCGGCATGAGCCTGCGCGGCGCGGCCTTCCTGTGCCTGTGGAACGATTTCGACCGCTCGATGACCGAGGAATACGAGCGCTGGCATACGCTGGAACATGTGCGCGAGCGGGTCGCGGCCCCCGGCTTTCTCGCCGCCCGGCGCTATGGCGATCTGGCGCGGGCCGAGAACCGCTACCTCACGCTCTATGACCTCGCGGACATGGCGGCGCTGAGCACGCCGGACTATGCCGATCTGCAGGCCAATCCGACGCCCTGGTCGGCCCGGATGCGCCCGCATTTCTCGAATGTGCTGCGCATTCCCTTCCATCGCATCGCCTCCGAGGGCGAGGGCTTTGCCGCCCATGTCGCGCTTCTCGCCTATGAGATCGCCGAGAGCGACAGCACCGCCGCCGAGGCTCTGGCCGAGCGCCTCGCGGCCCGGCACGACCGGGGGGAGAGCGTCGCTTTCCATGTCGGGCGGGCGCAGGACGTGCCGGCGTATGGCGTGTTCCAGCTGCAGGCCGATGCGCGGCCCGGGGTGCAGATCCTCGTCGCCATCGAGGAATGCACCACGCCCGAGGCGGCGGCAAAGTCGCTTCAGGCCCTGCGCGACGATCAGGCCCGCAACGCCCCGGACGCCCGTATTCTTCGGGCCGAGACCAGCGGTTTCCTCTATGCCGTGGGGCATGAGGAGGCCGTGACGCGCTGGCGACGGCAACATAAGGTGCCGTCCCTGGACTGAACCCTCCGACCCTAGCCTGATCCACGCCCTCGTCCCGCCGGACGGGGGCGTTTTGCTTGCCGCCGCCGCGTCTGGAGGTTTGACACCCCGCGCTCGCTTCCGTAAAATCGCACATATGAGCGATAAGCGCACAGAATGGACGCGACATGAGTGAGAGACGGGCCGCAAGCGAGGCCGAAACCGAGGTTCTGATCGTCGGCGGTGGGCTGGGGGGCGTGAGCGCCGCTCTGGCCGCGACGCGACAGGGCGCCCGCGTGATCCTGACCGAGGCCCTGCCGTGGCTGGGCGGCCAGCTGACCGCGCAGGGCGTGCCGCTGGACGAGGGGCCCTGGGCCGAGACGCTGATCCACTCGGCCAGCTACGACCAGTTCCGCCGCGCCATCCGCGCCGAATACCGCGCGACCATGCCGCTGACCGAGGCCGCGCGCGCTAACCCGAGGCTGAACCCGGGGCAGGGGAATATCGGCACTCTGTGCCATGAGCCCCGGATCGCGGTCGGCGTGCTGAACGGCCTCCTCGCGCCCGCCATCGCGGCGGGTCGGCTGGTGCTGCGCCATGGCCTGACCCCAGTCGCCGTCGAGACCGAGGGCGACCGGGTCCGCGCGGTGACCTTCGAGACGGCGGAAGGCGAGACGCTGGTCATCGCGGCCCGGCTGGTGATCGACGCGACCGAGACCGGCCAGCTGCTGCCCATGGCGCAGGTCGAGCATATCCTCGGTGCCGAAAGCCGCGAGGACACGAGCGAGCTGCATGCCATCGACGGCCCCGCCGATCCGATGGATCAGCAGGCGATCACCTGGGGCATGGCCCTGTCGTATGACCCGGACGGCGATCACACCATCGAGCGCCCCGCGCGCTATGAGGTGTTCCGCGACATGCAACTGCCGTTCTGGCCCGGGCGTCAGTTCGGCTGGACTGTCAGCGACCATGTCACCCATGCGCCGCTGGAACGCGCGCTCTTCGCCGGGGACAGCGACGCGCCCTATCTGTTCGACCTGTGGCATGCCCGGCGGATCGCGTGGCGGCGCAACTTTACCCCCGGCGCCTATCCCAGCGACATCACCATCGCGAACTGGCCGCAGATGGATTACTGGTTCCGCCCCGCCGTCACCGGCGATGCCGCCGCTGATCTGGCCACGATCGAGGACGCGCGGCAGCTCACCCTCTCGTTCCTGTATTGGATGCAGACCGAGGCGCCGCGCCACGATGGCGGCTATGGCTATCGCGGGTTGATGGCACGCGGGGATGTGCTGGGCACCGAGGACGGCACCGCGATGCAGCCCTATTGGCGCGAGGGCTACCGGATCCGCGCGGCCTTCACCGTGCTGGAGCAGCATATCGGCTGCGCCGCCCGTCCGGGGCAGGATCAGGCCGAGGTCTTTGCGGATTCCGTCGGCATCGGCGCCTATCGGATCGACTTGCATCCGAACACGCTCGGCAATCGCAACACGGTCGACATCGATTGCTTCCCGTTCCAGATCCCGCTCGGCGCGCTGCTGCCGGAGCGGGTGCAGAACCTGCTGCCGGCCTGCAAGAACATCGGCACGACGCGGATCACCAATGGCGCGTTTCGCGTGCATCCGGTGGAATGGAGCATCGGCGAGGCCGCCGGGACGCTGGCCGCGTTGTCCTTGCGTGAGGGGCTGGTGCCGCAGGCCTATGCCTCGGGCGCGAAGCTGGACGATCTGCAGGGCGTGCTGCGCGCGGATGGCGTTCTGCTGGAATGGCCGCGTTACGGCGCGCTGACGCCGCGGACGCGGACAGGCTACAGGCCGCCCGCCGCCTGAGCCCAAAGGTCGAACGAAAAACGCCCGCGACTGGATCGCGGGCGTTTTGCTTTTGGGGGCTGGCGGCTCACGCGGTGCGGGCGCGGCGGGCCTTTCGGGCGGTCAGGATCCAGCTGATGGCGAACAGCAGGCACAGCACCAGGAACACCGCGCTTATCGGCCGCTCGAGGAACACCATCAGATCGCCGCGCGCCAGGGTCAGGGCCCGGCGGAAATGGTTCTCCATCATCGGCCCCAGCACGAAGCCCAGAAGCAGGGGTGCGGCCGACAAACCGGCATAGCGCATCGCCAAGCCCAGCAGGCCGAAGCCCAAGGTGACAAAGACGTCGAAGGTCGAGAAATTGACCGTGTAGACGCCGACGCAGATGAACAGGATGATGCTGGGGAACAGCAGGCGGTAGGGGATCGACAGCAGTTTCACCCAGATGCCGACCAGCGGGATGTTCATCACCAGAAGGATCAGGTTGCCGATCCAGAAGCTAGCGACGAGGCCCCAGAACAGCTCGGGCTGCGACGAGATCACCGTCGGCCCCGGCGTGATGCCGTGGATGATCAGAGCGCCCAGCATGATTGCCATCACCGCATCGCCGGGAATGCCGATCGCCAGCGTCGGGATGAAGGCGGTCTGCGTTGCCGCGTTGTTCGAGGCCTCGGGCGCCGAGATCCCCTCGATCGCGCCCTTGCCGAAGCGGTCGGGATCGCGGGCCACGCGTTTCTCCAGCGCATAGGCCATGAAGCTGGCGACCAAGACGCCGGTGCCGGGCAGGATGCCGACGATGGAGCCCACGGCACTGCCGCGCAGGGTGGGGGCGATGGTCTGGCGCAGCTCGGCCCGGCTGGGCATCATCTCGCGCAGGGTCATGCGGTTGGTGCTGGGACGGCCGTTGTCGCGGCCGATATTGGCCAGAACCTCGGCCACGCCGAACAGGCCCATGACCACGGCAACCATGTTGAGGCCGTCGAACAGCTCGGGCAGGCCAAAGCCGTAGCGCACCGAGCCGGTCTGCGGATCGGCGCCGACCAGCCCGAACAGCAGGCCCATGGCGACGGCGATGAAGCCGCGCAGCGGGCCGCCGCTGGCCAGCGTCACGGCGGCCATCAAGCCCAGCAGCATGACGGTGAAGTACTCGGCCGAGGAGAAGCTCAGCGCGACGGAGACCAGCGCCGGCGCGAGGGTTGCCAGCAGGATGATCCCGATGGTGCCCCCCGCAAACGAGGTCAGCGCGGTGACCAGCAGGGCGACGCCCGCCTTGCCCTGCTGCGCCATCGGATAGCCGTCCAGCGCGGTGATCGCCGACGAGGGCGTGCCGGGCAGGTTCATCAGGATCGAGGCGGTCGAGCCGCCGAAGGCCGCGCCGTAATAGATGCCCGACAGCATGATCAGCGCATGGGTCGGCTCCAGATAGAAGGTGACCGGCAGCAGCATGGCGATGGCGGTGATCGCGCCGAGGCCGGGCAACACGCCGACCACCATGCCCAGCGTGACGCCGGCAAGGCAGATCAGCAGGGCCATCGGCGTCAACGCCACCGAAAAGCCCAGGGCCAGGTTCGAGATGAGGTCCATGACCTACTCCGGCAGAAGGGGGATGTTGAGGCCGAGGCCGTAGACGAACAGCCCGGCAAAGCCCGCGGCCAGCAGGACGCCAAGGCCGAAGGTCTCGACAACGCGGCTTTCCGAGGAGGCGCAGGCACAAAGCGCGGTCGCGGCAACGACCGCGATGCCGAGGCCGCCCAAGGGCAGGAGCAGCGCGAAGGCGATCATCGCGGCCGAGACGAAGACGATGGGGCGCAGGGCAGGGCGGTCGGGGCCGGGTTCCGCGCGCAGGGCGAAGACGCCAAGGCCCATCAGCAGCAACAGCAGCGACACGGCCTGCGGGAAGGCGCCTTGGCCGATGCGGCGCAGCGAGCCGAGGTCCATGGACCACGCGCCATAGAGGCCGATGGCGGCCACGGCCAACGCCAGCCCGGCGGCCAGCAGGTTCTGCGAAGAAAATCTGTTCATCGGAGGTCCGGGATGCGCGGGGGCCGGTCGTTCCGGCGCCCCGCCATTTGGTCTTGGCATGAGGTCCTGCCGTAAGGTCTTACTCGGCGGATAGACCCAATTCGGTGATCAGGCCACCCCAGCGCTCGGTCTCGCGGGCGATGAAGGCGTCGAAACCGGCGGCGTCGAGGCTCATCGGGTCCAGCCCGGTGGCCGCGAGGCGGGTCAGCACGGCGTCCGATTCCAGCGCCGTCGCGACCGAAGCGTTGAGCTGCGCGACGATCTCGGCATCGGTGCCGGCAGGGGCCAGCAGGCCGAACCAGCCGAGGATCGGCTCGAACTCGGGCATCGCGGCTTCGGCGACGGTCGGCGTGTCGGCCAACGTCTGCACCCGCTCGGCCGAGGTCACGGCCAAGGCGCGGATCTGGCCGCTGTCGATCAGCGAATCCGAGCCCGAGACGGTGTCGAAGGCGAAGTCCAGAACGCCGCCCATCAGGTCGATGTTCTGCGGGCCCGAGCCGCCGTAGCTGACCGGGATCGCCGTCAGGCCGGCCGCATCGAGGAAGGTCGCCGCCGCCAGCGCCGTCAGCGTCGCGCCGCCGCCCCCGGCGGCATAGGTCAGCGTGTCAGGCTCGGCGCGCGCGGCGTCGATCAGGCCCTGCAGGTCGGCATAGGGCGCCTCGGGGCCGGTGGTGATGACGATCGGCGTGCTGGCGATGCCCGAGACGCCGGTGAAGGCCTCGGCAGTGAAATCGAGGCTGGGGTAATAGGCGAAGCTGCCGGAATAGCCGCTGGTCACGAATAGCAGGGTATAGCCGTCGGCATCCGCATGGGCGACCTCGCGCGCGGCGATGGTGCTGCCGGCGCCGGGCTTGTTCTCGACGACGACGGGCTGGCCGAGGTCCTCGGACAGCTCCTGCGCGACGAGGCGGGCCAGCGTGTCGGCCGGACCGCCCGGCGCGAAGCCAACGACCAGCGTGACCGGGCGGGCCGGGTAGTCGGCCGCCTGCGACAGGGCCGCGCCCGTGCCGAATGCCAGAGCCGTGGTGGCCAGCAGGCCGGTGAGAAGCGGGGTTTTCACGTCTTTTCCTCCTCCGAAAGACAAATATCGTGCGCAGAGCGCTCACATGTGCGATAATAGGGTATGAAATTGCAGACTGTCAAGAAACCGCCCACCCCTGTAGACATCCGACAGGGGCGCGGGGACGGGTCAGGATGCGCGGCGAGGGCAAAGACATGAGCGATTCCAAGAACTACAACACCTCCTTCGCGCGGGGGCTGGACGTGATCCGGGCCTTCGACGCCCGCAATCCGCGCCTGACGGTGGCCGGGGTGGCGGATCGCACCGGGCTGGACCGGGCCGTCGCGCGTCGCCTTCTGCTGACGCTGGTCGAGGAGGGCTATGCCCGGCAGGACGGCAAACTGTTCGAGTTGAGCTCGAAAGTGCTGACGCTGGGCTACAGCTATCTCTCGGCGATGAGCCTCGATCAGCGCCTGCAGCCCAATCTGGACGCGCTGTCCAAGGATCTGGGGCAGGCGGTCTCGGTCTCGGTGCTGGACGGCGCCGAGACGATCTTCATCGCGCGCTCGGATCAGGCGGGACAGGTGATGGCCTATGTCGTGCGCACCGGGCTGCGGCTGTCGGCCTTCACATCGGCCTCGGGGCGGGTGCTGCTGTCGGGCCTCGCGCCCGAGGAGGTTGCGCGCCGTCTGGAACAGGCCCAGGTCGTCGCGCTGACGCCCTACACCAAGACCGATCCCGAGCAGATCCTGACCGAGATCGCCCGCGTCCGCGCCGCCGGTCATTGCGTGAACGAGCAGGAGTTGGAGGAGGGCCTGCTCAGCGTCTCGGTGCCGGTGCGCGGGGTGGACGGCCGGATCGTCGCGGCGCTGAACACCAACTGCAACCACGCGCGGGCGCTGAGCACCGGCTTCGTCGACACGGCGCTGCCGGCTCTGCACCGCGTCGCGGCCGAGATTGCGGCACTGATCCCCTGACCCAGCGGATGTGAAGCGACCTGACGGAAGCAGGCGCGCCCAATTCTGATGCATTGCCCCATGTTTCGCCGTGCCGGCGCAGGCTGGCACGCGCGGATGGATGACGGCATCGGCGAATCATGAAACCGGTTTCATTTCAGGAAACCGGCGTCGGATTCGGTTTCCCCACCGTCTGATGGAGGAATCAATGCCCCAACCCGACCGCGCCCGGCACCTTGCCCTTGGCGCCTTCTTTCACCCGACCGGCCACCACATCGCCGCGTGGCGCGATCCTGAGGCGCAGATCGATGCCGGCACCAATATCGACCATTACCTCGACCTCGCGCGCGAGGCCGAGAGGGGGCGCTTCGACTTCATCTTCCTCGCCGATGCCCTCGCCACGCGGCACGGCAACCTCGACGCGCTCAGCCGTTGGCCGCAATACATGGCCTATTTCGAGCCGACGACGCTGCTGGCGGCGATGGCGACCGTCACCCGGCATGTCGGGCTGATCGCCACGGCGACGACCTCGTTCAACGAGCCCTACAACATCGCCCGCCGCTATGCCTCGCTCGATCATCTCAGCCGGGGGCGGGCGGGCTGGAACATGGTGACCTCGTCGAACCAGAACGAGGCCCGCAACTTCTCACGCGAGGCGCATTTCAGCCATGCCGACCGCTATGCCCGCGCAGAGGAATTCGTGCAGGTGGTCAAGGGGCTATGGGACAGCTGGGAGGATGACGCCTTCCTGCGCGACCGAGCCGAAGGGCGGTATTTCGACCCTGCCAAGCTGCATCGTCTGGACCATGAGGGGCCGCATTTCCAGGTGCGGGGCCCGCTCAACGTGGCGCGCCCGCCGCAGGGCCAGCCGGTGCTGGTGCAGGCCGGGGCCTCGGAGGCGGGAAAGGCCTTCGCGGCGGCGCATGCCGAGGTGATCTTTACCGCGCAGACCGACCTGCAGGCCGCGCGCGCCTTCCGGGACGAGATGCGCGAACGGCTTCGCGCCCTCGGCCGCGACCCTGACGGGCTGAAGATCATGCCGGGGCTCAACCCGATCCTTGGCCGCGACCGGGCCGAAGCCGAAGCCAAGCGCGATGCGCTGGCGGCGCTGATCCCGGAGGCCTTGGGCAAGGAGTTGCTGGCGCCGATCGTGCCCGAGCTGGATCTGTCCGGCCTCGACCCCGACCGGGCGCTTTCGCCCGAGATCCTGCCGGCGACCACCAATGCCTCGGAATCGGGGCTGGCGACCTTCCGTCGGCACCTGGCCGAGGGGATGACCCTGCGCCAGATCTGGACCCGTCACGCCAATGCCCGGGGGCAGAACAGCCTGTGCGGCACCGCGAAGGATGTCGCCGATCACATGCAGGAATGGTTCGAGGCCGGGGCCGTCGATGGCTTCCTGATCCAGCCCTCGGTCCTGCCGACGGGGTTGAGCACCTTTGTCGATGCGGTGATCCCCGAGCTGACGGCGCGCAGCCTGTTCCGCCAGCACTACGAGGGGCAGACCCTGCGCGACAACCTCGGGCTGGCCCGTCCGGCGAATCGCCACGCCGAAACCGGCCCCCATGCCGCGATGGCCATCCTGTGAGCGCCCGTCGCTTCCTCAGCGCTGCCGCGAATTTGGGCAGCCCCATCGCAATCCCCTAGAAAGCCCTGTTTCCGGGTGACTTCGCCTTGGCGATGAAACCGGTTTCACGATTGATGAAACCGGTTTCAAGTGTCACTCATCCCGACATCCCAAGGAGTCCTTCGATGACCTTCAAGATCTCGCTTCCGGCCCTGACCCCGCTGCTGGCGCCGGCTCTCGCCACGGCGCTTGCCGGCCCTGTCATGGCGCAAACGCTGCGCCCGGTGACGCTGGTCGCCGGGGCCAGCACGCTCAACATCGCCTATCCGAACGACACGCTGCCGCAGACGCTGGGCTATTGGGCGGAGGAAGGGCTGGATGTCGAGGTTCTGACCACCGGCGGCACGCTTCAGGCGATCCAGCAGCTGGTCGCCGGCGGCGCGCAATTCGCCGAGGGCAATGTCGGCGCCTTCCTGCAGGGCATCGCCAACACTCAGCTGCCGCTGCGCGTGCTGGTCGCCTATGGCGTGACCGACTGGCAGTTCGTGGTGCCCGCGGGCAGCGAGATCCAGGATGCCGCCACGCTGGAAGGGCACCGGGTCGGCATGGTCTCGTTGGCAACCGGGGGCCTGCCGCTGATGCGCTCGTACCTTGCCGAAGCAGGCATCGACCCGGACTCGGTCGAGGTGATCCCGGTCGGCTTCGGCGCCGCACCCGTCGAGGCCCTGCGCAACGGCGAGGTCGACGCGCTGCTCTACTGGGGTTCGGCCGTCGCCGCCTTCGAGAACGCCGGTCTGGAGATGGAGACCTTCGCGCCCGAGGCCTGGACCCAGCGTCCCGATTACGTTCTGGGCACCACCCGCGCCGCCTACGAGGCCGACCCCGAGGCCGCCATCGGCATGGCCCGCGGGATGGCCCGCGCGATGCTGTTTGCCGAGACCAACCCGGAATGCGCCCTGCAGCTGCAATGGCGCGAATACCCGGATTCGCGCGCGCAGGGGCCGGACGAGGACACCTCGGTCGCCTGGGATCTCAACATCCTCAACGCCAAGCTGGACGCGCTGCGCATGACCCGCGCGCTGTCGGACGACATGTTCGGCCGGGTCGACGCGCCCTATTGGGAGGCGCTGCAGGCCTATCTGGTGGAAACCGCGCAGATCCCGGCGCCGGTCGCGCCCGAGGATTTCCTCGTCACCGAGGCGGGCTTCTTCGAGGCGGTCAACGACTTCGACCATGACGCGGTGATCGCCCAAGCCATGGCGTGCGACTTCTGATGCGGGACGCGCTGTCACAGACCGCGCCGGGGCCGGATATGCTTGCCATATCCGGTCTCACCAAGCGCTATGCCGGGCGGGGCGGCGAGGGGGTTCTGGCCCTAAGCGATGTCGACCTGTCGATCGCGCGCGGGCAGTTCATTTCGGTCGTCGGGCCCTCAGGCTGCGGGAAGTCGACGCTGCTGAAGATCCTCTCCGGGATCCTCGAACGCAGCGCCGGAGAGATCCGTCTGGACGGGCGGCCGATGTCCGGGCCGGACCCGCGCGTGGGGCTGGTGTTTCAAGCGCCGCAGCTGTTGCCGTGGCTGACCGTGACCGAGAATATCCTCGTGCCGGCCCGCGTGCAGAAGCTGGATCTGCGTGCCGCACGGGCCCGCGCGGCCGAGCTGATCGAGATGGTCGGCCTCACCCCCTTCGCCACCAGCTATCCGCGCGAATTGTCGGGCGGCATGCAGCAAAGGGTCGGCATCTGCCGCGCGCTGATCCATGACCCCGAGCTGTTGCTGATGGACGAGCCCTTCGGCGCGCTTGACGCCATGACGCGCGAGACGATGAACAACGAGCTGCAGCGCATCTGGGCCTCCAGCGGCAAGACGGTGATGCTGATCACCCATTCCATCCCCGAGGCGGTCTATCTGGCCGACCGGGTGATCGTGATGACGCCGCGCCCGGGTCGGATCGTCGATGACATAGCGGTCGATCTGCCGCGCGCCCGCACGCTGGAGATGCACAACACGCCGGAATTCGGCCGCCACGTCGCCCGCATCCGCCGCCACTTCAATTCCGAGGGGACGCTCGACGCATGAGCCGCCATCGCAGAACCGCCACCAATGCCCTCCAGCACCTCCTGTTGCTGGCCGCGATCTTGCTGTTGTGGGAAGCCGCCGTGCGCCTGTTCGACGTGCCGCAGATCGTGTTGCCCACGCCGTCGAGCATCCTGCAGGCGCTGATCGGCCTGTTGGGCAGCAGCACCTTCTACCGCCATCTGGTCGTTACCTTGGGCGAGATCCTCGCCGGCTTCGGGCTGGGCGCGGTCGGGGGGACGGTGCTGGGCGTGGTGATCGGCCTGTCGCCGACGATGTATCGCCTGCTGTTCCCCTATGTCGTCGCCTTCGAGACCATGCCCAAGGTCGCCATCGCGCCGATCATCGTGGTCTGGGCGGGCTACGGCATGACCTCGAAGGTGATCATCACCGCGCTGATCGCCTTCTTCCCGCTGTTGGCGAACACGGTGATGGGCCTGCGCTCGGCCCCGCGCGAACAGATCGAGATGCTGGTCGCGGCCACGGCCTCGCGCTGGCAGGTGTTCCATATGGTCCAGTTCCGCCACGCCCTGCCGCAGATCTTCACCGGGCTCGACATCGCCATCGTGCTGTCGGTGATCGGCGCCATCGTCGGTGAATTCGTCGGCGCGCGGGCGGGCTTGGGCTATCTGATCCTGCAGTACAATTTCAACTTCAACATCGCCGGCACCTTCGCCGTCCTGTTCATCCTCTCGGCCATCGGCATCGTGCTGCACTGGATTGTCGCCAGCCTGCACACCCGCATCGTGTTCTGGGTCGAACACGACGCCCTGCACCGCGAGGCCTGAGCATGACCGCCACCCCCTCCGCCGCCACGCTGGACGCCGGGATCCGCGCCCTTGGTCTGGACATTGCCCTGCGCGATGCCGCCGAGCTGGCCGGCCGCCATCCCGGCACCCATCCTGACAATTTCGGCGCCGGTCTGGTGGCGCGACCCGCCGACACTGCCGCGCTCGCCGGGCTGGTGCGCTGGTGCCGGGCCGAGGGCATCGCGCTGGTGCCGCAAGGTGGGCTGACCGGACTGGTCGGCGGCACGGTCAGCGCGCCGGGGATGCTGGCGGTCTCCACCGACCGGATGACGGCGATCGAGGCGATCGACGCGGCCTCCGGCATCGCGGTGGTGCAGGCGGGCGCGACGCTGGAGGCGGTGCAGCAGGCCTGCGCGGCGGTCGGGATGGAGCCGGGCATAGACCTCGGCTCGCGAGGGACGGCGACGATCGGCGGGCTGGTATCGACCAATGCCGGCGGGATTCAGGCCTTCCGTCACGGCGTCATGCGGCACCGGGTGCTGGGGCTGGAGGCAGTGCTGCCGGATGGAAGCCTGCTGTCCGACATGACGCAGGTGGTGAAGAACACCACCGGCTATGACGTGAAGCAGCTGCTGATCGGGGCCGAGGGGACCTTGGGCATCGTCACCCGCGTGGTGCTGAAGCTATCGCCCTTGCCGGCGGCCCGCGCCGTGGCGCTGCTGGCCCTGCCGGATGCCACGGCGGCCTTGCGGCTGGGTCAGGCGCTGAACGCCGATCCCGCGCTGTCGTTGCAGGCCTGCGAGCTGATGACCCGCGATTTCCTTCATCTGAACGCCGAGGCACAGGGCACCAGCTTGCCCGGCGGCGTGGCCGAGGCCCCGGTGACCTTGCTTGTCGAAACCGCCGGGGCCACGCCCGAGGGGGCGGCCGCCGCGCTGGAAACCGCGTTGGACGCCCTGTGGGAACCTTGCGGCCTTCTCGACGGGATCGTCGCGCAAAGCCTCGATCAGGCGCGCCGGCTTTGGCATCTGCGCGAGGACATGTCGGTCTTCGCCGCCCGCTATCCCGGCTATCTGTCCTGTGACATCTCGGTCCCGCCCGCCCGGGTAGGCGAGGCCACGGCCCGCATCAACGCCGCCTTGGCCGAGGTCGAGCCGGGCCTCTCGGCCCTTGTCTTCGCGCATCTTCTGGACGGCAATCTGCATGTCATCCCGCGCCGCGGCGGGCTGACGCCGGCCCTGCGCGCCCGGCTGGAGGACGCGATCTACGGCGGCCTCGCGGCGATGGGTGGCGCGATGAGCGCCGAACACGGTATCGGCAGCAAGAAACAACGCGCCTATGAGGCGCATGTGCCCGCCGCCAAGCGGGCGATGGTTGCGGCGATCAAGGCCGTGCTCGATCCGGCGGGGCTGTTCAACCCCGGCAAGATCGTCGCGGTCCAGGGAGAACAGGCATGAGCGAACCAACCGGCAAACCGGGATTGCGCGACGTGGCCCGCGAGGCGGGTGTGTCGCTGGCCACGGCCTCGCGCGCGATGTCGCAGCCTGACCTCGTGTCCGAGGCCGTGCGCGCCCGTATCGCCGAGGCCTCGGACCGGCTGGGCTATGTCGCCAACCGCACCGCGCGGCGCCTCAGCCAGCATCGCAGCGAAACCATCGGCGTAATTGTGCCCAGCATCGGCAACCCGCTGTTCGCCCCGGCGCTGGACGGGGTGCGCAGCGTCTTGGACGCGCAGGAATACGGCATGCTGATCGCCTCGGCCGAGCGTGACCCGGCGCGCGAACTCAAGCAGATCCGCACGATGATCGAACATGGGGTCGACGCCGTGCTGACGCTGATGCCCGAGCATGATCCGGCGCTGTTCCCCTTCGTCGCCCGGACCGGCACGCCGGTGGTCTATGTGACCAGCACCGCGCCCGAGGCCCCCGTGCCGCTGGTCGATTTCGACAACCCCGCCGCCATGACCGAGATCGTCCGTCATGTCATCGCGCAGGGCCATCGGCGGATCGGCGTCCTCACCGGCTCGCGCGAGAGCACGCCGGTGATTGGACAGCGCCTCGATGCCGCCTTGGCCGAGTTGACGCGCGCCGGCCTGACCCCGCCCGCCGATTGGGTCGTCGAGGCCGATTATGCCTCGGACGAGGCCCGGGCCGGGGCGCGCCGGCTTCTGACCTGTACTGAGCGTCCGACCGCCATCGTCTGTACCGGCGACCAACACGCCGTCGCCACGGTGATCGAGGCGCAGGCGCTCGGCATCGACGTGCCCGGTGCGCTCAGCGTGACGGGGTGCAACGACGTCTCCATCGCCCGCCTGTGCAATCCGCAGCTGACCACCCTGCACATCCCCTACCGGTTGCTGGGCGAACAGGCCTGTCGGCATGCCCTGTCGCTGCTGAGCGGTGAGAGCGTGCCGGACCGTACCGTCCTCGATCACCGACTCGTGGTCCGTGACAGCGTCGCCGCCCCCAAGGAAGGCCCATCCCTGTGACCCTCGATCCCCGCGTGAAACCCGATACGATCGCCACCCATGCCGGGCGCCATCCCGCCGCGCATGGCGGCTCGGTCAGCCCGCCGGTGGACCGTGCGGCGACGCGGATCTTCACCGATCTGGCCGAGATCGAGGCCGCGCATGCCGAAGCCGGGGTGACCGGTCGCCTGAGTGCTTTCCTCGGCTCTCGCGGGGCCGACCAGGTTGCGGAGGCCATCGCCGCGCTGGAAGGGCCCGGGGCCGTCGCCACATTGACCAGCTCGGGCATGAGCGCGCTGGCGATCACCTTTCTCGCGTTCCTCGGGCAGGGCGACCATTTGTTGCTGCCCGACACCGTGTTTGGGCCGACCCGCGACATGGCGCGCGACTTGTTGGGCCGGATGGGGATCAGCTTTGACCTCTACCACCCGCTCGCCTCCGAGGCTGAGTTCCGCGCTTGCCTGCGTCCCAACACGCGGATGGTGCTGACCGAAAGCCCCGGTTCCAACACCTTCGAGGTGCAGGACGTGCCGATGATCGCCCGCGTCGCGCATGAGGCCGGCGCGCTGGTGGCGATCGACAATTCCTGGGCGACGCCGCTGCTGTTCGCCCCTCTGGCACACGGGGTCGATCTGTCGATTTGCGCCGCGACCAAGTACCTCGCCGGGCATTCGGACCTGATCCTCGGCACCATCGCCGGCCGCCGAGAGCTGATGACGCAGGTGATGACCACGCAACGGCAGATGGGCGACACGCCCGGCGCCGATGACGCCTGGCTGCTGGCGCGCGGCCTGCGGACCCTGCCGCTGCGGCTGCGCCAACACGATGCCTCTGGGCGCCGCATCGCCACGGCGTTGCAGGCCCGGCCCGAGGTGCGTCAGGTGCTGCATCCCGCGCTGCCCGATGCTGCGGGCCATGCCCTTTGGGCGCGGGATTTCACAGGGGCCACCGGCCTGTTCGGCGTGGTGCTGGACCCGCTGGAGCGCCCGGCGCTGGAGGCCTTTCTGGGTGCGCTGCGGCTGTTCACGCTGGGCTACAGCTGGGGCGGGTTCGAAAGCCTGATCCTGCCCGTGGCCGCGGATACAGGCCGCCAACATCTGCCGATGCCCGACGGCACCCTTTTGCGGCTTCACGTCGGGCTTGAAGACCCCGACGACCTGCTTGCCGATCTCGACGCCGCCTTCGCGGCCCTGCCGAAAGCCTGAGCCATGACGATCCCCGTCTCCCGCGTTGCCGCGATGCCGTTCTTCCCCCTGCACGAGCCCCCGGCGACCGGGCCGCAGGGCCAGCCGCTGCGCCGGCTGAACCTCAACGAAAGCCCGATGCCGCCCAGCCCCGGCGTGATCGCCGCGATGGCCGAGGCCGCCGGTGGTGCCCACCGCTATCCCGATGGCGAGGCGATGGCGCTGATGCAGGCCCTCTCGGCCAAGACCGGGCAGCCGCTAGACCACCTCTTTGTGGCGGCGGGTTCGAACGAATTGCTGGCCGCCTCGGCCGAGATCGCGCTTGATCCCGGTGACGGCATGGTCGCGCCGGTGCCGGGCTTTCCGACCTATGCCAAGCTCGCGCGCCAACGCGGCGCGGTCTTCACCGGTGTGCCGGTCACGGCGGAGGGGCGGCTGGATATCCCGGCGATGCTGGCCGCGGTGACCCCGCAGACGCGG
Organism: Pararhodobacter sp. CCB-MM2; assembly: GCF_001691415.1. Lineage (GTDB taxonomy): Bacteria > Pseudomonadota > Alphaproteobacteria > Rhodobacterales > Rhodobacteraceae > Pararhodobacter. The sequence continues at coordinate 74,023 of NZ_LRRR01000016.1, forward strand.
CTGATGTTCGTCTCCTCGCCCCACAACCCGACTGGCGCGGTGATGACCGCCGCCGAGATCGAGGCGCTGGTCTTGGGCCTGCCGCCGCATGTCCTGCTGCATTTCGACGAGGCCTATTACGAATTCGGCCGCGCCGCCGGCGGGCCGGACGCGCTGCCGCTGCTGGCCCGGCGCGAGGGGCCCTGGATCGCCACGCGGACCTTCTCCAAAGCCTATGGCCTCGCGGGCGCGCGGGTCGGCTACGGGATCGCCGCGACGCCGGTTCTGGCGCAGGCGATCCGCAAGGTGCGTCCGAATTTCAGCCTGAACATCATGGCCTTGGCCGGTGCCGTCACTGCCCTGTCCGAAGAGGCCGAACTGCACGCCCTTCTGGAAAGCGCCGCGACCGAGCAGGCCTATCTGGCCAAGGGTATAACAGAGCTCGGCTTCACGCCTTTGACCGGGGCCGCGAATTTCGTCGCCGCCCTGAAACCGGAGGGGGCGGGCGATCTGCAAGGCGCGCTGCGCGAGCGGGGCATCCATGTCTCGGGCTTCGATCTTGGCGGTCGCGCCGCCCTGCGCATCACGCTGGGCACGCGCGCGGATCATGACGCGGTGCTTCTGACCCTGCGCGAGGTCCTGACCGCCAACGTTTGACAAGCGCGACCGGCGCTTTCACACTTGCCGTCTCGTTTTGCCAGCACTCCGGACCCGTATGGCCCGCAAGACCCTTCTGACGTCGCTTCTGCACACCGTGTCCAAGGACCCGTCGCGCGATGACGTGTTGGCGGCGCTGTGGCGGGCCAATTACCCTCAGGCGGCGGACCCGGCGCTGGACGGCGAACTGGACAGTGCCATCGACTCGCTGCGCGAGATGGGCGAGCGGTTCGGCTCCAACATCGACTTGCGGCGCCTTCTCAGCCAGTTCCAGAACCCCGCGCTGCTGGTTCGGGGCGACGGCACGGTCTACGACCTCAACGCCCGCGCGCGGGCCGGGCTGTCGATCCAGATCGACGAGCCGTTGGATCATCTGGGCATCCAGCTGGCACAGGGGCAAAGCCTGTCCGATCTGGTGCGCCGCAGTGCCGACAGCCGGGGCAATGCGGGCGTTCAGCTGCTGCGCGGCTACGCCGGGCCGAGCGAGCGTGAAGTCACCGTCGCCCTGATCGAGACCGGGGAATCCCACGGGCTGGCGCTGTTGTTCGTCATCGACCCCTGCCTCAGCGACGAGGTGGCGGTGCAGATCGGCCGCAGCAACGACCTGACCGAAGCCGAGACGGCGATCCTGCAAGCCTTCCTCAAGGGCGAATCCCTCGCCGATATCGCCACGGCCCGCGACCGGTCGCTGGCGACGGTGCGGACGCAGTTCAACACGATCCTCGCCAAGTTCGGCGTCTCCACGCAGGCGGCGCTGGTGCGGGTGGTGCTGGGCCTGTCCTCGTTCCTGAACGAGGTCGAGACGCTGCGCCCGGTCTTTGAACATCCTTACCGGCGCAAGTTCCTGATCCCCGGCCCCGGCGGGCGGGCGATTGAGTTCTACGTCGCCGGCGCGCCCGAGGGGCGGGCGGTACTGCACCCCTCGGATGTGCTGAGCTACACCTTCTCGGCCGAGGTGGAGAAGCTGCTGCATGCGGCGGATCTGCGGATGATCTCGGTTGCGCGGCCCGGCATCGGCGGGACGGATCCGGCGCCCTCGGGGATGCGGATGGAACAATGCCATGCCGAGGATGTCGCCGCCGTGCTGCACACTTTGTCGATCCGCGATTATGTGCTGTTCGGCTCGGGCCTGTCGTCGCCGATCTCGATCTACCTCGGGGGGCATCTGCCGGGCAATCTGCGCAACGTGGTGCTGAACACGCCGATCCTGCCGCGCGACTTCTTCCGCCATGATCAAGGCGAGGCGATCCCGGTGCTGCATGCGCTGATGCGGGCCGCTTGGAATTCGCCCAAGTTGTTGCGTTTCCTTCTGAAAAGCTGCGAGGCGCATATCCGTCTGGTAGGCGCCCGGCGCTTCATCGCCACGCAATTCGCCGCAATTCCGATGGACAAGGAAGCGGCCCTGCGCCCGGAGAACACGCGCGAGCTGCAATATGCGATGGATTGCCAATACACCTTGGGCAATCGGCGCGACGAATCCGATTTCCTGCTGATGGCCTTCGATTGGAGCCCGTGGATTCAAGCCTGCAAATCCCAGATCACCGTGCTGCATGGCACCGGCAATCCGGTGATGATCCCGGCGATCTACGACCGGTTTCAGGCGGCCTATCCGGGGCAGGTCCGGCTGTGGCCCCTGCAAGGCGCCGCCGCCGCGCCGGGTTTGACGCATCCTGAGGGGATCGTGGCCTGCCTTGCCGGCTGTTTTGATGGCGCGGGCCTGAGCATCGAAGCCTGAAGCCGCGACCTTTCAGGCAATGCCGAGCCGTCTTTACCCCAAATGCAGTATGCGGGTGGCTCAAGGGATTGGTTAAGACCTTAGAACGCGCCGCGCCGAAAGCGTCATGCGCCGGTCATCCCCGTCCTGCAAGGATCGTCGTCATGGATATCACCCTGCATCGCGCCGCCATCCATTGCGGCATTTGTCATGCTCCGGTCGTGCGCCGGGCCCTGACCGAAGGCGCGGAGGAGCTGGGCTGTCCCCTGTGCAACCTGTGGGATTCTGCCGAGACCGTCCGCCGCGAGGCGATGCGGGCGCATCTGATGGGCAGCGGGACGGCCTCGGCCGCACCGGTATGGTGTGGCGCGCCGCACAAGCTGCCGGATCGCTTCGTGGTTCAGCGGTAGGTATAGCCGAAGGACAGGCCGAATGCGCCGTCGTCGACAGGTGCATTGCCCTGACGCGCAGCGCGTAGCCAAAGGCGGCCGTGGACCTGTGTGTCGGCAAAATCGGCCTCGGCTGGGAAGGCCGCGCCCTGCGCCCAGAGACCGCCGAGGAACTCCGATCCTTTGAGGCTGAGCCCCGCCGCGAAACGGGTCTCGGCAAGATCCAGATTGCCATAGCAGGTCAGGTCGCGCAGATCCGCCGCGCCCCCGAAGTGGCAGCCGCGGAACGTCGCGGTGCCTCGGAACTCGGCGCCCTTCAACGTCGTCGCGTCGAAATGCGCGGCATCGAAGCGGGCGTCATTGGCGAAAAGCGCACCGGACAGGTCCAGAGGCCCCTCGACACGCGCGTCATGGAACCAGCTGAGCCCGTCGAACCGCGCACCCGTCGCGATAAGCCCGCCCTTGAAGACCGCGCCCCGGAAATCCACGCCGCACAGCGCGAGGCCGGTCAGGTCCAGTACGCCTTCGACCGTGACGCCCGCCAGATCGACGGCTTCGCCGTGTTTCCACGGATTGCTGAGAAGGGCGCGGATCTCGGCGGGTTTCATGCGTCAACCGTGGACAGGATCTCGTCGATCCACGGCAACGCCAGATCGTCGGCCATGTCCGACCCCGAGGCATCATGCGTGACGCGCTCGCCCACGCGCTCCGCGCCGGCGCCGGTCAGGATCTCTTCCAGCCGCTTGCCGCCGTAGTTGAAGGTCTCGGGGTATTCGCTGTCGCCCATGCCGAAGATCGCGAAACGGATGCCCGACAGGTCCGGTTTCGCCGCCTCCATCGCCTCGGCGAAGGGCTGGGCCGAAGCCGGCAACTCGCCATCGCCATAGGTTGAGGTGACGACGACATAGAAGGTACCTGCGTCGAAGCCCGCCGGGTCGAAATCCGACAGGTTGGTCACGCTGGCATCATGGTCGGACAGGTGGCTGGCGATGTCTTCGGCCAGCATCTCGGCATTGCCGGTTTCGGTGCCATAAAGGACGGCGATCTGCATCAGCTCTCTCCGGTCTGCTGCGCGATGCTCCGCATCTGCGCGATCGTGGGGATCTTGCGGCGAACGCGCCCCTCGGGGGCTTCCGCGCGCTCGGCGGCGTCGATGCGCTGCCATTGCTCGTAATGCACGGCCCCGGGGACGAGGGCCAGCAGGCCGTCGCGTCCCGGTTTGGCCGGGGTCACGGTGGCGAGGTCGGCGGCGATGCGGGCGGCAACGCCCTGCGCATCGGCGCGGTTTTCCGGGATCGTGCCACGCGGCCCGCGTTTCAGCCAGCCGGTGGCATAGAGGCCGGGGGCGATAAAGCCCTCGGCATCCGCGCCGGGCGTGTCGCCTTCAAACCCGATGGCGGTCAGCACGGTGTCGCAGGGCAATACCATCCGCGCGTCGCCCTGACGGAAGCGGGCGGCGGTCACGTGGGTAGCACCCTCGATCTCCTCGGGCGTCCAGCCGAAATGGAAATGGATCTCGCACGTGGCACCCTCGGGCGCATGGCCCTCAAGATGCTGCAACGCCTCGACAATCTTGCCCTCGCCGCTGAGGCCATGGACATGGATCGCGGCCTGTTCCAGCCGTCCGAGTTCCCGGATCATCACCGGATCGAACTTGGCCGCATCCGAGGGCGAACGGCCCACCACATCGATCCGCCGCACATCGCCGCATTGCACGGCCGCAGCCTCCGACAGGTCCGAGCCGTGGAATTCCCCCGCACCCTTGGCCAGCAACCGCACGAGGTCCACCGCGACATTGCCATTGCCGACGATCACCACGCGCTCGCTGATCGTGACGGGGTTCGCGTCCGGATGATCGTTCAGCGCCCGCGTCACCACGCCCGAGCCCAGAACGCCCGGCAGGTCGTCGCCCTTCACGCCGAGCCGCCGGTCGGCGGACAGGCCCGTCGCCAGCACGACCGCGTCATAGAGGCCCTGCAGCGCCTCCAAATTCACCGTCTCGCCCAAGCGCACATCGCCGAAAAAGCCCACGCCCTGCCGTTCGAACAGCCGCTCGAACTGCCGGATCACGGCCTTGGTGCCTTGGTGATCCGGGGCCACGCCGTAGCGGATCAAGCCATAGGGCACCGGCAACGCGTCGATAATGTCTATCCGCGCCTCGGGCAGGAGTTTCGCCAGCGCCTGCGCGGTGAAACAACCCGAGGGACCGGCGCCGATGATCGCGATCTGGTGCATGTCAGGCCTCCTCAAGGCGCGCCCAGGGGTGTGGGCGGCCGGTCAGATCGACATAGAGCGACTTCTGCGCCTGATAGGCACGGATGCCCTCGCGGCCCTTTTCGCGGCCGGTGCCGGCATCCTTCTCGCCGCCGAAGGGGGTGGAGATGGAGAATTGCTTGTAGGTGTTGATCCAGACCGTGCCCGTAGTGATGGCGCGGCCGATCCGGTAAGCCTTTGGAAAGTCACGGGTCCAGACGCCACAGGCGAGGCCGTAATCGTTGTCGTTGCCCAAGGCGATGACCTCGTCCTCGCTATCGAAGGGCATGACAACCAGCACCGGGCCGAAGACTTCCTCGCGGCAGATGCGGTCCTCATTGGTCACGCCCGATAGGATCGTCGGCAGGTAATAGGCGCCGTTGTCGTAAACCCCGCCCTCGGGCGCATGGCCGCCGCAGAGCACCGTCGCGCCGTCCGCCACCGCGCGCGAGACATGCTCGGCGACAGCGGCGCGGTGGTCTTGATGCACCAATGGCGCGACCTGCGTGGCCGGGTCCATCGGGTCACCGACGACGAGCGCCTTCGTCGCGGAGACCAGACGGGGGACAAACTGGTCGTAGATCGCGCGTTCGACGAACAGCCGAGACCCCGCGATGCAGCTCTGGCCCGAGGACGAGAACATGCCGAACAGGATGCCCGCGATGGCGAGCTCCGGGTCGGTATCCTTGAAGACGATGGTCGGCGACTTGCCGCCCAATTCCAGCGAGATGGGCATCAGCTTTTCCGCCGCCTGTTTCGCCAGGGTCCGGCCGGTCGAGGTGCCGCCGGTGAAGCTGACGCGCTTGATCGCGGGGTGTTCGACCAGCAGGTTGCCGATCTCGCGGCCCGCGCCGGGCAGGACCGAGAACAGGCCTTTGGGCAGGCCCGCTTCCTCGACGATCCGGGCCAGTTCCAGCGACACGAGGGGCGACCAGCTGGCCGGTTTCAGCAGCACCGCGTTGCCGGCGGCCAGGGCGGGCGCGACCTTCTGCGCATCGGACGCGATGGGCGAGTTCCACGGCGTGATCGCGGCGACCAGTCCCAGCGGTTCATGCACCGACATCGTCAGGTAATCGCCGCGCGGGGTGGTCAGGTCGTCGTCGAGCGTTTCCAACGCGGCGGCGAAATAGCGGAAGGTCGCGGCGGCCGAGGCCACCAGCGCGCCCGTCTCGCGCAGGGTCTTGCCGGTGTCGCGGGTCTGGATGAAGGCGATGCGGGCGGCATTGGCCTCGATCCCGTCGGCGATGCGGGCGAGGTAGCGCGCGCGCTCATGCGGCTTCAGCCCGCGCCACGCGGGATCGGCCTGCGCCTTCAGCGCGCGGGCAATGGCACGCTCGCCATCTGCGCGGCTCGCGCCCTTGAGCACACGGTTGACCGAGCCATCGGCGGGATAGTTCGAGGTGATCTCGGCCCCGGTGCCGATCTCCCATTCGCCGCCGATGAAAAGGCGACCATCCGGCAATTCATGGGTCATATCGCCACCTCATTCCTGCGATTCATCACCTCGCGGGCCACGGAATAGACGGTGGCGAGCGAGGTCTTGGGGTTGTCGGGCGAGGGCTTGCCTTCGATGTGCATGGCATAGTCGGCCGCGCCCGAGGTGACCCGGTATTCGTGGATGTTCTGGCTGACACTCGGGTCCGCGACCATCTCGACGCGGGTGGCCTCGAAGCCCAACCCGGCCAGCGCCAAGGTCGCCGCGACATTGGCGTTCTTGGGATAGGCCAGAGCCGCCTCACGGGCGTTGCCGGTGAAGAAGGTGGCGGGCTCGGTCAGCGCGGGCAGGTCCAGAAGGCCCTCGGCCGGGGTGCCCTTCCACGCGAGCGGCGGCTTGCGCGACGTGTAGACCACGCTGTCGATGCCCGAGGGTTTCAGCGCCGCCAGCAGGTCCACTCCGCCGATGGCGCCCGCGGGCAGGACGACGCGGGTGCCGCCCTTGCGCGCGGCCTCGGTGACGGCGTGGTGGAGATTGGCGTCGGCCAAGGCGCCGATGGAGACGACGACGCATTCCACGCCCGACAGCAGCGCCGGCACGACGGTTTCCACCACCGCCGAATGGCCCGCGCATTCGACGATCAGGTCCGGCCCGGCGGCGATCAGCGCGGCGGCTTCGGTCACCACCTCGGCGCCCGAGGCGCGCGCGGCCTCGGCCTGCGCCGGGCGCACCAGCAGCGTCACGCGTTCGGGCGTCTGGCCCTCGCTTGCCAGCACGTCCAGCAGCGCGCGGGTGATGTTGCCGTAGCCGATCACTCCCAGATGCATGGCGTCAGACCTTGTTGCCGGCGGCACCGGCGGGCGGGCCCGAGAAGGTCTCGCCGAAGGGGCCAATGGCGACCATGTCGATCTCGATGAGACGCGGACCCTCGGCAGCCAGCGCCTCGTCCAGCGTCGCGCCGAAGGCCTCGACGGAGTCGATCTTCACATGCGGCAGGCCGATCGAGGCGCAATGCGCGGCGAAATCGGGGGTCTGCAGGGTCGAGTAATGATAGCGGCTATCGTATTGCGCGGTCTGGATATTCTTGATCACGCCGTAAGCCTGATCGTTCATCAACACGAAGACGATGGGCGCGCGCTCCTGCACGGCTGTGATCATCTCGGCGATGCCCAGCTGCGTGCCGCCGTCGCCGATGAGCGTGATCGCCTTCGGCCCGTCCGAGGCCAAAGCGGCCCCCACGCCCATCGCCACGCCCTGACCGATGCCGCCGCCGAGCGCATGCACACCGTGGCGCGGATCGGCGAAGGTGACGTAGCGGTTGCCGAAGGTCGAGTTCGAGATCGTCACGTCGCGCACCCAGGGATGGCGGCCCTTGGCGACCCGTTCGACCAGCGCATCGGCGACGACCTGATAGGGTCCCATCTGCGCCCGCAGCCGCCCCTCGGCGGTCGCCCGCGCGGTGGCCACGTCGAAGGCGAGCTGCGGATCGACATCCAGCTTTTCGGGCAGCAGGGCCAGCAGACGGCGCAGCGTGTCGGCGGCGTCACCGTGGACGAACAGCTCCACCGGGTAGTTGCGGCCACCTTGCGACGGCTCGGCGTCGATCTGCACCAGCGGACGCGGCAGGCGCATGGCGTTGTTCAGCGTCTCGTTGCCGCGCAGGCGCGAGCCGACGACCAGCATGAAGTCGCAGCTGGCATAGAGCGCCTGCGCCTCGGGCGTCATGTTGTAAGCACCGAGATTGGCCGGGTTTTCCTCGCTGACCACCGCGCGGCCGTTGGTCGAGGTGACGACGGCCACGCCGCGTTTCACCAGCTCGGCGGCCTCGGCCTGCGCGCCACGGGCACCACCGCCGAGCCAGAGCATCGGCCGCTTCGCCTCGCGCAGCATCTCGGCCAGCGCGGCGATGGCGGTGTCGGACGCCCGAGGCCGCTGGGCCTCGGGCGGGGTGATGCGGGTCGCGGTCACGGTCTTCGAGCGTTGCACATCGACCGGGATTTCCAGCGCGACGGGGCCCGAGGGCGCGCTGATCGCAGCGGAGACGGCGGCGGTCAGGGTGCCGATGGCGCTCTCGGCGGACCAGAGGCGGAAATAGGCCTTGGAGATGCCCTTCAGCATCTCGGGCTGGCGCGGCACGTCATGAATCGGCGCGCGGTCGCGGTCGGCGAAGCCCAGATCGACGGTCGAGGTGATGTGCAAAAGCGGCGTGCCGGCGGTCAGCGCCTCGACCTGCGCGCCGGCGGCATTGCCGGCGGCGGTGCCCGTTGAGGTCATCACCACACCCATCTGCCCCGAGACGCGAGCCCAGGCATCGGCCATGTTCATGGCCCCGGCCTCGCCGCGGGCGGGGACGAAGCGGATGCGGCCCTGACGCGCGACGGCGTCGAGGATCGGCATGTTGTGGATCGAGATCACGCCGAAGATCGTGGTGACGCCGATGTCGGCCAGATAGCGGGCGATGAATTCGCCGACGGTTTCAGTCTGGGCGATGGGATCGTGTTTCATGGCGGTCACCTCAGATATGGCGGGACAGGCCGCCCGAAACTTCGAGCTGGGCACCGGTGATGTAGCTGGCGGCCCGAGAGCCGAGGAAAGCGATGGCGGCGGCGGCCTCGGAGGCGTCGCCGAGACGACCCAGGGGAATGCCCTTGTCGCGGGCGAGGTTGGCGTACCATTCCTCGCGGCTGACGGACTGGTCGGGGCGCTCGGCGAAGCGGCGGGTCCATTGGCCCGAGCCGATGAGCCCAACGAGGATCGAGTTGACGCGGATATCCGGTGCGAACTCGACACTCAGCGATTTCAACAGGTTCTGCACACCGGCGCGGGCCGAGGAGGTGCAGACCATGTGTTTCTCGGGCTGGTAGGCCAGCAGCGAGTTGACCGCGACGATGGCGCCGTTGCTGTCGCGCAGCAGGGCTTCGAAGGCGCGGATCGGGTGGATCTGGCTGAAGAGCTTCAGCTCGTATTCCGCGCGCCAATCGTCATCGGCGGTATTGGCGAAGGTGCTGACCCGGCCTTGGCCGGCGTTGTTCACCAGCAGGTCGACCTTGCCGAAACGGGCCTGAACCTCGGCCGCGAAGCCGGTGACGGCCTCGGGCTCCAGTACGGAAAACGCCTTCCACAGGATGCGCTCAGACCCATAGTCGCGGGCCAGAACGGCGGCGACATCGTTCAGCCGGCTCTCGCCGCGCGCACAGAAGGCGACCGAGGCGCCTTGGTCCAAAAGCAGCCGCACCGTGGCAAGCCCGATGCCCGAGGAGCCGCCGGTGACGACCGCGACCTGTTTGTCATAGGGAAGGCTCATCTCACTTCTCCCTCAGCTCGGGGAAACCGGGATCGGGGCGGCCCTGCATCACCGCGCGTTGGGCGGCGGTGGGGGCTCCGGCGGTCATCCATTGGTCCATCTTCTCGGGGTCGTCGCGTGGCCAGACCTGCGCCTGATGGGTGGCCTCGTCGATCTGCTGGATCTCGGCGGTGAACTCGATCACGAAGCCCGAGGGCGAGACGTAATAGGCGAAGGGATTGTCGCCCGGCCCGTGCCGCCCCGGACCCCAGGTCGGCACTACGCCCACCTGCTTCATCCGGCCGATCGAGCGCATGAATTCGTTGATCGAGGGCAGCTCGAAGGCGACGTGATTGACCGAGGGGTAGAAACCCCGCACCAGCGCGATGGAATGGTGGTCCGAGGCGCAGCGCAGGAAGATCATCTGGTCGGCGGAATAATCCGAGACGCGGAAGCCCAGCGTCTTGCAGTACCAATCCGCGACCCCGTCCATGTCGCCCGAGTTCAGCACGACATGGCTGACCTTGCGGGGCTTGGCGAATTGATCGAGCGGCTCTTGCTTCAGCCCGCCCGCACGGAACCGCAGGCGGCGGTTGTCGGGGTCGAGCATCTCGAACCCGTAGCCGCCGACGAAATCGTCGAACTCGGCGGGCGCGCCGAGGACGGCCTCGCCCTGTGCCACCAGCCAGTCATGCAGCGCATCCGTCGACGCGATGTCGGGCATGGCGAAATGGACATAGTCGATGCCATAGACCGGGCCGTCCTTCAGCCCGTAGATGAAAGCCTCGGAGCCGGTGCCGCGGAAATAGACCTCGCCGTCGCCTTCATGCGCCAGCGTCAGGCCCCAATTGTCGAGGTAGAACTTCTTGGTGGCGGTGACGCCGGGGGCGCGCATCACGAGGCCGCGCAGGCTGCCGACGCGAACGGGATCGGTCATGGGGTGACTCCTTTAGCGGCGTGGGTCTTGAGGACGGCAGCGAGGGCCTCGGGCGCCTGCTGATGCAGGGCATGGCCCGCGCCGGGAATGAGGGTGAGCGCGCCGCGATGGGCGGCTTGGATCGCGGCATGGGCGGCGCGGGATTGCTCGGGCGGGGTCACGACATCCTCGGCCCCGACGACCACGGCGGTGGGGACGGAAAGCGCGGCGCAATCGGCGCTGAGGTTGCCCGAGGCGAGCATCCGCACCGCCTGCGCGTAGCCGGGCAGTTTGATCTTTGCCATGCCCTCGGTGACATTGGCCACCAGATCCGGGTGGCTCTCGGGCTGGAACACCAGCCGGGGCGCGCGGGTACGGGCGAACTCGGGCGCGCCGAGGCGCTGGAGGTCATCGAGGCGGGCGGCCTGTTTCTCGGGCAGGTGGCCGGGGGACGCGCTGCCGCCCTGCGCACAGGAGGCGAGGGTCAGGGTCTCAATCCGTTCGGGGTGGGTCCTGGCAAAAGCGGCGCCGATCAGCGTGCCCAGCGAATGGCCGAGCAGGTGGACTCGGGTGAGGCCGCGTGCGTCGAGGAAGGCCTCGAGCGCCTCGGCATAGTCGACCGCCGTGGGCCAGTCCTGCGCCAGTGCCTCGCTGGGGCCGTAGCCGGGGGCCTCCCACGCCAGCACACGCCAGCCGGGAAGCGCGGCGGCGAGCGGGTCGAAGGCGCGCGCCTCGGAGCCGATGCCATGCAGCGCGACCAGCACGGGGCCGTCGCCCGGATGCTCGCGCCAGCCGAACCCGGCGGCGATATGGTCGCGCGCGCTCATGACACGAAGACGTAGCCGTTGTTCACCGGCATTGTCTGGCCGGTGAGGGTGAGCGAGGCCTCGGACAACAGGAACGCGACGGTGCCGGTGACCTCCTCGGCCGATTGGGGCCCGGGAACGGCGCGGCCGTCACCATAGAGCGCGTGACGGGCGGCGGGGACGTATTCGGTGCTCTCGGTCGTCAGGATGCCCGGCGCGATGCAGGTGACGCCGACGCGGTCGGGGCCCATCTCGCGCGCGAGGCTGCGGGTCATCGCCATCACCGCGCCCTTGGAGGCGGTGTAGGCCAGCAGCCGGGGCGCGCCCCAGATCGCGGTGTCGGAGGCGACATTGACCACCCGGCCCGAGCCCGAGGCCCGCAGCATCGCCGAACAGGCTCGGGTCATCAGCCAGGTGCCGCGCACGTTGACGCGGTGGACACGGTCCCAGAGCTCGAGCTCGATATCCTCGAACGCCATGCCGCCGACATTGGTGGCGACGGCGCCGTTGTTGACCAGCCCGTGGAGTTCGCCCTCGGTCGCGGCGATATCCTCGGCCAGAGCGGTGATGCTGGCGGGATCGCCCAGATCAACCGTCACCGCCCGCGCGCCCAGCTCGGACGCAGCGGCCTGCACCCCGGCAGTGTCGATATCCGCCAGCACCAGCCGCGCGCCCTGGGCCGCGCAGGCCCCGGCGAACACGCGACCAAGGCCGCGCGCCGCGCCGGTGATGAGGATCGTGCGTCCGGTCAGCATCACTCGGCCGCCACGGCGAGTTCGGCTTCGATCTGTTCCTTGGCCGCGCGGGTCAGGATCTGGCGGATGCGCGACACGCCGAGGTCGTGCTGGTAGAGCATCTCGCGCTTGCGGGCGTCGTCGGGCATGCCTTCCAGCATCACGCGGTCCTGCTCCAGCACATGCCAGTGGTTGGCTTCCAGCTTGGCGCGGTAGAGGAAGCGCCAGCTGTCACGGGCGATCCCCTCGACCTTGCGCAGGCGCCAGAAGAAGACCTTGCAGGTGGTCTCGTCCACGGGCGTGGTGAAGCCGACGATCCGCATGTTGCCGCCGGGGCCGGCCGCGGGCGGATAGGGGATGTCGAGGAAGCAATACATGTTGCCGGGGAAGACGGCGAATTCGGCCCAGTCGAAATTGTCGCCGACCTGACCCACGCGGGTGACGTGGAAGCCGTTGTCGGTCTTGTCGAGCTTCATCAGGTCCTGCTTCGAGCCGTAAGCCAGCGTGAAGCTTTCGGAATGCAGGTAGCAGCCGTGCATCGGGTCGGCGAGGTTGTCGAGCGCGTAGCGGTAGTTCGTCTCCCAGACCGAGGTACACAGGAACCCGGTCCATTCGTCGCCCACCAGTTCCGGCGGCATGACCAGCTCGGGCGGCTCGGGCTGGGTGAGCGAGGGGATATAGACGAAGACGGCATCCGAATGCTCGGTGACGTGGAAGTTCTTCAGCGCCTTGCGGCCCTCCATGGCGCATTCGGGCATGGCGGGCACGCGGACCACGACGCCTTCGCCGTTGACGATCACGCCATGGTAGCGGCAGCCGATATTGCCCTCATGGATCTCGCCATAGGAGAGCGGCGCGCCGCGGTGGGGGCAGAAATCCTCAACGCAATTGATCGAGCCGTCGGGCTTGCGCCAGAGGACCAGCTTCTGGCCCAGAAGCTTCACGCCATGGGGCTTGGTGGCTTTGACCTCGACGGATTTGGCGACCGGGTACCATTGGCCCAGAAGGCCGGTGTTCACGCGGTCCTCGATCAGGGCTTTCTTGTCGATGCTCATGGCGGGCTCCTGGGACAGGGTAAGGGGTGAGGCGGGGTGAAACCCCGCCCTACGGGTCAGCTCAGCCGGCGGCCTTTGCGCCCTTGGCGGGACGCGGGATCTTGGCGACCGGGTGCTCGGGCGGATAGGTCGGGGTGACCGGCTTCGGGTTGCCGATCAGCACGCACATCAGCGCCTCTTCGATGCCCTCGTTGCGCAGGCCACGATAGACGCCCGGCGGGCAGGAAATGAGGTCGCGCTCGGTCAGGACGGTTTCGACCATCTCGCCCTTGTGCTCGATGAAGAAGCGGATCTTGTGGCCCTTGAGGATGAAGAAGATCTCCTCGGCGTCGCGGTGGATATGCAGCGGGCCTTCGCAGCCGGCGGGCAGGACCATGGTCGAGAAGGTGAAATTCTCGGCCGGCACGACGTTCTCATCCGCATCGACGCCGGTTGCGCCGGTGCCGACATAGCGCATCTGGGCGCGGCGATAGACCGGGTCGAAATCGGCCTGGAATTTCAGCGCGTCCCAATCCAGCGTCCGGGTCGCATAGGTCGCGGTGCGGCTGGTGATCCAGCTCTCCAGCGTCATGCCCTCGGGGATGACCACGTCATCGGGTTCGATCGAGGGGAATTTCTTCGGAGCGGTGCTCATGGAAGTCTCCAGTTCTGCGGGGAGGAAGCGGCGGGCTGAGGGGCTGGCCGCAAGGATTGGGAGGGGGTCAGTGTTCTTTCTTCGGCAGGTAGTGCAGCAGCCGCTCTTCCGCCCAGACGAGGACCGAGTAGAGCAGGATGCCGATGACCGTGAGAAGCACGATCGAGTTGAACACCATCGCCGCATTGGCCTGACCGCCGCCGTAGCTGATCAGGAAGCCAAGGCCGGTGTTGCCGCCCACCAGCTCGCCGACCGTCACGCCGATCACGGCAAGGGTCGAGGCGATGCGCAGGCCGGCCATCAGGTTCGGCAGGGTCGAGGGGAATTCGACCTTCATGAAGATCTGCCAGCGGGTCAGCGAATAGGCGCGGGCGAGGTTCACCATGTCGCGGTCGACGGTCTTCATCGCGGCCAGCACGTTCACCAGCACCGGGAAGAAGACGATCAACACGGTGACCAACAGTTTCGGCGTGGCATTGTAGCCGAACCACATGATGAACAGCGGCGCGAAGGCGACCTTGGGCGCGATCTGCAATGCGAGGATATAGGGCGAGAGCACGCGCTCCCAGAATTCCGACAGGCCCAGCAGGTAGCCGATGGCGGCGCCGAGGGCCGAACCGATGCCGAAGCCCAGCACGGTATAGAGCGCGGTCGAGAGCGTGTTCTCGATCAGATCCTCGCGGCGATACATCCGGCCCAGCTCCGACAGCATGTCGGTGATCGTCGGGATGATGAATTTCGGCACGCCGAGGGCGGGCGGCAGGAACTGCCAGACCAGCAGCACAAGGGCCAGGATCGTCACGGCGACGAGCTTTTGCGTGGTGGCTTGCGACATGGGGGCCTCGGCTGGCTGGAAGGAGAAGGGCAAGTCTCTCCCCGCCGCCGCCCGTTGGGGCGACGCTTGCGTGGCGGGGAGAGGGAAGGAGCGGTTACTCGGTGACGAATTCGTTGGTGTAGACGTCGGCGATCGGCACCGCCTCGTTCACGATCTCGTCCTCGACATAGAAGTTCTGGACTTCCAGCAGCTGCGCTTCGTCGAAGGCGCCGATCGGGCGGTCGCCGTCTTGCGCGTAGACGTTGTCCACATACATCCGCATGATGCGCTCGATCTGCTCGACATTCTCGGCATGGCGGTCGACGTAGCCGACATAATCCAGCGCCGCCTGATGCGGGTCGGCGATGATGTCGTTGATCGCGTGGATGGTCGCCTGCACGAAGCCGCGCACGGCCTCGGGATGCTCGGCGATGTAGCTGTCGGATGCGATGATCGCCTGTGCCTGCGCCGGGAAGATCGAGCGCGCCGGCACGGTGGTCAGCTCGACGCCCGCGTCCTCGATGGCGACGATCCATTCCGGCACGCCGGACATCGCCTGAATGGAACCGGCGATCATGTTCTGGATGATGCCGCCCGGCCCGAGCGCCTGCACATCGGCATCCGAACGGGTCATGCCCTCGGAGGCCAGCACGGCGAGCAGGTTGTAATAGGTGGTGTCCTGGAAGCCGATGACGCCGATGGCATGGCCGCCCAGATCGGCCGGGCCGGTGATGCCGCTGTCATTGCGCCAGGCGATCTGCGTGATGCCCTGACCGCCCAGCAGCGCGACGCCGCGAATGGGCAGGCCGTTGGCGCGCACGATCATCGCCGTGTCGCCCATGCCGCCACCGAGGTCAGCGTTGCCCACGGCCACCTGCGTCGCCACATCGGCGCCGCCCTGACCGATGCGGAAGGTCACGTCGAGGCCGGCTTCCTCGTAGTAGCCTTTGCCGAGCGCCAGCTGGAAGGGCGCGAAGGCGGGCAGGAAGTCGGGGGCGGGGAAGAGATAGGTCAGCGCGGTCTGGGCCGAAGCGGCGGCACCCGAAACCGCCAGCGCGGCGGCGAGGCCGAAGCCGAGGAAGGAATGCTTCATGGTCGTTCTCCTGTTGGGTCTTATCGTTGTCGTTCGTCAGGCGGCGCGCCGGTCGAGCTTCAGCAGGGTGAAGATCTCGTTGGCGTATTCGTGGATCTCGGTCATCTGGCGGCGGGCCAGCGGATGCTCGCGGTTGGGCAGCGCGATGGGGATCTCGCGCTGGACGGTGCCGGGACGTTCCGACAGCACCAGCACGCGGTCCGACATGATCACCGACTCGGCGAGGTCATGCGTGATCAGGAGCGTGGTGATCCCCGCCTCCTTGATCGTCTCGGCAAAGCTGTCCTGAATGAGCAGCTTCGTCTGCGCATCGAGGGCCGAGAACGGCTCATCGAGAAGGATGATATCGGGGTCGATGGCCAGCGTCCGGGCCAAGGCCGCGCGCTGCCGCATCCCGCCCGAGAGCTGGTAGGGATAATGGTTCTCGAAGCCCTTCAGATGGCAGCGTTCCAGCTCCGCCATGGCACGGTCGCGGCGTTCCGACTTGGACACGCCCCGCGATTCCAGCCCGAATTCGACGTTCTTGATGATCGTCCGCCACGGCAGCAGCAGGTCTTTCTGCAGCATGAAGCCGACATGCGGGTTGGGCTTCGTCACCAGCTGGCCCGAGACCTTCACCTGCCCGCTGGTCGGCTGATAGAGGCCCGCAGTCATCGACAGGATCGTCGACTTACCGCAGCCCGAAGGCCCGACGACCGAGACGAATTCGCCCTTCTCGACCTTGAAGTTGATGTCGTTGACGGCGGTCAGTTCCTGCCCCGAGGGCAGGGCGAAGGTCTTCGAGACGTGGTCGAACTCAAGCGCCATAGCCGTTTTCCGCATAGGCCGCGTCCAGATCGGCATTGAGCGCCTTCAGCTCGGTTTCCAGCAGCGCCAGATCCCAATCGGTGCGGCCCGAGATGGGCGCGGTCACGCCCTTGGCCTTCAGCCCGGCGGCGACGGCGGCGAAGTCGTGTTCCTTCGTGCCCATGATCTCCATCAGCGCGGCGGCGAGGGCCTGTTCGGCCTCGGTCAACGGACGGCCCAGCGACTGATGCGCCAACGCGGGGCGCGAGGTGTCGCGGGCGCGCTGCGAGAGTCGGTCCTTGAAAGCGTCCATCGGCGTCTCCTGTGCTGGCTTCCCTTCCGCGTGGCCCCGTTTCGATTTGGACTTGCGAAAGCGTTCATATTAGAACATGCTGTTCATTATTGGCGCAGGCAAAGATTCGGTCAAGAAGAATCTTGAAGAAAGCGGGCCACGACCCGCCGGCGCCTTTGGAAAGGGCAGGTGGCCTGCGATTGCAGCATGCCCTGACCCGACGTAAGACAGGGAAGAGCGGAGGATCTGTGCGTGAGTGACGAGACCGAAACCGAAGGTGCCAGCTATTCCGTTCCGCCTGTGCACCGGGCTTTCCGCCTGTTGCGGCACATCGCCGGCGGCGCGCGCTGCTCGAACGCCAGCGCCACGGCCCGCGAATTGGGCATCAACCGCACCACGCTGATCCGCCTCCTGCACACGCTCGAGGCCGAGCGCATGATCGAGACGCATGACGAAGGCCTCAGCTGGCAATTGGGGCCGGGCATGATTGCGCTGGCCGCCGATGCGTTGAAATCGCGGGATGTGGTGCGGGTGGCGCAGCCGGTGATGGCGCGGCTGGTGACGCAGCTCGGGCTCTCGGCGCATATGGGTATCCTTGAGGGGACAGAGATCATCTACCTGCTGCGCGAGACGCCGAATTCGCATCTGGTGAGCAATGTCCGCGAGGGCTCGCGCCTGCCCGCCCATGCGACGACCATCGGCCGCATCCTGCTGGGTGCCTTGCCGGAGGGCGAGCTGGAGCGGCGCTATGCCGGCGCCGATCTGTCCACCTTCACCGACAAGACTGCCGCGTCGATGCAGGCGCTGAAAGCACAGATCGAGGGTGATTGGGTGAAGGGTGTTGCCTGGAGTTCCGGCAATTTCGAGCGCGGGATCGGTTCCTGCGCGGCGGCGATCTATGACCATCAGGGGCGGGCTGTTGCCGGTCTGAACGTCACCGGGCCGGAGGGGCAGTTCCAGCCCGACACGCCCTTGGCCGCGCAGATCGAAAGCGCGGTGCGGGAAGCGGCCGCCGAGGTCTCGGCGGCCTTGGGGTATTCGGGCTGAGAAGGGCGCCGAGGTCTCAGACCTCGGCCGACCATGCCTGATAGCCGTAGACCCAATCGGCATTGCCTTGGGTTTTCAGCCATTCATTCGCCAAGGACGAGCGCTGGATCTCGGACGTCCGCGGAATGCGCGCCTGCTCGTAGCGGGTGAGCGCTTCGGGTGCGGTCTCGGGTGTGGCGCCTTCCAGCGCGCGGGCCAGCACTACCGCATCCTCGATCGCCATGCAGGCCCCCTGCGCCATGAAGGGCACCATCGGATGCGCGGCATCGCCCAAGAGGCTGATCCGCCCCGTCGACCAATGCGGCATCGGCTCGCGCACATGCAGGGCCGAGCGGGTCACCGATTCACAGGCATCGAGCAGCGCGCGGGCCTGCGGGTGGAAATCGGCGTAATGGCCGCGCAGTTCGGCGATGTCGCCGGGGAGCGTCCAACCTTCCTCGGCCCAGCCCTCCTGCTTGTGGGTGGCGAAGACGAAGATCTCCTGCCCGTGGGTCAGCGGGAAGGTGACGATCTGCCGGTCGGAGGAAGGCCCCCACCATTTGGTGAACGCGTCAAGGTCCGGCAGGTCGCCGCCCTTCTCACGCGGGAAGACGGCGCGCCACGACACCAGCCCGGTGAATTGCGGATGGTCGGGGCCGAAGACCGCCTCGCGCACCGGGGAGTGGATGCCGTCGGCACCGATCACCACATCAGCGCGGATCACATCACCGTCGGACAACTCGGCCCAAGCACCCTCGGCATCCTGCCCGACCGTCTTCACGGTGGCGCCGAAGCGCAGCACGCCCTCGGGCAGCAGGGCCTCCAGCGCGGCCAGCAGGTCGGCGCGGTGCACGGTCAGCTGCGGCGCGCCGTAGCGGGCCTCGGCAGCCTCGGACATCGGCAGGCGCGAGGTCTCCTCGCCGCTGTCCCAGGTCCGGCTGATGCGGTGGGTCGGACGGGCCGCATTCTTGCGCAGATCCTCGCTGGCGCCCAGACGGTCCAGCGCATGCACGGCATTCGGGGTCAGGTTGATATCCGCACCCACGCGGCCGAACTGGCGCGCCTGTTCATAGACGGTGACGGTGTGACCCATGCTGCGCAGGGCAATGGCGGCACAAAGCCCGCCCACGCCGCCGCCACAGATCGCGATATTCAGCATCTGCCTTCTCCAAGCTGTGCAATAATGAACGATTTATTCAAGTATGGACAGTTGGCGAGAGTCGGTCAAGCCTGCTGGCAAGGCATACGCCCCCGGCCGCCGTCCCGGCGGAGCGGCTGCGCAAGATTTCGGCACGTGGCGGGGGGTCAGGCCGGGATGTCAGCGAAAGCGGCGGTGCCGTCCGTGAACAGCGCGACCACCAGTGGCCCATGCGGCGGCGCATAGGCGGAGTGGCGGTGCCGGTTCCGAGGGAGCGAGACCTCGTTGCCGGGCGAGACTTCTTGTCCGGCGACGGAGAGGTGGCGGATCGGCCGGTCCGCCGTGATCCGCAGGTGCAGCACCTCGCCCTCCGGCGTCGCAGTCACCGTCAGGCGGGGCGGTTGGGCATCAGGCGGCCGCCGGCCCCCCCGGGGCGGCGGGGGGGGGGGCAGGGCGGGGGCGGGGGGGTGGTGGGCTGGGTTCTGTACCCGCCGCTCTCGACCCGT
>NZ_LRRR01000017.1 GCF_001691415.1 Pararhodobacter sp. CCB-MM2
TTCAAAAGTCCCATGTGGATCACTCCGGAATCCCCCGCTGCAAGCTGCGTCGCGGGGAGGGTCACATGGGTCAATTCTCAATGGAAACTAAGTGCTCTCCCGGGTCAGTTCTGGGTGGAAATCAACAGCCAGCTCCAAGTGGAGCCGCGTTGCAGAAGGTAAGGGGCAGTCGCCAAGTTGCGGCCTCCAAGGCTGGAGACGAGCGACCCGAATTTCAGGAACTTGTGCTACAGTGCTGTGTGACACTGTATTTGCCAAATTCAGCCTTTGCCTTGTTTTACAAGGACTTAAGCGGTGAATTGGCTCCGGCGGTAGGGATCGAACCTACGACCAATTGATTAACAGTCAACTGCTCTACCGCTGAGCTACGCCGGAACATGGGGGCTGTATAGCGGTGGGTTTCGGGGACGTCCAGAGGGTCCAAGACGATTTTTTCATCCTTTCGTCAAAAAATCTTCGTCTCTGGTTTTACAGTGCAAGAACAGGGGTTTGCGGGCCGGGATTGCCTTGGAAACGCAGCATTCCGCGGGCTTCGAGGTCAATCAGATGCGCCAGCACGTTTCGCGCAGCCGCCGGCAGAAGCGCAGGGGCGACGTCGGTGTAGACCACCTCGGTGATCGCGCCGAGATTTCCGGCGCCGGAGCGCAGGGCGGCGAGAATCGAGGCCTCGCGGCCGAGGCGGTGCGCGCGCAATGCCGCGACGCGGCCAAGGCCGTCGTCGATGGGGGCGCCGTGACCCGGATAATAGCGGCGCGGGCCAAGGGCGGTCAGGCGGTCAAGGCTGGCCATGAAGTCGGTGAGGTCGCCATCGGGCGGCGAGACGAGGCTGGGGGCCCAGCCCATGACATGGTCGCCGGAAAACAGCGCCTCGCCCCAGTCAAAGCTGAGGTGGTTGCCGAAATGGCCCGGTGTGTGGATCGCGGTGAGGGGGCGGCCGCCGGCCTCGATCGCCTGACCATCGGCCAACTGGATATCGGGGCGGAAGTCGGCGTCCACGCCTTCGCCGCCGCCGACATCCTCGGCCAGCGCGGCCATACGGGCAGAGCGCCCCGCGAGGGCATCCCCGAAGGCGACGATAGGGGCGCCGGTGGCGTCGGCCAGCGGGCGGGCGAGGGGGGAGTGGTCCTTATGCGCATGAGTGATGACGATTTGGGCCACGCGCTCTGACGGGGCGAGGGCGGCGAGGATCGCGGCGAGATGCGCGGGGTCGGCGGGGCCGGGGTCGATCACCGTGACCGCGCCGTCGCCCAGAAGGTAGGTGTTCGTGCCGCGCTCGGTCATGGGCGAGGGATTCGGGGCGAGGACCAGCCGAAGGCCGGGTTCCAGAATCAGGGGCTGGCCGGGTTTCGGATCGAAGGCGGCGGTCTGGGGCAGGGTCACGTCTGGGTCTCGCAAAGGGGGCAGGTCGGGGCTAGAGTATCGCCATGCTTGGCCGCCTGCTCAAACCGTTTCTGCCGCGTGGCCTCTATTGGCGGGCCGCGCTCATCGTTTTCGTGCCCGTCTCGACCATCCTTCTGGTCGTCTCAGTCACCTTCATCCAGCGGCATTACGACGGGGTGACGCGGCAGATGACCGCGAATTTCGTGCTGGTGGGGGATTACATCCTCGACCGGATCGATGCTGAGCCGGATGACGTGGCGGCGCGGCGGGAGGCGGTCGCCTTGGCGCAAGGATTCGAGCTGAATGTGCGGGTCGTCGAGGCGGCGCCGCCCTCGGTGGGGGATTCGCAGCTGCCGTTCTATGACCTGTCCGGGCGCCTGGCGCTACGGGAGCTGGAGAGCGCCTTGCCGGAGCTGGCGTCGGTCGGGATCGAGGCCGGGCAGGTCTCGATGTGGCTGCGTGGCCGGCATGGCTTTGTCCAGCTGGGTTTCCCGATGAGTCGGATTTCTGCGCGCAACCCGCATCAGATGCTGGTGCTGACCTTCGTGATCGGCATCGTGATGGGGGTCATCGCCTTCCTGTACCTGAAGAACCAGATGCGGCCGATGGCCCGGTTGGCGCTGGCGGCGGAAGCCTTCGGGCGTGGCCAGACTGTGCCGTTCCGGGTCGGCGGCGCGACCGAGGTGCGGGCGGCAGGCCGGGCGTTTCTGGAGATGCGCGAGCGGATCGAGCGGCATATCGAGCAGCGCACCCTGCTGCTGTCGGGCGTGAGCCATGATCTGCGCACGCCGCTCACCCGGATGCGGCTGGCGCTGTCGATGCTGGAGGACGAGCCCGAGGCGGCGGCGCTTCTGGCCGATGTGGCCGAGATGGAGGCGCTGATCGACCGGTTTCTCGAATTCGCGAGGACGGAGGCGGTGGAGCCGGTCGAGGCGACGGATCTCTCGGCTTTGGTCGCCGGGCGCGTGCAGGAGGCTGGGCGCGGCGGGCGTCCGGTGGTCTTTGTCGGGGGCTGTGACGGCTGCGCGCTGCCGCTGCGGCCGCAGTTGATGGCGCGGGCCGTCGACAATCTGATCGGCAATGCCCTGCGCTATGGCACACGGGCGCAGGTCTGGATCGAGCGAGACGGCCCCTGCGCGGTGGTTTGTGTCGAGGATGACGGGCCGGGCATCCCTGAGGATCAGCACGCCGCGGCGATGCGGCCTTTCGTGCGATTGGACCCGGCGCGCGGGGCGTCGCGGGGCAGTGGAGCGGGCTTGGGGCTGGCGATCGTGGCAGATGCGATGCGCAGCCATGGCGGGCGGCTGGAGCTGTCGCGGGGGCAGAGTGCCGGCTATGGCGGGTTGCTGGCGCGCTTGGTGTTGCCGATGGAATAGGGGGCTCTGCCCCCTCGCCCTGCGGGCTCACCCCGGGATATTTTCAGAACGAAGAGGCGGAAGGAGCGGCGCGAGGCCCATTCACCTTGCTGAAAATACTCAAGCGACGGTCGGATCAGGCCGTGACGTCGTGTTGGTAGATCCAGTCGTAGCGTTTCAATGCCATACTCGGAGCCAACGCATTGCCGGTGCGCAGGACGGCATGCGCAAGCGCGGCCATCGGGCCTTTCAGGTGGTAATTCCGGGCGTTGGCATTGGCTGCGGCGACGACCTTGGTCACATGCGGTGCGCGGCGTTGTTGATAGATGGCCAGCGCGGTTTGGGGATCGTCGGGCGTGCTGGCGAGGCAATCGGCAAGCGTCCAGCAATCCTCGAGCGCCATGTTGGCGCCTTGGGCCATGAAGGGCAGAGTCGGGTGGGCCGCATCGCCGAGAAGGGCGGCGCGGCCTTCGCTATCGTGCCAATGGCGGGCGACCGGGTGGCGGAACAGGCCCCAGAGGTAAAGCTCCTGCACCTGCTCCAGCCAGCCGGGGACAGGTCCGCCGAAGCGGGCGAACGCGGCGCGCAGGGCCTCGGGATCGTCGGGCTGGTTCCAGCCTTCGGCGGCCCAGACCGAGCGTTCCTGCACGGCGACGATGTTGCGCAGTTTGCCGCCGCGTAGCGGATAGCTGACGAGGTGGCGGCCGGGGCCCATGAAGACCTGCGCCACTCGGGGGCCGTCGTCGCCGGGGATCAGCGCGCGCCAGGCGACTTGGCCGGTGAAGAAGGGCTCGGCGGCGCCGTTCAGGACCCGGCGAAGCGGGGAATGCAGGCCGTCCGCGCCGATCAGCAGGGGCGAGTCGTGGCGGGCGCCGGCCTGAGTGGTGACCGAGGGGCCGGGATCGGGGAGGGGGATGTCCTCGACCTTTTGCAGCAGCTGGACGTGGATGCCGGCAGCGCGCATCCGGCGTTCGAGCGCGCGGATCAGGTCAGCGCGGTGGCAGAGCCAGAAGCCGGCACCGTCTTGCGGCATGGCGAGGCGGGTGACGAGGCGACCCGTGCTGTCATGGAGCTGCACGGCCTCGGAGCGGTCACCGGCCTCGGCCGGGTCGATGCCGAGCGCCTGCAGGACGCGCGCCCCGTTGGGGCTGATCTGGAGGCCGGCCCCGACCTCGGTGATTCGGGGCGCTTGTTCGAGGATCGACACCTCGGCCCCGCGCTGGCGCAGGGCGATCGCGGCCCCAAGGCCGGCGACGCCTGCGCCCAGCACCAGCGCCTGGCGCCCGGCGAGGGGCGCGGTCGGGTCTTGTGCAGGCATCGGCGCCGTCGTTCCGTCGGTTCAGTCGTCGCGGTGGACGCGTTCGCTGCGCTCGTGGCGTTCCTGGGCTTCGAGCGTCATGGTGGCGATCGGGCGGGCGTCGAGACGCTTGAGCGAGATCGGTTCGCCGGTCATTTCGCAATAGCCGAATTCACCGTTCTCGATGCGGCGCAGGGCCCCGTCGATCTTGGAGACCAGCTTGCGCTGACGATCCCGGGTACGCAGTTCCAGCGCGCGGTCTGTTTCCTCGCTGGCGCGGTCGGCCATATCGGGAAGGTTGCGCGTGGAATTGGCGAGATCGGCCAGGGTTTCCTTGCTGTCTTCCAGCAATTCTTCTTTCCAGGCCAAGAGCTTGCGACGGAAGTATTCGAGCTGGCGTTCGTTCATGAACGGCTCGTCTTCGGCCGGCTTGTAATTGTCAGGAAGAAAATTTTCCGGTTTCATAGGTGCATCCCCTGTTTGCCCGGAACTTTTGGCAACCGACTCGACGCTTTCGTTCTCTGCGGTCATTCCGAGCCCCCTCCGGAGGGGATTACTCCCTGGCAAGGAAGATGTCACGCCAGAATTGGTCACAATTCCGGGCGCGTGACATCGCTGCCGCAGGGGAGGCCGTGGAGGTTATGCCCGTGCGGGTTGTTTCGGCAAGTTTGCCAAGGCGATGCCGTGGGGGCGTGGCTTGCAGGGCCGGGGCGCGGGGGCTAGGGTCGCGGCGACGACCTGCCGGATGGAGTGGCCATGCGTTTTTCCTCGACCGAGAGCTATATCGCGACCGATGACCTGACGATGGCGGTGAATGCCGCGGTGACGCTGGAGCGCCCGCTTCTGGTCAAAGGCGAGCCGGGCACGGGCAAGACGGAGCTTGCGCGGCAGGTGGCGGCCTCGCTGGGGTTGCCGATGATCGAGTGGAACGTGAAGTCGACGACGCGGGCGCATCAGGGGCTCTACGAGTATGATGCGGTGAGCCGGTTGCGCGACAGCCAGCTGGGCGACGAGCGCGTGCATGACGTGTCGAACTACATCCGCAAGGGCAAGCTGTGGCAGGCCTTCGAGGCCGAGGGGAAGGTCGTCCTCTTGATCGACGAGGTCGACAAGGCGGATATCGAGTTCCCCAACGACCTGCTGCAGGAACTCGACCGCATGGAGTTTCATGTCTACGAGACCGGCGAGACGATCCGGGCCAAGGTGCGGCCGATCGTCATCATCACCTCGAACAACGAGAAGGAGCTGCCGGACGCCTTCCTGCGCCGCTGCTTCTTCCATTTCATCCGCTTCCCGGACCCAGAGGTGCTGGCGCAGATCGTCCGCGTGCACCATCCGGGGATCAAGGAGCAGCTTTTGTCGACAGCGCTGACGCAATTCTTCGAGCTGCGCGAGACGCCGGGGCTGAAGAAGAAGCCCTCGACCTCCGAGATGCTGGACTGGCTGAAGCTTTTGCTGGCTGAGGACCTGGGCCCCGAGGATTTGAAGCGCGACGGGGTGAATGCCCTGCCGAAGCTGCATGGGGCGCTTCTGAAGAACGAACAGGACGTGCATTTGTTCGAGCGGCTGGCCTTCATGGCCCGGCGCAATCAAGGGCGCTGATCGGCAGTTCCGTACGGGGGAGGGGTTTCGCCTTCACCCGGCATGGCTCCGCCAGGCAGGTCTCGGGCGACCGGGCCTCGCTTCGCTCGGCAAGAAGAAGGGGGCTATTCGCCCCCTCGGCCTGCGGCCTCACCCCGAAGGATATTTGAAGAACGAAGATGAATTGGGCCGCTTGGTCAGCCGTCCATGAAGCCCTTGCCGGCGAGGATTTTGGGGGCTGCGGATTGAGCGCGCGTTTGGCGGGTTTCGGTCTTCTTCGCGCCGCTGATGTAGAGCGCCCAGCTGCGTTGGCGACCCGGGGTGAGGGCGTCGAAGGCGGTGTTCAGGTCTTCGTCATCGGCAAGGAGCGCGGCGAGTTCCTCGGGCAGCTCGAGCGCGCGGTCCGGTTCGACCTCGGTGCCGTCTTCCTCCAGCTGCTTCGCTTTCGCGACATGTTTCCGGACCGAGGCTTCCTGAGAAACAACGTCGTCGCTGGACTGGAATCGCATCCTCTTGCCGATCCGGGAATTCTCGCCGGGGAACTCCAGCGTGCCGTCATCGTCGAGCAACGCACCTTTGAAGAAAAGGAGGGTCATCACCTCCTTCATCTTCTGGATCTGGCAAATGTTGCCGCTGGCATGAGTATAGGTCGGCTTGCCCCATTTCAGCGCCTCTCCCAGTCCTGCATCAAGAAGGATGGCGCGCAAGGCTTCCGACTCGTCCCGCCAGCGCGTGGCGTCCTGGAAATAGCGATCGACTTCGTTCATCTTCGTTCCTCAAATATCCCGGGGTGAGCCCGCAGGGCGAGGGGCAGAGCCCCCCTCTTTGCCGAGCGAAGCGAGGCACGCCTTTACGCTTTTCGGTCGCCCGAGACCTGCGTGGCGGAGCCATGCCGGGTGAGGGCGAAACCCCTCGGGCTGATCAGAACCCGTCGCCGCCACCTTCTTGCCACGTCTGCACCAGGTTGCCGAAGCGCGTGAAGCGGCCCTCGAAGGACAGCTCCACCGTGCCGATCGGTCCGTGACGCTGCTTGCCGATGATCACCTCGGCCTTGCCGTGCGTGCGTTCCATTACCTCCTGCCATTTGGCCATCGCCTCGAGGTCGTGATCCGAGGGCTTCTCGCGCTCGCGGTAATACTCCTCGCGGAACACGAACATCACCACATCGGCGTCCTGTTCGATCGAGCCCGATTCCCGAAGGTCCGACAGCTGCGGCCGCTTGTCGTCCCGGCTTTCCACGGCGCGCGACAGCTGCGACAGGGCGATGACCGGGATGTTCAGCTCCTTGGCGATGGCTTTCAGGCCCTGGGTGATCTCGGAGACCTCCTGCACCCGGCTTTCCTTGGAAGAGCCGCGCAGCAGCTGGAGGTAGTCGACCATCAGCACGTCGAGGCCATGCGTCCGCTTGAGGCGGCGCGCCCGGGCAGCGACCTGGCTGATCGGCAGCGCCGGGGTGTCGTCGATGTAAAGCGGGCAGTTCTCCAGCGTCTTCGCGACCTCGACGAAGCGGCGGAATTCCTCTTCGGTCATATCACCGCGGCGGATCTGCTCGGACGGCACCTCGGCGGCCTCTGACAGGATCCGCGCCGCCAGCTGGTCTGCTGACATCTCGAGCGAGAAGAACCCGACCGCACCGCCATTCACCGCGCCTTCCTGCCCGTCGTGGCGGATGCCGCGCTTGTAGGCCTTGGCGATGTTGAAGGCGATGTTCGTCGTCAGCGAGGTCTTCCCCATCGACGGACGACCGGCGAGGATGATCAAGTCGGACGGATGCAGGCCGCCGAGCTTCTTGTCGAGGTCGATCAGCCCGGTGGAGATCCCCGCAAGGCCCCCGTCACGCTGATAGGCGGCGGCGGCGACGTTCACGGCTTCAGTCACGGCGCGCAGGAAGCTTTGAAAGCCCTTCTCCGCCACGCCCTGTTCGCCCAGCTTGTAGAGCGCCTGTTCGGCGGCGACGATCTGCTCCTTGGGCTCGTCCTTCACTTCGACGGTGGCCGCGCGGGCGGCGATGTCGCGGCCGAGCTGGATCAGCTCGCGGCGCACGGCGAGGTCGTAGATCATCTGCGCATAATCGCGCGCGGCATAGGAGGCGATGGCCGCACCGGCGATCCGGGCGAGATAGGCCGCGCCGCCCAGCTCCTTCAGCCCCTCGTCATCCTCCATGAAGGCCTTCAACGTGACCGGCGAGGCAAGGGCGTTCTTCTGGATGCGCGCGGCGGCGATCTCGAAGATGCGCTTGTGGACGGGCTCGAAGAAATGCTCGGCCTTCACCAGCTGCGAGACGCGGTCATAGACGTCGTTGTTGGTCAGGATCGCGCCCAGAAGCTGCTGTTCTGCCTCGATATTATGCGGCAGGATCTCTCCGGGTGCGAGGCCTTCGCCCTCGGCGGGCTTGGCTGCGGCGGTTCCGGGGGCAGAGCGGAGGGTGGCGATCTCGGTCATGAAGGCATCCGGTCGGGGGTCTGTCAGGGTCCGCCGTCCGAGGCCTCGCAACGGGAAGCGGGGCATGGGGGCCGGGCGACGTTCGCGCATGGACCTGACGGACGGGGTTGTCCCGACTTATCGCAAAATGCCGCCCGTCCCGCAATCATCGCGGTGAGATTTCGCTGGGGACGGGTCTGTGGATAACTCTCCTCGCGGCGGCTTCCCGCCGGCCGCCAAGCCGCGAATGCGGACAATTTGCGCGATAAGATGCATCCTGGCGGCATCAAAAATAAACTCTCGTTAACGTTCCCGGCGCAGGCTCGATCTCAGTACCCGTGAGCCGGAGAGTGCCATGTCCTCGTCCCCTGTGTCAGCCGGAACGGCCCTGTCTCTGCTGGTTGCCCGAACGGGTGCGTCCGGGGCCAGTGCCGCTGCGCTGTCACTTGGGGGCGAGGGGCGGCCGACGGCTGAAGCCCTGCGCGATACCCTCCGAAGCTACCACGAGACCCGGCTTGAGCGCGCGGGCGAGGTCGCGCGCGCCGGACAGACCCTTGCCGACAGCCGGCTGGAGGGGCGCAAGCGCGCCCGCGCCGCGTTGAATGAGGCCACGACCAAGGCGCGCATCTCCGACATGGTGAAGGCCCTGAGCCGCTTGCGGGGCATGGGCGGTGCCGCAACGACGGGCGGGACGGGGCTGACGCTCATCGCGTCGGCACAGAGTGGCGATACGCGGGCCTTTGCAGGCGTGACTACGGGCAATGTCGAGGGATTCTACACCGGGGCAGGGAATGACGCGGTCACGCTCAAGGCCTCGAAGATCTCCAGCGTCTACACCGGATGGACGACCGGCCCCGGTGCGACGGCGGTTGGCGGCAGCGATGATGACGCCGTGGCGTTGGAAGCGGGCAGTGTTGATAGCGTCTACACCGGCAGCGGGCATGACGCCGTCACGATCCGTGCCGATGTGGTGAGCAGCATTTACACCGGTGTCGATGGCAAGGGCCGAGCCGCGTTCGCGGATAATGACGCCGTCGCCATCGAGGCCGGCTTTGTGGGCAGTGTCTATACCGGCGACGGCGCCGATGCGGTTGCGATCAAGGCGGACATCGTCAAAAGCATCTACACCGGTTCCGGTGGCGATACGGTTTCGATCCATGCTGGCGCGCTGGGTGGTCTTTATACAGGGGAGGGCGACGATGTCGTGACCATCGATACGGTAACGGGCGTCTCGACCAGCTATAAGCCCGAAGCCGATGCGGATCTGGATGCCGCCGGCCGCATCGCCCAAGTGGCCACGAATATCGAGGATATCCACCTTGGCGCCGGGAACGACGTCCTCAACCTCAAGGTCGCCGATATGATCTCCGTGCGGGGCGGCGCAGGCGACGATCTGATGTATCTCTCGGGCGGAACCGTCGCGCTGCAGTATTCGGCGGGGGACGGTCGGGACACCGTCATGCTGGGGGCGGGGACAACACTGGCAATCCAGCTGGACCACGACACGACATGGTCCTCGGACTGGGACGGTGACGCGCTGGTTCTGACGCTGGGTTCGGGATCGATCCGGATCTACGGCGCGGCACAATCCGCAGGGATCGGCGTGGTCAGCTTCGGCCAGACCGATCCCGAGATGTTATTCTTACCGCCGAGCCTGGATCAGAAAGCCTGACCGCAGCCTCGATCTTGGCCGCAATCACAACCCAGGAATGATCGAAAACGCGCCACCGTCGCCTCTGCGCCGGTTCCCCATCTTCGTTCTGAAAATATCCTCGGGGGTGAGGCCACAGGCCGAGGGGGCAGACAGCCCCTTCTTCCCTTCTGTTTGGCGCCGAGCGAAGCGAGGCGCCCGGTCGCCCGAAACCTGCATGGCGCAGCCATGCCGGGCGAGGGCGAAACCCCTCACCCGTCGCGCCCTCAGGCCGAAGGCGGGGTCCAGTCCTTCGGCGCGCGCAGATAGGCCTCGACCGAATCCAGCGTTTCGGTGTCGAAATCGCCGCGCGCGCGGGCTTCCGCCAGCACGTCCCACCAAGTGCAAAGGTAGTGCAGCGCGACGCCGTGATCGCCAAGGCGCGACACCGTCTCGGGATAGATGTCGTAGTAGAAGATCACCGCCGTATGGCCACAGCTGGCCCCGGTGTCGCGGATCGCATCGACGAAGGACAGCTTGGAGCCACCATCCGTGGTCATGTCCTCGACCAGCAGCACGCGCTCGCCCTCGGTCATCACCCCCTCGATCCGGGCATTGCGCCCGTAGCCCTTCGGCTTCTTGCGCACATAGGTCATCGGCAGCGCCATCCGCTCGGCCATCAGCGCGGCGAAGGGGATACCCGCGGTCTCGCCGCCGGCCACGTTGTCGAAGGCTTCGAACCCGGCCGCGCCCATCACCTTGGCGGCAAGGAAATCCATCAGCGTCGAACGGATGCGCGGGAAGGAGATCAGCTTGCGGCAATCGACATAGGTCGGCGCCTTGTTCCCCGAGGCATGGGTGAAGGGCTCGCGCGCATTGAAGTGCACGGCGCCGATATCCAGCAGCATGCGCGCGGACAGGCGGGCCATCATGGCGGGATCGATATGCGAGGTGGGGATCATCTGGGCACTCCTTTGGCAGATCGGCACGGATCGGGGCAAGCGACGGGCAGAAGAGGGATTGCGCGCGTCCTAACGGCAATTGCCGTCGCTGACAATCGCGCGCGCTGCTAGGCCGGGGGCAATGGAGGACCCTATGTTCAGACCGACCCTGCTTGCCGCCGCCCTGGCGCTCGCCGCCGCCCCCGGCCACGCCCAGAACACCCCGCTCGAGGGGCATTGGATGGCGCTTGGTGACATGCTGGGCCTCGTGCCCGGCAATATCGAAGCGATGGAGATCGCAGGCGACCAGCTCTCGGCGCAGCTCTGGACCCAATGCACGCCGCCGGATTGCGCGGATCCGCAAGCCAGCGCGGAGGGCCAGATCCGGGTCGACGCGACAACCCTGCAGGTCGAGGGGACGGCGCGCTATCCCGCCGATCCCGGCTGGGCCTATCTGCAACTGTCGGGCGGCGCCTGGTCGATCATCGCTCAAGGGCGCCGGCTGATCACCATGCGCGAGGCGACGGTAAACCAGCAATCGGTGCCGTTGATGCGCCTCTGGCTGCAGGTCGCGCCGGAGGTGCCGCAGCAGTTGGCTGATTACCTCGCCGCCGCGCAACGTGACCCGGCTCAGGCGCTTTGTGCGATCGTCTCGCTGCACGGGGCCGAGGGCGAATGGCCCGCCTTCGCCGCCCATCTCTCGGCCCTTGCGGCGCCAATGCACGATCTGGCCCGCGGAACGCCGCAGGCCGATCCCGCCGCCTATGGGCCGGAGGCCGACGCAGCCTTGCAGCAGCTCGCGCATTACGTCCGGTCCGAGGACCTGCCTGAGGGAACAGTCCTGGTTCCCGAGATCTTGTATCCGCTGCCCGAAGCCCTCGCCGCCGAGATCGCCGATTGCAACGCGCGGCTCCATGGCAGCGGGCAGGGCGGGTAACAAGCCTGCGACCGGCTGTCACCCTCCAGCGGGTGGAAGTCTTGACTTGGGGCCCGCGCGCGCTTTCCTGATCTTTCAACAGGCTGCCGGCCCCAAGGAGGTCCCCATGTCCCAAAGCTACACTCTCTCCGTTCCCGACATGAGCTGCGGCCATTGCCGCGCTTCCATCGATCAGGCCCTGCAGCCCCTCGGCGCACAGGCCGCTTTCGACATGGCGCAGCGCCGGGTCACCGTCACCGGCGAGGCCGCGCAGCCGCAGGTGATCGCCGCGCTCGACGCGATCGGCTTCCCGGCCGAGCCGGTCTGATCCCGGCGCCCGCGTGACCCGTTTCCTCGTCCTCCTGCGCCGGCTCGGTCGCGCGCTCTGGCTGCGCGTCGCGCTCTTCGCAGCGCTCGCCTTTCTGGCCGTGATCGTGGCGGCGCTGGCCGCCCCCTTGGTGCCGGAATGGATCGAAGAGCTGATCGACGCGGGCGCGGTCATCCCGGTGCTCGAGATCCTTGCCTCGTCGATGCTGGCGGTCTCGACCTTCTCGTTGGGGACCATGGTGCAATCGCACCGCGCGGCGGCGCAGGCCGCGACGCCACGGGTTCTGGATCTGATGATTCAGGACGGACTGACCCAGAACGTGCTGGGCATCTTCATCGGCGCCTTCGTTTATGCTCTGACAGCGCTGATCCTGCTCCAAGCGGGCTTCACCGGTGGCGCGCCGCTGGTGCTGGGGGTGACCCTTGCTGTGACCGGGGCGGTGGTTCTCGCTTTGGTGCGCTGGATCGCCCATCTGGCGCGGCTGGGCACGGTGCAGGACGCGCTCGACCGGGCCGAGGCGCAGGCAAAGAAGGCGCTGACCGCGCACCGACGCCATCCGGCGCTGGGCGCGTCGGCAATCAGCGATCAGACGGTTGCGGCGGATCATGTGCGGACCTTGACCGCGCCGCGGTCGGGCACGCTGCAGGTGATCGACGTGAAGGGGTTGGCGGAATGCTCTGACGGGCCGGTCTGGGTGCTGCGGCGTCCGGGGCAACAGGTCCTCAAGGGCGCGCCACTTCTGCAGTTGGCTGAGAGTGCGCCGGATGAGGAAGCGTTGCTGCGCTGCTTCGTCATCGGCGACAATCGGACGTTCGAGCAAGACCCGGCCTTTGCCATCACCGTCCTGTCGGAGATCGCATCGCGGGCGCTGTCGCCTGGAGTGAATGATCCGGGCACGGCAATTGCCACGATCTCGCGGCTGGAGCGGCTGCTGTGGGACTGGGCGTTGGCTGACCCTGAAGAGACTTGCCGCTACCCGCAGGTCTTCGTGTATCCCTGGACCGCGCCGGAACTGGTCGAGGCCGCTTTCGCGCCGATCGCCCGCGACGGTGCCGGCATGCTGGAGGTGGCGACGCAGCTGATCGACACGCTGGATGCCTTGGGGCAGGGCGCCGATCCGTCTCTGGCCGAGGCCGCGCGGGCGATGTCGCCACGTGCGCGCGCCCATGCCGAGGCTGCGCTGACGCTGGAGGATGACGTGGCCCGCCTGCCCAAGAGCAAGACGGCGTAGGGCGGGATTTCATCCCGCCGTTGCGCTACAGCGCGCCCAGAAGCAGCGGTCGGAACTCGCGGATCAGCTTCAGCCGCATGGCGCGGGCGAAATCTTCGAAGCCCTGCGCCTCGATGACAAAGGCGCCGGGCCCCTGGATCACGTTCTCGCGCATCCATCCCTGCAGCCCGTCAACGGCGCCGTCGAAATCCAGCGGCATGGACCCGGCGATCGACAGGGCGTTCACCGTCACATCCTCGAAGCGAATGGTGTCCGGGCCGTCATTGTTCTGACCGTCACCCGCAAGGTCGATCGTCTGCCGGTCACACGCGGGCGCGCGGTCCAGAAGCCGCCCACCGGCGGCCAAAGCGGCCCCCACACCGGTACGCCCACCCCAGGTCCGCAGCGGATCGCCGGTCGGACGGGGGAAGGCCTGCAAACGGTCCGCAAATTCGGCAATGTCGGAGTCGTTTTCCAGCAGGCGCCAATCGACGGCAATGGCCTGCTCGCGCCGCCCGGCCCAGACATAGGCCGACAGTGCCACCGGGGACCCCGACAGGATCGCCGCCCGGGTTTCAGGATCGCGCAGCGCCTGCGCGGTCCCCTCCATCATCAACCGGTATTCACGCGCATCGACCGAGGCCGAGACATCGAACCCCAGCGTCAGCGCGAGCCGGCAGTTGCCGGCGCAAGCGGCCCCCGCCCAGCCCGACGCGATCAGCGCCAGCAGGGCAGAGGTCCGCCGGATCACCAGTGACCCGTGTTCGGCATCGAGGCCCAGGGTTCGGCCGGGGGCAGATCGTCGCCGGCCTGCAGCAGCTCGATCGAGATATTGTCGGGCGAGCGCACGAAAGCCATATGCCCGTCCCGCGGCGGGCGGTTGATGGTTACGCCATTGTCCATCAGGTGCTGGCAAAGCGCGTAGATATCGTCGGTGCGGTAAGCCAGATGGCCGAAATGGCGGCTGTCCGAGGGCAGCCCCTCGTCGCCGTCCCAGTTGTACGTCAGTTCGACCGGGCATTCCGGCTGGCCCGGCGGGGCCATGAAGACCAGCGTGAAGCGGCCCTTGTCATTCTCGTAGCGGCGCGTCTCTTCCAGCCCCAGCAGGCGGTAGAAGGCCAGCGAGGCCTCGAGGTCCTTCACGCGGACCATGGTGTGCAGATATGTCAGGCCCATGCCATCCTCTTCGCTTGTCGTGAGGGCCAAGATAACGCGCTTGGCCGCTCAGGCCAGCCGCAATCCGTCAGATCTCGCGCGAGCCCGGTCGCACGGGCTGCGGGGACAGGTGATCGCGCAGCACCAAGGTCACGGTGACGAAGCTCACATAGAGCAGCAGATACCACGACCCCAGCTTGCCCAGCGACACGAGGTCGAGGCTGCCTTGGCCGGCATAGACCCAGGTCCTTGTGAAGGTGCCGACATTCTCGGCGATCCACAGGAAGATCGCGGAGAGGAAGGCCGCGACGGGCAGGGGCATCCAATAGGGATGCGCGCCCGGATAGAACCAGATCCGCGTGCGCCAGAACAGCAGCACGGTCGCCGCGAACAGGGCCCAGCGGATGTCGGGCAGGAAATGGTGGGTGAAGAAATTGGCGTAGATCGCACCGGCCAGCAGCAGCGTCACCCAGAAGGGCGGGTAGGGCGCAAAGATCATGTGGAAGCCCCGGATCACCCGCGCCATGAACGAGCCCACGCAGCCATACATGAAGCCGCTGAACAGGGGCACGCCGCCGATCTCGAAGAACCCGGCCTCGGGGTAATCCCAGGACCCCTGCGCCAGCTTGAAGACCTCCATCACCGTGCCCGTCAGGTGGAACAGCGCGATCACCCGCGCCTCGGCCCAATCCTCGAGCCCCAGCCAGAGGAACAGCGCCTGAATGGCGATGGCGAAGAGGAACAAAGCGTCATAGCGGGCGAGCCACCAGTCCGGCTGCCAAATGGCCCGCGTGACGATAAGCGCCAGCAGGAACAGGATGCCGAACAGCGCAGCCCAGCCCTGCTTCAGCACGAACATGACGAAGGCCCCACCATGATGCCCCAGTCGGCTGCGAGCCCAGTGGCCAAGACGCCGCTCCAGCGACGAGATCTCTCGGTCAACCATGGTCAAGGCCCATATTCTGGGTGTGGTGGGCGGTCGGACTGCTATAGATGGACAAAACGAATCCCGCGATCGGAAAGGGTACAGACATGGCGTTGAGCGAAGAACAGCAGGCCGAGATCACCGCAGCCCGCGGTAACGCGCAACTCACATTGCGGACAGTGGCGCCGGGGATGGAGAAGCATCTCTACACCGCCCATCCGGTGCTGGACCACGGCTTCGTGCGCGCCATCGACTACATGGGTGACGACGCCGCCATCGTGCAGGCCGCCCGCGTCAGCTACGGCGCCGGCACCAAGCATGTGTCCAACGACGAGGGGCTGATCCGCTACCTCATGCGCCACTGGCACTCGACCCCCTTCGAGATGTGCGAGCTGAAGCTGCATGTGAAGCTGCCGGTCTTCGTCGCCCGCCAGTGGATCCGCCACCGCACCGCCAACGTCAACGAATACTCGGCGCGCTATTCGATCCTCGACCGCGAGTTCTACATCCCCGAGCCTGCCCAACTGGCCGCGCAATCGACGGTCAACAATCAGGGCCGCGGCGCGGTGCTGGAAGGGGCCGAGGCCGCAAGGGTGCTGGCGCTGCTGAAATCCGACGCCTCGCAGATGTACGACCATTACGAGGAGATGCTGTCACAGGACGGCCAGCAGGGCCTCGCGCGGGAATTGGCGCGGATGAACCTGCCGATGAATGTCTACACCCAATGGTATTGGAAGACGGATCTGCACAACCTCTTCCATTTCCTCCGCCTGCGCGCCGACGCCCATGCGCAATACGAGATCCGCGTCTATGCCGAGGCCATCGCCGCCATGGTCGCCGATTGGGTCCCCTTGGCCTTCGCGGCTTTCGAGGATTATCGGATGGGCGGCACGACATTGTCGTCGAAGGCAATTGACGCCTTGAAGCGGATGTTGAAGGGGGAAGAGGTGACCCGCGAGAGCGCCGGGATGAGTGTCGGCGAGTGGCGGGAGTTTAAGGCGGTGTGGGAATAGAGATGCCTGCTGGATTCTGAAAATTGCCAAGCCGAAGGAAAACTAGGGGATTCTTGGCTGATAACCCCGTTTGTTGCTTGTGCGGCGGAAGCGTTCCTGCGGAGACCGTTGAGCATTCTCCGCCAAGATCTCTATTCGTACGGAGATTAGTGCCCGGTGCGTTCCGCTTTCCAGCATGTGCGAGGTGTGACGAAACCAGTAAGCACTGGGATATGGTTGCCGCTGCGAGCACCTTGATCATGGGGCAGCCCGTTGGTTCCCATGTGGAGGAAGAATATCTCTTTGAACTTCTTCGCGGGTTGGCAAACAATGTTCCTGATTTCATTGAGGATATCAGCGGCGATGCTGAAGAAGCGTCGCTACTGAAGAATGGCTTTCTACAGCCTGTTTTCAAGGTCAAGATTGACCGGCGTATCTACACACGATGGTTGTTCCCATTTTGCGCAAAACTTGGGTTGGCGTTCTGGTATCGTGAGAATAAGGCAGTGTTCCCTCAGGTCGGCGCAATGGCCGTCGCTTGGTTCACAAATCAACAGATTGCAGATGGCGCTGTTGATGAAGAATTTTTATCACATTTTCCCAGCGCAGACTTCCCTCGCCAAGGGAAACTCAAGCATGACAAGCAATTCTATTATCGATTTGCTCGTTCAAAAGACGAGAAGCTTGCCGCATTTCTTTTTGTGTTCCACATGAGTAGCGCCGCTTGGGTAATCATGTCATCTGAGCGTGAGGGGATCGATCGATATAGGGGGCGCATGTGCGTTTATAGAACAAGCGCAGAAGAAGGGATTTTCAGTAGCAGTATGCCGATAGATTTTCATGTATAGCTTATTGTCTGTTCTCCAGTTTATTTTCTTACATTAGTTCCTAATCTAAATTCGGCGATCTTTATTTCTTGATCATTTTGTTTTTTCTCTAGTGCTTTCGAAGCAAAAGAGGTCCCCTTGGCCCTGAACGCCGTGATCAGCGATTGCGACGGCCATCCGCATTACGAATGATGCATTTGCCGCGAGACCTACAGCGCCCACCCGGCCAGATCGGACGCAGCCCTCCAAAGCATCGCCGCCACTCTGTGTCACCCCTCCCGACATCGCCAACGCGCCCTCCGGGGGAGGTCGGGAGCGGCCCGGCGGACCGCCGGGCGGGCGGTTGGTGAGGGGAGAGCCTCAATCCCGGCCTTGATCCTCCTGGCTCCCTCTCGCATCCTCCCCCCATGACCCCCGACGCCCTCATCGCCGCCCTCGATCTCCAGCCGCATCCCGAAGGGGGCCATTACCGCGAGACCTGGCGGGCGCCGGCCGAACCCGGCCAAAGGCCCTCCGGCACGGCGATCCTGTTCCTCTTGAAGGCCGGGGAGCGCTCGCATTGGCACCGTGTCGATTCGACCGAGATCTGGCTCTGGCATGCCGGCAGCCCGCTGATCCTCTCGACCAGCGAAACTGACCACGGCCCCGCCACCGACCGCCTCCTCGGCCCCGCGATCCCGGACCAGCAGCCGCAGCTCATCGTGCCGCCGCATCACTGGCAGGCCGCGCGCTCGACGGGGGACTATACCCTTGTTTCCTGCACCGTTTCGCCCGGTTTCGACTTCGCCGGCTTCACCCTCGCGCCCCCGGATTTCGACATCCCGCGAGAGAGTTGAATTTTCTGCACGATCCCCCCTTGCACCCATCCGACGCATTCGCTAAATCCGCCCCACGTTGACCACCGAAGCGCGGAGAGGTGCCGGAGCGGTCGAACGGGGCGGTCTCGAAAACCGTTGTGGGTGAGAGCCCACCCAGGGTTCGAATCCCTGTCTCTCCGCCATCAACTCCCTGAATTTCAGCAGCGCCGATGTCCCGTCTTGCCAGTGCCAAGCCGGTTCTTGGACGTCGACGGGTCTTGCGTCGCTGATCCTTGCTGGCGAGCGGTGGTTCTGTCACGACACGACACCGATCTGCGGGATTCACAGGCCACGGCACCGGGGGCGACGATTGGCCTGGGATGTCCGGCGTTGACCGCGTCTTTCACGATCTATCCGTGCCGACACAGGCGTCACCATGGCGGGGTGAGCCAGTCGCGCATCGACGACGACCGGTCCTCGGAGATGACACAGCCCTCCGCGATTGTGATTGGGGGCGGGCCAAGCCAGCGGGGCCCGGGCCGTATGGTCAGCGGCGCCGGTGAATTCCTTCCCGAAGGCCGGGTCCAGTCTACGAAGAGCGGGTAGGCCTGCCCGCGTACGATCAGCCGTTTCTCAAGTCAGGTGACGCCGCTCGACCGTCCACGTGTCGTCGGTGGCGCATGATTCTCCTGTGGTTCGGTAGTCCGTCAGACCTGGACAAGACCGTCGATCCAAGCAGTGTATCGACCGGGACCGAGCCGTCGCCCTGAGGGCATGGCCTGTCGGCAGCGATCAGGCTACAGTCGGCGCGAATTCGCGACGATCCCGGACCCATGATGTTCCTCTCGGCCTTTATGACGCCCATTGGCGATGCTGGCTTTCCAGATTGCAGGGCGCCCAAACGATGAGTGCCGACGCCATATTGGAGCGTCTGGGGAAGGGACTGCGCGATGCGCCCTGCTTCGGGCCGGACGGTGATCTCGTACTGATGAACTTGGTGCTGCGCGACGGGTATGCCGGCGCAGGCAAGGCATCCTGCGCTGTTTCACTTGCACCTGCGGGCCAAGGATTCGCGCTGGATTTCGATAGTGCGATCAACGCTTTCCCTGAAGCCCACTATCACCAGATCGGGCTGCGCACGGCGCGTGTGAGGGTCACGCTGGCGGCAGGCGACGCGACGTTGGACCTGCGCCGGGTACAGCCGGACGGACAGAGCGAAAGACTCGGCACGGCGGACGGGCAGGGGGGCTGCAGCCTCGGACTGACGGTGGATCTGCAGGAGGGTAGCGGCAGGCTCGTGGTTCTGTTGCACCTCAGCCCGGACGCGCAGCTTCTCGAGGCCTGTTGGGAGACCCCGTTCCACGGCCCTGCGACGCCGCTGGGGATCTCGATCACGACCTACAACAAGCCCGAATACCTCGCCGAGACGCTGGCAGGGCTGCGTGCCAGCCCACCGGCGAAGGCCGGGCTCTTCGACCTTCTTGTCGTGAACAACGGAGATCCCGTCGCGGCGCCTGGCGCGACCGAGGTGATGCGCGACAATATCGGCGGCACCGGCGGCTTCCTGACGGCTTTCGCGCATTTCCGCGCCGCCGGGCATCGTCACTTTGTCATCATGGACGATGATATCGTGCTGGGACCGGACCTGCCGCAGCGCCTCTACGCGCTGCATTGCCTCTCGGAGGGCCAACATATCGGCACCTTGGCCGAGATCCTGAACACACCTGCGCGCAGGATCAAGGAACAGGGCGCCGATGTCGACCGGGATCGCGTGCTGGGCCTCAATCTGCACAATGAGGACCTGTTGCTTGACGGCGCGGACAGGGGCCAGCTCTATGCGCCTCGGCTGGTGGATTACAGCGGCTGGTGGACGCTGATGGTCGACATCGATGCCGCCGGGCCCCTGCCGCCGGAATCCCTGTTCATCAAGCGTGACGACATCTCCTTCGGGTTGGAGAGCGGGGCCGCGGGATGCCCCACCCTGGTCCCGCCGCATCTTCACCTTGCCCATTCCGAGGTCGGCAACCCGATCTACCTGTATTTCGACATCCGCAATGACCTGATCATGCGGGCACAGTCGGATTTGCCGCTGGAGATCTCGTCCGGCTCGCTTCGTCAGATCGCGCAGAATGCCCTCGTCCGGCTGCAGATCGACCGGCAGATCATGGGGATCCGGGCGATGCGGGACTTCATGAAAGGACCGGAGCATATCGCGGCGCTGAAGCCTGCGGAGGTGCTGAAAGAGCTGCGGTCCCTCGTCTCGAAGGGCGAGGTCATCGACGAGGGCATGACGCGCTATCCGGTCGGCTCGCTTCCCTTCCGACCCAGCTCGGCGCGGGATTTCCTGCGGCTGGAAAGCTGGGCCCGAGCGGATGGCCCCGATCCGATCATCGACGATCCGCAGCATTACCTCGGCACCCGCCGCCGCTATCTGGAGGAAATCCCGGGCACTGGCCGCGTGGTCCTGCGTCAGCGGACATGGAAAGGGTTCGGGCTGTATCTGGTGTCGTTGTTGCTGATCGCCATGCTGCAACTCCGGCTGAATGGCCTGCGGCGGGCCTACCGGGCCAGCCGGGACCGGGGACAGGCCTGACAGCACCGTGCCGGCGAGGTCGTGCCCCTGACATGAAAACACCCGCGACGCTTTGGCAAAGTCGGTGCCAAAGGCGTCACGGGCGCCCGTCTCGACCCGCTGGGGTCGGTAAGGTCATTCCATCTCGATCGTTCCGGGCGGCTTCGAGGTGCAGTCGTAGAACACGCGGTTGACCCCGTGCACCTCGTTGATGATCCGCGTCGAGGTCTCGCCGAGGAACTCATGGGTGAAGGGATAGTAATCCGCCGTCATGCCGTCGACCGAGGTCACGGCCCGCAGCGCCAGCGCGTAATCATAGGTCCGGCCGTCG
Organism: Pararhodobacter sp. CCB-MM2; assembly: GCF_001691415.1. Taxonomy (GTDB): domain Bacteria; phylum Pseudomonadota; class Alphaproteobacteria; order Rhodobacterales; family Rhodobacteraceae; genus Pararhodobacter. The sequence goes on from NZ_LRRR01000017.1 coordinate 20,659, forward strand.
CCCATCACACCCACGGTGCGCACGGGCAGGATCGCGGCAAAGGCCTGCCAGATCTCGTCGTAGAGACCGTGCTTGCGGATCTGGTCGATGTAGATCGCATCGGCCTTGCGCAGGATGTCCAGCTTCTCGCGGGTGATCTCGCCGGGGCAGCGGATCGCCAGACCCGGCCCGGGGAAGGGGTGGCGGCCGATGAACGAGGCGGGCAGGCCCAGCTCGTGACCCAGCGCGCGGACCTCGTCCTTGAACAGCTCGCGCAGCGGCTCGACCAGTTTGAGGCCCATCTTCTCCGGCAGGCCACCCACGTTGTGGTGCGACTTGATGGTGACCGAGGGGCCGCCCGAGAAGCTCACGGATTCAATGACATCCGGGTACAGAGTACCCTGCGCGAGGAACTCGGCACCCTCGATCTGGTCGGCGTATTTCTGGAACACGTCGATGAACAGCTTGCCGATCGTCTTGCGCTTGACCTCGGGGTCCGAGACGCCTTCCAGCGCGCCGAGGAACAGGTCGCTCTCATCGGCATGGATCAGGTTGAGGTTGTAGTTCTCGCGGAACATCTTCACCACCTGCTCGGCCTCGTTGAGGCGGAGAAGGCCGTGGTCCACGAACACACAGGTCAGCTGATCGCCGATCGCCTCGTGCAGCAGGATGCCGGTGACGGAGCTGTCGACGCCCCCCGAGAGGGCACAGATCACCTTCTTGTCGCCGACCTGCGCGCGGATCTTGGCGATCATCTCCTCGCGGTAGGCGCCCATCGTCCAGTCGCCCGAGAAACCGGCGAGCTTGATGAAGTTCTCATAGAGCGTCGCGCCGTTCGGCGTGTGGTGCACTTCCGGGTGGAACTGCACGGCGTAGAAACGACGCGACAGGTCCGCGGTCATCGCGAAGGGCGCGCCCGAGGAGGTGCCGTAGACTTCGAAGCCCGGGGCCAGCTCGGCGACATGGTCGCCATGGCTCATCCAGACCTGCTCACGGCCCGAGGGATCCATGAACCAGCCGTTGAACAGGTCGGTCTTCAGATCCGTCGGCTTCACATAGGCGCGGCCGAATTCAGCGGTGTGGCTCTGGCCCGCTTCGACGCGGCCGCCCAGATCCTGCATCATGACCTGCTGGCCATAGCAGATGCCGAGGATGGGCACGCCCATGTCATAGGCGGCTTTCGGCGGACGCGGCGAGCCCTCGCGGGTCACGCTGTCCGGCCCGCCCGAGAAGATGATCGCCTTGGGGGCGAAGTCCTTCAGGAAAGCGTCGGTGACGTTCTGATACGGGTGGATTTCACAGTAGACATTCAGCTCGCGCAGACGACGCGCGATCAGCTGCGTCACCTGGGACCCGAAGTCGATGATGAGAAGGCGGTCGTGGCTAAGCTGTGTCATGCCGTCGCGTAGCGCGCGTCCGGCAGAATCACAAGAGGCTACGCGCGCAGGCCTGTCCTGCAATGGTCGAAGGGCAGGTGGGCGGTGTGACGTGGCGGCGCGAAAGGGCCCTGCGGGGCCGCTTGAGGGCAGCTTCGCGGGGGAATGTCGCCTTTGTGCCGCAAAGGACGTTTCCGACGCATCGACTTTGGGCCCCTCATCCTATCAGCATGAGCCAAGACCGATTTGCCGGGAGCATATGTCATGAGCGAAGTCAGGACCGAGCGTCGTGCGCGAGGAGGCGGCGGTGCCGCGCGCCGGGCGGAACGCACGGCGGTGTCGATGGACACCGCGAAGTTCATCCAGCGCAACATTCCCAACTTCGAGATCCTCAATGACGAGGCCCTCGAGATCATCGAGTACAACGCCGAGACGGTGCTCGAAGAAATCGGCGTCAATTTCGTCGAGAACCCGGCCGCCCTGCAGCGCTGGCGCGATGCCGGGGCTGATGTCACCGGCGAGCGCGTGCGCATTCCCCGGGGTCTGGCGCGCGAGCTGTGCAAGACCGCGCCGTCGCACTTCACCCAGCACGCCCGCAACCCCGCGCGCAACGTCGAGATCGGCGGCAAGAACCTGGTGCTGGCACCGGTCTATGGCCCGCCCTTCGTGCGCGACAACGAGGGCGGTCGCCGCTACGCGACCATGGAAGACTTCCGCAACTTCGTGAAGCTGGGCTACATGTCCAAGTGGCTGCACCACTCGGGCGGCACGGTCTGTGAGCCGACCGATATCGCGGTGAACAAGCGTCACCTCGACATGCTGCAGGCCCATATGGTCCTTTCCGACAAGCCCTATATGGGGTCGGTGACGGAGCCGGTGCGCGCCGAGGATTCGGTGAAGATGTCGAAGATCCTGTTCGGTGACGATTTCGTCGAACAGAACACGGTGATGACCTCGCTCATCAACATCAACTCGCCGCTGACCTTCGACAACGTCATGATGGGCGCGCTTGAGGTCTATGCCAAGCATAACCAGGCCGCGATCATCTCGCCCTTCATCGTCGGCGGCGCCATGGCGCCGGTGACGGTCGCGGGCACCCTGACCCAGGTTCTGGCCGAGGTTCTGGCAGGCGTGGCCTACAGCCAGCTGATCCGCAAGGGCGCGCCGGTGATCTTCGGGGCGTTCGTGACCTCGATCGACATGAACTCGGGCGCCCCGACTTTCGGTACGCCGGAAGCCGCGCATATCACCTATGGCGCGGGCCAGCTCGCCCGCCGCATGGGTCTGCCCTACCGGTCGGGCGGCTCGTTCTGCGGCTCGAAACTGCCGGACGCGCAATCGGCCTACGAGACCGCGAACACGCTGAACATGGCGCTGCTGGCGGGCGTGAACTTCATGCTGCACTCCTGCGGCTGGCTCGAGGGTGGCCTCGTGTCGAGCTACGAGAAATTCGTGCTCGACGCCGACCAGCTCGGCACGCTGCACCATATCGCCAAGGGCGTCTCGATGGATGAGAACGGTCAGGCGATGGACGCGCTGCGCGAAGTCGGCCCGGGGGGGCACTTCCTCGGCTGCCAGCACACGCAGGACAACTTCAAGACGGCGTTCTGGCGCTCGGACGTGCTGGATTACAAGCCGTTCGAAACCTGGGAAGACGAAGGCGCGCGCGATTCCGCAACGCTGGCCAATGTCCGCGTGAAGAAGCTGCTGGGCGATTTCCAGGCCCCGGCGCTGGATCCCGGCATTGCCGAGGCGCTGCAGGCCTATGTCGACCAGCGCAAGGCCTCCGAGCCCGACGCCTTCGGTTAAGCGCAACGCCCGTAGGGTGGGGTTTCACCCCACCTTTCGCGACCCAAGAAAAACGGCCCGTGGCTTGCGCCCGGGCCGTTCTTCATTCCCGCCAAGCCGCCTCAGCGCACCGATTTCAGCCGCGTCATCAGCTCGCCGATCTGCGCCACATCGGCATTGGCATAGGCGATGCGCATCTCGCGCTGGCCCGCCGCATCGCCCTCGGGGCGGAACATCGTGCCGGGCAGCATCAGCACACCGACCTCGGCCAGCAGCCGCTTCGCCACCTCGGGCGAGGCCTCGGGGAAGGGGTGGCGGGCATAGGCGAAATAGGCGCCGCAGCCCAGCAGCTCCCAGCCCTCGACCGCGCCGAACCCATTCAGCATCGCCGCGCGCCGCTTCAGGATCTCGGCTCGCTCACCGGCCAGCCAGTCCTCCAGATTCTCCAACCCCCAAAGCGCCGCCATCTGGCCGGGCCCGGAGACGCAGATCGTCACCGTGTCGAGGAACTTCTCGATCTCGGCCAGCCGCGCGGGCGAGGCCGCGATGGCGCCCACCCGGTGCCCGGTCAGCCGGTAGGCCTTCGAGAACGAATAAAGATGGATGAAGCTCTCATCCCAATCCGGGTTCTGGAACAGCCCATGCGGCGCACCGTCCTGGGTGTGGAAATCGCGATAGGTCTCGTCGACGATGAGCGCGATCTTGTGGCGGGTGCAGAGCTCGGCGAAGGCCGCCAGCAGCTCGGGCGTGTATTCCACCCCGCCGGGATTGTTCGGCGTGACCAGCGTGATCGCCTTGGTGCGCGGCGTGATCAATGCCTCGGCCTGTTCCAGATCCGGCTGCAGCCCGGCGCCCGTGGGCAGAGGCACGGCCTTTACGCCGGTCATCGACAGCCACATGACATGGTTGAAATACCACGGCGTCGGCAGGATCACCTCGTCGCCCGGACCGGCCAGCGTGGCGATGACGGCGCAGAAGGCCTGATTGCAGCCCGAGGTCAGCGCGACCTGTTTCGGCGCAACCGTCCCCTGATACAGCGCGGCAATGCGCGCGGCGAGGCGTTCCCGAAGCGGGCCGTTGCCAAGGACGGGCGAGTAAAGATGGATATCCGGGTCCTGCTCGACCGCGCGGGCCATGGCGGCGCGCATGGGCGCGGGGGGCGGGTCGACAGGCGCGGCCTGCGAGAGGTTCATCAACGAGACGCCCTCGGGCAGGGTGGTCTCGGTCAGCCAACGGCGCGCTTCCATGACGGGGGGCGCGAAGGTGGCGGCAAAGGCGGGGTTCAGAAGTAGGGTCATGTCGGGCTCGCGTTGGTCGCGGCCAGACTGCCGCAAGGCCGGGACGCCCGCAAGCGGTCAGGCTCAGGGCCGCAGCGCCCGCAGCCCGCCCAACAGACCCAGAGTGCCCAGTACCATGCCCAACCAGAGCGGCCCGCCCTCCAGCACCACAGCCGCCAGCCCCCAGAGCCCGAGCACCGCGCAGCCGATCCCCGCCGGGCGCGCCAGCATCGCTCGGTTTCGGGCCATCCATCCCATCATGAACAGCGTCAACGGGATCGCGCCCAGCACATTGCTGGCAGCCCGGTTGCCTATCCATCCCGCCGCCGGCTCCGCGACAAGCGGACCGAGCATCAGCACCACGGCCGCAACCGCACTCAACACGATCAGCACGGCCCAGAGGAGCCGCTCCAAAGCGCCGGGCGACGGGGCAGGGCGCAGGTCTTTCGATTTCACCATCTCCAGCGTGGCGCCGATCGACAGGGCGGTGAACACGACCCCCAGAACCCAGGGCAGGCCCCCCGGCGTCCCCCAATCGCGATGGGCATTCATCAGCAGCAACATCGGCGCAAGGCCCGTCGCCACGATCCCCAATCCGAAGCGCACCCGCGCGGGCGAAGGGCGGCGCATCACCGTGATCAGCACGACCCCCGCTGCCAACCCCGCCGCGCCTGCCAGCCGCATCACCAGCGCCGGCGCCTCGATCCCGAGGGAGCCGGGCAGGGCCACACCCCAGACCAGCGCCCCCAGAAAGCCCGCCGCCGCGGCCATCGCCATCACCCGGCGCGTCCGGCGGGACTGCCCGGCCATGGGGGCGGCGAACATCCTCAACAAGACAAAGGACAGGGCCAGCCAAAGGGCAACGGCAAGGAGCAGAAGAATGAGCGCCACGAAAGGATCCACCGGGAAATGTCGGCGCACGCTAGGCGGCACTGCCGGCCGGCGCAAGGCTTGCGAAAACGGGCGCAACGTCGCATCAGGGGCCCAGCCCAAGGAACAGATGCCATGACCCCTGCCGCCCGCGACGCCGCTGCCATCCTCTTGCTCGACCAATGGCTCTCGGGCCAACCCGTCGAGGCCGCGCTCACGCAATGGGGCCGCGCCAGTCGTTTCGCAGGCTCTGGCGACCGCGAGGCCGTCCGCGATCTGGTGTTCCAGGCCGTTCGTCAACGCCGCTCGGCCGCCGCGCTCGGTGGCAGCGAGACTGGCCGCGGCCTTATGCTGGGCCTTGCGCGCAAGGCGGGCACCAAGCCTGCGTGGACCGGCGAAGGCCATGCCCCCGCCGCCCTGACGCTTGAGGAAGCCGCCCTCTTCGACACGGACGCGCCCGCTTTGCCCGAGGCCGTGGCCCTCGACTGTCCGGACTGGTTGTTGCCCCGTTTTCACGCCGCCCTTCAGGATCGCGCGGCGCCGGTGCTGACGCTGATGCAGGACCGCGCGCCGATCTTCCTGCGGGTCAACACTGCGCGCGCGACACCGGCAAAGGTGATGGCCGAGCTGGCCAAGGACGGCATCGAGGCCCGCCCGCATCCGCTGGCCGCCACGGCGCTGGAGGTCGTGGCCAACCCCCGCCGCCTGCGCAACAGCGCCGCGCTGGCCGAGGGGCGGATCGAGATGCAGGATGCCGCCAGCCAAGCCATCGCGCTCGACTTCGTGCAGGCCGCGCCCAAGGGGCCGGTGCTGGATTATTGCGCGGGCGGTGGCGGCAAGTCGCTGGCCTTGGCCGCCGAGGGGCTGAGCGTCAGCGCCCATGACATCGACCCGCGCCGCATGTCCGATCTGCCCGCCCGTGCCAAGCGTGCGGGCGCTTGGGTCACCGTGCTGGACGGCGCGCCGAAGGGCCTATGGTCCGCGATCCTCGCCGATGCGCCCTGTTCCGGCTCAGGCAGCTGGCGCCGCGCGCCCGAGGCGAAATGGGCCTTCACCGAAGCGCGTCTGACCGAGCTGAACGCGATCCAGGATCAGATCCTGTCGCATTGCGCCGCGCTGACGGCGCCGGGCGGGGTGCTGGGCTACGCGACCTGCTCCCTCCTGCCCGAGGAGAACGGCCAGCGAATCGAGGCCTTCCTTGTCGCGCATCCCGGCTTCCGGCTGCTGTCCGAGCGCAGCCTGACGCCGCTCGACGGCGGTGACGGCTTCTATCTGGCCCTTCTGCAACGCGATTGAGAGCCCGGCGCGAAGCGCAGGCTTGCGGGAACAACCTGGGGTGGTATGGTTAAGTCGTTAACATCGGTTTAACTTGTTCACCAGTACACCGGGATCATGACCCTTCAGGCCCGCCAGAACACGCTCGACGATCTGCCTGACACCCTGTCCGGCGAGGCTGTCCGGCGCGGCACCTTGGTCGATACCTCCAGCGCCGAACGCCCGATGGCGGATATCCCGATGCCCGGTGCGCCCGCGACTCGTGAACACGGCGGGGGCGGCCTCAACCTTCTGGAGCCGTTGCGGAAACTCGCGCCGGGTGGGCGTTGGATGGCGTTCGGCAGCGTCGTCATGGCCGCGCTGGCGGTCGGCCTGTCGATGAACGATTTCTCGGCCGCCGGGCTGGTCGCCGCCACTTCGGCCGCGACCTTGGGCCTGTTGGCCGCGGGCTCGGCGCTCGCCGCTGCTGCCGCCGCCCGCCAGCTCGTCGCCGTCAGCGAGGCCTTGGCGCTGTCGATCGCCGAGGACCCGGACCCCGTCTCGGTCACCTATGCCGACGGCAGCCCCTGCGCTGCCAACGCCGCCGCCGCCGACGAGGCCGATCCCGCCGCGCGGCTGGCCAATTGGGTGGTGGACAGCGGGCATCTTGTGCAGACGCTGCTGATCGAGGTGCTGCGCCGCGGCTCGGCCACGCGGGAGTTCTGGCGTCAGGACAGGGGGTTGCGGGTCTCTGTTCACGGGGCAGGGGGCGACGCGGACCTGCGGATCTGGCACTTCTCGACGCTGATGCGCGGCGGCGGTCGGGGGCTCGACGCGCTCGGCATGCCGGTGCTGACCCGCGATGGCGAGATCGTGCGCCTCAACGCTTTGGCACGCGACCAGCTGGCGCAGGCCAAGGGCGCCGAACAGACGATCCTCTCCACCGTGCAGCGTGCCCTGCGCGACGGGATGGTCCCGCCGATTCCGGTCACGCTGCCCGATGGCCAATCGGTCGAGGCCCTGCCGGTCCATGCCCGTGACGGCTTGGTCGATGTCATTCTGCTGCCCGCGCGCACGACGGCGCAGGAACCTGTCGTTGCGCCGCCCAGCTCGGTGTTCGAGGAAATCCCGGTCGCTCTGGTGCAGATCTCGCCCGAGGGTCAGGTCGAGGAAACCAACCGCTCCGCCCGCGCGCTTCTGGGTCTTGCCGTCGGCGAGCCGCGGCATTTCTGGGAAGTGGTCGAGGGGCTGGGCCGCCCGGTCTCGGACTGGCTGGACGATGCGCGCGCCGGTCGGGCTTTGGGCCGGCCCGAGGTCTTGCGCGCGGTGCTAACCGGGCAGGAAACCTTCGTGCAGATCATCCTGCGCCGGGCCCATGGTGCGGGGGCCGAAGGCTCGTTGGTGGCCATCGTCTCGGACGCGACCGAGCTGAAGTCGCTGGAAGCCCGCTTCGTGCAAAGCCAGAAGATGCAGGCGATCGGCCAGCTGGCCGGCGGGATCGCGCATGATTTCAACAACCTGCTGACCGCTATTTCCGGCCATTGCGACCTGCTGCTGCTGAACCGCGACCGTTTCGATCCTGACTACAGCGACCTGTTGCAGATCCACCAGAACGCCAACCGCGCCGCCGCCTTGGTGCGTCAGCTGCTGGCCTTCTCGCGCAAGCAGACCCTCAAGCCCGAGGTCCTCTCGGTCGAAAGCCTGCTGGAGGAACTGACCCATCTGCTCACGCGCCTCGTTGGCGAACGCATCACACTGGCGCTGTCGCACGACCCCGAGGTACGCAACATCCGCGCCGACCGTCGGCAGCTGGAACAGGTGCTGATGAACCTCGTTGTGAATGCCCGCGACGCCATGCCGATGGGCGGCACGATCCGGATCGAGACCGAAGCGCGGCACCTGACGGACGGCCATGAACATGGTCGCGCGCGCCTGCCGGCCGGGGATTACGCGCTGATCCGCGTCGTCGATCAGGGGATCGGCATCCCGCGCGATATCATCGACAAGATCTTCGAACCCTTCTTCACCACCAAGAAGGTGGGCGAGGGCACCGGGCTGGGCCTCTCCACCGCTTACGGCATCGTCAAGCAGATGGGCGGCTACATCTTCGCCGACTCGGTCGAGGGGGCGGGGACCACCTTCACCCTCTATTTCGCAGCCGAAACCGCTGAACCCGAAGTCCGCCTTGATCCGCCGCGCAAGACCTTGCCGCCGATGCCCGCGCCCGAGCCCGAGGTGACGGAGGACGCGGTCCTTGTCGAGCCTGCGGCCCCGGCGACGCCCGCCGCCACGCCGGAGCCGGGCCCCCAAGGTGCCTCGGTCCTGCTGGTCGAGGACGAAGCCCCGGTGCGCGCCTTCGCCGCCCGCGCGCTGCGTCTTCAGGGCTATCAGGTGTTCGAGGCACAGGATGGCGAGCAGGCGCTCGATTTCCTGAAGGATTCTGAGATCGGCATCGACCTCTTCGTAACCGACGTCATCATGCCCGGCGTTGATGGCCCGAATTGGGTCGCCGAGGCGCTGATCGACCGGCCCGGCACGCCGGTGGTCTTTGTCTCGGGCTATACCGAGGACACGCTCAGCGCCGCGATGCGCCGCATCCCGCATTCGGTATTCTTGGGCAAACCCTTCTCTCTCAAGGATCTGAGCGAGACGATCGCGCGGCAACTGGACCAGACCGGGGTCGCCCACCGGCGTTGAGCCGTCGCCCCCGGTGCTTGCAACGCGGGTCCGGCCTGTTAGGAAGGAAGCGATTTCGTCCAGCCTGGAACCACGCCCGTGACCGATACGCTCGCCGCTCAGATCCGCCATACCATCGACACCAAGACCAAGCCCCTCGGCGCGCTGGGGCGTATCGAGACGCTGGCCGAGCAGATCGCGCTCTTGCAAGGGACCGTGGCCCCGGTGATGACCGAGTGCACGCTGACGATCATGGCCGGCGACCACGGCATCGCCCATTCCGGCGTCTCGGCCTTCCCGCAGGTGGTGACGGGCCAGATGGTGTTGAATTTCCTCGCCGATGGGGCTGCCGCCAACGTCTTCGCCAAGGTCAACAACGTCGCGCTGCAGGTCGTCGATACGGGCGTCGCGGGTGACAGGATCGACCATCCGAAGCTGATCGACCGCCGCATCGCGCCCGGCACCGCGAACTTCCTTGAGGGTCCGGCGATGACGGCCGAGCAGGCGCAACAAGCGCTGGACAATGGCGCCGCGCTGGCCTCGGCGGCCAAGGGGCAGGCGCTGGCCTTTGGCGAGATGGGCATCGCCAACACCGCCACCGCCGCCGCGCTGGCGCATAAGCTGACCGGCCTGCCGCTGGCGGATCTGGTCGGGCGGGGCACGGGCCTCGACGACGCCGGCTTGAACCACAAGATGACCATCCTGACCCAAGCTGTTGCGCGCACGGGTGATCTGACGCCGGCGCAGGCGATGGTGGAATACGGCGGGTTCGAGATTGTCACCATGGCCGGGGCGATGCTGCAGACCGCGCGGGAAAACCGCGTGGGGATCGTTGATGGCTTCATCGCCACCTCGGCCGCGCTTCTGGCGTCGAAGCTGGAGCCCGAGAGCCGCCGTGCCATGGTCTTCGCGCATAAGTCGCACGAATCCGGTCACCGCGCGGTGCTGGGTTACATGGAGGCGGACCCGCTTTTGGAGCTGGACATGCGTCTGGGTGAAGGCACCGGGGCGCTGCTGGCCTGGCCGCTGCTCAAGGCCGCCTGCGCGATGATGACCGACATGGCCAGCTTCGAATCCGCCGGCGTGACCAACCGCGACGACTGAGCGGATGAAGGTCAACACCCTCCGGGGCGCCCGCGCGGCACTGGCCTTCCTGACCCGGATCCCGGCCGGCCCGCTGGAGGCCGAGGATTTCGCCCGCGCGCCCGGCTGGTTCGCCTTGATCGGTCTGTTGATCGGCACGCTCTGCGCCGGGGTCTGGGTGCTGGCCGCCTGGGCTTGGACGCCCGTTCTAGCCGCTTTGGCCGCCGTCACGCTGGGCCTGTTCCTGACGGGCGGGCTGCATGAGGACGGTTTGGCCGACACGTTCGACGGCCTCGGCTCGGGCCGCCCGACCGAGCGCGCGCTGGAGATCATGCGCGACAGCCGGATTGGCAGCTTCGGCGCCATCGCCCTCGGCATCGCCTTGGCGGCACGGGTGGCGGGGCTTGCGGCGTTGGGTGGCTTGGCGCCCGTGGCGCTGATCGCCGGGCAGGGGCTCAGCCGCGCGGGCATGGCAGTGATGCTGCGCAAGGGGCCGTATCTGCGCCCCTCAGGTGCGGGGACCGGGATGACCGGCCCGATGGGCGCGGAACGCTGGGCGCTGATCGCGGCGATGGCCTTGGCCGGGGCGCTGACGCTCTGGGCGGCGGGCTGGGCGTTGATCGGCGGGCTGATCGGCCTCGTCGTGGCGCAATGGGCGGTGCGCGGCTGGGCGATGCGACGCCTTCACGGGATCACCGGTGACATCCTCGGGGCGTCACAGATTGCGGGCGACCTCGGGTTCCTGTTAGGGGTGCTGGCATGTCTTTGATCCTCCTGCGCCACACCCGCCCCGATGTCGACGAGGGCATCTGCTACGGTCGCACCGACCTGTCGCTGTGCGATGATTTCGACGCCGAGGTCGAGAGGATCGACGCGGAACTCCCTGACTTCACGACGATCATCGCCTCGCCACTGTCGCGCTGCCTTCGACTGGCGCGGGCCTTGGGCGAGCGGCGCGAGATCGAGGTGACGGTCGACACCCGGGTCATCGAGATGAATTTCGGTCGCTGGGAACGCATGCCGTGGGAGATCATCCCGCGCGATCAGCTGGACGCCTGGCGCGACAATTTCCTCGGCGCGGCCCCGCACGGCGGCGAGTCGGTCAAGCAATTGGCGACGCGCGTGCAGGCGGCTTTGGCCGAGGTCGCGCGCGGGCCGGTGCCGGCGCTGGTGGTGACGCATGCGGGCGTGATCAAGGCCGCGCTCTCGGCGGTGGGCGAGGCCGATGCCTGGAACGCCAAGACCGAGTTCGGGCATTGGCGGAGGATCACATGGCCCGCGCTGTGACGCTGGTCCTCGGCGGCGCGCGCTCGGGCAAGAGCGGGCTGGCCGAGCGCGTCACCCTCGCCGCCGGGGCGCGGCCCGTCTACATCGCCACGGCGCAGGCTTGGGATGACGAGATGCGCGAGCGGATCGCCTTGCACCGCGCGCAACGCGACGGTCTGGGCTGGGAAACACGCGAGGCACCGTTGGATCTGGTCGGGTGTCTGGCGGCTGTTCCCGTCGACCAGCCGGTGCTGATCGATTGTCTGACCTTGTGGCTGACCAATCACTTGCTGGCCGAACATGATCTGGACGCTAAAGCGCAGGCGCTGCTGGACGCCCTCAGGGACCGGCAAGGCGTGACGGTTCTCGTCGCCAACGAGGTGGGTCTTGGGATCGTGCCGGACAATGCCTTGGCCCGCCGGTTCCGGGATGCGGCGGGGCGGCTCAACCAACAGGTTGCGGCTGTTGCGGACACGGTGGCCTTCACCGCGGCGGGGCTGCCGATGGTTCTGAAGGGGCAATTGCCCCCGCTGTGACGTCGCGCGCCCCTTGACGGCGAGGGGCCCGGTCGTGATCCATGCCTCAGGACGCAGGCGAAAGGACCGGCCATGAGCGACGAGACCATCGAGACGATCACCGATTACGGCTGGCTGCCGTCTGAGATCCGCGATTTCATTGCCCGCACCGAGGCCGCCTATCCGCCCGATGCGGTGAATTTCTCGGTCGCCCAGCAGCGCGAGTTCTACAACAAGCTCTGCGCCGATTTCGATGGCCCGCATCCTGAAGGGCTGACCGCCGAAGACGAGACCATCGCCGGCGTCCCGTGCCGCCGCTATACGCCGACCGCGCCGAAAGGGGGCGTCACCGGGATTTATTTCCACGGCGGCGGCTTCGTCGTCGGGGGCCTTGAGAGCCACGACGCCATCGTCGCGGAACTGGCCGAACAGGCGCAGCTGACGATGATCGCCGTCGACTACCGGCTGGTGCCGGAACATCGCCACCCGGCGGCCTATGACGATTGCCTCGCCGTGGTCGATGCGGTGCCGGGGCCGAAGGTGCTGGCAGGCGACAGTGCCGGGGGGACGCTCGCGGCTTCGGTCAGCGCGCATCGGCCGGGGCTGGCCGGGCAGGTGCTGATCTATCCGGGGCTGGGCGGGCATGACATGCCCTCGTTCACGCGCCACGCCAAGGCACCGATGCTCAGCGCCGAGGAAGTGCTGTATTATGAGACGGTGCGCTACTCGGATGGCGTGCCGGTGGGCGACGTGACCGCGCGTCCGCTCGATGCCGAGGACTACGACGCGCTGCCGCCGACCGCGATCTTCACGGCCGAGGCGGATCCGTTGGCCTCGGGCGGGGTGGAATATGCCGCGCGTCTGGCCGAGGCCGGGATCGAGGTCTCGCTGACCGAAGAGCCGGGGCTGGTGCATGGCTACCTTCGCGCGCGACACATGTCGCCCGGCGCCAAGGACAGCTTCGACCGCATCGCGCAGGCCTTGGCGGATTTCGCTGCGGCAGCCATAGACGGCTAAGGAAAAGGGGCCCCGCGGGGCCCCTTTTGCATCATCGGAATCGGCGCAGCGATCAGTAGCGGATCACGGCCTCGAAGGTCTCGGGCAGCTGAACCTCGGGGTTCAGGATGTCGACCAGCTGGAAGGTATACGAGGCCGAGGTGCCATCTTCCGAGATCTCGCCATTGGTCGAGACGATCTCGGCGCCGGCAAGGCGGATGGTGAAGCTGTGGCCCTCCAGCATCGGGCGCATCATCTGCGCCATCTGCGGGTCGTTGCGCATCTCTTCGGTGTCGGCGCCCATCTGGCCGACCGGGAACACGACGCGCACGGTGCCATCGCCCAGATCGGTCGCGGTCGGGGTGGGTTCGCCCGGCTCGCCCTCGAAGACCTCGGCGAAGCTGCCCGAGGTCATCACGTCGCAGCGGGCCTCGGTATCGGTGGTGGTCAGCGTGCCGCCTTCATCGGCCGGGCAGAAGGCTTCGCCGCCGCCCATCATGTCCAGCATCTGGCGCTGCACGATCATGTGGCCGTTGACGGTGGCCTGATCGGCGCCTTCGATGGTGGCGGTCATGTCGACATCAATACAGCCCGACAGGGCGAGGGCGCCGGCGAGGGCTGCCGCGTGAATCATGCGCATGGAAATCTCCCTTAGCGAAACAACTTGGGCGCAGCCTAGCCGCGCGGGCCGGACGGTGCCAGTGGCATTAGGTCGCCTGAGGGAGGCCCGGCGTTCAATTGCCGGTCAACGAAAAAGGGCCCCGCGACGGGGGCCCTTTCGATTAGCCGGCGGTGCAATGGCCGCCTGTGGGCGCCGCCCCCGATCCCAGCGCCACCGGGGCGGGGAAGTCGAACGGGTCGGGCAATCCGGTGGCGGCGCTGTCCCAGACCAGCAGGCCAGCGACGGCCACGAGGGCGATCAGCGAAACGAGGGGGCGGCTCATGCGGTCACCGCCTTCCGGGCCGGGATCAGCACCAGCGGGCGCAGTTTCAGCCCCAGCATCGAGCCCACAAAGGCCGCCACGAACCAAGCCCAGCCATGCAGCGAGCCGGTGGAGATGCCGCTGAAGAAGGCCCCGACGTTGCACCCCAGCGCCACGCGGCTGGAATAGCCCAGCACGAGGCCCGCGATCAGCACCAGCACCCAGCCCTGCAGCGCCAGCGGGGCCACCGGGGCGCCCGGCGCCTTGCGGCCGCGCATCACGAGGAAGGCGCCAAGGATCAGGCCGATGTCGGTGAGCGAGGTGTTGTCGGTGAGGATCGGCGCGTTGAGCTGCGCGGCGTTGGTTGTCGTGGCCCAATAGGCGGTGGTCGACAGGTCAGCGCCCATCGCGGTGGCGACTTTCGCGCCCCACAGGCCCAGACCGTAGACGATGCCCCAAGGCTGGCCCGCGACGACGAGGTTGCCGATGGCCAGCACGGCCAGCAGGGCGGCAGCGGCGATCAGGCGCGGCGCGGGGATGCGCTTGCCCTTGGCCGAGGTGACGGCGACCACGGCCGCGAAGACCGCCAGCGCGCCCAGCGTCAGCCAGAGGCCGGGAATGCCGCCGCCTGCCAGCGATTGCGCCGAGATCAGCGGGGCCTGACCCAGACCGGCCCAGAAATCCGCGTTCAGCGTGCCGAGGAAGGCGCCGCCGACAAAGCCCACCAGCGCAACGAGGCCGATGAGGTTGCCAGAGCCCGCGTTGACCAAGGTGCCCGAGCCACAGCCCATGACCGCCTGCATCGCCGCGCCGAAGACGAAGGCGCCGAGGATCATGCCGATGCCGATGGGCGCATGGGCAGGGGCCAGTTCCAGCGGGTTCGCGGCCAGAAGCGGGAAGGCGACGGCGGCGGTCAGCGCAATGGCGAGGATCTGCGCGATCAGGCCACGACCGTCACGCTCGACGATCATCATCCGCCAGGGGCCGGCGAAGCCGAAGCGCAGGCCCTCCAGCACCAGCCCGAAGCCGATGCCGATGGCCAGCAGCAGCCCCGACCGCGGGCCGGCAGCAACCGCCACCGCGCCCACGGCGAGAAGGGCGAGGACGCCCAGTCCAAGTCGACGCAGCAGCATCAGAACAGCTCCGAGACCCAGTTGGTGGTCGAACGCCACAGGTATTGCAGGCGGTTCGGCGCATGGTCGAGCGGGTGCTCGCCATCGGCATATTCCGCCATGCTCTCTGCATAGAGGCGCACGTCCTCATAGCCGCCGAGTTCGCTCAGCGCGAACCAGTTGATCGCGGCCCAATGGCCGGTGTTGCAGAAGCTGACGGTGGTGGTGCCCCCGGTGAAGCCATCCTCGGCGGCGATGCGGCGGATGTCCTCGGCGCCGACCATGCGGGTGCCGTCGAAGAAATCGGAATACTCGAGGTTGTCGGCGCCCTGAATGGTGCCGGGGCTGGCGACCGACCAGGTCAGGCCTTCGAAGAAGCCCTCGGGGCGGGCGTCCAGCAGCGTGGCGCTGCCGGTTTCGGCCATCTCCAGCACCTCGTCGGTGGTGGCGCGCCAGTCGTCATGCCACTCGCCCTGATAGTCGGAGGGGAAGAACGAGGCCTCTTCGGTCGAGACCGGCAGACCGGCTTCCTGCCAGGCGGTCAGACCGCCGTTCAGCAGCGCCAGATCCTCGATCCCCATCGAGCGCAGGGTCCAGTAGACGCGCGCGGCGGCCCCCATGTCGGTGGCATCGCGGCCGGCATGGACGACGACGGTCGGCGTATCGGTGTCGATGCCCAGCTCCTGCACGACGGTCGTCAGGTGGCCAAGGTCGCGCAGCGCGCCAGGGTTCGGCATGTCCGAGCGCCACGAGGCATAGGGCGACCAGCCGGAACCGGGGATATGGCCCTCGGTGTATTCGCCGGTGATCTGCACGACGCGGATATCCTCGCCGTATTCTTCCAGCAGCGCGTTCAGCTGCGCGGGTTCCAGCAGCGGCGACCAGCCCTCCGGCGTGGCGATGGCCGAGAGGGGCGACAGCGTGGTGACCAGCGCGGCGGTGAGAGCGAGACGTTTCATCGCGTGACTCCGTGAATTCCGTGTTTGAGCGGGATGTGGCAGGCCGGGCAGGGCGCGGCAAGGGGCGAACCCCGCGCGTGTGGGGGCAGGGGCGGAACGCTGTTTTCGGTGCGGGCAGGGCAGCGGAACGCCGGTCCTGCCGTCCCGCAGGCAGGGGGACGGCATCGGCACCGGGGGCAAAGGGGCAGAGGATATGTCTTATTTCGCCCGTTCAACGTTCCCGGGCGCAGGGGGCGGTCAGCCGGGCAAGGTCAGGATGATCGGCTTGCCCTTGGTGGCGACGATCGTGTGCTCGTACTGCACGGCCGGGGCGGGCGGTTCTGCCAGAAGGGTCCAGCCGTCGTCGGCCTCCTCGGCCCAGAGGGCACCGAGTGAAAGGAAGGGCTCGACCGTCAGCACCAGCCCGTCCTGAATGCGCCGCCGTTCTGAGCGGACGGGCCAGGTCGGGATCTCGCCGGGTTCCTCGTGCAGGGAATGGCCGATGCCGTGGCTGGCGAGGTTGCGCACCAAGGTATAGCCGCGCTGGTCGGCGAAGCGGCCGATGGCCTGCCCGATGCCCCCCAGCGGCTTGCCGGCACCGACCTGCGCGATGCCGATCTGCATGGCCTTCTTGCCGTCCTTACACAGCCGGTCCAGCTGCGGACGGACCGGCCCCACACGGAAGGTCGCGCCGGTGTCCGAGAAATACCCGCCCTTCGAGGCCGAGACGTCGATGTTCACCAGATCGCCCGCACGGATCACCCGGTCGCCGGGGATGCCATGGGCGATGACCTCGTTGACCGAGATGCAGGTCGCGCCGGGGAAGCCGTATTCGCCTTCCGGGGCCGAGACCGCTTCGGCCTCGTCAAGGCATTGGCGGCCGATCGCGTCCAGCTCGGCGGTGGTCATGCCGGGCTCGATGGCGGCGCCCATGCGCTGCAACGTGTTGGCGACGATGCGGCCAATCACGCGCATGCCGTCCAGCTCGTGTTCCTGAGTGATGGTCATCGTTCGTCTTATCCGGTGATCTGTTCGCGCAGGATCGAGGCGGTCATCGAGATCAGCAGGTAGATCCCCGCGAAGATCAGGAAGGCCAGCGCCGTATCCTCGATGGCGCGGGGATAGGTGGGCTCGTCCGGGGCCACGGGGCTGACGCCCAAGGAAAGGTAGCGCACCTGCCGGTTGGCCTCGATCCGGGCGGATTCGAGCTGCTGCATGGCCTGCGCCAGCAACATCTGCCGCGTCGCCACATCGCTTTCGGCCATCACCTGCTCTCGTTGCAGGCGGGCGATGGAGGGCGCGTTGTCGCCGCCCTGCGTCAGGCTGGCCCGCAAATCGGCGATCTGGCGCTCCAATGTCGACACGCGGCGTTCGGCCTGTTCCAGACGGGCCGGATTGGGCCGCGGGTTCGCGCGCAGGTCGCCCAGCGACAGCCGCTCCTGATTGAGCTGGGTGTCGAGATTGGTGATCTGCTGCGTCAGCAGCGTGACCTCCACCTCGGACGAGAGCATCTGGAAGCGTTCCTGCAGCTCCAGCACCCGCAACTGCGCCTCGTTCATGCGCTGTTCGGCCGTATCGACCGAGGCTTGGGCATCGCTCAACTGGTTCTCACGCAGGCGCTGGGTCAGGTTGTCGACCTGTTCCTCGGCATAGCTGATCAGCGCACGGGCATAGCGTTCCGAAGTTTCGGGATCGGCCGCGATGACCTCCATGCGGATGATGCCCTCGGTCGGATCGAAGCTGACCTGCACCATGTCGTTGTAGAGGCGGTAGGCGGCTTCATCCGTGGCGTCGGCGGGCAGGCGGCGGATCGGGTCGATCTCTTCGCGCTGGAAATAGGCTTTGAAGCCTTCCTCGGCATCGAGCCGTCGCATCGCGTCGCGCGATTGCAGATAGCTTTGGACGGTGATCGAATCCTGATTGGAACCCATGGCCGAGCCGCTGAACAGCCCCGACAAGGCACCGGCAGCACTGCCGCCCGAGTTGCTGTCGGCCTGCTGGATCACGAATTCCGAATTGGTCGCGTAAAGGGGGGTGGCGACGAAGAAGAAATACCACGCGGCGATCAAGGTTGGCAGGGTGACGAAGACCCCCAGCCGCGCCATCAGCAGCAGCATCCGGCGGCGACGGCGCTTGCGGATGTCCTTCTGGATGCGCGAGACCTCGGCCTTGCGTTGCTTCAGCGCGGGGTTCGCCTCGGGCATCGCGGGGGGCGGGGCTTCGCGGTAGGCCTTGGGCAGTTGTGGCTGTTCGGTCGTGGTCAGCGCGCGGCTTTTGGAGCCCTCTTCCTTGACGATGTCCAGAAGGGTCGAACGCTCGAACGGGTCGATGCCCTGCTTGCGCAGCATCCGCACGGCTTCCAGACCGGAGCTGGCCTTGATGCCGTTGCGCTGAGCGACCCGCATGGCCATGCGCAGCTGGCGACCGGTCAGTTCCTCGTCGGATTGCGTCTCGCCGGTGACGGCGGGGGCGGTCTGCGGGGCCGGGGCCGGCACGGAACTGGCGGGCGTGCGTGCGGTTTGGCTCTCGGGGGCGCTGCGGGCGGGGCGAGGCGCCGGGGCCTCGGCTGCCGGACGCGGCGCGCGTTGTTGTGGCGCGTCGGTCTCTTCGTCGAACAGGGCGTCGCGCGGAGCGGCGGCGCTGCGGTTTGTGGCCTGCGCCGAGGGGCGGGCGCTTTCCGGGCGCGCGGCGGCGGGCGTTTGCGCCGTCTCGGGCGTGCTGGCTCCGGCGCCGGTGGACGCGTTGCGTTGCGGGGCCACGCTGGTGCGCAGGCCGCCGGTCGTCTCCTCGCCCAGCCGCAGCCGGAAGCGCCTAGCTTTGGGTGTCGTAGTCATAGAGGGCTTTTGCTTCTTCCAGCGTGTCAAAGAAAGACAATTTTCCGTCGCGCAACACGGCGGCCGATTGGCAGTACTTCTCCAAGGTCTCGGCCTGGTGCGACACGATCAGCACCGTCGCATTCTCCAGCCGTTCCTTCAGGATCGCGCCCGCGCGCTTGTTGAATTTCACATCCGTCGTCGCGGGCATCCCCTCGTCAACGAGGTAGAGGTCGAACTCAATGGCCAGCATCAGCGCGAAGGCAAAGCGCGAGCGCATGCCCTGGCTATAGGTACCGACCGCCATGTCGAAGTAATCGCCGATGTCGCACAGCCAGCGGCAAAACGCCTCCACCTCGTCGGGATCGAGCTGGTAGAGCCGGGCGATATAGCGCGCGTTCTCGGTGGCGGTATGGCGGTGGTTGATGCCGCCCATGAAGCCCAGCGGGAAGGACACGCGGCAATCGCGGGTGATGCGGCCGTCGTCAGGTTTCTCCAACCCGGCCATCATGTTGATGATCGTCGTCTTGCCGGTGCCGTTCGGGGCCAGAATGCCGACAGAATGGCCCAACTCCACGCGGAACGATGCCTCGTGCAGGATGACCTTGCGACTTTTGCCGGTCCAGAAGGACTTGCTGACGTTGTAGAACTCCAGCATCGATGCGCCTCGATTGCCCGCCCCGTTTTCGGTCCACCGACGGCGGCACACGGGTTCTGCGGGCTGTTCTTGCGGCCCAACGGGGCCGGGATCCGGTCCCGAGTATGCCGCAAAGCCCCGGCCCACGGTAGTGAAAACTGCGTGTAGAAATGGTTGACGGGACCGCAACAGAGGGGCCACGCCCTTTACATCCGCGACCGGAGCGCCGACATCCGGGGGCAGGAAACTCTGCCCGGAAGCGCCACCCATGACCGAAACGACCCCCACCAGCGATCTGGATGCCGCGATGATCCGCCTTGCCGCCGCGCCCGAGGACAGCCGCGCCGAGGTCGACGCGCGTCTGGCCTTCCACGCGGAACTCAGCCGGGCCGAACTGTTCGTGCTGCTGGAAACCGAGGTCGTCGGCGACGCGATGCAACCCCGGGTCTTCGATCTGTCAGACATGCGCGCCGTGCTGGCCTTCGACAGCGAGTTGCGGCTGGCCGGTTTCGCCGGCGAGGCCGCGCCCTATGCCGCACTGCCCGGCCGTGTGATGGTCAACATGCTGGCGGCCTCGGGCGAGGGGCTGGCGCTTCTGGTCAATGCCGATGCCGAACACGCGCAGCTGATGAGCGCCGAGGCGTTGGAATGGCTGGCCGCGACGCTGGCCGCCCCCGCACCGACCGAGGGGCAGGCAGTGCCCGAGGGTTTCGCGCCCATCGACCTGCCCGACAGCGTGCGCCAGCCACTGGTCACCGCATTGGAGCGCCGGCTGTCCGGCATGCCGGGGCTGGAGACGGCGGTGCTGGCCGGGGTGCAATGGCAGGGCGGGGCGCGCGGCCACGTCTTGGCGCTGGCGGGCCTGCCCGACACCGCGCAGCCGGCGATTGCCCGCGCCGTGTCCGAGGCGCTGGCGCTCTCGGGGCTGGAAGGCGGGGCGCTGGATGTGATCTTCCCGCCCGAGCGGGCGATGAAGGCGATTGCCGCCGTCGGTTTCGCCTTGTCCCCCGCGCCCTTCGCCATGCCCGAGGATCAGGTGGTCTCGCCCGGCTCGAATCCGGGCATGGACCCGGCGCGCCCGCCCAAGCTGCGCTGAGCCATGTTCCGCTGGATCGGCCAACGCCTCGGTGCGTTCCTCGAACGCGACCACCCGGCGCAGCAGCCCTTGGTGGCACAGGATCATGCCGCGCTGACGGCGGCGATCCGCGTCGGCGACGTGCTGCTGGTCGAGGGGCGGGCGAAGGTCTCGTCGGCGATCAAGTACCTGACGCAGAGCACATGGTCGCATGCCGCGCTGTGTGTGAAGGATCTCAGCGCCGGAGACGGGCAGGTGGATCTGGTCGAGGTCACCATCGAGGACGGTGCGCATCGCGTGCCGTTGTCGAAATACAGCGGCTTCAACACCCGTCTGTGCCGCGCCGCCGGCCTGTCCGAGGACGAGCGCACCGCCGTGGCCCAGTTCATGAGCGACAATATCGGTCTGCGCTATGACACCCGGAACATCATCGACCTTGCGCGCTATCTGCTGCCGACCCCGCCGGTGCCGACCCGCTGGCGGCGCAAGCTGCTGACGCTCGGTTCAGGGGATCCGACGCGGGCGATCTGTTCCTCGCTGGTCGCGCAGGCCTTCGAGAGCGTGCACTACCCGATCCTGCCCGAGATCGAGATGCTGCGCGAGCCGACCGGGCGGCCCCTCGGCACGGTCTGGCGTCAGCGCCATGCCTCGCTGATCGTACCGCGGGATTTCGACCTCTCGCCCTATTTCGCTGTGGTCAAACCGACCCTGCACCGGGGCTTCGATCATCACCGGATCCCGTGGGAGTCGCCTGCGGCGGTCGAAAACACCGCAAAAAGTGTGGGGTAAAATAATACCCAAATCGCAAGACATTGTTTTATAATGATTTATCCGGCGATGCGGGTGAAAAAGGGCTCTTGACCTGTCGCGGCATATCGCTAGAACACGGCCATCCCGCGCCGGGGTTCGCTTCGGTTGCGACTCCCCTTCTCATTTTCAGGGCTGGACCATGAAAACCTACACCGCGAAACCGGCGGAGATCGAGAAGAAGTGGATCCTGATCGACGCTGAGGGCGTCGTTCTGGGCCGCCTCGCCACGATCGTCGCCAACATCCTGCGTGGCAAGAACAAGCCGACCTTCACGCCGCACATGGACATGGGCGACAACGTGATCATCATCAACGCCGACAAGGTGCAGATGACCGGCAACAAGCGCGCCGACAAGAAATACTACTGGCACACCGGCCACCCGGGCGGCATCAAGTTCCGCACCGCGGAGCAAGTGCTGGAAGGCGCCCACCCCGAGCGCGTCGTGATCAAGGCCGTCGAGCGCATGATCTCGCGTAACCGTCTGGGCCGTCAGCAGATGACGAACCTGCGCGTCTACGCCGGCACCGAGCATCCGCATGAAGCTCAGCAGCCGACCGTCCTCGACGTCAAGTCGCTCAACCCGAAAAACACCCGGAGCGCCTGATCATGGCCGATGAGATCAAATCCCTCGACGCGCTGAAAGACGCCGTCGCCGGCGCCGCCTCGGCCTCGACCGCTGCCGCGGAAGGCACCGAAGCCGCCGCCTCCCGCGAACCCAAGCGTGACGCCCTCGGCCGCGCCTATGCCACCGGCAAGCGTAAGGACGCGGTTGCTCGCGTCTGGATCAAGCCGGGCTCGGGCAAGGTCACCGTCAACGGCAAGGAAATCAACGCGTATTTCGCGCGTCCGGTGCTGCAGATGATCCTGCGCCAGCCGTTCCAGATCGCCAACGTGGAAGGTCAGTTCGACGTCTACGCCACCGTCGTCGGTGGTGGTCTGTCGGGCCAGGCCGGTGCCGTGAAGCACGGTATCTCGAAGGCTCTGCAGCTGTACGATCCGTCGCTGCGTGGCGCTCTGAAAGCCGCTGGCTTCCTGACCCGCGACGCCCGTACGGTCGAGCGTAAGAAATACGGTAAGCGCAAGGCTCGCCGCAGCTTCCAGTTCTCGAAGCGCTGATCTTCGGAACTTTGGTTCTCGGAAAACGCGGTCCCTCGGGGCCGCGTTTTTCATGGGCGTGACTTACTCGTGCCAATAGGCCCAAGGCGGTCGCCGCAATTGCGCCAGCGCGAAGGGCAGCTCATAGGCGCCGTTCGCCTCGGCACTCCGGGCGCAGGTGGCTTCCACCTCGGGCTGCGGTCCGGCCGTGTAAAGCGCCAGTTGGTAATGCGGCGCCCAGACCAGCGTGCAGAGGGGCGTGAACCCCTGTTCCTCGACATAGCTCCACAGCGCCGCGTGGCGGTCCGGCCGGTCGACGATCCCCTCGGCATCCGCCAGAAACCCGACGAGCGCCGGGTTGTATTGCCGCAGCACCTCGGGCCCCAATCCCTCACGGGCGACAAGCGCGCTGGCCAGCCCGATCGTGTCCAGCGCCCGCCGATCCGCATGGAAGGCCGGCGCACCGGCATCCTGAAGCGCGAAGGCCTCGATCTCGCTGTCGGCAATCGCCCGGCCGAGCGCAACATGCGCGGTCAACAGCCGCGGATAATAATTGGCGATGCCGAGGTGGTCGCCGAGGCTCCAGCTGTGCCAGCCGAAGGCCAGCACATAGGCCGTCAGTCCGAGTGTCGCCGTTCCCGGCTTCGTCGCATGGGACAGGGCCCAGCCCAGATACAGCGCCATCGGCAGGGCGATCTGAAACGGGAACCGCTGCAGGTAGTTCATCAGCAGGTCCGAGCCGGCGTAGGAATAGCCGACCGCGCCGAAATACGCGATCAACAGCAACCCCGTGCGCCGGTTGCCCCAGAGCGCCACGGCCAAGCCGGGCAGGGCATAGGGCAGGATCCGCAGCGCCTGTGCCCCTGAGAAGCCATCGCCGGCCTTGACGTAATAGGTGTTGGGCAGGGCCGAGCCGAACCACCACAGGTGAAACCCGAAATATACCCCCGCCAACAACCCAAGCGCGAGGCTATGCCGCACGACCCGCGCCCAATCGGCGCGGGCCATGACCAATGCCAGCGGATGCAGGGCGAAAAGCAACCACGCTTCGGGCCGGGTCAGTACCAGCACGGCGACCATGCCGAGGGCCAGCCGCCAATCCCGCCGCTCCTGCGCGATGAACCACAGGGCCAGTGCGCCGCCATAAAGTAGTGTCTCCAGCCCCGAAAAGGCATGCGCCACCGTCGCCGGCACTGCCATCAGCAGCGCCAGCACGAAGCGCATCAGCGCCCTGTCCCCGGCCAGCCGCAGGAAGGCCCAACAGAGCAGGCCCAGCAGCGCGAGCGAGATCAGCTTGAACGTCAGCACCATGTCCCAACCCAGCCCCGCGGGCAGGATCGAGGCGAGGGCGTAGATCGGGTTGGTATAGGCCTGCGCCAGATCGAAACCGTCGGGGTTATAGGCCCAGATCCCGTGCCGGATCAGCGTCAGCCCGTAGCGCCAGGTGATGAAGGCATCGTCCACGGTAAAGCGCGCGAAGATCCACAGGTTGGCCGCGACCACCAGCAACAGAAGGGCGGTGATCGTCGTCAACATGCGGGGAGGGGTCACGGCGCTTCTCCTGTCTTTGCGGCACGATAGGGGCGGCTCCTCTTGTGGACAAGCGTAGGCTCTGCCTATCGTGCGCCCAGCCGTTGGAGAGCCCGCCATGTACAACCCCGCCCATTTCACCGAGGCCGATCAGGCACAGATCGAGGCGTTGATGCACGACAACCCGCTGGCGGCCCTGGTGGCGATGACGGGCGGGGGGCTCGATGCCAACCACCTGCCGCTCTTGCGCGATGGCGAGGGGTTTCTGGGCCATGTCGCACTGGCCAATCCGATGCACGAACAGGTGGCGGATGGCGCGCCGGTGCTCGCGATCTTCCGGGCCGGGCAGGGCTATGTCAGCCCGAACTGGTATCCGTCCAAGGCCGAGACGCATAAGGCGGTCCCCACCTGGAACTATCAGGTGGTGCATGTGCATGGCCGGATCACCTGGTCGCATGCCGAGAAGGACAAGCGCCGCGCCGTGGCCCTGCTGACCGCGCGGCATGAGAAGGCCGTGAACGGCGCGCAGGCGTGGAAGATGGGCGACGCGCCCGCCGATTTCCTCGACGATCTTCTGGGCAAGATCGTCGCCTTCCTGATCGAGGTCGACCGGATCGAGGGCAAGTCCAAACTCAACCAGAATCGCTCGGCCGCCGATGTCGCGGGCGTGGCCGAGGGGTTGGCGGGGCAGGGCAACGCGGCGCTCTCGGCGGCGATGCGGCGTGACGGGGCGCCCAAGGGCTGAGCAGCCTGTCACGGATCCATCGCATTCTGCGCATCGCGACCGGCTTGCCCCTTGCCCCGAGGCGGCCGACCTTCTAAAGGGTGCGCATCGCACAGCTTACGGGGGCCCGACCATGGAGCCTTGGCTCAGCCATCCTTTCGACGACGACAAGTTGAAGGAGGAGTGCGGCATTTTCGGCGCGGTGAACGTGCAGGATGCTGCCAACTTCGTGGCCTTGGGACTGCACGCGCTGCAGCACCGCGGGCAGGAAGCCGGAGGCATCATCACCTTCGATGCCGACCGCGGGTTCCAGTCCGCCCATCGCTTCGGCCTTGTCCGGGACAACTTCACCTCCGCCAAGCTGATGGAGACCCTGCCGGGGTCCATCGGCATCGGCCATGTCCGTTATTCGACCGCCGGCTCCAAGGGCGCGACCGCGATCCGCGACGTGCAGCCCTTCTTCGGCGAATTCTCGATGGGCGGCGCGGCGATTGCGCATAACGGCAACATCACCAATGCCGAGGCGATCCGGCGCGAGCTGATCGAGCGCGGCTCGATCTTCCAGTCCTCGTCGGATTCGGAATGCATCATCCACCTGATGGCGCGCTCGATCCAGAAGACCCATGCCGAACGCCTGAAGGACGCGCTGCGCCGCTGCGAAGGCGCGTTCTCGGTCATCGCCATGACCCGCACCAAGCTGATCGGCGTGCGCGACAAGCTGGGCGTCCGCCCGCTGGTGCTCGGTCGGATCGGGGATGGCTGGGCGCTGGCCTCGGAAACCTGCGCGCTGGACATCATCGGCGCCGAGTTCATCCGCGAGATCGAGCCCGGCGAAATGGTGGTGATCGACAAGAAGGGCGTCGTCTCGTCGCGTCCGTTCGAGCGCACCTCGCCGCGCTTCTGTATCTTCGAGCAGGTCTATTTCTCGCGCCCCGATTCGATCATCGGTGGCCGCTCGGTCTATGAGACCCGCCGCCAGATCGGGGTGGAACTGGCACGCGAAGCGCCCGTCGAGGCCGATCTCGTCTGCCCGGTGCCGGATTCGGGCACCCCGGCAGCCATTGGCTACAGCCAGGAATCGGGCATCCCCTTCGCCATGGGGATCGTGCGCAACCAGTACATGGGCCGCACCTTCATCGAGCCCTCCGAGCAGATCCGCAACATGGGCGTGCGCCTGAAGCTGAACGTGAACCGCGCTCTGATCGCCGGCAAGCGGGTGGTGCTGGTCGACGACTCGGTGGTGCGCGGGACGACCTCGCAGAAGATCAAGGAAATGATCCTCGAAGCGGGCGCCAAGGAGGTGCATTTCCGCATCGCCTCGCCGCCCACGACCTGGCCGTGCTTCTACGGTGTCGACACGCCTGAACGCTCGAAACTGCTGGCCGCCCGGATGACCGAGGACGAGATGCGCGATTTCATCGGCGTTGACAGCCTCAAGTTCGTCTCGCTGGATGGCCTGTACCGCGCCGCCGGTGAGGTCGAGGGCCGCAACAACAGCTGCCCGCAGTTCTGCGACGCGTGTTTCTCGGGCGAATATCCGGTCGCGCCGTCCGACATGATCGAGCGCGGCTTCGAACTGAAGGCTGCCGAGTAAGCCATTGGCTCAAAGCAAGAAGGCCCGGCAGCGATGCCGGGCCTTCTTGTGTTATGTCGAGCCGTCAGCCGCGGATTTCCTGACAGAAGGCGGTCGCGAAGGGCTCGGAGCGGCGGTTAAAGCGAGAGACGTAGCAGGCGAGCGCCTGGTTGCCCGAGCGCGTCCCGAAGATAGTGGCCTGAATCTGCTGGTCACCGATGTAGTACCGCGCTTCCTCTGGCATGGGCAGCGGGCGTCCGTCTGGCAGGGTGACGACCGCGACCCGCTCACCTTGGCGGCGATACCAGGCTACGACGGCTTCGCGCGGTTCGTAGTCCGGCGAGCAGATCCGGACACCATAGCCGCGCCAGCCATCATATTCGCCCAGCGACCGCGCAATGGTCGACACGGTTTCCGCGCAATAGGCGTTGCGCAGGGCGTGTTCCAGCTCAGCTTCGGGAATGGTCGGGAAGCGCGCGGGCGTCTGGGCGCTAGCGGCGAGGGGGAGGGCGAGAAGGGCGGAGATTGCTACGGCAAGATGCTTGATCCGGGGCATGAAACCTCTGGCTTGAGATGGGGTCCCACGGCGGAGACGGGTCCTCAGGTTGATTGTCAAAGCAATCGGTTGCAAGTCCATGGATTCCGTACCTTTCTCGCGACGTCCTAATGCGCATGCCCGCGGTGATGCGCCCGCTCTTCCCCCGCCTTGCGCAAGATCTGCACCGAGGACGACAGGAACAGCCCGGCCATGGCCACCGCGACGATAAGGTCCGGCCAGCCCGAGTTGAACCAGGCCACTGCCACGGCCGCGGCTATCACCGCCACATTGCCGATGGCGTCGTTGCGCGAGCACAGCCAGACAGACCGGACGTTCGAATCGCCGTCCTTCCAGCGCATCAGGATCAACACCGAGGCCACGTTGGCCGCCAGTGCGGCAAAGCCCACCGCGCCCATCACTTCGGCCCGCGGCACCTCCGGTCCCAGCATGTCCCAGACAGCAAAGCCGAACACCGCCAGCCCCATCAGGGCCAGTGAGATCCCTTTCAACTGCGCAGCCCGCGCGCGCGTGGTGATCGGTTGTCCGATCACCGCCAGCGACAGCGCATAGGTCGCGGCATCGGCGGCAAAGTCCAGCGCGTCCGCCTGCAGCGCGCGGCTGCCCGACAGCGCCCCCGCCGTCATCTCGACGAGGAACAACCCGCCGTTCAGCAAGATTACCGCGATCAATGCGCGGCGATAGGCGGGCGAGGCGCCGTCGAAATCGTGGTCGTGGTCATGGGGCATCTTTCGCCCTCCGCTTGTTTTGTCTTGCCACCGGTCCTACGTCCTACAGCGACTGTAGAAGCAAGAGGTATTTTCGATGCGCGATCTGACCATAGGTGAGGCGGCGCGCCAGAGCGGCGTGAAGGTCAATACCATCCGCTTCTACGAAGATCGCGGACTGCTGCCCGAGGCTCCGCGCACCGACTCGGGCCGCCGCCTCTATGATCGGGATGCCGTCGCACGCCTGTCCTTCATTCGGCACGCGCGTGATCTGGGCTTCCCGTTGGAGGACGTGCAGACCTTGCTGGAATTGCAGGGCCAGCCGGGTGCCTCCTGTGCGCCTGCCGATTCGCTGGCCCGGCAACATCTCAAAGCTGTCGAGGCGCGGATCGCCGCCCTGCAGGCCCTGCAAGCCGAACTGCAGCGCATGGTGGGCGGCTGCCACGGCGATGATATTGCTCATTGTCGCGTCATCGAAAGCCTTGCCGATCACGCCATGTGCGATCACGATCATGGTCGGATGGGCGATGTCGGACCCGGGGCTGCGGTCAGTGTCGCTGGCAGTGGATCCGTGTCGGATTGAGACTTGCCATTGGATTACGTTCAGGGTTGTCTAGAAACTCGGACGACGTGGTCCGGCTGAGGGAACTGGAATGACTTATTCGGGCTTTCGTGTCTTCACGCAGGGGCTGACCGGCAACAAGGGCTGGACCAAGGCCTGGCGGCAACCCGATCCCAAGACGGAATACGACATCGTCATCATCGGCGGTGGCGGACATGGCCTGTCGACGGCGTACTACTTGGCCAAGAACCACGGGCTGAAGAACATCGCCGTGCTGGAGAAGGGTTATCTCGGTGGCGGCAATGTCGGCCGGAACACGACCATCGTCCGCGCGAACTATTTTCTGCAAGGGAATTCCGAGTTCTACAGCCATTCCTTGAAGCTGTGGGAAGGCCTCGAATCCGAGCTGAATTATAATGTCATGCATTCGCAGCGGGGGCTGATCAACCTGTTCCACTCGGACGGTCAGCGCGATGCCTTCGCCCGGCGCGGCAATGCGATGCTGGCGCAGGGCGACGATGCCGAGCTTCTCGACCGCGAGGGCGTGCGCAAGATCCTGCCCTATCTCGATTACGACCAGGCGCGCTTCCCGATCTATGGCGGCCTCTACCACCGCCGCGGCGGTTCGGCCCGCCATGATGCCGTGGCCTGGGGCTTTGCCCGCGGCGCCGACCGGCGCGGGGTGGATCTGATCCAGAATTGCGAAGTGACCGGCATCGACGTCGCGAATGGCAAGGTGACCGGCGTGCAGACCACGCGCGGGCCCATCCGCGCGAAGAAGGTTGCGATGGTCGCCGCCGGTCGCTCCAGTCAGGTCGCCGCGATGGCCGGCATGCGCCTGCCCATCGAGAGCCATATCCTGCAGGCCTTCGTGACCGAGGGGCTGAAGCCGGTAATCGACCATGTGATCAGCTTCGGCATGGGCCATTTCTACATCAGCCAGTCGGACAAGGGCGGCCTCGTCTTCGGCGGCGATCTGGATTTCTACGCCTCCTACGCCGCGCGCGGCAACCTGCCGATGGTCGAGCATGTGATGGAGGCCGGCATGACCCTGATGCCGATGATCGGCCGGGCCAAAGTGCTGCGGTCCTGGGGCGGGATCATGGATATGTCGCCCGATGGATCGCCCATCATCGACAAGACCCATATCGACGGGCTCTTCGTCAATTGTGGCTGGAATTACGGGGGGTTCAAGGCCGTTCCTGCCTCGGGCTGGTGCCTCGCGCACCTCATGGCCACCGGCGAGCCGCACCCCGTCGCCGCGAAGTTCCGCCTCGACCGTTTCCGCACCGGGCGGAACATCATGGACGAGGAAGGCACCGGTTCGCAGCACAACCTGCACTGATGTCAGACATTTGCTCCGGCGCCTGCCGGGGCCGCGACCGAAGTTCTTGGGCCTGGCCCGTTGGAGTGAGAGATGCGCATCCCCTGTCCCTGTTGCGGTGACCGCGACCGGCGAGAATACACCTACTACGGCGCCGCCGATTTCCTGGACCGCCCGGCAGAAGATGCCGGTCTCGAGGCTTGGGACAACTACCTGCACCTGCGCGACAACCCTGCCGGGGTCACGCGCGATTTGTGGTATCACGACCCGTGCCAAAGCTGGGTCGAGGTCGAGCGCAACACCGTCACGCATGAGGTCCTCTCGACCCGTTTCGTGAGCGCGAAAGCGGGGGCCAGCGCATGACCCAGTCGCACCGCATTCCCGGCAAGGGCCTGATGATCGATCGCACGCGGCCCGTGCGCTTCACCTTCGACGGCAAGGGCTATGAGGGCTTTGCCGGCGACTCTGTCGCCTCGGCGCTTCTGGCCAATGGCGAGCGGCTGATCGGCCGGTCCTTCAAGTATCACCGCCCGCGCGGGGTGATGGCGGCGGGGTCCGAGGATCCCAACTCTCTCATCGAAGTGCATGAAAACGGGCAACAAACGCCCAACGTGCGCGGCACGATGCAGGAGATCTTCGAGGGGCTCGACGCGCGCAGTCAGAACCATGTCGGGCCGCTGAATTTCGACCTGATGGCGGTCAACGACCTGCTCGCGCCCTTCTTCTCGGCGGGCTTTTACTACAAGACCTTCATGTGGCCGCGCGCTTTCTGGGAGAAGCTCTACGAGCCCGCGATCCGTCGCGCGGCGGGTCTGGGCCGCCTCTCTGGCAAGCATGACATGGGGCTCTACGAGAAGGCCTTCGCCTTCTGCGATCTCCTCGTGATCGGTGCGGGGCCGGCGGGCCTGATGGCGGCGCTGACTGCTGCGCGCGCGGGCGCCGAGGTGATCCTCGCCGACGAGGACCGGCGCATGGGCGGCCGTCTGCTGGCCGATCAGCCCGAGGTCGACGGGCAGAACGGCGCCGATTGGGCAGCGTCGGTGGTGGCAGAACTCGCCGCGATGCCGAATGTCACGCTGATGACCCGCACCACGGTGACCGGCGTCTATGACGACGGCACGTTCGGCGCGCTGGAGCGGGTGAGCCTGCACCGCGCCCCGGGCGAGGCGCCGCGCGAGTGTTTCTGGCGCATCCATGCCAAGCGCGCCTTGCTGACGGCGGGCGCGCTGGAGCGGCCGATCGCGCATCCCGACAACGACCGGCCTGGCGTCATGCTGGCCTCGGGCCTTGTCGGGCAGATGGGCAAGTTCGGTGTGAACCCAGGCAAGGTCGTCATCTTCTCGAACAACGATTCCGGTCTGCACACGGCCCGCAGCCTCACCGCACAAGGGATTGAAATCGCCGCCTATGTCGATCCGCGTCCGCTGCCGGTGACGGAAGAATTCCCGGTCTATGCCGAGGCTGAAGTCGTCGGCACGCGCGGGCGGCTGGGGCTGAAGGATGTTTCGATCCGGCACAAGGGCGGCACCTCGGTGATCGCGGCGCGGACTCTCGCGCTCTCGGGCGGCTGGAACCCGACGATGCATCTGGCTTGCCATCTCAACGGACGGCCGGAATGGTCGCCCGAGCTGGCGGCTTTCGTGGCAAAGCCCGGCATGGTGCCGGGGATGAGCGTCAGTGGCTCGGCCGCAGGGTTCATGTCCACCCGCGCGGCGCTGCTGGACGGCCACCAGAAGGCAGCAGCGGCCTTGATCGAACTGGGCCTCTCGGTGCCCGAGATTTCGGTGCCGGAGTCCGAGGATCGGCCTTGGGCGATCTCGCCCCTGTGGGCTGTCGATGCGGGCGGTCGGGCGTGGCTCGACTTCGCCAATGACGTGACCACCAAGGACGTCAAACTGGCGGCACAGGAAGGCTATTCCAGCGTCGAGCATATGAAGCGCTACACGACGCAGGGCATGGCGCCGGATCAGGGGAAAACGTCAAACGTTTCCGCGCTGGCGGTGCTGGCTGAGGCGACCGGGAAGGGGATTCCCGCAACCGGGACGACCACTTACCGCCCGCCCTTTATCCCCGTCTCTATCGCCTCGATGGGCGCGGGCGGCCGTGGCGAGGGCTTCGCGCCGCAGCGTCTGCTGACGTCGGACGCCAAGACCCGCGCGATGAAGGCGCCGATGATCGAGGCCGGGCTCTGGTACCGCCCGAGCTATTTCCCGCGTGCGGGCGAGACGGATTGGCGAACGGCGGCGGACCGCGAGGTGCTGACGGTGCGCGAGCATGTCGGTGTCTGCGATGTCTCGACTTTGGGCAAGATCGACGTGCAAGGCGCTGATGCGGCTCGGTTCCTCGATTTCGTCTATACCAACACCATGTCCACGCTGAAGCCGGGCCGCGTGCGCTATGGCCTCATGCTGCGCGAGGATGGCATGGTCATGGACGATGGCACCTGTGCGCGCGTGGCCGAGGACCATTTCGTTGTTACCACCACGACCTCGGGCGCTGGGCAGGTCATGCGGCATATGGATTTCGTCCATCAGGCCTTCTGCGCCGATTGGGATGTCCGGATGATCTCGGTCACCGAGGCTTGGGCGCAATTCGCCATCGCCGGTCCCAAGGCCAAGGCCGTGCTGGCCACTTTGGGCGAGATGCCATCGCTGCCCTTCATGGGCTGTGCGGATGTCACCATCGGCGGGGTGAAGGGGCGGCTGTTCCGGATCTCGTTCTCGGGTGAGGAGGGCTATGAGGTTGCCGTGCCGACCCGCTTTGGCACCGCGCTTTTCGACCATCTCGTCGCCACTGCCGAGGGGATGGAGGGCTGCGCCTATGGCATGGAGGCCCTGAACGCGCTGCGCGTCGAGAAGGGCTTCATCACCCATGCCGAGATCCATGGCCGGGTGACCGCCGACGATGTGGGCCTGGGCAAGATGGTCAGCGCCAAGAAGGATTGCATCGGCAAGGCGGCCTCGCAGCGGCCCGGTCTGTTCGAGGACCGCGAGCAGCTGGTGGGCCTGATGCCGGTCAATCAGGGCGAGACGCTCTCCGCCGGCGCACATCTGTATAACGAGAAGGACCCGGCGCAGCGGGAGTTCAATCAGGGCTATGTCACCTCGGTCGCACCTTCGCCGACGATGGGCTGCTGGCTGGGTCTGGGCTTCCTGAAGAACGGGCGCGCGCGCTATGGCGAGGTGATCCGACTCGACGACGGGTTGCGCGGCCGCAAGGTGCTGGTGGAAGTCTGCAACCCGGTGTTCTTCGATCCTGAGGGAGGGCGGATGCGTGATTGATCTGATTGCCAAACCGGCCGTGAGCGGCCTTCCGGTCAGCCATGGTGGCTGCACGCTGTCGGCCTTCGACGCGGGGCCGGTCACCTCGATCGCGCCCTATCCGGGGCGCGACCTGTCCGCCGTGCTGCCGTTCCCGGCGCCGGGAACGGTCTCCGACTACCAGAGCGGTCGCCTGATCTGGGCGGGGCGCGACATGGCCTTCCTGACGGGTGTGGCCGCGCCGGATCTGTCCGGGCTGGCGGCGGTGACCGATCAGAGCGACGGCTGGGTCTGGGCCTTGCTGGAGGGCGCGTCGGTCGAGGCGGTTCTCGCGCGGCTCTGCCCGCTGGATCTGCGCCTGCGCAGCTTTGCGGTCGGATCCTCGGCACGGTCGATGTTGCAGCATCTGCCGATCCTTCTGGTCCGCACGGGGCCGGAGAGCTTCCAGATCGCCAGCTTCCGCTCAATGGCCGGGACACTGGTGCATGAGCTGGAGATCGCCATTAAAGGCGTCGCGGCGCGAGCCTCGCTCTGATCCATCAAGGCGGGTTGGGTAGACAACAGGCCCCGGTGCTGCCAGCATCGGGGCCTTACCTTTGAGACCGCATTTTGACGGAGATATTCGATGAAGACATTGCTTCGGGCCCTTTTGGCCGCGATGGTGCTTGCCTTGAGCCTGCCGTTGCTTTCCCCGACCCAAGCCAAGGCCGAGACCTTCCGCTACGAGCAGATCGACCCTCAGCTGCAGGCGCTCTTGCGGCGCATGGCGCGGCTACGGGCGCAGGGCGTGATCGAGACGGTGACGCTGGGCGTCTCGACCTCGGACTGCCCGGCCGATTGCAATGACAGCGTGCGTGGCGGCATGTGCTATTGCGGGCGCAACGATGAAGGGGGATGCGACGACGGGCGGGATGAGACCACGCTAGGGGGCCGTCCCGCCTGCCGCGTGCGCCCGGAGACCGCCGAGCTGCGGGGCGAGGGGATCGAACGGCAGGTGCTGCAGATCCAGCGCATGCCCTGAGGGGAGGATCGTCGCGGGGGCTGTCAGCTGCCCGCGGCGACCACCATGTTCACTTGCCAATCGGTGCAGCGCGCGCGCAGGGGCGCGGGCAGGGGCCGGTTGGTGAACACCGTGTCCAAGACGGAGAGCGAGTCGATCCGCGCGGGCGCCGTCCGGCTCAGCTTCGAATGGTCGGTCACCAGCCACGCCTTGCGCGCCTGTGCGATCAGCGCGCGGCTCACGCCGACTTCCTGCATGTCATAATCCAGCATGTCCCCCTCGGCATCCAGCGCCGAGCAGCCGATCACCGCGATATCCACCTTGAATTGCCGGATCGCCGCCTCGGTCAGTGGCCCGGTCAGCCCGCCGTCCGAGCGCCTCAGCGTGCCGCCCGTCAGGATCACCTGACATTGCGGATTGTCGGCGAGGATATTGGCCACGTTCATGTTGTTGGTGACCACCATCAGCCCGGCATGGCGGCGCAGCTCGCGCGCGACGGCCTCGGTCGTGGTGCCGATGGCGAGGAAGATCGAGGCCCCCTCGGGAATTGCTTCGGCGCAGGCGTGGGCGATGGCGCGCTTGTCGTCGGCGTTGAGGGCCGCGCGCTCTTGGTAGCCGATATTCACCGTGCCCGAGCGCAGGATCGCCCCGCCGTGTACCCGCTCCAGCTTGCCGGCATCGTCCAGCTCGGCAAGGTCGCGGCGGATGGTCTGGGCGGTCACCCCGAAGCGCGTCGCGAGCCCGTCGACCGTCACGCGCCCTTCGGTGCGGGCGATTTCCAGGATCTCGGGCAGGCGGAAGCCCTGGGCCATGATTCGTATCCTTTTGCTCGATTGTTGCGCCCGATACTCCATCTTTCAAGCGAAGGGCGGAAAAACGCGCATTCGCGCGGGTATTCGCGCCGAAAGTCGCGGGGGTCTCTGTTGAAATGTCACAAAAACGCGTATATTCGCGTATAAACGAAAGCGATCGAACGTAACGACCCGAGTCGCGCCTCAGCGGCGCCAGAGCTTGCCATGACCGACATCCCGACTTCCGACCTCTACGACCTCGTCATCATTGGCGGGGGGATCAACGGCTGCGGCATCGCCCGCGACGCGGCGGGCCGGGGCCTGAAGGTGCTGGTGGCCGAGAAGGGGGATCTGGCGGGTGCGACCTCCTCGGCCTCGACCAAGCTGTTTCATGGCGGCCTGCGCTATCTGGAGTATTTCGAGTTCCGGCTGGTGCGCGAGGCGCTGATCGAGCGGGAGACGCTGCTGCGCGCGATGCCGCATATCTCGTGGCCGATGCGTTTCGTGCTGCCGTATCATGCGGGCATGCGCTTTGATGGCGAGACGCCGACGTCGAAGCTGCTGTCCTTCTTCATGCCGTGGCTGAAGGGGCGGCGGCCGGCGTGGCTGATCCGGCTGGGGCTGTTCCTCTATGACAACCTCGGCGGACGGAAGATCCTGCCGGGCACGACGAAGCTGGACCTGACGCAGGCGCCGGAAGGCGCGCCGCTGCAGGACCAGTTCCGCATGGCCTATGAATATTCGGATTGCTGGGTGCAGGATTCGCGGCTGGTCGCGCTGAACGCCCGCGATGCTCAGGCCCGCGGGGCGGAGATCCTGACCCGCACCAAGGTCACCGAGGCGAAGGTCGAGGACGGCATCTGGACCGTCACTCTGGGCGATCGGCAGGTCCGCGCGAAAGGCTTGGTCAACGCGGCAGGCCCCTGGGCGGGCGAGGTGATCAAGGACGTGCTGCATTCGGGCTCGAAAGAGCATGTCCGGCTGGTGCGCGGCTCGCATATCGTGACGCCCAAGCTCTATGACCATGACAAGGCGTATTTTTTCCAAGGCCGCGACGGGCGGATCATCTTCGCGATCCCCTATGAGCAGGACTTCACGCTGATCGGCACGACAGATGCGGAACACTCGGACCCGGACACGCCGCCGCGCTGCACGGAGAGCGAGCGCGACTATCTCTGCGCCTTTGCCTCCGGGTATTTCAACCGCGCGATCACGCCTGCGGACGTGGTTTGGACCTATTCCGGCGTGCGGCCACTCTACGACGACGGCGCGCGCTCGGCCACGGCGGCGACGCGGGATTATGTGCTGACCTTGGATAACGGGGCAGGGGCGCCGGTGCTCAATGTCTTCGGCGGCAAGATCACCACCTATCGCCGTCTCGCGGAATCGGCGCTGGAAAAGCTGGGCGCACATCTGCCGATGTCGGGCAAGTGGACGGCGGGTGTGGCGCTGCCGGGCGGGGATTTCCCGGTCGATGGTGTCGCCGCGCTGATCGCCGAACTGCGCGCGCGCCATCTGTTCCTGACCGAGGCTTGGGCCACCCGCCTGATCCGCGCCTATGGCACCGAGGCGGCAGAGATCCTGTCAGGCGCCACTTCCTCCGTAGATCTGGGCGAGGATTTTGGCGCCAGCCTGACCGCGCGCGAGGTCGATTGGCTGATGGACCGCGAATTCGCCAAGGGGGCCGAGGACGTGCTCTGGCGGCGCTCGAAACTGGGGCTGCACATGACGGCAGCGCAGATCGACCGGGTCGGGGCCTACATGACCGAACGGACGCGCGCAGAGGCGTGAGCGGAAAACTGGCCGATCCCCGTTCCCCTTGGCGGAAACCCGCGCTAGGGTGCGCGCCAAATGCGCAAAGGAGACCGTCATGGCCGAGATCAAGGACCCCGAGAACACCATCCTGCTGGAGCTGAAATCCGGCACCGTCACCATCGAGCTGCTGCCGGAAATCGCGCCGCTGCACGTCGAGCGGATGAAGGAACTGGCCCGCGCCGGCGCCTATGACGGCGTTGTCTTCCACCGCGTGATCGACGGCTTCATGGCCCAGACCGGCGATGTCGAGCATGGCAACAGCAGCAAGGAAAACTTCAACCTGCGCCGTGCCGGCACGGGTGGTTCGGATCTGCCGGACCTGAAGCAGGAATTCTCGGGCATCCCGCACGACCGCGGCACGATCGGTGCTGCCCGCTCGCAGAACCCGAACTCGGCCAACAGCCAGTTCTTCATCAACTTCAACGACAACCACTTCCTGAACCGCCAGTACACGGTCTATGGCCGCGTGATCGAGGGTATGGAGCATGTCGACAAGATCACCCGTGGTGAGCCGCCGGCGGACCCGGACACGATGATCTCGATGAAGGTGGCCGCCGATGCTGCGTCGTAATCTCCTCGCGCTGGCCGCGTCGGCACTGGCTTTGATGCCGTATGCCGCCTCGGCCTCGGATGCGCCGGCCGATGCGCCGCGCCTGACGATCCATGTCACCGGCGAGGCCGAGGGCGAGATCGTCATCGCCCTGCGCCCGGATCTGGCCCCGCAGCACGTCGAGCGTGTTCTGCAGCTGGCCCGTGACGGCGCCTACAACGGCGTCGTGTTCCACCGCGTGATCGACGGCTTCATGGCGCAGACCGGCGACGTACAGTTCGGTCGTGCCGGCGGCGATACCTCGCGCGCGGGCATGGGCGGCTCGGATCTGCCGGACCTGCCGGCCGAATTCTCGGGCGAGCCGTTTGCACGGGGCGTGGTGGGCATGGCCCGGTCGCAGAACCCGAACTCGGCTAACAGCCAGTTCTTCATCATGTTCGACTCGGCCCCGCATCTGAACGGCCAGTACACGGTCTTCGGTCAGGTAGTCGAAGGTCTGGACGTGCTGGACGCGATCAAGCGCGGCACCGGCGGCAACGGTGCCGTCGTCGGCGCGCCGGACGTGATGGCGGATGTGACCGTCACCGAGTGATCCAGGCAGGGCCGGGGGCAGAGATGCCTCCGGCCTTTCCCTTTGCCGCCTTTTTTCCGCTGGTCGTGATCTTTCCGCGATGCGGCGGGGCTTTATTTCCCCGGCGAGTTGCGGCATATGTCGGGGCAACGGACAGACCAAGGACATTGCCATGAACGCTTTGCTTCGCGCCCTCACCTGGTGGAACGGCCAGACCCTCGGCACGCAGCTGTTCACCTGGCGCAAAGGCGTCAAGGTCGGCGAAGATAGCCAAGGCAACATCTTCTACAAGTCGCGCGACGGCAAACGCCGCTGGGTCATCTACAACGGCGAGATCGAAGCCTCGCGCGTGGATGCCGACTGGCACGGCTGGCTGCACGGCACTTGGGACGAAACCCCGGCTGAGCGTCCGCTGGTCCACAAGACCTGGGAAAAGCCCCATGTCGAAAACCTCACCGGCACCGCCGCGGCCTATGTGCCCGCCGGTTCGCTGCGCCGCGTGAACCCCGTCGAGCGCCGCGACTACGAAGCCTGGCAGCCCGAGTAACATGGCCTATCGCGCCTGGGAGGTCGCCCTCGGCGCCGCAGTGATGCTCGTCGCTGCGGTGTTCGTCGTCTTCGCCCTGCGCTCGACCGGCGCGGCGCTGGGGAGCGCGGCCTCCTACGATCTGCAAGCCAGCTTCCGTTCGGCCGAAGGCGTCCGCCCCGGTACCGAAGTGCGTCTGGCCGGTGTAAAGATCGGCACCGTGACCGCGCTGACCCTCGATCCGCAGACCTTCCGCGCCATGCTGACACTTGGCGTCGATCAGGGCATCGAACTGCCCCTCGATTCGACGATCCAGGTTGCGCAGGAGGGGATCCTCGGTGGCACCTTCATCGAGATCCTGCCCGGCGGCGACATGGATAACCTGCAACCCGGCGACAGCTTCCAAGACACGCAAAGCGCGGTGAGCCTGATCACGCTGCTGCTGCGCGCCTTCACCGGCTCGGATGCCGCGGCGGATCCGCAATGATCCGGCGCGCGCTCCTCTCCGGCTTGGCCCTTTCCGCCGCTCTGATCGCCCCCGTCGCGGCGCAACAGGTCGACTGGCGCACCTTGGGCGAGGCCCTGCGCGACCAGCGTCCGATCACGCCTGAGATGTCGTCTGGGTCGGAGGCCGTTCTGCGCGCCTTGGACAAGGTCTCGGGCGAGGTCGACGACATCATGATCGCCGTCGGCGGCACGGTGAATTACGGCCGTCTCAGCATCAGCATGAGCGCCTGCCGCTTCCCGGCCGAGGACCCCGCGTCGGACGCTTTCGCCTTCCTGCAGATCACCGACACGCGCGGCGAAGAACAGGTGTTCCAAGGCTGGATGATCGCGTCCAGCCCGGCACTGAATGCCTTGGATCATCCGCGCTACGACGTCTGGGTCGTCAGCTGCAGTTGAGACGAGAAGGGGGCCTTGCGGGCCCCCTCGATCATTCCGGATATGTCGTTATGGCCGTCACAGGGGCGCGCAGGCGCGGGCCAGCCATTGACGGGCATCGGGCTTGACCTCACTGGCCAGCTCGGTCTCGACCCAGGCGTGATAGCCGTCCAGCCAGGCGATTTCATCCGCGCTCAGCATCGAGGGCACGATCAGCCGCTTGTCGATCGGGCACAGGGTGATCGTCTCGAAATCCAGCATCTTGCGATTGTCGCCCAAGGGGCCGGCCTCGCGCACGACGATCAGGTTCTCGATGCGGATGCCGAAGGCGCCGGGGCGGTAATAGCCGGGCTCGTTGGACAGGATCATGCCGGGCTGCAAGGGCAGGGTCGAGGCCCGGCTGATCCGGATCGGCCCCTCATGCACGCTGAGCGCCGCGCCCACGCCATGGCCGGTGCCGTGGTCGTAATCCTGACCGGCCAGCCACAGGGGATAGCGCGCCAGCGCATCCAGATGGCCGCCGGCGACGCCCTTGGGGAAGCGCGCGCGGCTGACGGCGATCATGCCCTTCAGCACGCGGGTATAGGCATCGCGACGCTCGGCATCGACCACGCCAACGGGGATCGTGCGAGTGATGTCAGTGGTGCCGTCCGGGTATTGCCCGCCCGAATCGAGCAGGAACAAATCGCCCGGCTGCAGCTTGCGGTTCGTCTCCTCGGTCACGCGGTAATGGATCACCGCCGCGTTGGGCCCGGTCGACGAGATGGTGTCGAAGCTCAGGTCCATCAGCAGCCCGGTGGCCGAGCGGCATTCCTCCAGCTTCTTGGCCATGTCGATCTCGGTCAGCCCGTCGAGCGCATGGGCATCGAACCACGATAGGAATTCGATCAACGCGGCGCCGTCGCGGCGATGGGCGGCGCGCATGCCCTCCAGCTCGGCCTCGTTCTTGATCGCCTTGGCCATCAGACAGGGATCGGCGCCCGCGACGCCATCGGCGAGTGCGGACTTGACCGCGACGGGCGCAGTGGCCGGGTCGAAGCGCGTGGCCCCGTTCAGGGCGCGCAGGGCGTCGGGGAAGGCCGACACGGCGTGGCGGGTGACGCCGTCTTCTTCCGGGATCAGGCGGACCTTGTCCGGGTCGATGAACAGATCGAGCCGTGCATCATCGTGCAGCACGGCAAAGCCCTGCACGACCGGGTTGCGGATGATGTCGGACCCGCGCCAGTTCATCAGCCAGGCGAGGCTGTCGGCCAAGGTGATCACCGTGGCCGAGACGCCAGCCACCCGCAGCTCAGCCGCCAATTCCAGCCGCTTCTCGGCCCCGGTCTTGCCGGCGAGCGACATCGGATGCGGCCGCACCCGGCCCGAGGAGGGCGCGGGTTGGTTCGTCCAAGCGGCGTCGAGCGGGTTCTCGGCCTGCGGGGCCAGAGTGATGCCGGTGCCCTTCAGCCCGCCCTCGATCCGGGCGATCTCGTCGGGGGTGTGCAGCCAAGGGTCGAAACCGATGACGGCATTCTTGGGGGCGTGTTCGGCCAGCCATTCCGCCGCGCCGACTTCCGGCCAGTCGACCGGCGTGAAATCCGACAATGCGACCTGATCCTTGACCTGCAACCGGTAGCGGCCATCGACGAAAACCCCGGCGATTTCCGGCAGAACGACGCAGAACCCGGCCGAGCCGGTGAAGCCGGTCAGCCAGCTCAGTCGCTCATCATGCGCCGAGACATACTCGCCCTGATGTGCATCCGAACGGGGCACAAGGAACCCGGTCAGGCCGCGTTTCGACAGCTCGGCACGCAGTGCGGCGAGGCGGGGCGGACCATCCGAGGGGCGGGTCGTGGCGGTGAAAAGCTGGAACATCGGGCCTCACAGATCTTGCGGGTCGGGGCAGCCCAGCGTCTCGGCCTCGAAGGCCGTGCGCAGGCGGTCGAACAGGGGCGCGGTGACGAGGTCGCGGTAGCTGGCGATCTGGTCAGTGTATTGCGTGCTCAGCGCCTGCCGGTCGTCGCCCTCGGCGGCCTCGATGGCGCTTTGCAGGTCTCGCATCTGCCGGTTCACATCAAGCATCCCGCGGATCGCCTCGTGAAGGGCGGGGATGCCGTCGGGCTGAAGGACATCCGCCAGCGGGCTGGTCTCGGCGCTGATCTGATGGGTCAGGCAATCGAAATAGCGCGTCTGGCTCTGATCGAAGATCGCGACCATGGCCAGCGCGGTATCCGGCGCGCCGTCGGCCACGCGGGTGAAGGTCGCCACGGACGGCAGAGGCGTGTCCGCGGCGGGGCCGGGCAGCCGGTCCGAGGCCAGCACCAGCTGCGGGCCGCTGCGCAGGAATTGGCCGCCACCCTCGAACCGGTTGAGCATGGCGAGGACGTGCAGCTCATTGACGCGCCGGTACTGCAGGCGGGCGCCCGGGTAGCGGATCGGCTCGAACGGGTCGACCTGAAAGATCCCGCGCTCATCCATGTCGAGATGGGCTTCCGCGACCAGATTGGTGTGATGGCCCTCGGCGTCGAAGGGCACGGCATCGGCCGACACGCCATTGGGGGGCGGGTTCACCTTGTACCAATATTGGCGCAGGACCAGCGTGCCGGGTTCGGCGCCTTCGGTGATCTCCAACACCTCTTGCCCGGGGGTCATTGCACCGGCGAAGGGCAGGGCGAGGTTGTCCCCCAGCCATGTGCCGATCACGGCCGAGGGCGTGGTGGCGGGCTCGGCCGATTGCACGGCCGGCAGGTCCAGCGTCAGGGCTTCCAGCAGCTGGGCGCGGCACGAGACATCGTCGTTGGGCGTGCCCACGGGATGGGCCTGAAGGGCGTCGAAATAGATCGTGCA
The DNA here is from genome assembly GCF_001691415.1 of Pararhodobacter sp. CCB-MM2. Taxonomy (GTDB): domain Bacteria; phylum Pseudomonadota; class Alphaproteobacteria; order Rhodobacterales; family Rhodobacteraceae; genus Pararhodobacter. Next base: position 62,342 of record NZ_LRRR01000017.1, read on the forward strand.
GGGCGATGCCTGCGCGGCGCCCGCCGCGGCAGAGAGCGCGGCGAAGCTGAGGGACATCAGGGCGTTACGCATCGGGCCTCGGCGGAAAGGGCGGGGGCTCGAGGCCCCCGGCAAGTCAGAAGCGGGCGACGTTGGCCATGCCCATGACACGGGCGCGGGCCCGCGGGTCGCTGTCGAACAGCGCTGCCAGTTGCTCGGTCATCGCGCCGGCCAGCTGTTCGACATCGGTGATGGTCACAGCGCGCTCATAGTAGCGCGTCACGTCATGGCCGATGCCGATGGCCAGCAATTCCACGGCCTTGCGCTTCTCGATCATGGCGATCACGTCGCGCAGGTGCTTCTCGAGGAAGTTGGCCGAGTTGACCGAGAGGGTCGAATCGTCCACCGGCGCGCCGTCCGAGATCACCATGAGGATCTTGCGCTGCTCGCGCCGCGCCTGCATCCGGCGATGCGCCCATTCCAGCGCCTCGCCGTCGATGTTCTCCTTCAGCAGGCCTTCTTTCATCATCAGCCCGAGGTTGTCGCGCACCCGCCGCCACGGCGCATCGGCGCTCTTGTAGACGATGTGGCGCAGGTCGTTCAGACGACCCGGCGATTGCTTGCGACCCTCGGCCAGCCATTTCTCGCGGCTCTGGCCACCCTTCCAGGCGCGGGTGGTGAAGCCGAGGATCTCGACCTTCACCTGGCAGCGCTCCAGCGTGCGGGCCAGAACATCCGCGCAGATCGCCGCGATCGAGATCGGGCGGCCGCGCATCGAGCCGGAATTGTCCAGCAGCAATGTCACACAGGTATCGCGGAATTCGGTGTCCTTCTCCCATTTGAAGGACAGCGGCGTCGTCGGGTTGGCGACCACGCGGGCGAGGCGGCCGGCATCGAGGATGCCTTCCTCCTTGTCGAATTCCCACGAACGGTTCTGCTGTGCCTGCAGGCGGCGCTGCAGCTTGTTCGCCAGCCGCGAGACGGCGCCTTTCAAGGGCTCCAGCTGTTGGTCGAGATAGGCGCGCAGGCGCTCCAGCTCGGCGGCTTCGGCCAGATCCTCGGCGAGGACCTCCTCGTCAAACTGGGTGGTGAAGACGGTGTAATTCGGGTCAGCATCCGAGAAAGGCTGTGGCGCGGGCGGCTCGGGCGGCGCCTCGGCCTGCGGCATCTCGGTTTCCTCGGACATCTCGTCCTCGGCCTGATCGTCCATGACCATTTCGGTCTCGGCCGATTCCTCGCGCGGGCCGTCGTCCGATTCCTCGGTCTGCTCCTGCTGCTGCTCTTCCTCGCCCTGCGCGTCGGGATTCTCGGGACCTTCGTCCTGTTCCTCCTCGGCGCCGTCCTCAGGATCGTCGCCCATGTCGTCGGGATCGTCGCCCAGCTGGTCGCCGTAGCCGAGGTCCGAGATCACCTTGCGCGCCAGACGGGCAAAGGCCGACTGGTCGGACAGGACGTCGTCCAGACCTTCCAGCGTGCCCGAGGTCTGCTCGTCGAAGAAGCCGCGCCACATATCGGCGACGGTATCGGCGCCCTTGGGCAACGGACGACCCGAGGCCATCTCACGGATCAGATAGCCCGCCGCGACCGAGAGCGGTGCCTCGGCCTGACTGCGGATCTGGCTATAGCCTTTGCGGTCGGCCTCATGGGCGATGCGGGCGTCAATGTTCGACGCCGTGCCGGGCATGTGACGGGCGCCGACGGCCTCGCAGCGGGCGGTTTCCATCGCCTCGTAGAGGTCGCGTGCCATCTGGCCCTGCGGCATGTAGCGGCCATGCACGCCCTCGTCATGATAGCGCCGCTTCATGGCGAAGCTGTCGGCGGTGCCGCGCGCCAGCAACACCTCGTCACGGGTCATCCGGCGGGTGACCTGCGGCAGGCGCATCGTGTCCTTCGTCATGCCCGGCGGGTCGACGGTGAAGCTGACCGCCATTTCGGCATCGTCGGCCAGCGTGCGCGTCGCCTCGGTCAGCGCTTTCTTGAAGGGATCGGCGGGGTTGTCGGGGGGCTTCTGCATCGTCAGCGGCGGCCGTTCAGGAACTGGAGCGGGCCTGCGCGCTCACGCGCGCGACCCCGTTGCCACCGGGAAATCACCCCCGGCGCATGGGAACAAGGGGGCAGGCCCAGATACCGCTTACTCGAAGGCGGGCGCGCAGGCCTCGGGGCGGTAATCCATCGTCAATTGGGCGAGCGGAAAGGCCCTGTCGGCCCCGGTCCCTTCGCGTCGATAGGGCGGGGTTGGCCCCTCGGGGTCGACGTCCAGCACATAGCGGCCCGTGAGCAGATTGACCGAGCACGAGCCCGAGTGATCCACGTCGATCCGGTCGTAGGTGTCGTAGTCATAGCCGGCGACGAGGTATTCCCCATTTCGATAGGCGATCGTCAGCAATTGGTGCCACGGATTGCGCCCGATGGCAGTCTGCTGGGTCAGCACGGCGAAGCTGCTGTCGCTGCGGGGCTCGAACGAGGGCAGGGTGCCGGCCAAGGTTCCCGACCAGAAGACATCAGTCAGGGTGATGCCGGGCTGCAACCCGCCGATGGCATCGCCGTGGTACAGGGTGAAGACCGTGCCGCCCTCGTCGTCGACAGTGATCGTGGCCGCGTCGAATTGCTGGTCCGCGTCCCAGTCGCCCGAGAGCGCCGCCACAAGTCGAGGCCCCTCTGCCAAGGCCGGCGAGGCCGCGATAAGGGCGGACAAAAGAACTAGGGCGGGGCGCAGGGACAAGGGGCTCATGCGTCAAGGATGCGGCCGAAAAGGCCAGTGTGACAAGGGCCTCGCGCGCCCCTCACGCAAACGCGCACAGAGCTTGTGCGACCTTGTGGACATGACAAGTCACGCCGAAACCCCGATGTCTGTCACCAGCGAACACACAGCAGACTGACAGGAGACCCGACATGTCCGCGAAACCCCGTATTGCCGTTATCATCAGCTCGACCCGTGACTCGCGCTTCGGCGCTGTGCCCGCCCAGTGGATCGCCGACCGCGCCGCCGCCCGTGGCGACTGGGACGTCGAACTGGTCGATCTGAAAGACTACGACCTGCCGCTCTTCAACGAGATGGCCTCGAACGCCTGGATGCCCTCGGCCGACCCGAAAGCCGTCGCCTGGCAGGAAAAGATCGTCTCGTTCGACGGCTACATCTTCGTGCTGGCCGAGTACAACCGCTCGATCACCGGCGCGCTGAAGAACGCCCTCGATCAGGCCTATGTCGACTGGAACAAGAAAGCCTTCGGCATCGTCGGCTACGGTGCGCTGGGTGCCTCGCGTGCCGCCGAGCACATGCGCACCATCGGCATCGAGCTGCAGATGGTCTCGACCCGTTCGGCCGTGCACATTGCTGGCGCTGACTTCTTCACCGTGCACCCGCTGGGCGGCAACCCGCAGCCGATCTCGGCCATCGAAGGCACCATCGGCGCCTCGGCCGACGCGATGCTGGGCGAGCTGGACTGGTGGACCCGCGCGACCATGGCGGCCCGCGGCTGATCCGACCGAAATTCGGCAGTGTCGTAACCAGTATCAGGCGGTCCCGTTGGGGCCGCCTTTTTCTATCCCAGCGTCTGCCACGGCTGTGCGCCGCCGGTCTCGGCCAGATCAAAGCGCATCCGCGCGGCCTCGATCCGGCCGGCATTGGCCCCGGCCCATGCCCCCAGCGCCATCAGCGGCACCCGCAGATCGCGGCCAAGATCGGTCAGGGCGTAATCAACCCGCGGCGGGCGCGTCGGCGTCACCGAGCGGTCGACCAGCCCGTCCCGCTCCAAGGCGCGCAGGGTCGAGGTCAGCATCTTCTTGGAAATGTTGCCGATCTCGCGCTCGATCTCCGAGAAGCGGCGGCTGCCTTGGCTCAGCGTGACGATCACCATCACCGTCCATTTGTCCCCGATCCGGGACAGGACATCGCTGACGGTCATGCAGGCCGAGGCCTGATGCAGGATGACCCCTTCCTGTTCCGAGGGCACCGGCGGGAGTTCTGGTTTCATATCCGTGCCTTCTTGTCTTTGGATCGGATCGGTTTCACATCGTGCTCAGGTTACCATTCGTAACCACGGCACACAAGGAAACCTGAAGGAAACCACCATGTCCAAGCCCCGCATCGCCATCGTGATCGGCACGACCCGTCCCACCCGTTTTGCCGACAAGCCGGCGCAATACCTGCTGGCCGAGGCGCAGAAGCGCGATGACCTGACCGCCGAGATCCTTGATCTGCGCGATTTCGACCTGCCGTTCTTCGCCGAGATGGCATCCGAGGCGTGGATGCCCTCGCAATCGGACGCCGCGCAGAAATGGCAGCAAGCGGTGGCCGGGTTCGACGGCTTCATCTTCCTCGTGGCCGAGTACAACCACTCGATCACCGGCGTGCTGAAGAATGCGCTCGATCAGGCCTACAAGGGTTGGACGCGCAAGCCCTTCTCGGCCTTCGGCTATGGCGGTGTGGGTGCGGCCCGGGCGGTCGAGCATCTGCGCACGATCGGGGTAGAGTTGCAGATGGCGCCGGTGAAAAGCGCGATCCACCTCGCGGGGGGCGAGTTCATCAAGGTGCATCCGATGGGCCAGAACGCGGAGATGGACGCCGTGGCCGAAGTGCTGGCGCCGTCGGTGAAGGCGACCTTCGACGATCTCGTCTGGTGGTCGAACGCCCTGAGCCCGGCGCGCGCAGCGACGCTGGCGGCGGCCGCCTGATCAGAGCGTGGCGCGGTCGGTGGCGAGATCCGCCAGCCGCGCCACATGCACGTCGAGCGCGTCGATCACCCGATAGCCCGGCGATTGGCCGTCGAAGGCGAGGTTGAGGTCGGTGCCGGCCAGCACCACGGCCTCGGCCCCCTTGTCGATCAGCTGCTGCCCGGCCTGAAGGAAGGTCGTGCGGGCCTCAGCCGGGCAGATACCGGCGACGGCCACGTCCTGATAGAGTTGACCCAGCTCGTCGATCCGGTCGTCCAACGCCAGCGCCTTGGTGCGAGTGAGTTGCCCATAGAGCCCGGTGCGCATCACCACCCGCGTGCCCAGAAGCCCCACGGCGCCGATGCCCTCGGCGGCGAAGAAGTCATCCAACGGCGCGACGGCCGAGACGAGGGGCAGGGGGCTCAGCGCCTCGGTTTCCTCGAAGCAGAAATGCCCGCCGAGCGAGGTGATCGCCGCGCAATCGCAGCCCGCCGCCTTCAGCCGGTGCAGCAGCGGCGCATATTCCACCGCCTGCTCGGCCCGCAGATCAGCGAGGTTGTTGCGAATGAGCGTCTGGATATCGGCCTGCACGATCGTCAGGTCGAGCCGCTTGCCGGTCTTCGCCACCGCGGCGCAGAGGCGCTGGTAATAGACCACCGTCGCCGCCGCGCCGATGCCGCCGATCAGACCGATATGCATGGGTCCCCCTTGGGGCCGCTCAGCCCACGGTTTTCAGAATCGCCTCGTCCGCCTCGGCGGCGGCACGGAAGAAATCGGTCAGACGGTCGTATTCGTCGCGCGTCCAGGCCCGTTCCTCGCGGCTTGTGGGGGCACGATACGTGCCGGTGCGCCCGCTGGCCATATGCTGCATGCGCTCGTCCAACAAAGCCTCATCGAGGCTGTCGAGATGCGTGCGGATCGCGCGCACCTCCTGCGGGCTCAGGACGCGGGGCGGTTCCTCGTCGGGATGCATCGCGTGCCAATGTGCGCCGCCCAGAAGCCAGTTTTCCGGCAACGCATCGGCCCAAACAGCGCCCGAGGCGAGATAGTTGCACGGGTGCCAAAGCTGGATCATGTCCAGCACCCGCTGGTCGGCACCATGGCCGAAACCATGGGCAAAGCGGGCGGCCTCGCGGCCGGGTGTTGCGGGGGCTTCCACCGGATCGAACCGGCGCAGGATCATGTTCATGCCCATTCGGACCTCCCCATCCGAGATGCTGAAAACAGCAAAACGCCCCGGAGGGCGTTTCGTTGCATCCACAGGATGGGGTGTCGCGCGATTGAGCGGGCCTTAGCCCATCGCCACCGAAGCGGCGCTTTCCGGCAGTTCCTCGCCGAAGCAGCGCTGGTAGAACTCGGCCACGGTCTGACGCTCCAGCTCGTCGCATTTGTTCAGGAAGGTCAGGCGGAAGGCATAGCCGATGTTGCGGAAGATCCGCGCATTCTCGGCCCAGGAGATCACGGTCCGCGGCGACATCACGGTCGACAGCTGACCCTTGGTGAAGGCCGTCCGGGTCAGATCGGCGACGGTGACCATCTGGCTGATCTCCTGCCGGCCCTTGGCAGTGTTGTAATGCGGGTTCTTGGCCAGCACGATGTTGGTCTCGGCGTCGTGGCTCAGGTAGTTGAGCGTCGCGACCAGCGACCAGCGGTCCATCTGCGCCTGGTTGATCTGTTGCACGCCGTGATAGAGGCCGGTCGTGTCGCCCAGACCCACGGTGTTCGCGGTGGCGAACAGACGAAAGGCGGGGTTCGGGGTGATGATCTCGTTCTGATCGAGCAGCGTCAGCTTGCCGTCATGCTCCAGCACGCGCTGGATCACGAACATCACGTCCGCGCGACCGGCGTCGTATTCGTCGAACACGATGGCGCAGGGGTTGCGCAGGGCCCAGGGCAGGATGCCCTCGTGGAACTCGGTCACCTGCTTGCCATCGCGCAGCTTGATCGCGTCCTTGCCGATCAGGTCGATCCGGCTGATGTGGCTGTCGAGGTTGACGCGCACGGTCGGCCAGTTGAGGCGCGCGGCGACCTGTTCGATATGGGTCGATTTGCCCGTGCCGTGATAGCCCTGCACCATGACGCGGCGGTTGTAGGCAAAGCCCGCAAGGATCGCCATCGTCGTGTCGGGGTCGAATTTATAGGTCGGGTCCAGCTCCGGCACGCGGTCGGTGCCCTCGGCAAACGCCTTCACCTTCATGTCGGTGTCGATACCGAAGACCTCGCGGACAGAGATCTCTTCGGTCGGTTTCGCGTGGATGTCGGTCATGCCGGTCGCCTTTGTTCGTACGAGGGCGCGCGTATCGCGCCCCGGAAATATGCTGTCGGGGGTTTTGTGGCGTATTCGCTGCACCTGTGCAAGGGGGCCGGGATGCGTCCTGATGCGCGTCGCCTTGTGCGGGCCATTGCCCTTGGCCGCCGCGCACCCTAGCGTCGCGGCGAATTCTCTGCCCGAAGGCCCGATCCCTTGTCTCTCATTCTTGCGACCCTTCCCGTGCTGCTGCTGGTTGCGGCGGGCTATAGCCTGCGCGCCTCGGGGATCATTCCGCAGCCGCAATGGGCGGGGATCGACACGCTGTCCTTCCGCCTGCTGATCCCGGCAATGCTGGTGCGCGCCATCGCGCTGGCCGATCTGAGCGAGGTCGCCGCCGGTCCCTTCGTGCCCGCGCTGCTGATCGTGCTGGCCCTGATGGCGGCGGCGGCCTTTGCCGTGCGCGCCGTCTGGCCGGGGCTCAGCGATCCCAGCTTCACCACGTTGTTTCAGGTCGGCACCCGGTGGAACGCCTTCATCGCGCTCAGCGCCGCCGCGCAATTCGCCGGGGCCGAGGCGCTGACCTGGCTTGCCGTGGCGATGGCGGTCAGCATCGTGTTGATCAACCTCGCCAATATCGCCGTGCTGGGGATCTGGGGCACCCCGCCCGAGGGCGCGCCGCGCGGGGCGAAGGCCATGCTGCGGGTGGTGATCGGCAATCCCTTGGTGCAGGCCTCGGTCGTGGGGCTGGCGATCAACCTGTCGGGCCTGCCGCTGCCCGAGTTCCTGTCGATCACGCTGGACCTCGCCGGCCGTGCTGCGCTCAGCGTCGGCCTTCTTTGCGTCGGTGCGGGCTTGATGCCAGGGCGGCTGTTCTCGGCCTCGGCGCCGATGTGGGTGGGGCTGCTCTTGCGCCCGGTGCTGGCGCCGTCGCTGTTTCTGGCCATCGGCTGGAGTGTCGGGCTGTCCTCCGAGGCGATGCTGGCCGGCGCGTTGATGTTCATGGTGCCGGCGGCGGCCAATGGCTACATCGTCGCGCGGCAGATGGGGGGCGATGCCGAGCTTTATGCCGCGATCCTGACCTGGCAGACCCTGCTGTGCCTGCCGCTGCTGCCACTGCTGGCGGCGCTGGTGCTGTAAGGGCGCTTTCGCTTGACAGCCCCCGGTCGGCCCCTACCTTCTGGCCGAAGATTTAAAGGCATTCTGGCAGGTATTCATGAGCGGACTTCTGGCCCTACTTGATGACGTGGCGGGCATCGCCAAGGTGGCGGCGGCGCAGATCGACGACATCGCAAGTCAGGCCGCCAAGGCCGGGGCCAAGGCGGCCGGCGCCGTGATCGACGACGCGGCCGTCACGCCGAAATACGTGCATGGCTTCGCCCCGGCGCGGGAATTGCCCATCGTCGGCAAGATCGCCCTCGGCTCCATCCGCAACAAGCTCTTGATCCTGCTGCCCGCCGCGCTGTTGCTCTCGGCCTTCGCGCCGTGGCTGATCACGCCCTTGCTGATGCTCGGCGGCTCGTATCTGTGTTTCGAGGGGGCGGAGAAGGTCTACCACCTGTTCGCGCCGCATAAGCCGCATGCCGACGGGCAGGTGATGAACGGTGACCCGACCCATCTGGAGGAACAGAAGGTCCAGGGCGCGATCAAGACCGACTTCATCCTCTCGGCCGAGATCATGACGATCATCCTCTCCAATCTGGAGGCCGATCAGGGCCTGTGGATAGAGGCCGGTGCGCTCGCCATCGCCGGGATCGGCATCACCGTCGCCGTCTATGGCGGCGTGGCGCTGATCGTGAAAGCCGACGATTTCGGGCTGTGGCTTGCGCGCGTCGGCAACCTCTCGGCCACGCGGGCCTTGGGGCGCGGCATCGTGCGCTTCATGCCGTGGTTCATGAAGGCGCTGATGGTCGTCGGCACCGCGGCGATGATCTGGGTCGGTGGCTCGATCATCCTGCACGGGCTGCACGAACTCGGCCTGCATGCACCCTATGAATGGATCCACCATCAGGCCGTCGCCGCGGCCGAGGCGATCCAGCAATGGCAGGGCTTCGTCGAATGGGCGGTCACCGCCTTCTTCGACGGGATCTTCGGGCTGGCCTATGGTCTGCTGCTGATCCCGCTGGCCACCTTCGTCATCAACCCGCTGGTTCGGGCCGTGACCGGCAAGGGCAAAGCCGAAGCGCATTGACGATTGCCCCCGGACCTGCCCGCGTGCTTTGGTGACGTAAGGGCAGGCAGAGGGGGCAGGGCCATGTGCTGGACGATGGGCGTATCCGCGGCGATGGTCGCGTTGGGCGGGGCCTCGACCGTGGTGTCGGCGCGCCGCAAGGACCCGCTCGCGATCCCGGTGACGCTGGGCTATTTCACCCTGATGGAGGCGCTGCAGGTCGCCGGCTATGCGGTCATCGACCAATGCGGCACCCCGGTGAACGAGAGCGTGACGATGCTCAGCGTGCTGCACATCGTCTTCCAACCCCTGTTCATCAACGCCTTCGCCATGGCACTGGTCGCCAAGCCCGTCTCCAACGCGATGAAAGTGCTGGTGTTCTCGCTCTGCGCGGCCTCGTCGGTGCTGATGTTGCTGCAACTCTACCCGTTTGAATGGGCCGGCACCTGCGCGCCCGGATCACAGCTCTGCGCCGAGCGGCTCTGCACCGTCTCGGGCGATTGGCATCAGGCGTGGGACGTGCCCTATAATGGCATGCTCGTCAGTCTCGAAGGCTGGACCGGCACGCATTGGGGCTTCCCGAGTTACATGCTGGTGGCCTTCGCCTTGCCGCTGATCTACGGCGCGTGGCGATTGGTGATCTTCCACCTCGCAGCGGGGCCGATCGCGGCCTCCCTATTGACCGACAACCCGAACGAGGTTCCGGCGATCTGGTGCCTGTTCTCCATCGTCATCGTGCTGGTCGCTCTGAGCCCACTGGTGCGCCGCTCGGTCACCGGAGCCACGCCGCAGCCGGGCTGATCTCAGGGCTTCAGCAGCCGGTCGAACAGCTCTTCCAGATAGGGCTCGGCACCGTCCATCGGGTCGGCCCCGTCGCGGATCATGCGAATCTGCGCGTCGAAATCCGCGTAATGCTGCGTCAGCGCCCAGATCGAGAAGATCAGGTGGTAGGGATCGATCCGCGCGATTTGCCCGGCCTTGATCCAACGCCGGATCAGGGCGGCGGTTTCATCGACCAGCGTTTTCAGATCGCCTGAAATTTCATCGCCCAGTCTCGGCGCGCCTTGCAGCACCTCGTTGGCGAACAGGCGGCTTTCGCGCGGGTATTCACGCGACATCTGCAGCTTGCGGCGCATGTAGGCCATGATCTCGGCCCGGCCGTCGCCCTCGGGGTTCATGGCGCGCAGAGGGGCCAGCCAGATGTCCAACAGTTCATCGAGAAGCGCGCGGTGCATCGCTTCCTTGCTGTCGAAATAATAGAGCAGGTTGGGCTTCGACAGCCCCGCCACCCCGGCAATCTGATCGAGGGTCGCGCCCCGGAACCCCTGGGCCGAGAAGACTTCGAGCGCGGCATCAAGGATCTTGCGGCGGTTGCGGCGCTGGATACGCGTGGTCATGCGGGCCTGTCCCCGGTCGAATGGGGGTCGATGCCGATGCCGCGCAGCAGGATGCCGCAGACGGTCTCGGTGGCCTCGTGCCATTGCGCATCGTCAAGCGCGCCGTGGTTCAAGGTCTCGATCTGATGGGCGAAATCGGCGTAATGCTGGGTCGTCGCCCAGATCATATAGAGGAACCAGCGTGGCTCGACCGGGCGGATCAGCCCCTCGTTGATCCAGCGGCGAATGACGGCGATGCGGGTGTCGGTCCAGACCTGCAGCGCGCTCTCCAGATAATCCTGCACGATGGGCGCGCCATGCATCACCTCGTTGGCCCAGACCTTGGAGCCATGGCGATGTTCGCGTGACAGCTGCATCTTGCGGCTGATGTAGCGGCGCAGGGCGACCTCGGGACGGGCCTCGGTGTCGAAGCTGTCGGCGGCCTCCAGCCAGATGGTGAAAATCCGTTCCACCACACGGCGATAGAGCTTTTCCTTCGACGAGAAATAGTAATGCAGATTGGCCTTGGGCAGCCCGCAGGAATCCGCGATGGCCTGCATCGTCGCGCCGCCGAACCCGGCTTCGGCGAAGATCCCCTCCGCCGCGTCAAGGATCAACCGCTCCGTTTCCTCGCGCATTTCCGCGCGCGTGCCCGATTTTTCAGCGCCCTCAGTCTGCGCCATGCACGCCGTGCTCCCCGTCCTGCACCCGCCTCTCAGACACCTTGACTGGTTGGTCAGGTCTGCTAGCGTCGTCTTGTGCCCGGCCTTCCTTTGGTCGGGTTTCATCGAGAATAGGCTTGCGTCCGGCCGGTGACAACCCGGCGAAAAAGCCGCTTCAGCCCGGCCACCGCCCAGCCTTCGGAGTTATAGATGAGCCTCGACCACCCCACCGCCTCGAAGACCGCGCCCAACGACCTTTCGGCCTTCTGGATGCCGTTCACGGCGAACCGGCAGTTCAAGCAGAACCCGCGCATGCTGGTCGGCGCGAAGGACATGCACTACACCTCGGCCGACGGTCGCCAGATCCTCGACGGCACCGCGGGCCTGTGGTGCTGCAACGCCGGCCATTGCCGCCCGAAGATCGTCGAGGCGATCCAGAATTCGGCCGCCGAGCTGGATTATGCCCCCGCCTTCCAGATGGGCCATCCGGCCGCTTTCGAGCTGGCCAACCGGCTGGTCGAGATGTCGCCCGAGGGCTTCAACCACGTCTTCTTCACCAACTCGGGCTCGGAATCCGTCGATACCGCGCTGAAGATCGCGCTGGCTTATCACCGCGCTCGCGGCGACGGCGCCCGCACCCGGCTGATCGGGCGCGAGAAGGGCTATCACGGCGTCGGCTTCGGCGGCATCTCGGTCGGCGGTCTGGTCAACAACCGCCGCGTCTTTGGCTCGCTGCTGAACGGCGTCGACCATATGCAGCACACCTATCTGCCCGACGAGAACCGCTGGGCCAAGGGTCTGCCGGAGCATGGCGCGAACCTCGCCGATGAGCTGGAGCGCATCGTGGCCCTGCACGGCGCGGATACCATCGCGGCCGTCATCGTCGAGCCGGTCGCGGGCTCGGCGGGTGTGATCCTGCCGCCGAAGGGCTATCTGCAGAAGCTTCGGGAAATCACGAAGAAACACGGCATCCTCTTGATTTTCGACGAGGTTATCACCGGCTTCGGCCGCCTCGGCACCGCTTTTGCCGCCGATTATTTCGGGGTGATGCCGGACCTGATGACGACGGCGAAGGGCCTGACCTCGGGCACGGTGCCGATGGGTGCGGTGTTCACCACCTCCGAGGTGCACGACACCTTCATGAACGGCCCCGAGCATATGATCGAGCTGTTCCACGGCTATACCTACTCGGGCTCGCCCATCGCCTGTGCGGCGGGTCTGGCGACGCAGGCTCTGTACAAGGAGGAGGGCATGTTCGAGCGCGCGGCGGATATCGCGCCCTATTGGGAAGAGGCGCTGCACTCCTTGAAGGGCGTGAAGCATGTGATCGACATCCGCAACCTCGGCCTCATTGGCGCGATCGAGCTGGAGCCCATTCCGGGCGAGCCGACGAAGCGGGCGTTCTCGGCCTTCCTGAAGGCGTTCGAGAAGGGGATCATGGTGCGCACGACGGGCGACATCATCGCCATGTCGCCGCCGCTGATCATCGAGAAATCCCATGTCGACCAGCTGGTCGGCACGATCAAGGACGTGCTCGAGACGCTCGAGTAAGACTGGACCGGCGCGGGCACGCTCCGCGCCGGCCCTTTGCCAGGGGCGGCGCCAGATCGCCCGGCCAAGACACGACGAACCAACAGGAGTCGACATGACCGCGCCTGCCGCGAACCTCCGCATCAATCCCGACCGGCTGTGGGACAGCCTGATGGACATGGCCAAGATCGGCCCCGGCGTCGCGGGCGGCAACAACCGCCAGACCCTGACCGACGAAGACAGTGAAGGCCGCCACCTGTTCAAACGCTGGTGCGAAGACGCCGGCATGACCATGGGCGTCGATGAGATCGGCAACATGTTCGCGACCCGTCCGGGCGAGGACCCGGACGCGCTGCCGGTCTATATGGGCAGCCATCTGGATACCCAGCCTACGGGCGGCAAATACGATGGCGTTCTGGGCGTTCTGGGCGCGCTGGAAGTCGTGCGCTCGATGAATGATCTGGGCATCAAGACCAAGCATCCCATCGTCGTGGTGAACTGGACCAACGAGGAGGGCACGCGCTTTGCCCCCGCCATGCTGGCCTCGGGCGTCTTCGCCGGGCGGCATACGCTGGAATGGGCCAATGACCGGGTCGATGCCAAGGGCAAGCGGTTCGGCGACGAGCTGGAGCGGATCGGCTGGAAGGGCGACGAGAAGGTCGGCGCGCGCAAGATGCATGCGCTCTACGAGCTGCATATTGAGCAGGGCCCGATCCTCGAAACCGAGGGCAAGGATATCGGCGTCGTCACCCATGGGCAGGGCCTGCGCTGGGTGCAATGCACGGTGACTGGCAAGGACAGCCATACGGGCTCGACCCCGATGCCGATGCGCAAGAATGCGGGCCGGGGCCTGGCGCTGCTGACGGAGCTGGTGCACGAGATCGCCATGAAGCACCAGCCGGGCGCGGTGGGGGCGATCGGCCATATCGACGTCTATCCCAATTCGCGCAACGTGATCCCGGGCAAGGTGGTGTTCACGGTCGATTTCCGCTCGCATCTGCCCGAGGTGCTGCACGGCATGGTCGACGAGTTCAACGCCCGCGCGCCGGGGATCTGCGAAGGCATCGGGGTCGAATTCGCCTCGGAGATCGTCGGCCAGTTCGAACCGCCGGCTTTCGACGTGGATTGCGTGGCCAAGGTGCGCAATGCGGCCGAGCGGCTGGGCTATTCGCATCGCGACATCATCTCGGGCGCGGGGCATGACGCCTGCTGGATCAACGATCTGGCGCCGACGGCGATGATCATGTGCCCCTGCGTCGACGGCCTGAGCCATAACGAGGCCGAGGAAATCTCGAAGGAATGGGCCGGGGCGGGGACGGATGTGCTGCTGCATGCCGTTCTGGAAACGGCGGAAGTGGTGAGCTGAACGGGGACGCGGCGCGGCTCGGGCCCCCGCAAGGGGGGCCGCTCGCCCCGCCGCCGGGAGGCGCTTCGCCCTCCCGGACCCTCCCGAGGATATTTGTGGAGCAAAGATGGGCAGTCGGGACGAGGGCACGGCAGGCGGGATGGAGGCGCTGATCGACGCGCTGCTCGCGGCCGAGCTTGAGGCCTTCGACGGCTCGACAAGGGCGGGGGCACTGACCCTCAAGGATTTCCACGCGCGGCTTGTGAAGCGGCATCGCGCGGTCACGGTCAATTTCTCTGGCGGGATCACCCAGACCTGCTGGACCGTGGTGCGCTCGGACGGGTGTTATTCCGTCCTCTACATCCCCCGTGCGGAGTGTTTCACGCTCTGTGTGGACAGTGATTTCGGACCCCTGGACATCGGGGTGCATGGGCCGGCCCTGGCCTGTTTCGCCTCGGTCTGAACCAACAGAGGAAGTATTCATGAGCACCGTCATCAAGAACGGCACCATCGTCACCGCAGATCTGACCTACAAGGCGGACGTCCTTGTCGAGGGCGGCGTGATCATCGAGATCGGGCAGGGGCTGAAGGGCGACCGCGAGCTCGATGCGAGTGGCTGCTATGTCATGCCCGGCGGGATCGATCCGCATACCCATCTGGAAATGCCCTTCATGGGCACCTATTCCTCGGACGATTTCGAGAGCGGCACCCGCGCGGCGCTGGCCGGCGGCACGACGATGGTCGTCGATTTCGCGCTGCCCAATCCGGGGCAGGGGCTGCTCGATGCGCTGCAGATGTGGGACAACAAATCGACCCGCGCGAATTGCGACTACAGCTTCCACATGGCGGTGACCTGGTGGGGCGAGCAGGTCTTCAACGAGATGGAGACCGTGGTCAAGGATCGCGGCATCAACACCTTCAAGCATTTCATGGCCTACAAGGGCGCGCTGATGGTGAATGATGACGAGATGTATGCCTCGTTCCAGCGTCTGGCCGAATTGGGCGGCATCGCCATGGTCCATGCCGAGAATGGCGATGTCGTGGCCGAGATGACCGCGAAGCTGCTGGCGCAAGGCAATACCGGCCCCGAGGCGCATGCCTATTCGCGCCCCTCGCAGGTCGAAGGCGAGGCCACCAACCGCGCGATCATGATCGCCGATATGGCGGGCGTGCCCTTGTATGTCGTGCACACCTCCTGTGAGGAGGCGCATGAGGCCATCCGCCGCGCGAAGCAGAACGGCAAGCGGGTCTGGGGCGAGCCGCTGATTCAGCATCTGACGCTGGATGAGAGCGAGTATTTCAACCCTGATTGGGACCATGCTGCCCGCCGTGTCATGTCGCCGCCCTTCCGCAACAAGAAGCATCAGGACAGCCTCTGGGCCGGTCTGCAGGCGGGTACGCTGTCCTGCGTCGCGACCGACCATTGCGCCTTCACCACCGAGCAAAAGCGCTATGGCGTTGGTGATTTCTCGAAGATCCCGAACGGGACGGGGGGCCTTGAGGACCGGATGCCGATGCTCTGGACGCATGGCGTGAATACGGGCCGACTGACAATGAACGAATTCGTCGCGGTGACCTCGACCAATATCGCCAAGATCATGAACATGTACCCGAAGAAGGGCGCGGTTCTGGTGGGGGCGGATGCAGATCTGGTGGTCTGGGACCCGACGAAGTCGAAGACCATCACCGCGGGCAGCCAGCAATCGGCCATCGATTACAACGTCTTCGAGGGCCAAGAGGTGAAGGGTCTGCCGCGCTTTACCCTGACGCGGGGCCAGGTCGCCGTGCATGACGGCGAGATCCGCACCGAGGAGGGCCACGGCAAATTCGTCAAGCGTGAGCCGAATTCCTCGGTTTCGAACGCGCTGTCGACGTGGAAGGAGCTGACTGCGCCGCGCCCGGTGCAGCGCTCGGGCATCCCGGCGACGGGGGTATGAGGGTGGCGGGTACCCTCCGCCTCGCCCTGCCGCTGGTGGCGCTGGTCGCGGCTCAGCCCGCGCAGGCGCTGGAGCTGCCGATCGCCGGTGTCTATGCCGATGCGGCGGGTTGCGCCTATCTGGCCGGCGACACGGATCAGGAGGTCTTCCTGATCCTGCGCCCGGACAGCGTGGAGCAGCCGGAGGCTCTTTGCCCCATCGCCGAGGTCGACCGCGAAGGCGAGACGATCACCGCGATCCATGCCGCCTGCCACGAGGGTTCGGACAATTGGGTGGCGAGCTATCTTTTCGCGCCGGCCGAAGGGGATGGCTATGTGCTGACCCCCTTTGATACCAATACGGGACGCACCTTGCGGCCCTGCGACTGAGCGACCCTTGTGGCCGCCCGTCGGAACAGGACGGCCGCGAGGCAAAGAACAACAATGACCGTGACTTCGGGGACGCGATGCTGGATGTGACTAAGGATGGCCAGGGGGCGGCGGGCGCTCCGGTGATCGAGGCGAAGGGCCTCAACCTGACGTTCCACACGAACGACGGGCCGGTCCATGCCCTGAAGGACGTGGATCTGACCATCAACAAGGGAGAATTCGTCAGCTTCATCGGCCCCTCGGGCTGCGGCAAGACGACCTTCCTGCGCACCATCGCGGATCTGGAGCAACCGACCGGCGGCTCGCTGACCGTGAACGGCATGACCCCTGAGGCCGCCCGCAAGGCGCGCGCCTATGGCTATGTGTTTCAGGCGGCGGGCCTGTATCCGTGGCGCACCATTGAGGGCAATGTGAAGCTGCCCTTGCAGATCATGGGCTATTCCAAGGCGGAACAGGCCGAGCGCGCGGCGCGGGTGCTGGAGCTGGTGGAACTCGCGGGCTTTGAGAAGAAGTTCCCCTGGCAGCTGTCGGGCGGAATGCAGCAGCGGGCGTCGATTGCCCGCGCGCTGGCCTTTGATGCCGAGATCCTGCTGATGGACGAGCCTTTCGGCGCGTTGGACGAGATCGTCCGCGACCGTCTGAATGAGGAGCTGTTGAAGCTCTGGGCACGGACGCAGAAGACCATTGGCTTCGTGACGCACTCGATCCCCGAGGCGGTCTATCTCTCGACCAAGATCGTCGTCATGTCGCCCCGTCCGGGCCGGATCACCGACGTGATCGAATCGACCCTGCCGGCCGAGCGTCCGCTCGATATCCGCGACTCGGCCGAGTTCATTTCCATCGCCCACCGCGTGCGCGAAGGGCTGCGGGCGGGGTACGAGGATGCCTGAGCCTTTGATCCGTCGCGCCTCGGATGCGGATGTCCCGGCGATGGCTGCGGTCGTCAACGGCTGGGTCGATGCCACGGCTTGGATGCCGCGCGTCCATGCGCCCGAGGTGCTGGAAGGGCATCTGCGCGAGGCCCTGCCGATGCGCGAGATCTGGATCGCGGGGGAGCCCGTCGAGGCCTATCTCTCGCTCGATCCGGTCGAGGGCAAGATTGGCGGGTTTTACTGTGCACGCACGGGTCAGGGGCTGGGGAAGGCGCTGATGGACCGTGCCAAGGAGGGGCGCGACCGGCTGTATCTGCACACGCATGAGGCCAACGCCGGTGCCCGGCGCTTCTATGCGCGCGAGGGGTTCGTCGAAACGGCCCGCCTTCCGGCCGAGCCGCCGGAGAACCTGCCGGAAATCCGGATGGAGTGGACGCGATGAGCCGCTCGATCCCCGTCCTCACCGTCGTCGCTGTTCTGATCGGGCTTTGGTACCTCGCCGTGATCCCGATGAACGCGAAGTGGGAATACGATCAGGCCGCGCGCAATGACCGCGAGCTGGCCTTTGGCGAGATGGTCGCGCTGACCATGAACCAGGAGCGTCCGGTGCTGCCCGCGCCGCATCAGGTGCTCATCGGCCTCTATGAGCAGACCGTGGGCTGCGACGCCGTCGGGCGCCGGATGTGCCGCGAGACGACGCCGCTGACCGTTCAGGGCTTTGGGCAACGGGTGGTGGAATCCGTCAGCTCCAACCGCAGCCTGATCTATCACGGGCTCATCACCCTCAATGCGACGCTGCTGGGCTTCCTGATCGGCACCGGCGGCGGCATCCTGCTGGCCGTGGCCATCGTCTACAACCGGGCGACCGATGCTTCGGTCATGCCGTGGGCGATTGCCAGCCAGACGATCCCGATCATTGCGCTGGCGCCGATGATCATCGTCGTGCTGAACTCGATCGGCGTGGCGGGGCTGGTGCCGAAGGCGATCATCGCGGCCTATCTCAGCTTCTTCCCGGTCGTCGTGGGCATGGTGAAGGGCCTGCGCGCGCCCGATGCGATGCAGCTCGACCTGATGAAGACCTATTCCGCCGGCGGGCGCGATGTGTTCCTGAAACTGCGGCTGCCGATGTCGATGCCCTTCCTGTTTGCTTCGCTCAAGATCGGCATCGCCTCGGCGCTGGTCGGCACCATCGTCGGCGAGCTGCCGGTGCAGCGCGGCGGGTTGGGCGTGCGGCTGCTGTCGGGCAGCTATTACGGCCAGACGATCCAGATCTGGGCCGCGCTCTTTGCGGCGGCGATCCTCGCGGCTTCGCTGGTGGGGATCGTCGGTGCGATCGAGCGGCGGGTGCTTAAACGCATGGGGATGGCAGCATGAGCGGGTTCCTCAAGGACGAGGGCGCCTTGGTGCGCCTGGCCTTCACGCTGGCGGTACTGGCGGCCTGCTGGCTGAGCCGCGACGCAGGGGCGCAACCGCTCGACATCGTCCTCTGGGCGCTGGTCGGCGCGGTGGCACTGGCGTGGCTTTGCGGCACGGCGCTGGCCGTTGCGGCGCGGATCGGCTTGCTGCTGGGGCAGGGCGCCTTGCTGTTCTTTGTCGGCGCCGAGCTTGCCGGCAACCAGCAGGGCGGCGAGGGCATGGCTTTCTGGGCGGCGATGTTGTCGGTCTGGCTGAGCGCCTGGGCATTGGTCAGCGGCGTCGCGTCCCTGCCGCGCGGCATCAAGGGCGTGGGGCTGATCGCCCCGTTGATCTTCGGCGCGACGATCCTCTGGGCGTGGGAAGCGGCGGTGCATGCGCTGGAAGTCCCGCGCGTGATCCTGCCGGCCCCGTCCGAAATCGGGCAGCGGTTGATCTCGGAGACGGACACGCTGTGGATCGACCTCGTGCAGACCTTCGGGCGCGGGGCGCTGGCAGGCTTCGTGATCGGCTGCGGCGCAGCGTTCCTGTTCGCGCTGGTCGTCGACCGCTACCCGTTCCTGCGTCGGGGGCTGCTGCCGGTGGGCAACTTCCTCGCCGCGCTGCCGATCATCGGCACGGCGCCGATCTTCGTCATGTGGTTCGGCTTCGACTGGCCGTCCAAGGCTGCGGTCGTGGTGGCGATGGTCTTCTTCCCGATGCTGGTCAACACGGTGCAGGGGCTGGCCTCGACCGACAAGATGCAGCGCGACCTGATGCACACCTATTCGGCCAGCTGGTGGCAGACGCTTCTGACCCTGCGCCTTCCGGCAGCAATGCCGTTTGTTTTCAACGGGCTGAAAATCTGTGCAACACTGGCCCTGATCGGGGCTATCGTGGCCGAGTTCTTCGGTTCCCCCACCTATGGCATGGGCTTCCGCATCTCGACCGAGGTCGGGCGGTTGCAGCTGTCGATGGTGTGGGCAGAAATCGCCGTGGCGGCGCTGCTTGGGTCGGCGTTCTACGGTGTCTGGGCTCTGCTCGAGCGGAGGGTCACCTTCTGGCACCCCTCGCAGCGCGGCAGATAATTCCGACCCCCGGGATTTCACGGGGGCGGGCAACAAGGAGGTTGATGACAATGAAATACGCTTACCTGACCGGTCTGGCTTCGGCTCTGGCCCTGACCGCCGGCATGGCGCAGGCGCAGGACGCCGTGACGCTGCAGCTGAAATGGGTCACGCAGGCCCAGTTCGCCGGCTATTACGTCGCGCTCGATCAGGGCTTCTACGAGGAAGAGGGCCTCGACGTCACAATCCTGCCGGGCGGCCCCGATATCGCGCCGGTGCAGGTGCTGGTCGGCGGTGGTGCCGATGTAATGGTCGACTGGATGCCGTCGGCACTGGCCGCGCGCGAGCAGGGCGCCCCGGTCGTCAACATCGCCCAGCCCTTCACCCGCTCGGGCATGATGCTGACCTGTCTGGCCGAATCGGGCATCACCTCGCCCGAGGATTTCCCCGGCCGCACGCTGGGCGTCTGGTTCTTCGGCAACGAGTATCCGTTCCTGTCGTGGATGAGCACGCTGGGCATCCCGACCGAGGGCGGTGACGATGGCGTCGAGGTCCTGCGTCAGGGCTTCAACGTCGATCCGCTGCTGCAGGGGCAGGCCGATTGCATCTCGACCATGACCTACAACGAATACTGGCAGGTCATCGACGCGGGCATCACGCCCGAGCAGCTGGTCACCTTCAAGTATGAAGATCAGGGTGTCGCCACGCTGGAAGACGGCCTCTACGTGCTGGAAGAGAACCTCGAGGATCCGGAATTCGTCGACCGCATGGCCCGCTTCGTGCGCGCCTCGATGCGCGGCTGGCACTGGGCCGAGGAAAACCCCGAGGCCGCGGCCGAGATCGTCCTCGACAACGACGAGACCGGCGCCCAGACTCTGGAGCATCAGGTCCGCATGATGGGCGAAGTCGCCCTGCTGACCGCGGGTTCGGACGGCTCGCTGGACGAGGAAGCCTATGCCCGTACCGTCGCGACTCTGCTCGGTGGCGGCTCGGACCCGGTCATCACCGCCGAGCCGACGGGCGCCTTTAGCCATGTGGTTACCGAAGCGGCTATGGCCGAGTAATCCTTTATAGCCATTGGCTGTATCGCGGATGACACAGTGCCGGGGCCCTCAGGGGCCCCGGTCTTTTTCGGCCCTAAGGTCAGACGTTGCCCGCAAGTGGGCCGGATTCCTTGCTTTCCCTTAAGCCTGTTGGTGCGACTCGGTGCATCCCTAGTGGGCACTTATCCCCCGGCACACAAAATCCTGTGGAAAGGTTTAAGAATCGCGTTGACCCTCAGGGGCGCTTTGCTGCAAGTTGTAGAGGCCGACAACAGGGCCACTAGATATAGTAAGGCTCGCCGAGGCAGGGACAGATAGAGCAGAATCGCCGACACCGCTGGTTGTACAGAGGTGCTCGACATGTCGCGGCATGTCGAAGGCGCAGGATATTGCGAGAGTTCCAGCCGTGTGCGGGCCCGTAAAACGGTGCCCGGCCCTGTTTGTCTTTTTCCAATTTTGGGACACAGGGGACAGGTCCATGAAGATCGAGCGCAAATTCACGACTGACGGGCAGGACGCCTATTCGGCACTTGCCTTCACAACCACCGTTTCCGAGATCCGCAACCCGGACGGCAAGATCGTGTTCCGCAACGAGCAGGTCGAAGTCCCGCAAGGCTGGTCGCAGGTCGCGTCGGACGTGATCGCGCAGAAATACTTCCGCAAGGCTGGTGTCCCCGCCCGCCTGAAGAAGGTCGCCGAGAAGGGCGTTCCCGAATTCCTCTGGCGCTCGGTCCCCGACGAGAAAGCCATGGCCGATCTGCCCGAAGCCGAGCGCTTCTCGGGCGAGACCTCGGCCAAGCAGGTCTTCGACCGTCTCGCCGGCGCCTGGGCCTATTGGGGCTGGAAGGGTGGCTATTTCACCACCGAGGCCGACGCTCAGGCCTATTACGACGAGATGCGCGTGATGCTGGCTCGTCAGATGGCCGCCCCCAACTCGCCGCAATGGTTCAACACCGGCCTGCACTGGGCCTATGGCATCGACGGCCCGTCGCAGGGTCACTTCTATGTCGACCCCTTCACCCACAAGCTGGTCAAGTCGAAGTCGAGCTACGAGCATCCCCAGCCGCATGCCTGCTTCATCCAGTCGGTCTCGGACGATCTGGTGAACGAGGGTGGCATCATGGACCTTTGGGTCCGCGAGGCGCGCCTGTTCAAATACGGCTCGGGCACCGGCACCAACTTCTCGTCGCTGCGCGCCGAGGGCGAGAAGCTCTCGGGCGGCGGCAAGTCGTCGGGCCTGATGGGCTTCCTGAAGATCGGTGACCGCGCGGCCGGCGCGATCAAGTCGGGCGGCACCACGCGCCGCGCGGCGAAGATGGTGATCATCGACATGGATCACCCGGATATCGAAGACTTCATCAACTGGAAGGTCATCGAAGAGCAGAAGGTGGCCTCGCTGGTCGCCGGCTCGAAGATGCATGAAGCCCGCCTGAACGAGATCTTCGACGCGATCCGCCAATGGGATGGCTCGACGGAAGACGCGGTCGACCCGGCGAAGAACCCGTCCCTCAAGGACGCGATCCGCTCGGCCAAGAAGGCGATGATCCCCGACACCTACACCAATCGCGTGCTGCAATACGCGCGGCAGGGCTATACCTCGATCGAATTCCCGACCTACGACACCGACTGGGACTCGGAAGCCTATGTCTCGGTCTCGGGCCAGAACTCGAACAACTCGGTCCGCGTCACCGACGCCTTCCTGAAGGCCGTCAAGGACGACGCCGATTGGGAACTGCTGCGCCGTACCGATGGCAAGGTCGCCAAGACTGTCTCGGCCCGCGAGCTGTGGGATCAGGTCGGCCATGCCGCCTGGGCCTGCGCCGACCCCGGCATCCAGTTCCACGACACCGTCAACGCCTGGCACACCTGCCCGGAAGATGGCGAGATCCGCGGTTCGAACCCCTGTTCGGAATACATGTTCCTCGATGACACGGCCTGCAACCTCGCGTCGATGAACCTGCTGAAGTTCTACGACGGCCAGAAGTTCGACGCCGAGGGCTATGTCCACGCCTCGCGCCTGTGGACCATCACGCTGGAAATCTCGGTGATGATGGCGCAGTTCCCGTCTAAGGAAATCGCGCAGCGCTCGTATGACTACCGCACGCTGGGTCTGGGCTATGCCAATATCGGCGGCCTGTTGATGAATATGGGCCTCGGCTATGACAGCGACGAGGGCCGCGCCCTTGCCGGTGCGCTGACGGCGATCATGACCGGTATCAGCTACGCCACCTCGGCCGAGATGGCGGCTGAGCTGGGCGCCTTCCCGGGCTATGAGCGCAACAAGCAGCACATGCTGCGCGTGATCCGCAACCACCGCCGCGCCGCGCATGGTCTGGCTGACTTCGAAGCCGTCAACGTCACCCCGGTGGCGCTGGACGCCGCGAATTGCCCCGACGCCTCGCTGGTCGCGCTGGCCCGCACCGCTTGGGACGAGGCGCTGGCTCTGGGCGAGGCCCATGGCTACCGCAACGCGCAGTCGACCGTGATCGCGCCGACCGGCACCATCGGTCTGGTCATGGATTGCGACACCACCGGCATCGAGCCCGATTTCGCGCTGGTGAAGTTCAAGAAGCTGGCCGGTGGCGGCTATTTCAAGATCATCAACCAGTCGGTTCCGGCCGCTCTGGCGAAGCTGGGCTACCGTCCCAGCCAGATCGAAGAAATCATCGCCTATGCCGTGGGTCATGGCTCGATCGGTCAGGCGCCGAGCATCAACCACACCGCGCTGATCGGCCACGGTTTCGGCCCGGCCGAGATCAAGAAGATCGAGACCGCGCTGGCAACCGCCTTCGACATCCGTTTCGTGTTCAACCAGTGGACGCTGGGCGAGGAATTCTGCCGCGAGACCCTCGGCATTCCGCAGGCCAAGCTGAACGACCCGTCCTTCGACCTGCTGAAGCATCTGGGCTTTACCAAGGCGCAGGTCGAGGCCGCCAATGATCACGTGCTGGGCACGATGACGCTGGAAGGCGCGCCGCATCTGAAGAAAGAGCATTACGCCGTCTTCGATTGCGCCAATGCCTGCGGCAAGAAGGGCACGCGCTACCTCTCGGTCGACAGCCATATCCGCATGATGGCCGCCGCGCAGTCGTTCATCTCGGGCGCGATCTCGAAGACGATCAACATGCCGAACTCGGCCACGATCGAAGAGACGCTGGCAGCCTATGAACTCAGCTGGTCGCTGGGCATCAAGGCCAACGCGCTCTATCGCGACGGCTCGAAACTGTCGCAGCCGCTGGCCGCCGCGCTGATCGAGGATGACGAGGAGGCCGAGGAAATCCTCGCCACCGGTTCGGCTCAGGAAAAGGCCGCGGTCATCGCCGAGAAGATTGTCGAGAAGATCATCGTCAAGGAAATTGCCCGCGGCCGCGAGAAGCTGCCCGAGCGTCGCAAGGGCTATACCCAGAAGGCCATCGTTGGCGGTCACAAGGTCTATCTGCGCACCGGCGAGTATGGCGACGGGCGTCTCGGTGAGATCTTCATCGACATGCACAAGGAAGGCGCCGGCTTCCGCGCGATGATGAACAACTTCGCCATCGCCGTGTCGGTGGGCCTGCAATACGGCGTGCCGCTGGACGAATTCGTCGACGCCTTCACCTTCACCCGCTTCGAGCCCGCGGGCATGGTGCAGGGCAACGAGGCGATCAAGAACGCGACCTCGATCCTCGACTACATCTTCCGCGAGCTGGCGATCTCGTATCTGGACCGCACCGACCTCGCGCATGTGAAGCCCTCGGGCGCCAGCTTCGACGACCTCGGCGCAGGCGACAAGGAAGGCCAGAAGAACGTCAGCGCGCTTACCGACGATGCGGCCTCGCGCGGGTTGGAAGTGCTGCGCCAGATCTCCTCGACTGGGTATCTGCGCAAGCGTCTGCCGCAGGAGCTGGTGGTGCTGCAGGGCGGCTCGTCCAATGTGACGGCGGTCAGCCAGATCGCCCCGGTGGCACGGGCCGAAGCCCAGCCGGGCCAGCCGATGCCGATCCCGCCGCTGGGCGGCGTGTCGGTGGCCGCGCGCTCGGAAACCTCGGTCGAGGCCGTGGCAGCCGTGAGCATGGATGCTCGGACCAAGGCGAAGATGCAGGGCTACGAGGGCGATCCTTGTGGGGAGTGCGGCAACTACACGCTGGTGCGCAACGGCACCTGCATGAAGTGCAACACCTGCGGCTCGACGAGCGGTTGCAGCTGATCCGGCTACCCAAGCGCCGGATGTGAGCGGAAGGGCCGGGGGAAACCCCGGCCCTTTCCCTTTGGCGGGGCAGGGC
>NZ_LRRR01000018.1 GCF_001691415.1 Pararhodobacter sp. CCB-MM2
TCGATCAGCGAGGTCAGCGTGAGGCCCGACCGTCGCGGGGCAGGGACGAGGCTGGCCATCGGGATCAGCCCTCGGCGCCGACGCCGGCGCAGAGAGCGGTGTCGATGATCCGCTCGGCCATCTGGGCTTCACGGGCGATACGGGCATCGAACCACGTCAGCACCAGCGAGGCCGGCATCGCCACGGCGAGGCCCACGGCGGTGGTCAGCAGCGCCACCCAGATCCCGCCGGCCAGCGCCGAAGGGTCGACGGCGGCACCGGCCTGTTGCAGGCCTTGGAACGCCTCGATCATGCCCAGTACGGTGCCGAACAGGCCCAGTAGCGGGGCCACCTGCGCCACGGAGTCGAGCAGGCGCAGACCGGCGCCCAGACGGGCCAGCCGGGCCGAGGCCAGACCAGTCAGTCGCGCGCGCAGGGCGCCCTCGTCATAAGCCGGCGCCTCGGCCGAGCGCAGGGCAGCGACGGCAACGCCCGCCAGATGCGAGGGCGCACCGGCAGCTTCGCGCGTCGCACGCTCGGCCTCGCCCCGGTCCCAATCGGCGAGCGCTTTTTCCAACGCGCCGTGGCGACCGACGCCAAGCCGCAGGAATTGCACCAGTTTCGCCAGGATCAGCGCCAGCGCGATCATCGACATGACGATCAGGATCATCACCACCGGGCCGCCCAGATCGGCGACGCGGCCGACGGCTTCGAAGATCAGGTTCATTGCAGCACCTCGACCGGCACGCGGCTTTCCAGCGCGAGGGGCTCGGCGCAGACGGCGCTGTCGGGTTCGCAGGCGGAGACGCCGTTGACCAGCAGGCGCGAGAGATTGTCACAGGCGAGGCCCGCGATCTCGAAAGAGCGCACCCGCATCCGGGCGGCGGGCAGGTCCTGCAGATCCAAGAGCGTCAGTGCCGCGACCTGACCGCCCGCGTCGAACAGTACTGCCTCCAGCACCAGCCGCTGCAGATCCGTCTCGGAATCGTTCTGGGCCACGAAGACCATCTGGCAGGCCCCGTCGCGCGGATGCAGCGCATTCAGCTCCAGCCGCACGGGCTCGGCATGGGCCGCCCCCGCGGCACAGGTCACAACAAGGGGGAGGATTCGGGATAGAGTCGCCATGTCTGCTCCGTAATCGGTCAGGGCCTGAAACACGTTGCTGGCTGGCCGGATCGGGCCTTGGCTGGCGAAGAGGCGGAAAGCGTTAAGCAAATTTCCGCTTGCATGTTTTCGCTAGAATGACCTACAGAAATTGTCAAGTAAGGCGCCGCCTCAAATCGGACGCCTCGCGCCATCCAGCCCTTTCGCCAGAGCCGCGCAGAGAAACCTGCCTCTTTGTGACCCGAAAGGACTGCCGATGAGCACTCTCGTCGTTGATGAACCCGCGACCCTGCGCGCGGCCCGTGCCGAGAACCCGAAAAGCCGCGCCCGTGATCTGGCCGAGACGCTGGGTGTGACCGAAGCCCATCTGGTCGCCGCCATGGTCGACGGGGTGGAGGTCGTCCGCATCGACGCGGATCTGGACCGGCTGATCCCGGCCGTGCAGACCCTCGGCCCGGTTCTGGCGCTGACCCGTAACGACAGCTGCGTGCATGAGCGTGACGGCAGCTACCTCGATTTCCGGGCGGGGGCGCATGCGGCGATGGTGCTGGGGCCGGACATCGACCTGCGCATGTTCCCGCGCCATTGGGTCCATGCCTTTGCCGTGCGCGAGGGCGAGAAGCGTTCGGTTCAGGTCTTCGATGCGGCGGGCGATGCGGTGCACAAGGTGCATCTGCGACCGGCCTCGGATGTCGCGGCTTTTGACGCCTTGGTGACGGCCCTGCGTCTTGAGGACCAATCCGACCGGCTGGAGACAGCGCCGCGCGCGCCGGTCGAAGCCGCGAAAGGCAACCCCGAGAAGCTGGAGATCCTGCGCAAGGAATGGGACGGCATGACCGACACCCATCAGTTCCTGCGCCTGACGTCGAAGCTGAAGATGAACCGCCTCGGCGCCTATCGCATCATCGGCGAGCCCTATGCCAAGCTTCTGCAACCCGAGGCCCTGAACGAGGCCCTCCGCCGTGCCGCGCATGATCAGGTGCCGGTGATGATCTTCGTCGGCAATGCCGGCTGCATCCAGATCCACGCCGGTGCGATCCACCGGGTCGAGCCAATGGGGCCGTGGATGAACGTCCTCGATCCCGGCTTCAACCTGCACCTGCGCGCCGATCACGTGGCCGAGGTCTGGCTGGTGCGCAAACCGACGCGGCACGGGCTGGCGATCTCGATCGAGGCCTTCGATGCGCGCGGCGCGTTGATCCTGCAGATGTTCGGCCAGCGCGAGGCCGGCTCCGAACAGGCGGACGATGCGGCCGATGCCTCGGGTCCGCTGCCGGGCACGCTGGGCTGGGCGGCGCTGACCGGGGCGCTGGCTGCCGAGATGGGGGCCTGAGCGATGCGTTCGCTGGCTTTGACCCTTGCCCTCGGCCTGATCGCCGGGCCCACCTTGGCGCAGGAGCGCGTGATTGTCGCCGGCTCGGCGCTGGGCGAGATCGTCGCGGCACTAGGCGCTGAGGACCGTCTGGTCGGGCGCGACACGACGGTGATGTACCCGGAAACGCTGACCAATCTGCCGGACATCGGCTATCTGCGCGCTCTCTCGGCCGAGGGGCTGCTGTCCTTGGGGCCGGATCTGATTCTGGCCGATGCCGATGCCGGCCCGCCGGAAACACTGGCGCTGGTCGAGGCGACCGAGGTGCCGGTGGTCCGCATCGAGGCCGGCTTCACCGAGGCCGGCGTTCTGGAACGGATCGACCGCGTGGCCGAGGCCCTTTCAGTCGATGCCACGGCCCTGCGCGCGCAGGTCACCGGCGATTTCGCCGAGCTGGCGCAGGCACGGGCCGAGGCCGCGCCGGTGCGGGCGATCTTCATCCTCTCGGCTGCGGGCGGGCGCGTGCTGGCCTCGGGGCAGGGGACGGCGGCGGACGGGATCTTCCAACTCGCCGGGATCGAGAACGCGGTGACCGGGTTCGAAGGCTACCGCCCGCTCAGCGACGAGGCGCTGGTGGCCGCCGCGCCCGAGGCGATCGTGATGATGACCCGCACCGGTGACCACGCGTTGACCGATGCGCAGATCCGCGCCCATCCGGCGCTGGGCCTGACCCCGGCGGCCGAGGCCGGTCGGATCCTTCGTATGGACGGGGTCTATCTGCTGGGCTTCGGTCCGCGCACGCCCGCCGCCGCGCGGGACCTGATGGACGCGCTGGGGGGCTGAGGCATGGTCGCGCTGCGCTTCACCGCCAACCCCGGCGACCGCGCGCCCCGCGCAAGGCTGGCGCTTTGGGCGCTGGGCCTGTTGCTGCTGCTCACCGGCGCCGTCTCGCTGGCCGTGGGCGCGGCCGGCGTGTCGCTGCCGCAGGTCTTAGCCGACTGGCTCTCCGGCGATGGGGTGGGGCTGCGCGAGCGGGTGATCCTGACGGACATCCGCCTGCCGCGCCTTCTGACCGGCGCCTTGGTCGGGGCCTCGCTCGCGGTGTCGGGTGCGCTGATGCAGGGGCTGTTCCGCAACCCGCTGGCCGATCCGGGCCTGATCGGCGTCAGCGCAGGCGCCGGGTTGGGGGCAATCTGTGCCATCGTTCTGGGCGGGGTATTGCCTTTCGGCGGGCCGCATCTGGTGCCTCTGGCGGCCTTCCTCGGCGGCTGGGGCGTGACGATGATCCTCTACCGGATCTCGACCCGCGCAGGGCGGACCTCGGTCGCGACCATGCTGTTGGCCGGGATCGCGCTCGCGGCACTGGCGGGCGCAGGGCAGGGGGTTCTGATCGCCCGCGCTGATGATGCGCAGCTGCGGGACCTGACTTTCTGGAACCTCGGCTCGTTGGCCGGGACGAGCTGGGCCAAGCTCTCCGTCGCCGGCCCGGTGATGCTGGCGGGGTTGATCGCCGCGCCGTTCCTCGCTCGGGCCCTGAACGCCCTGTCGCTGGGCGAGGCCGCTGCTATGCATCTGGGGATCCGGGTGCAGCGGGTGAAATCGGTGGCGGTGCTGGCCGTCGCGGCCTCGGTCGGGGCGGCGGTGGCGATCTCGGGCGGGGTCGGTTTCGTCGGCATCGTCGTGCCACACCTGTTGCGACTGGCGATCGGCCCGGACCACCGCTTCCTGCTGCCGGCCTCGGCCCTTCTGGGTGCGGTGCTGCTGATCGGCGCGGATATGGTCGCGCGGGTGATCGTCGCCCCGGCCGAGTTGCCGATCGGCATCGTCACCGCATTGGCGGGTGCGCCGGTGTTCCTGTGGCTGTTGCTGCGCAAGCGCGGATTGGTGGACCTGTGATGCTGCAAGCCCTTGATCTGCATGTCTCACTGAACCGGCAGGAGATCCTGCGCGGCCTCGATTTCACCGCCCATGCTGGCGCGCTGACCTGCATCGTCGGGCCCAATGGCTCGGGCAAGACGACCTTGTTGAAAGCTCTGACCGGTGAGCTGCCTTATGCCGGGCAGGTCAGGCTGGACGGCACCGACCTGTCCCGCCAGCGGCCCGAGGATCTGGCGCAACGCCGAGCCGTGCTGCCGCAATCCATGCCGCTGGCCTTTCCCTTCACGGTGCTCGAGATCGTTCGGCTGGGCCTCACCGGCGCCACCGCGTTGTCGGCGCAGGCCGCCGATCTGCCGCGTCGCGCGCTGGCCCGCGTGGGGCTTGAAGGCTACGAGGGGCGGCTGTTCCAGCAGCTTTCGGGCGGCGAGCAGCAACGGGCCCATTTGGCGCGGGTGCTGTTGCAGGTCTGGCAGCCCGTGGTCGACGGCCAGCCGCGCTGGCTGTTCCTCGACGAGCCCGTCGCCGCCTTGGACATCGGTCATCAGCTGCAGGTGATGCGGCTGGCGCAGGATTTCGCCCGCGCGGGGGGCGGCGTCGTGGCCGTAATGCACGACCTCAACCTGACCGCCTTGTTCGCGGATGCCGTCTGCCTGATGCAGGCCGGACGCGTGCTTGCGACCGGCGCGCCCGGCGCGGTCTTCACCGATCAGACCCTGAGCACGGCCTATGGCTGCGCGCTGAAGGTCTCGACGCCCCCGCCCGGCGGCGGCGTCTACATCTTGCCACAGGCAGCCGCCTGAGACATCCAGCCAGCGTCCCGCCAGCACCAACAACAAAGGAAATGGGGGACCCATGTCACCGAAATTCCGGCACGTCTGTGCCGTCTCCACGCTGGCGCTGACGACCGCGCTGGCGATGCCCGCCACCGCCCAAACGGCGGGCGAGGGCGTCTTCACCATGCTCGGCCGGATCATCCTCGGCGCCGGTCGCGCGCGGGTCGCGCTCGACACACCGCAGGCCGTGACGGCGCTGGAAACCGAGGATCTGGAGCGCGAGCAAGCCTCGACGCCCGGCGATCTGCTCCGCGCTGTGCCGGGGGCCGAGGCTTTTGGCGGCTCGGCCATGACCGGGCAGTTTCTCAACATTCGGGGTGTCGGCACCTCGACCTCGTCCGACGAGAACCGCATCGTCGTCACCGTCGACGGCGTGCAGAAATACTTCGAGCAATACCGCGTCGGCTCGCATTTCGGCGAGCCTGAGCTCTATCGCCGGGTCGAGGTCCTGCGCGGGCCGGGCTCGTCGATGCTGTACGGCTCGGGCGCGATCGGCGGCGTCGTGGCCTTCGAGACCCGCGAGGCCTCGGACTTCCTGACCGAAGGGTCCGACACCGCCATCCGCCTGCGCGCGGGCGGAAATTCCAATGGTGAGGGGCACTTCGGCTCGATCATCATGGCCCATCGCTTCAATGACCGGGTCGAGATGCTGGCCGCGTTGACCCGCCGTTTCGAGGGCGATTACGAGGATGGTGACGGCACCACGGTGACCGGATCGAACATGGATTCGATCTCGGGTCTGGTCAGCGGATCGGTGCGACTGTCAGACGAATCCGAGCAGGTTCTGCGCTTCTCGGCCTCGCGCTGGACCACCGAGGGCGAGCAGGTGCCTTATTCGGCCTATGGCAATTTTTCGATCTTCGGCAATGTCGACCGGACCGTCGTCGATGAGAGCGCGCAGATCACTTGGGAAAACCCGGCCTCGGACAATCCGTGGGTGGACGCCCGTGTTCAACTCGCCTGGACCCGCAGCCAAACCGATCAGACCAACGCCACCAACTACCCGGGCCATCCCTTCGCGCCGCCTTACGGCCTGTGGCAGGATTCGACCTATGCCTATGAGGGGCTGAGCCTCGATGCGCGCAACACCGTGACGATGCGGGGCGAGGGTTGGGAGAACTACCTGACCTTCGGCGCGACCGTCGCGCAGCGCGACCGCTTCACCGAAGTGGGCGGCGGCGGCTATGCCTCGCAGCCGGGCGGGACCAGCGACACCTATGGCCTGTATCTGCAAAACGAGCTGATCGTGAACCAGCGCCTGACCGTGCTGTCGGCTCTGCGCTATGACCGCACGCGACTGGAGGCGACCTCGGGCGCGGATGCAAGCCTGCTGAACCAGCCGATCATGCATTCCGGCACCGCCGCCTCGCTGGCCCTGCATTACGAGCTGAACGAGGCCTGGTCGGTGTTCGGCTCGCTCGCCCGCACCACCCGCCTGCCGACGATCGACGAGGTCTTCGACAGCGCCGATCCCACCGCGACCGACCCGCTGGGCCTGCGGCCCGAACATGCGCGCACGGTCGAGCTGGGCTTCTCGTGGACCGGGCGTGATGTCTTCGCGGGCGGCGATGGGCTGGAGGTGAAGGTCACGGCGTTCAACAACCAGTTCACCGACATGATCACCCGGACCGGAGGGGGCGTGCCCTTCACCAACATCGGCCGCGCCCGTATCCGCGGGGTGGAGCTGGAAGCCAGCTACGAGAGCGCCCGTTGGTTCGGCCGCGCCGCGGCCTCGGCCATTGAGGGCGAGAACCAAGTCTCGGGCGCGGTGTTGGGCTCGACCCCGGCGAACCAGATCACGCTGGAAGTGGGGCACCGGCTCCCGAGCCGCAACGTCGAATTCGGCTGGCGCGGCACCTTCGCGCAGGGGATGACGGTGGCCTCGGGCGATTATGTGCCGGGCTACGGCGTGCATGACCTGTTCGTCACCTGGCGCCCGACGCAGGGCGTGCTGCGCGATCTGGAAGTGCAGCTGGCGGTCAACAACATCTTCGACCGCTATTACTACAACGCGCTGGATGTGGGCGCCTATGGCTATGCTTATTCCAACCCGCGCGCGGGCCGCGATGTGCGCCTGACCCTGGGTCGGACGATCAACTTCTGATCGCTCAGGCCACGATCTCGATGCGGCCGGGCAATTGCTCGGCCGTTTCGCGTACCACCTCGGCGATCTGCATCAGCTGCTTGGCCAAGGGGCTGGAATTGCGCCAGATCATGCCGATCATCCGGCGCGGCTGAGGGTCCGGGAAGCGGGTCACGGCCACATCGGCTGATCGGGTTTCGACCGCCACCGCCATCTCGGGGATCAGGGTCACGCCGATGCCGGCGCCGACCATCTGCACCAGCGTCGACAGGGACGAGCCGTCGAGCAGCTCGCGTGGGGCGGCGCTTTGCAGGTTGCAGAAACTTAGCGCCTGATCGCGGAAGCAATGGCCTTCCTCCAACAGCAGAAGGCGCATCTCGCGCAGAAGGTCCGGGGTGGGGACGGGCAGGTTGGCCTCTGAGCGCGGGCGGACCAGCACAAAATCCTCGGAGAACAGCGCGACCTCGGTGAAGGCGGGCTCCGACACCGGCAGGGCGACGATGGCCGTGTCCAGGCGCCCCTCGTGCAGCTCGTGCAGCAGTTTCGGCGTCACAGTCTCGCGCACATGGATGTCGAGATCGGCGTTCATCTGCGTCAGCCGCCCGATCAGCGCCGGCAGCAGATAGGGCGCGATGGTCGGAATCACCCCGAGGCGCAGCCGCCCCACCAGCCGCTCGCGCGAGGCGCGGGCGAGGTCTTCCAGCTCATCCACCGCGCACAGGATCTCGCGCACGCGGCCGGCGAACTCCTCGCCGAAGGCGGTGAGGCGCACCTGACGCGCCCCCCTCTCGAACAGGGCCGAGCCGAGGTTCTCCTCCATCTCCTTGATCTGCATGGACAAAGCCGGTTGCGAGATGGCGCAGACATCCGCCGCCCGGCCGAAATGCCCGTGACGGGCGAGGGCCTCGAAATAGCGGAACTGGCGGAGGGTGAGGTTTATCATCAGAATAACTTATCGTCACAATCAGGAAATACAACTTATCCTAATGGAAATCGCTTGCTAGAGTGATTCTAACGAAGGTCGGGAGGATCCAACGACCGCGATGCCAAGACCACACGCCCTCACGGGGGCGGTGATGCCCCATGCCTTCGTGATGCAAGCAAACAGGAGAGAGCCAGATGGACGGGAACAACGCGGGCAAATGCCCGGTGAACCACGGCGGAAACACCGCTCTGGGCAAATCGGTGACGGGCTGGTGGCCCAATGCCCTGAACCTCGACATCCTGCACCAGCATGACAGCAAGACCAATCCGCTGGGCGCCGAGTTCAACTACCGCGAGGAAGTGAAGAAGCTCGACGTCGAGGCACTGAAGGATGACCTGCGCAAGCTGATGACCGACAGCCAGGATTGGTGGCCGGCCGACTGGGGCAGCTATGTCGGCATGTTCGCCCGTGTCGCCTGGCACGCTGCCGGGTCCTACCGTCTGGCCGATGGCCGGGGCGGCGCCGGCACCGGCAACCAGCGTTTCGCGCCGCTGAACTCGTGGCCCGACAACGTCAACACCGACAAGGGCCGCCGCCTGCTGTGGCCGATCAAGAAGAAATACGGCAACCAGATCAGCTGGGCCGACCTGATGATCCTCTCGGGCACCGTCGCCTACGAGGTCGCGGGCCTGAAGACCTTCGGCTTCGGTTTCGGCCGCGAGGATATCTGGCATCCGGAGAAGGACACCTATTGGGGGTCGGAGAAGGAATGGCTGGCGCCGTCCGACACCCGTTACGATGACGTCTCGAAGCCCGAGACCCTGCAGAACCCGCTCTCGGCGGTGCAGATGGGCCTGATCTACGTCAACCCGGAAGGCGTGAACGGCAAGCCCGACCCGATGAAGACCGCGGCGATGATGCGCGAGACCTTCGCCCGCATGGCCATGAACGACGAGGAAACCGTCGCCCTGACCGCCGGTGGCCACACCATCGGCAAGTCGCATGGCAACGGCAATGCCGGCGATCTCTCGGCCGATCCGGAAGCGGCGGATGTCGAATTCCAGGGCATCGGCTGGATGAACACCAAGGGGCGCGGCATCGGTCGCAACACCGTGGTGTCCGGGATCGAAGGCGCCTGGCCCTCGACCCCGACGCAGTGGGACATGGGCTATTTCGACATGCTGTTCGGCCATGAGTGGGAGCTGACCAAGTCGCCCGCCGGTGCCAACCAGTGGAAGCCCGTCACCATCGCCGAGGCCGACATGCCGGCCGACGTGGAAGACGCGGGCATCAAGACCATGCCGATGATGACCGATGCCGACATGGCGCTGAAGATCGACCCGATCTACAACGCCATCTGCCAGAAGTTCATCGCGGATCCGGCCTATTTCTCGGAAACCTTCGCCCGCGCCTGGTTCAAGCTGACCCACCGCGATATGGGGCCGAAGGTCCGCTACATCGGCCCGGACGTCCCGGCAGAGGATCTGATCTGGCAGGACCCGGTGCCCGCGGGCTCGACTTCGTATGACGTGGCGGCGGTGAAGGCGAAGATCGCAGCCTCGGGCCTGTCGCTGAGTGACATGGTCAACACGGCCTGGGATTCCGCCCGCACCTACCGCGGGTCGGACATGCGCGGCGGGGCCAATGGCGCTCGCATCCGTCTGGCACCGCAGAAGGACTGGGTCGGCAACGAGCCCGAGCGTCTGGCGCGCGTGCTGTCGGTGCTGGAGCCGATCGCGGCGGCCTCGGGCGCGTCGATCGCCGATGTGATCGTGCTGGCCGGCAACCTCGGGATCGAGCAGGCGGCGAAGGCTGCCGGCGTCGAGGTCTCGGTGCCCTTCGCGCCGGGTCGGGGCGATGCGACCGACGCGATGACGGACGCGGACTCGTTCAGCGTGCTCGAGCCGCTGGCCGATGGCTTCCGCAACTTCGTCAAGCAGGACTATGTCGTCAGCGCCGAGGAACTGCTGCTGGATCGCGCCCAGCTGATGGGCCTCACCGCCGCCGAGATGACGGTGCTGGTGGGCGGCATGCGCGCCATGGGCACCAACTACGGCGGCAGCAAGCTGGGCGAGTTCACCGACCGTCCGGGCACGCTGAGCACGGATTTCTTCGTGAACCTGACCGACATGGCCAATTCCTGGCATCCGGTCGGCGGCAGCTACGAGATCCGTGACCGCAAGACCGGTGCGGTGAAATGGACCGCTTCGCGCGTCGATCTGGTGTTCGGCTCGAACTCGGTGCTGCGCGCCTATGCCGAGGTCTATGCCCAGGACGACAACAAGGCGAAGTTCGTCAAGGACTTCGTCGCCGCCTGGACCAAGGTGATGAACGCCGACCGCTTCGACCTGAAGGCCTGAGCGATCTGACCTAAGGAAACGGGCGCGACCGAAAGGCCGCGCCCGTTTTCATTTTCGCCGGGAGGGGGCCTCAGCCCGCGTAGCCGCCCGTCTTGTGCCAGGTCCAGGCGTCCTTGATCATCACCTTGAGCGAGGACCGCGCCGGGTCCCAGCCCAGCTCGTTCAGCGCCGCATGGCTGCCCGACACCAGCGCCGTCGCGTCGCCGCCCCGGCGGGGGCCATAGCGATGCGGCACCTTGTGGCCCGTCGCCGCGCGGGCATGGCCGATCACTTCCTTGACCGTGAAACCCGCGCCGGTGCCGAGGTTGAACACCCGGCTCTCCTTGCCGTCGAGCAGCCATTCAAGGCCCAGCACATGCGCCTCGACCAGATCCATCACATGGACATAGTCGCGGATGCAGGTGCCGTCATGGGTGTCGTAATCGTCGCCATGGATCACCAGTTCGGGCCGCTGGCCGTCGATGGCCTCCAGCATCACCGGGATCAGATGCGTCTCGGGGCGGTGGCATTCGCCAACCTCGCCCTCGGGGTCGGCACCCGCCACGTTAAAATAGCGGAAGATGACGGTGCGCAGCCCATGCGCCGCGCGGAAATCGCGGAGGATTTCCTCGACCGCGCGTTTGGACGAGCCATAGGCGTTGATCGGCTGCTGCGTACTGTCCTCGGTCAGAAGCACCCCGTCCTGCTCACCATAGGTGGCGCAGGTCGAGGAGAAGACGAAGTCCAGAACGCCGTTCGCCACCGCGGCCTCGGCCAGCGAGAGCGAGCCCATCACGTTGTTGCGCCAGTATTTTCCGGGGTCGGACATGGCCTCGCCGACTTGGCTGAAGGCGGCGAAATGCATCACCGCCACCGGCTTGTACTCGGCGAAGGCCGCATCCAGCGCGGCCCGGTCCATCAGGTCGCCCTGCACTAAGGGGCCGTATTTGACCGCCTGCGCCCAGCCGGTCGAGAGATTGTCGTAGGTGACGGGCACATAGCCCTTCGCGGACAGAACTTTACAGGCGTGCGAGCCGATATAGCCCGCACCCCCCGTTACCAATACATGCTTCGTCATCTCCGAGGCCCTTCAGCGACCGGCCTTGGCGGCGGGCGCCGGCGCGCTGTCGTGCTGCGCGAGGCGGTCACGCATCAGTTCGATGAATTTGTCGCGGAACTCGTCGTGGTCCAGCGCATGGTCGACGATGGCGTTCAGGTAACCGAACTTCGAGCCGCAATCATAACGCTCGGCCGACATCTCCATCGCCGCGACCTTGCCCTTGGCGGCGAGGATGTCGATGGCGTCCGCCAGCTGGATCTCGCCCCCGGCACCCGGCTCCAGCTTGCGCAGCACGTCGAAGACTTCGGCGTTGAAGACGTAGCGGCCCATCGAGGCGAGGTGCGAGGGCGCGTCCTCAAGCTTCGGCTTCTCGACGAGGCCGGCGACGGTGACACGGCCATCGGGGCCAACCGGGCCCGGCTTCACGATCCCGTACTTGTGGACGACGTCTTCCTCGACTTCGGTCACACAGAGGTAGTTCGTCGGGTTCTGGTCATAGGCCGCGACCATCTCGGCAGTCGGCAGCGACTTGCCCTTCATCAGGTCGTCGGCCAGCAGCACCACGAAGGGCGCATCGCCCACTGCGGGGGCGGCCATGAGCACCGCGTCCCCGAGGCCCTTGGGCTCGGGCTGACGGATGAAGATGCAATTCACACCTTCGGGGACGATGTTGCGGACCATGTCGCGTTCCTTGTGCTTGCCCTTCTGGGACAGCTGGAACTCAAGCTCGAGGTTGGCGTCGAAATGGTCGCCGATGGCGCGCTTCGGGCGGCCGGTCACAAAGATCAGGTCAGTGATACCAGCGGCAATGGCTTCCTCGACAGCGTATTGCACGATCGGCTTGTCGATGATCGGCAGCAGCTCCTTCGGCATGGCCTTGGTCGCGGGAAGAAACCGCGTGCCTAGGCCGGCGACGGGAAATACTGCTTTCCGAATTTTGGTCATGATATCCTAGATTCCGTGCTGAAATTCACAAATAGCGCTCCAGTTGTACGCCTCCGCCTGCGTTACGGCAACAGGCGTCGCCGAGATGCGGCGGTGCAGCGCGCGTTCCCGCTCAGCCTATCCTGGCTGAGATCTGCGGGATGCGGCAGCGCAGCACCCTCATGGTGCAGGGGTCAATCTAGGCGGCGGACCGGATTCATCAACGCCATCAGCCATTCAATGGCGATGAACACGGCAATCGTGCCGAAGGTTGCCTGAAATGCGACCTGCCAGGCGGCGTGGCTGGCGGTATCGGCGGCATGATTGCCATTGAGGATCGCGCCGGCATCCGCGCCGCCGGGCGCCACCATGAACAGCACCAGCGAGGTCAGGGCCGTACCCACCACGGCGCCGATGGAGCGGAAGAAGGTCATCGACCCGGCGGCGCGTCCCCGTGCGGCATCGGGTGCCATGTGCTGTACCAGCGTGTTCATCACCGCCATGACCGTGCCCAAGGACAGCCCGATGGCGAGGTAGGTGGCCATCAGCGCGGGGCGGCTCATGTCCGGGCCAAAGAACGACAGGAAGACCACCAGCGAGCCACAGATCGGCAGGCTGATCGAGGGGAACAGCAGCGTCCGGCCCGTCATCGTCACGAGGTTGCCGGTGATGAAGCCCGCGACCCCCAGCGAGACGGTCAGCGCCAGCATCGAGGTCGCCGTGGCCACCGCCCCGTCCGAGCGCAGGATGGCGTGGAACAGCGGGATCGTCGTCACCAGAGAGACCATCGCCGCGCCGTGGCAGAACACCATGACCGAGGCGCGGGTGATGGCCGGAACCGCGAACAGCGCCGGGGGGAACAGCGGGTTGGTCGCCCGCCTCTCGGCCCGCACGAGGCCAAGGAGCGCGGCGATGCCGACCACGGCCCCTGCGGCGGCGATCCAGCGGCGACCCTCCTCGCCGGCCAGCTCGATCGCCACCGTCACCCCCAGCACCAGCGCCAGCAGCGTCACGAAGCCTCCCGCATCGAAACGCCGCTGTGCGCTGACCTCACGCGCGGGGACCTTCCACATCGCCAGCACCACCATCGCCAGCAAGGCCAAGGGCAACGTGCCAAGGAACATCGCCCGCCATCCGAAGGCCTGCACCATCAGTCCGCCGACCAACGGCCCGGCGGTCGAGGCCAGCACCGAGATCGCGGCGATGTTGCCTTGCGCGCGTCCCCGGTCCCGAGGCGCGACCACATCGCCGATCAGCGCCTGACTGAGCGCCATCAAGCCGCCACCGCCAAGGCCCTGAACCAGACGTCCGCCGGCCAGCACCTCGATCGTCCCGGCCGAGGCGCAGATCAGGGATCCGGCCATGTAGACCACCAGCGCCGTCAGCATCATCTTCTTGCGCCCGAAGGTATCGCCCAGCACGCCATAAAGGGGCCCGGCCACGGTCAGGGCAATCATGTAACCCATCACCAACCAAGGCAGGCGCCGCAACTGGCCCAGATCCGCCCCGATGGAGGGCAGGGCCACCGACACCATGGTCTGGTTCGCGATGGCCAGAAAGACCGGCACGCCGATGAGCGGCAGCAGCGCGAAGGGCGAGGCATAGACAGGGCGAGATGGCGAAACGGCGGCGGAAGCCGTGGCATCGGTCAAGGCGAGAATCCGGAAAGGGCATTGAAAAAGGCGCCAGCCCGAAGGGGGGCGGCGCCTTTCTTTAACAGGTTAACGTCCGAAGGGGAAGTGCTTCACGCGTACATAATCCCCCTCCGAGGCGCCGCTCAGCCGAAGCTGCGCTCGATCTGGTCGAGCGTCTTCATCGCGGCCAGCACGTCATGCACCGAGCCATTGGGCTCGCGGCCTTCCTGGATCGCGGCAATGAACTCGCGGTCGATGA
The DNA here is from genome assembly GCF_001691415.1 of Pararhodobacter sp. CCB-MM2. Taxonomy (GTDB): domain Bacteria; phylum Pseudomonadota; class Alphaproteobacteria; order Rhodobacterales; family Rhodobacteraceae; genus Pararhodobacter. Next base: position 14,331 of record NZ_LRRR01000018.1, read on the forward strand.
GCTCGATGCCGTTGTTCGACACGGCCACATCCGACAGGTCGATGGGGTTTTCCTTGCCGTCGAACAGGTCGTCGTAGCGGGCGATATAGGTGCCGTTGTCGCAGATGTAGCGGAAGAACGTACCCAGAGGACCGTCGTTGTTGAAGGACAAAGACAGCGTGCAGATCGCGCCATTGGCCGCTTTCAGGCCGATGGACATGTCCATGGCGATGCCCAGCTCGGGGTGGTGCGGACCCTCAAGGCCATAGGCCTGAACGACCTCGCCGCCGGTCTGGTACTGGAACAGGTCGACCGTGTGGCAGGCGTGGTGCCACAGCAGGTGGTCGGTCCAGCTGCGCGGCTCGCCCTTGGCTTTCATGTTCGAGGGGGGGAAGAAGTAGGTCTGAACATCCATCTGCTGGCCCTTCAGCTCACCCGCCATGATCTTGTTGTGGATCCACTGGTGTGAGGGGTTGAAGCGGCGGACCTGACCGGCCATCGCCAGCACGCCCGTCTCCTTCTGCACCGCGCAGATCGCTTCCGAATCCTCGAGGCTATCGGCCATCGGGATCTCGATCAGCACCGGCTTGCCCGCCTTCATGCAGGCAATCGCCTGCTCGGCATGCAGCTGGGTGGGCGTCGCCAGAATGACCGCGTCCACGTCGTCACGGGCCAGACACTCGGCCAGATCGGTCGCGGCATGGCCGATGCCGCGCTGGGCGGCAAGGGCGTCGATCTTCTCGCGGGTCGGGCCCATCACCGAGGTGACGGTCACGCCCTCGATCGCGGCCAGCGCGTCGAGATGCTTGATGCCGAAGGCGCCATAGGCACCGGCAACACATATACGCATGGGGTCTCTCTCCCGTTACTCGGCCGCGAGGGTCTTGCGGCTGTCGTGGTAATCCTTGTTCTCAAGGATGATATGACCCACCGCCGTGTTCGAGGCGGGGACGTGGTAGTGACGGTGCACTTCGACGACATCCTCGTCCAGAGCGCCACGCATGACGTGCCACATCACCATCTCAACGCCTTCCGAACCCGCTTCGCGCAGGTAGTCGACATGCGGCATCTTCGACAGGCCCACGGGGTCCGAGGTCAGCTTGTCGAGGAACATGTTGTCGAACTCGGGGTTGATCAGGCCCGCGCGCTTGTACTGCAGCTGGTGCGACATGCCGCCGGTGCCGAAGATCATGACCTTCAGGTCTTCCGGATAGCTTTCGACGGCGCGGCGAATGGCCTTGCCGAGATTGTAGCAGCGGTTGCCGGTGGGTGCCGGGTATTGCACCACGTTCACGGCCAGCGGGATCACCTTCACGCCCCAATCATCCTCGGGCGTCTTGTCGCCATACATCACCGACAGCGGCACAGTCAGGCCGTGGTCGACTTCCATCTCGTTCATGATGGTGATGTCGAATTCGTCGAGGATCAGCGACTGGGCGATATGGCTGGCCATCTTCTGATGGTTGTAGACCATCGGCACCGGACGCGGGCCCCAGCCTTCATCGGCGGGGGTGAACGACGCGGCGCAGCCCAGCGCGAAGGTCGGGATCACCGAGGCGTCGAAGGCGGTGCAATGGTCGTTGTACACGAGGAAGACGACGTCGGGCTTTTCCTCGGCCATCCATTTGCGCGAGAATTCAAAGCCCTTGAACACCGGCTGCCAATACGGCTGGTCGGTGATATGGGTGTCCATTGCGACACCGATGGCGGGGACGTGCGAGCATCCCACCCCTGCGACGATGCGTGCCATTACTTGTCCTCCCATTCCGATTTGTAGCGATTGCCCTCGGGCGAACGGCCGCCGGCGAGCATCATGTCGCGGTAGGCCTCGACGCCCATGCCGGTCATCAGGCCGGCGAGGTTCTGGAAGTTGATGCCGTCATTGGCGGCCAGCTTCGAGGTGTAATAGATGTTGCCACCCAGCTCGAGCAGGCGGTTCCAGTCGCGCTTGAGCACCGCGTCGCGCTGCTCGGGCGTCATCGGATACTTGTCGAGATAGGTTTCCTGATCGGCATTGAACGCATCGCGGTTCTTCTGCAGGCGCAGCGAGATGCAGAACTGGTTCAGGTGATAGCCCTCGCGCGAGCGGTCCGCGTCGAAGACGAAGGTCCCGGGGATATCCTCGTAGTCCTTTTGCATTGGTTCTTCTCCCGTTTATCGTGGCGTTCCGTAACCTTGGCGCGATGCGGACTGCACGGCGGCGGGCGGAAACCCGATCGCGCGATGTATACATCCAGGCGGGGTCGGAGGGCCAATTGAATCAGCCCGCCTTCCATTGAAAAAAGCTATTCCACGCTCACCTTTGCGCGATCCCGAGGGGTGCCCGCACCGGGGCTTTCGGCCCGTAAAAGCTCAAGGAAACGGGCCTGCGTCGCGGTGGGACGCCAGCTGCTGCGATAGGTCAGGCCGATCGGTCGTACGCTGTTTTCCAGCGGCAGATCGAGGGCGACGATATGGCCGTCGGCGATCTCGGTCTCGACCTGATGCAGCGAGACGATGGAGACATAATCCCCCGCCGCCAATAGCCCGCGCAGGAACACCAGCGACGAGGCGACCACCCGCACCGGGGTCTGGGGCCGGTCCTGAATGCGCAAGGTCTCGAACAGATAGCTGCCGGCGGGCGTGGGTTTCGGCGGCGCGACCCAAGGGTAGGCGAGCGTATCTTCCAGCGTGACGCCGCGCTTGCCCGCCAACGGGTGGCGTGGATGGGTGACGACGGCCAGCGCGTCGTCGAACAGCGGCTCCTGCGTCACGTCCTCGGCCGGGGCAGGGTCGCGCAGCGCGCCGATCAGGCAGTCGAGGTCGCCCTCGCGCAGGCTGCGCAGAAGCTCGGGGTAGCGGCCGTCCACGACCCGGACCTGCACGCCCTGCGTCTCGGAGATCAGCCGATGGGTCGCCGCCGGCACGATCGAGGTCCGGGCGAGGGGCAGGGACCCCAGATTGAACGTGCCGCGGTCGTCGCCCAGCGCATGGCCGATTTCTTCAAACCCCTGACGGATCTCGGCCTGTGCCAGTTTCGCCCCCAGAACAAAGGCTTGCGCGGCCGTGGTCAGTTCGACCCCGCTGACCGTGGTCTGGAACAGGGGGACGCCCGCGATCTCCTCGAGGCTGCGGGCCGCGCGGTGGACGGTGGGTTGCGCCAGTCCCAATTCCTGCGCGGCGAGGGTGAAGCTGCCGGTCCCGGCCACGGCGATCAGCGCCCGCAATTGTGCCGCCGTCACGAGGTGGTCGAAGGCCGAGCGGGGCGCGCCGCCTTTCCAGCCCGAGCCATCGCGCGCGCCGTTCCTGAGCGCCGCGCGGGCACCGCTGTGCAGGTGGTTGAGCGCAGCCTCGACCCGGTTGGCAAACAACGCGCCGCAGGGGGTGGGGCCGAAGCGCCGGGTCCGGCGGACTAACAAGGGCGTGCCCAGATCCGCCTCCAGCCGCGCCAGTGCCTGTGTCGCGGCAGGTTGGGACAACAGGCAGCGTTCCGCCGCGACCGAGACCGAGCCGGACCGCGCGGTCTCGAGGAACACCCGCATGTGTCTCAGGTTCGGCAGGCTGTTGTTCATCTTGACCTCGAATAGCCAAAACTTATCCTACTTGCGGCTTTCGGAATAGGCAAATCCCGTCGCGTGGCGCATGGTGCGCGCGCAAGGAGGCCCGTCCCGATGAGAGGGCCGCCAAGGGAGAGACACGCGATGAGCACGCAACCGCAGCCGATGGACGCCGACTGGCTGGTCTATCACCCGAACCCCAAGACCCCGGATTTCAAATTGCCCGCCGGCGCGGTCGACGCGCATTGCCACGTCTTCGGCCCCTCGGCTGAATTCCCCTATGCCCCCGAGCGGAAGTATACGCCGGGCGACGCCGGCAAGGACAAGCTCTACGCGCTGCGCGATTTCCTTGGGTTCGACAAGAACGTGATCGTGCAGGCGACCTGCCACGGCAAAGACAACCGCGCCATGGTCGACGCCTGCCGCACTGCCGGTGACAAGGCGCGCGGCGTGGCCTCGGTCGGCAAGGACATCACCCGCGAGGAACTGCGCGAGATGCACGACGCCGGTGTGCGCGGCGTGCGCTTCAACTTCGTGAAGCGTCTGGTGGATGCGACCCCGCCCGAGGTCTTCCTCGGCATCGCCGACAAGATCCAGGAGTTCGGCTGGTCCACCGTCGTCTATTTCGAGGCGCAGGATCTAGAGGGGCTGGAGCCTTTCCTCGGTCAGTTGCCGGGTATCATCGTGGTCGACCATATGGGCCGTCCCGATGTGACGAAGGGCGTCGACCATCCGGATTTCCAGCGCTTCATCAACCTGATGGCGAACAATGAGAACGTCTGGACCAAGGTGACCTGCCCCGAGCGTCTGACCAAGGACGGCGTGCCCTATGACGACGTGGTGCCGTATTATCAGGCGATCGTCGACCGCTTCGAGGACCGGGTCCTTTGGGGCACCGACTGGCCGCATCCGAACATGAAATCGCATATGCCGGATGACGGGCTCTTGGTGGACTACATCCCGCGCATCGCCCGGACTGAGGCACAGCGGCAGAAGCTGCTGGTCGACAACCCGATGCGGCTCTACTGGGCCGATTGAGGTCTTTGACAGCGATCTAGAAAGGGGCGTGTCCTAGGGCGCGCCTTTTTTCTTTGGCCCGGAACAAGGTCGAAGCCCGCCGGGCCAACGCTCGTCCGCCCCCTCCGGGCGGGCGCTTTGGCAACGCCACCGCGAGGCATGAGGTCGTCCGGATCTGTCGGCATAAAGTGACGACCATCATTGTTGCTGCGTCCACCCGGCGGACGGGCGCCAGCCCTCTTCTCAGCATAAGTTTTGTGTCAGGGATATTCGTTTGCCGTCCGCAGCGGCGCCGATTTGATTCAGGTCAAACTCGGGTTGAAGACCGCATGAGAAAAACAGGCATGAGCGAAGGAGGACGCGCCATGCATGACATGCCCGGCTACGATTATCACATCGACATCCCCGGCACGGTCCTGTTCGACGGCAAGCAGGCCATGAAGGGCTATGCGCTGAACAAGATGTGCTACGATTTCAACCGCGCCGAGAACCGTGAGGGGTTCAAGGCCGACGAGGAAGGCTGGATGGCCAAGTATGGCCTCAACGACCAGCAGAAGGCGGCGATCCGCGCGCGGGATATCCTCGCCATGATCGATGCGGGCGGGAACATCTATTACCTCGCCAAGCTCGCCGGCATCTTCAAACTGTCGGTACAGGACGTGGGGGGCCTCCAGACCGGCCGCACCACCGAGGAATTCCAACAATATCTCGCCAGTCAGGCGTAAGGGGAGGCACGGACATGGCTCGTATTCTCGGTGGCATCACCACCTCGCATATCCCGGCGGTCGGCAACGCGATCCAGAAGGACTTGCAAGACGATCCCTATTGGAAGCCGTTCTTCGACGGCTATCCGAAGGTCCATCAGTGGATCAAGGACAACAAGCCCGATTATGTGATCAACATCTACAACGATCACGGGCTGGGGTTCTTCCTCGACCGGATGCCGACCTTCGCAATCGGCGCCGCGCATGAATACCGCAACGAGGACGAAGGCTGGGGCCTGCCCTCGCTGCCGCCGTTCCCGGGCGCGCCCGAGCTATCGTGGCACATCATCGAGTCGCTGGTGGCGGACGAGTTCGACATCACCTCGTGTCAGGAACTGGCGGTGGATCACGGCTTCGTCGTGCCGATGCAGCTGTTCTGGCCGGGCGCACCGAACAACCCCGACATGCCGCGGGCGGTACCGATCTCGGCCAATACCGTGCAGCACCCGATCCCGACGCTGAATCGCGCGCTGAATTTCGGTAAGGCGCTGAGGAAGGCGCTGCTGTCGTTCCCCGAGGATGCGAAGATCGTCGTGCTGGGCACCGGCGGGCTGTCGCATCAGCTGGACGGGCAGCGGGCGGGCTTCATCAACAAGGAGTTCGACCAGTATTGTCTGGAGAACATCGTCCACAACCCCGAAGAGCTGACCAAGATCACCCGTCAGGAGTTGGTCAAGAACGCGGGCGCGCAGGGAACGGAATTCCTGATGTGGATGATGATGCGCGGCGCGCTGGGCGATGACGTGACCGAGATCACCCGCAACTACCATATCCCGATCTCGAACACCGCCGCCGGCACGCTGCTGCTGGAATGCGCGTAAGCGAGGGGTTTCGCCCTCGTTCCCCGCGCTGACGCGCGGGCGCCTCGGGCGACCGGGCGGGGGGCTCTGCCCCCCGCACCCCCCGGGATATTTGGGGAGCAAAGATGATCAGGCTTCGTTCAGGCGCTGGCGAAAGGCGCGAGGGGAGAGGCCGGTGGCGCGGGTGAAGACGCGGGTGAAATAGGCCGGGTCTTCGAAGCCGAGCGCATAGGCGATGCGCGATACGGGCAAGTTCGTATAGGCGAGGTTGCGGCGCGCCTCGCGGATCAGGCGCTCCTCGATCAGGCCGGAGGCGGGGCGGCCGGTCGCCGCGCGCGTGACGCGCGACAGATGCGGCGCGCTGACGGCGAGCTTTCTGGCATAGTCCGCGACGCTCCAATGCTGCAGGTAATGCATCTCGATCAGGGCTTCGAACCGGGCGAGGAGGTCGCTCTGTGCTGCCGTGCCGCGCGGAGCGCCTTCGGTCGCAATGGCGCGGGCGGTCTGGCCGAGCACCAGCCCGGAGAGCGAGCGGAGGATTTGGGCGCGGGCGAAGTCCCGCCCGGAATAGGCGTCGAAGATCGCCGCCATTGTCTGGCCGATCTCTGAGGGCGCTGGCAGAACGCGAGGCAGGGCAAGGACTTCGCGCAGGCCTTCGCCGGTACGGAGGCTTTCGTCCAGCATCTCGGCGGCGAAGGTCAGAACCAGCCCCCGTGTGCCGGGTTGAAACCGAAAGCCATGCACGACCCCCATCGGCACGTTGACCAAGGTGCCGGGGGGCAGGGGGTGGCGCTGTTCCTCAAGGCTGACGCTGCCGTCGCCTTCCGCCAAATGCAGCAGTTGATGCAGGCGCGCATGGCGGTGGGCCGAAAGTTCCCAGTCATGCAGACGCGAGCGGATCTCGATCGTCTCGCAATGCACGACATCGGGGAGGTCGGCGGCCTCGCCGAACAGGTTGTAATTGGGAATGCGCGCGCCTTGGATCATGCGCGAAATGTACAAGTGGCGCGCGCGCCGGGCAACGGGTCAGGCGAAGAGGCGCAAGCCGCTTTCGGTGACCACCCCGTCGAGACGTTGGTCATAGGCGTCGATCGGCACCTCGGGGATCTCCTGTGCGTCGAAGGCGAAGCCGAGGGCGGTGACCGGGCCTGCTGCGCGCAGCTTCTGCAAGGTGCGGTCATAGAAGCCGCCGCCATAGCCCAGCCGGTAGCCGCGAGCGTCAAAGGCCAGCATCGGCACGATCAGCACCCGCGGGGTCATCGCCACACCGTCTGCGGGAACCTTGGCGCCGAAGGGGCCGTCGATCAGTTCGGCCTCGGGCGACCAGAGGTGGAACAACAGCGGTTGCGCCGCGCCGGGGATGACCGGTACGCCGACCGGGCCGCGATGCGAGGCCATCACCGGCACCGGGTCGATTTCTGTGCGGATCGGCAGGTAGCCGGAGAGGGGGGCGTCGGCATGCTCGGCCAAAGCGGCGCGCAGGGCGTCTTGCGCGGCGGCATCGCGGCCGGTGCGGAACACGGCTTTGCGGGCGGCGAAGGCGGATTTGCGGGTCTCGGCCTTGATCAGATCCATATCGGTCACAGCAGCACCAGCGTTGCAAGGCCGAGGAAGGCGAAGAAGCCCACGACGTCGGTCACGGTTGTCACGAAGGTCCCCGACGCGAGGGCGGGGTCCAGTTTCAGTCGGTTCAGCACCAAGGGCACCATCACCCCGGCCAAGGCGGCGACGACAAGGTTGATGATCAGTGCCGCGCCGATGACGACGCCCAGCATCGGGTTGCCGCCATAGAGCGTCCAGGCGACGGCCCCCATCACCAGCGCGAAGCCGATGCCGTTGATCAGGCCCACGAACAGCTCCCGTCGGACCACGCGGGCGGCGTTCGATTCCGTCAGGTCCCGGGTCGCTAGCGCACGCACGGCCACGGTCAACGACTGGGTTCCGGCATTGCCGCCCATCGAGGCGACGATCGGCATCAGCGCGGCCAAGGCCACCAACACGGCGATCGTGCCTTCGAACAGGCCGATCACCGCGGCAGCGAGGTTGGCGGTCACGAGGTTCACGGCCAGCCACGGGAAGCGTTGGCGCACGGTTTCCCAGATGCCGTCGGTGAGGCTGGATTCCTCGCCCACACCGGCCATCAGCAGCATGTCTTCCTCGTGCTCGTCATCGAGCACCGTCATGGCGTCGTCGATGGTGATCACGCCGACCAGCCGCCCCGCGCCGTCGACCACGGGGGTCGAGATCAGGTGGTACTTGTTGAACAGATGCGCGACTTCGGCCTCTTCTTCGTCGGCCTCGACCGTCTTGAAGATGTCCTCGGTGATCTCGGCCAGCGGCACGTCGCGTTTGGAGGCCAGCACCCGGCCGAGGGTCGCATGGGCTGTCGGGCGGTGGCGTTCGTCGACGAGGATGACGTGATAGAACTGATCGGGCAGCCAATCCACGTTCCGCAGGTGGTCGATGGTCTGGCCGACCGTCCAGTCCTGCGGGACGGTGACGGTTTCCGACTGCATGAGACGACCGGCCGAATACTCCGGCCAGGACATCGAGCTTTCAACGGCAGCCCGGTCGTCTTTCTCAAGCGAATCAAGGATGAAGGCCTGATCGTGGTCTTCGAGATCCTCAAGGATGTCGACGACGTCATCGGTGTCGAGTTCACGAACGGCCTCGGCCAGCGCCTCGCGGGGGAGGGCCTCTATGACCTCTTCGCGGACACCTTCGTCGAGTTCCGAGAGAACCTCGCCGTCGATGCCCTCGGGGTACAGTTCCAGCAGCGCCTTCCGCTCCTGGCTGGAGATCTGTTCCAGCAGGTCCGAGATATCGGCGGCGTGCAGGGGTTCCAGCGCTTCGGCCACAGCTTGGGCGTCACCGGCTTCGATGGCCTCGAGGACGGTATCGATGCGCTCGCCGTCCAGCTCCTCGTTCATCTCCTCGCGCGGTTCGGGCGGGGTGACGGGGCTGTCCTGCGGATCGGGGAGGGCGGGTTTCTCGCGTTCGGATTCGGTCATCGCTGCCTCCTGCGCCCGTAAGTCCTGCGCGCCGGTGACTCGGGGGCGGCGCGCCTGCCATCGGGTGTTTGTTATGCGCAAACAGGCGCGGGGGGAAGGCATTCCCCGACCCCTCGGGTCCCGGTTGCGTCGCCGTTCGCGGGCCGCTCAGCTATTCAGCAGCGCCATCGCCTCGGCATGGATCTGGGGATTGGCGGCGGCGATCACCTGCCCGCCCCCATGCGCCGGGCCGCCCTGCCAATCGGTGACGATACCGCCGGCGGCTTCCACCACGGCCAGAGGCGCGAGGATGTCGTAGCGCTGCAGGCCGGCCTCGATCACCAGATCGATTTGGCCCGCCGCCAGAAGGGCATAGGCGTAGCAATCCATTCCGTAGCGGGTCAGCCGGGCCGAACCCGCGACACGCTGGAAGGCGGCGCGTTCATAGGGCGTGCCGACCTCGGGGAAGGTGGTGAACAGGGTTGCTTCGGCCAGGGGCCGTGCGGGCCGGGTGGCGAGTCGATGACGGCCGGTCGGCCCCTCGACAAAGGCTTCGCCAAGTCCGCCCCAGAAGCGCTCGCCGATGAAGGGCTGATCGATGACTCCCAAGAGCGCGCCTTGGTCGTCCTCCAGACCGATCAGCACGCCCCAAGTCGGGGTGCCGGAGACGTAGCCGCGGGTGCCGTCGATCGGGTCCAGCACCCAGGTGAGGCCCGAGGTGCCCGGTTTGGCCTCTTGTTCCTCGCCGAGGATCGCGTCCTGCGGGCGGCGTTCGGCCAGCACACGGCGCATGGCCTCTTCGCTGGCGCGGTCGGCGGCGGTGACCGGGTCAAACCCACCGTCGGCCTTGTTTTCGGCCTCAAGGCTGGCGAGGCGGAAGTGCTTCAGGGTTTCCGGGCGGGCGGCATCGGCCAGCGCATGGGCGCTGCGCCACAGCTCGGCGATGGCTCCGGGTGAGAGCGAGCGATCGGTGGCAGGCATGGGCGGTCTCCGGCTTCTGCGTTACGCGGATGTCTAGAGACAGGAAAAGCGCCGGGCAAGCCTGTTGCCCGGCGCTTTTTCAGGGATCGTGATGCTCTCAGGCGGCGTCGGACAGGACGCGGGCCAGATCGAACAGGCGTTTGCGCTGGGCTTCCGGGATCGCGTAATAGGCGCGCACCAGTTCCATCGCTTCCTTGTTGGCCAGGATATCGGCTTCGATCGAGGCCTGAGTGTCCTCTTCGCCGCCTAGTCCTTCAAAGAAGAAGCCGATCTGCACGCCGAGCGTACGGGCGATATCCCAAAGACGCGAAGCGCTGACGCGGTTCATGCCGGTTTCGTATTTCTGGATCTGTTGGAACTTGATCCCCACCGAATCAGCGAGTTGCTGTTGGGTCATGCCGACCATCCAGCGCCGGTGGCGAATACGCTTGCCGACATGTACGTCCACGGGGTGCTTCACGTCCTGACTCCTTTTCGTGGTGCGGACCCATCGCTGTGTTGCGACATGACCCGCTTGTCCCTCGTAAGGAGTAGAAGCAATATCCGTGCCAACTTCGTTCGTGTTTCTCATTTTCTTCCCGCCTTCGTCGGTCGGACCGTTTTGTCGGGGCTGTTGCCGCTACCATCGTTGCGGGAACAACACAAACTGGGACGGGTCCAACCCTGATTGTACGCGGCTTGAAAACTTGACGTAACGGCAAGCAATGTGAGTCTCGCGTATCCCCCGAGGGATGTAAGCACTCCTCACGAATTCTATCAAGACGTGTTTCGCATTTTGCAATGCAACTGGCATCAACCAGAACGTGCATTCGCAATTTGCAAAGGTTGCGCTGCGAAGGATCCCGACCCTGCGTCGCGCTTGTCCTTGCCGGTGCCCCTCGCCATGCTGCCGCGCAAGGATCTTAAGGGAGGAACATCCATGCGCGCCTTCGTGCTCAGCGCCACTGACACCCCGCCGTCCGTCGTCGACATCCCCATGCCCGAGCCCGCGGCCGGCGAGGTTCGACTGCGCATCCACGCCTGCGGGTTGAATTTCGCCGATCTCTTGATGGCCAAGGGCACCTATCAGGACACGCCGCAGGCACCCTTCGTCATGGGGATGGAGCTGGCCGGCGTCGTCGATGCCGTGGGCGAGGGCGTCACGCAGCTGAAGCCGGGGCAGCGGGTCGCGGCCTTCGCGGGTAAGGGCGGATTGGCGGAATATGGCTGCTTCCCGGTCGAGCGTTGCCTGCCCTTGCCCGATGGCATGCCGTTCGAACATGCGGCAGGGTTCATGGTGGCCTATGGCACCTCGCATGTCGGCCTGAAGCATCGCGCACGGCTGAAAGCGGGGGAAACCCTGCTGGTTCTGGGCGCGGCGGGCGGTGTCGGCCTGACAGCGGTCGAGATCGGCGCCAAGATGGGGGCCAAGGTGGTCGCCGTCGCCCGCGGGGCCGAGAAGTTGAAGGTCGCGGCGGCGGCCGGGGCCTCGGTGCTGATCGACAGCGAAGGGGCCGACCTGAAGGCCGAGTTCAAGGCGCTGGGCGGCGTTGACGTGATCTATGACGCCGTGGGCGATCCGGCGGCCTCGGCCGCGCTGCGCGCTCTGCGGCCCGAGGGACGCTTCGTCGTCATCGGCTTCGCCGGTGGGCAGGTGCCGCAATTCCCCGCCAACATCCTGCTGGTGAAGAACATCGACGTGCTGGGCTTCTACTGGGGCGGGTATTCCACCTTCGCGCCGCAGGTCATCACGCAATCCTTGGGCGAGCTGATGGGCCTCTATGCCGAGGGCGCGCTGAAGCCGCATGTCAGCCACGCGCTGCCCTTGGAGCGCACGGCCGAGGCGATGGAGCTGATGCGCTCGCGGGCCTCGACCGGCAAGGTCGTCATCACGATGGGCTAAGCCTATTCGGCGGCCATCGGGATGGCGGCGCGGTTGTCGCCGTCCCAGGCCTTTTCCAACAGCTCGGCCAGGGCGGTGACCCCCGGCGTCGCATTGCCCGGCCGGACATAAAGGTTGATCAGGTAGCTCGACAGCTCGGGCAGGGCGCCGCCATGGGCGATTCGCTCGGCATGCGGCGCCTCGGTCCCGGCGAGCAGTGCGTGGATCGCCATATCGCAGCTGACAGCGGCCTCCAGCGTGCGGTCCGATTCCGATTCCACCGCCGTCTCCCACGGAATGCCCGCCCGATCCAGCGAGGCGACGATGCCCGCCCGGAAGGCACAGGCGCGGCCTTGTGCCAGCCGCAGCGGGCGCTGGCGCCAGGCCTGGCCGTTCGGCGCGCCGATCCACAGCAGGGGCAGGCGGGTCAGGGTTTTGCCACCTACCTCGCATTGCATCTCGGTCGTCAGGATCAGGTCGCATTCCCCGCGCGCAAAGCTTTCCTTGGCGCGGCTGGTGTTCTGGGTCAGCAACGTCACCTGCATGCGCGGATACATCGAATGGAAGTGGCGCAGCACCTGCGGCACATGCGGGTAAACGATGTCATGCGGCACGATGACTGTGATCTCGCCCTCGTACTCGCTGTCGGTCAGCTTCTCGACGGCTTCATCGTTGAGGGCGATGATCCGGCGGGCATAGCCCAGCAGCTGTTCCCCGGCCGAAGTCAGGCTCACCCCGCGACCGCTGCGGTCCAGCAAGGTCAGGCCCAGCGATTCCTCCAGACGCTTGATCTGCATCGAGACGGCCGATTGCGTCAGGTTGAGCAGCTGCGCCGCGCGGGTCACCCCACCGAAGTCGGCAATGGCGGCGAGGGCGCGGAGGGCGGACAGGTCGAGGTTGCGGCGCATATCACGATCCTTGAACGAGACCATCAAAAACATTCGATGTTCTTATACGCCGTGTCGACGTAGAAGATCAATGCCCGTGATGAGTGACGCGGGATTGATCACCTCTTTGACAAGGATAGTCCGATGACCAGCTCCACCGTTTCCCTCCAGCAACCCGCTCTGTGCCAGCCGGTGCGTGTTTCGGGTTTCGGCCAGCTGCTGAAGCGCGTGGCCGAACTGCGGGCAATCGCGCGACAGCGCCGCGATCTGGCCGCGCTCGACACGCATCGACTGTTCGATCTGGGCCTTGATGCGCAGGCCGCCCAGCGTGAGGCAGCCCGCCCGTTCTGGGACGCACCGTCCTACTGGCGCTGATTGCTGCGTCAAAAGCCGCAACCCTGACGACTCGACCGGATCCGGGCTGCCGAAAGGCGCCCGGATTTCGCGCGATATGTCGCAATGGTTCACGCGAAATGCATCATTCCAAGGCTTGAATCACGGGGGGGCGACCCCGATATTGGAGGCAATCGCGCGGGCCCTCTTCAATCCGCGCGGCGATGGTTTTCCAACGGAGGGTTTCATGGCCAATTACCAGTCGGCGTACAGCTCCGACACCGGCGCGCTCGGCGCCCGGATCGATGCGGGCCTGCGCGCCCATATGAACAAGGTCTACGGCACGATGTCCGTGGGCATGCTGATCACCGCGCTGGGCGCCTGGGCCATCGCTGGCCTTGCCGTGACCGGCGATATGTCGGCCGCCGCCACCAACGCCGAGGGTCAGGTTCTGGCCGTCAGCCAGGGCGAATACCTCACCTCGCTGGGCGCGCTTCTGTACACGACACCGCTGCGCTATGTGGTGATGTTTGCGCCGCTCGCCTTCATCTTCTTCGGCTTCGGCGCGATGATGCGCAACGCGTCGGCTGCGGCGCTGCAGGTTGCGTTCTTCGTCTTCTCGGCGATGATCGGCCTGTCGCTCAGCTCGATTTTCCTGATCTACACCGATATCTCGATCGTTCAGACGTTCCTCGTGACCGCGATCGCCTTCGCCGGTCTCAGCCTGTTCGGCTACACCACGAAGCGGAACCTGTCGGGCATGGGCACCTTCCTCGTGATGGGGGTGATCGGCCTGCTGGTCGCAATGGTGCTGAACATCTTCATCGCCTCGGCTGCGATGACCTTCGCGATCTCGGCGATCGGTGTGCTGCTGTTCGCGGGCCTGACCGCCTATGACACGCAGACGATCAAGGCGAACTACATCGCCCACGCCGCCCAAGGCGATCAGGAGTGGCTGGAGAAGTCGGCGATCGCCGGCGCGCTGAACCTGTATCTGGACTTCCTGAACATGTTCCAGTTCCTGCTGATGTTCCTCGGCAACCGCGAATAAGTGGCAGCCACATTCCACGTCGAAAGGCCGGTCTCGCGACCGGCCTTTTTTCATGCCGTTCTCCAGGCCTTTCGCCAGTTCCTCTTCGTTCCGAAAATATCCCGGGGGTGAGGCGAAGCCGAGGGGGCAGAGCCCCCTGCGCCGAGCGAAGCGAGGCGCCCCTGGTCGCGTGAGGCCTGCGTGCCGGAGGCATGTCGGACGAGGGCGAAACCCCTCACCCGGCTGCGTGTTTTTCCCGACGCCAGCCACTGAAAGCCCACAGCGCCAGCCTGAAACGAAAAGAGCCACCCCGAAGGGTGGCTCAAGTCCGGAATGGACGGCAGATCTTACTTGATCTTGCCTTCCTTGTATTCCACGTGCTGACGCACAACCGGATCGAACTTCCGGATGGTCATTTTCTCGGTCATCGTCCGGGCATTTTTCTTGGTCACGTAGAAGTGGCCAGTGCCCGCCGTCGAGTTCAGACGGATCTTGATCGTCGTCGGCTTCGCCATGGGGTATCTCCTGCGCACGGCTGCCACAGGCTGCCGGTGAATTCCTTTGAAGCCCGCCTTTTACGCATTGCCGGGCCAGAGTCAACGCCCCTTTCGGGACATTTCGGTCAATAGGCGTTTTTCGTGGTGACGAGGCTCACCGGCGTCATCAGCACGATCTTCAGATCGAACCACAGCGACCAGTGTTCGATGTAATAGAGGTCATGCTCCAGACGCTGGCGGATCTTCTCCTCCGAGTTCATCTCGCCGCGCCAGCCCTTGATCTGCGCCCAGCCGGTGACGCCCGGCTTGACCTTGTGGCGGGCCGAATAGGCGCGCTCGATCTGGTCATACAGCATGTCGCCGGTGCGGGCGGAGGTCGCATGCGGGCGGGGGCCCACCAGCGACAGGTCGCCCTTGATGACGTTGATGAACTGCGGCAGCTCGTCGATCGAGGCCCGGCGGATGAACCGGCCGACCTTGGTCACACGGTTGTCCCCGCGGCGCACGGCATTCACCGCTGTTGGGTCACACAGATCGGTGTACATCGAGCGGAATTTCAGCACCTCGATCGGCTTGTTGTTGTAGCCGTGGCGCTTCTGCCGGAACAGCACCGGCCCGGGCGAATCGAGTTTGATCGCCACCGCCGTCGCCAGCATGAAGGGCGTGAACATCACCAATGCGATGGTGCCGAAGACGATGTCGAACAGGCGCTTCTGCACGGCCGAGAAGCCTTCGATCGGGCGCTTGTAGATCTCGATCAGCTTGAACGGCCCGATCTTCGAACGTTTACGACGCGCGGAATTGGGGATCTCGGCCCCCTCCATCACCCGGATGTCGACGGGCAGCACGAAGAGGCGGGTGAGCAGCTCGCGGATGCGTTCCTGCGAGGCGCCGGGAATGGCGATGATCACCGTGTCGATCTTGGCGAGGCGGGCGAATTCGACGAGGTCGTCGACATCGCCGGTCTTGTGATGCCCCCCCACGACCGAGGGCGAGCGCTGCCCCAGCCGCTCATCGAAAAAGCCGCACAGACGGCGGCCGCGGCCCCGCTCGCGGTCGATCTCGCGGATCAGGGGGGCGATATCCTCGCCGCCGCCGACCAGCACAATACGATGCTCCAGACGGCCGGTCTGCACCAGCTGCGAGATCCGCACCTGCATCAACACGCGGCTGCCCAGCATCAGCACGCCGGCCGCCGCGAACCAGACGGGCATCCAGCCCCGCAGCGTCACGGTATCGGCCCCGGCCCAGGCCAGTGCCGCCGCCAGCAGCCCCAGACCGCCGACAAGCGCCGCCATGCCCACCACGGAGGCCCGACCGAGGTTGCGCATGCAGCGGAAGCCATAGGCGCCCGCCAGCCGCGCCGCGACGACCACTGCCAGCGCGCCTAGCCAGATGGCGCCGGTGCCGATGATGGTCTCCAGCAGTGCGTCCTGCACCAGTGTATGGGTGATCAGGCCCGCCAGCCCGACCGTCAACAGGTCGGTGAAGAACTGGATATAGCCCAGCACCCGCGGCTTCATCGAGGATTGGCTCAACCGCTGCGCTGCGGCCAGCGCCTGTCCGCCCAGCAGTCGCGGTCGCGGCGCCCCGGTCCAGGGGCGGCGGCGATGGGTCTCGGTGAACAGGCGTTTGCGCGCGGCAGTCTCGGTCATCAACGGATACTCGGTCTGAAAATACGGATACGGCCCCCGAATCGTGAGGGCTTCAGGGCCGAGGTTAGGGACCGCTTCGGGCACAAATGTGGCCGTTCGGAGGTCATCGAAGTGGGAAATGCGCGGATGGCCTGTAAGCCGGATTCTGTTCCGGGTTGCCCCGGCGACGACCATTCATCTGCCCCGTCCGTTGCCGGCGGGGTCGAGCTGCCAACCCGGACCTCTGGGCTGAGATGTCCCTGCGGCGATATCGGCTTGAGGCCGATCATGCCCGCGCGAGGTCCCTATTCGGCATTGCTCCCGGTGGGGCTTGCCATGCCGGTCCGGTTGCCCGTCCCGCGGTGGGCTCTTACCCCACCGTTTCACCCTTGCCGCGGCCCGTTTCCCTTGCGGTAGCGGGCAGTGCGGCGGTCTGTTCTCTGTGGCGCTTTCCCTCGGGTTGCCCCGGCCGGGCGTTACCCGGCACCGTTATCTCATGGAGTCCGGACTTTCCTCGGACCCAAGGGCCCGCGGCCGTCCGGCCATCCGCGCGAGGGCTCTCCTACGCCGCGGCCTGCCTTGCGTCAACGGGGGGATGGCCTCAGTCGATGCAGAGCGTCTCGCGGTGGTTGCGGGCGGTGAAGACCTCCTGACAGCCAAAGACGGGTCGGAACGGCGCACAGGTGCCAGAGCGCGCAAGGCACAGCCCCTGACAATCGCTCGCCGCCGTGCAGCTGCGCCCGGCGTCACGGGTCGGGTGAACGCAGGCATAGATCCCGCGGGCCCGGGTCATCAGCTGGCCGCCGCTGTCCTGACAGGCCGTGCGCTGCAGGGCCAGTGCGGGTGGCTCCGGCGGGGGCGGCACGTCGGGCAGGGCAGGGGGCGCGGGCTGCGTTTCGGGGGCTGTGGCCTCTGTCGCAGTCTCAGGCTCTGTCACGGCCGGTTCCGCGGCGGGCGGCGCCGACGGCGCTGCCATCTGGCAGGCCGTCAGCGTCACCGTCATCAGGATCAGGACAAGGAGCCTGCGCATGGTCAATACGGCATCGGATGGGCGCGATGCACCGCGTCGATGCCGTCGATCAGCTCTTGCGTCAGCTCGGTATGCAGGGCCGGCAGCTGGCTTTCCAGCTGGGCCGTGGTGGTCGCGCCGATGATCGGCAGCGAGGTGAAGGGCCGCGTGCGGTGCCACGCCAGCGCCATCACCACCGGGTCGACGCCATGATCGCGCGCCAGCCCCAGATAGGCCGAGACCGCCTCGAAGACCCGCGGCGTGATCCGCCCGCCCAGATCCGGCGTCGCGGCGCGGCGGGAATCGTCGGGCGTCACGTCGCCCGCGTATTTGCCCGTCAGCAGCCCCGCCGCGAGGGGCGAGAAGGCGAGGACCGGCACATCCTCCATCGCGCAGGCCTCGGCGAGGTCCGTATCGGGCAGGCGGGCGAGCAGCGAATATTCGTTCTGGATCGAAGCGATGCGCGGCAGGCCCGCTTCCTCCGACGCGCGGATCCATTGCGCCAGGCCCCAGGCGGATTCGTTCGACAGCGCGATATGGCCGATCTTGCCCTCGGCGATCAGCGCGGCGGCCTCGGTCAGGATCTCATGCACATGGGCGCGGAAATGGGCGGCGTCATGCGGTGGTTTGTAGGTCCAGTTGCGGCGGAACTGATACGAGCCGCGGTTCGGCCAATGCAGCTGGAACAGGTCGATATGCTCGGTCTGCAGACGCTGGAGCGATTCCTCCACTGCCGAGCGCAGGCGGGGTCCGTCGATCGGCGGCGTGCCCCCCTCCATCACGTGGCTGCCCACGCCCGAGACCTTGGGGGCGAGGATCAGCCGGTCCCGCCCGCCGGTCTTGGCGATCCAATTGCCGATGATCGCCTCGGTCCCGCCGCGGGTTTCGGCCATCACCGGGTTGGTCGGGTACATCTCGGCGGTGTCGAGGAAGTTGATGCCGTGGTCCAGCGCCAGGTCGATCTGGCGATGGGCATCGACCTCGTCGGTCTGGCGGCCCCAGGTCATGGTGCCAAGGCAGAATTCGGGGACGAGGGGGCCGTTCTGGCCGAGGGGAAGGGTTTTCATCGCGGCTCCTGTTATCGCGGGGACGATAGCGCCTTGGGGCTGAAAGGCAAGATTGAGGACAAAGTAAGAACATGTTAGGTTTTGTGGATGAGTATGATCCCCGATTCCCCTCCCGACCGGCTGGCCACGCTGGTCGAAAGCCTCAAGGGCCTCTCGGGGGCGGAGGGGCCTGCGGCGCTGCCGCCCCTCGCGGTGCTACCGCAGATGGCGCTGGCGCGGGGCCGGTTGCACGAGGTCGCGGGGCCGGCACGGCGGGTGCTGGCGGCGCTGGCGGCGGGCGTTGCCGTGGCGGAAGGGCCGGTGGTCTGGCTGCGACCCGCTTGGCGGAGCGAGGGATTGAACCCGTTGGGGCTGGCGGGGCTGATGGGCGATCCCGGCGCGCTGGTGCAGGTCGCCTGCCCCAAGGCCGAGGATGTGCTCTGGGGCATGGAGGAGGCGCTGCGCGCGGGTTGCGCGGCTCTGGTGGTCGGCGAGCTGGCCGAGGCCCCGGACCTGCGGCAGGTGCGGCGGCTGCATCTGGCGGCGGCGGAAGGCGTGTCGCGCAATCGGCTGGCCGGGCGGTCCCGGCCCGCACCGCTGGGGCTGGTGCTGGACACAGAGAGCGCCGAGAGCCGGGTGCCGGGGGTCGAGACGCGCTGGGCCCTGCACCCCCTGCCGCCGGCTCTGGGGGAGGAGGGGCGGCGCTGGCGGCTGGACCGGCTTCTCGCCCGCAGCCTGCCGCCGCGCGACTGGGTGATGACGGGGCTGCGCAGACCGGAGAGCGCCGAGGTGCAGCCGAAGCGGTTGTTGATGTGAGGGGGCGGCTCTGGGCCATCCTTTCAGCCCAGGGGTGTGAGGTGCAGCGACCTGATCGCTTAACGGTCGGTGGCTCCGTCAGCGAGGGGCGCTGGCTAGGCTGCCGACGCGGCTCGTGGCCATGCTTGCCACCTTGGCCCGCGAGAGGGCAGGTGTTGGTGGCCCCAAGCCCCCAAGCCCCCGAGCGCGCCGCGGAGGGAGGATGGCCTCGTGGCGAACAGCCCGCCCGACTGGTCGGCTGGGCAAAGGCGCTCGGCTGCGGTGGTCTGCCGTCAGCCGATAGCGTGGCCCCCAACCAAAACGAAGGAAGCCGGACGAACCGGCTTCCCCCTGTTTCCATCGAGGCTCAATGCACCGCCATCAGTCGCAGAGCGTCGAGGATCGCGGCATGGGTGTTGCGCGACGCGACAGCATCGCCGATGCGCCAGAGCCGGAACTGCCCCTCGGGGTTACGCACGACCGTCTGCGGTGCCTGCGCCACCAGCTCCTCATGGTCCAACGCGCCTAGGTTCACCGACAGCGGCTTCAGCGCGAAATAGAGGTCGTCCAAGGGCAGCGTCCCGTGGTTCACCACCACCTGATCGACCACCCGCTCCTGCGCCATCGCGCCGTAATCGCTGCCGACCACGGCCTTCAGCTGGTTGCCCTGCCGCTCGACACCCGTCAGGCGCCAGGTCACGGTGAAGGTCACGCCCTTCGGCTGCAGCGCGCGCATATAGGGGACGAGGTTCATCGCCATGACCTCGGGCGCGAAGCTGCGGTCGGGGGTCATCACCTCCAGCGCGGCGCCGGTTTCGGCAATCATTTCAGCCGCCTGCATCCCCGCATGGTCGCCTGCATCGTCGAATAGCAACACATTGCGGCCGGGCTTCACATCGCCCGAGAGGATGTCCCAGGTCGAGACGACCAGATCGTTGCCCGCGGACAGGATCTCGGTGTTCGGCAACCCGCCCGTCGCCACGATGACGATATCGGGCGAGAGGGCCAGCACGTCCTCGGCTTCGGCGAAGGTGTTGAAGCGGAATTCGACGCCCGCGGCCTCGCATTCCACCATGCGCCAGTCGATGATGCCGATCATCTCCTTCTTGCGCGGGCTCTGCGCGGTCAGCCGCACCTGCCCGCCCGCCCGATCGGCGGCCTCGAAGACGGTGACGCGGTGGCCCCGCTGGCCGGCAACGCGCGCGGCCTCCAGCCCGGCCGGGCCGGCGCCGATGATCACCACGCGCTTGGCCTCTGCGGCGGGCTCGACCTCCTGCGGCAGCATCTCCTCACGGCCCGAGGCGGCGTTGTGGATGCACAGAGCCATGCCGCCCTGGTAGATCCGGTCGAGGCAATAATTCGCGCCGACACAGGGACGGATCCGGTCCTCCTGCTTCTCGCGGATGCGGCGCACGAGGTTGGGCTCGGTCAGATGGGCGCGGGTCATGCCGATCATATCGACCTTGCCGCTGTCGATGGCATGACGCGCGGTCGCCACATCGGGCACGCGGGCGGCGTGGAAGATCGGGAAATCAACGGCTTGCCGAACTTCGCCCGCGAAATCCAGATGCGGCGAGGCGGGCATGCCCTGGATCGGGATCACATCCGTCAGGCCCGGATCCGTGTCGATATGACCGCGGATGATGTTGAGGAAGTCGACATGGCCCGATTGCTTGAAACGCCGGCCGATCTCGATCCCCTCCGAGCTGTCGACGCCGCCCGGCAGACGCTCGTCCGCGACATAGCGCACGCCCAGCAGGAAATCCTCGCCGACCCGCTCGCGGCAGGCCTTGAGCAGCGCCAGCGGCACGCTCATCCGCTGCTCCAGATCGCCGCCGAAGGGCGCGTCCAGCTTGTTCGTCAGCGGCGAGAGGAACTGGTCCATCAGATGGCCGTAGCATTCGAACTCGACGCCATCCATGCCGCCGGCCTTCATCCGCTCGCAGGCATCAGCGTAATCCTGGATCACGCGCTCGATGTCCCATTCCTCCATCTTCTTGGTGAAGGCGCGGTGGGCGGGCTCGCGTTCATGGCTGGGCGAAAGGACCGGCAGCCAATCGCCCTTGTCCCAGCGCGTGCGCCGGCCGAGATGCGAGATCTGGATCATCACCGCCGCGCCATGCTCGTGCACGGCATCGGTCAGGTCGCGCACATAGGGCACGACCTCGTCCTTCCAGGCGAGGATGTTGTTGAACACCGGCGGGCTGTCGCGCGACACGCTGGCCGAGCCCGCGGTCATCGTCAGCGCCACGCCGCCCTTGGCGCGCGCGGCGTGATAGGCGCGGTAGCGGCCCTTGGGCATGCCGTCCTCGGCATAGGCGGGCTCGTGCGAGGAGACGAAGATGCGGTTCCTGAGCGTCAGGTGCTTCAGTTGATAGGGCTGCAGCAGCGGGTCGGTTGACATGAGAATTCCTGTCTGTGGCCCGCCCAGACTGGCCCGCGTGGGGGGCTTTCCACAAGCCGAATTCCGCGTCATGCTGCCATGATCAGGGCTTATGCGAGACGGGGTAAATGGCGGGATTCAGACGGGAAGTGTCGTCTTTGGGCGCCTTGGCCACTTTCGAGGCGGCGGCGCGTCTGATGGGCTTCACCCGCGCGGCCGAGGAGCTGGGGGTGACGCAGGCCGCGGTCTCGCGCCAGATCAAGCTCTTGGAGGCCGAGCTGAACATGACCTTGTTCGTGCGCGGCCATCGCAAGGTCGAGCTGACGCCGGCCGGCCTGACCCTGTCACGCGCGCTGACCGGGGCCTTCGATCAGGTCTCCGAGGCCCTGGATACCATCCGCCGCCCGGTTGCCGGCAAGACGGTGACGGTGGCGGCGACGCTGGCCTTCACGCATTTCTGGCTGCTGCCCCGGCTGCCCGCCTTCCGCGCCGCGCATCCCGAGGTGCAGCTGCGGCTGGTGTCGCAGGACAGCGGCTTCGATCTGCGGCGCGATACTGTGGATGTCTTGATCCATTACGGAAAACCGCCGGTCGATGGTGGGCGTTGTCTGGCCGAATTGCCGGAACGGGTGTTCCCGGTCGCGGCGCCCGCGCTGGCGGATCGGCCTTGGGACAGCCTGCCGCTGATCGCCTGCGAATGGGTCGAACCGAGTTGGATGGGCTGGCGGCGCTGGTCGCAGCTGGCAGGGCAGGGGGCGATGACACGGCCGAGCGCCCTGCGCTTCACGCAATATTCCGACGCGATCTATGCGGCGATCGGCGGCGAGGGGGTGGCCTTGGGCTGGCAGGCCCTGGTCGGTGGGCATCTGGCCGACGGGCGGCTGGTGCGTCTGGGCGAGACCGAAGTTGTGCCTGAGGAATCCAACATGCTGCTGGTGCCGACCACGCGGCGGCCCGGCAAGGCGGCGCAGGTCTTCACGGACTGGCTGGTGGCTGCCTTCGGGGCTGCTCAGGCATAAGCACAGGTCATTCAAACCCGCCGCATTTCTGGGCGTCACAGGAACGGGGCACGGGCCTAGCGTCAAGCATCCCATTCTGCGAGGCCCTGTCATGACCGTCGATGCCGTAGTTGAACCCGCCCGCTCCCGCTCGGGCCGTGCCGCGCGTCGGGCGGAACGCGCGGTCGTGAAGGGCGTGCACACACCCTATATCGTGCGTGGCATCCCGACCTATGACATTCTGGGCGAAGAGAGCCTGCTGCGGATCGAGCACGCCGCCGACCGCATCCTCGCCGAGACCGGCCTCGATTTCCGCGATGATGACGAGGCCTTGGCTTTGTGGCGCAAGGCCGGCGCGAAGGTCGACGGCATCCGTGTCCGCTTCGAGCCCGGAATGCTACGCGAGATCCTGAAGACCGCGCCGCGCGAATTCACCCAGCACGCCCGCAACCCCATGAATTCGGTGCGAATCGGCGGCAAGAACGTGGTCTTCGCGCCGGCCTATGGCAGCCCCTTCGTGATGGATCTAGACAAGGGGCGGCGCTTCGGCACGCTCGAGGATTTCGAGAATTTTGTGAAGCTAGCGCAATCCTCGCCCTGGCTGCACCATTCGGGCGGCACGATCTGCGAGCCCACGGATGTGGCGGTGAACAAGCGCCATCTCGACATGGTCTATGCCCATATCCGCTATTCTGACCGGGCGTTTCTGGGCTCGGTCACCGCCGAGGAACGGGCGGAGGACAGCATCGACATGGCGCGCCTCCTGTTCGGCGAGGCCTTTGCCGCCGAGAATTGCGTCATCATGGGCAATTTCAACGTGAACTCGCCGCTGGTCTGGGACGGGACCATGACCAAGGGCCTGAGGGCCTATGCCCGCGCAGGGCAGGGGGTGGTGCTGGTGCCCTTCATCCTCGGCGGCGCGATGGGGCCGGTGACCAATGCGGGCGCCATCGCCCAATCGCTGGCCGAGACGATGGCCGGCTGCGCGCTGGCGCAGTTGGAGCGGCCCGGCGCGCCGGTGGTGTTCGGGAATTTCCTGTCGTCGATGTCGCTCAGATCGGGTTCGCCCACCTTCGGCACGCCCGAACCCGCGATTGGCTCGATGGTGATCGGGCAATTGGCGCGGCGGCTGGGGCTGCCTTTGCGGTGCTCGGGCAATTTCACCAACTCGAAGCTGCCCGACGCGCAGGCGATGATGGAAGGCACGATGTCGATGCTGGCGGCGGTGCAATGCGGGGCGAATTACGTCCTGCATTCGGCGGGCTTCCTCGATGGTCTTCTGTCGATGTCCTACGAGAAATTCATGCTGGATTGCGACCTGTGCGGGGCCTTGCACAGCTACATGAAGGGCGTCGAGGTGACGGACGACCATCTGGCCGTCGATGCCTTCGCTGAGGTCGGGCCGGGCAACCATTTCTTCGGCTGCAACCACACGCTCCAGCATTATGAGGCCGCGTTTTGGGATTCCGCCCTGTCCGACAACGAACCGTTCGAGAAATGGGAGGCCGCCGGCAGCACCGATTCCGCCACACGCGCGAACAAGGCATGGAAGAAAACGCTGGCCGAGTATCAGGCACCGGCGCTTGATGAGGGCATCGACGAGGCGCTGCGCGATTTCGTCGCCCAACGAAAACAGGCGGTTGCAGATCAGTGGTATTGACGGAAATGTGACAGGCCCCCTTGGCGCGGCTCCGGTTTGAGGGCATCTTGCCGCCTGTTTGGCGGGAGTGCGCGTATGACGAGGCCCTGGGCAGCGCCGGGTCAGGTGGTCGGCCTGTTGGGGGGATCCTTCGATCCGCCCCACGCGGGGCATGTGCATCTCACGCGAGAGGCGCTGAAGCGGCTGCGGTTGGATCAGGTCTGGTGGATGGTGAGCCCCGGCAACCCGATCAAGGCCCACGCGCCGGCGGCTTTGGACGAGCGTTTGCAGGCCTCCCGCGCGATCATGCTGCACCCCAAAGTGCGGATCACCGACCTTGAGGCCGGGTTCGGCACGCGCGCTACGGCGGACACTTTGGCCGCGCTGCAACAGGCCTATCCGCTGGTGAATTTCGTCTGGCTGATGGGCGCGGACAATCTCGCGGGCTTCCACAAATGGGACCGCTGGCCCGAAATCATGGCCCGCGTGCCAGTCGCTGTCTTCGCCCGACCGGGGCAGCGCATGCGCGCGCTCCATTCGCCCGCGGCCCAGCGATTCCGGCTGGCGCGGGTGCCGACACGGGATGCGGAACTGCTCGGGCACTTGACTCCGCCCGCCTGGCTCTATCTGGACATGCCGATGCGGGACATTTCGTCGACGGCCTTGCGCAAGGCGCGGCGTCTTGCCCCCTGATGGCCCGGTTCCTGCCCCGAATTAACCGGTTTACGTTGCGAAAACTGGTGTAGACTGGGGTCGGCCCGCGTCCGAACAGATTCTGTGGCGCACCGGCCGTTATTTAGAGAAGCCAAGGTCAAAAGATGTTTCGCGATCGACCAGAGCTAAGCCGCCGTGCCCTTTTGGCCGGCCTGTTGGCTGGGGCGGCCTCGCCGGTCCTGGCCCGTGCACCCAGCCATTCCCCCCGCCCGCCAGCCCGGCCCGCGGGCCAGCAACTCGCCGCGCTTGCGCCTGAGGCTCCGCCCGTCCGCGTCCCCACGGGAACGCTGGCCTCGGTGCTGGAGCGCGCCGGTGTCAGCGGCGAGACCTCGGTCATCGCGCTGGATGCCGAAACCGGCTCGGTGATCGAAGAACACCGCGCTGATCTGCGGGTTCCCCCGGCCTCGACGGCGAAGGCACTGACGACGCTCTATGCGATGCACCACCTCGGGTCGGAGTATCGCTTCGTCACCCGCGCGGAATCGCGCGGCGGCGCTCTGGAGAACGGTGTCCTGCAAGGTGATCTGGTTCTGCGCGGCGGCGGCGATCCCACGTTGCAGACCGCCGAACTCGCGGCCATCGCCGACGCGTTGATTGCGCGGGGTCTGCGCCGGATCACCGGGCAGTTCATCGTCGATACCGGGGCGCTGCCCGAACTGGAGGAGATCGACCCCGGCCAACCCGTGGCCGCGGGCTATAACCCGGCGATCGGCGGGCTGAACCTGAATTTCAACCGCGTGCATTTCGGATGGGAAGTGGCCAATGGTCGCGCCTCGCTGGCGATGGATGCGCGGTCCAACACCGAGACGCCGGGCGTCTCCGTCATCGGTATCGAGGCCGTTGGCCGGGATCTGCCGGTCTACACCCACGATCTGCGCGGAGATCGTGAGCGTTGGACAGTTGCGGCCAGTGCCCTGAACCAATCGGGCTCGCGCTGGCTGCCGGTGCGCCGGCCGGGCGTCTATGCCGCCGATGTGTTCCGGGTGCTGATGCAGACACGCGGGTGCAGCCTGCCTGCGCCGCGGTTCACCTCGGTTCCGGCGGGGCCGGTGCTGGCCGAGAGCCGTTCGGGCAGCCTGCCGGGTGTCTTGCGCGAAATGCTGCGCTATTCGACCAACATCACCGCCGAGGCGGTCGGTCTGATGGCCACCGCGCGCGCCGGCAACCAGCCGCGATCGCTGAGCTATTCGGCGCAGCAGATGAACAGCTGGCTGGCGCAGCAATACGGGGCCGAGGGGCTGGCCCTCGTCGATCATTCGGGACTGGGTGAGGAATCGCGGGTCTCGACGCGCGCGATGGCGACCTTCCTGCGTGCGGCGCGGAGCGAGGGGATCCTGCCGGGTCTGCTGCGCGATCATCCGATGCGCGACCAGAACGGGCGGCCGGTCAATGGCCATCCGGTCAGCGTGCAGGCCAAGACCGGCACGCTGAATTTCGTCTCGGCGCTGGCGGGCTATGCCCAACCGCGCGGAGGCCGGCCGATTGTCTTCTCGATCGTCAGTGCCGACATGGCCGCGCGCCGCGCGATTGCCGACGACACCAGCGAGCGTCCGGCGGGCGTGCGGACCTGGACGGGCCGGGCCCGGACGCTGCAGCAGGATCTGATCGAACGCTGGTCGGCGCTCAGCGGCTGACGCTCAGGCGTGCGCGAACCGGGCGCGGGCGCCGCGCTCGATCGCGGCGGCATGCAGCCGGTCGAGGTTCAGCTCGTGGCGCATTTCCTCCAGCAAACGCAGCTCGGTCTGGGTCAGCGCCCCGTCCGAGGCGGCGATGTCGCAGGCCAGCGCATAGGCGGTCTCGTTCAGACGCTCAGGCAGGCTTTCACGCACGAGGCCGAAGATGGCATCGAGCCCGTCCTCATCTTCCAGCAGTTCGAACACGGTTTGCGACACGACCTTGATGCGGTCGGCGTCATAGCCGGCGAAAACCGGCAGTTGGGCCACGACCTGTTCGATGGCCAAAAGTTCGACCGTGCGGATCGCGCTGTCGGCGATCGAGACGGTCAGCATCACGGCGACAAGGCTGTCCTGCGGCGAGAGGGAGGTCGTGGTGTCGTTCATCTGATATTCCGTTCCGGCACAGTGTCCAAAGGCTGGGGTGCAGAATATTGACTGGGGCGGGGGCGGGCAATAGGAAGCGCAGGTTCCCCAAGGGCGCGCGATGGCGCCCGGCAACAGGAAAGAATGATCCATGACTTCTCTGCGTGACGCCGCGATGACCTCCAAGGCCTGGCCCTTCGAAGAGGCCCGCCGGCTGCTTAAACGCTACGAGAAGAAGCCGCCCGAGAAGGGCTACGTCCTGTTCGAGACGGGCTATGGCCCCTCGGGCCTGCCGCATATCGGCACCTTCGGCGAGGTCGCGCGCACGACGATGATCCGCCGCGCCTTCGAGGCCATCTCGGACATTCCGACCCGGCTGATCTGTTTCTCGGATGACATGGACGGCATGCGCAAGGTGCCGGAGAACGTCCCGAACCAGGACCTGCTGCGCGCCAATATCCAGAAGCCGCTGACCGCGGTCCCCGATCCGTTCGAGAAATTCGACAGCTTCGGCGATCATAACAACGCCATGCTGCGCCGGTTCCTCGATACCTTCGGGTTCGAATACGAGTTCTATTCGGCGACCGAGTTCTACAAGACCGGCCAGTTCGACAAGATCCTGCTTCTGGCCTGCGAGCGCTACGACGAGATCATGGCCGTCATGCTGAAGTCGCTGCGCGAAGAGCGTCAGCAGACCTATTCCTGCTTCCTGCCGATCCACCCCGAGACCGGCCGCGTGCTGTACGTCCCGATGAAGGAAGTGAATGCCAAGGACGGCACGATCACTTTCGACGACGAGGACGGCAAGGAGTGGACGCTGCCCGTCACCGGCGGTCAGGGGAAGCTGCAATGGAAGCCCGATTTCGGCGCGCGCTGGGCGGCTCTCGATGTCGATTTCGAGATGTATGGCAAGGACCACAGCACCAACACGCCGATCTACGACAAGATTTGCGAGATCCTCGGCGGCAAGAAGCCCGAGCATTTCACCTATGAGCTGTTCCTCGACGAGAATGGCGAGAAGATCTCGAAATCCAAGGGCAACGGCCTGACGATCGACGAATGGCTGACCTATGCCTCGTCCGAAAGCCTGTCGTATTTCATGTTCCAGAAGCCCAAGACCGCGAAGCGGCTGTGGTGGGACGTGATCCCGAAGGCCGTCGACGAATATCACCAGCAGCTGCGCGCCTATCCGACGCAGACGGTCGACCAGCAACTGGCGAACCCGGTCTGGCATATCCACGGCGGCAATGTGCCGGCGTCTGACATGGTGGTGCCGTTCTCGATGCTGCTGAACCTCGCCTCGGTGGCGGGGGCGAAGGATGCGGCCGGGCTTTGGGGCTTCATCAAGCGCTATGCGCCCGAGGCCAGCCCGGAAGCGAACCCGCAGCTCGACCAAGCCGCCGGTTTCGCGGTGCGCTACTTCAACGATTTCGTGGCGCCGAAACGGGTCTTCCGCCTGCCGACGGATCAGGAGCGCGCGGCGATGCAGGATCTGGTGACCCGGCTCAAGGGCTGGGACGGCGGGCTCGATGCCGAGGCACTGCAATCCGAGGTCTTCGCGGTCGGCAAGGAGCATGGCTTCGAGAACCTGCGCGAATGGTTCCAGGCGCTGTACGAGGTGCTGCTGGGCCAAAGCCAGGGCCCGCGCTTCGGTGGCTTCATCGCGCTCTATGGTCTCGATGAGACGGTGGCGCTGATGGAAAAGGGCCTCGCGGGCGATCTGGCCGCCTGAAGCGTGTGACGGAACGGAATGAGGGGGAGGAGGGGCGACCTTTCTCCCCTTTGTCATGGGCGCGTGCTAGGCAGGCGGCATGAGTACCAGTCCCGCCTATGCCCCGCTGAACACCCTGAAATCCGTCGCGCCCGATGTCTGGATCGTCGATGGTCCCGCCATCCGCTTCTACGGTCTGCCCTTCACCACGCGGATGACTGTGATCCGTTTGCCCGGTGGTGGCTTGTGGGTGCATTCCCCCATCGCGGTCGATGATGCACTGATGGCAGAGATCGACGTGCTGGGCCCCGTTCAATGCCTGATCGCGCCGAACTGGATCCATTACGCCTATGTCGGTGCGTGGCAGGCGCGTTATCCGGAGGCTCGCTGCTGGGCCGCCCCCGGCGTGCGCGAGAGGGCGGCATCGCGCGACGTGGCGATCCGCATCGACGCGGTGTTGGGGGACGAGGCGCCGGTCGAGTGGGCCGGGGTCATCGAGCAGTTGGTGGTGGCAGGCAGTTCCTCGCACCATGAGGCGGTGTTCTTCCACTTGGCGACGAAGACGCTGGTGCTGACCGACCTCATCGAGAATTTCGAGCGTCGCGCGGTGCCGGTCTGGCAGGTGCCGTTCCTGTTCCTCGCTGGGAACCTCGATCCCGACGGCAAAGCGCCGCGGGACATGCAGGCGACGTTCCGCAAGGGGCGCGAGGCGGCGCGGGCCTCGGTCGAGCGCATGATCGGTTGGGGGCCTGAGCGGGTGATCCTCGCCCACGGGCGCTGGTATCCGGAAAAGGGTGTGGAGGAGCTGAAGCGCGCTTTCCGGTGGATTCTGTGACGCCTGACTGATCCGCACGGCGCCTTGCCACGTAAAGCGGGCAGGGAGGAATGACAGATGACAAGAATGTCCACCGCCAAGGTCGCCCTTCTGCTGGCGACTGCTCTTGCTGCCGGCAGTGCGCAAAGCCAGACCGCGCCTGACATCATCTCGGCCCAGATCGACGCCTTTCGCAGTGCGGATTTCGAAGAGGCCTTCACCTATGCCTCGGACAACCTGCAACGCATATTCGGTTCGCCCGAGAATTTTGGCCGCATGGTTGCGGGCGGCTATCCGATGATCCTCGACCCGGCCGAGCTGCGCTTCCTTGACCGCGGCGAACGCGCCGGGCGTGAGATCCAGCGCGTGCTGATCCTCGACCAAGACGGGCGCAGCTTCGTTCTGGAATACGAGATGATCGGTGCCGGTGCGGACCTGCGCATCGCCGGCGTTCGTGTCCTGCCCGAGACAGGCACCGGCGTCTGACCCTTCTTGCCGGGCCGCGCAACGCGCGCCCGCCTCAGGGCGCCTTAAGGCCCTGTTGGTACTTCCTCGGGGCGAGTGGCCGTCCCCATGGGCGGTGCGCGGATCGAGGTTTTGCAAGACAGGGGTCTGATATGAACAAGGCTGTGACCGAAGGGCTGATCCTGATGCCGCCGCCCTTTGCCGACGGGTTGACCGCGTGGTCCAGCGGCGACGGCACGCCGGGATCGCCCGATTACGACGGCGCGGCCAACGCGGCCTATGTCCCGTCCGACCCAGATTTCGAGGGCTGTCTGGAGCTGCTGAAGACCGCCAGCACGCAAAAGCTGCGCTGGAAGGGCAACACGCCGGTGATCAATGGCCTGTATCTGCGCGTCACGGCGCAGGTGAAGGCCATGTCGGGCTCGCTGCCCTCGGTGCGGATCGCGGGCTTCGCGGCGACCTCGGGCGATGCGGCGGTGGGGGGCGTGGTGGTCAACGGGCCGTCCACCACGCTGACCACCTATGGCGAGATCGTCGAGGTCAGCGCCATCATCGCCACCGCCAACCGCACCGGCGTCGACATGAACTGGCATGGCGTGCATCACGGGCATGTCGGGCTGGACCTGACGGGGGCCAATGGCGGTGTAGTGCGCATCGACGACATTCAGGTCGAAGATGTCACCAGCTTCTGGCTGCGCGATATGATGGATTGGGTCGATGTGCGCGACTACGGCGCCGTCGGCAACGGTTCGGCCAACGATTACAACGCCTTCACCGCTGCGGCGGCCGAGGCCGTTGCCTCGGGTCGGACCCTGCTGGTGTCCGAGGGGGCCTATTACATCGGCTCGACGCTGACGCTGGAATGCCCGGTCCGGTTCCAAGGCACGCTGGTGATGCCCTCGGATGCGCGGCTGCAATGCGCCAAGAACTTCGACTTTCCGACCTATGCCGCGGCCTTCGGCTCCGAGGGGCTGGGTCTGCGCAAGGGCCTGCAGGCGCTGTTCTGGTACACCGACCACGACACGTTCGATCTGCGCGGCCGCCGCATCGTACTGGATGCGCCGATCGATCTGGCCGAGACGACGGGCCTCGATTCCTACGCCATCCGGCGGGTGTTGAGGAACGGCCTGATCGAGGTGAACGAGGGTTCGCCCTGGGACAGCTATACCGTCAACTCGCAGGCGACCTATTCGACCAGTCAGTCGGGCGTGCTGACCAATGTGTCAAACATCGCGAACGTGCCGGTGGGCGCGCGGGTGTCGGGCAGCGGCGTCGGGCGGGAGGTCTATGTCAAGGCGCGCAACATTTCGAACGGCACGCTGACGCTGAGCCAGCCGCTGTACGGCGCGCAGGGCACGCAGAACTACAGCTTCGAGAAGTTCCAGTACGTCCTGGACATGTCCGGCTTCGGCACGCTCGAGCGGTTCGAGATCAACAATGTCGAATTCCAGTGCAAGAACATTGCCTCGGCGCTGAACCTGTCGAAGGACGGGCCGATCTTCTCGGTCCGGCATTGCACGTTCAACCGGCCCAAGGACAAGGCGATCACTTCGATCGGGCGGGGCTGTCAGGGGATGCTGGTCGACAATTGCATCTTCCTGTCATCGGAAGCGCCGGTCCGCTCGCAGGACCGGGTGTCGGTGGCGATCAACGTCAACGCCAATGACGTGAAGCTGCGCTCGAACCTGGTGCAGCGGTTCGGCAAGTTCGCGGTAATGGCCGGAACCTATCACCTGATCGAAGGCAACCACTTCTATCACGGGGACAACGAACAGAACGCCGTTCGCCAGTCGGGCATCGTGCTGACCTACCCGAACACCGTCACCTCGATCACCGGGAACTATGTCGACAACACCTTCTTCGAGCATACCAACGAGCATGATGCGACCCCGAACTGGGGCGGCGAATACTCGTTCGGCGGGCTGTCGATCACCAACAACGTCATGCTGGTGTCGAACACCCTGTCGGGCTTCAAGTTCATCGTGGTGAAGCCTTATGGCACCGGGCATTTCCTGTCCGGGCAGATCGTCACGGGCAATGTCTTCCGTACCGTGAACGCCACGCCGAACCGGCCCGAGGGGGTGGATACCACGCATGCCGACCTCGACTACTCGCGGTTCCGCAACGTGATCTGGGCCAACAACACCTACAACGGCATCTCGACCCAGACCGAGAGCCCGATGACGATCCGGCACAATCAGTCCAGCGCCGCGCATAACTGGACGATCTCGACCGGGGGGCGGCTGCCGTATAACGGCTGGGCCCGCACCGTCAGCGCGCTGGTGATGGAGGGGCAGGCCAATGACGGCGGCAACACCGTTCGCACCGCGATGCCCTATGTGAACATCCAGCAGGGCAGCAACAACAACCAGATCCGACTGACATGGCCGAGTGCCACGCGGGGCCGGGTGGTGATCACCATTCGGGGCGACAACCCGCTCTGAGGCGATGTCGGATACGGCGGCAGGCCGGCCCCTCGGGGCCGGTCTTGTCTTGTGTTGGGCTGAGTCGCGTCAGGCGCGAATCACCAAGGTTGGCTCTGTTTCCGCGAGCGCTCACAGCGAATCCCCGACTTTTCGACAATTCAACGAGGCGAGACTTGCCGTGTCATCGCGGCCCCTACACCCGCGGACGTTGCGTCACGGCGTTGACTTGCGCCTGGGCTGCAGGGGGTTGGAAAACATGGCGGAAATGTGAAGGCAGTTGTCAAAATTTACAGATTGCCGTTAATGGCGGTGAAGAAATTTACAAAAATCTTGTTATGTAAAAAAGAGTTACCCATAAATTGACCGATGCGCTATCCTGACCTCGGATGGAGGAGGTTCAGGTCGGGTTTGCGCGAGGGGCGCTGCCGGGCCGGCCCACAGGCTGGAGGAGCGCTCATGTCTGATTTGGCGCAATCGGGGGCTTATGCCGCCACGGCGGATTTTATTGCCAAGGCCCATGTCGACGCGGCGAAGTACGAAGAGATGTATGCCGCTTCGATCAACGACCCCGAGGGGTTCTGGGGCGAACACGGCAAGCGCCTCGACTGGATCAAGCCCTATACCAAGGTCAAGAACACCAGCTTCGAATTCGGCAAGGTCGATATCAAATGGTACGAGGACGGCGTCCTGAACGTCGCCGCCAATTGCGTCGACCGCCATCTCGCGACCCGCGGCGACCAGACCGCGATCATCTTCGAGCCCGATGACCCCGAGGCTCCCGCCCAGCACATCACCTACAAGGAGCTCTCCGAGAAGGTGAACCGCATGGCCAACGTTCTGCTTTCGCAGGGCGTGATGCGCGGCGACCGGGTGGTGATCTATCTGCCGATGATCCCCGAGGCCGCCTATGCCATGCTGGCCTGCGCCCGCATCGGCGCCATCCATTCCATCGTCTTCGCCGGCTTCTCGCCCGACGCGCTGGCCAACCGCATCAACGATTGCGGCGCCAAGCTGGTGATCACCGCCGACACCGCCCCGCGCGGTGGTCGTCGCACGGCGCTGAAGGCCAATACCGACGCGGCGCTGCTGCATTGCTCGGACAAGGTGCGCTGCCTCGTCGTCAAGCATACCGGCGACCAGACCACCTGGATCGAGGGCCGCGACGTCGACGTGAAGGCGATGATGGCGCTGGCCGCCCCCGATTGCCCGCCGCGCCCGATGAACGCCGAGGACCCGCTGTTCATCCTCTATACCTCGGGTTCGACCGGCAAGCCGAAGGGCGTCGTGCACAGCTCGGGCGGGTATCTCGTCTACGCGGCGATGACCCAGCAGCTGACCTTCGACTACCACGAGGGCGACATCTTCTGGTGCACGGCGGATGTGGGTTGGGTCACCGGCCACAGCTACATCATCTACGGGCCGCTCGCGAATGGTGCGACCACGCTGATGTTCGAGGGCGTGCCGACCTATCCGGATGCGGGCCGCTTCTGGGCCGTCTGCGAGAAGCACAAGGTCAACCAGTTCTACACCGCGCCGACGGCGATCCGCGCGCTGATGGGGCAGGGGCCGGAATGGGTCGAGAAATACGACCTGTCCTCGCTGAAGCTGCTGGGCTCGGTCGGCGAGCCGATCAACCCGGAAGCCTGGAACTGGTACAACACCCATGTCGGCAAGGGGAATTGTCCCATCGTCGACACCTTCTGGCAGACCGAGACCGGCGGCCACATGCTGACCCCGCTGCCGGGCGCGATCCCGACGAAGCCGGGCTCGGCCACGAAGCCCTTCTTCGGCGTGAAGCCCGAGATCCTCGACGCCACCACCGCCGAGATCCAGTCCGAGACCAAGGCCTCGGGCGTCCTCTGCATCGCCGACAGCTGGCCGGGCCAGATGCGCACGGTCTGGGGCGATCACGAGCGGTTCCAGGACACCTATTTCAGCCAGTACAAAGGCTATTACTTCACCGGCGACGGCTGTCAGCGCGATGAGGACGGCTATTACTGGATCACCGGCCGCGTGGATGACGTGATCAACGTCTCGGGCCACCGGATGGGCACGGCCGAGGTCGAAAGCGCCCTCGTCGCCCATGCTCAGGTCGCCGAGGCTGCCGTCGTGGGCTATCCGCACCCGGTCAAGGGGCAGGGCATCTACGCCTATGTCACCCTGATGAACGACGTGGAACCCAGCGAGGATCTGCGCAAGGATCTGGTGAAATGGGTCCGCACCGAGATCGGGCCGATCGCTTCGCCGGACCTGATCCAATGGGCGCCGGGCCTGCCGAAGACGCGCTCGGGCAAGATCATGCGCCGCATCCTGCGCAAGATCGCCGAGAACGATTACGGCGCGCTGGGCGACATCTCGACGCTGGCCGATCCCTCGGTCGTCGAGGAATTGATCGAAAACCGTCAGAACAAGGGGTGAGCGGCATGTCGGAAACCATGACCCCCGAGACGATGACCAAAGCTGCCGTCCTGATCCTGCTGGGCCCGCCGGGCGCGGGCAAAGGCACTCAAGCCCGCATGCTTGAGGAGCGTTACGGGCTGGTGCAATTGTCCACGGGCGACCTGCTGCGCGCGGCGGTTGCCGCCGGGACGGATGCCGGCCGCGCCGCGAAATCGGTGATGGAGGCCGGTGGCCTTGTCTCCGACGAGATCGTACTCGCGATCCTCAAGGACCGCATGGCCGAGCCGGACACCGCCAAGGGCGTGATCCTCGATGGCTTCCCGCGCACGCCGGGGCAGGCCGAGGCGCTGGATGCGCTGCTGGCCGAACAAGGGCTGAAGATCTCGGCCGCCGTCTCGATGGAGGTCGATGACGCGGCGATGGTGACCCGGGTTTCGGGTCGCTACACCTGCGCCGATTGCGGCGAGGGCTATCACGACAGCTTCAAGCAGCCCGCCGTGGATGGCTGCTGCGACAAATGTGGCGGCAAGGCGTTCAAGCGCCGCGCCGACGACAATGCCGAGACGGTGGGGGCCAGGCTGACGGCCTACCACGCGTCGACGGCGCCGCTGATCGCCTATTACGGCCAGCGCGGAGTCCTGCGGAAAGTCGATGGTATGGGAGCCATCGACAGCATCGCCGCGGACCTCGGCCGGATCGTCGACGAGGTGACAGCCTGACCCGTCGGGGCCTGCCGCAGGGCGGGCCCCGACGGCCATGACAGGCGGGTATCCCGTGTCGGGGTGCCCGCAGGAGGATAAACCGGGAGGACAAAAAATGTCTGACAAATCGGCTACGGCCTATTGGGCGGCGAATATCCGGCTGATCACCATTTGCTTGGTGGTCTGGGGGATCGTCTCCTTCGGCTTCGGAATTCTGCTGCGCCCGCTGCTTTCGGGCATCGCCATCGGCGGTACGGATCTCGGCTTCTGGTTCGCCCAGCAAGGCTCGATCCTGACCTTCATCGTTCTGATCTTCTTCTATGCCGCGCGGATGAATGCCATCGACCGCGAATTCGGCGTGAACGAATAACGGGAGCACGGGACAGATGGATCAATTCACCCTCAACCTGATCGTCGTGGGCGCGTCCTTCGCCCTCTACATCGGGATCGCGATCTGGGCCCGGGCGGGCTCCACGTCGGAATTCTACGCCGCCAACCGCGGCGTGCACCCCGTTCTGAACGGCATGGCCACCGCCGCTGACTGGATGTCGGCTGCGTCCTTCATCTCGATGGCCGGTATCATCGCCTTCGTCGGCTATGACAACTCGACCTACCTGATGGGCTGGACCGGCGGCTACGTGCTGCTGGCGCTGCTGCTGGCGCCGTACCTGCGCAAGTTCGGCCGCTTCACCGTGCCGGACTTCATCGGCGACCGCTTCTACAGCCAGACCGCCCGTATCGTGGCCGTCATCGCGCTGCTGGTGATCTCGATCACCTACGTGATCGGGCAGATGGCCGGCGCCGGCGTGGCCTTCTCGCGCTTCCTCGAAGTGTCGAGCTCGACCGGCCTGTGGATCGCTTCGGCCGTGGTGTTCTGCTACGCCGTTCTCGGCGGCATGAAGGGCATCACCTACACCCAGGTCGCCCAGTACTGCGTGCTGATCGTCGCCTATACCATCCCGGCGATCTTTATCTCGCTGCAGCTGACCGGCAGCTTCCTGCCGCAAATCGGCCTGTTCAGCGCCGATGCCTCGGGTCAGCCGCTGCTGGCGCACCTTGACGGGCTGCTGTCGGATCTGGGCTTCCGCACCTATACCGAGCACCATTCCAACACGCTCGACATGGTGCTGTTCACCCTCGCGCTGATGATCGGTACCGCCGGTCTGCCGCACGTGATCATCCGCTTCTTCACCGTGCCGAAAGTGTCGGATGCCCGCGCCTCGGCTGGTTGGGCGCTGGTGTTCATCGCGCTGCTGTACACCGTGGCCCCGGCCGTCGGTGCCATGGCCCGCCTGAACATCATCAACACGATCTACCCGAACGGCATCGACGGCGAGACCTCGCTGTCCTATGCCGATCAGCCGCAGTGGATGAGCAACTGGGAAAACACCGGCCTGCTGGCGTTCGAAGACAAGAACGGCGACGGCATGATCCAGTACTACAACGAAGCGAACGCCCCGGCGATCGCGGCGGAGAATGGCTGGGCCGGTAACGAGATGACCACGTTCAACCGTGACATCCTCGTGCTTGCGAACCCGGAAATCGCCGGCCTGCCGGGCTGGGTCATCGCCCTGATCGCTGCCGGTGGTCTGGCCGCTGCCCTCTCGACCGCTGCCGGTCTGCTGCTGGCGATCTCGTCGGCCGTGTCGCACGACCTGATCAAGTCGGTGATCAACCCCGGTATCTCGGAAAAAGGCGAGATGCTGGCCGCCCGCGTCTCGATGGCCATCGCCATCCTGATCGCGACGCTGCTGGGTCTGAACCCCCCGGGCTTCGCCGCTCAGGTGGTCGCCATTGCCTTCGGTCTGGCCGCAGCCTCGCTGTTCCCGACCATCATGATGGGCATCTTCTCGAAGACCATGAACTCGGCCGGTGCGGTCGCGGGCATGCTGGTCGGTCTCTTGGTCGAGATGGTCTACATCTTCACCTATGTCGGCTGGTTCTTCATCCCCGGCACCAACATGCTGCCGAACACCGCCGACAACTGGCTGTTCGGTATCCAGCCGGCCTCGTTCGGCGTGGTCGCTGCCATCCTGAACTTCATCGTTGCCTACATCGTTCTGGCCATGACGAAGCCGGCCCCGGCCGAGATCCAGGATCTG
This sequence comes from Pararhodobacter sp. CCB-MM2, assembly GCF_001691415.1. Taxonomy (GTDB): domain Bacteria; phylum Pseudomonadota; class Alphaproteobacteria; order Rhodobacterales; family Rhodobacteraceae; genus Pararhodobacter. Next base: position 51,882 of record NZ_LRRR01000018.1, read on the forward strand.
GTGGAATCGATCCGCGTCCCGCGTGGCGCCGGTGCGGCCCAGTCGCACTGACCTGACTTCCGGAGGGGCGCCGACATCGCGCCCCTCCGACCTCACGGACGCAGGGTGGAGAAGATGGATACGCAGATCGACACGATCCTCGCCTTCCTCGAATCCGTGCATCCCTATGACAGCCTGCCGCGGAACGAGATGGCGCGTGTCGCCGCCTCCTTCGGCCGCAGGGAATACCTCGCCGGAGACCGGATCTACGAGGTCGGGGAGCCCCTCAAGGGCCTGTACCTGATCAAGCGCGGCGCGGTCGAAGTGACCGACCGCAACGGGGTGCTGGTCTCGATCCTCGGGCCGCGGAACACCTTCGGCGAGCGTGGCCTGATGCGCGACGGCCTCGCCGTCACCAATGCCATCGCCGTCGAGCCCAGCGTGGTTCTGGTCCTGCCCGAGGGCGACTGGCGCCAGCTCATCGCCGGCGTCCCGGCCTTCGAGCGTTTCTTCCAGCGCGGTCGCTCGGCCGAGGTGCGCTCGTCGGATCTGACGACGCTCAAGGTCACCGATCTGATGGCCCGCAGCCCGGTCAGCCTGCCGCCCGAGGCCAGCGTGACCGAGGCCGCGCAGTTGATGCGCGAGAAGCATGTCAGCTCCGTCGCCGTGACGCGGGAGGACACGCTGCTGGGCCTCGTCACCACCCGCGACCTGACCGAGAAGGTGCTGGCCGCCGAGCTGCCCGGCTCCACCGCGCTGGGACAGGTGATGACGGTCGATCCCCTGACGCTGAGCCCCGATGCGCTGGGCTCGGACATCCTGCACATGATGCTGGAACGCTCGATCGGCCATCTGCCGGTGGTGCAGGACGGCAAGCTGAAGGGCATGGTCACGCAGACCGACCTCACCCGTTTTCAGGCCGTAAGCTCGGCGCAGTTGGTGCGTGACGTGGTTGCCTGCGAGACGGCAGAGGAAATGGCCGAGGTCACCGCCCGCATTCCGCGCCTGCTGCAACAGCTGGTCGCGGCGCATAACGCGCATGAGGTGGTGACGCGGCTGATCACCGACATCGCCGACACCGTCACCCGCCGTCTGCTGAAACTGGCCGAGGCGCAACTTGGCCCGGCGCCGGTGCCGTATCTGTGGCTCGCCTGCGGCAGCCAGGGCCGGCAGGAACAGACGGGCGTGTCGGATCAGGACAATTGCCTGATCCTCGACGACAGCGTGACCGAGGGGGACCGCCCGTATTTCAAGGCCTTGGCCAAGTTCGTCTCGGACGGGCTGAACACGGCGGGCTACGTCTATTGCCCCGGCGACATGATGGCGACGGCCGAGCGTTGGTGCCAGCCCAAGGCCGTCTGGCGCCAGTATTTCCGCGGCTGGATCGATACCCCCAGCCCCGAGGCGCAGATGCTGGCCTCGGTCATGTTCGATCTGCGACCCATCGGCGGCACCACGGCGCTGTTCCGCGAATTGCAGGAAGAGACTTTGGCGGCGGCCTCGAAAAACTCGATCTTCGTGGCCCACATGATCTCGAATTCGCTTAAGCACCACCCGCCCTTGGGCCTGTTGCGCGGCTTCGCCACCATCCGATCGGGTGAGCACAAGAACCATATCGACATGAAGGCCAACGGCGTCGTCCCGGTCACCGATATCGGCCGGGTCTATGCCCTGCGCGGCGAGCTGACCGAGGTGAACACCCGCGCCCGGATCGAGGCCGCCGAGGATGCGGGCGTCGTCTCCGTCTCGGGCGCGCGCGACCTGATCGAGGCCTATGACCTGATCGCCTCGCTGCGGCTGGAAAGCCAGGCGGCGCTGGTGAAGGCCGGCCGCAAGCCCGACAATTTCCTCGCGCCCTCGGACCTGTCCGATTTCGAGCGCAGCCACCTGCGCGACGCCTTCGTCGTCGTGCGCACCATGCAATCGGCGCTGGGCCAGAGAACCGGAGCGCTGGGATGAGAAGGGCCCCCCTATGCTGATCGACTTCATCGGATCGCTGGCCACCGGGCTGGGCCTTCTGGGCGTTGTGCTGCTGATCAACCGCCTGATCCTGAAGGGACGGTTCGGGCGCTGGATCTACCCGGCCACCGTCGCCTTGGGCATGGTCGGCTATACCGTCTGGGCCGAATACACCTGGGCCGAGCGGACCGTCGCGGGCCTGCCGCAGCTGGAGATGGTCTCGGAATCCGGGGACCCGGTGATCTACCGGCCCTGGACCTACCTCTGGCCTCAGGCAACCCGCGTGCTGGCCATCGACCTGTCGAACACCCGCACGCACCCTGAGCAGCCGGGGCAGGTGATGACGCAGGTCGTCTTCATCGCCCGCTGGCAGCCGATCCGGGCGGTGAGCGTGGTCTATGATTGCAACGAACACACGCGCGCCGATGTTCTGGACGGCGTGACGATGAATGCCGACGGCAGCCTGACGGGCGCCGAGTGGCACGCACTGGCCGCGGACGACCCGGTGATGGTCGCCGCCTGCCGCGCGGGAGAGGAGGGAAGCGATGACCGAGCAAGCGGCGCCTAAGCGCATCCTCGTCGTCGAGGACGAGGACAACATCGCCATCGCGCTCGACTATCTGATGACGCGCGAAGGCTATCAACAGCAGCGCATCGCCACCGGCGCCGGCGCGGTCGATCTGATCCGCGAGACGAAGCCGGACCTCGTGCTGCTGGACGTGATGCTGCCCGAGGTCTCGGGCTACGAGATCTGCCAGAATGTCCGAATGGACTCGGGTCTGAACGGGGTGAAGATCCTGATGATGACCGCGCGCGGCTCGGCCATGGAGCGGCGCAAGGGGCTGGCGATGGGCGCGGATGGCTTCATCTCCAAACCCTTTGAGCTGAAGGCCCTGCGCGCCGAGGTTCGGCGTATTCTCGCGGGCGAGGCCCCGGCGGACCCCTCCGTCGACAGCGACAGCAGCGCGCCCGGCGAGGCGCGCCATGCCTGAACGCACGGGCCTGCGTCGTCGCCTGCTGACCCTCTTTGGCGCGTTGGCGCTGGCCTGTGTCGTCGCCATTGCCGGCGGGTTGTGGGTGGCCGGCCGGACGGAGCCGGTCGCGCCCTCGGTCTTGAATGGCGCACTGGTCGCGGGCTTCGTGATCCTCGGGTTGGTGGTCTGGCTGTGGTTCGTGCTGGATCAGCAGTTGGCGCAACCGCTGGACCGGCTGGCCGCGGCCTTTCGGGCGCGGGCGCACGCCGGGATCACCCGCGACCTGTCCGAGGATCTGGGCCGCGCCCGTCTGCTGGGCGATCTGGCGCCTGCCGCCGACGCCATGGGCCGAGCCCTGACCGAGACACGCTCGGCTTTGGACGAGGCCGTCGCGCGCGAGACGACGCGCCTCGCGGCCGAGAAATCGCGGCTGGAAACCCTGCTGGCCGATGTGCCGGTGGCGGTGCTCTTGTGCTCGGCCGAACACCAGCTGGCGTTCTACAACGGGCAGGCGGTCGAGATCCTTGGCGGCGGGACCGCGCCGGGGCTGGACCGAAACCTGCTGGATTATCTGCGCGAAGGCCCGATCAGCCACGCCTATGCCCGCCTGCACGAGGCTGGCGATCCGGATGCGGCCTCGGACCTGCTCTGCGCCACGGTGAGCGGCGGGCAGATGCTGTCCGGCCGGATGCGGGTGCTGCGGCGGCGCGAGCCGGGTGTGGAGCCGGGCTATGTGCTGACCCTGCGCGACGTCACCGCCGACATCGCCGCCCATACCAGCCGTGACGCGCTGTTGTCCGAGGTCTTTGACCGGGTCCGTCGACCCGCTGCCAACCTGCAAACAGTCATCGGCGTCATGGCCGAGCTGGAGGGCGAGAGCGACCGCCCGGACCTCAGCGCCGCGATGCGCGACGAGGTCGAGGCGCTGACGCAGGCGATCACCGAATTGGGCGCGCGGCATGACGCGATGCAGACCGACTGGCGGCCCTTGGTGAGCACCCGTTCGGGCGATTTGCTGGACGGTTTGAAGGGCCGTTTTCAGGCCGAGGGGCTGGGGCTGGAAACCGAAAGCCTCGACCTGATCGTGCAGCTCGACGGGTTCGAGATCGTCGGCTTCTGGACCTGGCTCGCGGGGCATATCGCGAGGGACGGGCTGGCCCGCGACTTCCGTATCGAGATCGAGGAAGAGGACGGCCCCGGCGCGGTGATGCGCCTGTGCTGGCAGGGGGAGCCGCTGTCGGTCGGGCGTCTGGACGGCTGGCTGCCCGAGGTGCTGGGCCGCGATACCGGCGAGCTGACGGCGCGCGCGGTGTTGCAGACCCATGGCACCGAGGCCTGGCCCGAGACCTCGGTCGCGCGGCAGGCGGTGGTGATGCCGATCCGTCAGGCCCGCCGGGCCTCGCGCCGGATCCAGCCGATCACCCGCAAGGTGGTCTATGACTTCGATCTGCTGGGCAAGGCCAAGGGCACCAAGGTCGAGGACACAAAGCTGGAAGACCTGACCTTCGTCGTCTTCGATACCGAGACGACGGGGCTGGAGCCCTCGCAAGATGCCATCGTGCAGATCGCGGCGGTGCGGCTGGTCAATGGCCGGCGGGTCGAGACCGAGGTCTTCGACACGCTCGTGGACCCGGGCCGCCCGATCCCGCCGCGCTCGACCGATGTGCACGGGATCACCGACAGCATGGTCGTCGGCGCGCCCGATGTCATCGAGGCCGGGCGCCAGTTCCACAAATTCGCCGAAGGGGCGGTGCTGGTCGCGCATAACGCGCCCTTCGACATGGAGTTCCTGCGCCGGCAGGAAGGCGCGATCGGCAAGGCCTTCGACCATCCGGTGCTGGATACGGTGCTGCTCTCGGCGGTGGTCTATGGCCAGCTGGAGCCGCATTCGTTGGATGCGCTGACCGCCCGGCTGGGCATCACCATCCCCGAGGAAGCGCGGCACACCGCCATCGGCGACACGGTGGCAACGGCGGATGCCTTCTTGCGTCTGGTGCCGATGCTGAAAGCGCGCGGCCTCACGACCTTCGGGCAGGTGGTGGCGGAGCTGCGCAAGCACGGCAGGCTTCTGAAGGACCTCAACGACTGAGGGATGCGCCGCAAGCACTCGACGGGTTGCGCCAGCGCGGCAGGGGGCGTTAGCCTTCCCCATGGGAGAGCCACAGATAAACCCCGACCGCGCCCGTTTCGGGCTGTTCAAGGACCTGCCGCGCGACCGACCGGTCCATATGCTGAACCTCGTCCGGCTACGTGCGGAGGCCGCCTACGATGACGGGCGGAAGGCCTCGGGCGCGGAGGCCTATGCCGCCTATGGCCGGGAAAGCGGGCCGATCTTCCGGCGCCTCGGGGGCACGATCCTCTGGAGCGGCAAGCCCGAGCTGATGCTCATCGGCCCGATGGACGAGGCTTGGGATCTGGCCTTCGTCGCCGTCTATCCGACCGGGCAGGCCTTCATCGACATGATCCGCGACGCCGATTACCAGCGCGCGGCGCAGCATCGCACGGCGGCGGTGGCCGATTCGCGCCTGATCCGCATGACCCCCGGCGAGGCGGGCGCGGGCTTTGGCTGACGGCCCGGCCATGAAAAAGGCCCCGCCGATGGCGAGGCCCGATTTTCTTTCACCGATGGCTGGCTCAGTCGTTCGACGCGGCCAGACGCACGGCACCCTTGGCAGCTTTGCCTTCAGCCTTGCGCGAGCGGTGCTTGTCCATGAAATCGAAGACCAGCGGGCGGATGTTGTTGCGCCAGCTGGAGCCCGCGAAGATGCCGTAATGGCCCGCGCCGGGTTCCAGATGCGAGGCCTTCATCTCATCCGGCACGCCGGTCATCAGATCCAGCGCCGCAAGGCACTGACCGGGGGCCGAGATATCGTCCTTCGCGCCCTCGACGATCATCACGGCGACGTCGGTAATCGCGCCGATGTCGACCTTCTGATCCTCGATCCAGAACTCGTTCCGGGCGATCTCGCGGTCCTTGAAGATCCGCTCGACGGTCGAGAGGTAGAACTCCGCGGTCATGTCCATGACGGCGAGGTATTCGTCGTAGAAACGGTTGTGCTGATCCCGCTCGCTGCCCTCGCCACGGGCCTCGGCGGCGATCTTGTCGCCGAAGGCCTGTGCGTGACGGTCGAGGTTCATCGAGATGAAACCCGCCAGCTGCAACAGGCCCGGATAGACCTGACGGCCGACGCCCGAATACTTGAAGCCCACGCGCTGGATCGCGAATTGCTCCAGCTGGCCCATGGTCACGCGGCGGCCAAAGTCGGTCACCTCGGTCGCGGCGGCATCGGGGTCGATCGGACCGCCGATCAGGGTCAGGGTGAGGGGCTGCGCGTCGGGTTCCTGCTTGGCCAGCACGGCCGTCGCGGCCAGCGCGAGCGGCGCCGGCTGACAAACCGCCACCACATGGGTGTCGGGGCCAAGAAACTTCATGAAATCGACGAGATAGCTTGTATAATCCTCGATATCGAACTTGCCTTCCGACACGGGGATATCACGCGCGTTATGCCAATCGGTGATCCAGACTTCCGCATCCGGCAGAAGCGAGGCCACGGTCGAGCGCAGAAGCGTCGCGTAATGGCCCGACATCGGCGCGCAGAGCAGGATGCGGCGCGGCTTTTCCGGCCGGCCATGCACCTTGAAGCGGATCAGGTCGCCAAAGGCGCCGGGCACATCGACCACGGTTTCCACCAGATGGTCGCGGCCGTCTTCGCCGACGACGGTGCGGATGCCCCAGGCGGGCTTGGTGACCATGCGGCCGAAGCTGCGCTCGGTCACGCGGCCCCAGGCGGCCATGAAATCGAACATCGGGTTCGGCGCCATGCCGAACATGGGGTACGACGCCATCGCTCGGGCCGAGGCGCCGAGCCATTCGTTGGTGTTGCGCACCGTTTCCATGAGGTCGTAGGTGACCATCTGTCGCATGAGGAACTCCGTGAATTCGCTGCTCGCGCAGGGGGATTCCGGACTATCCTGACAGGAGGGCGCCGGACTATGCTGCAGCGCAGGAGTGTAGGGGGGGAAGGTTAAGATGGCAACTTCTGAATACGAAAATTCAGAGCAATTGGACGTCATGAACGCCAATCTGGCGAAGATCGAGGCCCTGACTCAACGGCTGATTGCTGCGTTTGCGAAGAAGCAGGTGCAGCGGACCGATCTGCAGGCTCCGGATCCGTCGATCTACCTGCGCGCCGCTTCGTCCTATTGGAACGAGATGGTCACCAATCCCTCCAAGGTGATCGAGCAGCAGGTGGCCTATTGGGGCAAGACGCTGAAGCACTTCGCCGAAGCGCAGGAGGCCCTGCGCACGGGTCAGCTCGCCGCGCCCGAGGATCACACCCCCGACGACAAGCGCTTCACCAACCCGTTGTGGAAGACGCATCCCTATTTCAACTACATCAAGCAGCAGTATCTGATGTCGTCCGAAGCCATCGAGAAGGCCATCGACGAGCTGGACACGCTGGACGCGCGCGAAAAGCGGCGGCTGGAATATTTCGGGCGGCAGATCATCGATATGATGGCGCCGACGAACTTCCTCGGCACCAACCCGGACGCCTTGATGCGCGCGGTCGAGACCGAGGGGGCGAGCCTCGTCAAAGGCTTGGAGAACCTCGTGCGGGATATCGAGGCCAACAGCGGCGACTTGCTGGTGACGCTGGCCGATCGTGATGCCTTCAAGGTCGGCGGCAATATCGGCACCTCGGAAGGGGCGGTGGTGTTCCGCAACCGCATGTTCGAGCTGATCCAGTACAAGCCGCAGACCGAGCAGGTGCGCGAGACGCCGCTGCTGATCTTCCCGCCCTGGATCAACAAGTTCTACATCCTCGACCTGAAGCCGCAGAACAGCCTGATCAAGTGGATCGTCGAGCAGGGCTACACGCTTTATGTCGTGAGCTGGGTCAACCCGAATGCCGCCTATGCCGATGTCGGCATGGATACCTATGTGCAGGAAGGCTATCTGGAAGCCGTCGCCAAGGTGAAGGAGCTTTGCGGCGTCAAGGCGATCAACGTCATCGGCTATTGCATCGCCGGCACGACGCTGGGCCTGACCCTGTCCCTGATGGACAAGCGCAAGGACAAGTCGATCAAGTCCGCGACCTTCTTCACCACGCTCACCGATTTCTCGGATCAGGGCGAGGTGGGGGTCTTCCTCGAGGATGATTTCGTCGACGGGATCGAGGCCGAGGCCGATGAGAAGGGCTATCTGCACTCGTATTACATGACCAAGACGTTCAGCTACCTGCGCTCGAACGACCTGATCTACGCGCCCGCGATCCGCAGCTACATGATGGGCGAGGCCCCGCCGGCTTTCGACCTCTTGTTCTGGAACGGCGATGGCACCAACTTGCCGGGGCGCATGGTGGTGGAGTATCTGCGCGGCCTCTGCCAACGGGACGAATTCGCCTCCACCGGCTACGACCTGCTGGGCGAGAAGGTGACTCTGGAGGGGGTGAAGGTGCCGCTTTGCGCCGTGGCCTGCGAGACGGACCACATTGCCGCGTGGCGCTCCAGCTTCCGGGGCGTGTCGAAGATGGGATCGACCAACAAGACCTTCATCCTGTCCGAGAGCGGCCATATCGCCGGCATCGTCAACCCGCCGTCGAAGAAGAAATACGGCCATTACACCTCGGATCACCCGATTGACGGCGACCCTGAGGCCTGGAAGGCAGAGGCGGAATACCATCAGGGCTCGTGGTGGCCGCGCTGGGAGGAATGGCTGCGCAGCCGTTCGGGCAAGCTGATTCCGGCCCGTCCGCTTCCCGATTCGGTGTTGGCTCCGGCGCCGGGAACCTATGTGAGCGCAAATCCGAACGCTTGATCAAGCACTTGCCCAAAAATGCTGCAGCGCAGCAATGCCCCCTTGATTTTCTGCGCTGCAGCATGCATATTCTCCTCATACGCAAGACCCGGATCATCGGGTCGCGGGCAAGGAGAGAGACCATGGCCAAGACCGATTTCACCAAAGTCATGCAGGACATGATGGGCGCGTTCCCGATCGACACCAAAGCGATGCAGGATGCGTTCAAGACCCAGGCTGCCCTGGGCGAGAAGATGAGCAAGGTTGTTCTGGAAGCCGCCGAGAAATCGGCCGAAGTTTCGAACAAGTGGACCAAAGCCACCCTCGCCAAGATCGGCGAAGTCTCGACCGTCAAGGAAGAGGCCACCGACTACGCGAAAGCCTACACCGATTTCGCTTCGACCTCGGCCGAAATGGCTGCCGAGCACATGTCGGCCTTCGCCGAGATCGCCAAGCGCGTCCAGATGGACACCGTCGAGCTGATGATGGCGGCTGGCAAGGACATGTCGGCTGACGCGACCGCTGCCGTGCAGAAGGCTACCGCCGACATGACCGCTGCGGCCAAGAAGGCTCAGGACGAGATGACCGCTGCGACCAAGAAAGCGACCGCCGCCGCCAAGTAAGGCTGCGACTGGATCGGACGGCCCCGCTTCCTCCCAGACGGTGGCCGCCAAGGGCGAGCTTCGGCTCGCCCTTTTCTTTTGCCCCCCCTTTTCTTTTGCGTGGCGTCCTGATCTTGGGGGACACGCCGGGGTTGTGCAGGTGCCGCATCCAGTTGGCGCCCCTTTTTTCATCGCTTTTCCCTTGGCTTGCGAAGAAATTTGTTTCGCGGCGCACATTCCGGGTCTAGTCTCGCTGCAATGCAATATCGACAACCCGGGGGAGTCAGCCGTGTCCGAGACCGAAAAGCCGCTCTTGATCAAGCGCTATGCCTCTCGCCGCCTCTACAACACTGAAAGCAGCGATTACGTCACGCTCGAGGATATCGCGGGTTTCATCCGCGACGGCCGCGAGGTGCAGATCGTCGATCTGAAGACCGGGGATGACCTGACGCGGCAATACCTGTTGCAGATCGTCGCCGACCACGAAAGCCGGGGCGAGAATGTGCTGCCGCTGGAGGTTCTGACCGACCTCGTGCGCAGCTATACCCAGCAGGCGCAGAGCGTCGTGCCGCAGTTTCTGGCCATGTCCTTCGAGATGCTGAAGGAAGGTCCGAAACTGGCCGAGCAGATGAGCGCGATCAATCCGATGATGGCGCAGATGGCGAAGATGCCCGGCTTTGCGGAGATGCAGCGCCAGCAGGCCGCCTTCATGGAGAGCATGATGTCCAGCTGGCAGAACATGCCGGGCATGGCCGCCGGTGAGTCGGCCGAGTCCGAAACCCCTGAGGGGGGCGACGAGGATCTGACCGCGATTCGCCGTCAACTGGCGGCGCTGGAGGCCAAGCTCAGCAAGATGGGCAAATAATCCACCCGCAACGGCTGGAATGAAAAACGCCGGTCCCGAGGGGCCGGCGTTTTCTTGTCTCGCGACTCAGCGGCGACGGCGCCGCCCGCCCTCGCCACCGCCGCCGGTGTTGTGGCTGACCTGCGGCAGGGTGACGATGGTCGACAGGTTCGGGAAGCTGTCCACGGCATGCGGCAGCGCCGAGGCGTTGACGAAATGCTCCTGAAAGCGCGGCTCAATCGCCGTCTCGACCTTGTGGATCTGCTTCACCTGCGCCTCGATCGCGGCGCGGGCAGCCACGTTGCATAGGGCAATCCGCGCCCCGGTGCCGGCCGCGTTGCCGGCGCTGGTCACGTTCTCCAGCGGGCAATCCGGGATCATCCCAAGCACCATCGCGTGCTTGGCGCTGATGTGCGCCCCAAAGGCCCCGGCCAAGGTGACGTGGTTCACATGGTCCACGCCCATCTCGTCCATGAGCAGCCGCGCACCGGCGTACAGCGCCGATTTCGCCAGCTGGATCGCGCGGATATCGCCCTGCATCACCGTGATGCGCGGACCGTTCTGGGCCGAGCCATCGTGGATCAGGTAGCTGAAGGTGCGGCCATGCGGTTCGCACCGCGCGGTGCCCGTCTGCTCGGGGTTGCCGATCAGACCGGCGGCGTCGACGATGCCGGCCATGCGCATCTCGGCCACCGCCTCGATGATGCCCGAGCCACAGATGCCGGTGACGCCGGTCTTCTCCGTCGCGGCCGCGAAGCCCTCGTCATCCGACCACAGCTCGCAACCGATGACGCGGAAGCGGGGCTCCTTGGTGACCGGGTCGATCTCGATCCGTTCGATGGCGCCGGGGGCGGCGCGCTGGCCGCTGGAAATCTGCGCGCCCTCAAACGCCGGGCCGGTGGGCGAGGAACAGGCCAGCACGCGGGTTTTGTTGCCCAGAAGGATCTCGGCATTGGTGCCTACGTCGACGATCAACGTCAGATCGTCCTTCTCCTGCGGCGCCTCGGACAGGGCGACGGCGGCGGCATCCGCGCCGACATGGCCCGCGATGCAGGGCAGGGTGTAGAGCCGCGCCTCGGCGTTCAGCGCGGTCAGCTCCACGTCCCGCGCGGGCAGCGACAGCGAGGACGAGGTCGCCAGCGCGAAGGGCGCCTGACCCAGTTCGACCGGGTCGATGCCGAGGAAAAGGTGGTGCATCACCGGGTTGCAGACGACCACGGTTTCCATGATCGCCGAGGGGTCGATCCCGGCTTCCGCCGCGACGGTCTGTGCCAGCGCGTTTATCGACAGGCGCACGGCCTTGGTCATCTCGACATCACCGCCGGGGTTCATCATCGCATAGGAGACGCGGCTCATCAGATCCTCGCCGAAGCGGATCTGCGGGTTCATGATCCCGCCCGAGGCCAGCACTTCGCCAGTGCGCAGGTCACACAGATGCGCGGCGATCGTGGTCGAGCCGAGGTCGATCGCCAGACCGGCCAGCGCGCCCTCATACAGCCCGGGGAAGACATCAAGCAGCTTCGCCGTGCCACCGTGATGGTCGCGGAACACGGCGGCGGTCACCGCCCAATTGCCTTTGCGCAGAACGGTTTGCAGCTTGCGCAGGACGGCCGGACCGGCCTCGATCCCGGCGATCTGCCATTGGGCCTCCAGCGCCTGCGCGAGGCGCTCCAGATCGCCCGAGGGCTCGTGCATGTCGGGCTCGGCCACCTCGACATAGAACAAGCGGGTGGCCGGATCCATGGCGACGGCGCGGGCCGAGGCGGCCTTGCGCACCACCTGCCGGTGCAGTTGGCTTTCGGGCGGCACGTCGATTACCACGTCGCCCTGGATCTTCGCCTGACAGCCCAAACGGCGGCCGTCGATCATGCCGCGCTTGTCCTTGTAGCGCTGCTCGACGGCGTTCCAGTCGGACAACGCGTCGGGGGCCACGGTCACGCCATGCTTGGGGAAGGCGCCGACGCCGGGCGTCACCTGGCATTTGGAGCAAATGCCCCGCCCGCCGCAGACCGAATCGAGGTCCACGCCCAATTGCCGTGCGGCGGTCAGGACCGGAGTGCCGGTCGGAAACCGCCCGCGCTTGCCCGAAGGCGTGAAGATCACCAGCGCGTCGTCTGCCATGTCTGTGCCGTCCAATCCTGACTTTCCGCCGCACCATACCCCGCGGGGCGCCAGCGGAAAGAGGGAATGACGACTTCGGCCGTTCGGAAAGCGACCGGTCCCTCAGACGTCGGTAGCGGGCGGCGGCGGGGTGACGCTGTCGGCCAGCAGGCGGGCCTCGGCGATGAGGGCGATCAGCACCTCGACATGCTGGGCGGCACGCCACGGCAGGCCCGCCTCCTGCGGGGGCAGGGTGCGCGCCTCCTCGTGCCGCGCCTCCAGCGCGATGAGTTGGCGCAGGGTGGCGACGCCGGGCGCGGGCGTTGCCGGCAGCCGCAGCACGCGCTTGAGCATGGTCTCGCGCCGATAGTCCTGCGTGCCGAACCGCGCCGAGCGCAGCAGCAGCTTCGGCCGGCGCAGCGTGGTCAGCTGGGCCAGGGTCGTCATCGCGGAGTGGGTGGAATAGCAGCTCATCGGGTCTCTCCCTCGTACTGGAACCGTCGCAGGAGGCCATCATGCCACGGCCCAAAGGGGTGTTGCGTTGCCCAGCGGTGCACCGTGCGCCCCGTTCAGCAAAGATTGTCGGGAAATTGGCAACCTTTCCCCATCGCTTGGTTAAGGAACCAGTAAGGAATGCACCTCTAGGTTGATCTTGTTCACATTTCGGAAACTAATCCCGCCGGGGTGTTACGAGCAGGTCACCAGTGATGCGTGCGAGGGCTGTTTTCTGTTTGGGGGGCCCGATGACCGCCAATATCAAACCACTCGACCAGCTGCCTGACTGGGTGCCCTCTGCGGTGCGTTTGTACCTGACCCATACCGAGGGCGGGCGCTCGCTGCGGGACATCGCGCGGGAAGAGGGGGTGCATGCCTCGACCGTGCTGCGTCAGGTCCGCCGGTTCGAGAACCGTCGCGACGATCCCTTGGTGGACGGGGCCCTGGGCCGCCTGCGCCAGTCCGACACCACGCCCGAGGCCGCGAATGCCAAGGGCAGCCCGATGCCACAGGGCGAGGATGCGCTCGACGCCGAAGCGCGCCGCCTGCTGCCCCGTCTGGCCGAGGCGGGCGCGCTGCTGGTGGTCGCGCCCGACATGGCCCGCGCCGTCGTGCTGCGCGAGGGGCCGTCCGGCACCAGCCGTCTGGCCGTTCTTGACCGCCCGGTGGCCGAGGCCTTCGCCTTGCGGGAATGGATCGCCTGTCAGCAATCCGGTCGCGTCCTGCGCTACGAGATCACCGGCGCGGGCCGCGCCACCCTTCGGCGCCTTCTGGGAGAGGCCGAGCCCCCCGTGCGCCGCGCCGCGGTCGGCATGGACGAGGAAGACCAGCGCCGCACGCGCCCGGTCACGATCGAAAGCCCGATCACCGCGCTGGCCCGGCGCCGCGACCGTGATGGCCAGCCGTTCCTGACGCCCGATCTGGTCCACGCCGCCGAGCGCCTGCGCGAGGATTTCGAAGCCGCGCAGGCGGGGCCTCGGGTGACACAGGACTGGGAGCGTTTTCTCTCCGGCCCGTCACGCGGGGCCGGGGGCAGGGCCGCGCCCATCCCCGGCGCCTCCGCCGCGCGCGACCGGGTCGCCGCCGCGTTGCGGGAGCTCGGGCCGGGCCTCGCGGATATGGCGCTGCGCTGCTGCTGCTACATGGAGGGGCTGGAGACCGCCGAGAGACGCCTTGGCTGGTCGGCAAGCTCTGGCAAGATCGTCCTGCGTATCGCGCTGCTCCGCCTCAAGCGGCACTACGATGATCTGGGCGAGGAAGGGATGATGATCGGCTGAACGTCAGTCAAATAGCCTGATGTTCGAAAAGTGACAGTTTGGTCCTCGGATCACCGCGAGTTAGGCTAGATTAGGTTGGATTAGTACCAGTCGGCTGCGCTGTCTTTGTGCTCTAAATATCCTCGGGAGGGTCCGGGAGGGCGAAGCGCCTCCCGGTCCACCGACTGGCCTCAAGCGACCGGCATCATCGCGGCGAGCGCGTTGACCTTGCCCATCGCAGCCCCGGAATTCAGCGCCTCACGCGCGATCCCGACACCTTCCTTCAGATCCGTCGCCTTGTCCGCAACGACCAGAGCCGCCGCTGCGTTCAACAGCACCGCGTCGCGATAGGCGGCACGTCCGCCACCCGACAGAACCGCCTTAAGCTCGGCCGCGTTCTCGACGGGATCGCCACCCAGAAGGTCCTCGAAGGGATGGACCGGCAGGCCGGCATCCTCGGGATGCACGGTGAATTCCGTCAGCGTGCCATGTTCCAGCGCCACGACCATCGAGGGCTCGGCGATCGACAGCTCGTCCGTGCCATCGCCGCCATGCACCAGCCAGGCTTTCTCGGACCCGAGCGCGAGCAGCACCTCGGCCATCGGCCGCACCAAAGCGGGCGAGAAGGTCCCGGTCAGCTGCCGTTTCACGCCCGCCGGGTTGGTCAGCGGGCCGAGGATGTTGAAGATCGTCCGCGTCCCCAGCTCGGTCCGGACGGGCCCGACATGGCGCATCGCCGGGTGGTGCATCGGCGCCATCATGAAACCCAGACCGGTCTCGCTGATCGCTTTCTGCACCTCGGGCGGGCCGACCATGACGTTGATGCCCAAGGCGCCCAAGGCATCCGCCGCGCCGGATTTCGACGACAGGTTGCGGTTGCCGTGCTTGGCCACGGTCACCCCCGCGCCGGCCACGACGAAGGCCGTTGCGGTCGAGATGTTCAGCGTGCCCTTGCCGTCGCCGCCGGTGCCGACGATGTCGATGGCCCCCGTCGGCGCTTTCACCGGCACGCAGCGCGCGCGCATCACAGCGGCGGCGGCGGCATATTCGTCGACCGTCTCGCCGCGCGTGCGCAGCGTCATCAGGAAGCCGCCCATCTGCGCGGGGGTCGCGTCGCCGGCGAAGAGGATCGAGAAGGCCTCCTCGGCCTCGGCGCGGGTCAGCGGGCGATCGACCGCCTTGGCGATCAGGGGCTTGAGGCCGCTCATGCCGCCACCACCCCGGCGACACCCGCCTCGGTCAGGAAGTTGCGCAGCATGGCGTGGCCGTGTTCCGAGGCAATGCTCTCGGGGTGGAATTGCACCCCCTCAATGGGCAGCTCCTTGTGGCGCAGGCCCATGATCATGCCCCCCTCCAACCAGGCGGTGACCTGCAGGCAATCCGGCAGGCTCTCACGCTCGACGATCAGCGAATGATAGCGCGTCGCCTGCAGCGGCGAGGGCAGGCCCGCGAAGACGCCGGCGCCTTCATGCAGGATGGTCCCCATCTTGCCGTGAACGATCTCGCCCGCGCGGACGACCTTCCCGCCGAAGGCCTGACCGATGGTCTGATGGCCGAGGCAGACCCCCATCAGCGGCGTCTTCGTCTCGGCCGCGGCGGCGACGAGCGGCAGGCAGATCCCGGCCTGATCCGGATCGCAGGGTCCCGGCGACAACACGATGGCGGTGGGGTTCATCGCCAGCGCCGCCTGCACGTCGAGGGCATCGTTGCGCTTCACCACCACCTCGGCGCCGAGCTCACCGAAGTAATGCACGAGGTTGTAGGTGAAGCTGTCGTAATTGTCGATCAGGAGCAGCATGGCGGGATCCGTCTGTCGGGGCCGTTGGGGACCATGCGCGCGGCGCGGCACGGGCTGGGGTCTACATGCCTCTGCGTGGCGCATGGGGTCAAGCCCGTGGGGCCGCATCGGCGGCATTTGGCGCCTTGGAAACAGGGGGGATGCGGCGTCCTTGGGGGTGCAAGCCTCGCCGCCACGCGGTATAAAAGCGCAAACGCGGGACAGCGTGCATCAGGACAGTCGGGGCAGCGAGGGGAAGATGGGCGGATTCATCAAGGGTATCGTCGTGGGCGTGGTCAGCTTCGGGCTGGGGTTTGCCGTGCTGTCGGTTGTCCTGCCGCCGCAGGAAGGCGCGGCGCCGGAGGCCCCCGTGCCCGCTGTGAGCCAAGCCACGCCTGAGCCGGTCGAAACCGCTCCGATCCCTGAGGATGCGGTCGATCCTGAGGCGCAGGCGGCGGCCGAGCGTCAAGCCGTCGAGGCTGCGATCGAGGCCGAGATGGCTCGCCTTCAGGCCGAGGAAGAGGCGCGTCTTCGGGCCGAAGCCCAAGCCGCCGCCGAGGCGAATGCCGCGCAGGAAGCGGCGGATGCGCAGGCTGAGGCGGAACGCCTTGCCGCCGAAGAGGCCGCGCGCCTTCAGGCGGAGCAGGCCGAAACCGCGCGCCTTGAGGCCGAACGTCAGGCTGAGGAAGCACAGGCGGCGGCCGAGGCCGCGCAGGCAGAAGCCGAGGCCGAGCGTCTCGCCGCCGAACAAGCGGCGGCAGAAGAGGCGGCGCGGGCAGAGGCGGAACGCGCCGCTGCCGAGGCGGCGGAGCAGGAAGCCGCGCGTTTGGCGGCGGAAGAGGCCGAACGTCAAGCGGCCGAGGCGGCGCGCCTCGCACAGGAGGAGGCCGAACGGGCAGCGCAGGAAGCGGAGGCCGCTCAGGCGCAGGCTGCAGCGGAGGCGGCCCGCGAACTGGCCGCGCTGGAGGCCGCGGAGCCCGTCGAGATCACCCCCACGGAGCCGACGGAAGACACCGCGCCGGCAACCCCGGAGGGCGATGCCGAGGACCAGCCGACCGACACCGCCCGTATCGGCGAGGCCCCGGAAGCCCCGGTCAACGCCACGCGGACCCCGGGTGGAGAGCCGCTGCTGGGGACCACCGGCGGCACCCTGCCGCGCGTGCAGACCCTGCCCAGCGGCAGCCCGGATGTCGCGGTTCGTCGCGGCTCGGGCGCGGATGCGCAATTGCCGGGCGGGCAGGTCGCCGGCGTCACCGTGGGCCGGTTGCCCTCGATCAACGATACCGCGACGGCGGTCCCGTCCGACGAAACCACCGCCCCCGTGCGGACGGAGGCGGACCCGTCCGAGCCCGCCTTGATCCGCAACGCCGCGATCCCGTCGATCCGTGCGGGCGAGGCGGCGCTGGGGGTCATCGTTACCGATGCGCCCGAGGCCGAGACGGCGATCCTCGCCTTCCCCGTGCCGGTGAGCGTGTCGATGGACCCCTATGACGCGGATGCGCCGCGCCGCGCGGAATCCTACCGGGCTGCGGGCCATGAGATCATCCTGCGCGCCGAGGGCCTGCCGCCGCGGGCGCGCCCCTCGGATCTGGAAGTGATTTTCGAGGCCTGGTCGCGCGACTTCCCGCAGGCGGTGGCGGTGATCGACGTGCCGATCAACGGCCTCGGCGCGAATGCCCAGCTGGCGCGGGACGTGTCGGCGACGATGGCGGCCGAAGGGCTGGGGGCCATTGCCATGCGCAACGGGCTCGACGCCTTTCTGCAGGCGGCCCGCGTCGCCGGGCTGCGCACGCTGTCGATCTACCGTCGCCTCAACGACGAGGAGCAGAGCCAGCCGGTCATCCGCCGCCTGATCGACCGCGCCGCCTTCGAGGCCCTGCGCCAACCCGGCGTGGTGATCATCGGCGAGGCCGCCAACCGCGACACGATGACCGAGCTGGCGGATTTCGTCACGGGGCAGGGGCGTGGGGGCGTGGCAATCGTCCCGGCCTCGACGGTGCTGCTGGACCAGTGAGGCGGCGCGATGCATGACGCGACGCTGGCCCCGATCTTCTTCGAAATCGCGCTGCTGGTCCTGATGGCGGCGGCGCTGGGGCTGGCCGGCCTTGCCCTGCGCCAGCCGCTGGTCGTGGCCTTCATCGCCGCAGGCGTGCTGGCCGGGCCCGAGATGCTGAGCCTCGTGCAATCCGAAGCCTTCATCGCGCTGTTGAGCCAGATCTCCATCGCGGTGTTGCTGTTCCTCGTCGGGCTGAAGCTGGATGTGGGCCTGATCCGGTCGCTCGGCGCCGTGGCCGTGGTGGCGGGGCTGGGCCAGATGGCGCTCAGCACGGCGCTGGGCATGGGGCTGGCCATGGCGCTGGGCCTCGGCGCGCTGGAAGCCTTCTATGTGGCGCTGGCGCTTGGGTTTTCCTCGACGATCATCATCGTCAAGCTTCTGTCCGACAAGCGCGAGATCGACGCGCTGCATGGCCGCTTGGCGCTGGGCATCCTGATCGTGCAGGATATCGCCGTGGTCGCCGCCATGGTCGTCGTCGCGGCGACCGGCGGGGGCCATGACGGGGGGCACGGCAGCGATCCGGTCCTGCTGATTGGCGGAGCGCTGGCAATGTTGGGCGTCGTTTGGGTCTTCGTGCGTTGGCTGGCCGCGCCGCTGCTGGCGCAGATCGCCCGCGCGCCGGAGCTGGTGGTGATCTTCGCCGTCGGTTGGGCCGCGGGCTTTGCCGCGATGGCCGATGTGATCGGGTTGGGGAAAGAGCTGGGCGGGCTTGCCGCCGGGATCTCGCTGGCCTCAACGCCGTTTCGTGATGCCATCGGCGCGCGGCTGGCGCCGCTGCGGGACTTCCTGTTGCTGTTCTTCTTCCTCAGCCTCGGGGCCGGGTTGCAGCTGGACGGGCTGGGCGCGCAGCTGGTGCCGGCCTTGGTCCTCTCGGCTTTCGTGCTGATCGGCAAGCCGCTGATCGTCACTTTTCTGGCGATGCTGATGGGCTACCGCGGGCGCACGGGCTTTCTGGCGGGCGTGACCTTGGGCCAGATCTCGGAATTCTCGTTGATCTTCGTGGCCATGGGCGTGGCCGGCGGGCTGGTGGCCGAGGAAGCCGCGGCGCTGGTCACCTTGGTCGCGCTGATCACCATCGCGCTGTCGGTCTATGCCATCGGCGCCGACCACCGCCTGCATGCGCTGGTCGAGCCCCTGCTGCGGCGTTTCGAGCGGCGCCAAGAGACGCGCGAGGGCGAGGCTGACAGTCCTGACCAGCCCGGCGCGGGTTATGACATCGTGGTCTTGGGGCTGGGCCGCTTCGGGAGGCGGATCGGGCAGGGGCTGCGCGACCGGGGCTTCCGTGTACTGGGCGTGGATTTCGATCCCGAGGCGCTGAAGGCTTGGCGCGCGCTGGGCCTGCACGCGCATTACGGCGATGCGACGGACCCGGAATTCGTGGGCCACCTGCCGCTGCGCGGGGTGAGGGCGGTGATCTCGGCCGTGCCGCCGGGGCGTGACGGCGGGCGGGTGCTGAGCGAGGCCGAGGCGCATCCGGCGCTGCTGCATGCGCTGAAGGCGGCGGGCTATGACGGGACGGTGGCGGTGACGGTCAACCGGCGCGACGAGGCCGATGCCTTCCGGGTGCTGGGGGCGACGTTGGTGCTCTCCCCGTTCGAGGATGCGGCAGAGAAAGCGGTCGAGAAGATCGCGGAAGGCTGCCGGTAGGCGCGGGTGGAGAGCGCCGGGGGCTCTGCCCCCGGACCCCCGGGATATCTAGAGCACAAAGATGAAGGGGCGCCGATGTCGCTGTTGTGCCCGGCTTACATCGAGAAGCTGATGCCGCAGCCGCAGCTGGACGAGGCGTTGGGATTCTCGATGATGAACCGCGCGCCGATCAGCTCTTCGGTGAAGTCGATCACGGCATTCGACAGGAAGGGCAGCGAAACAGGGTCGATCACCACCTGCTGGCCCTTGCCGTTGAGGATCAGGTCCTCGTCGGCGGGGGCGTCGAGCGTGATCTCGTATTGAAATCCCGAGCAGCCGCCGCCCGAGACGGCCACGCGCAGCACCTGCGGATTGCCCGCATCCTCGGCGATCTCGGCGAGGCGGTCGAAGGCGCGGTCGGTCACGCGAGGGGGCAGGTTCAGCATGGGCGGGGCCCTTTCCGGGGTGGTGCAGCTCTTGCCTGACCAAAGTAGTCGCGCTTTCGGGCGGTCTCAAGGGGGGCGGCGGTTGAACCGCGCATGGACCTGTCGCGACCCATAAGCAGCCCTTGGAGGAGATGCCCCGATGATCCGTGCCTTTCTTGTCGCCAGCCTCGCCATCTTGCCGATCGTCTCAGCCGTGCCGCTCGCCGCGCAGACCGAACCCACCATCGCCGAGGCCTACCGGATCGAGATCGACACGGCCTGGGCCGCGTTTCAGGCGCGGTTCGGGCATGAGGGCGCGCGGGCAACGCTGGACGGGGCGATGCGAGCTGCGGGGGCGACGGAAAGCCTGGAGATGGTGATGTATTGGGCCGGTGGCATGGCGATGGACTCGCGGCAAAACGGCGATCCCTATTGGGAGGGCTCGCGGGCCTTGCGGGCCTGGGATTGGGAGATCCGGCACGGCGACATCGACCCCGAGGATGCCGCTGCCGCCTTGGCCGGTCCGATGGCGGCGTTTCGGGCATTGCACGAGGAGGTGACACTCAACGCCGAGACCGCGCTCTATCACATGGTGCAGCGCGGTCTTGCTTATGACGCGACGCGCGCGCAGCCCTATGGCAGTTCGGCGCGCGACGCCTGGTCCCGTCGGAGCGATGCTGAGCGGGATCTGGCCCATGCTGCGATGACCCGGCTTGGCGCGGGGATTCAGGTGATCCCGATGCCTTACGAGGAGGGTGCCGGTCTGGGTGCTGTTGCAGGGTCCGCCCGCGCGCTGGATCAGGCGCTCGCGCGGTTGGGATTGGCGCCGGACAGCCCTATGCGCAGCGTGTTGGGTTTCGCCATCGGGACGGAGCGTTTGCGCGGTGGCCGCGCCCCTGAGACGCTGCGTCGGGCGTGGTCATCCCCCGACGGGACGCGCTGGCGCTATTACAGCGAGGGCGGGCGTCAGGTGGCCGAGCAGTTGGGTATTCTGGCCCCGACCTATGCCGCCGGTCTGCGCGGTCGCGCTTTGACGCGCGAGGATCTCACCAATATCAGCAGCCTCGCGAATGGTCTCATCGCGTTTCGGGACGATTTGCGTGACCCGTTCAGCCCGGCCAGCGCGGCGGCGCGCTTGGGGGCCGCGCTGCATGCGTTGCTGTTCTCGGGCGAGATCGCCGAGGGGCGGGTGGCGCCTGAGGTGCTCAACACGCTCATGACGGATCTCGGCACGATCTTTTCAAGCGGCGTGTCCCCGGTGGCACCCTTCGGCCTGCCGGGCGGGATCGTCGCGGAGCAAGCCGAGGTCGCGGGGCTCGGCCTTCGCGACGCCGCCGAGGTCATGGAGGGCCTCAGCGATATCTTGGCGGGCAGACCCGGCGGACAGGCCCGCGCGGAGCGTGCGGCGGATCGGTTGCAAGGCCGGCTGCAGGGGCCCGAATGGGGCCGCTCGGTGACGCGCGGGGCGTTGGCGGGGTTGGGGGGCAATGCGCCGTTCCTGCGCTCGATCATCGGAGGTTTCCTCTGAGCAGGGCGAAACCCCAACAATTGCAGGGGAAACGCGCGTGGCGGGCCTTTGCAGGTGCGGCATGATCTGTATAAGGGCGGCAAGTTCGGACCCTTCACAGCGGATACGCCATGGACGCCCCCTTCGCCGCCGACCCCACGCAAAGCCGCGGCCGCCTCTATCAAGAGCGCATCTCGACCTTCCGCTCGCCCTTCCAGCGTGACCGCGACCGCATCATCCATGCCTCGGCCTTCCGACGCCTGAAGCACAAGACGCAGGTCTTCATCGAGCATGAGGGCGACTACTACCGCACGCGGCTCACGCATTCGATCGAGGTCGCGCAGGTGGCGCGGACGCTCTCAGCGGCCTTGGGGCTGAACACCGATCTCGCCGAAGCCATCGCGCTGGCGCATGATCTGGGCCACACGCCCTTCGGCCACACCGGCGAGGATGCGATGTCCGAGCTGATGGCGCCCTATGGCGGCTTCGACCACAACGCGCAGGCCTTGCGGATCGTTACCGATCTGGAGCGCCATTATGCCGATTTCGACGGGCTGAACCTGAGCTGGGAGACGCTGGAAGGCATCGCTAAGCATAACGGCCCGGTCGTGCTGCCCGATGGCACGCCGCGCAAGGGTCCGCTGCCCGTCGCGCTGGCCGAATACAACGCCAAGCACGACCTCTGGCTGCACACCCATGCCTCGGCCGAGGCTCAGGTCGCGGCCATCGCCGATGACGTGGCCTATAACCACCACGATCTGCATGACGGGCTGCGCTCGGGCCTGTTCACCGAGGACGATCTGATGGAGCTGCCGATCACCGGCCCCGCCTTCGCCGAGGTGGATGCGCTCTATCCCGGCCTCGACAAGATGCGGCGGCGGCACGAAGCCTTGCGGCGTGTGTTCGGGGTGATGGTCGAGGATGTGATCCTCGTCGCCAAGACGCGCCTGCAATCCGCCGAGCCTGCCGATGCCGATGCGATCCGGCATCTGGGCGTGACGATCATCCGTTTCTCGGACCGGCTGTTCCGCGAGTTGAAGGTGATCCGCAATTTCCTCTTCACCCGCATGTACCGCGCGCCCCGTGTCGTTGCGATGCGGGCGGAGGTGACGGAAGTGGTGCACGACCTGTTCAATCTGTTCCTCAACGATCCCTCCAAGCTGCCCGAGGAATGGCGCGATGACGTGGCGCGCGCGGCCGACAAGGATGCGCTGGCCCGCATCGTCTGCGATTACGTCGCCGGTATGACCGACCGTTTCGCCCTGCAGGAGCATTCGCGGCTTCTGGGCTCGGACATGGCGCGCTTCACCCGCTACATCGTCGCCGGCTGATCTTTCGGCCGTGACGCAATCAGCCCGGCCCGGCACCCGCCGCGGCCGGGCTCTTGCTGCCCGGTGAAGGCTCTTGCCTATACTACGGACCAATACTATATGGGTCCGTAATGTAACGGGGTGCCCATGCCGAGTGACGACAAATCCTTTCTGGTTCTTCTCAACGATGCCGCGCGCCAGATCCGCAGCGAATTCGGCAAGCGGGCCCGCGACCATAAGCTGAGCCTGCTGCAATGGCGCACGCTTGGCGCCTTGGGACGGCACGGGGCGATGACGCAGGGTGCCATCGGCGCCAAGATCGAAGCCAGCCCGATGACGATGAGCGACATCGTCACGCGGCTGGAGGCGCTGGGCTATGTCACCCGCGACGTGGACCCCAATGACAGCCGGGCCAAGCTGGTCACCCTGACCTCCGCCGCCGGGCCGATCATCGACGAGATGCGCGCGCTGGCGGCCGATCTGACCGCCCGTGCCCTCACCGGCTTTTCCGAGGACGAGCGGGCGTTGATGACGGCGCTGCTGACCCGGCTGACCGGCAACCTCGAAACCCTTTCTTCCAGCAATGACTGACACCGCCATGAGCCCCAAGGACACCGCCGCCGCTTTCGATGCCGACACCAAGACCACGCCCCCGCCTGCGAAGGCGAAGAAGGGGCGCCGGCGCGTGATCATGCTGGCCGTGCCGCTGGCGCTGGTCGTGGGTGGCGGCTGGGTCTGGCTGCATGGCGGCCGCTACGAGAGCACCGACAACGCCTATGTCCGGCAGGCGATTCTGCCGGTCAGCGCGGATGTCTCGGGCCGCATCACCGAGGTCGTTGCGCAGGAAAACCAGCTGGTCGAGGCGGGCGATGTGCTGTTCCGCATTGACGACGAACCCTACCGTATCGCGCTGGACCAAGCCGACGCCTCGCTGGCCGCCGCCCGGTTGCAGGCCGAGCAACTCCGTTCCGCCTGGGTCACCGCGCAGGGGCGGCTCGATGCGGCCGAGCAGGTGCTCGACCTCCGCCGCCGGGACTATGAACGCCAGCAGGAATTGGCGACGCGTGGGGTGATCTCGACCACGGCTCTGGATGACGGCCAACTGACCGTGCAGGCCGCCGAGAACGAGGTGACTCTCGCCGGTCTCGCCGTGACGCAGGCCGCCGCGGCGCTGGGCGGCGACCCTGAGCGTGAGCCGGATTCGCTGCCTTCGGTCCGCGCGGCTATCTCGGCCCGCGAGGGGGCGGAGCGGGCGCTCGCGCATACCGTGATCCGCGCCCCGGCGGGCGGCATCGTCAGCCAGACGGCCAGCTTGAACGTGGGGCAATATATCGGCACCGGCACGATGGTGGCGAGCCTCGTTGAATCCGGTGCCTCGTGGATCGAGGCGAATTTCAAGGAAACCCAGATCGCCGCGCTGCATCCGGGTCAGCCGGTGACCATCGATATCGACGCCTATGACGGGGCCGAGCTGCATGGCACGGTCGACAGCCTCGGCGCGGCGACGGGCTCGCAATTCTCGCTGATCCCGGCGCAGAACGCGACGGGCAACTGGGTGAAGGTCGTCCAGCGCGTGCCGGTGCGCATCCGCATCGACGACGCGGCAGCGCAGATCCTGCGCGGCGGGCTCAGTGCCACCGTGGCCGTGGATACCGGCGCAAGCCGCCTCGACCGCATGGGCCTGACGCAATACCTGCCCTGAGGCAAAAGCCATGAGCGAAACCCTCTCGCGCCCGACGCTGGAGGTCAGCCATCGCGGCTGGCTGACGGCCTCGATCATGCTGGCGACGATCATGCAGGTGCTCGACACCACGATTGCCAACGTCGCGCTGCCGCATATGACGGCGAGCCTCGGCGCCAGCCAGGAAGAGATCACCTGGGTGCTGACCTCGTATATCGTGGCCTCGGCCATCGCCACGCCGCTCACGGGCTGGCTGGTGGACCGGATGGGCGCGCGGATGCTGTTCATCATCGCCATCGCCGGCTTCACCCTGTCGTCGCTGCTGTGCGGGGTCGCGACGGGGCTTGAGGAGATGGTCGTCTTCCGCGTCATGCAGGGCATCTTCGGGGCCGTCCTCAGCCCGCTGGCACAATCGACGATCCTCGACATCAACCCGCGCGAGCGGATCGGGCAGGCGATGGCTGTCTATGGCGCGGGCATCATGCTGGGGCCGATCGTCGGCCCGACGCTGGGCGGCTGGCTGACCGAAGATTTCGGCTGGCGCTATGTCTTCCTCGTCAACCTTCCGATCGGCATCCTGGCCCTGCTGGGCGTCGCCGTCTTCATGCCAAGGACCGCGACCCGAAACCGGCGCTTCGACTTCTTCGGCTTCGCCATGCTGGCCGTCGCCATCGGTGCCTTGCAGCTGATGCTGGACCGGGGGCAGGCGGTGGGCTGGTTCGCCTCGATCGAGACCTGGATTTATGTCGGTCTCGTGATCAGCGGGATGTGGGTGTTCCTCGTGCATTGCCTGACCGCCGAGGATCCGTTCATCGACCTCAAGATGTTCGCCGACCGCAACTTCGCCATGGGGCTGCTGTTTATCTTCGTGATCGGCCTCACGCTATTCTCGGGCCTCGCGCTGCTGCCGCCGCTGTTGCAGAACCTGCTGGGCTATCCGGTGATCACCACCGGCATCGTCATGGCCCCGCGCGGGGTGGGGACGATGCTGTCGATGATCGTCGTGGGCCGGCTTGTGTCCAAGGTCGATGCGCGCGTGCTGGTGACCTTCGGCATGGCGCTGACGATGATCGCCTTCTGGATGATGACCGGCTATGACACGCAGATGGATGCGGGCCCGATCATCTGGTCCGGCGTGTTGCAGGGCTTCGGTCTGGGTTTTGTCTTCGTGCCCTTCTCGACCCTGACCTTCGCCACGCTGGCGGCGAGGTATCGCGGCGACGGCACCTCGATGTTCGCGCTTGTGCGCAACGTGGGATCGGGTCTGGGGATCTCCATCGTCACCGCCGTGCTGGCGCGGATGGTGGCGACGAACCACGAGGAGATCGCCGCCCGCCTGACCGCCGATCAGCCCGCCCTGCGCGAGGCGCTTCCGGGGGTGCTGAACGGCAATCTGACGCAGATCGCCCAGCTCGACGGGCTGGTGACGCAGCAATCGGCAATGATCGCCTATATCGACAATTTCTTCCTGATGCTGATCTTCACCGCCTGCGCGCTGCCCATCGTGTTCTTCCTGCGCGTCAACACCGGGGCTCCCAAGGCGCCGTCGATGCCGGCCGGGGATCACTGAGCCCCGCCCGGGTCGGCGGAAAGAGTTAAAATACCAAATTGAAGCAAATCCATGCTAAGGTGACCGACACGCCCTGAGCCATGGAACGGCCCGAGTCGCGTCAGACGAGGGCCGCAGCGCATCCGATCATGGCCGGGCCCAACGGGAGGACCGGCCATGTTGCGCGTTTTGGGACCTGCTTTCTGTGTTGTTACCGTTTGCCTGACGCTTGGGGTGTCACCTGCATTGGCGCAGAAAATGCCGGTCCCGGCCCCCACCAATCCTGCACCGACCAGCCCGGCGCCGAGGGCGCCCGCCGCGCCGATGTCCGGGGATCTCCCGGGCGCGCTCGGCGCTTTGGAGGCCGGGTTCGAGCCGGGTGATCTGGCCGACTTCAATGCCTATGTCGCCTCGTCGGGCGGGCAGGGGGCCATGGCGATGGGGCACCTCCTGTATGGGCGGCGCCATATCGACCGCGCGGCCTGGTTCTTCGGTCAGGCAGCATTGGCCAATCCGGGCGACCTGTCCGCGCAGAACAACCTGGCCGCTCTTCTCACCGAACTTGCCGTCGCCGATCCTGCACGCAACGCCGGTCTTCTGCCGGTCGCGCTTCAGGCCGCGCGGGCGGCGGTCGCGTTGGCCCCCGACAGCGCGGCCGCCCAGAACACCCTTGGCAATGCTGCTCGCGCGGCTGGGCAGGGCGCCGAAGCCGTTGCCGCCCACGAGCGTGCCGTGGCCCTCGCACCCGATGAGGCGCTCTACTGGACGAACCTTGCCCGTGCCCGCGCCGCGATGGGCGACATGCAGGGCGCGGCCGAAGCCCTGGCCCGGGCGCATGCGCTGGATCCCAACGGACCGGCGGTCCGCTACACCGCCGCGGCGCTGCCCGGCGTTGCGGTCCCGTATCGCCAGCAACTGGCGCGCCAATGCAGCGTGGACTTCCGCTGTGGGCAGATCTGCCCGGGGGGCATCACCGGGGGCGTCATGCGTGTCACCTGCGAGATGGAGAACGGCTCGGCACGGCTCGCCTGCCAGGAAGGGCAGCCCTATGCCACCAGCTACAATTGCCAGGAGGAGTTCCCGGAGTACGGCATCCTGATCCCCGGCCTGAACTCGGGCTTCTCGGTGAGCCTGCCGGGCTTTTCGGCCCATGTGTTGGTCGATGGTGACGGGCAGGTCCGTGTCCGGGTCGAGGGCGGGATCAGCGCCGGGCGGCTGGGCGTCTATGTCGGGGCGGATGGCCGCTGGTCGCCGTCGAACGGGGCCAGCTTCGACCGTTTCCGTGGCGGCGTGCGCTTCAACATCCTGCCTCGCGCGGCCGGCGGCGGCAGCCCGGTGGACGAGAGGGCTGGTCAATACGGCCATCCGCCCGCGCATATCGAACTGGAGGGGAACTCCGGCGGCCCGACCACGCTGGGTGTCGAGGCGTACAATGCAGGGCTGATCTCGACCTGAAAACGGCCTGTGCAAGGTGCTTTGGCGGGCCGAAACCGGCCCGCGGCCCCTCGCGCGAGTTGACCTTATCGTTGGCCGTGGTAGTGCAGGGCCAACAAAGGACGAGACGATGAACCTCTTCAACGACATTCGGGCGCTGGTGGTGGATTGCCTCGGCGCGATGGCCGCCGAAGGTACGCTGCCGGCCGGGCTGGACACCGCCAACGTCACGGTCGAGCCCCCGCGCGATGCGGCGCATGGCGACATGGCCACCAATGCCGCGATGGTGCTGGCCAAGCCTGCCGGGATGAAACCCCGCGACATCGCCGAGGCGCTGGCCGCCAAGCTGGCCACCGACCCTCGCGTCGCGGGCGCTGAAGTGGCCGGTCCGGGCTTCCTGAACCTGCGTCTCGTCCCCACCGCATGGCAAGGCGTCGTCGGCGCTGCGCTGGCGCAGGGCAAGGATTTCGGCCGCGCCAGCATCGGCGCGGGCGTGAAGGTCAACGTCGAATTCGTCTCGGCCAACCCGACGGGCCCGATGCATGTCGGCCATACCCGTGGCGCGGTGGTGGGCGATGCGCTGGCCTCGCTGCTGGATTTCGCCGGCTATGACGTTACCCGCGAATACTACATCAACGACGGCGGCGCGCAGGTCGATGTCCTCGCCCGCTCGGCCTTCGAACGTTACCGCGAGGCGCATGGCCTCAGCCCCGAGATCGCCGAGGGTCTCTATCCCGGCGACTACCTGATCCCGGTGGGCGAGGCGCTGAAGGCCAAATATGGCGACCGCTTCCTGAACGCGCCGGAAGCCGAATGGCTGCCGCTGTTCCGCGAGTTCTCGACCGAGGCGATGATGGCGATGATCCGCGACGACCTCGCGGCTTTGAACGTCACCATGGACCTCTATTCCTCGGAAAAGGCGCTCTATGGCACCGGCAAGATCGAGGCGGCCATCGACACGCTTCGCAGCAAGGGCCTGATCTATGAGGGCGTGCTGGAGCCGCCGAAGGGCAAGACGCCCGAGGATTGGGAGCCGCGCGAGCAGACGCTGTTCAAATCGACCGAGCATGGCGATGACGTCGACCGCCCGGTGAAGAAATCGGACGGCGGTTGGACTTATTTCGCGCCGGATATCGCCTATCACTATGACAAGGTGCAGCGCGGTTTCGACCTGCTGATCGACATCTTCGGCGCCGACCACGGCGGCTATGTCAAGCGGATGAAGGCGGCGGTCTCGGCCCTGTCCGAGGGCCGCGTGCCGCTCGATATCAAGTTGATCCAGCTTGTGAAGCTGTTCAAGAACGGCGAGCCCTTCAAGATGTCGAAGCGCGCGGGCACCTTCGTGACCCTGCGCGACGTGGTCGAGATGGTGGGCGCGGACGTCACCCGTTTCGTCATGCTGACCCGCAAGAACGACGCGCCGCTCGACTTCGACTTCGACAAGGTGCTCGAGCAATCGCGCGACAACCCGGTCTGGTATGTGCAATACGCCCATGCCCGTGTGGCCTCGGTGCTGCGAAAGGCACAGGCCGCCGGTGTCGATACCTCGGACGCCGCTCTGGCCGGGCTGGACTTGTCGAGCCTGAGCGATCCGGCCGAACTGGCGCTGATCCGCAAGCTGGCCGACTGGCCGCGTCAGGTGGAAATCGCCGCCCGCGCGCATGAGCCGCACCGGGTCGCGGGCTACCTGACCGAGATCGCCGCCGACCTGCATGGCCATTGGAACAAGGGCAATGACACGCCTGAGTTGCGCTTCGTGCAGGACGATCTTGCAACGATGGCGACCAAAATCGCATTGGCCCGCGCCGTGGGCGTTGTCATTTCCGCAGGTCTTGCTATCCTCGGTGTCACTCCTGTCGAGGAAATGCGCTGATTTCACAGGCCGGCGCACGGCAGGATCGTCGAGAACTGGCGGGCGGAAACGCCCGTTAACCTTGATGAAACCAACGTGGGCCAAGACCGGGATTAACCTGGCGGGTTTGTGAGGCGAGCATGGCACGAGGCTATCATGAGGGGCATCAGCCCCCTCTAACCGGGCGTATTCCGTCTCCAGCACAGGGGACGGGCGGCGTTGCACCGCATCGTTCCGGTCAGGGCTACGCTCAACCACAGGGATATCCGGCTCAGGGCTATGCGCCCCAAGCACAGGGCATGCCGCAGGGCTATGCTCCGCAAGGCTATGCCGCGCCCCGCGCGCCGCAGCCTGTGGCCCCGCATCAGCCGGCACCGCAGTATCACGCCCCGCATCATCAGGCGCACCATAACCAAGCGTCGGCCTATGCGGACCCGGCCTATCGCCCGCAAGCCCCGATTCCCCATCCTGCCGCCGCCGTTCCGCCGCGCGCCCAGCCGTCGATGCAGGCGCCGCGCCAGACGCAGGGCTATGCGCCGGATTACGCCCCGGACTACCCGCGGGGCTATGACGAGCAGGAATACGGTCAGGTCATCGCCTATCCGCAATCGGCCGAGTACGAGCCGGATTACCGCAGCAGCGACTACGGCCGCGACGACTATGGCCAGGATCGCTACGCCCAGCCGGACTACGCGCCGACCGCTTATCGCCAGCCCGAGCCGCGCCCGCAGGCCGCGCTGCAACCGGTGCAACACGAGCGCCGCCCGGATGCGCGCCGTTCGCAGCATGCCGCCGAGCCACCGATGCACGGCTATCCGGCGGGGCAGGGCGGCTACGACTACCACGCGGAGTACGCAGCCCCGCAAGCGGCACCACAACCCGCGCCGCAGCCGGAACCCGCCGCGCGTCCCAAACTGAGTGCCGGTCGCGCCTTCGCCGCCGTCAGCGCCGCCACGCAAGGCGCGGTTCAAGGGGCTGTGCAGGGCGCCGCACAGGGAGCAGCGCAAAATGCGGGCCGCATGGGGCGCATGGTCAACATGGCCGGCGCGCTGGTGTCGGTCGCTCTGGTCGTGGGCGTCGGCCTGTGGTCCTACCGCCTGATGGCGCGCGACGTGACCGGTGTGCCGGTGATCCGCGCCTTGGCTGGCCCAGCCCGCATTTCGCCTGAGGATCCGGGCGGGCGCCAGGCTGCCTATCAAGGCCTCGCCGTGAACACCGTCGCCGCCGAGGGTGGGGCCGGGGGCGCCGCCGAATCGATCGCGCTGGCGCCGCAGCCCGTCTCGCTGACCGAGGAAGATCGCTCGACCTCGGTTCTGGCCGCCCGTGCACAGGACCCGATCACCGCACCGCCGCCGGCACTGAACGCCGCTTCGGCCGCGACCGGCACGGGGGCGAGCGTACAGCTGGCCGCTGCCACGTCGCAAGCCAACCCGCCGCTGGACCTGATCCCCGCCTCGCGCGGTGGCATTTCGCGCTCGCCCTTCCCGCGGGCCCGCGGCGGCACGATGCGCAGTCCGACCGCCACGCCGGCCGTCGCCACGACGACCATCGCCGTCGTGGCCCCGGTCGCTCCGGCAACGCCCAGCACCACCCCCGGCACCAGCGCCGCCACCGGCGCCGCCGGTTCGGATGCGCAGGCCGAGGCTCTGTTGCAGCAATTGGTCACCCGGCTGGGCTCGCCCCGCACGACCGAAATCGACCCGGCGACGCTGACGCCCGGCACCCGCCTCGTGCAGCTGGGGGTCTATGACGACGCAGCCACGGCGCGCGCGGCTTGGGACCAGATCTCGGCCCGCTTCCCGTCGTTCCTCGAGGATCGCGGACGGATCGTCGAATCGGCCAGCTCGGGCGGGCGGGTGTTCTACCGCTTGCGCGCCGCCGGCTTCTCGGACGAACCGGAAGCGCGTCGTTTCTGCACCATGCTGATGGCCGAGAGCGTCGATTGTATCCCGACGCTGATCCGCTAAGCCCATGACAACCGCGGTCATCCTTGGCTGTTCGGGCCCGGAACTGAGCTGCGACGAAGCCGCGCTGTTCCGCGAGGCCGACCCTTGGGGCTTCATCCTGTTCCGCCGCAACGTGACGGATCTGGAGCAGTTGCGGCACCTGACCCATGCCCTGCGCGACAGCGTCGGCTGGGAAGCGCCGGTCTTCGTCGACCAAGAGGGCGGCACGGTCCAGCGCCTGCGCCCGCCGCTGGCCCGCGACTGGGCCGATGCCAATGCGCAGGCCGGCGGGATCGACGCGATCCGTCTGCGCCACCGCCTGATGGCCGCCGAGCTGCGCGCGGGTGGCATCGACGGCAATTGCGCGCCGGTGATCGACGTGGCGGGCCCCGATACTCATCCCTTCCTGCAGCGCCGCATCTGGTCCGCTGACCCCGCCGAGGTCGCCCGGCTCGCCCGCGCTGCCGCCGAGGCGATGCTCGACGGGGGCGTGTTGCCGGTCGTCAAGCACCTGCCGGGCCACGGCGCGGCCAATGCCGACACGCATCACGACCTCGCCCGCTGCCATCGCTCGCTGGCCGAGCTGGAGGCGCATGACTTCATCCCGGTGCGCGCGCTGGCGGATCTGCCCTTGGGCATGACCTCGCATGTGGTCTACGAGGCGCTGGACCCGGACACGCCCGCGACCCATTCGGCGACGGTGCTGGGGTACCTGCGCGATACGCTGGGCTTCGACGGCTTGTTGATGACCGACGATCTGAACATGAACGCGCTGGGCGGCGCGCTGCCCGACCGCGCGGCGCGCGCCATCGCGGCGGGGTGTGACGTGGTGCTGCATTGCTCGGGCGATCTGGCCGAGATGCAGGGCGTGATCCCCGAATGCGGCACGCTGTCTGGCAAGGCGCTGGAACGGGCAGAGCGGGCACTTGCCGCCCGCCACAAGCCCGCGCCGATTGACATCGACGCCCTCTCCGCCGAATTTGAACGCCTGACCACGCTGGGGGCGTAACGCCGGAATGTCCGAGGCCGAGACGCAGCAGGGCGACGCGATTGCCGCCCGGCTCGACGATGAAGCACTGATCGTCGATGTCGACGGCTTCGAGGGGCCGCTCGACCTGTTGTTGACTCTGTCGCGCCGCCAGAAGGTCGATCTGCGCCGGATCTCGGTGCTGCAACTCTCCGAGCAATATCTGCGCTTCGTCGAGGCCGCGCGGGAGCTGCGGATCGAACTGGCCGCGGATTATCTGGTGATGGCGGCCTGGCTCGCCTTCCTGAAATCCCGGCTGCTGTTGCCGCCCGACCCCACCGAAGAAGGCCCCTCGGCCGAGGATCTGGCCGCTCACCTTGCCTTCCAGCTGGAACGTCTGGAAGCGATGCGCGAGGCGGCCGGGCGGCTCATGGGTCGCGACCGGTTGGGGCGCGAATTCTTCGGCCGCGGCGCGCCCGAGACCCATGCCATCGAGAAACGCACCCAGCACACGGCGACGCTGCTGGAGCTGGTGCAGGCCTATGCCCGGCTGCGCACGAAGGACGACTTCCGCCCCTATGCCTTTGACCGCACGGATATCTTCCCGCTGGAAACCGCGTTGGAACGCCTGCGCGGGATGATCGGCGAGGCAGTCACCTGGTCCGATCTCGCCAGCTTCCTGCCGCCCGGTTGGCGTGCGGCGGGCGGGCGGCGGCGCTCGGCGCTGGCCTCGACCTTCGCGGCGTCGCTGGAGATGGCCAAGCAGGGGCAGCTCGACATTCAACAAGGCGAGACCTTCGCCCCGATCCGGGTGCGCCTGCGCCCGCAGGAGGCCCGATGAGCCCGTCCGACCTGACCGACGACGACGACGACAACAGCCCCATCGTCGCGCCGAAGGACCCCAACGACAGCCCAGGCCTGTTCCCCGTCCCGCCGATGGGCGAACAGGAGCGGATGGTGGAGGCGGTGCTCTTTGCTTCGGCCGAGCCCGTCAGCATCGCCGAGCTGCAAAAGCGCCTGCCCGAGGGCTGCGACGTGGCCGAGGCCATCGTCCACCTGCGCTCGCGCTATTCTGGGCGCGGGGTGCATCTGGTGCGGGTCGGCAATGGTTGGGCGATGCGCACGGCGGCGGATCTTGGCTGGCTCATGCGCACCGAGCAGGTCGAGCAGCGCCGCCTGTCGCGCGCGGCCATCGAGACTCTGGCGATCATCGCCTATCACCAGCCGGTGACGCGGGCCGAGATCGAGGAGATCCGCGGCGTGACCCTGTCGCGCGGCACCATCGACCAGCTGATGGAGCTGGGTTGGATCCGCTTCGGCCGCCGCCGCATGACGCCGGGCCGGCCGCTGACTTTCGTGGTGACGGATGCCTTCCTCGACCATTTCGGACTGGAGACGCCGCGCGACCTGCCGGGCGTGAAGGAGCTGCGCGAGGCCGGGCTTCTCGACAGTCGCGGCATGCCGGGGCAGCAGAACCCGAGCGACGACGACGAGGAAGATCCCGGCCAGACCGAGCTTTTCGAGGATTGAGCGCGGAACAGTCGCGCCCTGAGCGGCGGGATCACGGCGAGTTTTCGCCCGATCACGTTGGCGTGTGTGGAGTCTTGTAAAAAGTCATGGAACCACTGGGCGACCCGGGCGTTTGTACCGGAGACACACAGGAGACCATTCTATGAAATCCATGATCCTCGCCACCGCCGCTGTTGCCACCCTCGGCCTGGGCGCCTGCACCATGAGCGCCAACGAACGTACCGCCGTGGGCGGCCTTGCCGGCGCCGCGGGCGGTCTGATCCTCGCCGATGCCCTGAACGCCAACCCGAACTGGACCATCGTTGCGGCCCTCGGCGGCGCTGCGGCCGGTGCCCTCGTTGCCCGGAACTCGGCTTCGGGTCAGTGCGCCTACTCGAACGGCAACGGCAGCTACTACACCGGTCCCTGCGTCTGATTTCCCAATCGGCAGCGAGCGATCTTCGCGGCCGATCAAGCTCTGGCCGGTACCTACCTCGTTCGGTCAGAACAGGCTGAGTTGATCCCCCGCGCGTGGCGGCTTGCGGAATTTTCCGCAGTCGAGGGCCAGATGGCTTTCGGCAAAGCCCAGCCGCGCGCGGGTTTTTCTTACGCGTAACGCCAGCATGTCGGCATAGGGGCCCTTGCCCCGAAACCGGTCATGGAATTGCCCGTCGTAATCCATGCCGCCCCGCATCTCGCGGATCAGTTTCATTACCTTCGCCGCATGGTTGGGACGGTGTTCAGCCAGCCAGTCCTGAAACAGGGGGCTGACCTCCAGCGGCAGCCGCAACAATGCCCACCAGGCCGAGCGCGCACCGGCTTCGCGTCCCGCTTTCAGCAGCGCTTCGATCTCGTGGTCCGTCAGGCCGGGAATGATCGGCCCCATCATCAGCCGGGTCGGAATGCCCGCCTCGGACAGCCGCCGCAGGATCGCCAGACGTCGCTGCGGTGTCGGTGCGCGCGGCTCCATCGCCCGGGCCAGGCCCGCGTCCAGCGTCGTCACGCTGATTCCCACGTCACACAGGTTCTCGGCGGCCATCTCGGCCAGAAGGTCGATGTCGCGCTCGATCAGGGCGCCGCGGGTGGTGATCGTCACCGGATGCTTCCATGCGTGCAGCACCTCCAACACCGCCCGCGTGGCCTTGTACTGCGCCTCGATCGGTTGCCAGGGGTCGGTATTGGTGCCCAATCCCATCGGCTTCACGACATAGCCCTTGCGGCCCAGCTCGACCTCCAGCGCGCGGGCGGCGTCGGGACGGGCGACCAGCCGGGTCTCGAAATCGACGCCGGGCGACAGGCCCAGAAAGGCGT
Organism: Pararhodobacter sp. CCB-MM2; assembly: GCF_001691415.1. Taxonomy (GTDB): domain Bacteria; phylum Pseudomonadota; class Alphaproteobacteria; order Rhodobacterales; family Rhodobacteraceae; genus Pararhodobacter. Next base: position 86,838 of record NZ_LRRR01000018.1, read on the forward strand.
GGCTGGGGCGGGCATAGCAATAGATGCAGCCGTGCTCGCAGCCGCGATAGGGGTTCACGGCGCGGTCAAAGCCCAGATCCGGCGACTGATTCCAGGCGATGGCCTTGCGCGGCGTCTCCAGCGAGACATCGCGCGTCAGCTGGCGGTCGTCCTCAGGGATATCCCAGCCGTCGTGCTCCCATTCGCGGCTCTGCGCATCAAAGCGCGGGGCCGGTCGCGCCAATGTTCCCCGTGCCTTGGCCTGCAAGGTCGGATCGCGCGGGGGCAGGGGGGCGCCGGGG
>NZ_LRRR01000019.1 GCF_001691415.1 Pararhodobacter sp. CCB-MM2
CCACTATCGCTTTCTTCTCAACACTCTCAGTCCACGCCACATCTATCATTTTTTTTTTTTGAAAAGACGCGCAGCCACCAGATCCCCCGTCAAATCTGTCGGTAGAGACCGATAGATGTATAGAAGAGACAGGAACGGAGAGGGGGGGAGCGTGCGCCTTGGCCGCTCCCCCCCTCTCCGATCAGACCGCTTCCAGCGCGTCGACCAGCTTGCCCGCGCCGTAGCGGAACGGATCGGTCGCCGGCAGGCCGTATTCCGCTTCGACGTTGGCAAGATAGGCCTTCGCCTCGGCATCGGCCATGTGCTGGGTGTTGACCGAGATCCCCACCACCACACACTCCGGGTTCGCCACCTTGGCCAGCGCCAGCGCCGTGTCGCGCACCTGACCGATGGTCGGCAGCTTGTAGCCCGGCAGGCCCCGCATATGCTCGCGGGTCGGCTCATGGCAGATCACCAGCGCATCGGGCTGACCGCCATGGATCAGCGCCAGCGTCACGCCCGAATAGGACACGTGATAGAGCGAGCCCTGCCCCTCGATCAGGTCCCAATGATCGGCATCATTGTCCGGCGTCAGATATTCAATCGAGCCCGCCATGAAATCGGCAATGACCGCATCCAGCGGCACCCCGCCACCGGTGATCAGGATACCCGTCTGACCCGTCGCGCGGAACGAGGCCTTCATGCCGCGCTCGCGCATTTCCTTCTCCATGCAGAGCGCCGTGTACATCTTGCCGACCGAGCAATCGGTGCCGACGGCGAGACACCGCTTGCCCGTCCGTTTCACGCCATTGGCAATCGGGTATTGCACCGAAGGGATACGCACATCGTGCAGCGTCTGGCCGGTCGCCTTGGCAACGGCTGCCAGATCTTCTTCATGGCGCAGCAGGTTATGCAGGCCCGAGGCGAGGTCGAAACCCTCTTCCAGCGCCTCGACCAGCACCTTCTTCCAGGACTGGCTGATCACGCCGCCGCGGTTGGCAACCCCGATCACCACGGTCTTCACGCCGGCGGCCTTGGCCTCGGCCAGCGTCATGTCCGGCAGGCCCATATCGGCCTTGCACCCCTCAAGCCGGAACTGGCCCACGGCAAATTCCGGGCGCCAGTCCTTGATGCCCTGTGCCACCTTGGCAGCCAGCATGTCGGGCGCGTCGCCCAGGAACAACAGATAGGGGGTCTCGATCATGGCGCAATCCTTGGCAGCCGGGCCGATACGGCCCGGAGGGGTCATTCCGGCAAGCTTGCCGCAAGATCCGTGGAATGTCGTTGGATTCTGCACCTGCTACAGCAGGTTCTTGCGAAGATTCTTCGACAGATGCTCGGAGTTGCCGAAGTTTCGTGCAGGCTGGCGACACAGCTCGCAGAAGCCTTGCCTTGCAAAGTCAACCTGACCCGAGGCCATGCCGCATTGCAACAGCGCCATGGCTGCGCCTGCAGAAAACCGCTTGCATCCCGTCGCGCAACATAATAACCAAGCTTTCGCCCACGACGAAATTTCATTGCCGAGGCCCTGATATGTCTTTCCGCATCCAACCCGCCGCCCCTGCCCGTCCGAACCGCTGCCAGCTCTTTGGCCCCGGCTCGCGCGTCGCTTTGTTCGAGAAGATGGCGGCCTCGGCGGCGGATGTGATCAATCTCGACCTCGAGGATTCGGTCGCGCCCTCCGACAAGGATCAGGCCCGCGCCAATATCATCAAGGCGACGCATGAGGTCGATTGGGGCAACAAGTACCTCTCCGTGCGGATCAACGGCCTCGACACGCCGTGGTGGTATCGCGATGTGGTCGAGCTGCTGGAGCAGGCCTCGGATCGCTTGGATCAGATCATGATCCCCAAGGTCGGCTGCGCGGCGGATGTCTATGCCGTCGACGCGCTGGTGACGGCCATCGAGCGCGCCAAGGGCCGCACGAAGCCGATCAGCTTCGAGGTCATCATCGAAAGCGCCGCCGGCATCGCCCATGTCGAAGAGATCGCTGCTTCCAGCCCCCGCCTGCAGGCAATGAGCCTTGGGGCGGCCGATTTCGCGGCCTCGATGGGCATGGCCACGACCGGCATCGGCGGCACGCAGGAAGACTATTACATGCTGCGCGAGGGCGCGAAGTACTGGTCCGACCCGTGGCATTGGGCGCAAGCCGCCATCGTCGCCGCTTGCCGCACCCATGGCGTGCTGCCGGTCGACGGCCCCTTCGGCGACTTCTCGGATGACGAGGGTTTCCGCGCGCAGGCCCGCCGTTCGGCCACGCTGGGCATGGTCGGCAAATGGGCGATCCATCCCAAGCAGGTGGCGCTGGCAAACGAGGTCTTCACCCCCTCCGAGGCCGCCGTCGCCGATGCCCGTGCCATCCTTGCCGCGATGGAAGAGGCCAAGGCCAATGGTCAGGGCGCCACGACCTACAAGGGCAAGCTCATCGACATCGCCTCGATGAAACAGGCCGAGGTGATCGTGAAACAGGCCGAGCTGATCGCGGCCAGCTGAATACCCGGCCCGGCACCGGGGAGGGTTTGCCGGGCATCGGGGAGGAGCGCGCGCGTCGGGGCAACCCGGCGCGCGCCGTCATTTTGGGGCCATCGCCTGACAATGGGGGCAGGTTGGGGAAGTGACAGGATCGGGCCCAATTCGTCCCCAATAGCCGCAGGGAATGCAGAAAGAATCTCAGCGCGCGTGCCATGTCAGCGCGCGACGGATGAGGAAGGCGAGCGCCTTCTCGTCCATGACCTCGCCCTGACGAAACAGCACGGCGCGGGTGCCTTCGACCCTCTGCCCCGCGCCGGGACCGGCGATGAACTCGGCAATGAGCGGCGTCTGGCAATGGACATAGAGTGCGAAATCGGCGCAGTCCTTCGAGGCCTTGCCCGGCCGCCCGATCCTGAGGCTCGAACCCTTCGGCGCAAGGAAAGCCGGTTGCCCCCAGCGCAGGCCCTCGTTCAGCGCTATCCCCTCCTCAGCCGCGACGCGATGGATCATCGCCCGCAAGGCGTGCAGCCCCGCGCGCGCCGCCTCGGGCGCGGTGTCGATGGCGTCGGTGACGGGATCAGCCACGCGCCGAAACCGGCTGGCGCAGGATGGTCTTCAGCCTCGAAGGCGCAACGCGGCGGGGGTCCGAGAGGTAGATCTCATGATGTAGACCGGACAGCGAAAGCCCTTGCGCCTCGGCCTCCTCATGGATCCGGGCGATGAGCGGGCCCTCGTTGGCATAGGGCCCGAGATGCAGCGATTGCAGGCACAGCCCCTCATCCAAAGACCAAAGCGACACGCGCGCCAGCACCGCAGGCGCTACCTTGCCCTTCTTCGCCACCGCCGCCCGGAACATCTCAAACCCGTCCCTGTCCAGCCAAGAGGGCGCGCGGATCATCATCCGCCATTGCCACGCCTCGCGGTCGCCGCCCGGCTGGAAGACGGCGTAATCCTCCGACCACCAGAGCCCCTCCAGCGGGCCCACCTTCTCCTCGATCCCCCGCGCCTTACCGGCGAAACGCGCGGCATAGGCCAAGGGGTACAGCGCGCCCACAGCTTCGACATAGGCCGCCCCACCCGGCGCGCCCTGCCCCTCGATGGCGAGGTAGCGCATCGAAGGCACCGTCACCCGGTCGATCCGCCCGACCTTGCCCTGCAGCAGATCCGTCACGCGGAATCCTCCAAAGGCATGAAGATCAGCGTCTGCAAATCCTCGGGCGCGGTGTCCATCGGCGAATTGACGTACAGCTCCCAGCTGGGCGCATCGCGCAGGGCCTCGCCGCTTTCCGCCAGCCAAGGGCCGAAGAACCAGTCATACGCCGCCGCGAGCCCGGTATAGGGCCCGGTGAAGCTCATCACCGCGTAGCGCCCACCCGCGACGTCGCGTTCTTCCAAGGGCGGGGCGCAGGGTACATCCGCCCCGACGATCACGCCCGCGAAGGAGGTCAGCTTGTCGGCGGGCGTATAGAGCGGGTCGTCGAAATAGATCGCCGCCATCGACCGGACCCGAGGCCACAATCCGCGCGTCGCCAATTCGGTGCCCAAGCGCGCATAGGTCCGGTTGATCTGAATATAGGGCCCGATATGGGTCAGGCCGATCAGGCGGCGGGGCTCCTCGTGCTGAAGGGTCACCGGGAACATGCTGTCTCCTTTCCTCATCGACCGCAGGCGCGCGGGCAAAGCCTGCCCCCGCTTGCGAAATTCCGCCGGCGTCAGACCATAGGCCGCCCGAAACGCCCGCGAGAAGCTGGCGGCATTCGGATAGCCATGGGCGCGGCCCACCTCGGCCACCGGGCGCGAGGATTGCACCAAGGCATGCGCCGCGCCGTTCAGCCGGATACGGCGCACGGCCTCTGCCAGGGTCTCGCCAGTCATGGCGGCAAAGACGCGGTGGAAATGGAAGCGCGACATGCCCGCCAACTCGGCCATCGCATCGAGCGAGGGCGTCGCGGCGGGGTCGGCATGGATCGCCTCATAGACCCGTTCCAGCCGCTTTCGGTAGTCGATGGGCATCCCGTTCTCCATTTTTCCCTTTCTGGCATGGGCGGAGTTTGCCTGTCTTGCTATTCTTCCCCTGTACAGTCGCGTGCCCTGAGCGTATGGGGGCGCCTTCCCGAGCCAAGGATCTGCCATGACCGCCCTCCCTCCCCTGCCTGCTCCCCTGTCGCGCGCGCTCGCCGACAAGGGCTACGAGACCCTGACACCGGTGCAGGCAGCAGTGCTGGCACCAGAGGTTGCAGGTCAGGACCTTCTGGTCTCGGCCCAGACCGGTTCGGGCAAGACCGTGGCCTTCGGCCTGGCGATGGCCGACAGCCTGCTGCCCGACGGCAACATGATGCCGCCGCCTGACACCGCGCGCGCGCTGGTGATCGCGCCGACGCGCGAACTGGCGATGCAGGTGCGGCGGGAATTCGAATGGCTCTACGGTCCGGCCGGTGGCGTGATCGCCTCCTGCGTGGGCGGCATGGACGCGCGCTCGGAACGCCGGGCGCTGGAGCGCGGCGCGCATATCGTCGTCGGCACCCCCGGCCGACTGCGCGACCATATCGAGCGCGGCGCGCTGGATCTGTCGACCGTCGCCTCGGTGGCCCTCGATGAGGCCGACGAGATGCTCGACCTCGGCTTCCGCGAGGATCTGGAATTCATCCTGCAGCAACTGCCCGAGGAGCGCCGCACGCTGCTGTTCTCGGCCACCGTCTCGCCGCAGATCGCCCGCCTCGCGCAGACCTATCAGCGCGACGCCCAGCGCATCGCCACCGAGGCCCCGCGCGAGCAGCATGGCGACATTACCTACCGCGCGCTGATGGTTGCCCCTGAAGATGCCGAGCACGCCATCGTCAACGTCCTGCGCTACTACGAGGCCCAGAACGCGCTGGTGTTCTGCAAGACCCGCGCCGCGGTGAACCATCTGACCGCGCGTCTGTTGAACCGTGGCTTCTCGGTCGTGCCGCTGTCCGGTGAGCTGGCGCAGGAAGAGCGTTCGCGCGCCCTGCAGGCAATGCGCGACGGCCGTGCCCGCGTCTGCGTGGCGACCGACGTCGCCGCCCGCGGCATCGACCTGCCGGGTCTGGAGTTGGTGATCCACGCCGACCTGCCGTCGAACAAGGAAACCCTGCTGCACCGTTCGGGCCGTACCGGCCGCGCCGGTCGCAAGGGCGTCAGCGCGCTGATCGTGCCGAGCTCGGCCCGCAAGAAGACCGAGCGCCTGCTGGGCTTTGCCGGTGTCACCGCCGAATGGGGCCCCGCGCCCAGCGCCGCCGAGGTCTCGGCCCGCGACAATGAGCGCCTTCTGACCGACGACACGCTCTGGGCCGCCGCCACTGCGGACGAGGCCGAGGCCATCACTTCGCTGACCGAGAAATTCGACGCCTCGCAACTGGCCGCCGCCCTGTCACGCCTCTATTTCGCCTCGCGTTCGGCGCCCGAGGATGTGGTGCCGCTCACCGTGGACGGCCCGAAGCCCCGCGCCGCCCGGGCCGAATTCGACCGCAGCTTCTGGGTCAAGCTGGGCGCCGGTCGCAACCAGCGGGCCGAGCCGCGTTGGCTGCTGCCGATGCTGTGCCGCAATGGCGACCTGACCAAGGCCGACATCGGCGCCATCCGCATCTATGACGACTATACGATGGCGCAGCTGCACGACGATTGCGCCGACCGCTTCTGGGCGGCTCTGGGTGACAGCGGTTCGCTTGAAGGCGAAGTCTCGGTCGAGCGCGGCGAGGCCCCGGCCGAAGGCGACCGTCCGGCCCCCCGCGCGCCCCGTCCGCCGCGCCCCGAGGGCGACCGCCCCTACCGCGCCAAGCGCGAGGATGGCGATCGTGGCTACAAGCCGCGCAAGGAGTATGGTGACCGCCCGGCCCGCGAGGATGGCGAGCGCCCGTACAAACCGCGCCGTGAAGACGGCGACCGTCCGTCCTACAAGCCCCGTGCCGAGGGCGAGCGCAGCTACAAGCCACGCGAAGACGGTGAGCGTTCGTTCAAGCCGCGTCGCGAAGACGGGGATCGTGGCTTCAAGCCGCGTCGCGAAGACGGGGATCGCCCGTACAAGCCGCGTCGGGAAGATGGCGAGAAATCCTACAAGCCGCGCGGCGAGACGGGTGACCGTCCCTACAAACCGCGTCGCGAGGATGGCGACCGCCCGGCCAAGGCCTATGGCGACCGCAAACCGCGCTTCGACAAGGGTGGCGAGGACGGCGGCAAGCCGCGGACGGCGAAATACGACCGCAAGCCGGCAGGCAAGGACGGCGACGGCGCCAAGCCCGCGCGTCCGCGCATCGACCCGGAAGCCGCGCGCAACCCTTCGGCCCGCCTCGGCAAGCCCGTGCGCAAGCCGGCCGGGAAGCCCACGGGCAAACCGGGCGGCAAACCCGCCCCGCGCCCGAAGCGCTGATCAGTTAAGAAAACGGGGGGCCCAGCGCCCCCCGTTTTCATTTCGCGCCACGCGCCCCGTTCACTCTGCCGGAAATACGCCCTTCGGGTGCGCCCTCACCGGCCCGCGCGCCGCGCCTCATGCTCGCGCGCCAGAACACCCATGATCCAGTCGTCGTGCCATTCGCCATCAAGGAACGCCGCCTCCCGCTCGGTCCCCTCATGCACGAAACCGCAAGCGCGGTAGCAACGGATCGCCCGCTCGTTGAAGGCCAGCACCCGCAGATCGACCCGGTGCAGCCCGATCTCGCCAAAGGCTTCGTCCAGTGCCAGCTGAATCGCCTGCCGCCCGATCCCGCGCCCGACCAATTCCTCGCCGAACAGCCCAATCGCCAGCCGCGCCTTGCGATCCGCCGCCGACACCGAATGCAGGCGCAGATGGCCGACCGCCTCGCCCCCGGCCTCGATGATCCGCGCCATGGGCTGGGCAGACAGCTCGCGCAGCCACCGCTCGGATCGCTCAAGGCTGGCCGCCGGCACGTCCGCGGTATTGCCACCATAAAGCCGGATGAATTCGGCCGAGGGCGGATAGGCCGCATGCCGTGCCGCATCCGCCTCAACCGGTGCGCGTAACGTCACCTGCATGGCCGCGCCCCTTTCACCTTGTCCCAAATACTCACCTTCGGGGACAACGCTCAACGAGGCGCTCCGGGTCCGGGATCAGAGCCCCAGCACAGCCGCCATGTCGTATTCGCCATGCGTGCGCCCCTGCGCCCAGAGCGCGGCCTTCAGGGCACCCCGCGCGAAGACCGAACGGTCCGAAGCCACGTGCCGAAGGGTGATCCGCTCGCCATCGGCTGCGAACATCACGTCATGCTCGCCGATGATGTCGCCGCCGCGAATGGCCGTGAAGCCGATGGTGCCGCGCTCCCGCGGGCCGGTGATCCCGTCGCGACCCCGCACCGCAGCCTCGTCCAGCGAAACGCCGCGGCCGTCCGCCGCCGCCTCGCCCAGCATCAGCGCCGTGCCCGAGGGGGCGTCGACCTTGTGGCGGTGATGGGCCTCGATCACCTCGATGTCGAAATCCTCATCGAGCGCCTTGGCAACCTGTTTCGTCAGCGCAACAAGCAGGTTGACGCCCAGCGACATGTTGCCCGCCCGGACGATCACACCGGACTGGGCGACCTCGGCCAGCTTTGCCAGATCGTCCTTGGTCATGCCGGTGGTGCCGACGATATGCGCGCAACCCGCGGCCATCGCCACGGGGGCAAGCGCCACGGTCGCCGCCGGCGCGGTGAAGTCGATCACCGCCTGCTGGCCGGCCAACGCCGCTGCCGGGTCGTCCGAGACGATGACGCCATTCGCGGCGCCCCCCAGCATCACACCCAGATCCTTGCCGACCCACGGATGCCCCGGTCGCTCCAGCGCGCCGCCCAACCGGGCCTTGTCCGAGGCCCCGATCACCTGCACCAGCATCCGGCCCATCCGGCCGGAGACGCCATTCACCACGATAGAGGGGGTCTCGGTCATGTCGTTCTCCTGTTCTCGCCCCTCCATAGCCTGCGCAAAAGTTCGGGAAAACCGCTTTTCGTGCCCCCCATTCTGCCCTAGATGAGGGCTATGTGCGCAAAACGCTTCTCTCAGGGCTCGGGCCCCACGCAACGCCAGCTTCGGGTGGCCGAGGTCATCCGTCACCGGCTGGCCGAAGTCCTCGCACGGGGCGACGTGCATGACCCCGACCTGTCCCGCCTGTCGATCACGGTGTCCGAGGTCACGACCTCGCCCGACCTGAAACATGCCACCGCCTATGTCATGCCGCTGGGCGGCATCGGAGCCGAGGACGCGCTGAAGGCGCTCCGTCGCTCCAGCGCTGAGCTGCGCCATCAGGTGGCCGGCGGTCTGGGCCTGAAATTCGCCCCCCAGCTGAAGTTCGAGCTGGACGGCACCTTCGACCGCATGGACGACGCGCGGCGCATCTTCAACGACCCCCGCGTTCAGGCCGATGTGGCTCAGCCGGATGAGGATGACGATGCTGCGGATGATGCGCAGTAAGGCCTTCGGGCGCTTCCGCCTGCTCGGTGCGCTTTTCGCACTGGGGCTGAGCGCTGCGCCTGCAGGGGCCGAAGGGCCCGCCTGCCGAGACGCCGATTTCGAAGGCACGCGCTATTCCTATTGTCAGGCCGAGGCCGGTCAGGACCTGCGCCTGTTCCTACGCGGCGACGACGGCGAGATCTACGGCTCGTTCGGGCGGCTCTCCAGCGCGCTGGAGCAGCAGGGCCGCCGGTTGCTGTTCGCGATGAACGCCGGCATGTTCCATGCCGACCGTGCGCCCGTGGGCCTCTATGTCGAAGAGGGCGAGCAAGCCGCCTCCATCGTCACGCGTGAGGGGCCGGGGAACTTCGGTCTGTTGCCGAACGGGGTCTTCTGCATCGAAGACGGTCGATTCGACGTGATCGAGAGCCGCGCCTTCGCCGACAGCCGCCGCGATTGCCGCTTCGCAACGCAATCGGGGCCGATGCTGGTCATCGACGGCGCGCTGCATCCGCGCTTCCTGCCCGATTCGGATTCGCTGCATATCCGCAACGGCGTCGGCGTCAGTGCCGATGGACAGCAGGCCTATTTCGTCATCTCGGATGCAGCGGTGACCTTCCACCAGTTCGCCCGCTTCTTCCGCGATGTATTGGAGACGCCGAACGCGCTGTATCTCGACGGGTCGGTCTCGCGTCTTTATGCGCCCTCGCTGGATCGGTCGGACTGGGGCATGCCGCTGGGTCCGATCGTCGGTCTGGTCGCGCCCGCGGGCTGAGGGGTTTTCCCCCGCGCCATCCCACCTATCTGTGGTGCAGAGGTGCCCCATGCTGACCATCGATTTCGACAATTCCTACGCCCGCGACCTTGAGGGGATGTATCTCCCCTTCGACGGCGCCCCCGCGCCCGAACCCACGCTCTATTGGCTGAACGAGGCTTTGGCCGAGGAGCTGCGCCTCTCGCCCGAAACCCTGCGCAGCCCCGAGGGGGTGGCGATGCTGGCGGGCTCGGCCATGCCGGACGGCGCCTCGCCCCTCGCGATGGCCTATGCCGGGCATCAGTTCGGCGGTTTCTCGGCGCAGCTGGGCGACGGGCGGGCGATGCTGGTGGGTGAGGTCCTCGACCGCGAGGGCCATCGGCGCGACCTGCATCTGAAGGGCTCGGGCCGCACGCCGTTCTCACGCGGCGGCGACGGCAAGGCCGTGTTGGGCCCGGTGCTGCGCGAGGTGCTGATCGGCGAGGCGATGACCGGCCTCGGCATCCCCTCGACCCGCGCCCTTGCGGCGACGACGACCGGCGAGCCGGTCTGGCGCGATGGCCAGCAGAAGCAGGGCGCGGTGCTGGCCCGCATCGCCTCGAGCCATCTGCGCGTCGGTACCTTCCAGTTCTTCTACGCGCGGCAGGAGATCGCCCGCCTGCGCAAGCTCGCCGATTACGCCATCGCCCGCCACGACCCGGACCTGACCGGCACCGAGGATCGCTACCTCGCCTTCCTGCACCGGGTGATCGGCCGGCAGATGGCGCTGGTCGCGCAATGGGTTTCGGTCGGTTTCGTGCATGGGGTGATGAACACCGACAACATGACGATCTCGGGCGAGACGATCGATTACGGCCCCTGCGCCTTCATCGATGCGCATGACCCGGCGGCGGTGTTCTCGTCGATCGACAGTCAGGGGCGCTATGCCTATGGCAACCAACCGCTTCTGGCGCGCTGGAACCTCGCGCGGTTGGCCGAATCGCTGCTGCCGCTCATTGCCGAGAACCCGCAGGACGCCTTGCCCGAAGTGCAGGTGGTGATCGAGGGGGCCGAGGCGCTGTATGCGACCGAACGCCGCCAGCGTTTCGCCGAGAAGCTGGGCGTGCCACAGTCCGGGGCCGAGGCCGATGACGCACTGATCGACGGCTTTCTGAACCTGCTCACCGCGCAATCCGCCGATTTCACCCTGAGTTTCCGCGCCTTGGCCGATCTTGCCCGCGGCGACGAGGTGCCGCTGCGCGCGCTTCTGGACCGGGACCCGCGACTCGATGCCTGGGTGCAGGAATGGGCCGCGCGCCGGACCGCCTCGGGCGATCAGATGGACCGGGTGAACCCGCTCTATATCCCGCGCAACCACCGGGTCGAGGCCGCACTACAGGCCGCCGAACAGGGCGACCGCGCGCCGATGGAGCATCTGCTCGACGCCTTCCGCGATCCCTTCACCAAGCGGCCTTGTTTCGAAGATCTCGAGACCCCTCCCCCGGCCGATTTCGGGAGCTACATCACCTATTGCGGCACCTGACTGCGGGGTCTGAAACTTCCGCGCGCCCGCCGCGTAGGAGGTTGCATGTCCCGACTGATCCTCGCCGTCCTCGCCCTGATGCCCCTGCCCGCGTTGGCTTTCGAGCCGGTGACGGATGGCGCGCAGTTCCGACAATTGGTCTATGGCAACCAGTTGACCCGGCTGGGCATCAGCCTGCAGGTGAACGCCGACGGTCGCATCACCGGACGCGGCATGGGCCGCGATGTGAGCGGCGAATGGCAATGGCGCGACGGGTACTTCTGCCGCAGCCTCTATTGGGGCACGCGGGACTTGGGCACGGATTGCCAGGCGGTGCTGCGCGAGGGGGACGAGCTGCGGTTCGTCACCGAACGCGGCGCAGGGATCCACGCGGATTTCCGGATCCGATAGGCGCGACGGTGGGGTGAAACCCCACCCTACGGGTCGCGCGGGGTGTAGGGTGGGGTTTCACCCCACCAATCGATCAGAAGTCGACGGCGATGCCCTTCTTCTCCCAATCGCCATAGCGCACGGGCTCAGGACCCTTGCGGCCGCCCAATTCCTTGGGCAGCGGCTGCGCCTCGGCCTCGGCCTTCCGGCGCCTTTCCTCGGCCTCGGCCAAAGCCCGTTGGGCGGCGGGGGGCAGGTCGGACGTGGTCATCGGCTTTCCTCGCAGGCGGCAAAGGGATATGGGCTAGGTAATCCCGCTTGCGCTCCCCATCAACCCTGAGGTTTCCGATGCCGCATCCCGCCGATCCGCGCCGCATGGCCGCCACGCTGGTCGCCGGCGTCGTCGAGGGCGCCATGCTGCCCGAGGTGCCGCTGCCCCCGGCCGATCCCGCCGACCGCGCCCGCGCCCAGCGCCTCGCGCTGGCGACGCTGCGCAATTTCGGCCGCACGCAAGCGGTGTTGGGGCCGCTCGTGGCCCGCGAGCCGCAGCCCGAGGTGATGGCCGCCCTGCGCGTCGCCACCGTCGAGCTGCTGGAACTGGGCGAGGCCTCGCATGGGGTCGTCAACGCCACCGTCAACGCGCTGAAATCCGACCGCAGCACGGTCAAGGCCGCCGGCATGGCGAACGCCGTCCTGCGCAAGGTCGCAGGCTTCGAGGGCTGGGACGCGCTGCCGGTCCAGACCCTGCCCGGCTGGCTGAAACGGCGCCTGAAGGGGGTCTACGGCACCGAGGGCGTGGCCGCGATCGAAGCCGCACATCACGCCACGGCGCCGCTCGATCTGTCGGTGAAACCCGGCAAATCCGCGCCGGAGGGGGCCGAGCCGGTGGGCCTGTCGCACCGCCTGCCCTCGGGCCTGCAGGTCACCGCGCTGCCGGGCTTTGCCGAGGGCGATTGGTGGATCCAGGACGCCGCCGCCGCGCTGCCGGCCTCGCTGCTGGCGGTGCAGGCGGGTGAGTCGGTCCTCGACCTCTGCGCGGCGCCAGGGGGCAAGACGATGCAGCTGGCCGCGGCGGGCGCAAAGGTCACCGCGCTCGACCTCAGCGAGGGGCGGCTGAAGCGTCTGCGCGAAAACCTGACGCGCACCGGCCTCACAGCCGAGATCGTCTGCGCCGATGCGCTGGACTGGTCGCCCGCCGAGAAGGTCGATGCCGTGCTTCTGGACGCGCCCTGCTCGGCCACCGGCACGATCCGCCGCCACCCCGACCTGCCCTTCGTGCGCAAGCCCGCCGATGTCGAGGCGCTGACCAAACTGCAGGCGCAGCTGATCGACCGCGCGCTGACCTTCCTGAAACCCGGCGGGCGGCTGGTCTATTGCACCTGCTCGCTGCTGCCCGACGAGGGTGAGTCGCAGATCGAGGCCGCGCTCGCCCGCCACCCCGGCCTCACCGCCCGTACGCCCGCCCTGCCCCTTGGCCGCGCCACGCCCGAGGGCGGCTGGCGCACACGCCCTGATGATCACGAAGGGGGCATCGACGGCTTCTACATGGCGCTGTTGCACCCTAACGGATGACAGCGGCCCGCCTTGGCGCTATCCCAAGGCAAAAAGAGGTGAGGCATGGACGAGGGTTGGGCAGCGCGCAAGCTGAGGTGGGGCAATCGCCGCGCCGCGCGGGCCGTGCGCCGGGCACCGCCTGCCAAGGGCTTCACCTCGATGCCCGAACCCCGCACCGTCGGCTTCTTCGCCAAGGGGAGGCAGCTCGCCTCGGGGAATTTCCTGCTGCATGGCCATATGGTCGAAACCCTGCACCCTTGGGACATCGAGCCCCCCTCGATGGGATTCGCGGCCGAGCTGCACGGCATGGCCTGGCTCGACCACCTCGCGGCGAATGGCGACCGCACGGCGCGACTGGCCGCTCAGGGCTGGGTGCATGACTGGATCACCAAATTCGGCGAGGGCGAAGGCCCGGGATGGGAACCGGACCTGACCGGCCGCCGCGTCCTTCGCTGGCTGCACCACGCCTTTTTCCTGACCGCCGGGCGCGAGGCCTACGAGAACACCCCCTTCTTCACCGCCTTGGGCCGGCAGACTGCGTTCCTTGCCAAACGCTGGACCTTCGCCGCCCCCGGCCTGCCCCGTTTCGAGGCCCTGACCGGCCTGCTCTACGCCGCCTATGCCCTTCTGGGGATGGAGGAATATCGCCTCGACGCGGCCAAGGCCTTGGCCCGCGCCTGCACCACCGACATTGCCGAGGACGGCGGCCTGCCCGGCCGCAATCCTGAGGAAGTGCTGGAGGTCTTCACGCTTCTCAGCTGGGCGCTGAGCGTGCTGATGGATGCCGAGGTGCCGATCCCCGACGCCATCGAACACGCCGTCGCCCGCATCGCGCCTTGCCTGCGCACCCTGCGTCATGCCGATGGCGGGCTGGCCCGTTTCCACGGCGGCGGGCGCGGGATGGAGGGGCGGCTGGAGAACGCGCTCGCCATTGCCGATGTCCCCGTGCGCCCGATGCGACCGACGGCCATGGGCTTTGCCCGGCTGGAGGGGGGCCGCACCTCGCTGCTGATCGACGCGGGCAAACCGCCCTCGGGCTCGGCGTCGCATCAGGCGCATGCCTCGATGCTGGCGTTTGAACTCACCTCGAACCGTCGGCCGCTGATCGTCTCGTCAGGCTCGGGCGTGCCCTTCGGCCCGGAATGGGAGAAGGCCGGCCGCGCCACGAATTCGCATTCGACCTTGTCGATCGACGGCTGGTCCTCGGCCCGGTTCGGCCGGGCCTCGCGCCCCGAGGAAGGCGGCGCGCCCTTGGTCGACGGCCCCTCGCTGGTCACCATGCACCGCACGGACGAGCGCGACGGATCGTCGCTTCTGCTGTCGCATGACGGCTACGTCGCGACTCACGGCCTGACCCATATCCGCACCCTGTCGCTGGATCATGGCGGCCGGGTGCTGCTGGGCGAGGATTCGCTGGCCGCGCTGGACCCGCCGCATCGAAAGACCTTCGAGGAGGTGCTGACGCGGGGCAAAATGCGCGGCGTTTCCTATGCCTTGCGCTTCCACCTGCATCCCGACGCCGATGCCTCGCTGGACCTCAACGGGTCCGCCGTTTCGGTGGCCCTGCCGTCCGGCGAGATCTGGGTCTTCCGCTTCGACGGGCCGGGTCGGATGTCGCTGGAGCCCTCGGTCTATCTGGAAAAGGGCCGCCTTGCGCCGAGGCCCTGCCAGCAAATCGTCGTTCGGGCGGTTATCCTTGATGATAGCGCCCAGATAAACTGGACACTGGCAAAGGCACAGGATACCCCGCTCGCGATCCGCGACATCGGCCGCGACGACGATCTGGCCCTGCCTCGCGACCTGTTTACTCTGGAATGAGGAAGGCTGCCGCCATGACCGATCTTGTCCCCGTCAAACGCGCCCTGTTGTCCGTCTCGGACAAGGCCGGGCTGATCGAACTGGGCCAAGCGCTCGCAGCGAAGGGCGTTGACCTCGTCTCGACCGGCGGCACCGCCAAGGCCCTGCGCGAAGCCGGCCTTGCGGTGAAGGACGTGGCCGAGTTGACCGGCTTCCCCGAGATGATGGACGGCCGCGTGAAGACCCTGCACCCGATGGTGCATGGCGGCCTGCTGGCGCTCCGCGAGGATGCCGGGCATCTGGGCTCGATGGACGAGCACGGCATCCTGCCGATCGACCTGCTGGTGGTGAACCTCTACCCGTTCGAAGCCACTGTCGCGAAGGGCGGCGATTACGACGATTGCGTCGAGAACATCGACATCGGCGGCCCGGCCATGCTGCGCGCAGCCGCGAAGAACCACGCCTATGTGACGGTCATCACCGACCCCGAGGATTACGCGCCGCTGCTGGAACAGCTGGAGCAAGGCGGCACCACCGCGCGCTTCCGTCAGGAATGCGCGGCCAACACCTATGCCCGCACGGCTGCCTATGACGCGGCGGTCTCGACTTGGTTCGCCAAGACGCTGGAAATCGAAGCCCCGCGCCGCCGCGCCTTCGCCGGCACGCTGGCCCAGACCCTGCGCTATGGCGAGAACCCGCATCAGTCCGCCGCCTTCTACACCGATGGCACCGCGCGTCAGGGCGTCGCCACCGCCGTGCAGCATCAGGGCAAGGAACTGAGCTACAACAACATCAACGACACCGACGCCGCCTTTGAGCTGGTTGCCGAGTTCGACCCGGCCGACAGCGCCGCCTGCGCGATCATCAAGCACGCCAACCCCTGCGGCGTGGCGCGTGGCAAAACCCTGCTCGAGGCCTACAAGGCCGCGTTCGATTGCGACCGCACCTCAGCCTTCGGCGGCATCGTCGCGCTGAACAAGCCGCTCGACGCCGAAACCGCGCAGGAGATCACCGGGATCTTCACCGAAGTGGTGATCGCGCCGGGCGCCTCGGACGAAGCGAAAGCAATCTTCGCCGCGAAGAAGAACCTGCGTCTGCTGACCACGGACGGCCTGCCGGACGTGAAAGCCGGGGGGCTGACCTTCCGTCAAGTCGCGGGCGGTCTGTTGGTGCAGGACAAGGACGCGGGCTTCATCGGCATGGACGACCTCAAGGTCGTGACCAAGAAGGCGCCGACCGCCGAGCAGATGGAAGACCTGCTGCTGGCCTGGAAAATCGCCAAGCACGTCAAGTCGAACGCCATCGTCTACGTCAAGGACGGCGCCACCGTGGGCGTCGGCGCGGGCCAGATGAGCCGCGTCGACTCGGCGCTCATCGCCGCCAAGAAGGCCGAGCGCATGGCCGAGGCGCTGGGCCTGCCGCAGCCGCTGACCATCGGCTCGGCGGTTGCTTCGGACGCGTTCTTCCCCTTCCCGGACGGGCTGATGGAAGCCGCAGCGGCGGGCGCGACCTGCGTGATCCAGCCCGGCGGCTCGATGCGTGACGCCGAGGTCATCGCGGCCGCCGACGAGGCCGGTCTTGCGATGGTCTTCACCGGCATGCGCCACTTCCGGCACTGAGCCCATGCGTATCGCCCTCTGGACGACACTGGCGATCCTGATCCTCGACCAGGCCCTGAAATGGGGCGTGGTCGTGGGCCTCGATCTGCGCAACGAGTTGCTGATCGACGTCTGGCCGCCCTTCTTCACCCTGACCATGGCGTGGAACCGGGGGGTCAACTTCGGCCTGTTCGCCGACGATTCGACCTGGCTGCGCTGGGCACTGGTGATCCTGCCGATCGTCGTCTCGGTCTGGGTCTGGCGCTGGGTCCGGCGTGACGGGCCTAATCCGGCGCTGCAAGTCGCGGCAGGCTTCCTGATCGGCGGCGCGCTGGGCAATGCCATCGACCGCGTGGTCTGGGGCGCCGTGGCGGATTTTCTAAACGTCACCTGCTGCGGTTTCCGCAACCCCTGGGCTTTCAACGTGGCCGATATCGCCATCTTCATCGGCGCCTTCGGGCTCATCGTGACCGCTGGCGGGAAAAAGGCCTCGTGACGACCGGGGCGCCATCCGCTATGACAAGGCGGACTTGGACCTGCCGTTGATGACCGGAACCGGGATGACCTTTCTTCGCTTCGCCTCTGTCGCCGCCTTTGCCCTAGCCACGCTGAGCGCTTGCTCGGGCGATCGCGAAGTGCCGCAACTGATGAACGCGCGCTCCGGCTCGGATTCGCCCGATGAGTTCTCGGTGCTGCCGACGCAGCCGCTGCAGGCCCCGGCGGATTTCCAGACCCTGCCGACGCCCACCCCGGGCGGCAGCAACCTGACCGATCCCGACCCGCGCGCGGATGCCGTCGCCGCCCTCGGCGGTCGCGTTTCGGCCGAGCGGACGGGCGGTGTGCCGGCCGCCGATCAGGGGCTGGTGCAATATGCCGGCCGGAATGGCATCGCCGATGGCATCCGCACCACCCTCGCCACCGAGGATGAGGATGTGCGTCGCGGGGGCCGTGGCCGGATCCTGGAGCGGGTGTTCAACACCAACCTCTACCGCCGCGCCTATGAGGATCAGATCCTCGACCCGCAGGACGAGCTGCTGCGTTGGCGCGCGGCCGGCGTGCGCACCCCGGCAGCTCCGCCCCCGGCGGAATAAGCCGGGCGCCTTGGCGCTGCTCGCCGCCCGGAAAGCTTCACAAACGCGACACACCCCGTTGCGCCCCGCCGGGCCGGTCGGCATTCTGCCGCCATCCTGAGATGGGGAGCGTAAATTCATGTTCGTTGCCAAGCGCCTGATCGCTGCAACCGTCATCCTCGCGGCCTCGGCCGTGTCGGCCTTTGCCGAGGACCCGCAACTCTTCCAATTGGACAACGGCATGGAGGTCGTGGTGATCGAGGATCATCGCGCACCGGTCGTCGTGCACATGGTCTGGTACCGGGTCGGCGGCGCGGACGATCCTGCCGGCCAGTCGGGCATCGCCCATTACCTCGAACACCTGATGTTCAAGGCGACCGAGAACCTCGAGGAAGGCGAGTTCGACCGCACGGTGCAGGAGAATGGCGGCACGCATAACGCCTTCACCAGCTTCGACTACACCGCCTATCACCAGCGCATCGCTGCCGACCGCCTGCCCCTGATGATGGAGATGGAGGCCGACCGCATGGTCAACCTGCGTCTCGACCGCTCGGACTGGCTGCCGGAGCGCGACGTGATCCTGCGGGAGCGTGGGCAGAATTACGACAGCAGCCCCGACCGGCTGTTCGGCGAGCAGATGCGCGCCGCGCTGTTCCAGAACTCGCCCTATGGTCGCCCGGTGATCGGCTGGCGCCACGAGATGGAACAGCTGACCGGCGAGATCGCCACTGATTTCTACCGCGTGCATTACGCGCCCAACAACGCGATCCTCGTGGTGGCGGGCGATGTCGATGCCGACGAGGTGCTGGCGATGGCCCAGCAATACTACGGCCCGATTCCCGCCGTCGAGGATCTGCCCCCGCGCCATCGCCCGACCGAGCCCCCGCAATATGCCGAGCGTCGGCTGATCATGCATGACGCCCGCGTCGCGCGCCCCTATGTGAACCGGCTGTACCTCGCCCCGGTGCGCGAAAGCGGCGACCAGCGCCGTGCCGCCGCCTTCCAGGTGCTGGCCGCGATCCTTGGCGGGACGCAGACCTCGCTTCTGGATCAGCAGCTGGTCTATGGCGACAACAGCGCGATCTCCGTCTGGGCCGGCTACAATGGCACGGCGCTGGATACCGGCACCTTCTCGCTGGGGGTGATGCCCGCCGACGGCGTGACACTGCAACAGGCCGAGGATTCGGTCGATGCCGTGCTGGCCGGCCTGATCGAGAACGGGGTCGACGAAGACCAGCTGAACCGCGTGCGCATGCAGATCCGCGCCGAGGCGATCTACCAACTGGACGACACTGCCTCGCGGGCCAATTCGCTGGGCGCCGATCTGGCGCTTGGCATGACGGTTGAGGATAACGAGGACTGGCTGACGGTGCTGGAACAGGTCACCGCCGAGGAAGTCGTCGCCGCCGCGCGACAGCTCGACCGGCGGTCCTCGGTCACCGGCTGGCTGATGGGAGTGGAAGAATGATCCGGTTTGCCGCAGCTTTCGCCGTCACGCTGGTGACGGCCCTGCCCTTCGCCCAGCGCGCCGGGGCCATCGAGATCGAGGATGTCACCTCGCCCGCCGGCCATACCGCCTGGCTGGTCGAGGAGCATTCGATCCCCTTCGTGTCGATCGAGGTGGTCTTCACCGGCGGTGCCTCCGTCGATCCCGAGGGCAAGGCGGGCGCCGTCTCGCTGATGACCTCGCTTCTGACGGAGGGCGCCGGCGATCTCGACGCGCAGGGCTATGCCGCCGCGCTGGAATCGCTGGCGGGTTCGGTCAGCTTCTCGGCCGGGCGCGATTCCGTCTCGATGACCATCCGCGCCCTGACCGAGAACCGCGACGAGGTCGTGGCGCTGGCCCTCTCGGCGCTGAACGATGCGCAATTCGGCCAGCAAAGCCTCGACCGGGTGCGTGCGCAGACCATCGCCTCGCTGGCGCGGGACCAACAGGACCCCGACGCCTTGGCGCAGCTGAACTGGGCGCGCCTTGGCTATGCGGGCCACGCCTATGCCACGCCCACCGATGGCACGCCGGCGACCGTGGGGGCGCTGACGCTCGATGACATCCTCGATGCGCATCGGGCCGCCTTCACCGCCGACCGCATCCATGTCGGCGCTGCCGGCGACATCTCCGCCACCGAGCTGGGTGAGATCGTCGACCGCATCGCCGCCGACCTGCCGCAATCCGAAACCGCGCTGCCCGAGTACATGACCTTCCAGGGCGCGCCCGGCATCACCGTCGTGCCCTTCGACTCGCCGCAATCGGTGATCCAGTTCGGCCACGCCGGCATCGACGCCGACGACCCCGATTTCATGGCGGCTTTCGTTATGAACCATATCTTCGGCGGCGGTGGCTTCACCTCGCGCCTGATGAGCGAGATCCGCGAGGCCCGCGGCCTGACCTATGGCGTCTACACCTCGCTGGCCTCGTTCCAGTTCGGTGACAGCTATGTCGGCCGCATGTCGACCGGCAATGCCACGGCGGCCGAGGCCATCGACCTGATCCGTCAGCAATTCGAATGGCTGGCCGCGGACGGCATCACGCAGGAACAGCTGGAGCGCACGCAGACCTACCTGACCGGCGCCTATCCGCTGCGCTTCGACGGCAATGACTCGATCGCCCGGATCCTCGCCTCGATGCAGTTTCAGGGCTACGACATCAACTACGTCAACATCCGCAACGACCTCGTGGAGGCCGTGACGCTGGAGGATATCCAGCGTGTGGCCCGCCGTCTGGCCGACCCCGAGGCCCTGACCTTCGTCGTCGTCGGGCAGCCCGAAGGCGTCGAGTCGACGGCCGAGTGACGCTTTATCCGGGGCGGGCGGCATGCTATGCCTAGTGGCATGCAATCCGCCCGCCCCAAGATAAGCCAAGCCCTTCCTGTCATTCGTCAATTGGACGATGTCGCCGCGAATCGCATCGCGGCGGGCGAAGTCGTCGAGCGTCCGGCCTCGGCGGTGAAGGAGCTGGTCGAGAACGCGCTCGACGCTGGCGCCACCCGCATCCGCGTCGATTACGCGGGCGGCGGCAAGACGCTGATCCGCGTCACCGACGATGGCCACGGCATGACGCCGCAGGATCTGCCCTTGGCGCTGAGCCGCCATGCGACGTCCAAGATCGACGGCTCGGACCTGCTGGACATCCATTCCTTCGGCTTCCGCGGCGAGGCCCTGCCCTCGCTCGGCGCGGTCGGTCGCCTGAAGATCGCCTCGCGGGCCGAGGGTCACGACGGCGCCGAGATCACCGTCACCGGCGGGGCCATCGGCCCGGTCCGCCCTTCGGCGCTGAACCGGGGCACGCAGGTCGAGCTGCGCGATCTGTTCTTCGCCACGCCTGCCCGCCTGAAGTTCCTGCGCACCGACCGGTCCGAGGCCATGGCCATCGCCGAGGTCATGCGCAAGCTGGCGATGGCCGAGCCCTATGTCGGCTTTACCCTGCACGATGCCGATGGCGCGCGCGAGATCCTGCGCGTCGATGCCGAACAGGGCGAGCTGTTCGACGCCCTCGGCGCCCGCCTCGCCCGGCTGATGGGGCGCGAGTTCATCGAGAATTCCCTGCGCATCGATCTGGAGCGCGAAGGCTTCCGCCTGACCGGCTTCGCCGCCTTGCCGACCTATTCGCGCGGCTCTTCGGCGGCGCAGCATTTCTTCGTCAACGGCCGTCCGGTCCGCGACAAACAGCTCTACGGGGTGCTGCGGGCGGCCTATATGGATGTGATGTCGCGCGACCGGCATCCGGCGGTGGCGCTGTTCCTCGATTGCGACCCGCATCTGGTCGATGTGAACGTCCACCCCGCCAAGGCCGAGGTCCGGTTCCGCGATGCCGGCATCGTCCGGGGTCTCGTGGTCAGCGGGTTGCGCCATGCGCTGGCGGGGGCCGGGCACCGCGCCTCGGGTACCGTGGCCACGGACACTCTGGGCGCCTTCCGTCCCGAACCCGTCGGCCCGCGCGTCTACCAGATGGATTTCGCCTCGTGCCCCAGTGCCAGCTACCCCTCCGCCGGCGCGATCCGCGACAGCTACGCCGCGCAGGCGCCGGACCACCGTCCGGACCCGGTGCTGGACGAAGGCCCCACCGATTGGGCCCCGCGGGATTGGGCCCCCACCGATCAGCCCGGCGCCGACTGGCAACCCCAACCCTACACCGCCGCGCGGATAGAGCCGGAACAAGGCCCACAGGACGCCCCCCTCGGGGCTGCCCGCGCGCAGGTGCATGAGAATTACATCATCGCCCAGACCCGGGACGGCATCGTCATCGTCGACCAACACGCCGCGCATGAACGGCTGGTCTACGAGCGCCTGAAGGCCCAGACCGCCAGCCACGGCGTCACCGCGCAGGCGCTGCTGATCCCCGAGATCGTCTCGCTGTCCCCCGGCGACGCGCAGCAGCTGCTGGATCATGCCGAGGAACTGGCCAAGCTGGGTCTGGTGCTGGAGCCCTTCGGCGGCGACGCCATCGCCGTGCGCGAAACGCCCGCCGCCTTGGGGGCCTGCGATGCGAAGGGTCTGGTCCTCGATATCCTCGATGAGTTGTCCGACCTCGGCCAATCGCAGACCTTGGGCGCGCGGATCGACGCGGTTCTCTCGCGCATGGCCTGCCACGGCTCGATCCGCTCGGGCCGGCAGATGCGCGCCGAGGAGATGAATGCGCTGCTGCGCGAGATGGAGGCGACGCCGCTATCGGGCCAGTGCAACCACGGGCGGCCGACCTATGTGGAGCTGAAACTCTCGGATATCGAGAAGCTGTTCGGCAGACGGTGATAGTTCGGCAATGACCCTCGACCTCACCGATCCCCTGACCTTGGGTGCCATCGCCGCCGGGGCGCTGGTCCTGCTGTTGCTCTTGGTCCTGCGCGCCGCCTCCAAGGCCGCCCGCGTCGCCGAGCCCCTGCAATGGCAAATGCAGCAATTGGGACAGCGCGTGCAGACCCTGACCGATGGGCAGACCCATCTGGCCGGCGGGCTGCACCATGTCTCGGACGCGCAGGCCAAGGCACAGGCGCATATGGTCCAGCTGATGGAGCAGCGGCTGGCCGAGGTCGCCGACCTCATGGGCGAGGCGCTGGAGGGTTCTGCCGTCCGCACCGCGCGCTCAATCGGTGACCTGCACGCGCGGCTTGAAGCCATCGACAAGGCGCAGGCGAATATCGAGAAGCTCTCGGGCGATGTGCTGTCCCTGCAGGATATCCTGTCGAACAAGCAGACCCGCGGTGCCTTTGGCGAGATCCAACTGCATGACATCGTCGCCCGCGCCCTTCCGTCCGACAGCTTCACCATGCAGGCCGTGCTGTCGAACGGCAAACGCGCCGATTGCCTCGTGCATCTGCCCAAGCCCCCCGGCCCCATCGCCATCGACGCGAAATTCCCGCTGGAACCCTACGAGGCCCTGCGCAACGCCCAGACCGAGGCCGAGAAGCAGGAAGCCCGCCGCCAGATGCGCGCCGCGATCCGCCACCACATGCGCGCCATCGCCGAGAAATACATCCTCGAAGGCGAGACCGCTGAGGGCGCGCTGATGTTCCTGCCCTCGGAAGCCGTCTATGCCGAACTGCACGCGAATTTCCCCGACCTCGTGCGCGAGGGCTTCGCGCTGAAGGTCTGGACCGTCTCGCCCACCACCTGCATGGCCACGCTCAACACCATGCGCGCGGTGCTGAAAGACGCCCGGATGCGCGAACAGGCCGGCGCGATCCGGGCCGAACTGGCCGCGCTTTGCGCCGATGTCGACCGGCTGGGCAACCGGGTCGAAAACCTCGACCGCCATTTCGCACAGGCGCAGAAGGACGTGGCTGAAATCCGCATCTCCGCCGACAAAGCCGGGCGCCGTGCCCGAAGGCTGGACAATTTCGATTTCGAGGAACTGGCTCAGGACGCGCCGCCGACGCGCCTCGGCCTCGACGGCTGACCCCCTTTCGCCCCCGGCCCTCGCGTGCAAAGCTGCCGCGAAAGGAGGGCTCCATGGACGATACCGATTTCTCCCGCAGCGAATATGACGCGCGCCTCGCCCGGATCCGCGCCGCGATGACGGCGGCCGGCCTTGATGTGATGATCGTCACCGACCCGTCGAACATGGCCTGGGCCACGGGCTATGACGGCTGGTCCTTCTATGTGCATCAGGCCGTGGTCATCGGCCCCGACGGCCCGCCGCTGTGGTGGGGTCGCGCGATGGACGCGGCCGGCGCCCGGCGCACCGTCTGGATGGGCGAGGACGCGATCCACGGCTACGACGACACCTATGTGCAGAACCCGGCCAAGCACCCGATGGAAACCCTGTCGGCGCTTCTGGCGCAGCACGGTTGGGCCACGGGGCGCGTGGGCGTCGAGATGGACAATTACTATTACTCGGCCAAGGCCCATGCCGTTCTGGCCGAGCGCCTGTCGCTGGTTGATGCGACCGGGTTGGTAAACTGGCAGCGCGCGGTGAAATCCCCGGCCGAGATCGCCCGCATGCGCCGCGCCGCCCGGATCGTCGAGGCCATGCATCACCGCATCCTCGAGGTGGCCGAACCCGGCCTGCCCAAGCATCGCCTCGTGGCCGAAATCCTGCATTCCGGCACCATCGGCGTTGACGGCGCTTGGGGCGATTATCCCGCAATCGTGCCGATGGCCCCGTCCGGCATGGACGCCACCGCGCCGCATCTGACCTGGGACGACCGTCCGATGCAGGCCGGCGAGGCGCATTTCTTCGAGATCGCCGGGGTTTACCGCCGCTACCATTGCCCGATCTCACGCACGCTCTTCTTCGGCGAGCCGCCCGCCAAGTATCGCCGAGCAGAGGAAGCGGTTCTGGAGGCAACCGATGCCGCGCTGACCACCGCCCGCCCCGGCGCCCTGTGCGAGGATCTGGCCGAGGCCTTCAACGGCACGCTGGCCAAGCACGGTTTCCACAAGGACAGCCGCACCGGCTATCCCATCGGCCTGAGCTATCCGCCCGATTGGGGCGAGCGGACGATGTCCCTGCGCAAGGGCGACAAGACCGAGCTGAAGCCGGGGATGATCTTCCACTTCATGCCGGCGCTCTGGCTGGACGACGGTGGGATCGAGATCACCGAGCCGATCCTCATCACCGAGACCGGGGTCGAGAAGCTCTGTGACCTGCCGGCCGAGTTGTTCGTGAAGGGCTAACAGGCGCGGCGCCTCGCCGGCTCGATCAGTCCCGATGACATGTCGCCGCGCCTTTCAAGGCGCGGCACAATCGCCAGAATCCCTGCCCGGTCACGCCGGGCTGCGACGCTCCGCGTCAGAGACAGGAACCGTCCGCGCCAATTCGCGCAGTTCCTCGCTGTCGGTCCACAGCATCATCCGGCCGCGCCCCGCCCCCTTGGAGGCATAGAGCGCGCGGTCAGCATCCGCCAACAGACCATGGCCGGAGTCGGCCGTTCCCGGCGGCACCAGCACCGCCCCCATCGACAGCGCCACCTTGCAGCGCTGGCTGTCGAACAGGATCGGCACCCGCATGTGGTCGTAAATTGTCTTGCCAACTCGGGTGAGTGCCGTTTCGTGCAGGCAGCCCGGCAGCAGCATCACGAACTCGTCGCCGCCGACCCGCGCCACCATGTCGCCGCCCCGCACGCTGGATCGCAGCTTCCCCGCAATCTCGGCCAGAACATGGTCGCCGGCGGCGTGGCCCAGCGTGTCGTTGACCTGCTTGAAATAGTCGAGGTCGATATGCACCAGCGCAAAGCCCTCGCCGGCACTGAGCAACCGCTCCAGCCCCGCCTCCATCGCGCGGCGGTTGCCCAACCCGGTCAGCGGATCGGTCATCGCCTGCGCCTCGGCCCGCGATTTGGCGCTTTGCAGCCGGTCGGCCATGCGGGTCAGCTCGCCCATGACGGCGGTCTTGGCCTCGTGCAGGTACAGAAGTTCGATCGCCAGATCGGTGCCGGCGAAATCCGTGGCCGACAGGCCATGATCGCGCACGGCTTCGCGCACGCCGTAGCCGAAGGACAGGTTCAAGAGCACACCGCCTTCCGCCATCAGTGGAACCGCGACGCCCTTGAAAGCCGTGCGCGGCGCCGCACGCAGGGTCATGTGCAGCTTCGGCGCCCGGACCAGCGCCATGACCGAGGCCTCATCCCCGCCATTGCGCAGCGCGAACAGCGTGTCGAGCGACTGGCCTAGTGCGCCCTCGCCCAACAGCTTCAGCATCGTCGGACCGGCACCACGGATCCGCCCGGCTGCGTCCAGCCAGAGATACATCGGCATCAGCTGCCCCAGCGAGGCATGCCCCAAGGTGAAACCGGGATGTCGCAAGTCACCATCCATGTGTCGAAAGGCCCATCAGAACGTTTCCGCCGCAAGCTCGAAGCGTTTCGCATCTTGGTGCGCGGGGTCGTGCACCACGATCTCGATACTCTCGCAGCAGGGAATTTCGTTGCCATCACAACAGTCTACGCCCTCGCCAGCGTGCTCCAGCACGGCCAAGGCGCCGTAATCATCGGCCAGCGCCCGCAGCACCCCGACCAGCACATGGCCGAAGCCAGGCAACTGCCCCCGGCACATCAGCCGGAAGCTATCCGGTCCGATCTCGCGGATCGACAGGTCCGGCACGGCAAGATCGGCCACGGCGAGGCGGCTGCGTCCCTGAAGATCGTCCAGTGAATAGAGGAAGTCGGTGAAGCTGACCCCGCCGAAGCGCAACAGCCGGCGCAGAGGCTCCATCCGCTCGTGCGAGACAAGGTAGGTGCCCAGATCCTCGAGCAGGCTTTCCTTTGGCCGCCGCAACGTCACGGCGGCCGCATCCAGCATGGAAACGGTCACTGCGTCGTCGTAATTCTGCATCGCCTCGAACCCATCGGAATCCAGAACCCGGCCGAGACCCGCGCGCAGGGCGATGTCCCGCCAGGCCGCCGGCCCGAACGAATCACTGAAGAAGCTCTGCAACGCCTTGTTTATCAGCCCGTGCATGCCATTCCCCACCTCGTAACGCGAACAGCGTCGCGCGAAGCCCCTAAGAAAAAGCAAACGCCCGAGCGTTTCCGATCACCCGAGGCCAAGAAGCGCGGGAATATGGCCGATGTCGGGCCGAACCGCATCCGCCAGATCCTCAAGATCCGAGGTCACCGCCACCCCCGTCAGCACGGCCAGAGTGCGCATCCCGGCGGCGTGACCGGCCTCCAGATCGTGGCGCGAGTCCCCGACCATCAGCACCTGCGCCGGCGCAACACCGCAGTGCCGGGCGAAGGCCAGCAGCATACCAGGCGCCGGTTTCCCGCCATGACCGCTGTCAAATCCCGAAATGAAATCAAACAGATCGTCCAGCCCGGCCACATGGCGACGCGCCACCGCCTCGTAATCATTGGTGGCGATGCCTAGCTTCAGCCCGCCCGCGCGCAGGCCCTGCAACAGCGGCCGCAAGGGCACCGCCGGCGCCAGGGGGGCCGTCGCCGCCGAACGGGCAATCTCGGCCTCCAGCGCGGCGGCGGGGTGGCCGGCCGCGGGGGCGATCAGGGCCGCGACCTCGGCCCCGGTTCCGGCAATGACCGGCGAGGCCGGCAGGAACCGCGCGGTCTCCAGATCATAGAGCATCGCCTCGGCGATTGCCTGTTGCCGGGCCGTGTCGCCCGGTGCGAGGCGCGCCAGCAGATCGCGGGCCCAGGCGCCCCAGGTGGCCTGAAAATCGAACAGCGTGCCGTCCTTGTCGAACAGGATCGCGCGAATGTCTTGCATGGGTCGAAGTCCGTGAGAGAGGGTCAGGTCCAGTGATACTCGGCGCCGCCGGGCAGCGATTGACGCGCCTGTCCGGGGGTCTCGGGAGGCACGTCGAGCGCGGCGCAGGCTTCCAGCAGCAGGGCCTCGTCCGTCATCAGGAAATCCAGCACCGCCAGCAGAAGGCCCGGATCGGTCAACCGACTGCGCAGGCTTGCCGGGTTCTCACCGGACCAGCCGAGGAAGCTGCCGATGCGCCCGTGATCCTCGGCCAGCCAGGCAAGGACAGAGGCGGCGAAGGCCTCGGCGGAATCTTGCGACATTGCCATCGAAATCCCCACAAAATGGCCAAATGGTAAACAACGGGAAAGGTTTCGTTAACTTCTTGCCCGCTATCTAGGAGCTACGTTCCATGAACTGCGTGTACAAGGGAAATGACCGCGCCAACAGCTTTGTCGACGACAGGGCGCGCGGCGGAGATCCGCCCCTCCGGAAAAGGGCTGGCGAGTATCCGGAACGTTGAGGCAGGACATCGCATGACAGGCAGGATTCTCATCGTAGACGATCTGGCGACCAACAGGATCATCCTGAAGGTTAAGCTGAACGCGGCCTGTTACGAGACCTTGCAGGCGGCGACCGGGGCGGAATGCCTTCGGATCGCTCATGACGAACAGCCACGGCTGATCCTTCTCGACATGGAGCTACCGGATCAATCTGGGATCGAGGTCTGTCGCCAATTGCGCGCCAATCCGGTAACGACGCATATCCCGGTGGTCATCATCACCGCTTCCACCGACCGTGAGGCGCGTCTGCGCGCGCTTCAGGCGGGGGCGGACGAATTCCTCACCAAACCCCTGAATGAGGTCATCCTGCTGGCCCGCATCCGCGCCCTTCTGCGCGCGCGCGAAACCGAGGCCGAGCTGCGCCTGCGGTCCGAGACCTGGGGCGCGCTGGATCTGGCCGAGGATCAGGGCGTGTTCGAGATGCCCGGTCGCGTCGGCCTGATCGCGGCCGAACCCGCGATTGCCATCGCCTGGCGTTCCGCCTTAGCCCCGCATCTGAAGGAACGGCTGGTGGTCCTGACCCCGGCCGCGGCCCTCGGGCCGATGTCCGACAGTGCGGTGCCGGATTTCTTCCTGATTGCCGCGGATCTTGGGGCGCAGGGCTCGGGCCAGCGGTTGATCGCGGATCTGCGCTCGCGCCGGCCCAGCCGGCATGCGGCGATGGCATTGGTCTTGCACAAGGCCGACCCCGAAGTTGCGGCGATGGCGCTGGATGTCGGCGCCTCCGACCTGATCCCGCTGCCCATGGACGCCGAGGAAACCGCGCTGCGCATCGGCCTCCATGTCGCCCGCAAACGCCGCGCCGACCAGCTGCGGCAGGCGGTGTCGGACGGGCTGCGCATGGCGGTCACGGATTCGCTGACCGGCCTCTATAACCGGCGCTATGCCTTGGCCCATCTCGACCGGATCGCCGTGCGCGCGCAGGAAACCGGGCGGCCCTTCGCGGTGATGCTGCTGGACCTCGACCGGTTCAAATCGGTGAACGACACCTTCGGCCATGCCGCCGGCGATGCGGTGCTGGAGAGTGTCGCGACCCGGCTGCGCGACAATTTGCGTCCGTCGGATCTGGTGGCGCGGATCGGCGGCGAGGAATTCCTCGTGGTGTTGCCGGAAGCGACGCTCGCGACCGCGCGCAGTACGGCCGAGCGACTGTGCCGGACGGTGGCCGCTGCCACGGTCCCCCTGCCCGGCCGCGACGGCTCGGTCGAGGTCACCATTTCCGTCGGTCTGGCGCTGGGACCCGTGGCCGGCCAGCCGGTGTCACGTGGGGGCGAGGCGCTGGCACAAGACATGCTGGCCCGCGCCGATGCCGCCCTCCTTGCCGCAAAGGCAGAGGGCCGCAATCAGGTGACGATCTCGAACGCGGCCTAAGCGCCCACGAGAAACGCCGCCCCGATCAAGGGCGGCGTCGATGGTCAAAGCCGGATTCTGGCGGTCAGCTCAGTCGTCCCAGCGTTCTTCCAGCTCATCGGCCATGTCGGACCGTTGTGCCGGCGTCAGCGCGGCCAGCTGCGCGGCAAAGGCGGCATTCGCGGCGTCGATCCGCCGTTGCAGCGCATCGCGGTCCCCCTGCATCAGCGCGGCAAATTGTGCTGGATCGAAGGGTTCGCTGCGCAGGGCGGCCAAGAGGGATGCGTTCATCGCCGCGGCCCGCTCGCGCCGTTCTTCGCGGCTGGGACGTTCGCCCATCGGCCCCATGTCGCGTGAGCGCTCGCGCAGTTCGCTGCGGGCTTCGCGCGGCAGCGCATGCCACAAGGCCCGGATGTCCGGCTGACCCGGAGGGCCGGGCTCGAACTGCTTGGCGCGCCAGGCGCCACCGGCCAGCACGCCGATGACCAGCAGGTTCACCGCCAGAGAGGCGATCAGCGCCAGCCGCAGGCGGCGGCCCGGCTTGCGGGGTTTCGGCGCCGGGGCGTCGGGGGTGTTCAGGGGATCGCTCATGGCCGCCTCAATCGGTCTCGGTGTCGAGCAGGCTCAGCAGCTCGGACCCGGTGGAATACTGGAACCCGCTGGTCGAGGAGGACCAGTCGGACAGGCTGGGCGACACGCTGGCGGCGCCCTGCCAGAAGGAGCTGACGAGATCAGCGGTCGGCCCCGGCGCGGCGAAGCCGATCCAGATGCCCGCCAACCCGGCCACGCCCATGCCCGCCAGTGAGGGGGCGCCGCCGAATTCGGTCAGCAGCCCCTTCAGACGGGCGAAGAACCCGCCCCGGACCGGCGGCGCGGCCACCGCTTGCGTGGCCAGCGCGGCCGACATCAGCCGGGCCTCGAAACTTGCGGACAGGGGCGGCGGCGCCTCGGCGCGGGCCTCGGCGAACAGGGCGTCCAGACCGTCGTCGCCAAACGGGTCCGTGCTGTGCTTTTCCAGATCGCGTGTCATCGTTCATACCCCAATTCATCGCGCCGCCCGGACAAAAGCTCGGCCAGCCGTCGTTTCCCCCGCGCGGTGAGGCTTTCCACGGCCTCGACGCCGATCCCCATCGCGGTGCCGATTTCGGGGTTCGACATCCCCTCAAGATGGCGCAGCACCACCGCCACGCGCTGCCTGTCCGGCAACAGGGCCAGCGCTTCGTCCAGCGCGCGGCGCCTCTCGCCATCGATCATCGTCTCGACCACGCCCGGAGACGGGTCATCAGGCTCGGCGATCTCGTCGAAATCGACGCCCCGCCGCCGCCGCAACCGGTCGGTCGCCAGATTCACCGCCACGCGATGCAACCATGTCGAGGGCTTGGCCCCGCCCGGCTCCCACCGTGGTGCGATCTTCCACAGCCGCAGCATTGCCTCTTGCGTGACATCCTCGGCCTCGGCCGCGTCCTGCAACAGGCGTTGCGTCACGCGCAGAACGCGCGGCGCCAGCCGTTCGACAAGCAGCCGGGCCGCCTGCGGATCGCCGGCAGCGTATTGCACCAGCAGCGCATCGTCGCTGAGGCCCTCGGTCGAAGTCATATATGCGGCGCTATCCCTGGGCATCCGAAGTCATTGGTCGCGTGCAGCCCTTGGTGGGCCGGGCGCGTCCCCCAGAGGTAACGCCCGGCCCGGTGTCATGCAACTCAGCCGCGCTGCGGACGCGAGGCCATCCAGTTGATCATCTCTTGCGCATGGGCCAGCTCTTCCGGGCTGATCTGCCCGTCGCTGTCCGCGTCGATCCGGGCAAAGCCCATGCCGCCGCGCTCGCCACGCTCGCCCATACGGTCGTGCATGCCGGCCATCCGGCGCTCGCCACGGTCTCCACGCTCACCGCGCTCGGCCCGCTCGCCACGCTCGCCGCGCTCATGGCGTTCGCCACGCTCGCCGCGCATCTCGTGGCGCTCGCCGCGGTCGTCGCCATGGCCCATGCGCGGGCCACGCTCGTCACCGCCGTGGCGGCCCATGGCGAAACGCTCGCGCATTTCGTCGCGGCGCTCTTCGCCCATGGCGGTCATGCCGGTCACCAGCTCGTCACGGGTGAGGGCACCATTGCCATCGGCATCTGCCGCGGCGATCAGCGCGTCGGCGCGGGCGCCGATCATCTCGGCCCGGCGCGCATCGCGCAGGGTGGTGGCATAGGCCGACCATTCCTCGGTCGAGATCCCGCCCGAGCCATCGGTGTCGGCGGCCGCGAAATCGAGGACCGGCGGCGTCGGGCGGGCCGGGGTAGCCGCGTCCTGCGCGAAGGAGGCAGCCGGGATGGCAGCCAGCAGCAGGGCAACGGCGGTCAGGGTCTTGGTGTTCATACTTGCTCTCCAATCAAGGGCGCTTTCCGAAGGTTACGAGGCATCGTCAGCGCGTTGATGCCTGTCTAACGGGCAGACCCAGACATTCCGTCGCAGCTTTCGGGCGAAAGCTGAACTTGACCTGTTTGTTACCTTCCCCCATTTTGAGCCCGACCCCGAACAGTGACGGTGGCCCGTCGGATCCGACAGAGTTCCGGATCCGCGAGAGCCGTTGGTCTGCCGCAAAGCGGCCCTCCCCGGAACAAAGCCGCCCGATTGCGGCAGACAGGACCAAGCCATGACGATGACCGTGACCTCCACCGAACCCGTCGACGACCGCCCGCTGGGCCCGGCGCTGCGCCGCGGCTGGTCGCGCCGCTGCCCGCATTGCGGCACGGGCCGGATGATGAAGGGCTACCTGAAAGTGGCCGATGCCTGCCCCGATTGCGGCGAGGCGTTCCACCACCACCGGGCGGACGACGGCCCCGCCTATCTGACCATCCTCGTGGTCGGCAAGGTGATCATGGCGATCTACCTCGCCGTGTTCCTCGCCTTCCGGCCGGAGCCTTGGGTGATGATCGCCCTGTGCTGGGCCGTGGCCCTCGGCATGGCGCTGTATCTTCTGCCGCGCTTCAAGGGCGCGCTGGTGGCCCTGCAATGGTCGCGCCGGATGCACGGCTTCGACGACGGCCGCTGATCCATGAGCATGGCAGACACCGTCGACGCCCCCGTCGTGCCGATCCGCGACGCCGCCACCATCGTGCTGGTGCGCGACACGCAGACCGACACCCCGCGTGTCCTGATGGGCCAGCGCGGGGCGGGTGCGGTGTTCATGCCGTCGAAATACGTCTTCCCCGGCGGCGCGGTCGATCCCTCGGATGCGCATGTGACGCTGGGCCGCCCCCTGCCCGAGCAGGAGGTCCGCCGCCTCGCGCAGCTGCCGGTGACCGAGACGGCGCCCTCTCCGCAGACCATGGCCGCCGCTGCCCTGCGTGAGCTGTGGGAGGAATCCGGCCTGATGCTGGGCTGCCCCGGTGACTGGCCCGGCAATATCGCACCCGATTGGGCCGATTTCGCCAAGGCCGGCCTGCTGCCCGCCGCGGACGGGTTGCGCTTCCTGTTCCGCGCCGTGACGCCCAAGGGCCGCCCGCGCCGCTTCGATGCGCGGTTCTTCCTTGCCGATGCCTCGGGCGTGGCGGGGGACCTCGACGATTTCTCGCGCGCGACGGATGAGTTGAGCCACCTGCACTGGATCGAACTGGCCGAGGCCCGGAAGCTGGATCTGCCCTTCATCACCGAGGTCGTGCTGGCCGAGGCCGAGGCAATCCTGCGCGAAGGCGGGCAGGAGAGCGTGCCGTTCTTCGACAATTCCGGCGCCGAGTCGATCTTCCGCCGGATCGCCTGACGGGCTTACTGACGGCCCCTAACGAGCGCGTGATGCCCTCTTGCGCGAGGGTGAAACCGGAGGCACAACTTTCCGGTTTTCTATCGTCAGGACTTTTCTCATGGTGCATTACCCTCTGCGGGCCGCTTGGCCCGCGCTGTTCCTTATGGCCTCGGCTCAAGCCGGCCTCGCGCAGACCACCCCCATCACCCCCCGCACGATGATCGTCATGGATGGCTCCGGCTCCATGTGGGGGCAGATCGACGGCATCCCGAAACTGGAGATCGCCCGCGATGTGGTGGCCGATGTCCTTGCCGGCATGGACCCCGACGCGACGCTGGGCCTGATTGCCTATGGCCACCGTCGCCGGGGCGATTGCTCCGACATCGAAGTGATGGTCGAGCCCGCCGCAGGCTCGGCCTCGCAGATCGCCGAGCGCGTCAATACGATGCGCTTTCAGGGCCGCACGCCCCTGACCGACGCTGTCCGCCGCGCCGCCGAGGTGCTGCGCCATTCCGAGGATCCGGCGACCGTAGTGCTGGTCACTGACGGGATCGAAACCTGCGAGGCCGACCCCTGCGCCCTGGCCCGAGAGCTGGAGGCCTCGGGCGTCGATTTCACCGCGCATGTCGTGGGCTTCGGCCTCAGCGAGGAGGAAGGCGCGCAGGTCGCCTGCCTCGCCGAGGAAACCGGCGGGCGCTATTTCCAGGCCGATGACGCGGAAGCCCTGACCGAGGCGCTGACCCAGACCCTCGCCACCCCGGAACCGGCACCCGCGCCGCAGCCGGAGCCCGACCCCCTGACCGTCGAGCCCGCCGCTGCCCCCGGCCCCTGGTATCCCGGCCCGGCCTTCCAGCGGGACCTGCAACTGTCGCCCACGGGCCGCAGCCGCGGCACCGGCGCCGCCCAACCGGCCGAGATCAGTTTCCCCGCTGATGGCACCGCCGAGATGTGCCAACAGGCCTGTGCCGACGACGCGCAGTGCACGATCTGGCAATACGAGCCCCAAGGCTCGTATTTCATCGAGGAAGCGCGCTGCCATCTCTTCAACGCGGATGCCGAATTCGACTATGGCTTCGAGACCGGCTTCGTCGCGGGCACCAATCCCGAAGAGCCGCAGCTGACCCGCCCCTTCGAGACCCCGCTGCCCGAAGCGACGCTCACCGCCCCCGTCTCGGCCCCGGCGCTGAGCTGGATCGACGTGGCGGTCAACGGCCCGCTGAACGAAGGCGACTACATCGACATCGTCGAGCGCGGCGCCACCCGGACACACCAGCCGCAGAGCTTCACGATGCTGGCCGGCGCGACGCAGGTCCGCATTCAGGCCCCGGCCACGCCCGGCGCCTATGATCTGCGCTATGTCGAAGCCGTCGAGGGCCAGGATCCCCGCGTCCTCAGCGTGCAACCGCTCGAGGTCGGGGACCTGACCTATTCGCTGTCGGCGCCCGACGTCATCTCTGCCGGCAGCCCGATCGCCATCGACTGGACCGGCCCGCAGGCCGAGGGCGATTACATCGACATCATCGAAGCCGGCGCGACGCGGACCCATGCCGCCGCCGCCGATGCCTATGTGACCGAAGGCAATCCGCTGGCGCTGATCGCCCCCTTGCCCGAGGGCGACTACGAGATCCGCTACATCGTCGAAGGTCCCGAGGGGCGCTATGCCGCCATCACGCGCCCGCTGCAGGTCTCGCCGCCCGTGGCCAGCCTGACCGCGCCCGAGCGGGTGGGTCCGGCGACGGAGCTGACGGTGCAATGGACCGGCCCTGCCCTGTCGCGCAACTGGATCGAACTGGTGCCCGCCGCGCAGACCGAGATGGGGGGCGAGCTGGCCTATGCCTATCTCGATCCGGCGCAGACCAGCGTGAGCTTCATGCTGCCCGATCAGCCCGGCGATTATCGCCTCCGCTTCATCGCCGAGGACATGCGCGGCAACCGGGGCATCATCGCCACCCGGCCGATCACCGTGGTGCCGGGCTTCGTGCCCCCTGCCCCTCCGGCGGCGCCGGCTGCGGACAAGTAAGGGAAAGGGCCGGTCGCTGGACCGGCCCTTTTCCGTTCAGCGCGCGGGACGGACCAGCAGCCAATAATCGCGACCGGTCACCGGTTCATGCAGCGCCGTGGCCTCGGTGAAGCCCATGCGCGTGTAGAACGGCAGGCTGAGCGGGTTGAACGTCTCAAGATAGCTCACCGCCCGCGCCGCATCCGCCCGCGCCAAGGTCCGCGCCAGCAATCCAGCGGCAAGACCCTGCCCGCGCGCCTCGGGCGCCGTGCCGAGGATCGACAGATACCACGCCTCTGCCAGCGCCTCGGGCGTGCGGGCGACCATCTCGGCACAGACGGCCTCATAGGCGGACAGGCATTCCGGGCCGACCTCGCGCAGGAAGGTCGCCTTCTTCGCCTTCGCCGCACGGCCCGAGGCCTCAGGCCCAGCTTCAGGCAATTGCCATAGGGCGGCGGCCATGTCGCCGGCGCGCTGCACCTCGCCCACCGCCTCGGATTCCACCAGCGAGGGGGCCATGTAGCGCGCCAGCAGCTCGACCCGGTGTTCCTCGTCCCGCGCGGCGTCGCTGACGGCGCGGTAGAACGGGTCATCGATCAGCGCGCGGGCCAGTGAGCGACAGAGAGCGGCGTTGTCCATCGGGGCCTCCGGTCGAATGAAAAGCGCCGCCCGGATGAGGGGCGGCGCAACGTGTCGTCAGGGCGCGGGATCAGCCGCGGCCCGGGACTTTCTGCAGAAGCGGCATCAGCGCCGACATGTCCGGCCCGTGATCCATGCCGGTCACGGCCTTGCGCAGCGGCATGAACAGACCCTTGCCCTTGCGGCCCGTCGCGGCCTTCACGGCGTTGGTCCAGTCCGACCAGGCGGTCGCGCCATAGGGCGGCGGCGGCAGCATCTTGAAGGCCTCGGCGATGAATTCGGCATCTTCCTCGGCGACCTTGGGCTCGGCCCCGTCGCGGCACAGAGCCCACCACTGGTCCACATCGGCGATGCGGGTGACGTTGGCCTTGGCCACGTCCCAGAAGGCCGGCGCGATCTCGGCCGGGACACCGATGGCGGTGAGGTGGTCGGCGACGGCCTCGACCGGGAGCGCCTGCACATGGGCGCGGGTCAGCGGCCACAGATCCTCGGCATCGAACTTCGTGGGGGCCGAGCCGAATTGCGACAGCTCGAAGCCCTCGGCGATCTCGTCGAGGTTCGCCCGCAGCTCGACCGGCTGGGACGAGCCCAGACGCGCCATCAGCGACAGAAGCGCCATCCGCTCCACGCCCTGCGCCCGCAGATCGCGCAGCGACAGGGTGCCGAGACGCTTCGACAGCGCCTCACCCTGCGCGCCGGTCAGCAGCGAGTGGTGCGCGAAGGACGGCGGCGTGCCACCGATCGCCTTGATGATCTGGATCTGCGTCGCGGTGTTGGTCACATGGTCGCCACCGCGCACGATATGCGTGACGCCCATGTCGGTGTCGTCGACCGACGAAGCAAAGGTGTACAGCACCTGCCCGTCTGCGCGGATCAGCACCGGGTCCGAGACCGAAGCCGCGTCGATGGAGATGTCGCCCAGAATACCGTCGTTCCACTCGATCCGCTCCAGATCGAGCTGGAAGCGCCAATAGCCCTCACGACCCTCGGCCCGCAGCTTCTCTTTGTCAGCCTCCGTCAGGGCCAGCGCGGCGCGGTCATAGACCGGCGGCTTGCCCATGTTGAGCTGCTTCTTGCGCTTCAGATCCAGCTCGGTCGGGCTTTCGAAGCATTCGTAGAACTTGCCCGAGGCGCGCAGCTGGTCGGCCACTTCGGCATAGCGGTCCAGACGTTCGGACTGACGCTCGATCCGGTCCCAGGTCAGGCCCAGCCATTCGAGATCGTATTTGATCCCGTCGACATATTCCTGCTTCGAGCGCTCCTGATCGGTGTCGTCGAGGCGCAGGATGAACTGACCGCCCGTCTTGCGCGCGATCAGGTAGTTGAACAGCGCCGTGCGCAGGTTGCCGATATGCAGGTAGCCGGTGGGCGACGGGGCGAAACGGGTGACGGTCATCGTGATCTCCTGTTGGCGTTCTCATGCCGCAAGGCCCGCGATTTGTCCAGTTCCGCGCCGTTTTGCCCAACGCAAGGCGGGGTTGCGTGTCAGTCGCGCCCGGCTTTCAGGATGCCCGCGGCCAAAGCGGCAGGATCGGTGAAGCACAGCTCATGGCTGCCGGGGATCGAGACGAGGCGGAACAGGCCCAGCTTCTCGGACAGGCGCGGATGCCAGCCGAGGCTTTGGGGCAGCGCGCAATCCTCGGTGCAATAGAGATAGGATTTCGGCAATTCCATCTCGGCCGGGTTCTTCGACAGCGCGATCTTGTCGGTGAAGGTCGCATAGGGATGCGGGTTCAGCACGCCGAAAGCCTGCTCGGCCAACGCCAGATCGGCGTCGTTGATGAAAGCCTCGCGCCAGATCGGGAAGGGCAGCATCACCGAATTGTCGGGGCTGGCCTGCGAGACGGCATCGAAAAGCGCGACGTAATGCGGCGGCACGAGGTCATTCAATGCCTCGCCATCATTCGGCACGAAGGCATTCCAATAGATCAGCCGCCGGATCCTCTCGGGCGCGCGGTCGGCGACACC
This sequence comes from Pararhodobacter sp. CCB-MM2, assembly GCF_001691415.1. Taxonomy (GTDB): domain Bacteria; phylum Pseudomonadota; class Alphaproteobacteria; order Rhodobacterales; family Rhodobacteraceae; genus Pararhodobacter. The sequence goes on from NZ_LRRR01000019.1 coordinate 37,393, forward strand.
GGTGATGACCATGCCGCCATAGGAATGGCCCAGAAGCACGACATCGGTGAGCGCGTTATCCGCAAGGTAATCGACGATTGAGGTCACCGCCGTATCGAGGCCGATCTCCTTGCTATCGCCGGGCCGGTTGCCCGCAATCGTCGGGCAATGGACGGTATGACCCTCGGCACGGATGGCGTCGGCCACGGGTTCGAATTCGGTGCCGGTGTGCCAGGCGCCATGGACGAGAACGTAGGTGGTCATGGGCTTCCTCCCTAAAGCATGACTAGACGCCAGCCTGCCCGCACGCCATCCTTTGCGCCATGACCCAACGCGCCAGCGCCTTGACCGAAACCGCCATGCCGCCCCGGATCTGGGACACCAGCGACGTGCCCGCGCCCGAGGCCTTCGAGTATTACCGCGAAGGGATCTGCGCCGCCTTCACGCCCCTGTCGCCGGAATTGTCGCACGGGGCGCGGGCGGGCTTCCGTTCCGTCGTCCGGTCCCATGCCATGCCGGCGGGGGCGTTGAACCATGTCTCGGCCCGCGCACATCAGGTGATCCGCACCCGCGCAGACATCGCCGCGTCGCCTGAGCCGTGCTGGTACGTGAACCTGCAGTTCGACGGCATCTGCGGGATAGAACAGGCCGGGAAGCGTCTGGATCTGCACCCCGGCGAGGTCGGCCTGTTCGACAGCGACCGCATATTCACGCTGGACCATTCCCGCCGCGCGGGTCTGCGGGTGGCATCGCTCTTGCTGCCCAAGCGGCTGGTGCCCGTGGATTTCGCGCCCGGCCCGCACCGTTTGTCGGACCATCCGGTCTATGGCCGCTTGCTGAGCGAGGCCGCCCTGGCCTTGACCGAAGGCGCCGAGCGCGGCGTTTCGGTCGATGGCTTGCATGCTGTCCTGCTGACCTTGGTCGGCTTGGCAGCAGACGACGAGACTGATCTTTCGCCCTCTGCCGGGCCCCTTCTGCGTATTAGGGCCTCGATCCGGAGGAACGCCACGCGGGCCGGTTGGGGCTTGAGCGATTGTGCGGCGGAGCTGGGACTTTCCATCAGGCAAGTCCAGCGCCTGCTGGCGCGTGACGACGACGGTTTCGCCGCCGCGGTTACCCGAGAGCGGCTTACCATGGCCGCGCAGATGCTGCGCGACCCAGCGCAATCCTCGGTCCCCGTGGGTGAGGTCGCCTTGGCGGTCGGTTACACCGATGCGGCGCCGTTTTCGCGAGCGTTCCGCGCGGCCTATGGCGTGGCGCCTGGGGCATGGCGGAGGGGCGAGGGGTGAGCTGGTCAGATATTTGCGCGCCCAGCCTCGATGACATCGCCCTCTTGGCTGAACAGGCCCGCGCCGATCTGCCGGCGCCTTTCGATGTCGCCGCGAAGGACATCTTCGTGCAGGTCGAGGAGGTCGCCAGCGATGATGTTCTGGCGGAGATGGGGGTGGATGACCCGCTTGAGCTGACCGGTCTCTATGACGGTATCCCGCTGACGCAGAAATCGGTGATGGATGTCGCGCAGCAGCCGGACATGATCTGGCTGTTCCGCGCTGCGATCCTTGATGAATGGTCCGCCCGCGCCGATGTCACGCTGGGCGCTCTGGTGACGCATGTCTTCGTGCATGAACTGGCGCATCACCTTGGCTGGTCGGACGAGGACATCGCCCGGATCGACCGCTGGTGGGAGTGACGCGAGGCTCCCGCCCGTCGCCGCCGCATCGAAGATGCGCCCCCTCCCGTTGGGGGTAAGGCGGCCGGCGCGCGCTGACGCGCCGCCGTCCGCTGGACGGGGCAGCCTCGGTGGCTTATCCGGCGATCTTGGTCAGGCGATCGCCATTCCGGATCACGCCGTCTTGCTCCACGCTACACAGGATGCCGCGCAGACGGTGCGTCAGGTTTCCGGGCGCGACGAGCCAGTCCTTGGCCGCGGCGCCGTAGCGAACCTTCCACTTCACGCAGCCGTCGTTGAAGACTTCGCTGACCCGCAGGACGGCTGTCCCGGCCTGAAGCAAGGTGCCTTCGGGCAAGTTGGCCTCGCCGAGGTCCATGTCTACCGTGAAGGTATCGCCCGGATGCACGACATTCTCGCGGTCGCGCCAGACGAGATCCAGCACCTGCTTGGACACAATGCAGATCTGAATACCCGGATGGGGGCTGCCATCCTCAAGGCGGAGCCAGGGCTCGCATAACCAGCGCTCGCCGGGGATGCCTTCGGCTTGGGTGACCGTAAGCTCATCGACGAAAGCGCGCTGGTTGCGCTGCGGGCGCAGGCAGAGCATCTCGATCGCGGCGCCATCCTTGGGCGCTGCAAGCACCTGCGGGAGAGCTGCATCCAGCTCTTCCCGCGTCACATGGGCGATGGTTCCGCCGGTGTCGGTCAATCGTCCACCAGCGAATCGTCGCCTTCGTTCATCTGGAAATCGAGGCCGTTCGCGGCGCGGATCTTGTCCTCGACCTCGAACGCGACCTGCGGGTTCGACTTCAGGTAGCTCTTGGCGTTCTCACGCCCCTGCCCGATCCGCTCATCACCGTAGGAATACCAGGAACCCGACTTCTCAACGACACCGGCCTTCACGCCGATATCCAGAAGCTCGCCGGTCTTGGAAATCCCGTCGCCATACATGATGTCGAACTCGACCTGCTTGAAGGGCGGTGCGACCTTGTTCTTCACCACCTTCACGCGGGTCTGGTTGCCGACCACCTCATCGCGGTCCTTGACCGAGCCGATGCGGCGGATGTCCAGACGCACCGAGGCATAGAATTTCAGCGCGTTACCGCCGGTCGTCGTCTCAGGCGAGCCGAACATCACGCCGATCTTCATGCGGATCTGGTTGATGAAGATCACCATGCAATTCGAGCGCGCGATCGAACCCGTCAGCTTGCGCATGGCCTGGCTCATCAGGCGGGCATGCACGCCCACACTGCTGTCGCCCATGTCGCCTTCGAGTTCCGATTTCGGCGTCAGCGCGGCGACGGAGTCGACCACGACCACCGAGACGGCGCCCGAACGGACCAGCGTATCGACGATCTCAAGCGCCTGCTCACCGGTGTCCGGCTGCGAGATCAGGAGCTCATCAAGGTTCACGCCAAGGCGCTTCGCATATTGCGGGTCCAGCGCGTGTTCGGCATCGACAAAGGCGCAGATGCCGCCTTTTTTCTGTTCCTCGGCAATGACATGCAGCGTCAGCGTCGTCTTGCCCGAGCTTTCCGGGCCAAAGATCTCGATGATCCGGCCCTTCGGCAGGCCGCCGATGCCCAGCGCGATGTCGAGGCCCAGCGAACCGGTCGAGGTCGCCTCGATCTCAGCCACGGGGTTGTCGGCGCCGAGCTTCATGATCGAGCCCTTGCCGAACTGCCGTTCGATCTGCGCCAGCGCCGAGTCGAGCGCCTTCTGCTTGTCTTGTGCGCGCTTGTCCTGCATGTCGAGTAGGCTCGCCGTTGCCATGGTTTGACCCCTTATTTCACGGCCCGTTCCGGGCGGCAATAACGCATTTGTTCTTGTCTTGTTCGCGCCAATATGCGGACAAAAAGAGAACATTGCAAGGTCCGTTCTGCGCCCACTTGGTTAACAAGAGGTTGAGAAATGCACCCATGGGCGCCGGATCGTGTCGATTTCGGGGAAAACCTGGAGCGGGTAGCGGGAATCGAACCCGCCCCATCAGCTTGGAAGGCTGAGGCGCTACCACTACACCATACCCGCCAGGTGCGGATGGGATAGCGCCTTGCGCGAGGATCGGCAAGGGGCGATCCGGGATGCCGGTGACGCCAGCGTGACTCGACGCAAGGCCCGCTTGACGCAACACTGCGGACATGCGCCGTCTGTTGATCCTTGTCCTAATGCTGGCCGCCCTCTCGGCGGGGCTATGGCAGCTGTCACGCTCGCGCAGCTATCAGTTGTTCGGCACCTTGGTGACGCGCGTGGAGACCGATCAGCCCCTCGTCGCCTTGACCTTCGACGACGGCCCGACCGAGGGGCAGACTGCCGCTCTCCTCGGCGTTTTGGCGGGCCGAGGGGTCCGCGCGACTTTCTTTCTGACGGGGCGCGAGATCGAAGCCCATCCCGCCGAGGCCGCCGCCCTTTCGGCCGCCGGGCACCAGTTGGGCAACCACTCGTTCAGCCATCAACGCATGGTGCTGGTCCGCCCCTCTGTCGTGGAAACCGAGCTCGCACGCACCGACGCAGCCTTGCGCACCGCGGGCGAGACCGGGCCGCTCCATTTCCGCCCGCCCTATGGCAAGCGGTTGTTCGTGCTGCCCTGGGTGCTGGCGGAACAGAACCGGCTGACGATCCTGTGGGATGTGGAGCCCGACAGCGACCCCAATGCCGGGCCCGAACGCATCGCCCGCGCAGCCATCGAGCAGGCGCGCCCCGGCTCCATCATCCTGCTGCACGCGCTCTACCCCTCGCGCGCCGCAACGCGTGAGGCCCTGCCGGCCATCATCGACGGCCTGCGCGCACGGGGCTTTCGGCTGGTCACGCTGAATGAGCTGCTTGCCGCGGGTGGTATCGAGCCCGGAATTGCGTCCTCCGCCCCCACACCCTAGGGTGCGCGTCGACGGCCCTTGGGCCGAATCCCAAACACGGAGCCCCCCGATGCCCGCCCTCCATGACCATATCGACGCTGGTGGATTGGACGAGTTCTCGGTCGTCTTTACCGACCGGTCGCTGAACCACATGTCGAAGCGCTTTCAGGGCGTGATGACCGACATCTCGGCGGTGATGAAAGAGGTCTACAACGGCTCGGCCGTGGCGCTGGTGCCCGGCGGCGGGACCTATGCGATGGAATCGGTTGCCCGGCAGTTCGCCCGCGGCAAGTGTCTGGTCGTGCGCAACGGCCTGTTCAGCTTCCGCTGGAGCGCGATTTTCGACGCCGGCCACCTGAACGAGGGCACCGACGTGATGATGGCCCGCCCCTCGGGTAACGGCGCGCAGGCGCCCTTCGCCCCGGCGCCCATCGAAGAGGTCACCGCGAAGATCCTGTCCGAGAAGCCGGAAGCCGTCTTCGCCCCGCATGTCGAGACTGCGGCCGGCATGATCCTGCCCGACGATTACATCAAGGCGCTGGCCGATGCCGCGCATGAGGTCGGTGCGCTGATGGTGCTCGATTGCATCGCCTCGGGCTGCGCCTGGGTCGACATGAAGGCGCTGGGTGTCGACGTGTTGGTCTCGGCCCCGCAGAAGGGCTGGAGCGCCTCGCCCTCGGCGGGCATCGTGGTCATGGGCCCGCGCGCCGAGGCGCGTCTCGAGGCCACCACCTCGGACAGCTTTGCGCTGGATCTGAAAAAATGGCGCGCGATCATGAAGGCTTATGAGGACGGTGGTCACGCCTATCATGCGACCCTGCCGACGGATGCGCTGGCCGGGTTCCGCGATGCGATGATGGAAACCAAGGAGATGGGTTTCGACGCCGCCAAATCCGCGCAATTCGCGCTGGGCAAGGGCGCGCGGGCGTTGCTGGCGGCCTATGGCTATCCGGCGCTGGCGGCGGAAGGCTATGGCGCGCCGGGCGTCGTCGTGTGCTTCACCGAGCGTCCCGAGCTGCAGAACGGCTCGGCTTTCGCCGCCGCGGGCTACCAGATCGCCGCGGGCGTGCCCTTGATGGTCGGCGAGGGCGAGGGTTTCCGCACTTTCCGCATCGGCCTCTTCGGGTTGGACAAGCTGAAGGACGTTCCCGGCACGCTGTCGCGGCTTGATGCCGCGCTGAAGGCGGTGGCGCTGGACCAGCCGGGCAACGACCTCTGACATGCGCCTGATCGCGCTCACGGCCTTGGTGATGGTCGCCTTCGCGGCGAACTCCATTCTGAACCGGCTGGCCGTGGGCGCGGGATTGATCGAGGCCCTGCCCTTCGCGCTGATCCGCGTGGTCGCCGGGGCCGTGGTTCTGGGGCTCTTGGCCCGCGCGCGGCCCACGCGTGCGAACCTCTTGCCGGCCCTGTGGCTGACGCTCTACCTCGTCGGCTTCTCTCTGGCCTATGTGGCCTTGGACGCGGGCATCGGCGCGCTGATCCTCTTTGCCGGGGTGCAGGTGACGATGCTGGCGGGCGCCTTGGTCGGCGGCGACGCGGTCCCCGTGCGGCGTCTGATCGGCGCAGGCGTGGCCTTGGCCGGGTTGGCGGCGTTGTTGCTGCCGGGAACGGGCGCTGTGCCCGCGCTGTTGCCCGCCTTGGCGATGGCTGTGGCGGCGGTCGGTTGGGGCCTCTACTCGCTGGCCGGGCGCGGGGCGAAGGACCCACTGAAGGCGACGGCGGCGAATTTCCTTTTGGCGACGCCTTTGGTTGTGCTGGCCTGCCTGCCCGCCGAGTTTGGCGACTTCACCGGCAAGGGTTTGGCGCTGGCGGTGCTCTCGGGCGCGGTGACCTCGGGGCTGGGTTATGCGCTCTGGTACGCGGTGCTGCCGCAGCTGGGCGCAGCGCGGGCCGCCGTGGCGCAGCTGACGGTGCCGATCATCGCCATCGTCGCAGGCGCCCTGATGCTGGGCGAGAGCCTGAGCGCGGGGGCGATGGCGGCCTCGGCGGTGGTGCTGGCCGGGGTTGCGCTGGCCATGGTGCCGGCGCGGCGCTAGATCCCCGCACCCGCGCGGAGCCAAGGCCGAAGGCCGCCGCGCATCGCCGACGCGCCCCCACGCGGCGGCGATTTGGCCGGGCTGGGCGCCACGCGGCGAGGTCATCCGGGTCTGGCAGACATAAAGCGCGGGGATCGCCCTTTGGAACGCCCCCGCGCGCGTCGTCCATGCGCGGCTCCGCGCAGGCTCAGCCCAACACCTCGCGCAAAGCCTCGGCGGTCACCCGGACGATCTCGTCCGCTTCCCCTTCGGTCAGGCACAGGGGCGGTGCGAAGCCGAGGATGTCGCCCTGCGGCATCGCCCGCGCAATCACCCCGCGCTTCACCATCCCCGCAACCACCTTGCCCGAGACACTCGCCACCGGCGTGAAGCCCGCCCGCGTCGCGCGGTCCGAGGTCAGCTCGACCGCACAGAGCATCCCCTCGCCGCGGATCTCGCCGACATTGGGATGATCGCCCAGAGCCTCGGTCATCTTGGCCCGCAAATAGGCCCCGACCGTCGCGGCGTTCTCGACCAGCCCCAGCTCGTCGATCAGCTCCAGATTGGCCACCCCGGCCGCCGCGCCGATGGGATGGGCGGAATAGGTCCAGCCATGACCGATCGGCCCGTTCTCATCCGTGCCCTGCATCAGCACCTGCCACATCCGGTCACCGACGATGGACCCGGACAAAGGCGCATAGGCCGAGGTCAGGCCCTTGGCGATGGTGATCAGATCCGGCTTCATTCCGTAATGGTCCGAGCCGAACATCGTCCCCAACCGCCCGAAGCCGGTGATCACCTCGTCGGCAATCAGCAGGATGTCGTGCTTCGACAAGATCGCCTGCACCCCCTCCCAGTAACCGGCGGGCGGCGGCACGATGCCGCCCGTGCCCAGCACTGGCTCGCCGATGAAGGCGGCGATGGTCTCGGGGCCCTCGCGCTCGATGAGCGCCTCCAGCTGGGCGAGCAGCCAGGCGGTGAAATCGGCCTCGGACATCGCCGGATCGGGGCGACGGTAGAAATAGGGCGCCTCGGTATGGACGACCTGACCCAGAGGCAGATCGAACTTCCGGTGGAACAGCTCGAGCCCCGTCAGCGAGCCCGACATCAGCCCCGAGCCGTGATAACCCCGCCAGCGCGAGATGATCTTCTTCTTCTGCGGCAGCCCCCGGATGTTGTTGTAATACCAGACCAGCTTGATGTTGGTCTCATTGGCATCCGAACCGCCAAGACCGAAATAGACCTTCGACTTGCCCGCAGGCGCGCGGTCCATGACCATCTTCGACAGCGTGATCGAGGCCTCGGTCCCGTGGCCGACATAGGCGTGGTAATAGGCCAGCTCCCCGGCCTGCTTGGCAATTGCATCCGTGATCTTGCGCCGCCCGTAGCCCGCATTCACGCAATAGAGCCCAGCGAAGCCGTCGAGCAGGCGGTTGCCGTCGCGGTCGGTGATGTAGACGCCCTCGCCGCCGGTGACGATCCGCTGCGGCGCCTCACCGCGCGCGAATTGCCCCAAATGGGTCGAGGGGTGGAAAAAGCTCTCGCGGTCCCATTGGGCAAGCTGGTCATTGGTCATCATCACGGCACCTCCTTTTGCGAGGGGCAGGCTAACAGCCCTGTCCCCGGGGTTGAACCCCGCCCCCCTTGGGCGGCAGGATGGCGCCAATCGAGGGAGTGCCGCATGACCCAGAACCCGATCCGCCCGACCATTTCGCTGGACGCCCCCGGCAAGCGGCACGGGCATCTGAAACTGCCCTATTCGCGCAATGACAGCGCCTGGGGCGCGGTGATGATCCCGCTGACGGTGATCGTGGGCAGGCCCGGCCCGACGGCGCTTTTGACCGGCGCGAACCACGGCGATGAATACGAGGGACCGATTGCGTTGCAGGCACTGGCCAGCGAGATCGAACCCGAGGAGGTCACCGGGCGGCTGATCATCGTGCCCTATTTCAACTACCCCGCTTTCCGCGCCGGCACCCGGGTCTCGCCCATCGATCAGGTGAACCTGAACCGGGCCTTTCCGGGCGCGCCCGATGGTTCGGTCACGCAGAAGATTGCGAATTACTTCAACGACACGCTGGTGCCTCTGGCCGATGTGGTGGTGGATTTCCACTCGGGCGGGAAGACGCTGGACTTCCTGCCTTTCGCCTGCGCGCATTACCTCGACGACGCGCTGCAACAGGCCGCCTGTGACGAGGCGGTCGAGGCGTTCAACGCCCCCTATTCGCTGATGCTGCGCGAGATCGACGCGGTCGGCATGTATGACACCGCCGTGGAGGCGCAGGGCAAGACCTTCGTGACGACGGAGCTGGGCGGCGGCGGCACGGCCACGGCGCGCTCGGCCCGGATCGCGCGCAAGGGGCTGCGCAACGTGCTTATCCATGCGGGCATCCTGCCCGGCGAGATCGAGCGCGCGCCTTCGGTGATGCTGGATATGCCCGACGATGATTGCTACCACACCGCGCCCGAGACCGGTCTGATCGAACCCTTGGTCGATCTGGGTGAAGAGGTGGTGCCGGGCCAGCCTCTGGCACGGATCTGGCCGCTGGATCGGACCGGCAGCCTGCCCGCGACGATCACCGCCCAGCGCCCCGGCATCCTCGCCGCGCGGCACTTCCCCGGCATCGTCCAGATCGGCGACACGCTGGCCGTGGTCGCCGTGGCACTGAACTGACCCTCACAAATTCAACACCGCGATGGAGAAAGGGCGAGACCACCGGCCCCGCCCTTTCACTTTCCCAACCTCACGCAATAGGTCAGACGAATTCGTCTCAGACGCCCACACCGGGGCCCATGCAGGTCAACGGGCCATCCGTCTGCTGCACTTCATAAAGCTCGGTCGAGGGGCCGCCCTCGCCTTGGAAGACGGCGCGCATGCCGTTGTCCGTGGGATAGAAGCTCCAGCATTGTTCGTTCGCCGGGGCGTTCTCATAGACGAAGCAGATGTTGCCCGCGCGCTCGTACCAGATGCCCTCTTGGCATTCGTCGCCGACGAAGGACCAGCGCACACGGCGGCCTGGCAGGTATTCCTCGATGCCGTAGGGCTGGCCCTGAATGGCGTAGGACAGGGTCCGGCCTTGGGTGTAGGCGTCGAATTCCTCGGCCCCCATCGGCGAGCCTTCGGGCACCACAGGGGTGCTCATCGGGCCGTTCTGAGACAGGGCAGGCAGGGCCACGCCCAGCGCCACACCGAAGGCGGCGACCGAAACGAGGCGGCGGAATACGAGGCTCATGAACGCTTCCCTCTCAGGCATCAACCCAGCCATCGTGCCAGAGCCCCCGGCCTGAGGCCAGCGCCCCGGCCTCACGTTAGCGAGAGACCGCCGATCCACTCAATGCGCGGGCATCACGTCCGGCGAGGTGCGCGGCGCCTGTGCCTGCTGATCCAGCAAGGCCTCCAGCCGCGGGTCCATCACGCGCTTCCACAGGGGCGGGAACATCGCCAGCATCGCCATCGCCGGCAGAGGTGCGGGCAGCATGGCCGAACCCTCAGGGAGCGTCAGCTGCGGATAGGGCCGCGCGGGATGGGCGTGGTGGTCCGAATGGCGCGGCGCGTTCAGCGTCACGGCCGAGGAATACCAACCCTTCGAGTTCCAGGCATGCCAGGGACCGGCAGCCTCATACCGCCCATTGGGCAGACGGCGGCGGCGCAGCCCGTAATGCTGGACGTAGTCGGCGATCAGCATCTGCGACTGGGTATGGGCGCAGAGCATCACATAGATGAACAGCCCCCACGGCCCGGCCAGCACTAAGGTCAGAAGGACCAGCGACAACTCGCCCACCACGTAGAAGACATAGGGATTGCGGCGGCGCGCCTGACCGCGCTGGCGCAGGGCCTTCTCGGCCTTGTAGCCCGACATGAAGCTGCCGTACCAGGCAAAGGGCAGATAGGACCAAAAGCCGGTGCCCTTGGTGGCCGAGACCGGGTCCTGCGGCGTCGCCACATAGGGGTGATGCACCAGCCGGTGGGCCGAGACATGGTGGCCGAACAGGAAAGCGATGTAGACCGTGGTCCCCAGCCGCGTCATCAGCCGGTCCGAGCGGTGGATCAGCTCATGCGAGGCCGGATTGCCGACCTGCCCGAAGAACAGGCCGAAGCCGATCATCCCCATCAGCCAGTCGAAGCCATGCAGGTTCGAGCTCATCGCCCAGACGCCCAGCGGCAGATGCGTCAGCTGCAGTATCCCCAGCACCACCAACAGACCGTCGCCCACGGGCAGCTCGCGCCCATCAGTGGGGTCTGGCAATTGGTCCATCACGATCCACATCAGGCCGATGGAAAACGGCGCGGCCCAGAGGACCGGGCCACCGTACAAAGCCCCCGGGATCAGCAGGATGGCGGGCAGGAATGTGGCGAAAGTGTAGATGAACAGGCGCATGACACTACCTTGGCAGGCGAACACGGCGAACATAAGGCTTCACGCCTCTTCCATCCATGCGACTCAGAGGCTAACTGCACAATAAGTAACGGCGCAAGCGACGGGAGAGCCCATGTCCTTCTTCGGCAAGCTCAAGGAACGGATGTTCCGCTCCTCCTCGAAACTCGACGAGGGGTTGGATGCCTTGGTCTCGGCCGCGCCCGAACCCGAGGCGCCCGATGCCCCCGTCCCCTCGCCCGCGCCGATCATCGCGCCGGACGCCGCGAAACCGGGTCTGCTGTCGCGCCTGACCGGTCGGCAGGACGCGCCGCGCCGGGTGCTGGATGACGAATTTGTCGAAGAGCTGGAGGACCTGCTGGTTCAGGCTGATCTGGGCGTCGAGACCGCATTGAAGGTCACCGCCAATATCGCCGCTGGCCGTTTCGGCAAGCGCGTCACCACCGACGAGATCAAGCGCGCCCTGTCCGACGAGGTCGCCCGGATCATGGAGCCGGTCGCGCGTCCCCTGCCCCTGTACCCGAGAAAGCCGCAGGTCGTGCTGGTCGTCGGCGTCAACGGCGCGGGCAAGACCACGACCATCGGCAAGCTCGCCTCGCAATTCCGCGCCGCCGGCAAGAAGGTGATCATCGCCGCCGGCGACACCTTCCGCGCCGCCGCGGTCGAGCAACTGCAGGTCTGGGGCGAACGCGCCGGCGTGCCGGTGATGACCGCGCCCGAGGGCTCGGACCCCGCGTCGCTGGCCTTCGACGCGCTGACCCGCGCGCAGGCCGAGGGCGCGGACCTGCTGATGATCGACACCGCAGGCCGTTTGCAGAACCGCGCCGACCTGATGGAAGAGCTGGCGAAGATCGTCCGCGTGATCCGCAAGAAGGACGAGACCGCGCCGCATAACACGCTGTTGGTGCTGGACGCGACGACCGGCCAGAACGCGGTCACGCAGGTCGAGGTCTTCCGGCAGATGGCCGATGTCTCGGGTCTGATCATGACCAAGCTCGACGGCACGGCGCGCGGTGGTGTGCTGGTGGCCTTGGCAGACCGCTTCGGCTTGCCGATCCATGCGATCGGCGTGGGCGAGCAGATCGACGACCTGTCCGCCTTCGACCCGCAGGACTTCGCCGACGCCCTGACCGGCCTGTCGAAGTAACCTAGCCCTCGTCCCGCTCGACCAGCCGCAGCAGGGCCAAGACCGCGACCACGATCACCGTGGCCATCGCGGCCAGCAGCTCTTGCCCGGTGCCGCAGCCCAGACCGACCGCGCCCGCCAACCACAGCGAGGCGCCGGTGGTGACGTTCTTCACCTCGCCCTTCGCCGTGAAGATCGTGCCCGCGGCAAGGAAGGCCACACCCGCCGTCACCGCCTCGATCATGCGCAGGGGATCGTTGCGCTGCTCGCCGGCCGTGCCGAAATCGAGCGCGCTGATCTCCAGCCCGAGGATCACGAACAGGCAGGCCGCGACCGACACGAGGATATGCGTCCGCAGCCCCGCCGCCTTGCGCCGCCACTCTCTCTCGATGCCGATGACGGCGCCCAACACCACGGCCACGCAAAGCCGCAACGCCGCGACCGGGGCGGCGACGGCGGATTGAACCGGGGTGAATTCGGCGATTATCATCTCCAACATGAGACCTTTTCTAGGGCCCGCGCGTTATCCGTCCAGTGGGCGGCGTCCCTGTCGCGCAGATCGCCTTCTGTACCCGCGTAACCGTATCCGCAAAGGACGCCCCGATGACCCGCTCCGCCCTTGCTGCCGCCCTTGCCCTTACGATGACCGCCGCCCCGACGGCACAGGCCCAGACCTTCCCCTTCCCGCCCGAGGCCCCGATGATGGAGAGCAACGCCTGCCTGTCCAGCTGGGCGCTGCTGATGGCCTTCCTGGGCGCAACCCCGCCGGAAGGCGAACCCCTCGCGGCACCGGTGACCGAGGAGGGGCATTGCCGCGTCGACAATGTGTTGGTGCGTAGCCCCCGCCACATCTTCCACGCAGAGCGCATCAGCTGGGCGGCCTCGGGGCTGGAGGCGCTGATGCAGGGCGCCTTGCCTGACCGGATCGATCTGGTGGCCGAGGGCTTCGGCATGTTGTCGCATGTCGATCAGCCGGTCTGGGACTATGTGATGCTGGCGCAATCGCGCGCCTCAGCCGGGATGGCCCTGCGCCTCAGCGTCACCCATCGCGAGGGCGTCGTGACCGTGTCGCAAGCCGATATCGATTTCCCCGATGACAGCCGCGCCAGCCTGACCGCCACGCTGACCGGGATCGACCCGGCAACGCCAGCCGGAGCATTGCTGCAGACCGCGCGACTGGACATCCACACCGCCGGCCTGTTCGAACGCTATCTCCTGGCCCCCATTGTCACCGCGTATTTCGACCCGGCCCTGCCGATGGAGCCTCAGGCCGACATGCAGCGCGCGCAGGCAACCGCGCTGGTCACCGCCCTGCCCGAGGCCAGTTTCCCCCCCGAAACCCGCGCCGCGATGGCCGCCTTCATCGCCGATTTCCCCAATCCGCGCGGCGATCTGGGGATCACGCTCGATGCACCAGACGGTATGCGCTTGACGCAACTCGGCCATCTGGGCGGGCTGGAAGGGGCCGAGGCGCTTGCCTCTGCCTTCGAGGGGGTGCAGATCGGGATTTCCTATGACCCGATATCCGAAGGCGCCCCCGATTGAGTGACTGGCTGATTTCGCACGAGGGCACGCAGACGGGTCTCTACCTGTCGATGACCTTCGCCCTCGCCGCGGCGGTGCTGCATGCGATCTTCGGCGCCTTGCAGAAGGGCCGCCACGATCCGTGGCTCTCGCGCGCGGGCATCGACATCTTCGCCTTCCTGATGTCCGCCCCGGTGGCGCTGTTCGTGGTCCCCTGGCCCGAGCCCCACATGTGGCCGATCTTCGCGGGCGTCTATGTCATCCACCTCGTCTACAAGATCCTGCAGGGCCTGACGTACGAACGTGGGGCCTATACCGTCGTCTACCCGGTCGTGCGCGGCACCGGCCCGCTGTTCGCGGTGATCGGCGCGATCATCTTCTTCGGCGAGAGCTTCAACCTCTGGCAATGGGCCGGGGTGGGCGTGCTGCTGGCGGGGATCTACGGCCTCGCGCTGTACAACCTGCGCAAGATCACCGTGAACCGAGACACGCTGGTCCCGGCGCTCGGCTTTGCCGTGGCAACGGGGGCGATGGTCGCGGTCTACACGACCTATGACGCCTATGGCATCCGCTCGACCGCCGACCCGTTCACGTTCTTGGCGTGGTTCTTCATGATCGACGCCTTCACCATGCCGATCGTCTTCGCCCGGCGCATGGCACGGATGGCACCGGCGGATCGGGCGAACCTGCTCAAACGGGGCTTCATCGGCGCGCTGGTGGCCTTCGCCAGCTTCGGCGGCATCATGCTGGCGACGCGCCTCGGGCCCGTCGGGCAGGCAGCGGTGCTGCGCGAGACCTCGACGGTCTTCGCCGCGCTCATCGGCTGGCTGATGCTGGGCGAAAGTACCGGCCCGCGCCGCGTCGCCCTGATGGGGATGATCGCCGCGGGGGCGATCATCGTCCAATTGGCGGCTTAAGCCACCGGTTCCAGCAGGCCCTGCACCACCTCGGCCGCGATCTCGATCGAGCGGATGCGCTTCGCCGGGTCCCAGATCGCGCCTGTCAGGATCAGCTCGTCGGGCTGGGTGCGGGCGATCAGGCCCTTGAGCTGCGTCTCCAGCGTCTCGGGCCCGCCGGTGGCCGAGAAGCTGAGTGCGCCCTGCACCTGATGCATGATCGCTGCCGGGATCTCGGCCTCGACATCGCGGATCGGCGGCGGCAGCTTGCCCGGCTGACCCGAGCGCAGCCGCGCGAAGCTTTGCAGCATCGACGAGCGCAGATAGGTCGCCTCGTCATCCGTCTCGGCGGCGAAGCAGCCCGCGGCGACGATGGCATAGGGGCGCTTCAAGTAATCCGAGGGCCGGAAGCTGGAGCGGTAGATCGCCAGCGCCTCGTCCAGCGCTTGCGGTGCGAAATGCGAGGCGAAGGCATAGGGCAGGCCCAGATAGGCCGCCAGCTGCGCGCCATAGAGGCTGGAGCCAAGGATATAGAGCGGCACGTTGGTCCCGGTGCCGGGCACGGCCTGCACCCGCGCTTCGGCATTCTCGCCGAAATAGGCCAGCAGCTCCATCACGTCCTGTGGGAAGGTATCCTCGGCCTGCATGTGGCGGCGCAGCGCGCGCATGGTGATCTGGTCGGTCCCCGGCGCCCGGCCGAGCCCGAGGTCGATACGGCCCGGATAGAGCGTCTCCAAAGTGCCGAAGGCCTCGGCCACCGTCAGCGGCGAATGGTTCGGCAGCATGATCCCGCCCGCGCCCACGCGGATACGGCTGGTTGCGCCCGCGACATGGCCGATGACGACAGCTGTCGCGGCGCTGGCGATGCCGGGCATGTTGTGATGTTCGGCCAGCCAGAAGCGGTGATAGCCCAGCCGCTCGGCGGCCTGCGCCAGCGCGACCGTGGCCTTCAGCGCATCGGCGGGGGTGCTGCCTTCGGGCACCGGCGACAGATCGAGGATGGAAACGTGGTGCAAAGCGGATCTCCTTTGCCCTGACCTAAGCCGTGGCCCGCCCCGAACAAGACCCGGGGCGGCGGCTTCGCGCCCGCTTACCCCTCGGTCAGTTCCGCCGCACCGTCGGTGAACTGCAGCCGCGCCAGCCGGGCATAGAGGCCGCCCTGCGCCACCAGCTCGGCATGGGTGCCCTCGGCGGCGATGCGGCCCTGATCGAAGACCACGATCCGGTCAGCCTTGCGCACGGTGGCCAGACGGTGGGCGACGACGATGGTCGTGCGCCCCTCGGACAGCCGGTCGACGGCATCCTGCACCAGACGCTCGCTTTCCGCATCCAGCGCCGAGGTCGCCTCGTCGAGCAACAACACCGGCGCGTCGCGCAGGATGGCGCGGGCAATGGCAATGCGCTGCTTCTGGCCACCCGAGAGCATCACCCCACGCTCGCCCAGCTGGGTCTCATACCCCTCGGGCAGCTTGGTGATGAAGTCATGCGCGG
Source organism: Pararhodobacter sp. CCB-MM2 (assembly GCF_001691415.1). Taxonomy (GTDB): domain Bacteria; phylum Pseudomonadota; class Alphaproteobacteria; order Rhodobacterales; family Rhodobacteraceae; genus Pararhodobacter. The sequence continues at coordinate 53,327 of NZ_LRRR01000019.1, forward strand.
CAGCGGCGCGGGCGGCCTCGTCGATTTCGGCATCCGTGGCATCGGGGCGGCCGAAACGGATGTTCTCGCGCGCCGAGGTGGCGAAGATCACCGGGTCCTGCGGCACCAGCGCCATCGCGCCGCGCAGATCCGCGCGCGACAGGTCGCGCAGGTCGTGGCCGTCCAGCGTCACCGCCCCTTCCTGCGGGTCGTAGAAACGCATCAACAGCTGGATGATCGTGGATTTGCCCGCGCCCGAGGGGCCGACCAGCGCCACCGTCTCGCCGGGCTTCACGCTGAGCGAAATCCCGTCCAGCGCCGATTGCGTCGGGCGCGAGGGATAGTGGAACCGCACGTTGTCAAAGGCGACGGCGCCCTGCACCGGCGCGGCCAGCAGGCGCGGCTGGGCCGGGTCCTGCACGGCATCGATGGCCTCCATCATCTCGATCAGACGCTCGGTTGCGCCGGCGGCGCGTTGCAGCTCGCCCCAGATCTCGGACAAGGCGCCGACCGAACCGGCGACCAGCACCGAGTAGATCACGAACTGCACCAGCTCGCCGATGGACATGCTGCCTTCGCGCACGTCGATGGCCCCGATCCACAACACGCCGACAATGCCCGAGAACACCAGCGCTATGATCACCACGGTCATCATCGCGCGGGTGGCGATGCGGATCATGGCGATGTCGAAGCTCTTCTCCGTCACCGTGTCGAAGGCGGCGATGGAGCGGGTCTCATGCGTGAAGGCCTGCACGGTCTGCGCGGCGCCGATGGCCTCGGAGGCATTGCCCGACGATTGTGCGATCCAGTCCTGATTCTCGCGCGAGAGGCGGCGCAGGCGGCGGCCCAAGGTGACGATGGGAATGATCACGGCGGGGACCAGCAGCAGCACAAGGCCCGTCAACTTGGGCGAGGTCAGCGCCAGCAGGATCAGACCACCGAACAGCATCAGTACGTTGCGAAGCGCCACCGAAACGGAGGAGCCGACAATCGACTGGATCAGCGTCGTGTCGGTGGTGATGCGCGACAGCACCTCACCTGACAGGATCCGCTCGTAGAAGGCGGGCGACATGCCGATCACACGGGCGAACAGCGCCTTGCGGATATCGGCCACCACGCGTTCCCCCAACCGGGTGACCATGTAGTAGCGCAGGCCTGTCCCCACGGCGAGCAACCCCGCCAGCGCGAGGGCCGCGACGAAATACTGGTTGAGCAGCACCAGCTCGCCCGAGCCGAAGCCATCGACCACCCGGCGCACCGCCAAGGGCAGCGCCAGCGAGACCGAGGCCGTCAGCACCAGCGCCACGAAGGCCCCGGCCAGCAGCCCCTTGTATTGGCCAAGGAACGGCCACAGCCCGGCCAGCGCGCCGATCCGACGCGATCCCGCGCGGGTTTCCGTTTGCGATGCGTCACTCATCGGCGGCCCCTTCTTTCCCTGAGCCCTTCGCGTTTAGGCAGTCCGGCGCGCGGGGGCAAGCGTCCGGCCCCGTCGCGCGACAATTGGCACCTCTCCGCGCAATCACGGGTTGCTGGCTAACAGGTGATCACACCCCCCCTTGGCCTGTGAACGAATGATCTTCACTCTAGGCGCATTCATTCCCACCATTGCCGTCCCCGGAGCGCGTCATGCTGTTTCACACCCCCACCCTCCAGCTGCGCAGCCGCCTGCGTCGCGCTGTCGTCCTGTCGCTGTCGGGCCTCGTGCTGGCCCTGCCCCTGTCCGCCGAGACCTCGATCAACGCCGTCACCCTGTCCACGGCGGGCCTCGCCATGATCGAGGCCGAGGGCCAGATGGGGCTGGAGCCGATCACGCTCTCGGTTGCGCGCGACGATATCGACGACTTCCTCAAGACGCTCTGGGTGCTGGACCCGAACGGCGCGGTGCCCTTCGTCACCATGACTGGGCCGGGCAGCTTCGAGGACGCCTTCGCCCATTTCCCCTTCGGCCCGCAGGACGTGACCGACCCCGCCCGCCTGTTCGGCACCATGGTCGGCGCGCCGCTGGTGGTCGAGCGTCGCGGCGAAAGCTGGGAGGGGCTGAACATGGGCGTGACCCAGCGCCCCGACGAGCATGGCAGCGTCAACGTTCTGAACCTGCAGGCCGAGGACGGCACCCTGCACGCCTTCGTCATGGATGACGCGCTGGGCGTCCGCTTCGCCGATGCCGCCGATCAGGCCACCCTGCGCGACGCGCTGCGGGCGTGGCGCGGCTCGGCCAACCCGCGCCGGGTGGAGCTGACGCTCGATTCCGACGACCGCACCCCGCGCGACGTGGGTCTGGTCTATCTGCAGAACGCCCCGCTGTGGCGCACCGCTTGGCGCGCCGTCGACACCGACGAGGGCATCCGCCTGATCGGCTGGGCCGTGGTCGAGAACACCACCGGCATCGACTGGGACGATGTGGAGCTGACCTTGGCCACCGGCTCGGTCCGGGCGATCGAGGCGCAGCTTTACGCCCGCACCTATGCGCGTCGCGAACAGGCCAGCACGCCGGAGATCCCGCGCCCCGCCCCCATGGTCGCCATGGCCCCCGCCTATCGCGGCGCCGTCGCGGACATGGCCGAGGCCGCCGGCGCGGGACGCGTGCAGATGGAACAGAGCATCGCCTCGATCCCGGTGACCGCGGATGACGGCGACAGCTTCTCGCGCTTCACCCTGGGCACGCCGGTCACCCTGCCGGCCGGCCAGATGATGAGCGTGCCGTTCCTGTCCGAGATGCTGGAGGACGCGCGCCTGACCCTCTACCGCGGCGGCCGCGGCGAGAGCCATCCGGTCATCGCGCTGTCCTTGGAGAACCCCCTGCCCCTGCGCCTGCCCGCCGGTGTCCTGACGCTGTACGAGGACGGGCGCGGCCATGCCGGCGATGCGATGATCCCGGAACTTGCCCCCGGTGCGACCGAGATCGTCGACTTCGCCCTCGATACGGCGGTGGAGATCCGCGAGGAGGTCTCGAACACCGAGACGCTGCGCGAATTGCGCCTCGCTCGCGGCGTTCTCTTCATCACCGAGGATCTGGAGCGCCGCTTCACCTACCGGATCGAAGGCGCGCCCGATGCCGAGCGCGAGATCACCATCGACCATCCGCGTCATTCCGGTTGGACCATCAGCGCCCCCAGCGGAGCCGAGGAGCGCAACGACGCGTGGCGCTTCGAGGTGCCGGTGGCCGCCGGTGAGCGGGCCTCGCTCAGCGTGACCGAACGCCAGCCGCGCACCCGTCAGATGGGGGTGATGGACATGGACCTGCCGACGCTGGCATACTGGCAGGGTCGCACCGAGGATGCCGGACTGCGCGACACGCTGGCCCGTGCGGCCGCGATGCGCCAGCAGATCCTTGATGCCGAGAATGAACAGCGCCGCCTCTCGGGCGAGATGCAGACTCTCGAGCGTGAACAGCAGCGACTGGTCAGCCTGATCGTCCAGCTGGGCGATGACAGCCAGGCCAACCGCGAGCGTCGCGCCCGTGTCGATGCCATCGACGCCGAGATCACTGCGGCCCGCGAGGCCTCGGCCGCCGCCGCCCAACGCGCGACCACGCTGCGCGGCGACCTCGCCGAGCTGATCGGAACGCGCTGACCGAAAACCCGCCGTTCCGGCAGGAACCCCCCTGAGCACAACAGGGGCGAGCAGAAGAAGAACGGCCACCGGGGGTTCCGGTGGCCGTTCCGTTTTTCCGGGCCTGCGCCAGTCTCAGCCGAAGCGATAGCTCGACGCGGTCACGCCACCCATCAGTCCAACGTCATGGTAGACGCGGGTGGCGGGCTCGCCCTCGGCCGCACCCAGCGCCGCGAACAGCGGAACCAGATGGTCCTCCTGCGCGTGGCAGGTGCGGGCATAGGGCGCGCTTTCCCAGTCGATCAGCGCCTCGGTCCGTTGCTCCGGCGCCGCGGCGAGGGTGTCGCCCAGCCAAGCGTCGAAGGCCTCGGACGGGACCTTGGCGGCGGGGCCGAACATCCGCAGGTTATGGAAGCTGAGGCCCGAGCCGAGGATCAGCACACCCTCGTCCCGCAACGGCGCCAGCGCGCGGCCCATGGCGAAATGCTCGGCCGGCGAATAGCCCTTGCGCAGCGACACCTGATAGACCGGGATCTGCGCGTCCGGGTACATGATGTACAAGGGCGCGAAGGTGCCGTGGTCGAAGCCCTGCTTCAGGTCCATCCGCGCGGGCAGGCCGGCGGCTTCCAGAAGCTCCAGCGTCCGCTGCGCGATTTCGGGCGCGCCGGGGGCCGGATAGGTGATCGAGTAGGTTTCCTTGGGGAAGCCGTAGTAATCATAGACCATCGGCGGGTTGGCCGCGCCCATCACGGCGAAGTCGTCCTCTTCCCAATGGCCCGAGATCGACAGTACGGCCTTGGGCTTCTCGGGCAGTTCGGCGGCGATGCGCTTCAGGCTGTCTTCGAGATTGTGGAACTGGGCACGCATCGGCGGCAGCCACGGCCAGGGGCCGCCTCCATGCGAGATGAAATAGCTGGGCATGCGGGTCATGGCTGCCTCCGTTGCTTGCGGTTCAGATTTGCAGGCGGTTCAGGTGAGGATAGCTCAGCTGCGGCGCAGGGCGAAGGCCCCGGCACCCAGCAGGGCCTGCACGACCAGCGCCACGGTCCAGAACGCCGGGTATTCCCAGCCACCGCCTTGGTTCGAGAAGAAGAACCCGGCCGAGGCATGGCCGAAGTAGCCGGCACCGACCATCACCGGGATCAGCGCGAGCGAGACCCAGCGGGTCCAGACGCCGGCGATCAGGGCGAGGCCGCCGAGGATCTCCACCGCGATGGTGATGTAGGCGAGGAAACCGGGCAGGCCGATCGATTCAAAATAGCCAGCGGTGCCGGCGGGGGTGAAGACCGAGTATTTCATCCAGCCGTGCAGGATGAAGAACACGCCCATGGTGACGCGCAGGATCAGCGCGGCGGTGTCGGCGTTGCTGACGCGGGCGGCGGGCAGCGAGGTGGTGGCAGTGGTCATGGCTCTCTCCGGATACAGGATGCCGCGGGGCCGCGGCTTGCCTCCGTCAAATGACACACTTTTGATCCAGAAATAATCCCACCGAATGGCACTTCATTCCTTCCAAAATGGAAGGTATCAGCCCGTGGCTTCCAGGTCCTTCGCCAGATAGTCGATCAGCAGCCGGACCTTGCGCGGCAAGTGGCGGCCTGCCGGATAAAGCGCGTAGATCCCGCCGGGCGGGGGCTCGAACCGCTCCAGAAGCGGCACGACCCGGCCCTCGGCCAAGGCATCGCGGGCCGCGAAATGCGGGATGCGGGCGATGCCCAACCCATCCTCGGCGGCCATCAGGCAGGCGCGCGCGTTGGAATAGCGCAGCCGCCCGGTCACCACGACCACCGTCTCGGTGAAGCGCCAATGCGCCGGCTCACGCAGGTTGGTGTCGAGGATGCAGTCGTGGCCCGACAGCTCGGCCGGGGTCTGGGGCCCGCCGTGTTTCGCCAGATACTCGGGCGCCGCGACAACGACGATCCGCACCTCTCCCAGCTTGCGCGCGACCAGAGAGCTGTCGACCGGGTTGCCCACGCGGATCGCCGCATCGAAGCCCTCATCGACCAGATTGACGAACCGGTCCGAGAAGGCGACGTCCAGCTCGATCCCCGGATAGGCCGCCGCGAACCCGTTCAACGCGCGGGCCAATTCCATCGTGCCGAGGGAGATCGGCGCGGACAGCCGCAGCTTCCCGCGCGGGGCCTCCCCGGCCTCATGCAGGCTGAGGTCCAGCGCATCGAGGTCGCCGATGATGTTGCGGATCTGCGCGAAATAGCTCTGCCCCAGCTCCGTCGGGGCCAGCGCACGGGTGGTCCGGTTCAAGAGCCGCGTGCCGAGCTCACTCTCCAGCGCAGAGACGAGTTTCGACGCCTGCCCGGCACTGGTGCCTTGCCTGCGTGCGGCCGCCGCGAAGCTGCCGGTCTCCATCACCGCGATGAACATCCTGTCGGCCGCGAGGCGGTCCATGTCGTGCCTTTCCCTCGTACGTTTCCATTATTGAATATGTATGTCGGTCAAGAAAAGGTTCACAGCGTTGCCACGAGCGCGGAAACGCGCGAAGAAATGCAGGAAAGTCACTGAAATACAGCCCTGAGACGCAGCATGACTGACCCAATCGCGCAGGACGGGAATACCCCCGCTCCCCGCCGCCGCCGACCGACCCGCGCCGAGATCGCCGGGGCGGCTCGCGGCTGGGGCGCGGTGCGCGCGATCCTGTCGGGGATGTTGCTGGGGCCGGTGCTGGCACTTGTGACTCCCTCGGCGATCTTGGTGCTGGCGCTGGGCGAGCTGGGCAATATCCTCGCCGGTCAGCGGCAGGGTCTGGCCGTGGGCGAACAGGCCGCCGCCGCCGTGGTCCTGTTGCCGGCCGCCTGGCTCATCGGCTTTCCGGCAGCGCTCGCTTGGCTGCGCTGGCCTTGGGGCGGCTATCTGGGGGCGCTGTTCCAAGGCGGGCTGATGGGGCTGGGCTGGGCCGCGCTGGGCACCCATGGCGCGCAGCTGTGGCGGGCCGAGCGGCTGGGCCTGACGCAGATCACCCCGCCCGGCCTGAGCGACATCCTGACCAACGCCGCACTCGTCGGCATCCCCTTGGGCATGGCCACCGCCGCCGCCTTCTGGATTTCGCTGGAACGCCGTGCCGGTGGCTCGCGTCGCCGGGTCGGCATCCGGTTGACGACCCTGTTGCTGCTGGCTTGGGTGCAATTCGCGCTGGTGGCTGCGCTGGGCGCCTATCTGGGCTGAGGCCGGACGCGACGGCAGGCGGTGGCGCCGATTGCATCCCTCGGGGAAACCCGGCAAAATCCTTGGTCAGGAGCGCCGTTAGGGCGTCGGGGAGGATCATCAATGACGCGCCAATTCGCCAATTTCGCGGACCGTAATGCCATCGAGGCCGAACAGCCCTGGGCCGAGCGCGACATCCCCGCCACCGTCTATGACCAGATCACCCGGACGGCCCGCGCCCATGGCACGCGCAAGGCGATCAGCTTCCAGATGTTCTCGGACGACGGCGCCAAGGCCGAGACCCTGACCTGGAACGAGTTCCACGCGCAGGTGACGCGCGCCGCCAACCTGTTCCGCAGCCTCGGCGTCGGCGAGGGCGACACCGTCGCCTATATCCTGCCCACGGTGAACGAGACGGCGATCACCCTGTTCGGCGCCATGACGGCGGGCATCGTCAACCCGATCAACCCGCTGATGGAGCCCGAGAAAATCGCCGGCATCCTGCGCGAGACCAATGCCAAGGTCGTCGTCACCCTGCGCGCTTTCCCCAAGACGGATGTGGCCCAGAAGGTGGCCGAGGCCCTGCGGCATGCGCCGAATGTGAAGACCGTGCTGGAGGTCGATCTCAACCACTACATGACCGGCGTGAAGAAGCTGCTGGTGCCGTTGATCCGCCCGAAGAACCCGGTGCATCACAACGCCCGCATCCTCAGCTTCTACCGCGAGCTGCAGAAGCAACCGGCCGACCGGCTGACCTTCCAACAGGCCTCGGGCGATCCGGTCTGCGCCTATTTCCACACCGGCGGCACCACGGGCCTGCCCAAGGTCGCGCAGCACCGCCATTCGGGCATTCTGTACAACGGCTGGCTGGGTGCGAACCTGCTGATGTCCGAGACGGACACGATCCTCTGCCCGCTGCCTCTGTTCCACGTCTTCGCCGCCTATCCGATCCTGATGTCAGTGGTGACGGCGGGGGCGCATATGGTCATGCCGACGCCCGCCGGCTATCGCGGCGACGGCGTGTTCGACAACTTCTGGAAGCTGGTCGAGCGCTGGCAGGTGAGCTTCATCATCGTCGTGCCGACCGCTCTGTCGGCGCTGATGCAGCGCAAGGTGAATGCGGATATTTCCACCTTGAAGAGCGGGTTTTCCGGCTCGGCCCCGCTGCCGCTTGAACTTTATCGACGTTTCGAGGAAGCGACGGGCGTTGCCATCGTCGAGGGCTACGGGCTGACCGAGGCCACCTGCCTTGTGTCCTGCAACCCGGTCGACGGGGTGAAGAAGGTGGGCTCCGTGGGCATCCCCTTCCCCTATACCAACTGTCGCATCCTGCATCATGGCACCGACGGCACGATCAGCAAGGAATGCACGGTCGACGAGGTGGGCGAGATCTGCATCTCCAACCCCGGCGTCATCCCCGGCTCGACCTATACCGAGAAGGCGAAGAATGACGGGCTCTATGCCGATGGTAGCTGGCTGCGGACGGGCGATCTTGGGCGGCTGGATGCCGATGGTTATCTGTGGATCACCGGCCGTGCGAAGGATCTGATCATCCGGGGCGGGCACAACATTGACCCCGCGATGATCGAGGAGGCGCTGCTGTCCCACCCCGCTGTGGGCTTCGCTGGCGCCATCGGTCAGCCCGATGCGACGGCGGGTGAATTGCCCTGCGCCTATGTCGAGCTGGTCGCAGGCGCGACGGTCACTCCGCGCGAATTGGCCGAGCACGCCGCAAGCCGCATTCCTGAGCGCGCCGCCGTGCCGAAGCATGTCGAGGTGCTGGCCGAGCTGCCGAAAACCGCCGTGGGCAAGGTCTTCAAGCCCGACCTGCGCCGCATGGCGATCACCCGCGTCTTCGATGCCGCGCTGAAGGAAGCCGGGGTGGATGCCTCGGTGGCCGAGGTGATCGAGGACAAGAAGCGCGGGCTGGTGGCGAAGATCCGAGCCGGTGAGGGCGTGGATCAGGCGAAGCTGACCGAGGTTCTGGGCACCTTCGCGGTGCAGTGGGACAAGCTGTAAGCCCCCTCGGAGCATACCGTTCGCGGCCCTCTCCATGATACGCGAAGGGCCGCGCCCGACCCGTGGGTGGGCGCGTCGGAACGGCGAAGACTTGGCGCTTAATGGTGTCAAACCCCTCCGACGATTGATCTGATGGCTGAGGTTGCAATGCGCCCGCCTCCCAAAAGTTTCGGTGGGGCGGGTCGGGCGCGGCCCCGGGCGGGTCGCCCGTGCCAAGGCAAGAAGTCGTTCAGGCGGTCAGTTGCGAGCCGTCATGCCCCTGGATCAGCGCGGGAATGATCGACCCGACCTCATGATCCTGCGCAAATTTCACCTCCGTGAATTGCTCTGTCCGGCCCATGCGCGGGTTCTCCATCAGCACCAGATGCTGACGCCCGACCTGCTGCGCCAGATGCGCCACTGCCAGTTCCTCACCAAGCGAACGCAACCGCGCGGCGCGCTCCTTGATCAGGGGCTTCGCCACCTGCGGCATCCGCGCGGCGGGGGTGCCCTTGCGCGGCGAATAAGGGAAGACATGCAGCCAGGTCAGCCCGCATTCCTTCACCATATTCAGAGTGTTGGAGAACATCTCCTCGGTCTCGGTCGGGAAACCGGCGATGATATCGGCGCCGTAAACCAGATCGGGGCGGGCGTTGCGCATATCCTCGCAGAAGCGGATCGCGTCGTCGCGCAGATGACGGCGCTTCATGCGCTTCAGCACCATGTCATCGCCGGCCTGCAGCGACAGGTGGAGATGCGGCATCAGGCGTTTCTCGGTTGCAATCGCCTCGATCAGCGCGGGGTCCGCTTCGACCGAGTCGATCGAGGAAATCCGCAGCCGCTCCAGATCCGGCACCAGCTTCAGGATGCGCCGCACAAGGTCGCCAAGCTTCGGCTCGGCCGGCAGATCGGCGCCCCATGAGGTCAGATCGACGCCGGTCAGCACCACCTCGCGGTAGCCAGCCCCGACCAGCCGCTTGATCTGCTCGACCACCACACCCGCCGGGACCGAGCGCGAATTGCCGCGGCCATAGGGAATGATGCAGAAGGTGCAGCGGTGGTCGCAGCCGTTCTGCACCTGCACATAGGCGCGCGCGCGGGTGCCGAAGCCGTCGATCAGATGACCGGCGGTTTCCTTGACGGAGAGAATGTCATCGACCTGCACGCGCTCGGTCTCGCCGATCAGATCGGGCGCGAGGCCCTTCCAGGTCTCGGCCTGCATCTTCTCATGGTTGCCGATCACGCGCGTGACCTCGGGCATCTCGGCGAAGGTCTCGGGCTCGGTCTGCGCCGCGCAACCGGTGACGATGATCGTCGCGCCCGGATTGTCGCGCGCGATGCGGCGGATTTCCTGACGGGCCTTGCGGACGGCCTCGGCGGTGACGGCGCAGGTATTGACCACATGCGCATTCGAGACCCCGGCCTGCTGGGCCAGATCCTTCATCGCCTCGGTCTCATAGGCATTGAGCCGACAGCCGAGCGTGGTGAAAACCGGCGCGCTGCTCATGTCAGGGCCAGAAATTCGGGGGTCAATTGCGCGGTGAAGACATCGGCGACGGGGCCGGTCAGCCAGACGCCATCCTCGCGCCAATCGGCCTCGAGGATGCCACCGTCGAGCTCCATCACCACCCGGCGGCCCGTGAGCCCCCGCTGCGCCGCCGCCACCGCCGAGGCACAGGCGCCCGAGCCGCAGGCCAGCGTCACGCCGGTGCCCCGCTCCCAGACCCGCATGCGCAGACGGTCGGGGCCGATGAGGCTGATGAATTCGACATTGGTGCGCTGCGGGAACAAGGGATCATGTTCGACCGCTGCGCCCTGCTCTTCCAGCGCGACCTTCTCGGCGTCATGGACGATGAAGACGCAATGCGGATTGCCCATGCCGACGCCCACCGGATCGCCATCCAAGGGCAGATGCAGCACGTCCTGCGGCGAGGACAGCGGGATCGATTCCCAGTCCAGCAGCGGCGCGCCCATGTTCACCCAGACCCGGCCATTGTGGCGACGAGCCTCGAGCAACCCGCGCTCGGTGCGGATCACCAGCGTGTCGCGCCCGGTCTCTTCCATCACCATCCACGCGACACAGCGCGTGGCATTGCCGCAAGCGCCGGCCGTGGTGCCATCCGAGTTCCAGAAATCCAGAATGAAATCCGCATCTTCCGCCGGACGCAGCTCGGCCAGTTGGTCGAAGCCCACGCCGCGATGACGATCGCCCAGCGCCGCCGCGAGGGCGGGCGTGGTGACACGGGTTCCACGCGCGCGGCTGTCGATCACGACAAAGTCGTTCCCGGCACCATGCATCTTGCGGAACATCAGAGGGGCGGATGCGTTGCTCATGGGCGCGCATATAGGCATTTTCGCGTGACGCCGCCAGTGGGGCCTGCCACAGTGACCCTCGGGAGTGACTTTCATGCGTATCGCGATTTTCGGGGCCGGGGCGATCGGCTGCTACGTGGGCGGCAGATTGGCCCATGCCGGCGCCGACGTGGTGCTGATCGGACGGCCCCGGATGGGCGACGCCTTGGCGCAAGGCCTGCACCTGACCGATTACCGTGGCGCAGACCTTCACCTGCCTCCCCTGCCCTTCGCCACCGGGCCCGAAGCCGTGAAGGACGCCACACTGGTCCTGATCTGCGTGAAAAGCCAAGACAGCGCGCAGGCCGCGGCCCAGCTGTCGACGCATCTGCCGCCGGCGGCGATCCTTGTGAGTTTCCAGAACGGGATCGGCAATGCGGCGGCGCTCAGTCAGGCCTTGGGGCGGCCGGTGGTGCCGGGGATGGTCGGCTTCAACGTGGCATGGATGGGTGGCGGTCATTTCCATCAGGGCACGCAGGGCGATCTGCATATCGAGGAATCGCCCCGGCTGAACGAGGCCCTGTTCGCCCGCGCCGGCCTGCCGCTGCATGTGCATGACGACATGCAGCCGGTGATGTGGGGCAAGCTGATGCTGAACCTCAACAACGCGATCAACGCCCTGTCCGGATTGCCGCTGAAGGATCAGCTGGGCCAGCGCGACTATCGCCGCTGCCTTGCCGCCGCGCAGGAGGAATACCTTGACCTTTGCCGGGTGGCGGATCAGCCCTTGGCGCGGCTCTCGCCCCTGCCGGCGGCGTGGCTGCCGGGGGTGCTGCGCTTGCCGGACCGGTTGTTCGCGCTGTTGGCGCGGCAGATGCTGGCCATCGATCCCAAGGCGCGCTCGTCCATGGCGGATGATTTGACGCTGGGCCGCAAGCCCGAGATCGACGCGATCAATGGCGAGGTCGCGCGGCTGGCCAAACGCCTTGGCCGCTCGGCCCCCGTCAATCAACGCCTGATGGCGCTGGTCGAGGAAGCGTCGCACAGCGAACCGCGCCGCACCTGGAGCGGGAGAGAGCTGCTGCAAACGTTGCAGAGCGCCTGATGGACCACAGCACGCGAAGCGGAAAAGGGCGCACCGACGGATCGGCGCGCCCCTTTGCTTTGACCTGTCGCGGGTCTCAGACCACGACGCGCGACGTGGCCATGGCGGCATAGATCACCCCGCCCAAAGCCGCGCCGATCAGCCAAGCATAGCCCGACAGGAAGCCCAAGGCCGGCACCCAGACCGCCGCGACCGAGAAGATCGCCGCCAGCACGAAGGCGATCAGCGCGGCGTCGTTCCAGCCGCCCTTGTAGTGGTACTTGCCGCCCTGCATGTCATAGAGCGCGTCGACATCCAGCTTGCCCTTCCGGCTGATGTAATAGTCGGCGATCATGATCCCGTAGAGCGGGGCCAGCGTCGCGCCCAGCGTATTGACGAAGCCCGCGATGCCGATATCCGCGATCACGCTGGTCCAGAAGCCGCCGATCACCAGCGCGAAGAACGAAGTAATCAGGCCCGCCGTGCGGAAGCTGATCTTCGACGGCGCGAGGTTGGCAATGCCGTTCACGGCCGGGATGAAGTTGGCCACAAGGTTGATGCCCACGGTCGCCGCGAAGAAGGTCACGGCGGCGATCACGGCCAGCAGCACGGAATCGGTGCGCTCGACGATCTCGGTCGGGTTGATGATCTCCTCGCCATAGACGACCGCCGCACCGGCGGTGGTCAGGAGCGCCAGAGCCGAGAACAGGATCATGTTGAACGGCAGACCCGCAAGATTGCCCACGACCATCGCCTTGCGGTCCTTGGCATAGCGCGAGAAGTCCGAGAAGTTGATCATCACCGCGGCAAAATAGGCGACCATGGTGCCGACGATGGCGATGAAGCCCGAAACTTCGGTGGCGAAGGTTCCCTCAGGATTGGCGAAGATGGTCTGCGCGGCCGACAGAAGCTGGCCGTCCGAGCGCTGCCACAGCACGACCAACAGGCCGATCATCACGAGGTAGACGAAGGGCCCGGCGATGTTGAGGAAGGTTTCGACCCAAGCCATGCCGCGCCAGAAGATGACGATGTGGAAGGCCCAGACGATCAGGAAGCTCAGCCAGTCCACGCCGGTCATGCCCATGATCTCGGTGCCGCCCTCGATCCCGGTGAGCGAGCGAATGAGCAGCGCCAGTGCGGTCGAGGCGAAATAGACCTGCACGCCGTACCAGAACACCGCGACCGTCGCGCGCAGCACCGCCGGCAGTTTCGAGCCCGCCGTGCCCATGCTTGCGCGGGCCAGAACCGGATAGGGGATGCCGTATTTCTCACCGGCCGCACCCGACAGGTTCACCAGCACCATGACCATGAGACCCGCAAAGATCAGCGCGGCGAAGGCGGTCCAGCCGCTCACCCCGAACGAGATGAACAGCGAGGCGACCAGCGAATAGCCGAACAGCGACTGGATGTCGTTGGCCCAGATGTTGAAGACCGCGAACCAGCCCCAGGTCTTCTCGCCGGGCGCGACCGGGGCGAGCGTGTCACCCTCGCTGCCCGCGGCGGAGGACGCCTGCGCCCCGTCATAAGTTGTCATGTCAAAATCTCCCCTGTCGCTGGCCCCCTTCCCCCTCGGGATCGATGGATTGGCGGGCTCTGATGATGCCGCGAGGATGCATGATTATGACGATTCCGTGATCGCTCTCCCCGCTTGGCGGGCAGTTCACACGCGAAAGGAGTGCGATTGCAACAAATTATCCGGGTTTTTGCCCAAGGTTTGAGCGAAACACCTTTTCGGGATTCGCGATAATCCCCAGCGCATCGGCGTCAGAGCAGGTCTTCCGGCGCGTGGTTGGGCCGGTGCCCGGCTTCGGCCAGCAGCACGACCTGCGCCGCCGCCCGTGCATCCTCGCCCGCGTCATGGTGGCGGAACCGCAGGCTGAGATAGCGCTTGAGCGAGGCGAGCCCGTGCCCGCCCTTCCCCTTCAACTCAGGCCAGGCTTTGCGAGCCACGCGGACGGAATCCTGCCAATCCCAGACCGGCGCCTCGATCCCCGCATTGAGGCAAGCCGCATTGATCGCCGCGCGGTCGAAGGTCGAATGCTGGTACAGCACCATGCCCGAGAGCGCCTCGACCAGCGGCGCCAAGGCCACGGCAAACAACGGCGCGCCGGCGACCGTCTCGGCGGTGATCCCATGGACCCAGGTGCAGGACCAATCCTCGGTCTGCGGATCGACATGGGTGACCCAGGTCTCGATCCCGCCATCCTCGCGCACGAAAGCCACGCCGATCTGGCAGATCGACCCGCGCGTGTTGTTCGCGGTCTCGACGTCCAGCGCGGCGAAGCGGAACGGCCCTTCGGGCAGCGGCGGGATAGGCAGATGGGTCAAGGCAGCTCTCACGCGGTTCTGGGCAAGGTGTAGCGCCCTTCGCGGGGGACCGGAACCCGTGCGGCGGTCACGGCGCGCGGAAACCGTCTTCGATGACCTCAAGGATCGGCGTCTGGAACACGCCTTTGATGCGGTCCGCGCCGGGCACCGTCTCCTGCCATCGCGTCCCCTGCTGCATGGCGACCGAGATCCCCATCGGCGCGATCCCCGCCTTCGCCAACAGCCGCAGCACGGCGGCCATCGAGGCACCGGAACTGACGACATCATCCACCAGCAGCACCCGCTTGCCCTCCAGCAGCGGCAGCATGCGCGGGTCGAGGTAGATATCCTTGCCCCCGCCCGGTGTGGTGATCGACTTCAGGGGCTCGGACAGCGCCGGGTCGTACCAGAACTTGCGCGAGGTCCCCAGGGCCACCACGCGGCTGTGCCCCAACCGCCGCGCCACGCCCTCGGCCAGCGGCAATCCCAGCGTCGGCACACCGATCACCACCTCGGGCGCCGCGTCGCGCCAATGCCCCGCCATCGCGTCCATCAGCGCATCCAGCACCGCGAAGGACGCCTGATTGACGATGAGCGAGGCCACCCCCTGCGTCCCGTCCCCCGGCAGCACCCGCATCGGCAGCTGGATCTGCCGCCCGTCCGGCAGGCTCGCCGGGTAAAAGCCCGTGTGCAGCCTGCCCTCGGGCGCGGCGAATGTGCCTGCGGGGAAGATCTGCTGCCAGAAGTCATGCGGGGCGAGTGTCGTCATCGGGGGTTCCTCTGGCCTTTGGCCGGCAGATGCGCGAGGGTGGATATGACAAAGCCCCTGACCCAATTGCAAGCCATGCCCCTGCCCCAAACCGATCTCGACGCCCTCATCGCCCTGCGCCACGACCTGCACGCCCATCCCGAACTGGGGTTCGAGGAGACCCGCACCGCCGAGATCGTCGCGCAGAAGCTGGCCGAGGCCGGGATCACCGTGCATCGTGGTCTGGGCGAGACCGGCGTTGTCGGCACGCTGACCCTCGGCAACGGGCCGGGCCGCATCGCGCTAAGGGCCGATATGGATGCGCTGGCGATGCCCGAGCTGACCGGCCTGCCCTATGCCAGCCAGAACCCCGGCCGGATGCATGCCTGTGGCCATGACGGGCATACAGTGATGCTGCTGGGCGCCGCACAAGAGCTGGCGCGCGAGGGCGGCTTCAACGGCACCGTCCATTTCATCTTCCAACCGGCCGAGGAAGGCCGCGGCGGCGCCGCGCGCATGGTCGCGGACGGGTTTTTCCAGCGTTTCCCGGTGGATCGCGTCTATGGGCTGCACAACATGCCCGGCCTCGATCCCGACGAGATAGCCGTGGTCGAGGGGCCGCAGCTGGCGTCCTCGGACCGCTGGGAGGTCAGTTTCACCGGCGAGGGCACCCATGGCGCGAAGCCGCATCTGGGGCGTGACCCGATGCCCGCGGCGGGCGCCTTCCTGACCGCGATCCACACCATCGTCGCCCGGGTCGTCGACCCGCTGCAACCCGCCGTGGTCAGCGCCTGCGCGCTGGAGGGCGGGGATTTCTCGGCCCTGAACGTGATCCCGGACACAGTCCGCATCGGCGGCACCGCCCGCGCCTATTCGCCCGAGGTCCGCGACCAGCTGGAACTGGAATTGAAGCGCATCGCCGAGGGCGTCGCCGCGACCCATGGCGTCACCGCCGCCTTCGAGTACCGCCGCGGCGTGCCGCCCGTGATCAACGACAAGGACGCGACCGCCCGCGCGCTGGCCGCCGCGCAGATCGCCCTGCCGAAGGTGCGGACGGCGTTCCCGCCCTCGACCGCCGGCGACGATTTCGCCGTCTTCTCGCAAGAGGTGCCGGGCTGCTACGTCTGGCTCGGCAACGGCCCGGCCCGCGACGGCGCGCTGCATCACAACACGCGCTATGATTTCAACGACGCCGCCATCGCGCCGGGCGTGGCGTTCTGGACGCAGCTCGTCCGCTCGGAACTTACCGGCTGAGTCCTTTCCAAAGCATCGCCTTCACCGCCTCGGCCTCGATCCTCATCGCCACTTGGATTGCGGGGCGGGTCTCGTCGGGGATCAGACGGCCGGGATGCTCGACGGTATCGACCCGCAGGTGCATCGCATCGCAGCCGAAGAGCGCGGGGTCCAGCGCCAGCAGCATGACGCAGGGGTCGTGCAGCGGCCGGGACTCGCGGGCCGAGCCGGTGAAATACGCCTCGATCAGCGCGGCTGAGGTGACCGCTGCCGGCGCTCCACTGTCGCGCAGCTCGACCAGATCGGCGGGCGAGGCGCGGAATTTGCGCGTCACGTCCAAGGGGATCAGTGTCACCGGCACGTCTGAGGCGAAGACCTCATCCGCGGCCAGCGGGTCGGCGGCGAGGTTGAACTCGGCATGGGGTCCGGCATTGCCGATCTCATGGATATTGCCGCCCATGGCTATGATGCCCTTGAGCCGCAGGAAGGCCTCAGGGTGCTGGCGGCGAAGCTGCGCGAGGTTCGTCAGCGGCGCCAGCGCGAGGATGGTCAGGCTGCCCTCGGGTTCCGCCATCAGCCGCTCGGCCAGCAGTGCGACGGCATCGGGCGCGGCCTCGGCCAGCGGGTCGGGCAGTTGCACCCCACCCAGACCATCCGCGCCGTGGATCGCCTCCTCGCTGAGGCCCGCGCCCGCCAGAGGCCGCGCCGCGCCGCGCGCCACGGGGACCGAGGCCGCCATGACCGAGGCCAGCCGCAAGGCGTTGTCGGTCGTGCGGTCGAGGCCGATGTTCCCCGCGACAGTGGTGATCGCCTGCACGTCGAACCGGGGCTCGTTCAGCGCATAGAGGATCGCCACCGCGTCATCGAGGCCGGGGTCCGTGTCGATGATGACCTTCATGCTTTCGCCCCGTCGATAGCGGCCATCTCGGCCTTGAACTGGCCGGCGACCTGCAGCGCATCGGCCATGACCTTAGCGCGCTCGAGCGTCAGCACCTGCCGGTCGCGCATCAGCCATTCGCCCGCGACCATCGTGTCCTGCACATCGTCCGGCATCGCGGCAAAGACCAGCATGGAATAGACGTCATAGATCGGGTGCAGCCGCGGCGCGTCGAGCGAGATCCGGATCAGATCCGCCTGCTTGCCGACCTCGAGCGAGCCGGTCCTGTCGTCCAGACCGAGCGTCTTCGCGCCTTCCAGCGTCGCCATGCGGATCACCTCGACCGCCGGCAGGGGCTTGCGCGAATTCCCAAGGATCTTGGCAAAGATCGACACCGGGCCGAATTGCGCGAACAGATCCAAGGTGTTGCCGCTCATCGGCCCGTCGGTGGCGATGCCGACGGCGACACCGGCGCGGCGCAGATCCTCGATGCGCGCCATGCCCCGCCCGCCCTTGCCGTTCGAGCGCGCATTATGCGCGACCGAGGCGCCGGTGGCGGCGAAGATCTCGATATCCGCGTCATTCATCAGCAGGCAATGCGCGGCCACGGTGCCGGGGCGGAGGATGCCCGATTTCGCCGCCAGCGCGGTCGTGGTCATGCCGTAGTCGCGCGCGGCCCATTCCGACTCCGGCACGGTCTCGGCCAGATGGATCTGCACGCGGGAGCCGGGATGGTCGTCATGCCAGCGCGCGGCCCGTTCCAGCACCGACAGCCCCGTCGAGTACGGCGCATGGGGGGCGACGGAGGCCAGCAGCCTTGGATGCCCCGCCAGATGATCGGCCAGCTGATCGCACAGCGCGAAGGCCTCGTCGAAATTGGCGTGATCGGGCGCAGCGAAATCAGCCAGCGTCTGGCCCAGCACGCCGCGCAGGCCTGCCTGATCCATCACCTCGGCGATCACCGTCTCGTAGTAATACATGTCGGCGATCGTGGTGACGCCGCCCATGATCGTTTCCAGCGCCGACAAAGCCGTGCCCGCGCGCACCATCTCGGGCGCGACGAACTTGCGCTCAAGCGGCAGGATGTAGCGGAAGAGCCGGTCGTCGACATCCTCGCCCAAGCCCCGGAACAGCGACATCGGCAGGTGGCAATGCGGGTTCACCATGCCCGGCATCACCACATCGCCGCCCATGTCGAGCGTCTGATCCGCCTCGGGCGCCGGGCCCTCGCCCAGTGCCACGATCCGGTCGCCCTCGATCTTCACCCAGCCCTTGCGGTACTCGGTCAGGGCCGGGTCCATCGTCACGACCCAGGCATTGGTCAGAACGAGGCTCATTCCGGTTGCAGGATCGCGCATTGCTCGGGGTTCGGCACCAGCTTCGCGGCGGTACCGGTCTCCAGAGGCTGCGACAACGGGCCGTTCGCGACCAAGGACAACCCGCCCGCCTGCGCCTGATACTGGTAGGCGCGGCCGAGATAGGTGCGCAGGCCCAGCTCGGCGGGCAGGCCCACGGCGGCGGGGTCGGTCGAGACCTGCAACCCATCGGGGCGCGTCGCCAGCAGGAAGCGGTCGGGGATTGCGCCCAGCTGGTCCTGCGAGAGGGTCAGCTCGGCGCCGGAGTCCGAGCGCGCAGTCACCTCGGCACCGTTGCGGGCGGTGACAGACAGCGGGACGATATTCTCGAAGCCGACGAAATTGGCGACGAAGGCATTGGCCGGGCGCTGATACAGCGTTTCGGGCGTGTCGAGCTGCATGATCCGGCCCTGATGCATGATCGCCACGCGGTCGGAGATCGAGAAGGCCTCCTCCTGATCATGGGTCACATAAAGCGCGGTCGTGCCATTGGCGCGTTGTAGCTGGCGGATCTCGACGCGCATGTCGACGCGCAGCTTGGCGTCGAGGTTCGAGAGGGGCTCGTCGAACATCAGGAGTGGCGGCTCGATGACCAGCGCGCGGGCCAAGGCGACCCGCTGCTTCTGGCCGCCGGACAGGGCGGCGGGCAGGCGGTCGGCCAGATGGGCGAGGCCCACGCGGTCCAGCATGGCATCGGCGCGCTTCGTGCGCTCAGCCGAGGCAACCTTGCGCTGCTTCAGGCCGAAGGCGACGTTCTCGCGCACGGTCAGGTGCGGGAAGAGGGCGTAGTTCTGGAACACGAGCCCGATGTCGCGCTGATGCGCAGGCAGCCGGGTCAGGTCTTTGCTGCCCAGTCGGATCGCGCCCGAGGTCGGCTGCAGGAAGCCCGCAACCAGCCGCAAAGTCGTGGTCTTGCCGCAGCCCGAGGCACCAAGGAGCGAGACAAGCTCGCCTTCGGCCAAGGACAGCGACAGGTCCTCGAGCACCTTGGTCGAGCCGTAATGGGCGGTGATGTTTTCGATGGTCAGAGGCAGGGTCATGGCGGTTCTTATTTTGCGACGACGGCAAGGCCGAGCGTGCGCTCGACTATGATCATGACGACGATGGTGAGCATCATCAGCACCACCGACACCGAGGCGATGGTGGGATCGAAGAACTGCTCCATATGCGCGAGCAGCTGGATCGGCAGCGTCGAGATGCCCGGCCCGGTCAGGAACAGCGAGACCGAGACGTCGTTGATCGAGGTGATGAAGGAGAGGATGAAGGCCGCGATCACGCCCGAGCGGATGTTCGGCAGCACGATGGTGAAGAAGGTCTTCGCGGGATGCGAGCCGAGCGAGATCGCCGCTTCCTCGACCGAGAAGTCGAAGGAGGCGAGCGAGGCCGAGACGACGCGGATCACATAGGGGATGACCAGCAGCGTATGGCCGATGAGCAGCGCGTACCAGACGGGCACGCCCATCTGCACGGTGACCGAACGCAGGAGTGAGAAGCCGATCACCATCTCGGGCACGAGGATCGGCAACACGAAGAGCGTCGACAGCCAGGCCGGCAGCGAGACGCGGTGGCGGTTCAGCGCATAGGCGGCGGGAATGCCGATGATCAGCGCGATCAGCGTGCCAAGGAAGGCCATCTGCAACGAGGTGACGATCGTCCGGCGGAAGGCCGAGATTTCCCAGATATTCTCGAACCAGCGCAGGGACAGACCCTGCGGCGGGAAGGTTAGATAGGTTGTGTCCGAGAGCGAGGCACCGAAGATGATGATCAGCGGGCCCAAGAGGAACAGGTAGACCACGACGGTGAAGGCGATGAGAAGCGGGTGGATGCGGGTGGGCATAGGTCGTGATCCTCAGGTCGCCATCGGGTTGAGGCGTTTCGCCAGACGGGTCATCACCAGCACGGTCGCCAGGATCACCGCCAGCATGATCGCCGCGACAACCGCCGCGCCGGGCCAGTCGAAGCGCACCATGGCGCTTTGATGCAGGAAGGTGCCCATCATCATCTGCCGCGTCCCGCCGAGCAGCGCGGGTGTCGCGTAGGAGGTGAAGCTGGCGGTAAAGACCAGCACCGCACCGACGATGAGGCCGGGCACGGCCAGCGGCAGGGTGACCTGAAAGAAGCTGGCAACAGGGCCCGCGCCGAGAGACGAGGAAGCCTGCAGCAGGTCCTCAGGGATGTTCTCGAGCACGCCCACCAGCACCAGCACCATCAGTGGCACGAAGATATAGACCATGGCGACGATCACCGCGCCGGGGGTGTAGAGCATGGTCAGCGGCCCGTCGATCAGGCCGGTCCAGATCAGGAACTGGTTCACCATCCCCTCGCGGCCCAGAAGCACCAGCCAGGCGAAGGAGCGCACGATCACGCCCGTCAGCAGCGGGAAGACCGCCAGCACGACGAGGACGGATTTCGTCCAGGCCGGGCAGCGCGCCACGACATAGGCGGTCACCAGCCCGGCGGCGAGCGAGATCACGGTGACATAGCCCGCGACCTCGAAGGTGCGCCACAGCACGCGGCGGCGGAAATTCGAGGCGAAGAAATCGGCATAGGGCTGCACGATGCCCCAATCGCCCTGACCGGGCGTGCCGAAGGTCATGCCGATCGTGCCTGCGACCGGGATCACCAACAGGAGGGCGATCGCCAATGTGGCCGGTGTGGCCAGCATCCAGCCGGCAAGTCGTTTCATGGTCGTATCCGTTCTGGCGGCCTGCCCTGCCCTCGTCGCAAAGACGGTTGGCAAAAGCTGGGCCGGGTAGCAAAAACCGGCCCCGGGGTCTCCGGGGCCGGCTCGATGGGCGCTAAGGCCCGGATTTCAGGCCCGAATTACATGCCGAAGGTCTCGTTCCACAGGTCCAGCCACTCGTTGCGGGCCGGGTTCAGCTGGCTGTAATCGATGCGCTGCAGACGGCCGATGGCTTCCTCGCCATAGGTCCAGCTCGCGGCTTGCTCGTCGGTCAGCGTGACATTGGTGTTGACCGGGGCATCGACGCCCTGCTCGGCCAGCTGCTGCTGGATCTCGGCCGAGAGCACGAAGTTGATGAACTGGTGCGCCAGTTCGACATTCTCCGAGCCCGTCGGGATGTTGATCGTGTTCAGAACGGCGATCTCGCCGTCTTCCAGCGCGGCCCATTCCACGGTCGGCACGGCGGCGCGCAGCGGGTTCAGGGTGAAGTCCTGCGTCATCGACACGGCGATCTCGCCGGTCGAGAAGAGGTTAATCATCTCCGAGCCGGTGTTGTAGTTGGTGACCACGTTCGGCACCAGCTCGGCCAGCGAGGCGAAGGTGGCGTCCTGATCCTCATAGGCGCTGACGCCAGCATGATCGCCCGCTTTCAGCACGACCATCGGGCCGGTGGTGGTGGTGATGTTCGGCAGGGCGATCATGCCCGCCAGATCTTCGCGCCAAAGATCGTTCCACGAGGTGATCGGCGGGTTCACGCGGGCCGAATCGTAGACCAGACCGATGCGACCGACGGTATAGGCCGGGCCGTATTCGCCCTGCGGTGCCTGCGCCATCTCGTAGAGTTCCGAGATGTTCGGGATCTGCGCCGGGTCGATCGGCTGGAACAGGCCCTGCTCGATGCCGGTCTGGCTGTAGCTGTCGGTCAGGTAGATGACATCGACGCCCGCGCCCGAGCGCATCTGCAGGCGGTTCAGACGGTCGCCGTTGTTGCCCGTCTCGAACACGACTTCACAGCCGCACATTTCCTGGAACGGGTTGACGATGATCTCCTGCAGCTTGTCGCCGTTGAAGCCCCACCAAGAGATGGTGAAGGTCGTCGCCGAGGCCGGTGCGGCGGCCAGAAGGGCGAGGGTCGAAAGCGAGGACAGGGTAAGGGTCTTCAAGCGGGGCATCAGGTCATCCACGGGCTGAAAATGGGAAGGCGCCGGAACACTGGCGCGGGGGATAATCCACCGGGCAAGTCCGGAGCCGGACTTTAACGCGTGAAAGGGTACCGGAGGGTCCGGGGCAGACGCAAGGGATCGCGTCACCGGAGCGTGATCAGGGCGGAGGTCACCAGACCACGGGATGCGTCTCGCCGGTGGCGACATTGACGAAGCCCTGCGGTGCCAGAGGCGAGGGCGCGACCAGCACCCAGCGCCAAGGCGCGCACGTCAGGGTTGCGAAGGCCAGACGCTCGGGGAAGCCGGGGAACCAGCGTGGGCTGTAGGTAGGCTCATACATCCACTCGATTTTCGCGCCTTCCGCGTAGAGCCGCTGCATCTCGGCATCTAGCTCCTCGGGGGCGCGGCAGGTCATCAGTCCGGCGATCTCGTAACCGACGGTTGCGACCAGCTTGCCCTCGCGCACCAAGGCCCAGCCGCCTTGGCTGTCGCGGAGCGCGTTGACCGCCGTGGCCATTGCCTCATCCGACGACCCAACTGCCCAAATATTGTGCTTATCGTGTCCCATCGAACAGGCAAGTGCCGAATCAGCAGTCTTCGGACCCGTCCCCAACCAGAACATCGCCGAGGTCTTCCCCTCGCCCGAGAAGCGGTCGACGATGGCGAACTTGGTCACGTTGCGGCTGTGATCGCGCTGCACCGCGCCGTCCTTGACCGGCAGGTCCATGGTCAGGAAGTCATCCGCCCAGTGGAAGGGCCGCAGCAGCGCCGCGCTCATCGTCTCGCGCCCCGGCTCGGCCTTAATGGCGAAGTCCTCGGCATTCAGCGGGCGGTCGATGGTGACGGTCTTCGTCGCCCATTCCGGCCAGTCGATCTTCGGCACGGGCTTCAGGTAGCGCTTGCCCTCCGAGACCTGCTCCCCATCCGCCCAGACTTGCGCGATGGACAGGCTGGCGACGTCATCGAGCAGCACCACATCCGCGAACCGGCCCGGCGCGATGGAGCCGACCCAGGGCGTCAGGCGCATGTGGCGGGCGGGGTTGATCGTCACCATCTGGATCGCGATCTCGGGCGAGAGGCCGGACTCGATGGCCAGCCGCACGTTGTAATCCGTGGCGCCCATCTTCATCGTGTCCGAGCACGACCGGTCATCTGTCGTCAGCGCGAACTGGCTCCATTCCGTCAGCCCGGCGGCCAGCAGGCCTTGGATCATCTCGCGCGCGGAATGCGGACGCAGCTCCATGAACAGGCCGCGCCGCAGCTTGTCCAATACCTCCTCGGCCGTCCAGGCCTCGTGGTCCGAGGCCAGACCCGCCGCCGCGAAGGCGTTGATATTGGGCAGATCCTTGATCCCGGCGGCATGGCCCTCGACCACGCCCCGGGCGGCGAAGGTGGCCTCGATCATGCCCCAGAGCCGGTCATGCGAGGGGTTCTGGGGCGACCAAACGGCGGGCCAGTCCATCACCTCATCGAGGCCCGCAACCATCAGGCTTTCGGCCATGAATTGCGCCTGCTCGTCACGCCCGAACCAGCCGCCGCCCCATTCATAGGCGGTCGGCGGCACGGCGGAGCCGGGCAGCGGGAAGATCTTCTGCGGGCTGCCCGCCAGCCGCGCGGCCAGCCAGAATTCCAGCGTCTTCGCGCCGTTCACATTCGAGAATTCGTGGCTCGCCTCGCAGGTCCAGGTGTTGCCGAAGGGCAGGACCAGCGCGGCCTCCCATTCCGGCGAGACATGGCTGGATTCGATGTGCTTGTGCACCTCGCCGAAGCCCGGCACCGCCGCCAGACCCGAACGATCCACCTCCTGCGCTGCCTTGCCCGGCCATGACCCATAGGGCCCGGTATAGGCGATGCGGCGGCCCGCGATGATGATCTCCTGATCCTCGAGCCACATGCGCGAATGCACGTCCAGCAGACGCCCAACCCGCAGGCGGGTGTCGGCCTCCAGCTCGCCGCGGGCGACGCGGGTCAGGCGCTGGCGGATCTTCACCTCGTCCTTGGGCGAAATCAGCAGGTCATCAGGCAGGGTCATTCAATTCACCGAGGCAGAATAGAGGGCCACAAGCTTCGCCACATCGGCGCTGCGCACGAGGGTCACGGGCGGTGTGCCCAGCCGACCCGAGGGATCAACGATCACCATCCCCCGCGTAAGGCCGGGGGCCAGAGACACGTCCAGCGAGGCGGTCAGGCTCTCGGTCACCACAGAGGGGTCGATGATCACCGCGGCGGCCATCGGATCGACGAAGCGGAAGAAATCCTTGCCGGTGAAGCCCTTGATGACGTTCATCGCGTGGCTCGACAGGGCGACGGCGAAGCGGGTCTTGTCGCTCTCCTGAAGCCCGGCGAACAGGGCGGCGACATCGGCACCCGGCATGCGGTGGCTGGCGCAGGTTTCCCACGGCACCAGCACCGTCTCCAACCCCGCGGTCAGCACGATCTGCGCGGCCTCGGGGTCGGCATAGATGTTGAACTCGGCCGCCGGGGTGACATTGCCGCGCCCGTCGATGGTGCCGCCCATGATCACCAGCCGCCCCACGCCGCCCGCGCAATCGGGCGCCTGCCGCAACGCCAGCGCGAGGTTGGTGAGCGGCCCGATCATCAGCAGATCGACCTTCCAGCCTCCGGCGATGGCCGCCCGAAGCTCTGAGATAAGGAACGCCACGCCCTCTGCACTGGCAGCGTCCGGCAGGACTTCGGGCCGCGGGGCACCGCCGAGGCCATCGGCCCCGTGGATCTCACGCGCGGCGATGGGTTTGTTGACCAAGGCCGCCGCGGCGCCCTTGTGGACGGGCAGGTCCGGCAGACCGCAGGTGGCCAGCGTCGTCAGGATATTCGCGGTTGCGGCCTCCAGATCGACATTGCCGAAGACCGTGGTCACGGCGTCGGGCGCGCGGCCGGCCGCGATCAGCATCATCAGCGCCTGCGCGTCATCGACGCCGCCATCGGTATCGAGGATCAACCTGTCCCGCATCCGTCTCTGTCCTGTGGGGGGTGGCGGCGGGGCCGCCCTTCCCCTCCCGTTTCGCGCAAGGGGACAGGGATGTCCAGCCGGTCAGCCCAGCTGGCGCAGCAGCGCCTGCGAGGGCGTGCCGGTCACGTCCAACCCGCGGCTGGCCTGATAGGCACGGATCGCGGCCTCGGTGTTCGAGCCGATCACGCCATCCGCGCCCTCGGTATCGAAGCCCTGCGCGGTCAGCCGCTGTTGCAGGCGGATCCGGTCGGTGCGGGTCAAGCCATTGGCATCGGGCGGGAAGGTGCCGCGCAGCGGGCCGCCTCCGGCGATCCGGTCGGCCAGATGTCCCACGCCCAGCGCATAGGCGTCGGACGGGTTATAGCGCCGGATCACCCGGAAATTGTCGGTGGTGGCAAAGCGCGGCCCGCCGTCCTGCGGCTGGATGATCCGGCCTTCAGGCGCGCCGTAGCCGACCTCGCCGCCCCAGCGCAGACCGCGACGCCAGCCGTGGCGCTGCAGATAGGTGGCCGTCGTCGCCAGCGCGTCTGTCGGGTCCTCGGACCAGATGTCGCGGCGGCCGTCGCCGGTGAAATCGACGGCATATTCCTGAAACACCGTCGGCATGCATTGCGTATGTCCCATCGCACCAGCCCAGCTGCCGGTCATCTGCGAGGCCGGGATATCCCCGTTCTGCACGATGCGCAGGGCGGCCATCAGCTCGCGCTCGAAATACCGGCCGCGACGCCCCTCAAAGGCCAGCGTCGAGGTGGCCGAGATCACCGGGATCTGGCCCTGACGTTCGCCGAAATAGCTCTCCAGCCCCCAGATCGCCGTGACGATGGCGGCATCGACGCCGGTGCGCTCCTCGATCGCGCGCAGGGTGCTGCGGTGACGGGCAAAGGCCGCGCGGCCCTTTTCCACCCGTTCGTCCGAGGCGGCGATGGAGAGGTAATCCTCCAGCGTGCGGCGGAACTCGACCTGATTGCGGTCGCGGGTCACGACGCCCGGCAGAAAGCCCGCGCCCCGGAACGCCGTGGACAGCGTCCCGCGCGAGATCCCCTGCCCCATCGCGCGCTCGCGGAAGGCGGCGACCCAGGCGTCGTAATCGGCATTGGGCGCGGGACGCAGGTCGTCGGGCAGGTCCTCGGCCATGGTGGAGCCGAGGCGTGAGACCACGGGCGAGGAACAAGCGGTCAGGCCGAGGCCCAGAAGGCCCAGCCCGAAGAAACGGCGTGTGATCGGCATCGTTCTGCTCACCTTTCGATGCATTTTTGCCCATGGTGCCGAAGCCGGGCCGCGGACACAATGGCGCAATGCCCGCCGCGCGGGTTTCTTGCCGACCGATGGAGCCGTCAGCCTGTCGGGCGATCCCAGCCGGAATTGTTCGGTCGGTCGGCCTGTTTCGCGCTGTCGACTCGCTTCGCCTCGGGGTGGACGCGGTGATAGCCCCGCCAGTTGTTGGGCCGGGCGCGGAGGTATTGCGGCGGGTAGTCGGCATCGACCCCCAGCATCGCCGCCGCATGCCAGCCCCAGCGCGGATCGTCGAGGAAACCGCGCGCCAGCGCGATCATGTCGGCCTGCCCTTCGGTCAGGATCGCCTCGGCCTGCAGCGGGTCCGTGATCATGCCGACGGCGGCGGCGGTGAGCCCGGTCTCGGCCTTGACTCGCGCAGCGAAGGGGACCTGATGGCCGGGGCTGGCGGGCGGGATCTGCGCATCAGGGACGAGGTTGCCGGCGGACATCGTGACGTAATCGACGCCCCGCGCTTTCAGCGCCTCTGCCAGCACCATAGCGTCGTCCAGCTTCAGCCCCTCGGGGTGCCAATCCGTGCTGTTGACGCGGAAGCCCAGCGCGCAATGGGCGGGGAGGACGGCGCGGACGGCCTCCACCACCTCCAGCGGAAAACGCATCCGCCCCTCGGGTGAGCCGCCATAGGCGTCGGTGCGGTGATTGGTGCGGGGCGAGAGGAACTGGTGCAGAAGATAGCCATGCGCGCCATGGATCTCGATCACCTCGAACCCCGCCCTGACCGCGCGTGAGGCGCTCTCGGCGAAGGCGCGGGTCAGCTGGGTGATGGCCTCGACGCTCATCGCCTCAGGCACCGCCCATTGGTCATTATAGGCCAGCGCTGAAGGGCCCTTGGTGGTCCAGGCGCCTTCCTCGGGCGGCAGGGATTCGCCGCGGCCCCGGTCGGCGATGCTGCGGGCCGAGCCGCGCCGCCCGGCATGGCTGAGCTGGATCCCCAGCCGTGCCGAGGACAGGGGCCGGATACGCGCCACCAGATCCGTCAGCGCCGCCTCCTGCGCGTCGTTCCACAGGCCCAAACAGCCATGAGTGATGCGCCCTGCAGGCTCGACCGCCGTTGCCTCGGCGATGAGCAGCCCGGCGCCGGACATCATCAACCCGCCGAGATGGATCAGATGCCAGTCCTGCGCCACGCCCTCGACGGCCGAATATTGGCACATGGGCGAGACCTGAATGCGGTTGGGCAGCGTGACGCCGCCGATCGTGAGCGGCTCGAACAGTTTCGCCATGACTCTCCCCCTCTGGCCACGCGGAAGGAAAGCGGGCGCGACTTGCGCTGGCAAGGGAAAGCCCCTCGGGCAGCGCGACTTTCACAAGGATGGAAATGCAAAGGGCGCCCCGAGGGGCGCCCTGCGTCATCTCAGGCAAGGGTCAGTGCACGACCTTCATGCGCGGCTGGTCTTCGTCCGTGCCATGGGTCTGACCATTGATGATCAGCCCCTCGGGCCCGGCCGAGACCGGCACCGTCGCGCCATCGAGGATGTCGCCGGCCAGAAGCCCCTGCGCCAGCGGATCCTGCAGGTAGCGCTGGATCACCCGCTTCAGCGGACGCGCGCCATAGACCGGGTCGTAGCCTTTGTCGGCCAGCCAGGTCCGCGCCGCATCGTCGAGCGACAGCTCGATCTTGCGCGATTGCAGCCGCTTCTCCAGACGCCGCAGCTGGATCTTGACGATGCCGTCCATATCCGCGCGCTTCAGCCGGTCGAAGATGATCGTCTCATCCAGACGGTTCAGGAACTCCGGCCGGAAATGCGCCCGGACGGCCTCCATCACATGGCCCTTGGCTTCAGAGGCATCCATCCCCTCGGGCAGCTGGCTCAGGGCCTGCGAACCGAGGTTCGAAGTCAGGATGATCAGCGTCTGCTTGAAGTCCACCGTGCGGCCCTGACTGTCGGTGAGGACGCCGTCGTCCAGCACCTGCAGCAGCACGTTGAACACGTCGGGATGCGCCTTCTCGACCTCGTCGAACAGCACGACCTGATAGGGCCGGCGCCGCACAGCTTCGGTCAGCACCCCGCCCTCGTCATAGCCGACATAGCCCGGAGGCGCGCCGATCAGACGGGCGACCGAGTGCTTCTCCATGTATTCCGACATGTCGATGCGCACCATCGCCTGGTCGTCGTCGAAGAGGAACTCGGCAACGGCCTTGGTCAGTTCGGTCTTGCCCACCCCGGTCGGCCCAAGGAACAGGAACGAGCCCAGCGGACGGTTCTCGTCGTTCAGCCCAGCGCGCGCCCGGCGGACGGCATTGGCCACCGCATGGACCGCGTGGTTCTGGCCGATGACCCGCTTGTGCAGGCCCTCTTCCATGCGCAGGAGCTTCTCGCGCTCACCCTCCAGCATCCGCGTGGTCGGGATGCCGGTCCAACGCTCGACGACCTCGGCGATCTGCTCGGGCCGGACGGCATCGCCGACCATCTTCTCGGCATCGCGCGCCTCGGCCTCGGCCAATGCCCGCTCCAGTTCCGGGATCGTGCCGTATTGCAGCTGACCCGCCTTGGCGAAGTCGCCGGTGCGTTTCGCGCCATCTAGATCGACGCGCGCCTTTTCCAGCTTCTCTTTCAGCCCGCGCGCCGCTTCCAGTGCGTCACGCTCGGCCTGCCAGGTGGCGGTCATCGCCGTCGATTGCTGCTGAAGGTCTGCCAGCTCGGCTTCCAGCTTCACCAGCCGGTCGCGCGAGGCGGCGTCATCTTCCTTCTTCAGCGCCTCGACCTCGATCTGCTTTTGCAGGATGTCGCGATCCAGCGCGTCCAGCTCCTCGGGCTTACTGTCAATCTGCATGCGCAGGCGCGAGGCGGCCTCGTCCATCAGGTCGATGGCCTTATCCGGCAGGAAGCGGTCGGTGATGTAGCGATGCGACAGGGTCGCCGCCGCCACCAGCGCCGAATCCGAGATCCGGATGCCGTGGTGGAGTTCGTATTTCTCCTTGATCCCGCGCAGGATCGACACCGTGTCCTCGACCGTCGGCTCCTCAATGAGCACCGGCTGGAAGCGACGGGCCAAAGCCGCGTCCTTCTCCACATGCTTGCGGTATTCATCGAGCGTCGTGGCGCCGATGCAGTGCAGCTCGCCCCGGGCCAAAGCCGGCTTGATCAGGTTCGCCGCATCCATCGCGCCATCGGCCTTGCCGGCGCCCACGAGGGTATGCATCTCGTCGATGAACAGGATGATCTCGCCCGCCGCCGCGGTGACCTCGTTGAGGATGCCTTTCAGACGCTCCTCGAACTCACCCCGGTATTTCGCCCCGGCGATCAACGCGCCCATATCGAGCGCCATCAAGGTCTTGTCGCGCAGGCTCTCGGGCACATCGCCGTTGACGATGCGCAGCGCGAGGCCCTCGGCGATGGCGGTCTTGCCGACGCCGGGCTCCCCGATCAGCACCGGGTTGTTCTTCGAGCGGCGGCTGAGCACCTGCATGGCGCGGCGGATTTCCTCGTCGCGGCCAATGATGGGATCGATCTTGCCGTCGCGCGCCGCCTGCGTCAGGTCGCGGGCATATTTCTTCAACGCCTCGAAGCTGTCCTCGGCATTGGCACTGTCGGCGGTGCGGCCCTTGCGGATGTCGTTGATCGCGGCATTCAGCCCCTGCGCGGTCACCGCGCCGGCGTCCAAAGCCTCCTTGGCGGGCGATTTGACCATCGCCAACGCCATGAGCAGACGCTCGACCGGGACATAGCTGTCACCGGCTTTCTGGGCCAGCTTCTCGGCCTCATCCAGCACGCGAACCAGCGCCGAATCGGTGTAGACCTGCCCCGCATCGCCCGAGACCTTGGCATGTTTACCAATCGCCAGATCGACGGCCTGGGCCACACGCTCAGGGTTGCCCCCGGCGCGGCGAATGAGGTTCGACGCCATGCCCTGATCGTCATCCATCAGGGCTTTCAGCAGATGTTCGGGGCTGAGCCGCTGATGGCTTTCGCGAGCGGCTATCGTATTGGCAGCTTGGAGGAATCCACGCGCCCGTTCCGTGAACTTTTCAAGGTTCATCGCGTTCTCCGTTCTAAAGCGCCCGTCTGTCGCGGCACGCCCGACCATCGGCGCGTGCCCCTTGCGGGCCTCGATCCCTATGTGGGGAGGTTTTTTTCCCGATCAAGGCGCCTGTTAACCGCACCTCAAGGTTGAATGCGGAAGATTGGTAAAAACGTCACTGGGAGACGTCGCCATGATCTATAGAGAGCGCGCACCACGCCTCGCCTCACGGGCCTTCGTACAGGTCCGCGCCCCGATGGGGGCCTTCGACTGCACCTTGGGCAATGTGTCCTCGGGCGGTGCCCGACTGTTGGGCGTGCCGGAAGGAAAGCTCAACATCGGCGATTGGGTCGATATCAGCGTTGCCGGCCAACACCACCCGGCCGAGGTTCGCTGGCATTTCGACGACACCTGCGGGCTGATGTTCGAAAGCCCGTTGAGCGACTACCAGATCACGCAAATTCTGGGTCGCGGCGCCGGGTATTAAACGATGAAGACCTACCGTGAACACCGCTTCCCCTGCGAATTGAAGGCCGTCCTTCATTCCAAGGCCGGTCGCGCCCCGACCGAGGTGATCAACATCTCGCAGACCGGCGCGCGCCTCGTGCATCACGGCTCGCTCCAGCCGGGCGATCGCGTATCGCTTGACCTGCTACCCGGCCGCCCGCCGCTGGAAGCGCAGGTGCGCTGGAACCGCGCCGACATGCTGGGCCTGCGTTTCGACCGGATCCTGCCGCCCTCTGACGTGACCCGCCTGCGCGCCACTGTCACCGGCGCCCGCAGCACTCCCGGTCGCAGCCATCTCCATGTCGGCCTGCGCGAGCTGCGCTGACCACGCGCCCCCGCCACGGCGAAGGATAGGCCAGCTTCCTTGACAGCTTGGCCCCGCGCGCTCATATCCCCGTCAAACGGAGGCTCGCGCATGTTCATCCAGACTGAATCCACCCCGAACCCTGCCACGCTGAAATTCCTGCCGGGTCAGGATGTGCTGGGCCGGGGCACCGCCGATTTCCCGGACGAAGCCAGCGCCGGCACCTCGCCGCTGGCCCGCGCGATCTTCGCCGCACCGGGCGTGACCGGTGTCTTCCTCGGCGCCGATTTCATCACCGTGACCAAGGCTGAGGGCACCGACTGGGCCCATGCCAAACCCTCGATCCTCGGCGCGATCCTCGAGCATTACCAATCCGGCCGCCCCGCCATCGAAGGCGAGACGGAATCGGCCCACGCCACCCAGGAAGGCCCGGATGGCGAGGTTGTGGACCAGATCAAGGAACTGCTCGACACCCGCGTGCGCCCAGCCGTGGCGCAGGACGGCGGCGACATCACCTTCCACGGTTTCGACCGCGGCGTGGTCTATCTGCACATGAAGGGCGCCTGCGCCGGCTGCCCCTCGTCGACGATGACCCTGAAGATGGGCATCGAGAACCTGCTGCGCCATTACATCCCCGAGGTGACCGAGGTCCGTCAGGTTGCCGTCTGACGCAACCGTTCTCGGCTTCGATACTTCCGGCCCCTGGATCGCCTGTGCGGTGATCCGGGGCGATTCCGTTCTGGCCCACCACCACCAAGATCTGCCCAAGGGCCAGGGCGAGGCACTGATGCCCGCGCTGCAAGCCGTTCTCGATGCGGCCGGGATCACCTGGGACCAACTCGACGCCCTCGGCGCCGGGATCGGACCCGGTAATTTCACCGGCATCCGCATCACCTGCGCCGCGGCCCGCGGCCTCGCGCTCGGCCTCGGCATTCCGGCCATCGGCGTCGACCGCTTCGATGCCGTCGCCCTCGACGCCCCCGAACGCCCCGTCGCCGTCGCCGCCCTGCGCGGCCAAGCCTGGGTCCGCGCCCCCGGCGCCGCCCCCACCCTTCCTGCTCGCCCACCCGACCCATCTTCTTCTACTCCCCCCGGATTCCGACCCCGAGCCCCGCCGCAACATCGTCACCGCGCCGACCTGGGCCGACGGCGGGGATACCCATCGCCTCGCCTCGGAACTGATGGCGCGGCTGTCGGAACTGCCTGCTTTGCCGCCGAAGATGGGCTTTGCCATTGA
>NZ_LRRR01000002.1 GCF_001691415.1 Pararhodobacter sp. CCB-MM2
CTTTGGGGGTCATGGAAAGGTCCTGCATTCTGTCGTCCTTGGCGATCACTTGGCCGGTTTGGCGGTGGTGCGCCGGTCGCCGCGGGCAAAGTGCTTTTCCAGGAAATGCTGGCCGATCGAGAGGATCGTGGTCAGCACGAGGTACCAGATCGAGGCCACGATCAGCAGCGGGATCGTCTGGAAATTCGCGGTGTAGATCAGCTGGGCCGAATACAGCAGTTCCTGCATGGCGATGACGCTGACCAGCGAGGTGGTCTTCAGCATCCCGATCAGCTGGTTGCCAGTCGGCGGAATGATGATGCGCATCGCTTGCGGCAGGATGATCCGCCGGATCACGCGGGCACGGGTCATCCCAAGGGCCTCGGCCGCCTCGTTCTGGCCCTTGTTCACGGCGTTGAGGCCCGAGCGGACGATCTCGGCCATGTAGGCGCTTTCGTTCAGGCCAAGACCCAGAAGGGCGGCGACGAAGACGGTGATGTACTGGTTGGCGGAGAAGGTGCCCAGATTGGGGCCGATCGGGAAGCCCAGCGTGATCTGCGGATACAGCGCCGAGAGGTTGTACCAAAAGATCAGCTGCACCAGCAGCGGCGTGCCACGGAACAGCCACAGGTATCCCGACGCCATCGCGGTCAGGACAGGGTTTCCGGTCAGGCGCATCAGGGCAAGGATTACGCCCAGCACGATCCCGATCGCTATCGCGCTGACCGTCAAGAGCACGGTCATGTACAGCCCCGACAGGATCTGCGGCGAGAACATGTAATCCGCCACGACATCCCAGCGGAACCGGGGGTTCAGCACCATCGAGACCGCGAAGCCGAGGACCACGACGCCCAAAAGGGCGGCCGAGACCCAACGGCCCCAATAGCGCAGCGGGACGACCGGCATGTCCTCGTAGCGGGAAAGCGAATGGGTGGGGTCAACGGATGCCAAGGCATGTCTCCTGCGGTCTGTCGTAGCGGCAATAGGCGACGGGTTACGGATTACCTGTCATGGATGCACGTCGGACCCGTCATGGCAAGTCTGCAGGGGTCACGAGGCATCCCGTCGGCTGGCCGCTGCGGGTCGAGCCGGGGGGCCTGCCCCCGACGGATCGGAGGCAGGCAGGAGGAGGATCAGAACGAGTAGTTCGGCGGGGTCGATTCCTGCGTGTAGATCTCGGCTTCCTCGACAGCGCCGTAGACCACGTCGTTTTCTTCAAGGATCGCCATGTAGGCGCCGCTCTCGATCAGGTGGTCGTAGGCGGCTTTCAGGGCCGCCAGCAGCTCGGGGCTGTTGTCGGTGCGGGCGACGGCGGTCGCGGTCGGGCCGCCTCCAAATTCACCACTGGCGGCAAGGCCTGCATCGAGGTTGATCGATTCCTGCGCACCGCCACGGTTGATCAGCACGCCGTCGACGCGGCCCGAGTTGATCGCCAGAACGGCGTTGGAGACCGAGGGATAGGCGTTGACGGTGGCCGCCTCGGCGCAACCCGCGGTCGCCGATTGCAGCAGCGCCAGTTCGGCCGAGCCGGCCATCGCACCGACGGTCTTGCCGCAGATCTCGTCGATTGCGGTGGGGGCGAAATCGGTGTCGGCCCGGACGAGGAAGGACGAATAATCCTGCCAGCTGGTGACGAAATCGGCGACCTGAAGACGTTCGGCGGTGACATAGAATTCACCGTAGGACAGGTCGAAGCGGTCCGCCTGCAGGCCGGTCAGCGCGGCGGGGAAGGGGATCATCTCCATCTGCGGCTCCAGCCCCAGCACGGCGCTGATGGCGCGGGCGAAATCGGGGTCGAGGCCTTCGTAGGTGCCGTTCTCCTGATAGGACAGCGGGCGGCCCACGTCAGGGATGGCGATGCGCAGCACGCCGGCCTCGCGGATGCTTTCGGGCAGCAGGGCGGCGATTTCGGGGACCGGGGCGATCTCGGTCTGGGCGAGAAGCGCTTGCGGCAGGATCAGGCTGGTCGCCAGAAGCGCGGTTCTGATCATGGTCCGGTGAAACTTGGTCATCGATAGCTCCATGTTGGCAGGGCGTTGCACGTCTTCTTGGTTGGGCGGCGCATGTGGCCGTTCTGTCCCGAATGTCACGACATGCGCCGTCGGTGGCTTTCGGTCCGCGCCAGGCTTGCGCAGCCGCAAATCGCCGATTCATGCGTCACATGTGATATACTACCGATTACCGATACCAATGCAATGCGAAAGTTTTGCGGTAGTCTCGCAAGGAGCCGGGGACAGATCGAGGACTGCAAGGCGGCAAGAGCAATCAAACGGTGGCATGGAAACCTGCGCTACTCCGGTCGGGGCGCAGCTTGGCAATCGAAGACGATGAATAGAGGGGCGCCTCTGTGTCGGGGCGAGCCACGGAGGTGTTCGAGGGTGCCTATTGGGACAGCGAAACAACTGGATCCATCGACAAACATGGCGCAGTTAGTCGTCCTTGAGAAAGAGGATCCTCACCATCATTCGGCCTGATCCAGCGTTTGCGGCGGCCTTGCGTTCGAGCTTGGAGAAGATGCTGGCTGACCTGAGGTCGGTTCGGGAGATTCCGCAGGTGAGGGGCTTGGGTGATGTATGCCTCCGCAATGGCGTCTGGGCGCCCAAATGGGTCCTCGCATCGCCCCGGCGGGTATGGAGAGGTGCCGGGGAGGTCACCTCGGGCGCGGGTACTGTCGGTGCCAATGCGCTTGAACAGTTCGCCCATGACGATGTGCCGGAGCACGCAGGCCGAGGCGGACCCCGGCCTGCGCCGGTTTCGTGACTGGGTAAGCGCGTGTCTGTGCCCGGCCCCGCTGCTGGATCGGGCTTTTAGGTCGGCGATCATCGCCAGCACCGGGCCGGCGCCTCGAAAAATTGCCTCCCCTTGAGAATAAGGCGTTCTCGCACGCGCCCGAGCACCAGCTTGGGCACGACGGGCGTCAGACTCTGCTGCAGGCGGTTGCTCTCGGCGATTTGGGCGTCGGTGCGGACCGGCAACACTATCACAGGGTGTCTTGGCGGCGATCTGATCTTGCCGGCCATTGTCGGCGCAACGGTGGCCGATGCACGACCTCCGCTGCGATTTAGGGAAGTCGCTGGCGGGCCTGCTTCGCCGCTGGGGTGCTTTGTTCGAGATCAGCGGTCCGGACGGCCGAAGCCGTGCATTTCCTTCGCCCATTGGATGCCGATCATCAGCCCCTTCATGCGAGGCAACAGGAGGAGAGACAGGATCAGGGCTACGGTGGACAGGATCAGGGCGAGTTGCAGGGGGCTGTCCTGATATCGCCCCACCATCTGGTGCAACGCGATGCCGACGACATGCACGACCACAAGGATCGTTAGATAGGCCGGGCCGTCATCCGCCCTGTGGTGGTGCAGTTCCTCGCCGCAGGCCGGGCAGGTGGCGTTGACCTTCAGATACCCTCCGAACAGCTTGCCGACACCACAAGCAGGGCAGCGCAGCAGGAGGCCGCGACGAACGGCTAGTTTGGTGTCCCGGGTCTCGGTGGCGCACATGATAGACTCACTCTCGGTCAAGACGGAGGACAGAGAAATACGCCTAGAGCGCCACAAATTAAACAGTCAATCATACAGTCATTATGCGGCATTGTGTCTGTATTGATGGCTATTGTAATCCGGCGACCCTGAGGGGCCGCCGTATCCCTTAGTCACGTCAAAGGTAGGATAATCGACCTGGCCTCTTTGCGTCGTGACCTGCGCCAAGACCCGACCCTTCGCCCGCAAGAGCAGTGTCGTCGCCGTTCCATCATCCTGCATCGCCTCGACAGAGATGTCCTCTCCAGGGTCCAGATTGCCGAGATAGACGATCTGGCGGCGGAGCAGGGGCGTGGAGCCGGGACAGGCCATTTCCGCGATCTTGGAGAAGGTCGGAAAATAGAGCAGCCCGGCCGCGTTGAAATCCATCGTGGGAACGGGCTTGTAGCGCAGGATCGCCGGCCCCGTCGGGCTATCCCGTCGCATGAGGCGGGCGATGCATCGCGCCGTGGCCTGCAGCCGGTCCAACGCTGCGGTGGCCGGGGGCAGGGGAGCCATCCCCGGCAGATTGCCGCGCAGGAGCCGCCGATTGGAGCCGGTCTCGTCGTGGCGGAGGAAGCACGAGATCATCCGCAGACATCCCAGCGGGCCGTCGGGGCCCAGGATCTGCTGCTCGGAGCCGAGGGCATTCGGGCTGACCGCATGGAGCCGCGACCGGATTGTGACACGTGCCGCCAGCAAGGGCCGGATCACCGGCGCGAGCTGCAGATCGGTGGCGCAGAAGGCGGCATAGACCGCATGGCCCTCGGGGTCCCGAAACGCCGTTCCCTCCTGCCCGAGCGCCTCGGCGATCAGCTCCCAATGGCGATCGCCGCCATCCCGAAGCCACCGGGGTTCCGACAGCCCGACCGGCGCGAGATGCCGCATGCCGAGCCGGAGATCCTCGTGCCGTTCGACCGGGCGCAGGACGGGGCTTGCAAGGCGCGGGGCCGCATTCATGGCCGCGTCGCCGGTTCCACGCCCAGCTGAGCCGCGATCTGCCCGGCGAGGTGCCGCGAGTCTTCCTCGATGCCCAGGAAGCGCCCGGATCCCCAGGTGTTCAGCCAACCCAGGCCGATGAAATGCAGTCCGGGCTGCGCGGTCACGCCGCGATCGAACACCGGCTTGCCGCGCGCGTCGAAGACATCGGCCTCGATCCAGCTGTAATCCGGGCGAAAGCCGATGGCCCAGAGGACCGAGGTGATCCCCGCTTCGGCAAGATCAAGCCGGGTGCGCTCGGCCTCGGGCTCCCAGAGCTTGGCGAAAGGCGGCTCCTCGGGCGCGTCGATGCCCTCGCGGGTGATATAGGCGTCGATCTGGCTGCAGATGCCCAGATAGGACCGATCCGCATCGTCGAGGTTCTTTTTCAGGTCGGGCAGGAACGATACCTCGGTCCCCGCCATGTTCGCCAGCGAGCCATAGAGTTCGACACCCTGTTCGACATGGAACCGGCGTAGGTCGATCTCCTTGCCGCCATCCCGGCCGGACATGTAGTGGTTGGTTTGGGTCAGCGCCTTCACCGGATCGGGATGCGAAGCGATCGTGATCGCATAGTGACCCGCCTCGTACAGCCAGTCCGTCGCGTCCCGGCCCCGGTACTTCCGGGGCGAGCGGGGCGCGGGCCCGACGGCGAGGTGGACGGGCCGCCCGGCGCGGGTGAAATCTTCCATCAACTGCACACCGGACTGACCTGTCCCGACGATCAGCACCCCGCCCTC
This sequence comes from Pararhodobacter sp. CCB-MM2, assembly GCF_001691415.1. Lineage (GTDB taxonomy): Bacteria > Pseudomonadota > Alphaproteobacteria > Rhodobacterales > Rhodobacteraceae > Pararhodobacter. Next base: position 5,210 of record NZ_LRRR01000002.1, read on the forward strand.
GGGGAACTGGTCGACATTCCGATAATCGACAGAATGCATCTGGACGATCTCCGGCGCGAGATCCTTGGCATAGGGCGGCTCGATCGGCGTGTCATAGCCGCCAGTCGCGATCACCACCTGATCGCAGGTCCAGGTGCCGGCCGAAGTTTCGACGCTGTATCCGCCGTGGCGGAGGGGCGCGACGCGGGTGACCGCAACGCCCTCGCGCAGGTTCGGCCGGGTCTTCTCGGAAAAGGCGTCGAGGTACTCGGTTATCTGGTCCCTGAGCATGAAGCCGTCCGGGTCGGTGCCGCCGAACTCCCGGTCGTAGTGGAAATCGGGCAGGCGGCATTGCCAGTTCGGGGTCACCAGACAGAAGCTGTCCCAACGGTTGTGGCGCCACGAATGGAACTTCGCGTGGCGTTCGAAGACCAGAGAGTCGATGCCCATGGCCTTCAGGCACGAGGCCACCGACAGGCCGGCCTGCCCGCCGCCGACGATCACCACCGGGACATGCGGGGTCAGAGTGTCTTTCATCGGTTCGTTCCTCATTGCGTAATCGACAGGCAGGCGATCTCGCTGCCCTGTTTGTCCGGGATGGCCTCGATGCGGGCCTCGATGCGGTCGAGCTGGTCCATGGCCGAGCTGCAGGCGAAGCCGTATTTCCGCTCGACCCGGTTGGATGCCCGGACCAGTGCGATGCGGGCGCGTTGCAAGAAATCGAGCGTGGGATAGCGCCGCCCCGGTTCGAACAACTCGGTCACGACGCTCGAGGGCGAATACAGGCGCTCCTCGGTGCCGTCGGGCCAGCGGACGGTCCAGTAGGTCTCAGGCATCGACGCCTCCCAGATCAAGATAGGGGTCCTGCGCATGGTCCCAGAAGGTCACGCTCTCGCCCTCGCGGCGCAGGCTGACCGCGCTGCCCGGTTTCACCCGCCCGATCGCCGCCGCTTCGATGCCGCGACGGGCAAAGGCCGAACAGACGGCGTTCGCATTCTCCGGCGCGACGGACAGCAGAAAGCCGAAGCTGGGAAAGCTGCGCAGCCATCGTTCCACATCGACACCGGACGGGGGATCGAGCGCGTCGAGGTCGATCTCGATAGCGACGCCCGAGCATTCCGCCAGCATGAGCGCGGTGCCGACGATCCCCCCCTGGCTGATGTCCTTGCCGGCGCGCAGAAGCCCGTCCTCGGCCAGAGCCGGCAGGAGCGCCAGATCGCCGCGCAGACGCTCGGCCGGAGCGTTCAGCGCGGCGCAGAAGTTGTCGAAATTGTAGTGGGACCCTCGGTGATCGATCGCCGCGATCAGGCAATCGCCGGGACGCGCGTCGACACTGGTGATCAGGCGATGTGCCTTGCCAAGGACCGAGGCCGCGAGGCCCAGCGAAGGCGCGGACAGGTTGGTATGCCCGCCCACCAACGGCACGCCATAGGCCAGCGCCGCGTCCCGCATTCCGTGCAGGACGGGCTCCGCCGTCGCGGCATCCGGGGCCCAGACCTGATTGACGATCCCGGTCGCCCGCCCGCCCATGGCGGCGATGTCGGACAGGTTGACCATGACGGCACACCAACCCGCGAACCACGGATCGGCCGCGACGAAAGCCGGGATGAAGCCCTCGCCGGCGAGAAGGTCGAAGCTCCCGTCGTCAAGCGGCAGCACGGCGGCATCGTCGCCCGGATGCCCCGCACTTGCGGCCGTCAGACCCAACATGCGCGTGGCCTTGGCGATCGCCAGCTTCGACCGGATCGAGGGATGCGCCCGCAGGGACTCGGCGAGGGATGTCAGGATGGGATCGCTCATGACAGGGCCTTGCGCAGACGGGGGCGGAGATACCAACCCGCGACGGGATCGGCGCAGGCCGGGTAATGGCGGAGGTCGGCTTCCATCCGCATATGCGCTGTTCCGTGGAACATCACCTCTTCCAGCGGATGCCAGTTGAGCCTGCGAAACAACGGCACGTTCTGGATCTGCACATGCGCAAGGAACCGGTCGCAACCACGGGCGTTGGCCAGGCAGACCGCAAGGCGGATCAGCTCGGTCCCCAATCGTCCGACCGCGCGGAAGCCCTCGTCCACCGCGAGGCGCGATCCCCACCACAGACGCGGCGCCACTTCATGCACGCGCACGGTCCCCACCACCTGATCGGCTTCATGGGCATAGGTGGACAGCGCGACGAGATGGGTGGCGATCAGGTCGATCGGGTCACGATCATGCACGCTGAACACCCCCTGTTCCTCGACGAAGACCCGGTGGCGCAACCGGGCCGCGCCCTCGGCCTCGAAACGCGTCGAGGCGGCGCGAATGTAGTAGCCCGGGCTCTGGAACTGGCGCGGTTCGAGTTCGATCATGCGGGGATCCTCCGCGGCAGCTTGAGTGTCTCGTAGGACGAGAGCGCGGAGCAGGCGCCGCATTTGCCGCAACCCGCCTTCATCTCGGCGGAGCGGATGCCCGCGCGCGCGATCATCTGGCCGAGCGGCTCGAGGATGGAGGCCATGAAGTCCGACGACGGCGCAGGATGGCTTTCCAGCGGCGTGCCCGAGATCGGCACGAAGGGCACCACGAAGGGATAGACCCCCATCGCGCAAAGCCGCTCGCCCATGGACAGGATCGCCTCGCGCGTGTCGCCGAGACCCGCGAGGATATAGGTCGAGACCTGCCCGCGCCCGAAGACCTTCACCGCCGCCTCGAAGCTGGAGAAGTACTTCTCCAGCGGAACCGAGGCCTTGCCCGGCATGATCCGCTGGCGCACCTCGGGCGTCACCGCCTCTAGATGCATCCCGAGCGTGTCGATCCCTGCGTCAAACATGCGCTGGTGCCAGATGTCGTCCTCGGGCGGCTCGCATTGGCCCTGCAGGGGCAGATCGACCGCTGCCTTGATCGCCGCGGCGCTTTCGCACAGCACCTTGGCCCCCCGGTCGCTCCCGGCAGGCGTCCCGGTGGTCAGCACCATATGCGTGACGCCGTCCAGCTCGACCGCGGCCTTGGCGACCTCGGCCAGCTGCTGCGGCGTCTTGTGGGCGATGGTGCGCCCGGCCGCGAGGCTCTGGCCGATGGCGCAGAACTGGCAGGTTTTCTTGCGGCTCTCGTAGCGGATGCAGGTCTGCAGCACCGTGGTCGCCAGCACGTCGCGCGAATGCAGCGCCGCGATCTGGCTGTAGGGAATGCCGTCCGCCGTCTTCAGCTGGTAGAACCGGGCGCGGGTCGGAAAGCGGACCATCGCCACCTCGACCCCATCCCGGGTCACGCGGGCCGCGCCGGTGTCGTCTGGCGCCTCGACCAGATAGGGGCTGTCGAAGCTGGGCGCGGTATGGACCGGGATCATCACCGTCCGGTCGCCAATGGTGATCGCCTTGTGATCCGACGGTCCGGCCCCGCCGCGCCGGCTCTCGTGGCCGACGCCCGGATCGACCAGTCGCATGCCATGGGTCTGCAATTCGTTGATCAGCGTGGCCGTATCAAGCATCGGGATGATCCTCCTGAAACTGGGGCGAGAGAGGCGGCTGTTGCGGGATGCCCTGGACATGGCGCGTCGGCGCCGGGCGCGTGTCGTGCAGAAGCGACAGCAGTTCCGGGCGCGCGTAGTGGCCGACGCTGTCCATCATCCGCTTGCGTTTGGCGACCAGCCTCATGTCCAGATCGGCGATCACGAGACCCTCGCCCGAGGTGCGGGGCTCGGCCAGATGGCGGCCTTCGGGCGAAATGACGCAGGTCATGCACCCGCTGCGCATCGCGGCCTGCAGGGCGAGGTCGGGATGGATCTGGGCGATCTGCTCCTCGGTCAGCCAGCCGGTGGCACAGACCACGAAACAGCCCGATTCCAGCGCGTGATGGCGCATGGTGACCTCGATCTGGTCGCGGAAGATGTCGCCCACCAGCGAGCCGGGGTAGTGGCCGGCGTGGATTTCCTCGTGCTGGGTCATCAGCGCGTAGCGGGCGAGCGGATTGTAATGCTCCCAGCATGCCAGAGCGCCGACCCGGCCCACCTTGGTCTCGACCACGCTCAGCCCGGCGCCGTCGCCCTGACCCCAGACCATGCGCTCGTGGTAAGTCGGGGTGATCTTGCGCCGTTTCAGGGCCAGCGTGCCATCGGCGTCGAAAATGAGCTGCGTGTTGTAGAGCGAGCCGTGATCGCGCTCGTTGACGCCCAGCACGACCACGACGCCGCGCTTGCGGCAGGCCTCGGCCACGGCCTGCGTCTCGGGCGAGGGGACCACGACGGCTTCCTTCATCAGCTCGAGATGCGGCGCGCCTTGCTGGACCGGCGGCAGGACGAAGCTGAAATAGGGATAATAGGGAACGAAAGTCTCGGGGAAGACGATGAACGCCGCACCCTTGTCGGCGGCCTCGGCGATGGCGTTCAGGACCCGCTCGATGGTGCCGGCGCGACCGGACAGGTCCGGGGCGATCTGCACCGCGGCGGCGCGAATGATGTCCGTTCTCATGGCGAACCTTTCAGGATCGAGGCGGGGAGGGTCAGCGGGCCGGCGCAGGGTTGCCCCGGCCCGGGATCGTCACACCGTCCAAGTGTCGAGGATCACGGCATTGGCCTTCTTGTGAAGAAGGATGCAGTCCAGAACGTCCTGCGGCGCGATCGGGGTGATGCCCGGCAGGAGCGAGGGCTCGCCATGGCCATAGAGCGCCTGCAGCGCGAAGCGGCAAGCATAGACCTTGCCGCCTTCGCCCATGAACTTCTTCAGGTTCACCGCAAAGTTCTGATGGCCCGGGAACGCCTCGTCGCCCAGCGTCGGGAAGCCGCGCTGAATGCCCAGCGTGACGCCGGGGCCGTAGAGCAGGATCGAGGTCTCATAGCCCTTCCGGTTCAGCCGGATCGCATTGAGAATGTTCACCAGCCCGATCGAGCCCTCGAAGGCGACGGTGTGGAAGGTGACAAGGGCCTTTTCGCCCGCGTCGGCCTTCACGTCCTCGAAGACTTTCTCTTCATAATTGACGAAGAAATCGCCGTCCTTGTGTGCTTCCTTGGTGACCTGTGGCATCCCGCCCTCCTTGATTGGTACGAGGAAAGCGTTCTTTGATGGGCAATATGCAGTCAATCAAAGTAACAATATGCATACAATATAGCCAATAATGGCAGGGCTTGCTGTTCAAGATTTGGGCGGCGCGCAGCCTCTTTGAGCTCAGGGCGGGCGAAATGCCAAGGAAGCCTGCGCCCAACGGCCGCACCAAGGTGAAAGATCCATACAACACCCCTTCAATCTCTCGAATCAATCGACTAGCGTCGCCGGGAACAGGAGATGTTTCGATGATGGATTGGATTCCCCGGCTGGATGACACCGGCAAGCCGCGCTATCTGGCGATCGCCGATGCCATTGCGCAGGATATCCAGCAGGGTCGGCTGGGCAGTGGCGACCGCCTGCCGCCGCAGCGCCGCCTCGCGGCGAGCCTGGGCCTCGATTTCACCACCGTCTCGCGGGCCTATGCCGAAGCGCAGAGCCGGGGCCTCGTGTCGAGCCATGTCGGCCGCGGCACCTTCGTCACCTCCCGCTCCTCGGCCGCCGAGGATCCCGAGCGCAAGCGCGCGGGGGATCTGTCGATGAACATGCCGCCGGAGCCGACGGATCCCGATCTTGTAGCCCGGATGCAGGCAGGTCTGGGCTATGTTTCGGCCAATCTCGTCGATCTGCTACGCTATCAGTCGCCGATCGGCGCGGAACGCGACCGGATCGCCGCGTCGATCTGGCTGAGCCTGCGCGGCATGGTCCCGTCGATGGAGCGTGTTGCCGTCACGCCTGGGGCCCATGCGACGATGAGCGCGATCCTGTCGATCATCACCCGGCCCGGCGACCGGATCCTCTGCGAGCGCGTCACCTATCCCGGCATCCGCAACATCGCGGCGCGGTTCGGCGTGACTCTGATCGGGTTGGAGATGGACGAACACGGCATCACGCCGGACGCCCTGCGCGCGGCCATCGCCCGGCATCAGCCCAAGGCGCTCTACCTGAATCCGACGCTTCAGAACCCGACGACACTGACCATCCCGGTCGAGCGGCGTCTGGCCCTGGCCGAGGTACTCAATGCGACCGGGCTCACGCTGATCGAGGATGACGCCTATGGCTTCATTCCGGCCAAGGCTCCCGCGCCGCTGGCGCTGTCCGCACCTGATATGACCTGGCATATCGGCGGTCTGGCCAAATGCATCGGCGCCGGGCTTCGGCTGGCCTTCACCATCGCCCCCTCACCGCGCTGTGCGATCCGGCTCTCGCAGGCGATCCGGGCGATGTCGGTGATGCCTTCGCCCCTGTCCGCTGCCCTGACGACGCAATGGATCGAGGATGGCACGGCTGATGGCATCCGGCGCTTCATCCGGGCGGAAAGCGCGGCGCGGCAGGCCATCGCCCGCGAGGCGCTGGAGGGCTTCAGCTTCGACGCGTCGGAGAATGCCTTCAACGTCTGGCTGACCCTGCCCGAGGGCGTGGGGCGCGCGGATGTGGTGGTCAAGATGGCCGGCAGGCCGCTCGGCCTCATCCCGTCGGACGCCTTCACGGTGGACGGCATCCCCGAGGATAAGCTGCGGGTCTCCCTTGGCGGCCAGCTCAGCCGGGAGAGCCTGCGCGAGAACCTGATGTTCCTGCATCAGGCGCTCCTGCCCAGCGGGTTCTTGGGTTGAAGCACGAATTGTCCGTGCCGAGACCACGCAGATCGCCTGCGGCTGTCAAAGGGCGTGCTTCATCGATGAATGAGAGTGGGTGAGAAAATTCCGACCGATGACCGCGTTACAGATCCCTTGCGACAGTATCGGAAAACGCCTTCAGGGCTTCTTCGTTTCGACGATAGAATGTCCACTGTCCAACGCGCGTAGGAAGGACAAGCCCTGCGCGTTGCAGGACTGCAATGTGGGTTGAGGTCGCCGAAGCCGATAGCCCGCAGCGCTTCTGGAGCTGGTTGACGCAGACACCGCTAACGCCATCGCAGTGGTCGTTCGGCGGGAAGCTCCCGGGATCCTTCAGCCACTGCAGCTGCGAGGCGTTACGATGCGCAATCGCCTTGCTCTCTCCCCGATGTGCCAATACTCGGCGACGAATGGCTTCGCGAATGACTACCACATCGCGCACTACGCGAAGTTTGCGATCGGGGGCTTTGGGCTGGTCATGGTGGAGGCAACAAGTGTCGCTCCGGAAGGGCGCATAACTCACGGCGATCTCGGGATCTGGAACGACATGCAAGTCGACGGGTTGGAGCGCATCGCGACTATCATCAAGACCAACAACGCCTTAGCTGGCATACAGATCGGGCATGCCGGCCCGAGAGCGTCAACCCTGCAGCCATGGCACGGCAACACGCCGATCCCAGCCGAAACAGAGCTGGCTGGCGAACACGCTTGGCCAACCGTCTCTGCGTCCTCAATCACATGCGAGCCGAGAGACATTGCCCCTGTCGCTCTTGACGACACTGGATTGGACCGGATGAAAGGTGAATTCGTCGCCGCTGCGCGACGCGCCGTTCGTGCCGGATTCGACGTCATCGAAGTTCATAGTGCGCATGGCTTCTTGCTCAATTCTTTCTTGTCGCCCCTGACCAATGAGCGCAGCGACGCATACGGGGGATCCAGGGAAAATCGGATGCGCTTCCCGCTCGAGGTCGTCAGTGCCATCAGAGCTGCAATCCCGGAAAGCATGCCTCTGTTTGTCCGCATATCGGCCGTAGACGGCTCTCGAGACAGGTGGACGATCGAAGACTCGGTTGCTTACGCGCACGAGCTTTCTGCTTTGGGCGTTGACGTGGTGGACAATTCCTCAGGTGGATTTGGCGTCTTCCACTATCCGATGGGCTATGGTTTTCAGGTCCCGTATGCAGAGCGGATCAAGCGCGATGTGCCCGTTGCAACCATGGCGGTTGGGTTGATTGTCGACGCGAAGCAAGCTGAGGACATTGTCACAAGCGGTCGCGCAGACATCGTCGCGATTGGACATGCGGCGCTGCGAGACCCCTAATTTGCAGCGAATGCTCGGCAGCAGTTGAACCCAGCTACCGCCGAATCTCTTTATCAGGACTGGATTCCTCAGCTCGGTTGGTGGCTAACCAACCGCGCCAAGCGCCTGGAGAAGCTGGGGCCGCGCGATTGAGGCGCGGTTCATCCCCTCAACACACTCTGGAAGAGGGGAACTGATGATGGTGCATCGGGCATGGCATTCGATGATACGGCTCAAGTCCTTCAGCCTGCCGAACATGATCGCGATGCGGTTGCGGCGTTTGTAGCGACGCTTGTCGTATTTGACGGTTTTGGAGCGCTGCTTCTGGCCGGGGATACATGCCCGTATGCCTTTGTCTCTCAAAGCATCTCTCAATCAATCGGCGTCATAGCCACGATCCCCGAGCAGCCATTCCACTCTTGGCAGGCTCTCGAGCGAGGCCGCGGCGCCGATGTAATCGCGGCCTTGACCGGTGCTGACAAAGAGGCTGATCGGACCACCCTTGCTGTCGCAGATCGCGTGCCGCTTCGTATTCTTGCCGGCTTTGGTGCATCCAATCAGGCGGCCATGCCCCCTTCTTGGCAGCCAGACTGGACGCCGTGCGATGGGCTTTGAGGGACTTGCGCCGGCTCACTCGAACGCATGGCGTTGGCCTGTTCACATCGATCATCGCGGGCCATTCCTCGCCGTGATCAGCCGCCAGACCGACCATCAACTGAGCGAAGATCCCCCTGTCGCTCCACCGCTTCCAACGGTTGTGAAGGGTCTCGTGCGGGTCATCTTCCTTCGGTGCATCCCGCCACCGCAAGCCATTGCGATTGATGAAGACTATCCCGCTCAAAACACGCCGATCATCAACGCGAGGCTTGCCGCGGGACTTGGGAAAGTAGCTCTCCAGACGCGCCATCTGCGCATCCGTCAGCCAGAACAGATCAGGGATGTCACCGCTCGTTCTTCCGGCGGAGAATCGTGCCGACAGACGGGAATGGACGTGTCCTGAGCCTAAGTGTGAAGCAGACTCTGCAGTCCTTCAAATTTGTCGGCGGTGGTCAAGCCGGGCGGTCGATGACCGGAAAACCGGGGTCGAAGCTGTCCAGTAGTCCGGCAATCAGGCGGAACAGCGGGGTAGCCCCGGCGTCCGGCCCGCCGAATGCCAGATCCTCCAGTGCCTTGCGCGGTACCGTCAGGGCATCCGACGCCGGCGGCAGCGGGCGATAGGTCAGGGCGCCGTTGCGCAGGGTCAGGCGATAGCTCTCACCCGTTTCGGCTAGGGTGATGTCCTCGGACCGGTCCAGCCCCTCGGCTCGGGCGGCGTTCAGGCGAATGCCAAGGTAATCCAGCAGCATCGGCGCCGTCATCGCGCGTTTCTGATCCGGATTCGCGGTCTTGGGCGCGGGCCATGTCAGGATGCCGTGCCGCAATTCATGCGCGGCGGTCAGGTATTCGTTGCGCCAACTGGCGGCGCTGCTTTGGTAGCCCAGCTGCTCCAGCGCGTCGGCCTGCAGGTCGCGGGCGGGGCGGTGGTCGGGCCGGGCAAAGACCACATGGCGCAGCACCTCGGCCACCCAGCGGTAGTCGCCGGCGTCGAAGCTCTCGCGCGCCTTCGCGACTACCGCATCCGCGCCTCCCATGAAAGCGACATAGCGTTCGGCAGCGGCACGCGGCGGGTGGGGGTTCAGCGTCGCCGGATGCGAGTCGTACCAGCCGAGATAGCGCTGAAAGACCCCTTTCGCGTTATGCGAGGCGGTGCCGTAGAAGGGCAGGCAATCCCAAGCCTGCGAGAGGCCCACGGGCAGGGTGAGGGCTTCGGCGATCTCGGGCGCCGTGAGGCCCTGATTGGCCAGCCGAAGGGTCTGGTCATGCAGATGCTTGTAGAGGTCGCGTTGCCGCTCCAGCAGGGCGACAATCCGGTCGCGGCCCCAGGCCGGCCAATGGTGCTGGGCGATCATCGCCTCGACTTGATCGCCGAACAAGGCGACCGCTTGATCCAGCGCTTGCCACCACGCCACCGCGCTACGCACCGCCGCGCCGCGCAGGGTGTAGAGGTTGTGCATCGTCCGCGTCGCCAGCTCGGCCGCGCAGAGGGTGCGGAAGGCGGGCAGATAGAACAGGAATTCGGCCGGGGCTTCGGTGTCCGGGGCCATTTGGAAGACGAACTCCACGCCGTCCAGAACCCGCCGCTCGCCGGTTTCGCGGATTTCGTCATTCGGGGCGATCAGCGTCACGCGGCCGGTCGAGACGGATTTCCCGAGACCGGAATCAACCTGCCCCAGTGGCCCCTTCTCCAGCATCGCGCCCGAGAAATAGACCGTGCGGCGGTACATGGCATGGCCGGCGAGCAGCGTCTCCGAGATCGCCTCGTGCAGGAACCCTTCGGGCGCGAGGATCGGCAGCTTGGTGGCCTCTTCCTCGGTGACGATACCGCGCGCGCCGCCGTAATGATCCGCGTGACAATGGGTGTAGACGATCGCCGTTACCGGGCGCGGACCGCGATGGCGGCGATAGAAGGCCAGCGCCGCGGCGGCGGCATCGGCGCTGACGAGGGGATCGACAACGATCACCCCGCGCTCGCCCTCGATCAGGGTCATGTTCGACAGATCGAAGCCGCGCAGCTGGTAGACGCCGGGCACGACTTCGAACAGCCCGGCGATGCGGTTGAGGCGCGCCTGCTGCCAGAGGGCGGGATGAACGGTATCGGGCGTCTCCTCGGGGTCGAGGAAGGCATAGCGGGTCAGATCCCAGACCGGGCGACTGCCATCCTTGGACAGGATAACGCCGGGGTCGAGCGCGGCGATCAGCCCACGCTCGGCCTCGGCGCGGTTCAGCGCCAGATCCTCGGGCAGGGCCTGTGCCGCCGCGCGGTTCAGGGCGATGGTGGCGGCGCTGGCGGGCTTGGCGGTCGAGGTCATGAGACCTGCCCCGCCGGCGCGGAAGGATTGGCGAGACGCTCCCACAGGATCTTCGCCCCGGCCAGTGCCATCAGCACCAGCGCCACGGGCGACAAAGGGTTCCACAGCACCGGCGCAAGGACCAGCACCGCTGCCAGCACGAAATGGCCGAGCCGGAAGGCGACCGACATCCGGCCCGAGGCCGCAGCATAGATCCGCAGCGCCAGCAGCACGGACAGCGCCAGTGCGGCGATCGACAGAGGGTCGCCCGACAGCAGCAATTCCTCGCGGTAGCACCAGACGAAGGGCAGCACGAAGGCCGCCCCCGCCGCGCGCAGGGCGAGAAGGCTGGTCTTCCACATGTTCGCCTTGGCCAGTCCCGCCGCGACATAGGAAGACACGGCGACCGGCGGGGTCAGGAACGACATCACGCCGAAATAGAAGATGAACATATGCGCGGCCAGAGGCGTGACCCCCATGGCGATGATCGAGGGGCCGATGACCGTGGCCAGCACGATGTAGATCGCCGTCGAGGGCATGCCCATGCCGAGGATGATGCACAACACGCCCGTCAACAGCAGCACCGGGAACAGTCCCAAGGCCGCACCCGCCTGCGTCAACAGGAAGGACAGCGATTGCGCGAGGCCGCTGAGGTTCATCACGCCGACGACAATGCCGGCGCCGCCGGCGATCATCAGGATCGGCAGCATCCCCTCGCCGCCGTCGAGGATCAGCCCCTTCCAGTCGGCCCGGTTGAGGAACCGCTTCTTCAGCAGCGCCAGCACCATGAGCAAGGCAGCAGATCCAAGCGCGGCAATGGTCGGCTGGCTGCCGCGCCAGAACAGCAGATACATCAGCCATGCCAGCGGCAGCACGAAGATCCAGCCGCGTTTCAGCACCGGCCATGCGCGGGGCAGCTCGGCCTTGGGCAAGCCGCTGGCCCCTTGCCGGACGGCCAGCGCGTCGACGTGGAAATAGAGGCAGGCATAGTAGAAGATCGCGGGCAGAAGCGCGGCCAGCACGACCTCGGCATAGGAAATCTGCAGGAACTCGGCCATCAGGAAGGCCGTCGCGCCCATCACCGGCGGAGCCAATTGCCCGCCGGTCGAGGCCACGGCCTCGATCGCTGCCGCCTGATGCGCGCGCAATCCGGTGCGTTGCATCAAAGGGATGGTGACCACGCCCGTCGACATGATGTTGCCCACGGGCGAGCTTGAGACCGAGCCGAACAGCCCCGAAGCGATCACCGCAACCTTGGCCGGCCCGCCTCGGCGATGCCCGAAGGCCGAGAGGCATAGATCGGTGAAGAAGCTGGTGGCGCCCGAGACTTCCAGCATCCGCCCGAACACGAGGAAGGCCAGGACCAGCGTGGCGACGATGGACAGGATCATGCCCACGACGGCGTTGGAATCGGTGTAGAGGTAATAGGTCAGCGCCCGCGCGCTGGAGTAATTCGCCTGAAACGGCTGCGGCAGGTGGTGGCCCAGAAGGCCATAGGCCACCAGCGCATAGACCAGAAGCGTGATCGACAGACCGCAGGATTTGCGGAGCCCTTCCATAAGCGCCAGCAGGGCGATGGCGCCGGGGATCACCTTGTCCGGCGAATAGCCCGAGAGCGAGAACATCCACGCCTCGGTCTGCGAGGCCGACCAGATCCACGCGGCGATCCCGGCCCAGCCGATCAGTACCTCGACCGGGCCGGCCTTGGCGCCGTAGGGATAACGCAGGAAGACGGCGGCGGTGGCGACGCCCAGATAGGGCGCCAGCCATTCGTATTGGATGAGCGGCAGGCCGATGCGGCCCGGCACGTCAAAGATCCAGGCCAGCCCGCCGAGAAAGAGCCAGACCAGATAGACCTGGTAGAGAAGCGTTGTCGCGCGGGTCATCGTTCTGCCTGTCCTGCCATCCGTCTCGTCAGTTCAGCAAGGCATCTTGCTGCGCCTGATGGGCATCGGTCCACAGCCCCACTTCGCGGAAATAGGTGATCGCGCCGGGGTGATAGGGATGCGACAGCGTCTCGGGCACCATGTTCTCGGCCCGCATCCCGCGCAACGGCGGCAGGGCCTCCTGCGCTTGCGCCCAGTTCTGATGGATCGTCTGCGTCAGGGCATAGGCGTCCTCGTCCGACATCGCGGTGCCGACGTTGAGGAAGGTGTTGAAGGACACGGCGTCGATGGGCTCGGGGATGCCGACCTGCGCGGGCGAGGGGCCGACGGCGTTGATCTGCAAGCCGACGACATCGGTGATCGCCTCGTGGTTCTCGCCCAAGGTCAGCACGCGGATGCCACCCGGAATGGTCGCGTCGGCCTGCCGCAGGGGCGGGATCCCCAGCGCCACCATCGAGGCGTCGATGCGCCCGTCCTGCACCCCGGTGATCGCATCGTCGATACCCGCCGTCACCACCGATTCCACGTCGTCGAAGGTCAACCCGGCCGAGGCCAGCGTGGCGCGGATCACCTCGTCAAAGGCGCGGATGGCGCGGAACTGGGTGACCACGCGGCGACCGCGCAGATCGGCGACCGAGGTCAGGCCGTCGCTGCCCCTTGTGAAGAACTGGAACGAGGGGCGCGAGACGACCAGAAGCGCGCGCATGTTGGTCATCGCGGCCGGGTAGGGATCGACCCCGGCATAGGCATCACGCGATTCCAGACCGCCGAGGATGCCGGCCTCGATATCGCCGGTATGCACCATCGGCAAATAGCTGGTGGTCCCGGTGAAGGGCCGCGCGGCGCCGGTCGTGCCGAGATGCTCCTGCACCAGTGTCGAGAGCGTGGTGCCGATCTGGTTGTAGAGCGACCCGGCCGGGCCGGTGCCAATGGTCAGCCGGTCCAACGCGGCAACGGGGGCCGAGATGGCCAAGGCGACAGCGGTGGTCAGGGCAAAAAGTCGTTTCATGGTTCCTCCTCCCAAAGGGTCTCAATCGTGGTCCTGTGTCAGTATGATGCGGCCCCGCACCTTGCCCGCGCGCAGCTCCTCTAGCGCATCGGTCACGGTGTTCGCGGGCCGACGGGTCAGCGGGATCGGCGACAGCGCCCCACCGCGCGCCAGTTCCAGCAGCGCGCCCAGTTCAGCGGGCGTGCCGGTGTAATTGCCGATGATCGTCTGGCCCCGGACCGGAAGGCCGCTCAACGGCAGGCTGATCGCTCCGCCGTGCAGGCCAACCATCACCAGCGTCCCGCCACGGGCCAGCAAAGCCAGCGCCAGCGTCGCGGTCTGGGGCGAATTCACCAGATCGATCACCGATTTCAGCGGCCCGCCGGCCTGCGTGGCCAGCTGCTCGGGCAGCTCGGGGTCGGCGGGGTCGAAGGCCAGCCGCGCGCCCGCCGACAGCGCATCGGCGCGCGCCTCGGGCCGGGCTTCGATCACCACGGTGTTGCGGTGGCCCTGCGCCTTCAGGATCGCCAGTGCGCTCATCCCCAGCCCGCCCGCGCCGATCAGCACCAAGGGCGCCTCGGGCGAGAGCGGTTGCAGCTTGGCAATGGCCGAGAACACGGTCAGCCCGGCGCAGGCATAGGTCGCCGCCATCGCCGGATCGAGGCCCGCGATGTCGAAGAGATAACGCGCATCGGGCACCAGCACGCGGTCCGCGAACCCGCCGGCTTTGCGCACACCGATGCTGCGCGGCTGGGCGCAGGCATTGTCATGGCCGCGCGCGCAATCCTCGCAGTCGCCGCAGCCGATCCACGGATAGACCAGCCGCAGATCGCTGGGCGCCACCTCGGTAACCGCATCGCCAACGGCGACGACCCGGCCGACGACCTCGTGCCCCAAGGTGTAGGGCGTCTCCACCCCCATCGCAGACACGGGGATCTTGCGGTCGCCGAGATCGACGAAGCCTTCCCAGAAATGCACGTCGGAATGGCACACGCCGCAATGCGTGACCTCCAGCAGCACCTCGCGCGGCCCCAGCGCAGCGCGGGGCGGCACTGCCAGCCGCTCCAGCGGCGCGCCGGGTGCCGTCACCGCCCAGCGATATTCGGGCGCGCCGCTCACAGCTTGAACACCCGCACCGCATTGCCCTCGTAGAACTGCGCGAGGTCTTCTGGCGACAGGTCCATCGCATCGAGGATCGCCACTTCCGAGGGCTCGAACTGCCACGGATAATCCATCGCATACATCATCCGGTCCTTGCCGATGACCTTGTGGATGTACTGGATCGGGTCCGGATCGGCGACGCCGCTGTTGGTGTAGATGAAGTTTTCGCGCAGGTAATCGCGGGCCGAGCGTTGCAGCGGCCCCACTCCCGGATAGCGCCCGGTCTTCGAGATATGGCCGTGCATGTAGCTGATGCGATAGAGCCAATAGGGCAGGGCCTCGCCGCAATGACCGAGGATGATCTGCAGCTTGGGGAAGCGGTCGAACAGGCCCGAGACGACCAGCCGCAAGGCATGCAGCCCGGTGTCACAGGCAAAGCCGTAGACCGCGGCATCGAGGCCGCGCGGCAGGAAGGGCTGCACCATGTCGCGCGGCAGGCAGTTGGGATGCAGGTAGATCGGCACGTCCAGCGCCTCGGCGGCTTCGAACACCTCCCAATATTGCGGATCGTCCAGATAGGTCCCGCGGGTATGGCCGTTCAGGATGCCGCCCTTCAAACCCAGCTTGGTCACGCCCCGCTCCAGCTCACGCGCTGCGGCGGCGGGATCGAGCGGCGAGAAGGCCGCGAGGCCCGCCAGACGGTCGGGATGCCGCGCCACGCCCTCGGCCAGCTCGTCGTTGAAGCGCACGGCCAGCGCCGAGCCCTCGACCGGATCGAACAGCTGCACACCGGGCGCGGTCAGCGACAGGATCTGCATGTCGATCCCCGAGGCATCCATGTCGGCGATGCGCTCGTCGCCCAAGGACTGGATGCGGCGGGCCAGATCCTTGGCGCGCGGGGCCTCGCTGGCGAAGAAGCCGTAGAGGCTGTGGAAGCCCGGCTCGTCGATGGTCTTTTCGTCCAGCTCCTTGCGGAACAGGCGGAACAGCTCGGGCGAACACCAAGCCTCCTCCGTTGCGATCCGGCGGAAGCCGCGATCGGGTCTTGCGTTTGTCACTGTGGATTCTCCTCACCTGCTTTCAGGTTAGCGGCGGGATCGGCATTGATAAAACGAATTATTTTCAATAATTCATAAAGTCATTGAAAGTGGAGCCTGCCCATGTCGCTGGAGCAATTGACCCTGAAGCAGCTGCGGGCGCTGGCGGCGGTCTATCGGGCCGGGCAATTGTCCGCCGCCGCGCGGGATCTGAACATCACGCAATCAGCGGTCAGCGTGTTGATCAAGCAGATCGAGACCGTTCTGCAGGTGCCCCTGTTCGACCGCACCACGCGCCGGTTGGTGCCCACGACGGCTTGCAAGAACGCCATCGGCCCGGTCGAGCGGATCCTCGATGATCTGCGCATGCTGGACCTGTCGATCCGCGATATGCGGGATCTGAACCGGGGCACCGTCCGCCTGACGGCGACGCCCGCGACCGGGATGGCGGTGCTGCCCGATGCCGTGCGCCGCTTCCGCGCCCTCTGGCCGGCGATCGAGCTGGTGATCGACGATTGCGCGCCGGATCAGTTCCTGACCAACATCCTTGAGGAACGGGCGGAATTCGGCATCGGCGTGGCCCCGCCGGGCGACGCGGCCTTCGAGAGCGAGCCCCTGACCGAAGACCGTCTTTGCGCCGTTTTGCCGGCCCTGCACCCGCTGGCCGCGCTGACCGAAGTCCCGTGGCAGGCGCTGGCCGACGAGCCGCTGATCCTGTCGCGCCGCGACTACGGGGTACGCGACATCGTCGACAGCACGCTGCATGCGGCGACCGGCCGGCATCCGAAGGTCGCGGCCGAGGTGGGCTTCCTCAGCTCGGCGACGTGGATGGCCTCGACCGGGATGGGGATCTGCGTGCTGCCCGAACGTCTTGCGCGGCTGTTCTTCAATGAGATGCTGGTGGTGCTGCCCCTCTGTTCTCCGACGGTACAGCGGCCGATCTCCCTGGTGCGCAAGCGGCACCGCACACTGACCCCCGCCGCCCAACGCTTTGTCGAGGTCCTGACCGAAAGCCTGCGCCGGGCATAGGACATGAGAACGGGCTTCCCTCTCCGGGTTGCGGATGCAACCATGGCGCGCAGGCCTTGGGCCTGTCGGGAGGGATGTCAAAGACTTGAGTATGTTCAGACTGGACGGGAAGATCGCCCCGATCGTCGGATGCTGCGCGTCGGGCGAGGGTTGGGGGTCAATGACGCCAACTTCCGGTCGGATGCCGTGGCGGCGGTCGCTGCCAGAGATGACGGAGTCCCCGCATGGACCCAATGGCCTGCGAGCCTTCGGGCTCCTCAGGGGAATGTGGTTCTGACGAATCCACAATCAGAACTGCGCCGATCCAGATCGAGCACGCCGTTGCGCTACGCACGTCGGAACTGCAGAGGAACGTGCCGCAGCTGTCGCCGCCGCGGGAAGTGGTGAATGCGATCTTTGCAGCTGTGGAAGCGATCAGCAACTAGAGTGCTGATTGTCCTCGACAGCCCATTTTCAATCCTGAGGTCTGGTTTGGCGGGGCAAAAGGCGCGCCAAGCGCAAATTCCGTCGGATACGGGATCCGATGCAAATCGGAATTCGGACAGTTGAGATGATAGTCAACCCAGTGGCTTGTAGCTCTATGCGCATGGGGCCCCGCTGGATTGACTAACCACACTGATCATCTCGAGTGAGCGCGGCCCCGCGCGTTGACTTAGCCGAACACTGCTGAGATGGATCTGAATTCCATCTGACCTGCCACGGGATCTCTCTTCTTCCGTCGACTAGCAATTGTCATTCTTCAAGGCGCGCGCGGCGCTTCTGACGGATGGTCGAAATCACCCCCCAGACCAACATCAGGATCGCGATTGCCATGACCGTCGCACTGATCGGACGCTCGAAGAAGGTCAGGACATCCCCGCGCGAGAACAGCATGGCGCGGCGGAAATGCTCCTCCATCATCGGGCCGAGGACGAAGCCGAGCAGCAGCGGCGCGGCCGGCCAGTCGAAGACCCGCATCAGATAGCCCAGGGCGCCGAAGAAGGCGACGAGCCCGACTTCGAAGGCGGATTGATGGACCGAATAGGTGCCAATGCAGATGAACACCAGAACGGCAGGGTAGAGCAGATGGTAGGGGATGGTCAGAAGCCGCACCCAGAGCCCGATCATCGGCACGTTCAGGATCACCAGCATCAGGTTGCCGATCCAGAAGGACATGATCAGGCCCCAGAACAGCGAGGGCTGCTCGACCACCAGACCGGGCCCCGGCGCGATGCCATGGATCATCAGCGCGCCCAGCATCAGTGCCATTGTCGGGCTGCCGGGGATGCCCAGCGACAGGGTCGGGATGAACGCCGTCTGATCGGCCGCGTTATTGGCGGATTCCGGGGCGGCGATGCCTTCGACGGCGCCTTTGCCAAACAGTTTCGACCGTGGAGAGACCTTCTTTTCAAAGGCATAGGCGATGAAGGCGGCGATCGACGGACCCGCCCCCGGCAGCGCGCCGAAGAACGACCCGATGCCCGAGCCCCGCAACGCGGAAGTTCCGGCCCGGCGCAATTCCTCGCCCGTGGGCCTCATCGCGCGGAAGGATACGCTGGAGCGGTCGATCGGCGAGACATGCACGTTGCGCACCGTGGCAATGACCTCGGAGACGCCGAACACGCCCATCGCCAGCGCCACCAGCGAGATCGTGTCCTGCAGCTCGAGCGTGCCGAAGTTGAAGCGCGGCACGCCGGTGTAGATATCAGCCCCGACGCAGCCGAACAGGATCCCCAGCGTCACCATGGCGAGGCCCTTCACCGCCGAGCCGTCGGTGATCGTCGAGGCGGCGACGAGGCCCATGAACATCAGCGCGAAATACTCGGCGGCGCCGAAGCTCAGCGCGTAGCTGGCCAGCAGCGGCGAGAAGAACATCAGGATGATGATGCCGATCGTCCCGCCGGTGAACGAGGCCAGCGCCGCCATCAACAGGGCGACCCCGCCACGTCCCTGCCGGGCCAGCGGATAGCCGTCCATGCAGGTCACCGCATTCGCCGGCGTGCCGGGGATGTTGAGCAAGATCGCCGCGGTCGACCCCCCATAGGTCGCGCCGTACCAGATCCCGCCCAGCATGATCAGCGCCGTGGTCGGATCGAGATAGAAGGTGACGGGCAGCAGGAGCGAGATCGCCGAGATCGCCCCCACGCCGGGGATCACGCCGATCACCGTGCCGACGACGACGCCGAGGAAGCAGTAGAACAGGTTGGTGCCGGACAGGGCGACGCCGATGCCCAGCGAGATATTGGCAAGCATATCCATCGCGATCTCCTCAGAACGGCCAGCGGAACATCGGCAGCGTCAGACCCAGACCGACGCTGAAGATCAGCCAGGCGATGACGCTCAGCACGAGGCACAGAAGCACGATCGCCAGCGGGCGGAATTTCTCCTCGCCGAGGGCCGAGAGGCAGGTCACCGCGACGATCGCCGGGATCAGGCCGAACGGGCCGATGAGCAAGGCAAAGGACAGGACCGACAGCAGGATCACGGCCGGGACGAACAGCCTCAGCTGCACCTTGGGTCCCTCGCGGAAGAAGGCGGGCACGGCCATGAGCAGCCCAAGGCCCGCAAGGACGATGGCCAGAAGCATCGGGAACATTCCCGGCCCCATGCGCCGCAGCGTCCCGAGGTCGTAATGCGACGCCGCATACCACGCCACCCAGAGGCCGAAGCACAACAGCACGCCTCCTCCGACGATATCCCTGTAATCGCGTGTCAGCATCTGTCCTCCGTTCCGCTGGCGGGGCAGGGCCTGCGCGGCCCGGATCGATCACGCCGCACGGGCGCGTCTCAAGAAGGGGAGAGGCGCCGCATCCCAGGAAGCGGCGCCGGGGCGGGCGCGTCAGGCGCGGGCCGCCAGTTTGTCGAGATAGGCGTGGATCGCCGTGTGATCGGCGCCCTGACCTAGATCCTCGCGCGCCGAGGCCCAGAGCGCCTTGGCGGCTTTCAACCCGGGAAGGTCCAGCTCCAACGTCTGCGCCAGATCGGCGGCCATACCCACGTCCTTGGCCATCAGCGGCAGCGCAAAGCCCGCCCGCTGGTAGTCGCCGGTCAGGATATAGGGCTTCAGCTTGTTCTCGGTCGAATTGTTGCGCCCGGTCGAAGCGTTGATCACATCGACCATCAGCTCCAGATCGAGGCCGAATTTCTGGCCGACGATCACCGCTTCGCAGGCGGCCGCGAGACCCGCTGCCGAGACGTAGTTGTTCAGCGCCTTGATCGCGTGCCCAGACCCCAGCCCGCCAGTGCGGAAGATGCGGCCCATGGTGGCGAGGACAGGCTCGGCCCGGTCGAGCGCCGCGCTGTCGTTGCCGCCCAGCATGATCGCCAGCGTGCCGGTGATGGCCTTGGCGACGCCGCCGGACACGGGCGCATCCATCAGGACAAGGCCGCGCGCCTCCAGCTCGGCGCCGAGGGCGACGGTGTCGGTGGGGAAGGACGAGGACATGTCGACGATCAGCCCGCCCCGCGCCATGCTCTTGGCCAGTCCCGGCGTGTTGCCGTCGCCCAGCACCGCGCTGCGCACGATGGCCGAATTCGGCAGCATGGTGATGACGATGTCGCAGGACTGGCCCAGCTCGGCCAGCGTCGGCTGCGCCGTGGCCCCGACCTCGGATGCGACGGCGTCGCGCGTCGAGGCGTCGATGTCATAGAGGAACAGCGGGTAGCCGGCCTTGGCCAGCAGGGCCGCGAACGGCTTGCCCATCATGCCGAGGCCGACGAGACCCACCCGCGGCGTTGCGCCCGAGGCGCTCGGATCACTCGGCATCGATCTCTCCCAGCACGGTCTTGGCGGTGCGGAAGCTGTCGACCATCGCCGGCACGCCGCAATAGATGCCGACCTGCAGCAGGATCTCCTTGATCTCCTGCTTGGTCAGCCCGTTGTTGATCGCGCCGCGGACATGGGCGGCCAGCTCGTGCTGACGGTTCAGGGCGCTGATC
This sequence comes from Pararhodobacter sp. CCB-MM2, assembly GCF_001691415.1. Taxonomy (GTDB): domain Bacteria; phylum Pseudomonadota; class Alphaproteobacteria; order Rhodobacterales; family Rhodobacteraceae; genus Pararhodobacter. The sequence continues at coordinate 25,964 of NZ_LRRR01000002.1, forward strand.
ATCGCGAGGTTGATGGTCGAGCGGGTCTTGCGGTCGAGCCCGGGACGGCCCCAGACCTCGCCCCAGCAATAGGTGGTGACAAGCGTCTGCAGGTCATCGGTGAAATCGTCGATGCCGGCGACGGCGCGATCGACATAGGCATCGCCCAGCGTGGCGCGACGGATCGTCATGCCCAGATCGAAGGTTTCCTGCTTGCTGTCACTCATGTTGCTCTCCTGAAGTGCTAGGCGGGTGTTTCCAGTTCGTCGAACCGCAGGTCGACGACGGCGGCGGCGAGACGGACATGTTCTTCCGTCATGCGCCGCGCGGTTTCGGGGTCGCGATCGCGGATCGCGGTGATGATCGCGTCGATCTCGGCGATCATCTGGGGCAGACGGCCGGGCTGCGACAGCGTGAGCCGGCGCAGCATGACGATCCGGTTGTTGAGCTGCGTGAAGGTCTGCGCCGCGACCCGGTTGCCGCAGCCATCGAGGAGGCAGCGGTAGAAGCGGTTCTTGGCCTCGACCAGTTCCTGTGCCGTGCTTTCCAGCGGCAGGGCGCGGATCGTCTCGAAGATGGCGAACAGGTCGCTGCGCGAGGATTCATTGGCGTTGCGCGCGAATTCGGCGGCGATCAGACCTTCGAGCACGCCGCGCACGCTGTAGAGCTCCTGCGCTGCGCGACGGTCGGGCGCCCAGACCTGCAGGCCCTTGTGCGGCACCGAGACCAGCAGACCTTCGCCCGCCAGTTTCTGCACCGCTTCGCGCAACAGGCCCCGGCTGACCTGAAACATGTCGCACAGTTCTTTTTCCTTCAGATGCTCGCCCGGGGCCAGATCGCCGCGCAGGATCGCGTCGCGCACCGCCGTCACCAACCGGCCGCTGAGGGTCAGGTCATCGCGGCTGAGCGCCTGAATGCCGGAAGTTGCCTTGATCGTCATCGTTCCAACCTCGCTTTGTCGAACAAGGTGACAATATGACAGTTCGGGCCTGTGCTTGCCACAGGCAGAGTGCCGCGCTCACCAGCTGACGGCGACATAGCGGGGCTCCATGAATTCCTGCATGCCGTGCCGCCCGCCTTCGCGTCCGAGGCCGCTCTGCTTGACGCCGCCGAACGGGGCCGCGGGGTCCGAGATCGCTCCCTTGTTGATGCCGATCATCCCGCATTCGAGCCGATCCGCGACCCGCATCGCCTGCGCCAGATCGCCCGAGAACACATAGCCAGCGAGGCCATACTCGGTGGCATTCGCCCGTGCGATCACCTCGTCCTCGGTATCGAAGATCTGCAAAGCGGCGATCGGGCCGAAGATCTCGGCCGTGGCGATCTCGGCGTCTGCGGGGATGTCAGTCAGCACCGTCGGCGCGAGGAAGTAGCCCTCGCCTGCGCCCCGCGCGCCGCCGGCGAGTACCGTGGCGCCCCGCTCGACCGCGTCGTCGATCAGCCGCTGCAGGCCGGTCAGCGCCTTGGCGCTGACGACGGGTCCGCAATCGACGCCCGGCTGATCACCGGGCCCGAGGGTCAGCCCGGCCATGCGCGCGGTGAAGGCCTCGATGAAGGCCGGCGCGATGGCGCTCTGCACGAACAGCCGGTTCGCCGCCGTGCAGGCCTGCCCGCCGTTGCGCATTTTGGCGATCATCGCGCCATCGAGCGCCGTCTGCAGATCGGCGCTGTCGAAGACGATCAGCGGCGCGTCTCCGCCCAGCTCCATCGAGCAGTTGATCACCTGCCGCGAGGCCTTTTCCAGCAGCATCCGGCCCACCGGGGTCGAGCCGGTGAAGGACAGCTTGCGCACCCGTGGATCGTCCAGAAGCGCATCGACGACGGCGCCGGTCTGCCGGGTCGACACGACGGAGACGACGCCCTCGGGAAGGCCGGCCTCGCTCAGGATCCCGGCGATCGCATAGGCGGTCAGGGGCGTCTCGGTCGCGGGCTTCAACAGGCAGGTGCATCCCGCCGCCAGTGCCGGGCCGATCTTCCGCGTGGCCATCGCGGCCGGGAAGTTCCAGGGCGTGATCAGAAGCGCGATGCCGACCGGATGGTATTTGACCAGAATGTTGCCGGTGCCGGCCGGCGAGGTGCCGTAGTCACCCGGGGCGCGAACGGCCTCCTCGGCAAACCATCGGAAGAATTCGGCGGCGTAATCGACCTCGGCCAGCGCATCGCGCATCGCCTTGCCGTTCTCGCGCACCATGAGCAGCGCCAGCCTCTCGCGCCGGGCGATCATCAGCTCGAAGGCGCGGCGCAGGATCTCGGATCGTTGGCGCGGCGCGGTCGCGGCCCAGCCGGCGGCGGCGGCCTCGGCCCGGTCGAGCGCGGCCATCGCCTCGGCCACCGACAGATCCGGCACGTCGCCCATCGGCTGCGCGGTCGCCGGGTCCAGCACCGGAATGCGGGTGGCGACAGCCGGGAACGGGCAGGTTAGGGCGGGATCGAGCGGCAGGGGAGCGGCGGTCATGTCGGGTCCGGTCGGTCTGGGAGGTCGAAGGGATACCCGCAGGGCGGGCGAGGGGCGGCCCGGCGCAGCGGCCGGCCCGTCCCTGAGATCACAGGCGGATCACTCGGTGCCGAGGATCGCGCCCCAGCGGTCGATTTCGAAGGCGATCTGGGTCGCCAGAGCCTCGTGGCCGTGCTTGCCCTCGGCCAGCGGCGGCACCGAGAGTTCGTCGAAACGGGCGCGCACACGCTCGTCGGTGAGGGCGGCTTCCAGCGCCTCGGCGAGACGGGCGATCACCTCGTCCGGGGTGCCGACCGGGGCGGCGATCGCGTTCCAGACCGTCATGTCGAAATCGACGCCGCCCTCGGCGAAGGTCGGCACGTCGGGCAGGGCCGCGAGGCGCGCGTCACCGCTGACCGCGACGGCAACCGACTGGTTGTTGAGATGCGCCGGAACCAGCGTCGGAGTCTGGTCGATCACCGCATCGACCATGCCCGCCATCAGGTCCACGATCGCCGGACCTGCACCCTGATAGGGGATCAGCGTGCCCTCGAGCCCGGTCTGGTGGAGCAAGAGCGTCGGCGCGAGGTTCGAGGTCGCCCCGAAGCCGGCGGTGCCGAAGTTCACATCCTCACCTTCGGTGCGCAGCCGTTCCAGGAAGGCCTCCAGATCCGTGACGCCGCTGGCATTCGACACCGACAGCACCATCGGCACATCGGCGACGATACCGACCGGGGCCAGCGCCTCTCGCGGGTCGTAGGTCATGTCGTCGAACAGCGCCATGGCCACGGCCATCGGTCCCATGTTGCCGAACAGGATGGTGTAGCCATCGGCCTCGGCCCGCGAGACCTGCTCGGTGCCGATCCGGCCGCCGGCGCCGCCGACATTCTCCACCAGCACGTTCTGACCCAGATGCTCGGCCATTGCCGGGGCCACGATCCGCGCCAGCACATCGGTGGTCCCGCCGGCCGAGAACGGCACGACCATGCGGATCGGCTGCGTCGGATAGTCCTGCGCCTGAGCCGCGAGGCCGGTCAGCAGGGTGGTGCCGAGTGCGAGGGCAATAGTCCGGGTCATGGGTTCCTCCTCCCTTGTTCCATCATCACGTCGTCCTTGGGTATCGCCCGACCGGATGACTGTCAATGCAACAATAGGATTGTTGGACAATTATATCCGGCGATGGGTGCGCCGGGTTCAGATCCCCAGATAGGCCCGGCGAATCCGGTCGTCGTGAAGCAGTGCGCGCGCCGCACCCTCCAGCTCGATCCGGCCGCTGGACATGACATAGGCGCGCTCGGCGCTGTGCAGGGCGAGCGAGACATTCTGCTCGACCAGCAGCACTGTCACGCCGGCGCGGTGGATGTCGAGGAACCGCTGATGCATCTCTTCGACGACCAGCGGCGCAAGGCCGAGGCTGGGCTCGTCGAGGATCAGAAGCTTCGGCTCCAGCATCAGCCCGCGGCCGACGGCGACCATCTGCTGCTCGCCTCCGGACATCGATCCGGCCGCCTGTTGTCGCCTCTCGCGCAGCCGCGGGAACAGGGTGTAGACATGCTCTAGCGTCCGTTTCGCGCCGGCCGGATCCTTGCGGGCATAGCCGCCCATCAGCAGGTTCTCCTCGACACTCATGTCGGGGAAGACGTGCCGCCCCTCGGGAACATGAGCGATGCCGAGGCCTGCGATCTCATGCGCCGGCATCGCGGTCAGATCCTGCCCCTCGAACAGGATGCGCCCCGAGACCTTGGGCAAGAGGCCTGAAATCGCCCGCAACAGGGTGCTTTTGCCGGCCGTGTTCGCACCGATCACCGCAACGAACTCGCGCGTGCCCACCTGCAGCGACAGATCGTGCAGCACCGGCAGCGCGCCATAGCCGCCGGTCAGGCCGTCCACCTGCAGCAGCGGTGGGGAGAGACTATCCTGCGCCATCAATGCGCCTCCGCGTCGGTCGAGAATCCCGCGCCGAGATAGGCGTCGAGGACCTTCTGGTTTCGGGTGATCTGCTCGGGCGTGCCATCGGCGATCTTCTCGCCGAAATTCAGCACCACCAGCCGCTCGCAGAGTTTCATCACCGCCTTCATGTGGTGTTCGACGACGACGAAGGTCATCCCCTCGTCGCGCAAGCCCCGCACCAGCGTGATGATCTCCTCCATCTCGATCGGCGTGAGCGCGGCCATGACCTCGTCGAGAAGCAGAAGCTTCGGCTCGGTACACAGGGCGCGCGCGACCTCGACGCGGGCGCGTTCGGGAAAGGACAGGTCGCCGGCCCGCTTGTCGGCAATGGCGCGAAGGCCCACCCGGTCGAGGATCCGGGCCGCCAGCGCGCGGGCCTCGGGCAGCGAGCGGTTCACCAGCCCGCCGGTGACCACATTGTCCAGAACCGTCGATTCCGCGAACAGGGCGACGTTCTGGAAGGTCTTCGTCAGACCGGCCTTTGCGATGCGGTGCGGCTTCCAGCCGGCGATCGGCTGTCCGTTGAAGATCACTTCGCCCTCCGAGGGCGGATAGATCCCGACCAGCGCGTTGAACAGCGTGGTCTTGCCCGCGCCGTTGGGGCCGATCAGACCGACGATCTCGCCCGGGGCGACGTCGAAACTGACATCGGAATTGGCCACGAGCCCGCCGAAACGGCGCGTGACATGGCGGATTTCCAGAAGGGCGCTCATTGGCCGTTCCTCCGGCTCAGGCGGTCGCGCAGCGTCTCGGCCAGCGAGATCAGGCCGCGCGGGTTGAGAAGGATCACCACGATCAGCAGCACGCCGTAGGTGAATTGCGACAGGCCGGCGAGGGAATTGCCCAGCCAGGAATTGGCCAGCTCCTCGAGCGGGATGATGACCAGCGCGCCGACCCAGGGGCCGAAGATCGTGCCGACACCGCCCAGGATTGCGATCAGCGCCATCTTCACCGAGATCGTCGCCACGCCGAAGATCGTGTCGGGATCGAAGAAGAACTGGAACTGCGCATAGAGCGTGCCCAGGACCGCCGTCAGCGCGGCCGACAGGACCGAGGCCTGCAGCTTCACGCGGTAAGTGTCGACGCCCACGACTTCGGCGGCGATCTCGTTCTCCTTGATCGCCCGCAGACGATAGCCGAAGGCCGAGGTCTTCACCCGCCAGAAGATCAGTGTGACGATCAGGAAGGCGGCGAAGAACAGGTAGTAATTCGGCAGCGCCGTCTCGAATTGCAGGGCCCAAGGGCCGGCCTCGGGACGGAAGGGGACCGAGATGCCGACCGGCCCGCCGGTGACCGAGGTCCAGCTGTTGGCGACGATCCGGGCCATCTCGCCCGCCGCCAGCGTGGCGAGCGCGAAGTAATGGCCCTTCAGGCGCAGGGTCGGGATCGACAGCAACAGCGCGAAGATCGAGGCTAGCACGGCTCCGACGACAGCGCCGAGGATCGGCGTCAGGCCGAAGCTGCCGAACAGGATCGTCGAGCTGTAGGCGCCGATGCCGAAATAGGCGGCGTGCCCCAGCGAGATCTGGTTCGCAAGGCCGCCGACGATGTTCCAGGCCTGTCCGAGCGCGCCGAACAGCAGCATCAGGCAGAGGATGCGCAGGGCATAGCCGAAGGGATCGAGGAACAGGGGTACCACGGCCAGCGCCGCGATGGTGGCAACCAGCAGCAGCCGCGCGAGGGGATGGGAGCGGGTCATGAGCGCCTCCGGGCGACAAGGCCCTCGGGGCGCAGCGCGAGGGTGAGGATGAAGACGGCGAACAGCGCGAGGTTCTGCAGCTGGATCGGCAGCACCAGCGCCGAGAACGACTGGATCAGCCCGACCGCGATGCCGCCGATGATCGCGCCGGTGACGGAGCCAAGGCCGCCGAGTACTACGACTGTGAACATCAAGACGGCAAAGCTGGTGCCGATTGCGGGTGACGCGGTGATGTAGGGCAGCACGACCGATCCGCCGAAGGCGGTGACGCCCACGCCGAGGCCGAAGGCGACGGCGTACATGAGGTTCGTGTTCACCCCCATCAGCTTGGCGGCCATCGGGTCCTGCGAAGTCGCGCGCATCGCCGTGCCGAAGCGGGTTTTGTTGAGGAACAGCCAGACCGCCGCGCCCGAGGCCAGCGCCATCAGGAAGGCATAGAGCTTGTCCATGCCGACCAGGAGCCGCTCGGGCCCCGAGGCGAACAGGATCACCGATTGCGTCTGGTAGGGCGTGGTGACCGACCGGAACTCGGCGCCCATGATCATCAGCGCGGCGTTCTCCAGCGCGAACAGCAGGCCCACGGTCAGGAAGATCTGCGCCACCTGCGGCGCGCCGAGGATCGGGCGGATCAGGAAGCGTTGCACGAGCATGCCGAAGAAGAAGGTCACGACCAGCGCCACGAAGGCACCCAGCATCGGGTCGAGCCCGAGGTAGTGCCAGCACAGCCAGCCGATGAACATGCCGATCATCATGAACTCGGCATGGGCGAAGTTGACGATATGCATGACCCCGAACACGAGGCTGAGGCCCACGGCCAGCACGGCATAGACGCCGCCCAGCATGATCCCGTCGAGCAGGGTTTGTAACAGGGTGAAGAGCAACTGCATGGAGGGCTCACGATGGGGCCGGGCGGCAGGGCCGCGCGGGCGGTATCAGGGAGGGGGCAGGCCGCGTCGGACCTGCCCCCCGGCTGGCGCGATCCTGAGGGATCAGGCGTTCCAGACGGCCTCGGCCTTGGCGTATTCCGAAGGAGCGACGGTCACCAGCTCGTCGCCGCGCCACTGCACCATCATCGGCACGGCATGGATGTTGAGCCCGGTCTCGTCGAAGGCGATGCGCCCGCCCGACATCACGGTCGCCCAGCCCTGATCGAAGGTCGTGGAGGCCAGAACCTCGCGGATCGCCTGCGGATTGGCCTCGCCCGCGATCTCCAGTGCCGAGGCGAGCACGCCCATGCAGGCGGCGTGTTCCTGCGCCTCGTGCACCATGAAATAACCGAAGCGGTCGCGGAAACGGTCGGTGTAATCCGGCGCCTGATCATAGGCGGCAGGGCTGATCGACAGCACGTTCTCGGACAGATCGCCGAGGCCGTTGCGGAAGTCCGGGATGATATAGCCCGCAGCGCCGCCGACGGTGGGCGTGGTGATCCCCTGCTGGCGCATGTTGCGGATGATCAGCAGCGAGTCGTTGAGATAGGATACCGGGAACACCACCTGCGCCTCGGTCCGCCGCAGCTGGTTGATCAACGGCGAGACATCGGTGATGCCCAGCGGATAGGCCTCGTCCATCACCACCTCGATGCCGTTCGCCGCGGCCGAGTTGCGCAGACCGTTGGCCTGCGCGGTGCCATAGGCCGTGTCCTCGTACATGATGGCGATGCGCGAGATCTCGGTGCCGTTCGCCCGCGCCAGATCGCGCGTATGCGTGACCGTCGCGCCGCCGAGGGCCGAGGCTTTCGACACGACCTGGAAGATGTTGCGGAACCCGCGGCCGGTCACCTGATCGGCGAAGGACATCGTCAGCAGCGGCACGCGACGGCGCTCGGTCACCTCGGAGATCGCCAGCGTCAGCGACGAGGCGAAGGCGCCCAGAACCGCCACGACATTGTCCTGGCTCATCATCCGCTGCGCGACGGTCGCCGCCTGCGTCGGGTTCGAGGTCGCGTCCGAGATCACCAGATTGATCTGCGCGCCGCCCAAGGCCGCGATGCCGCCATTGGCGTTGATCTCGTCCGCCACCAGCTGGATGCCGTTGCGCGAGTTGATGCCGAACTGCGCATTGGCGCCCGACAGCGGCTGGATCACGCCGACATTGATCACGTTCGACTGCGCGAAGCTCGACCGCGCATAGAGCGGTGCGGCCAGCGCAGCGGCGGAGCCTGCGATCAGCGCCTGACGGCGGGTCATCAGCAGGGTCGTTTTGGTCTTCTGGGTCATCTCCGGTCCTCCCGTTACCGATATGAACCCGTCCCGCCCGTCACCGCGCGGGACGGGAAGGCGTTACAGCCCCATCTCGTCGAACACTTCCTGCGCCGTGCGGAAGCTGTCGAGCGCGGCGGGCACACCGCAATAGATCGCCACCTGCATCATCATCTCGCGGATCTCTTCCTTGGTGAGACCGTTGTTGATGGCGCCGCGCACATGCAGCCGCAGCTCGTGGTTGCGGCCGAGCGCGGCGATCATGCCGATGTTCAGGATCGAGCGTTCGCGCCGCTCAAGGCCGGGACGATTCCAGATCTCGTCCCAGCAATATTCGGTCACCAGCTGCTGCATCGGCCAGTTGTAATCATTGGCCTTGTTGACCGAGGCGTTGACATAGGCCTCGCCCAGCACCTCACGACGGGTGCGCAGGCCGTTCTCGAATTTCTCGCCGGCGGGCTCGCCATCCGGGCGGCGGGTTTCTTGGGTCATGGAGGCCTCCTTGGGGCTTGGCTGGCGCGCCTCAGCGGGCGCGCGGATGGCGGGCGAGGATCTCCAGCGCCTCGTCCAGCGGGGCGGCGAAGAGATCGGGATGTTCGGTCATCGGAAAATGGCCCAGCTGCGGCATGACGATCCGCACCGCGCCGGGCATCAGCGCCTCGAGCCGCGCGCCTTCCTCGGGCGAGGCGGAATAATCATAGGCCCCGCACAAAAGGACCACCGGCAGCGCCTGCGCGTCGATCCGGGGCGCCGTGACAGCCCCGTCGAATTCCAGCGAATAGAAGCGCAGATCGGCTTGATAGACGCCGGGCCCGCCTTGCGCGTAGATCCAGCTGGCGCGGCGGCGATAGCTCTCGGGCGAGGTCGGGGCCATCAGCCCGCGCACGAAGGCACCATTGTGCAGACCCGCGTGAACGGCGACATCGTTCTGGCCGCGGTTCACCCGGCCCGTCGCCTTGAACGGCGGCTCGATCGCCAGCGCGCCCTGCAGAAGGTCGGGCCGCCGCGCGGCGATCTCCAGCGTGATCGCCGCTCCCATCGAGCAGCCGGCCAACAGCGCCGGCCGTCCGACCTGTTGCTCCAGATAGGCGATGACCCAGCCCGCATAACGGTCGGCATCGAGCACATAGGCCGCGCCGTCCCAGTCGAGCGGCGGCAGCGAGCGGCCATGGAACGGCATGTCCGGCGCGTGCATCGCGAACCGCTGGCCGAGGCCGAGGTCGCTCATCTGCGCCTGAAACTGGCGCGCATCCGCGCCGGCGGTGTGCAGGAAGACCAGAGGCGTCTCGCCGCTTCCCGCGCGGTCGGCATAGAGTTCAAGCGGGCCCTCCGGCGTGTCCAGCCGGACGTAGCGGCCCGAGACCGCGGTGAGATCGCGCGGACGTGGCGTGGCGGGCAGGGTCGGGGCGGCCAGAGCGCCCTCGAACAGACGCTCCAGCGCGGCCCGGGCCTGTGCCAGCAGCATCGGATCGCCGCTGAACGAGACCTCCGGATTGGCGATCTGCAGGGCCGTGAAGCCTTGATGGCGCGGCGGTGGCGGGGTTTGCAGCGCGCGGGCGAGGACCTCGGGCGTCACGTTGAGGGTCAGATCGCCGCTGTCGGCATCAACCCGCGTCACCGCGCCCGAAGCGAGGCCGATCACCACGCGCGCGCCGTCGCAGTCGACCGCCAGGCTGACTTCGAGGCCCGGCGAGAGCCGTGCCAGCTCGGCATCGCCTGACATCGCCAGCAGTCGCGCCGTCAGCGCCTGCAGTCCGTCTTTCGTCAGCCTGTTCATCCCAAACTCCCCCCGCGTTTGACCCGCCGCACCCGGCCCATGGCCATGCGCGATCGAGGCGCGGAACGGCGCCATCGAGGGTCTTGCGTCGTGAAATCCTCCCGCTGAGTCTCGATGAGCTCAGCGAATCCAACTATAGGATTGTCCAACAATCTGTAAAGAGGATTATCAGACTTTACGTCGCACGATGATCCGTGCAGGAACGGAGGGACCATGGAGGACACCGATGATCAGACCTGATGCCTGGGACGTTGTTGCGCTGCGCTATGCTTCGAAGACCCTGCCGTCAGCGCATCTCGCGCTGGATGCCGACCCACACGAGGCAGACGGGCAGCTGGATTATTTCGTCTGGGTCTGCCGGCAAGGGGACCGCATCGTGCTGGTCGATACCGGCTTCGAGGCCGGCGAAGGCAGTCGACGCGGGCGGGCACTGATCCTCGATCCCGTCGAGGGCCTCGCGCGGCTCGGCATCGCAGCCGAGGCGGTGACCGATGTCTTCATCACCCATCTGCACTACGATCACGCCGGCAATCTTTCGCGCTTCCCGAACGCGCGCGTGCATCTCCAGGATGCCGAGATGGCCTATGCGACCGGCCGCTGCATGTGTCATGCACGGATGCGGAAGCCTTTCTCCGTCGCTGACGTCGTGACGGCGGTGGAGCTGGTCTACAAGGATCGTGTTGTGTTCCACGATGGCGATTTCCGCCTGTATCCCGGCCTGTCAGGCAAGCTGGTCGGCGGCCATTCCAAGGGCCTGCAGATGCTGGTGATCGGCGAGGCGGCACCCTTGGTCCTGGCCTCGGACGCGTTGCACCTGAGCCGCTATCTTGATGACGACCGGATCTTCCCCGCCTTCGGAGATTACCTCGCAACCGTCGAGGGTTACCGAGTCCTGCGTGAGATGATCGTTGAAGGGGCCGAGATAGTTCCCGGCCACGACCCGGATGTCCTGCGTCACTACGGCCGCGTCGATCCGCGATGGGAAGATGCCGTCCGGCTGCGTGCTCCCGTCGTGTGATGCCGGGACCCCTGAGTGAGAAACGGTGGGCTCAACTGGTCGGGGCAACAGACTCTGTTGCACAAAAGAACTGATGGCCGGGGTTTCCCTCTCCTCGGACAGACCTATCCCACGGCCTCTGTGACCGGGATGCCAAGTGCGGTGTCGCCGTTCAGAATGGCGATACGGACCTGAAGCTCGGCGACCTGTCGGTCGAAATCCCTTGCGATGAGGCGCTGCGCCAAAAGCTTCACGCAGTGCTTCGTTTCGTGCGACCGCGCCGGCGGTGACTGTCTTCCACGGTCTGGCGTTCTTGCGGGGCGGAGTGAAGACACGAACGCCCTCGGTTCGAGAGAGTGTCCGAACGCGTGGACGCCGCGGTCAGCGATGGTATCGTGGCCTTTGCGAGTGTCCTAGCCACCGTCGGCGGTGACGCTGCCGATCTGCTCGTGCGCCGGGATCTGTTTGAGCAGGTCGGGTCACACCGGCGCATCCATTGCCCAGCAGGCGCATGCTCAGCATGCTGCCGAGAGGGGCCCATGTGGCTCGCTGTGATCTCCATGGCCCGAACCTCCAGCGTTTCCTCATCAATCCCTAGATGGATCTTGCGCCAGACGCGCCGTTTCGGGCCGCCAAGCTTGCGGGCGTGCCACTCGCCTTCGCCCTCGACCTTGATGCCAGTGCTGTAGATCGGCAAGTGCAGTGGCTCCTTGGAGCCGCGGTAGGGGATGTTCACGGCCAGGGTCTTTTGGCGGCGGGACAGGGTACTGACGTCAGGCACCGTCCAGTCAAAGCCAACCAACTGCAGCAGGCTCTCGACGACGCCGGTCGACTGCCTGAGCGCCATGCAAAATAGCACCGTCATCGAAAGGCACGCCTGAAGGGCGACATCGCTGTCGGTCTGCTGGCGGCCACGCCTGCCTGTCGGCGCGGCATCCCAGCTCATCTCGGGCCAGCTCATCTCGGGGTCGAACCAGATCGTCAGCGAGCCCCGGCGCTTGGACGCTTCATTGTCGGCTGGCCAGTTTCTGGACCTGTCGATCGTGGGTGTCGGTCTGCTCAGGCATCCCAGCTACCGCACTGGATCAACGAGATGAATCCCTCATGGAATTTGTGCAACAGAGCCGGCCAAAGTGATTGATCGCCTGTTCCGCGAAGGCCGCTATGAATCCAGGGGAGGGATCAGCCCCAGGAATTACCTTTGCAAAAGCAGAACGTCCCGGGCGACTGCGACTCGGGACTTGCAGGACCTCGTGGAGATGGGCGCGCTCAACCGATCTAGGGAACTCTGGCATATGCGTTACTGGTTGGCGGTCGCGCAGTCGCGCGCGGCACGGCGCCGCTGCACGCCACGCAATCTTCCGGCACCCGCCTTTCATAGGATGAGAAAAATACAGATATGTCAAGGAGGTAGGGGCCTGATCGGCGCATGATGCCGGGCTGTACCCACGCCTCGACATGAACCAAGGACCTGCAATACCTAAATGGTTCTACCATATTGACAAAGGTAGAACCATTGGTAAGTTGACCTACGGCTTCGCGCCGGAGGGAGGAAATCATGTTGAAGAAATTCCAGTCACCGGCCGCGGCCGGGCTGTCTCTGGCTTTGCCCATGCTCGCCCTGCCGGGCATCGCGGGGGCCGAGACGGATGTGCTTTATGGCAGTTTTGCCCCGGCCACCTCGGCCTTCTCGACCGGCTACATCCAGCCCTGGATCGATGCCATCACCGCCGCCACAGATGGCAGTGTCCAGTTCAATTATGTCCCGGGTGGCGGTGTCGTCGACATGCGCACGGCCGTGTCCGGCATCCGCGACGGGGTGGTGGACGGCGCGTTCTATGTGACGGTCTCGTATGCCTCGGACCTGCCGGTGCTGTTCATGCTGTCCGAGCTGATCGGCCTCGGCCAGTCGAATGCCGCGCGCATCGGGGCATTCAACGAATTCGTCATCGAAGATTGCCCTGAATGTCAGACCGAGCTGGCCGAGTGGAACCAGCAATTCCTCGGCGGATACAGCCTCGGGGATTACTACCTGTTCTGCACCCGCGCCGTGACCACGCCCGAGGATTTCAACGGTTTGCGGATCCGGGCTATCCCGCCCTATTCGCGGCTGTTCGGCGCGGTGGGCGAGGTCGTACCGGTGACCGTCAGCCTCACCGAATCCTATGAGGCCTTGCAGCGCGGGCAGGTGGATTGCCATGCGGGCCCGGCCAGCACCTATGTGACCTATTCCTTCATCGACATCGCCGATCATGTGGTCGAGCTGTCCTCTGGAGCGTCCTTCGGCGGCTCGATCTTCACCTTCAGTCACGACAAATGGGCCGAGTTCACCCCCGAGGAGCGCCAGGCCATCCTGCATGCCACTGCCGAGGCCTCGGCCCATGGTGCGATCGCCTATGCGCAGGAGGATGCCGCCGCGCTGGAGGCGGCGCGTGCCCATGGCAGCACGGTCGCGCCCGTGGATGACGCGGTGCAGGCGGCCTTGGCGGGCTGGATCGCCGAGAATGGCACCGGCGCGGCCGAACGGGCAGCCGAGCGGGGCGTGACCGACGCCCAAGCCATCGTCGACCGCTTCATGCCCTATATCGACCGCTGGAACGCGCTGCTGCCGTCCGACGAGGATGAAGCCGCCATCGCCGAGGTCTTCTGGACCGAGATCTACGCCGACTACCCGTCCGAGTGACGCAGCCTCGGCCGCGCCGCCGACCGGGCGGCGCGGCGACTTTCCGCACCAAGGGCAAGGGATGTTCCCATGACGGGCCTGACCCGCGTCACCCGGCACCTGATGCGCCTGCTGTTCCTGGCCGGTGCCATCGCGGTGATCCTGATGATGCTGCATATCGGCGCCGACGTGCTGTCGCGCGCGCTGCTCGGCCGACCGACTGTCGGCATGGTCGAGACGGTGACCAATTACTACATGATTGCCGTCTGCTTCCTGCCGTTGGCCTTCGTGCAGGTCGAGGGCGGCCATCTGACCGTCGACAGCTTCACCATGACGCTGCCGCCCCGGGTGCTGCGCGTGGTCAGCGTCTTCGCGCTGCTCGTGGCTGCTGGGATCACCGGACTGCTGACCTGGCATTCGCTGATCTCGGCGCTGCACAAGACCCGCACCGGCGAATACACCGATCTGTCGGTGATCGATTTTCCGCTCTGGCCCGCGCGCTGGCTTCTGGTGGCCGGATACGGCGCGACCTTCATCACCCTCTGCCTGCAGGCCTTTCTGGCACTGGCCGGGCGCCCGCTGCGCGCCTCGGAGGTGTCGCATGGATAATACCACCATCGGGCTTCTGGCCGTGGGCATCCTGCTGGCGCTGATGGCGCTGCGCGTGCCGATCGGCTTCGCTTTGGCGGCGGTGGCTTTCGGCGGCACATGGGCCGTGCGCGGTCCGCGTCCGGCCGCCTCGATCCTGCAGAACCTGCCCTATGAATTCACCGCCCATTGGACGCTGACTGCCGTGCCGATGTTCCTGCTGATGGGCGCGCTGGCGGGCAATTCCGGTCTGACGACGGATCTGTTCCGTGCGCTCAGGCTGGTGTTCGGGCGTCTCAAGGGCGGCATCGCCATCGCCACCAACTTCGCCGGCGCGGGCTTCGCCGCCGCCTGCGGGTCCAGCATGGCGACTACCGCGACCCTGGGCCGCATCGCCGTTCCCGAGATGCTCGCCGCGGGCTATTCGCCGGCGCTGGCCACCGGAGTCGCCTCGGCGGTCGGCACCCTAGGCGCGATCATCCCGCCGTCGATCATGATGATCGTCTATGCGATCTTCGCCGAGGTCTCGGCCGGCAAGATGTTGATCGCGGGGATCCTCCCGGGCCTGCTGACCGCGGCGGCCTACGCCCTCGTCATAAACCTCTCCGTGCGCCTGCGGCCCGGCATGGCGCCACGCCTCGCCCCGGAAGCTCTGCCGCCCGCCGAAACCCGCCGCATCCTGTGGCGCACCTGGCCCTTGCCGGTGCTCAGCCTCGGCGTGATCGGCGGCATCTATTCGGGCCTCGTCTCACCAACCGAGGCAGGGGCGCTCGGCGCGGGGCTCGCCTTCCTCGTTGCTGCCCTGCGCCGCGCCCTTAGCGCCGAGGTGATCCGCCGCAGCCTCTATGAGACTGTGTCGACCACCGCCTCGATCCTGTTCATTGCCACCGGCGCGCTGCTGTTCACACGGTTCCTCGCGCTGACCGGATTGCCCTACGAGATCGCCGGTCTGATCGACCAGATGGGCACCGACCCGCTGGTGATCGTGCTGGGGGCCTCGGTCGTCTACCTGATCTTCGGCTGCTTCCTCGACCCGCTTGGTGTCCTGCTGCTGACCCTGCCGGTGGTGCTGCCGATCTTCCATGCCGCCGATATCGATCCGATCTGGATCGGCGTCATCATCGTCAAATACCTCGAGATCGGAATGCTGACGCCGCCCCTTGGCCTCAATGTCTTCGTGATGAAGGGGGTGGTCGGCGACCGCGTGCCGCTCGGCACTATCTTCCGCGGCGTGTCGCTGTTCCTCGTGGCCGAGGTGCTGGTGATGGCCCTGCTGATCGGCTTCCCGCAGATCGTCACCTTCCTGCCCAACCTGATGTGATCCCGATGACCGAACTTCCCGAAGGGCCCGACGCCCGTTTCCGCCACCATCTGGCCGAGGGCCGTTTCATGATCCAGCGCTGCGAGGCCTGCGGTCGGCATGGCTTTGCGCCGCGCGTGCTGTGCAAGCATTGCGGCGCCGACCGACTGGCCTGGGTCGAGGCCTCGGGCAAGGGGCACCTCTACGCCGCGACCACCGTGCGCCAGAAGCCCGAGAAGGGCGGCGACTACCTCTATGCGATGGTCGAGCTGGCCGAGGGCGTGCGGATGATCTCGACCGTGGTCGGCACCGCGCCCGACGCCCTGCACATAGGCGACCGCCTGCGCGCCGAGATCGACGACACCCCGCGCGTCATCTTCCGCAAGGAGGGTACGGCATGAGCATGGATCTGCGCAGCACCGCCGCGGTGGCGGGTGTCGGGCTCTACGGTCTGGGCGAGGCGCCGGGCGAAACGCATATGGAGATCATGGCCCGCGCGGTGAAGATCGCCCTGGACGACGCCGGCATCGAGCTGGCCGAGGTCGACGGCCTGTTCACCACCAACATGAACAATCTGCTGGCCGGTCCCTCGGTCGCGGAATACCTCGGCATCGTGCCGCGTGTGACCGACGCCACGAATTTCGGCGGCTCGGCCTTCGTGGCCTATCTGCAATCGGCGAGCATGGCGATTGCCATCGGGCTCTGCGAGGTGGCGCTGATCTGCTACGGATCGAACCAGCGCACCGCCTCGGGCAAGCTGCATTCGCCGGTCGAGCCCCAGCCCTACGAGGCCCCGTACCAGCCGCGCAATCCGATCACCGCCTATGCGCTGGCCACCGCCCGACACATGCACGAACACGGCACGACCCGCCGCGATCTGGCCGAGGTCGCGGTATCGATGCGCGACTGGGCGCAGCGCAACCCCGACGCCTTTCTGCGCGATCCGCTGACCGTGGACGAGGTGCTGGCCGCGCGCATGGTCGCCGATCCGCTCAGTGTGCGCGACTGCTGTCTTGTGACGGATGGCGGCGGCGCGGTGGTGCTGGTCTCGGCCGCCCGCGCGGCGCGGATGCGCAAGACCTCCGTCTGGGTGCGCGGCTTCGGGGTGGCCCATACCCACAAGTCGATCATGGAGATGCCGGATCTGACGGTCACGCCCGCGGCGATCTCGGGTCCGCTGGCCTTCGGCATGGCCGGGGTGCAGCCTGCGGATATCGATGTGGTCGAGCTGTACGACGCCTTCACCATCAACCCGATCCTGTTCATGGAGGACCTCGGCTTCTGCGCCAAGGGGCAGGGCGGACGGCTCTTTGCCGAGGGGCACACCCGTCCCGGCGGACGGATCCCGGTCAATACCAACGGCGGCGGGCTGTCGTGCACGCATCCCGGCATGTACGGTATCTTCACCATTATCGAAGCCGTTCAGCAATTGCGCGGCGAGGCGGGCGCGCGGCAGGTTTCCGATTGCACGCTGGCCCTCGTGCATGGCAATGGCGGCACGCTGGCCAGCCAGGCGACGGGCATTCTGGGGCTGGAGCGGTGATCACAGGCGGAGGGCTGTTCATGGCGTTCAAACCGGTTTCGGGCACGCGCGCATTCGAGATGATCGCCGAGCAGATCCGCGCCCAGATCGAGGGGCGACATTTGCGCCCCGGCGACAAGCTGCCGCCCGAGCGCGAGTTGGCCGTGCAATTCGGCGTCTCGCGCAATGCGGTGCGCGAGGCTCTGCGCGGATTGGAGAATGCCGGGCTGATCGGCTTGCAGAAGGGGGTCCATGGCGGCGCCTTCGTGCTAGAGCCCTCAGAGCAGCCGGTGTTGCGCTCGTTTCGGGACATGATGGCGCTGGGGTCGATCAGCCTCGATCACCTGACCGAGGCGCGTATCGGCATCATGAAGGTGATCCTCGACAACGCCGCGCGCCGCGCCACGCCGGAGGCCCTGCGCCGGATCGAGCGCAACATCGATGCCACCGAGACCGCGCTGATCGCCCGCCGCGACGAGGAACTGCTGGAGTTGACGGCCGAGTTCTACCATCTCTTGGCCGAAGCGACGCAGAACCCGGTGCTGGTGCTGGTGATCACCCCGATCTACGAGATCGTCCGCCGTTTCGTTCAGGCGGCAGGGATTCACGCGACGGCCCCGGTGATCGTGTCGCGCCGCGCGGTGCTGGCGCGGTTGCGCGCCCGCGATGCTGCCGGCGCCATCGAAGAGATGAATGCGCATCTGGAAACGGTGCACACGGCGATCCTGCGCCATTTCCCCGAGGGCTCGCTGCCCGCCATCGACGACCGCTGATCCACCGGGACCGGCCAGCCGGGTGATTGCGCCTCTCTGTGCCGTCTTAAAGGTGGAACCATTGAAAGAAAGACCGGAGGAACTCATGAAGCCGCTCGACGGAAAAGTTGCCATCATTACCGGCGCGGGGCGCGGTATCGGGCGCGCGCTAGCGCTTGGCTATGCTGCGGCTGGCGCGAAGGTCGTCGTCAACGACCTCGGGACGGACCTGTCAGGGCAGGGGGACGGATCCTCCCCCGCCGAAGAAGTCGTGCGCGAGATCGAGGCGCAGGGCGGGCAGGCCGTGGCCGATGGCCATTCCGTGGCCGACCCCGGCGAGGCCGCGGCTATCGTGCAGTGCGCGCTCGATAGGTTCGGGCGGCTCGACACGGTGGTCAACAACGCGGGCATCGTGCGCGACGGGCTGTTTCACAAGATGAGCTTCGAGAATTTCGACAGCGTGGTGAAGGTCCATCTCTATGGCAGCTACAACGTCAGTCGCGCCGCGGCGGGGGTGTTCCGCGAACAGGGCTCGGGCTCCTATGTGCATTTCACCTCGACCGCGGGTCTGATCGGCAATCTCGGTCAGGCCAATTATGCCGCCGCAAAGGCCGCGATCGCGGGGCTTTCGCGCTCCATTTCGATCGATCTGGCCCGCTTCGGGGTCCGGTCGAACTGCATTGCGCCGTTCGCCCTGACGCGGATGGTCACCTCGGTTCCGACATCCGACCCCGAAGCCTTCGCCGAAAAGCGCCGCCACATGACTGCCGAGAAACTGGTGCCGATGAGCGTCTTCCTTGCCTCGGACGATGCGGCCGATGTCAACGGTCAGGTCTTCGCCGTACGCGGCAACGAGATCTTCGTGATGAGCCAGCCGCGCCCTGTCCGGGGCCTGCATCGGGCCGAGGGCTGGACGCAGGACAGCATCCGCGAGGTCTTCCTGCCCTCGGTCAAGCGCGATCTCGCGGGGCCGGAAACCACGATGGACGTGTTCCATTGGGACGCAATCTGATGGGTGCCGACCCGATCGACGCGCTGCTGGGGCCCGAGGAACAGGCCTTTCGGGCGGAAGTCCGGGCTTTCATCCGGGACACCCTGCCTGCACAGGCGCGGCGCAACGCCGACCTTGGCCGCCATGCAACGAAGGACGAGGTCCTGCAGTGGCAGCGCGCCCTCTATGCCAAGGGCTGGGCTGCGCCGACATGGCCGAAGGAATACGGGGGTACCGGCTGGGATCCGGTTCGACTGTATCTTTTCACGCTGGAATGCGGGCTGGGGTCCGCACCCAAGGTGCCGGCTTTCGGCACCAAGATGATCGGGCCGGTCCTCTATACCTTCGGCAGCAAGGCGCAGAAGGATTTCTATCTGCCGCGCATCCAGCGGGCCGAGGATTGGTGGTGTCAGGGGTTCTCCGAACCCGGCGCGGGATCGGACCTTGCGGCCTTGCAGACGCGGGCGGACAGGGTCGGCGATCGCTGGATCGTCAACGGGCAGAAGATCTGGACCACCAAGGCTCAGCACGCCAACCGCATGTTCGCGCTGGTGCGCACCGGCGGCGGCACGCGGCGGCAGGAGGGGATCTCGATGCTGCTGATCGACATGGACAGCCCCGGCATCGAGTTGCGGCCGATCATCGGCATCGACGGCAGCCACAGCCTGAACGAGGTCTTCCTGACCGATGTGTCGGTCCCGGTCGAGAACCTCGTCGGCGAGGCGGGGCGCGGCTGGGACTATGCCCGCTTCTTGTTGGCGAACGAGCGCAGCGACATCACCGGGGTCGGGCGCTCGCGCCGACAATTGGCGCGGTTGCGCGGGCTGGCGGCGGACGCGGATGCCGGTCTTCTGGCGCAGATCGCCGAGGCCGACATCGCCCTGACCGCACTGGAGTTGACCGAATTGCGCTATCTCGCGGCGCAGGCGCGCGGCGAGGGGATCGGCGCCGGAGCCTCGATCCTGAAGCTGCGCGGCACCGAGATCCAGCAAGAGCTGACGCGCCTCTTGCGCGAAGCTCTCGGGGCCGACGCGCTGCGCCATGGGGCCGCTCCGGGGGAGGGCGCCGAGGGCGTGCTCGAGGAATACCTCTATAACCGGGCCTCCACGATCTATGGCGGCTCCAGCGAAATTCAACGCGGGCTGATCGCGCGTGCAGCCTTGGCGGAGGGCGCATGAGCCTCCTGGACCTCTTCACCCCGGCCCCCGATGCGGCCCTGCTGGCCGAGGCCGGCGCGCGCTGGCTGTCGCAGGGCTATCGCGCGGATCCGTCGGGCTTTTCCCCCGCCATGTGGCTGGCGATGGCCGAACAGGGCTGGACCGCGCTGCGCCTCCTGGAGGAGGCGGGCGGGCTGGCTCTGCCGCTGGCCGCCTGCCTCCCGCTGGTGCACGAGATCGGTGCTATCGGCCTGCGCGAACCCCTGATCGAAAGCGCGCTGATTGCCGCGCCCCTCGCGGCAAGCGCGGGCGCCGATGCAAACCTTCTGTCCGCCGTGGCCGAGGGGAGGCGCATCCTCGCGCTGTGGGACGATCCTGCCGCGGCGGTCGCGGGCGGGGACGAGGTCACCGACCTGTTGGTGTTCGACCCCGAGGCCCGGACGCTGGCTCTGTGCGCTGCCGCTGAGGCGCCGGGCCGGTTCTGGCAGGGGCTGGACGGGCGCCGATTGTCGGATCGCGCCGCCCCTGCCGATCGGCAGATCCTGTTGCAGGGCGCCCCGGCGGTTGCCGCCGTGGCCCGCGCGCGGGCCGAGCGGCTGGCCTGCCATGCCGCCGAAGGCTGTGGCGCGCTGAGCCGCGCCTTGGCACTGACCGCGCGCTATCTCGGCGAGCGGCGCCAGTTCGGGCAGCCGCTCGCGCAGTTTCAGGTGCTGCAGCACCGTCTCGCCGACATGCTGGTGGAGCGGGAGCTGGCGCTTGGCCTCGCCGCGATCCTGTGTCCGGGCGACACTCCGCCGTCCGAGGGGATGACCGACCGCGCGCTGGCGGGTCTGGCACGCTCCTTCCGCGAGGTGGGGGAGGCCGCGGTGCAGCTGCATGGCGGTATGGGCATGACCGACGAGATGGAAATCGGGCGCGTTTTCAAACGCCTTCTGCACCTTGCCACCGCGCTGGGGGGCGAGACCGCGCCGCGCGCCCGTATCCGCGCCGCGCTGGCGCACCGCATCGACGAGGAGACCCGTGCATGAGCATCACCGACGAGGGGCTCCGCTCCTTCACCTTCGATCCGATCCCGTTCCGCGTGACCGCGCGCGAGGCGATCCTCTACGGTCTGGGCCTAGGGCTGGGCGCCGAGCCGACCGACGCCAACCAGTTGCGGCATGTCTACGAGGAGGGCCTCGTGCCCTATCCGCTGATGCCGGTGGTGCTGGGTTCGCCCGGCATGTGGTTCGGCCGCGCGGGGCTAGATGCGCGCAAGGTCCTGCATGGCGCGCAGGCGCTGAAGATCCTGGCGCCCGTGCCGCTGGACACGGCGCTGGTGGCGCGCAATGTCATCTCGGGGCTGTACGACCGGGGCGCAGACAAGGGCGCCGTGGTCGAGGTCACGCGCGAGATTGCCACCGACGCCGGCGCCCCCGTGGCCCGGGTCCTGTCGACCTATATGTGCATGGGGGACGGCGGGTTCGGCGGCAGCGCCTCGCGCCCGGCGCCGGCGCCGTCCCGGCCGGATCGATCGCCCGATGCCACCGTGCGGATCGCCACGCTGTCGCAGGCGGCGCTGCTCTATCGGCTGAACGGCGACATGAACCCGCTGCACGCCGATCCCGCCATGGCGGCGAAGCTGGGCTTCGACCGTCCGATCCTGCACGGGCTCTGCACGCTCGGCCACGCCCTGCGCGCGGTGGTCGACAATCAGGCCGGGGGCAACGCGGCGCGCCTCACAGCGGTCTCGGCCCGCATGAGTCGCCCGACCTATCCCGGCGAGACGCTCGAGGTGGCGATCTGGGCCGAGGCGGGCGGGCTGCTCTTCGAGGCGACCACGGTCGAACGCGGCGTCACCGTTCTGGCGGGCGGGCAGGTCGGACTGGAAGGTGCCGCATGACAGCGGTGCTGAGCGACAGGGCCGAGGGTGTTCAGACCCTGACCCTCAACCGGCCCGAAAGGCGCAATGCCTGGACGGCCGAGATGGAGGCCGACCTGCGCGCGGCGCTGATCGAGGGCAGCCGAGATCCCGCCGTGCGCGTTATCGTGCTGACAGGCGCGGGCGCGGCCTTTTGCGCCGGGGCGGATGCAGGGTTCCTGAAGCAGCTGGGCACGGGCGAAGCCGCGATCACCCAGACGGACGTGGATCCCTGGCCCGAAGCCCGGCCCGAGTTGAAGGGCAAGTTCGCCATGCCCGCCGCCGTTCCCAAGCCGGTGATCGCCGCCGTGAACGGCCCCGCGGTCGGCATCGGCTATGCGCTGGCGCTTTACAGTGACATTCGCTTCGCGGGCGCGAGTGCATCCTTCATCGCGGCCTTCGCCCGCCTCGGCCTGATTGCCGAGAAGGGGATCGACTGGGCGCTGGCGGGCATCGTAGGGCAGGGGCGGGCGGCGGAACTCCTGCTGTCCGGGCGCAAGCTTGGCGCCGATGAGGCCGAGCGCATCGGGTTGGTGAGCGGTGTTTTCCCCGACGCTGACCTGAAAGGCGCCGTGCAGGCCTACGCGGCGGAGATGGCGGCCAAGGTCTCGCCCCGCTCGGCGGCGGTGATCAAGCGGCAGCTGCAGGGACTGCGCTTCGATACGCCGGCCGAGATCCTGGCCCGCGGCGAACGCGAACTCGCCGCCAGCCTGAAAAGCGCCGATTTCCGTGAGGCGATGACGGCGATGGCCGAAAAGCGCCCGCCGTCCTTTCCTGATCTCTGAGGTTGCAGAAGGTTCCGGGCCTCAGCCCGGAACCATCGCCTCCCGCAGCTTGCGCTTCATCAGCTTGCCGCTTTCCTCGCGCGGCAGGCTGTCCACGAACAGGTA
Organism: Pararhodobacter sp. CCB-MM2; assembly: GCF_001691415.1. Lineage (GTDB taxonomy): Bacteria > Pseudomonadota > Alphaproteobacteria > Rhodobacterales > Rhodobacteraceae > Pararhodobacter. The sequence goes on from NZ_LRRR01000002.1 coordinate 48,760, forward strand.
GCGCCGCGGCAGCTTGTAGCGGGCCAGGGTGCGGCCGAGGAAGTCCGCGATCTCGGCCTCGTTCGGCTTGGCGCCCCGGGCCGGTTGAACCCAGGCACAGACGATCTCACCGAATTCGGGATCCGGCAGGCCGATGACGGCGCAATCCGCCACCTGCGGATGCTGGACCAGCGCGGATTCGATCTCGGCCGGGTAGATGTTGGTGCCTCCGAAGATGATCATGTCGCGTTTGCGATCGCCGAGGAACAGGAAGCCGTCCTCGTCCAGCCAACCCACGTCACCGATGCTGATGAAGCCGTCCTTCTCGGTCTCGGCCCTCGCCTCGGGGCGGTTGATATAGGTGAAATCGGCGTAATTCGGATTGCGGACATAGATCTCGCCAGTCTCGCCCTGAGGCAGGACGCGGTCGTCCTCGCCAAGGATGCGCACCTCGGCGCCCTCGACCACACGACCCACCGTCCCCGGATGCGCCAGCCATTCCGGCGAGGTGCAGTGCATGGCGATGCCGACCTCGGTGCCGCCATAGACCTCGTGCAGGATCGGGCCCCACCAGTCGATCATCGCCTTCTTCACATCGACCGGACAGGCCGCGGCGGTGTGACTGACCCAGCGGAGCGAGCTCAGATCATACCGCGCGCGCACCTCGGAGGGCAGCTTCAGCAGCTTGATGAACATCGTCGGCACGGCGGTGATGGTGTTGATGCGGTGCTTCTCGATCAGCGCGAGGAATTCCTCGGGGTCGAAGCGCGGCACCAGCACCAGAAGCTCGCCGCGCGTTGCCGCGTAGCGCGCGAATCCGCCCGGCGAGGCATGATAGAGCGGCGTCACCAGCAGCGTGCGCACATCTGGGGCCAGCCCGTAGGTGTCGACGAAGCAGCGGACATTGCGCGCCAGCAGGTCGGCATCCATCGGCACGCGCTTGACCCCCTTGGGATGGCCGGTGGTCCCCGAGGTATAGATGATCGCCCCGCGTGCGGCGGCGTCGGGCGTCGTCCGCGGCGGATGCGCGGCGATGAACGCGTCCCAGTCGGCCGTGCTGGTCGGCACTGCGCAGGCCTCGGGCGACAGGCGGAAGGCGGCGGCCGTGGCCGGGGGCGTCGCGGCGGCGATCACTCTCAGGCCCTCGGGCAGGGTCAGCCCCGGCGTGGCCAGCAGATCGGCCTGCGCGACCAGCAGATCGGGGCGGCAGTCGTTCAGGACATAGAGAATCTCGGCGGCGGTGGAGTGCCAGTTGATCGGCACCGCGAAAGCGCCGATCTTCTGTGCCGCGATCGACGCTTCGATGAAGGGGATGTCGTTGCGCATCAGGATGGCAACCGTCGAGCCCTCTCGGAGCCCGAGGGCCCGAAAGCCGGCCGCGGCCGCACTGGCCCTTTGTTGCAGCAGCGCCTGATCGATCGTCGCATCGGGGGTGATGATGGACGCAAGGCGCCCTGTCGGTTCCGCTGTCACGCTCTCTCCTCCGTCACGTGCTGGAATGCGGCGAACATTAAATGGTAGAACCAATAAGTCAACTGACCCTTGCCTTGGGTAATCGATTGGGCCGATAATTGGTCAGGTACTCAAGGAGACAGGATATGTCCTCAGCGATGGGCTTTCGCCCGGTGAAGACGAAACGCGCATTCGAAGAGGTCTGCGACCAGATCCGGTCGGAGATTCAGGCGGGTCGGATCGCCGCTGGCGACAAATTGCCTTCCGAGCGGGATCTGGCCGAGCAGCTGCAGGTCAGCCGCGCCACCGTGCGCGAGGCGTTCCGGACGCTGGAAATCGGCGGAGTCCTGACGCTGCAGAAGGGGGTGAAGGGCGGCGCGGTGGTGATGCACGGCGATGTGCGTCCGATCAACCAGACGATCTCGGACCTGCTGTCGCTGGGGGGGCTGTCGCTGGCCGACTACACTGAAGCGCGCAAATGCCTGCAGAAAGAGATCATTCGGCTTGCCTGCGAGCGGGCGACCGAGGCCGATTTCGCGGCACTCGAAGCCAATATCGCTGCCACGCGCGAAAAGACCTCCGAATCGCAGATCGAGGACCGGACGGCGCTGACGGTGCAGTTCTACGCCCTGCTGGCCCGCGCCACCAAGAACAAGGCGATGGAGATCCTGATGTCCGCCGTCACCGAGCCGCTGGCCTATTACATCAAGCAGATCGGCGTGGACCGTAGCTGGGATGTCGCGGCCTCGCGGACCAAGGTGGTGCGGCACCTGCGTGAACGCGACACCGAGGCCGCGATTGCCGAGATGATTTCGCATATGGAGCGGCTCCACACCTACATGCTCTCGCGCGAGCTTTCGACGCCCGAGTGAGCCCTCGAAGGCGGCTGGTCGAGCCATCGACCGGCGGTAGGCCCGCGCCTGCGGCACCAAGGTGTATCTGCGCGGAAGGTTTCTTCTTGCAATGTTTAAATGGTTAGGCCATTCATTGGCCAGTCTGATACTCAGCAGGGAGGAGCGAGGTATGCAGCGGGGGCACCTGCGTCGAGCGATCGACGGCCTCATCACACTGGACCTTGTGATTGCGGGGCTCGCCCTGATCGCGATGCTGGGACATGTCGTTCTCGACGTGATCCTGCGCGAGGTTCATGTGCCCTTCTCCGGCACGCTGGAGATCGTGTCCTTCTGGTACATGGTCGCGCTGGTCTTTCTGGCGATCCCCGTGGCACAGGCTCACGGTCATCACATTCGGGTCGAGCTGTTCACCGCCGCCGTGCCGGCTCGCGTGCAGCAGGGGATCGACCTCTTGGTCCTGTTGGGCTGTGTGGCCCTTCTCGGCCTGTTCATCTGGGTCTCGACCGAGGAAGCCCTGCGCCAGACAAGCCGCATGGCCGTGGTCGAGGCGGGCACCGGCACGATCCCGGTCTGGCCCACCCGCTGGCTCGTGCCACTGTCGATGGCGACTACCGCCTTGATTTGCCTGTTGCAGGCCTTTGACTTGATCCGGGCGCTCGTGAGGAACGAGGCCCCGATCCCGCACCACCGGGAGTCGCTCGATGTCTGATGTCGCGATCGGGGGCTTCGGGCTCGCCGGGATCCTCGTGCTGCTCGCCCTGCGCGTACCGATTGCCTTTGCGCTGATGAGCGTGTCCATCGTCGGCCTCTGGGCCCTGCTGGGCGAGCGCCCGGCACTGGGGTCGCTGCGGACCATTCCTTATCAGTTCGTGGCCCATTGGTCGCTCTCGGCGATCCCGATGTTCCTGCTGATGGGGGCGGTGGCCTATCATTCCGGCATCGTCAGCTCCTTGTATTCGGCGGCGCGGCTCTGGCTGTGCCGGCTACCGGGCGGTCTCGCCATCGCCTCGAATTTTGCCTGTGCAGGTTTTGCCGCGGCCTCGGGTTCGTCCGTCGCGACCGCCTCGGCCATGGGCCGGATCGCCGTGCCCGAGATGCTGCGCTACCGCTACGACCCAGGGCTTGCGACGGGCGTGGTTGCAGCGGCGGGCACGCTCGGCTCGCTGATCCCGCCCTCCATCCTGATGATCCTCTACGGCACCTTCGCCGAGGCTTCGATCGGCCGGTTGATGATCGCTGGCATCCTGCCCGGCATCCTGACCGCCGCGGTCTATGCCGCGATGATCTGGCTGCGCTGCCTGGCCCGCCCCGACCTTGCGCCCCCGGTCGACATCAACCCGACCCTGCGCGAGCGGATGCAGGCGCTGGCGCAGGTCTGGCCGATGCCGCTGCTGATCCTCGGCGTGATCGGCGGCCTCTATGGCGGCTATGTCACCGCGACCGAGGCCGGGGCCCTGGGTGCCTTCCTCGCGCTGTTGATCGCGGCCTTCTACCGCCGGCTCAGCTGGGCCGTCCTTCGGGCAAGCATCATCGACACGGTGACCGGCACCGCAGTGATCTTCTTCGTCTCGATCGGAGCGGTGATGCTGTCGCGCTTCGTCGCACTCTCGGGCGTGCCCGACGCGATCGTCGACCTGTTCGGGGCCGGAGGGTTGCAGGGCTATTCGGTGGTGCTGTTCTGCGGGCTGGTGTTCCTGTTTCTGGGCATGTTCCTCGATCCGATCGGGCTCATGCTGATCGCGCTGCCGGTGATGCTGCCGATCATCGACCAGAGCGGTTTCGATCTGATCTGGTTCGGCATCCTGACGATCAAATTCGTCGAGATCGGCCTGATCACCCCACCCGTGGGCCTGTCGGTCTACACGATCAAGACAGTGGTCGGCGACCGGGTGGCCCTGACCCAGATCTTCCGCGGCATCGGCTGGTTCCTCGTGTGCGAACTGATCGTCGTCGCGTTGCTGGTGATCTTTCCGCAGATCGCCCTGTTTCTGCCGGGTCTGATGAGCTGAGCCCCGGCCCCAGTTTCAACGGAGGAGGAAGACATGAAGACGCTTTTGCGCGCCACGACGGCGCTGGCGGTGTTCGGGCTGACGACGGCACCGGCTTTCGCCAACGAATACAACTATGCGACATTCGTCCCGCCACAGGCGGCCAACAACACCATCGGCTTGCAGCCTGCCTTTGACGCCATCAACGAGGCGACCGACGGCGAGGTGGAAATCAAGATCTTCGCGGGCGGACAACTTCTGGGCGGGCAGGACATGCTGGCCGGCGTCCGTGACGGCATCGCCGATCTGGGCTTCGTGATCCCGGTCTACGCGCCCTCCGACCTGCCCAACTCGGTGGTGATTTCGGACATGATGCCCTATGGCGCCGATCCGATCGCCGTCGCCGGGGCCTCGCTGCAGACGATGCTCATGGATTGCCCGCAATGCCGCGATGAGTTCGCCGACAACAATCTGGTGTTCCTCGGCGGTCATGTGCCGACGCCTTACCGGCTCCTGTGCCGAGAGAATGTCTCAAGCCTCGCCGATATCGAGGGGCTGCGGATGCGCGGTGGCTCGGGGGCGATGTCGCGGATCGCGCAGGCGCTCGGCGGGACGCCGGTGAACATGGGGGCGGGCGACATGTACGAGGCGCTCGAGCGCGGTCAGCTGGATTGCGTGGTCGGTCCGATCGCCTGGCTGCGCCAATATTCGCTGGGCGAGGTGATCGGCTCGGTCCTCGGCGAACCTTTGGGCGTGCTGGGGGGGCTCGGCCTCGTTACCTGGAACCGCGACGCCTGGGACGGCTTGAGCGCGGAGCAGCAGCAGGCCGTGCTGCGCGAAATGCCGGGTATCGTGGCCCGCGCCACCATCGACGGATATATCGCCGACGACAACGATGTCCGGGCCGAATACGAGGGTCGCGTCACCTTCAACGATTCCGTGCCCGAAATCCGCGAGGCGCTGGACCGCATCAACGCCGAAGGGCTGCCCGACATCATCACCGCCGCCCAGGCCCGGGGGGCAACGGATGCCGAGGCCATCACCGAGGCCTATCAGCGCAACCTGGCCCATTGGCAGCAGCTTGCCGCGGAACGCATCCACGGAGATCCCGAGGCCCTTGCGCAGGTGCTGTGGGACGAGATCTACAGCCAGATCGACTTCTGACACCGGAGTGTGGTTGGGAGAGACAGGGCCGGCACCGCGTGTGCCGGCCTTATTCGTGGTTCAGAGGAGACGCTCCCAGATCAGCAGCGCCACGATGATCAGCCCGAGGAAGCTGAGCGTGAACACGCCATTCCAGCGCCAGCCGACGACGCTGGTGGGCTGGCCAGTCTCGGCCGCTGCGATCGCGACGGTGGAGGTCATCGGCGACAGCATCGCCGCGGCAACCCAGCCGCCCAGCGTCGCCACCATCAACATCGGCTCGGGCATGGCAACGCCCGAGGCGATCACCGCACCGGCGCAGGCCGAGCCGCTGATCATCGGCGAGATGCCGGCCAAGCTGACCAGCGTGATGGTGATTGCCACCAGTGCGCCCAGCCGCCCTGGCCCCAACGACAACAGGTTCACGAGGTCGCGGACGGCCTCTGGCGGGATCATCTGCGCGACGATCAGACCCAAAAAGCCTGAGGCGACCAGAAGACCGATCTCGTTCGCCGAGCCGGGCAGCGCGCGCACCGTCTGCGCCGCCAGCGAGCGCGCGCGTCCGGGGGCAGGGCCGTCTTCGGTCAACAACACCCAGAGGAGGGCCATGAGCGGGATCACCATCAGGATCGCCGCTCGCATCGGGATGCCAGCAACGGCATCCAGCGCCGCGGCGCTGCCGGTGATGGCCAGAACCAGCGCCAGCAGGGCCAGAATCGCCGACCAGGCCCCTTCGCCCGCGGGAGGCGGGAAGGGTGCCGCGGGCCGGGGGCCCATGCGGTCGAACCCCCAGCCAAGCAGGGTGAAGGCCGCCAGCATCGCCAGCCCGTAGGGAAGATAGCCCAGCCAATCGAGGGTCGGCATCAGCGGAATGAGCAGGTTCACCGCCAGCCCGACCGGCGACCAGAGCACGGTGCCGTTGAAGCCGCGGATCACCGCGCAGGCGATGCGCCGGCTGCGAATCTCGGCCGCACGCGGCGAGGCGGCGGGCGCGTCCCGCTGACCCAGCGCGATCCCCAGCAACAGCTGGTAGCCGCCGATGTTCAACAGGATGCCAAGAAGCTGTGCCCCCGTCGCGAGGAAGGCATAGCGGCGGGCCGGGGGTTGCTGCACCACGAAGCGCGCCGCGACTCCGACCTGACGGGATCGCTGTGCCGCGACCCTCAGCACGGTCATCACCGCCAGCAAGGCCGGCAGATACAGCGCCCGGCTCAAGGCTAGGGCGAGAGCGTCCGCCGTGCCTCCGCTCGCCAGAAACCCCAGCGCCATGAGCAGCGCTGCCAGCAGCATGGCCCGCGCATTGAAGCGGATCGCAGGCCAGCGAAGGGCGACATGCAGCAAGACCAGCGCCCCGGCCATCACGGCAAAGCCATGCCGATGGCTGAGCATGTCCGCCAGCGTGAACAGCGCGGCGGCTCCGATCGCCGCGGCGGCGATCCGCGAGCGGCCATCGGATCCGATGGGCGAGGGCGCCGGGGAGGGGGACTCTGTCATCGCGGCTCCAAATCTATATTTGGACCTACCAATGATGCCTACGCGACGCAAGGCCGATTGCACTGGCCCCGCTGGCCCCGTCATGGCAAGGTGGTCGCCTGTTCACGTCCTGCAAGCATACGGAGACTCTCATGGCCAAGGCAGCGGGCGACGCCCTGTTCGACCCCGTCCGCAGTGATCGCACCTTCGAGATCGTCGTCCAGCGCATCCGGGACAAGCTGGCCGCCGGCGAGTTGCGGCCGGGCGACAAGCTGCCGGCCGAGCGGGAGTTGGCCAAGCAGCTCGATGTCAGCCGCAATGTCGTGCGTGAGGCCCTGCGGGCGCTGGAGAATGCCGGCATGTTGAAGACCCGAAAGGGCGCGCATGGCGGCGCCTTCATCGAAGAGGGCAGTGCGGCGCGCATCAGTGCCGCGCTGAACGATCTGGTGATCCTCAACGCGATAAGCCTCGATGATCTGCTGGAAGCGCGGGTGATGATGCTCGGCATGGTGCTGGACCGGCTCGCGCAATCGGGAAAGGCGCCGGACCTTTCCGCGCTGGAGGCCAATGTCGCCGCCACCGCCGAGGCCGTTGCGCAGGGCGAGGCCTCGAAGCGCGTGCCTCTGGCGCGAGCCTTCTATCACGAGATCGCGGCACTGACCGGCAATCGGGCTCTGGAATTCACCATCGATGCTCAGACCGAGATGATCCAGACCTACCTGCGCCTGCGCGTGGCCGACATGGACGGCGAAAAGCTGGTGAATTCGCGTCGCGCCTTCCTGTCGCATCTGCAGGCGGGGCGCTTCGAGGACGCGAAGGCCGAACTCTCTGAGCATCTGGACCGCGTTCATCGCCGCCTCTGGAGCACCCCTCAAAGCACCTGATTCCAACATTGACTCGCATTGGTAGGTCCATTACACCTTTGGTTAGCCAGAGGAGGACAGGCCATGTTGGATAGCACCCATATCGATGAAGACCTGCTGATGTTCCGCGACACCGTGCGGCGCATGGCGGAGAAGGAAGTCGCGCCGATCGCCGCGAAGATCGACCAGGACGACCACATGCCCCATTCGCTGGTGCCGATCTTCGGCGACCTCGGGCTGATCCAGATCATGGTCCCCGAGCAATACGGCGGCCCCGGCGGCACCACGACCATGGCCTGCATCGCCAAAGAGGAAGTCTCGCGCGCCTCGTTCGCGGTTTCGCATCTGGTCGGCGCGACCTCGATCGCCATGGCGCTGCCGCTCGTGCATTTCGGCACCGAGGAACAGCGCCAGCGCTACCTGCCGGAAGTCGCCCAAGGCCGCATCCTGTCCTGCATCGGCCTGACCGAACCGCATACCGGCTCGGATGTCTCGGGCATCAAGACCTCGGCCCGCAAGGAGGGCGATGACTACGTCATCAACGGCCAGAAGGTCTTCATCACCAAGGCCGATCAGGCGAAATACATCCTGCTCTTCGCCCGCACGGCCGAGGGCAAGGGCCATGACGGCATCTCGTCCTTCCTCATTCCGATGGACACGCCCGGCATCACCATCGGCGGCAGCCCCAAGAAGATGGGCCTGCGCGGCATCAAGAATTGCGACCTGTTCTTCGAGAACGTGCGTGTCCCGGCCGACACGATGATCGGGGCCGAGGGGCAGGGCTTCAAGAACGCGATGGGCGTGCTGAACATGAACCGCCCGACCGTGGCCGCGGCCTCGATCGGCATCGCGCAGGCGGCGCTGGACGCCTCGCTCGCCTATGCCAAGGAGCGCGTGCAATTCGGCCGCCCGATCGCCGAGTTCCAGCTGGTGCAGGCCATGCTGGCCGACATGGCGATCCAGATCGAAGCCGCGCGCGCCATGCTCTATCAGGTGACGGCGCTCATCGACCGCGATGCGGCGAACCCGCAGGTGCCGATGCTGGCCTCGATGATCAAGACCTTCGCCTCGGATATGGCGATGAAGGTCACCACCGACGCGGTGCAGGTCTTCGGTGGCGCGGGCTATCTGCAGGACAACCCGGTCGAGCGGTACATGCGCGACGCCAAGGTCTGCCAGATCTACGAGGGCACGAACCAGATCCAGCGTCTGATCATCGCCCGTGCGATGCTGAAGGGATGAGCCCGCGCCCCATCCGGGTGCTCGACTTCGGTCAGGTGATGGCAGGCCCGCTCGCGGGCCGCCTGATGGCCGATGTCGGCGCCGAGGTCATCAAGATCGAAACCCCCGAGGGCGATGCCATGCGTGGCCGCCCGCCACTGCGGGACGGGCATTCGGCGTATTTCGGCACGCTCAACGCCGGCAAGCGCAGCGTCGTCCTGGACCTCAAGACCGAGGCTGGCCGGCGCGACGCCTTCGCGCTCGCGAAGACTGCCGATGTGGTGCTGGAGAACTTCCGTCCCGGTGTCATGGCGCGTCTGGGCCTGGGTTACGGCGCTCTGTCGGCGGTCAATCCCGGTCTGATCTATTGTGCCATCTCGGGGTTCGGCCAGCAGGGCGAAGGCGCCAAGCGACCCGCCTATGCGCCGATGATCCATGCGGCCTCGGGGCTTGATCTGGCGCTGATGGATTTCTCGCCGGGGGCCGAACGTCCGGCGCCGACGGGCATGTTCTTCGCCGATGTGCTGGCTGCAGTTTACGCCTGGGGCGCGGTGCAGACGGCACTGTTCGAGCGCGAACGCACCGGGCAGGGCCAGATCGTCGATGTCGCGCTGATGGACAGTCTGATCTCGATGATGATCTACGAATGTCAGGAGGCGCAATTCCCGCAGGCCCGCAAGCGCCATGTCTATATCCCGGTTCGCACGGCCGATGGGTTCGTGATCGTCGTACCGCTGTCGGGCAAGAATTTCGCGGCCATGCTGGAGGTGCTGGGCAATCCCGACTGGGGGCAGGATACGCGCTTTGCCACTCCGGCGGGGCGCGAGGCGAACTGGGCCGAGATCATGGATCGGGTCGAGCTCTGGACCGCGAGCCGCAGTTCGGACGATTGCGAGCGGCTGTTCATGGCCGCGGGCGTGCCTTGCTCGCGCTATCGGACCGTGGCCGAGGCGCTGGCCGATCCCGTTTCGGTCGAACGTGGGATCACAGGCCAGGTCGAGGACGGCGCGGGCAGTTTCGATGTGCCGAATCCTCCCTTCCGCATGTCCCTGACCGAGGCCCATGTCCGCCGTCACATCCCTGCATTGGGCGAGGGCACCGAGGAGATCCTCGGCGCGCTCAGGGTCCGCGATGACGGCTGAGGCCGGCCGTCGCGTCGCCTCGGCGCGCGGTGCGGCCGGGTTCTGGTCCCGCCTTCGGGCCGAGGGTGCCTTCTGGCAGGGAGTGGTCTATGATGCGCTGCGCTTTCGACGGCACGCTTGGCTGCACCGCGTCCGCAGCCCGGAAAGCCGCAACGCGCGGATGCTGGCGGATGCGCATTTCCTCGAATACGGGATGGCGCTGCGCGAGGCGCGTCCCGGCTTCGGTCTCGCCCGCTCGGAGCGGCTTGCCGGGGACCTGATCGAGGGTGGTCAGCACGAGGCAGCGGGACAGATCGGTCTGGCAACGCTGCGCGATTGGGCCGCGTTCAATCGGGGCACGACCCTGCCGGACGGCATCGCGCCGGCGCTGGCGTTGCCGGGCGGCGAGGACATCGCCGCGGGCGTTCGCCAGACGGACGGAGGTGGCGCGTTCGGCGACTACCTCGCCTTTGCCCGATCGCGTCACTCGGTCCGGCAATTCGCGCCCGGCCCGGTGCCCGAGGCCGCCATCCGGCGCGCTGTCGCAGCGGCGCAGGCCGCGCCCTCGAGCTGCAACCGCCAGACCTGCACCGCCCATGTCTGGACCGACCGCGCGCTGATCGATCGGGTGCGCCGCCATCAGGCCGGTAACCGCACCTTCGGACACGAGCTGGGCGGGATCGCCGTCATCACCTCGGACCTTCGCCATTGGGAACATGCGGGCGAACGTTATCAACCCTGGATCGACGGCGGGCTCTTTGCCATGTCGCTGTGCCACGGGCTCCATGCCGAGGGGCTGGGCACCTGCTTCCTGAACTGGTCGGTCACCCCCGCCACCGACCGGGGTCTGCGCGCGGAGCTGGGGCTCGACGAGACGCAGCTGGTGATCGTTCTCCTGGGCTTCGGGCTGATGCCGGACCGGGTCAGCGTCTGTGCCTCACCCCGATTGCCCGAGGGCGAGGCGCTCCGGCTCAACCCGCCGCTGGCCGACTGAAACGAAACGGCCCCGTCGGATGGACGGGGCCGTTCTCAGTGGCGCCTTGCTCACAGGTCCAGCACCAGCCTTGCGCTTTTCGAACCCGAGCAGCAGACCATGATCGTGTCACCATGGGCGCGTTCCTCGTCGGTCAGGATCGTATCCCGGTGATCCGGGCGCCCCTCGATCACGCGCGTCTCACAGGTGCCGCAGGTCCCCTCTGTGCAGGCGAAGGGCACCGAGACGCGGTTGGCGATCAGCACGTCGAGGATCGTCTTGCCCGCATCGACATGCAGCACCTTGCCCGATCGGTTCAGTACTACGTCGAATCCGCCCTCGCGCGCGGCTTCCTCGCGGGCGGAGAAATACTCGGCATGGACGCGATCCTTCGGCATGCCTTTCGCCGAGACCTCATAGGCGGCGAGCATCGGCTCGGGCCCGCAGCAGTAGAAATGCGTACCGGGCGCAGCACCGGCGAAGATCCCCGCGATGTCCAGCAGCGCACCTTTCGCCTCGTCATCGAAATGCGTGGTCAGCCGACCCTGGCCGCCGCTGGCCGCGACGCTTTGGGCGATCTCGGCCAGAAAGGCGGCGGCGCTGCGTTTGCGCGCGGCATAATGCAGGTGCCAGGGCCGGCCTGCTTCGGTCAGGCGGCGCACCATCGCCAGCATCGGCGTGATGCCGATCCCGCCCGCGATCAGCACCGATTGCGCCGCGCCCTCGTCCAGCGGGAAGTTGTTCTTCGGCCGCGACAGCCGCAGCTTGTCACCGACACGCAGCGTCCCGTGCACATAGGCCGAGCCACCCCGGCTGGAAGGATCACGGTGCACGGCGACGGTGCAAACGGATGTCTGGCCGTCGAGGGCCTGCGTCAGGCTGTAGCTGCGGCGCAGGTCATCCGACAGGATCAGGTCGACATGGGCCCCGGGTTCGGCGCGGGGCAGGGGCGAACCGTCCAGCGTCTCGAAGCCGACCGACAGCACCGTATCGGCCTCGAAGCGCATCTGCTTCACCCGGACCGGAATTTCGGCCTCGCTCATTGCAGCAATCCTTCCTGCTTGAACCGCGCGATGTCCTCGGCACCGAAGCCCAGGACGCGGGTCATCACCGCTTCGGTATGCTCGCCCAGCCGGGGCGAGGCAAAGCGCAGCGCGCTCGGGGTCTTCTCGAAGCGATAGGCGGGGCCGTTGTATTTCAGTCGGCCCATCTCGGCGTGATCGAGCGGCCAGAAATGGCCATGCGCGTTCAGAACCTCGTCCTCCAGCAGATCGGAGGCCTTGTTGGCCACCCCCGCCGGAACCCCCGCTGCACGGCATTGCGCCATCAAGGCGAAGGCGTCGCGGGTCGCGGTCGCCTCGGCCACGGCGGCGCTGTCCAGCGTCTCCAGACCCAGGATCGCCCGCAGCGCGTCTGCCTGCGCCTCGGTCACGGCTTCAAGGGCAATCCAGCGTTCCTCACCCTTGCAGGGGAAGACGCCGTGCAGCAGTGACCCGGCCTTGGCGTCGCCCTGCCGCGTGATCTCCGCGCCGGTCACCTGATAGGCCAGCAGCTCGGGCGCCAGCAATTGGGCCGTCGCCTCGATCTGGCTGAGTTCGACATGCTGCCCCTCGCCCGTCTTCTCGCGGTGGATCAGCGCCGCGACCAGCGCCGACAGCGCATAGCGCGGCGAGACACTGTCGGAATAGGCACCCTTGGGCATTGCCGGCGGCCGGTCGGGCCAGCCGGTCATACCGTGGCCCCCCGCCAGCGCCTGCCCCTGCGCGCCATAGCCCGGATGCCGCGCCCAGGGCCCTTCCGAGCCATAGAGTGACGAAGACAGCATGACGATCCGGGGATTGATCGCCTTGAGGCTGGCGTAATCGAGGCCCCATTTCTTCATCACGCCGGGGCGGAAGCTTTCGGCCACGACATCGGCCCATTCGATCAGCGGGCGGATGATTTCGATCGCTGCCGGGTTGCTCATGTCGACCGAGATCCCGAGCTTTGAGGAATGAAAATCCGCGAAGAAGCCCGAGCGGTTGATGCCCGGCTTGTCGTCGATGAACGGCCCGCCCAGCCGGATTGAATCCGGGTGTTTGAAGCTTTCGACCTTGATCACCGTGGCGCCGTTGTCGGCCAGCTGCTTGGTCACGATGGGCCCTGCGGCTGCCCAGGTGAAATCGGCGACCTTGAGCCCGGCGAAAAGGCCGCTGGCCTCGGTGGTGACCTGTGTGAGGGCATCCGTCATGCCGGGCTTCCTTGGCTGAGCGACGTCAGGACCGCCGCGGTATCGGCGCCCGGCCGCGGGGCCGGACGGAGCGTGGCGAGTGGCGTCGCCGAGAGATTGGCCCATCGCGCGGGCAGGTCGAGCTTCAGGCCGCGGTCAGGATCGTCGAGCGGGCGGAAATAGCCGCGCGCACGGAATTGCGGGTTGTCGAAGACGCCGGCGACGGACGAGATCGGCGCCAGCAGGATGCGCTCGCGCACCGAGCGGGCCATCAGCTCATCGGTGGTTTTCGAGGCGATGAAGCCCATGATGACCGCGGTGACGGCGTCGTAATCCTCTTGCGGAATGAAGAACTGGCCGTCGCCGTTCCAATCGTGGCGGGTCAGGATCGGGTCGGTGATCCCGTCCTCGGCCATCCAGGCGATCAAGGCCTCGTAGGATTTGATCCGCGCAGAACCGCCACCGCCCCCGACCGGGCCGAAGAAGACGTAGCCGTCCTGTGTTTCCCAGACCAGCCGGGTGAAGAAGCGGTTGGCGCGTTCCTTGCGGATCGCCCCGCCGCGCATTTCGTTGAGGCCGAGGATCTGCCAGGCCATCGTCGAGTTGAGCAACGTCCAGACGATGCAGGCCTGTACCGAGACATCGACGCGCTGGCCCTCGCCGGTCTTCAGCGCGTGCCAATGCGCCATCAGCGCCGCCGAGGCCGCTTCGACCCCGCCCTGGATCGCGCCAACGGGCAGGCTGATCCGCACCGGCGGGCGGTCGACGTCGCCGTTGAGGTACAGATGCCCCCCCAGCGCCTGCAGCACCGTGTCGGTCGCGGCGTATCGCTCGTAGGGGCCGCCGCGGCCGAAGGGCAGGATCTCGCACCAGACCAGCGCCGGGTTGGCGCGCCGGGCCACCGAGGCCAGCCGGTCCATCGTGTCCAGATCCAGCCGCTCCCAGTCCGTGACCAGGATGTCGGCCCCGGCGCAGAGCGCGGCGAACCCGGCTTCGTCCGCCAGCGGGTCCAGGGTGACGCTGCGCTTGCCATGGTTATAAGCCAGCCAGGCGGCGCTTTCCTCGCCCAGAGCGGTCGGCACGAGCGGCAGGGAACGGCGGAAATCCTCGCCGCCCTCGGGCTCCAGCTTGATCACCTCGGCGCCGAGATCGGCCAGCACGCGGCCACAGACCGCTCCTGCCAGCGCCGAGATCTCCAGCACCCGCGTCCCTGCGAGGGCTCCCGATGTCGCGCTCATAGCTCGTACCCGAAACCTTCGCCCAGCCGCGCCGTCATCGGTCCGCGCCCGGCTTCGTCCCACAGTTGGTCCTTGGGCAATTTCATCGACACAGCCCGCACCATATAGAGGTCGGGATCGGCGAACCGTTCAGGGCGCTGTCCGCTCTCGGCGAAGGCATGGGCGGTTTCCAGCAGCATCCGCCGGGTCATCGCGATCCCGGTGTCCGAGGTGCACAGATGCTCGAGCGTCCGGTCATAGACCCGGAGCACGCCGGACTGGCAGGCTGCGTCCTGCACCCAAAGACCCGGCAGCCCCGAGAACCAGGTCGTGCGCTGCGCCTCGGGGTCGAACTGATAGCCCGTTTCGCGCCGGTATTTCGAGATGTAGCGCCCGTAGGGCACCAGCGCGCCCTTGTCCTCGAAGGCATTGACGCTGGCATGGCCCGTCTCGCGGCCTTTGTGGCCGTTGACGAAGATCTCGCGGCTTTTGTCATACATCGGCTGGGTCGGGTGATAGCTGAACATCAGACACAGCGTGTTCTCGTCGTCGATCGGCACCCAGGCGTGGCCCGAAAGCTCGGGATAGTTCGATTGCGGCGGCACCAGCGAGTAGAAGGGCATGATGAACTGGTTCACGCGCCAGTAGAGGGTGTCGTCGTCCAGCACCCGGCGCGAGGCGATCGACATGCCGAATTCCTGCCGCATGCATTCGAAGGTCGGCCGCAGGTCGCGCTTGGCGACCCATTGGTCGATCGAGCCGCCCTGATCGATGCGGCCGTGAAGGATCGGCGCATGGGCGCTGTCGATCTCGCCTTCCAGCGCCTGCAGCCAGTTGCATTCCTGTACTCGGAAGCTGACGACCACATTCTCCTCGGGCACCATGTTCCATTCGAGATTGGGCAGCGGCGGGCGGCTTTCCTCGGGCTCGGAGCCCATATAGGTCCAGACCACGCCGCCCCGCTCCACGCAGGGATAGGACTTGATCCGCACCCGCTCTTTCAGGCGCGAGCGGACGGGTTCGGCGGGCATGTCGGCGACCTTGCCGTCCACGCCGAATTTCCAGCCGTGATAGACGCAGCGCAGGCCGCAATCCTCGTTGCGGGCAAACGCCATCGGCGCGCCGCGGTGCGGGCAGATGTGATCGACCAGCCCGACGTTGCCCGCCGTGTCGCGGAAGGCCACCAGCGTCTCGCCCAGCAGCCGCACGGTCTGCGGCTGGCCGTCCTTTTCCAGATCCTTCGAGGCCATGAACGGCAGCCAATAGAGCCGCATCATCCCGCCCATCGTGGTGCCCGGGCCGACCCGGACCAGCGTCTCGTTGTCATCGTGCGAAAGCATGGTATTTCCTCCTGTTCCCTGCGCCGCATGCCCCCCGGGGGCGGCGCCAATTCTGTCAGCCGGCGGCCAGATCGCTGCCGTCGCGGTCGAGCTGGCCCTCGACCAGCGCCCCGAGGCCCAGATGCCGGGCCCACCAGCCCTGATCGGTCGTCTCCAGCGGCCGGCGCGGCACCGGCGGCGGATCGCCGGCCTGCAACCGGCGCATGATCTCGGTGATGCGCGCCCGCTCGAGGTCGATCAGAGCCCTTTCGACATCGTCATGTTCCGCCGCGACGGTGCCGAGCTCGGGGTAGCGCAGCCGCCGCGTCCAGCGTCCATCACGCTCGACAGCCTGCGCTTCCAGCAGATAGGGCACGGACAGGTACTCGCGGACTTTCATGGCATTCCCTCAATGGATTCAGACGTTTACCGGCTCGAGCAGCACGAAGGAGCTGTCATCGTAGGGGCCCACCTGCACCAAGGCCGGCCCCATCGCCTGCTGGCGCAACCCGGCGCGACCCGAGGCCTGCAGATAGGCTTCGCGCAGATGACCCATTCCGTGCAGCCGCCCTTCGCCGAGCGCACCGCCGGCGGTGTTGAGCGGCAGGCGCGCCCCGTACTCGCCATTGCCATCGCGCAGGAAGGCCGGTGCACCACCGGGTTCGGTGAGGCCGAGGCCATCGAGCCATTCCCAGACCATCGACGAGAACCCGTCATAGAGCTGCGCGGTCTTCAGATCCGCCGGACCGCGCCCGCTCATGGACCACAGCGCCTCGGGCCGGGCGAAGCCGCTGAAGCCGGTAACCCGTGCGGGCGTGGCACCTTGGGGCAGATCCTTCTCGCGGCACATGAGGAAGGCTTGCGCGCCGCAGATCGGCAGATCGCAATCGAACAGCCCGTGCGGCTCGGCGATCATCCGGCCGCGCGAGTAATCCTCAAGGCTCAAAGGCTTGTCGCGCCAGATTGCCTGCGGGTTCAGGGCGGCATGGCGCCGCGACAGATCGACGATGGCGAAAAGATCGTCGCGTGTGGCGCCGTGCCGCGTCATGTAGGCCCACGCGCGCGCCGCGAAACGGGCGCCCGCGGTGGTGTAACCATAGGGTTTGGTGAATTGGTCGGCCCCGAACACCGGGCCCGAGGTTCCCGTCGCGTAATCGAGGCCCGGCGCAACGTACAATGCCCGAAGGCCCAAAACGAAACGGCATGTCCCTGCCTGCAAGGCATGCGCGGCCGAGGCGACCATATCCGTCGGATAGCGGCGATACAGATCCGCACCCCAGGTGAGGCGCAGGCCCATCAGGCCGGCCACGGTCTTGAGCGAGATCTCGTCCCCGCCCTCGGCATGGGGCGATCCCGCATTGGTCGCGAAAGGCGCACCGACATAGCCGTCGATCTCGTCGCGCCGGATGCTGGCGTCGGCAAGGGCCGCCAGCGCCGCCTCCAGTGCGAAGGCCGCGATGCCGCGATCGCTGCGCTTCTCGAGGGTTGAACTGCCGAAACCGGCGATCACCACTGTCATGCGCGGTCCTCCGGCGGAAGCACCACGGCAAAATGCGCGTCACCCTCCGCGGGCGAGAAGCCGAGGTGGAGGATCGCATCCGGGAGCGCACCATCGGTGACGCCCTGTTCGTCAAGGGCGATCAACACGATGCGGGGATCTTCAAACACCGCGCATTCGACGAGGGTCAAAGGGCCCGTCCGCCCCGGCAACGGTTGCAGATGCAGCCGTGTCCGGCCCTTGAGCATGACCCGTCCGGAAAGGCGTTCCGCAAGCAACGTATCGCAAAGGCAATCGGGGCAGCGGGGCGCCAGCGGCGGGGCGAGCCGACCGCAGCCTTGGCATCGCCGCAACACCAGCGCGCCCTCGGCGGCCCCCTCCCAGAAGGGGCGGGTTTCGGCGGTCGGGACAGGCTGCGGCCGCTGCGGTTTATGGGTCATCGACTGGCTCATTGAATCAATATATATAATGGACTGACCATTTAAGCAATCCACGGAGCGAAAAATTGGACAGACCATTGAATGGCGTTAAAGTTGTTGAATTCGAAGGACTTGGACCGGCGCCCTTCGCCGCGATGTGCTTGGCCGATATGGGCGCCTCGGTCATCCGCATCGGCCGTCGAGCCCCGGAGGCGCCGGATCTATGGCTGGACCGCGACCGAGAGGTTCGCGTCCTCGACCTCAAGTCTGCGGCGGGACGGGATGCGGCGCTGGCCTTGATAGCCGACGCCGACGTGCTGATCGAAGGGTTCCGCCCCGGCAAGATGGAGGCCCTCGGTCTTGGCCCGGCCGAGGCTTTTGCCGTCCAACCGGGACTGATCTACGGGCGGATGACCGGGTGGGGGCAGGAGGGTCCGATGGCGGGCCTTGCCGGACATGACCTCAATTTCCTCGCGATGACCGGGCTGCTGTCGCTGATGGGATACGAAGATCGACCGCCGACCCCGCCGCTGAACCTGATCGCGGACTTCGGCGGCGGTGGCCTGTATCTCGCCTTCGGGATCGTCTGCGCCCTGCAACAGGCGCGGGTGAACGGCAAGGGGACCATCATCGACGCCGCCATGGTGCATGGCACAAGCCATCTCGCCACCTTCGTGCACGGGCGGAGGGCTCAAGGGCGCTGGGTCGATCGGCGCGAGTCGAATGCGCTTGACGGCGGTGCACCGTTCTATCGGGTCTATGACTGTGCAGAGGGTGGCTGGATGGCGGTCGCGGCCGTCGAGCCGCAATTCTGGAAGGCCGTGGTCGAGGTGCTGGCGCTGCCCGAAGATTTCATCGCCCACCAAGGCGATCGCTCTCACTGGCCTGCCATGATCGATCGCGTGGCCCAATGTTTCAAAACGCGGTCTCGATCCGAATGGGAGGCCGCATTCGACGGCATCGATGCCTGCGTCTCTCCCGTCTTGTCGATGGAGGAAGCGAGTGCTCATCCGCAGTTGCGAGATTATTTCGAACCGGCAGGCGTAGCTCGCCGGCCCAGGTCCGCACCGCGTTTCGTCCAGCCATGATGCCGCAGATCATGCACTAGCGCGCATTGGATCGGCTCGATCAGTCTTCGGCAACGAGCCGATCTGCGGTCCTGGAATGCTCATGCGATCGAGCGACCACAGACTGGCCCAGGGGTCGGACAACACCGGCTGAATGTGCCCCGGATGCAGAAGAAGGTCTAATCATCCGTTTTGTGTAACTTTCAGACGCTTTCCTAGCGGCCAACCCTGCTTCCGCCCCATCTTTGAAGATACGAAACTGCGGTGGCCGATCATTCGCTACGATCGGGCAGCAGCTCGATCGTAGCCTTACCGTCAAGAACGGCGCCCGAGCCTGCCGCGTGCCGTCACGCCCGGTGGTAACGCGGCGGTGTGCATGTGCGTCCTGCTGCTTCCGGGTTCGACGTCACATCGTCAGGTCAAGCGTGAGGTGGCAGTTCCACCCCGTCGCGCATCGCCGCGATGCGGTCTTGCAGATTGTACCATCGCAGAACCATGCCGGGGGCGAAGGACATGTAGGGCGGCGCGGATTTCAAGCGCTCGACCGGCAGGGCCAGTTCCGGCTCCGGGGTGCCTTCGGCCCAATCGGCAAGGATCCCGCCCAGCATCGTGCCTGTCGGGACTCCGCGCCCCGAGAGACCGGTGCAGGCGAGTGCCCCCGGCCCAAGGGCATAGAGTCGGGGGATGGTGTTGCGCTGCATGTCCAGCTCGCCGGTCCAATAATAGTCCCAGCGTGTGGTCTCGGGTACCTCGGGGTGAAGCCAGCGCAGCCGGTCCATCAGCATCTCGCGCGTGAAATCGAGGTCCCGACCACGCCGGCCGACCGGAAACATCGAGGCGACGATCCGCCCTTCGCGGTTGTACTTGTAGACGA
Source organism: Pararhodobacter sp. CCB-MM2 (assembly GCF_001691415.1). Classification (GTDB taxonomy): domain Bacteria; phylum Pseudomonadota; class Alphaproteobacteria; order Rhodobacterales; family Rhodobacteraceae; genus Pararhodobacter. Next base: position 68,430 of record NZ_LRRR01000002.1, read on the forward strand.
ATATGTCACCGCGCCCGTCGTGCATGGTGCCGTCGAAGGGAATGACCCGCGCGCGGACCCCTTCGGGCAGGGGCGAGGTCGCGGCGAGGATCACCTTCTTGATGCGGAAGGTCTTGTCGAGACCCTGCCATCCGCCGTCGGTATAGGCCCCGGTGGCCATGATGACCTTCTCGGCATCGACCACACCCTGATCGGTGCGGACATGCCAGCGCTGGCCCTGACGTTCGACCTTGGACACCTTTGAACTGGTATAGAGCTCGGCACCTTCCTGCAGCACGGCCCGGGCGAGGCCTCGGGCATAACCCAGCGGGTTCAGGTGGCCGCCCTGCTTCAGAAGCCACCCGCCGTAGAAGCGGGAGGACCCGGTGAGCCTGCGTGCCTCCTCGGCATCGACGATGCCAGAATCCAGTCCGACCGAGGCATAGGCGTCGGCCTTCTTGCGCACGCGTTCGACCCGGGAGGGGGTCAGCGCGCCCTGAAAGTAGCCGTTCTGCTTCCACTCGCAGGAGATCTGATAGTCCTGAATATAGCGAGCGGCGATGTCCGCACCGGCCGTCTGCCGGGCGATCAACCGATTGGCGCGTTCGAGACCCAGAAGCTTGCGCAATTCATCGAGCGAGAAATAGGAGAAGGTGGGTGTGCAATGGCCGGCGTTACGACCGGAGCCGCCAAAACCCGCCTCCTGTGCTTCCAGCAAGACGACATCATGCCCGCGTTTGCGAAGCTCGATGGCACTGCTCATGCCAGTATAGCCGCCGCCGACGATGCAGATGTCGGTCTTCACCCGACCTTCCAGCGGGCCGGTCGCGGGGGCGGGCATGGCTGTGGCATGCCACAACGTGGTGTCAAAGGGGGAAAAGCTGGGCATCACACAGGGGTCCTGATCCGGGGGGAGGGGGTTTCGGTGACGGCGGGCGTCAGAGACAGATCGTCTCGCAGGCAGGCCGTGAAATGGCTCGCGCCTCGGCCTGCGGGCGCGGGGCGAAGCGCGGGCCGCTCCTGCGCGCATTCGGGCAGGGCATGGGCGCAGCGGGTGCGGAACACGCAACCCGAGGGCGGGTTCAGCGGGCTTGGCGGTTCGCCTCGCATGGCGATCCGGGCCCGGCGTGGGCCTGCCTTGGGTTGGGGCGCGGCCGACAGAAGGGTCTCGGTATAGGGATGCGCCGGCGCGGTGAACAAGGCGCGGGTCGGCGCGATCTCCATGATCTGACCGAGATACATCACCGCCACTCGGTCGGCGATATGGCCGACCACGGCGAGGTCGTGGGTGACGAACAGAAGGGTAAGGCCCAATGTCTGCCGGATCGACGAGAACAGGTTGAGCACCTGCGCCTGTACCGAAACATCGAGCGCCGAGACGGGTTCGTCGGCAACGATGAACTCTGGCTTGACCATCAAGGCACGCGCAATGCCGATCCGCTGGCGTTGTCCGCCCGAGAATTCATGCGGGAAGCGCTCGAAGGCGCTGCGCGACAGGCCGACGCGCTCCAGCGTCTCGGCGGCCTCGTCGCGGCGCTGCGCCGCGCTCAGCTCTGGGGCGTGGAACCGCAGGGGCATGGTCAGGCTATCCTCGACCGTCATGCGCGGGTTGAGCGATGAGAACGGGTCCTGAAACACCATCTGCATGCGCCGCCGGTAGGGATGAAGCCCCGCATGGGTCAACCCGGCGATGTCCTTGCCGTCATAGATCACCGAGCCCGACGTGGGTTTCTCCATCATCATCAGCGTCCGCCCGAGCGTGGACTTGCCGGACCCGGATTCGCCCACCAGACCCACGACTTCGCCGCGCTGGATCTGCAGGTTGACGCCGTCGACGGCCTTCACGGCAAGGGATTGCCGCCCCAACAGGCCGTGCCGGATCGGATAGTGTTGCTTGAGGTCGATGCAATCGATCAGGGGCTTCATGCCGGAACCTCCGGGACAAGGGACAGGTCGGGCGCCCTGAGGCAGCGCACCGGATGCGCAGGGCGGCCATGCGGCAGCAGTTCCGGCATGCGCTGGTCACACAGGCCGGGGCGGAATTGCGGACAGCGGGGGTGAAAGCTGCAACCGGCCGGAAGTTTGTCGGGGCTGGGAACGAAGCCCTCGATCGTGCCGAGAGGACCCTTGGACTGCCCTGCATCCTCGAATCTGGGGACCGAGGCGAGCAGGCCGCTGGTGTAGGGCATCCGCGGTCGTTCGAGCACCGCACCAAGGCTGCCCTCCTCGACGATGCGGCCGGAATACATGACCATGACCCGCTCGGCGATCTCGGCGACGACGCCGAAGTCATGGGTGATGAACAGCATCGCCATGCCGGTCCGCTTCTGAAGGTCGCGCAGCAGGTCGAGGATCTGGGCCTGCACCGTCACGTCCAGCGCTGTCGTCGGCTCGTCCGCGATCAGGAGTTCCGGCTCCAGCGCCAGCGCCATGGCGATCACCACGCGCTGCCGCATGCCACCCGACATCTCGTGCGGGTAGGCCATCATCCGACGTTCGGGATCCGGAATGCCGACCATCCGCAGCAGCTCCAGTACGCGGGCCCGGATCGCGGTACGATCCATCTTTCGGTGAAAGCGGATTGCCTCGGCGATCTGGTCGCCGACCCGATGGACCGGGTTCAACGAGGTCAGCGGCTCCTGGAAGATCATTGCGATCCGCGGCCCTCTGTAGGCGGCCATCTGCGGTTCGGTCAGGGCCAGCAGGTCCGTGCCGCCCATGCGGATCTGGCCGTCGATCCGGCAACGCGGCGCTTCGGGCAACAGGCGCATCAACGCGAACGAGGTTACCGACTTGCCCGAGCCGGATTCGCCGACCAGCGCCAAGGTTTCGCCGGGGTGGATGTCAAAATCGACCCCGTGCACAACCTGGGTTTCGCGCCCGTCGCCCTTGAAGCGGATGGTCAGGTTGCGCACGGAAAGGATGGGGTCGCTCATCGCAATCTCCTCAGTTGACGGAGCGGGCGTCGAGCGCATCGCGCAAGCCGTCCCCGATGAAGTTGAACGACGTCACCGCCAGCGTGATCGCGACGCCGGGGACGATGGCAAGCCAAGGTGCGCTGTCGAGATATTGCTGCGCGTTGTTCAACATGTTGCCCCAACTCGGCAGCGGCGGCTGGATCCCGTAGCCGAGGAACGAGATATAGGCCTCCAGCAGGATCGCGCGGGCCACGGTCAACGTCGCGGCGACGATGATCGGGCCCATGATGTTGGGCAGGATCTCGCGGAACATGATCCACCAATGCGGCGCCCCGATCATCCGCGCGGCGATGGTGAAATCGCGCCCGGCCTGACCCCGGACCTCGGCTTCGACGATGCGGGCAACTTCCATCCACGAGGTCACCGCGATGATCAGCGTGATCATGGTGGGCGAGGGGCGCAGGAAGGCCGCCAGTGTCAGCATCAGGAAGATGGAGGGGAACGACAGAAAGGCATCGGTGACCCGCATCAATCCGACGCGGCTCCAGCCTCCGAAGTAGCCGGCGACAAGACCGATGGCGGTGCCGATCAACGTTGACAGCACCATTGCGAGAAAGCCGACCGTCAACGAAATCTGCCCGGCCGAGAACAACCGCGCGGCGATGTCGCGTCCCAGTGGATCGGTGCCGAAGATATGCGCGCCGGTCAGCGGTGGCGAGAAGCGTGCGCGCAGGTCGATATAGAGCTCGTCATAGGGGAGCAGATAAGGGCCGATGAAGCAGGCCAGCGTCAGCACGATGATCGTGACCAGCCCTGCCATGGCCAACCGGTGGCGCATGAACTTGCGCAGGCGCGGATTGCGGGCAAAGCGTCGAAGCGCGGATGTGCGGGTCGGAACTGAGGTCGTGGCGGGGGAGGAAAGCGGGGCGGTCTGCGGATTGGACATGGGCTTTCTCCGATTCAGCCGAGGCGGATGCGCGGGTCGGCAAAAGCGACCCCGATATCGGCAAGGAAGTTTCCGATCACCGTGAGAATGGCCGAGAACATCAGCAGACCCATGATGACGGGGTAGTCGTTGTAGCCAAGGCTATCGATGAACAGCCGGCCCAGGCCCGGCCAGGTGAAGACTGTCTCGGTGACCAGAGCTCCGCCGATGATGGTGGGCAGCTGAAGGCCGGCCAGCGTGATCATCGGGATCAGTGCATTGCGCACGATATGAGCGCTGACGATGCGCCAGCGGGGCAGGCCCTTGGCTCGAGCCGTGCGGACGAAATCCTGATGCATCACGTCCAGCGTCGCGGTCCGCATGTAGCGGCTCCAGATCGCAACATTGACCAGCGCCAGAACGAGCGAGGGCATGATCAGGTGGATCAGGTAATCGCCAAGGCTCTGATCTCCGACGGTGTACATGCTGCCTGCCGGCAGCCAGCCCAGTTCGAGCGAGAAGATGAAGATCGCCACCAGACCGAACCAGAAGGTCGGAATCGACAGCGCGATCATCGCGCCGACCGTGGCCATGTAGTCGAAGATCGAATAGCGTTTCAGGGCGCCCAGCACACCGACCATGGTTCCCAGCGCGATGGCGATGGCCGTCGAGGTGCCCATCAGCAGCAACGTCGCGCCTAGATGCCGCCAGACCACGTCCAGCACCGGGCTCTGGTCGCGATAGCTTCGGCCCCAGTCCCCGGTCAGCATGTTCCCCAGCCAGTCGAGGTATTGCACCGGCAATGGCCGATCGAGGCCCATTTGGTGGGCGATGCGGTCCAGATCGGCCTGGCTCATGCCCGGGGTCATCGCGTATTGCGACAGCGGGCCGCCGGGCGCGAGGTTGATGACCGCGAAGCCGATCATCGACACGATGAGGATCAGCACACAGCCCTGCAGGATTCGATTGACGAGAAAGCGCAGCATGGGGGGCCTCCGGGGGCGCGAGAGAGCGGGGAGGGGGCCCCGGAACTCAAAGGTTCCGGGGTCTTGAGGATGCCCGGCGGGAGAGACGCCGGGCATCGGGACTTCGGGCCGGGGCGGAAGGGCAAGCTCGGGTTGGGACCGGGACCTCGGAGGAGGATCAGGTTCCGACCGACAGGCCTGCGCCGTCCGAGGGACCCGACGCGGGGGTCAGGTCAAGCCCAGCTCCAGTCCTGCATGTTCCAGAAGGTGATGCGGACGTTGATGTTGGGTTCGTAGCCCTGCAGGGCCTCGGCATGGCCCCGGACTTCGTTGCGCTGGAACAGCGGCAGGAAGGGAAGCTCCTCGCGGATGGTCTGCTGGATCTCGGCATAGATCGGCTTGCGCGCCTCGGGCGAGACGGTGGTCGCGCCTTCGATCAGCAACTCGTCCACGCGCGGGTCCGAGAACTGGAAGGTGTTCTGGCCGGCCCCGCCCTGCGCGTTGATGGCGTTGGTGTGGAAATAGTCGGTCGTGTCGGGATCGGGTCCGGTCAGGAAGATGATCCCGGCCACGGCCATGTCGAATTGCGACTGCATCCAGTGATCCGACCACATGACCGCCGGCGGCAGGTTCGCGATCTCCATCTCGATGCCCATGTCCAGCCAGCTTTGCTGCAGGAACTGCTGCAGTTGTTCGCGGACGTGGTTGCCGGCCGTCGTCGAGCACACGAAGCTCAGCCGCTGCCCGTCCTTGACCCGGATGCCATCGCTGCCCGGAACCCAGCCCGCGGCTTCGAGGATAGCCTTGCCTTCCTCGGGGTCATAGACATGGGTGGGCAGGGTATCGTCGTAGTAGAAACTCTGCTGCGGCATGTAGGTTTCCGTCGCCGTCGGCAGTCCGTAGTACAGGGCGTCGATCACCGTCTGCTTGTCCACGCCCAGATACAGGGCCTGACGCACGGCCTTGTCGGCAAGAACCGGGTTCGCGAGGTTCAGCGAGAGTGTCTCGACCGTGCCGACGGGAACCAGCACGACCTCCTTGCCGGGCAGGGCCGTCGCCTCGGCGTAATGGTCGGGGGAGATGCCCTGCAGCGCGATGACGTCGATCTCGCCGGTGCGGAACTGGGTGTAGAGGACGGTCAGATCGGGGACGTATTTCACCACGACGCGCTCGATCGAGGCACCGTCGCCGTAGTAATCCGGGTTTGCGACCAGCTGGATGTTGTCGCCCGGCGCGCGGCTGTCCCATTTGTAGGGGCCGGTGCCGATCGGTGACTGGTTGAACGGCGCCTCGTTGGGGTCGACGCCTTCGCCGAAGGCGTGCTTCGGGATGATGAACGTCCAGCTGAGGATCGCCATGTAAGGCGCAAATGCCGACGACATCTTCCACGTCAGCTCGGTGTCCGACACGACAGTGATCTCTTCGATCAGCTCGTGGCCGGTGCGGCGCGCGGCGCGGAAGTTCTCGTCTTTCTGCAGCTCCAGCGTGAATTTCACATCCTCGGCCGTCAGCGGCGTGCCGTCATGCCAGGTCACCCCCTCTTTCAGCCGGATGCGCCATTCGGTGCCATCTGCCGAAACGCCGCCGTTCTCTACCGTCGGAACCTCGGTCACCAACCGCGGCGCAAAAGTGCCATCAGGCTCGACCGAGAAAAGCGGGTCGAAGATGGCCCAATGAATGCCCTCATCGACCTCGATATGCAGCAGGTGCGGGTTGAAGACGGTCGGTTCCTGGCTGATGCCGACGATCACCTGACCGCTGGCCTGTGCCTTGGCACCGCGGGGGAAGCCACCCAGGCCCAGGCCTGCAGCGGCGATCATGGTCATGCCCAGAAAACCACGACGCGACGGATGGGTCATCGGGCTCTTGGGGTCGAACGGTTTCAAGGGGGTCTTCTTCATCGTCTGTCTCCTGTCGGGGGTGAGGGGCGTGGGATGAGAGGCGGGCGCGTCGTTCCTCGCGCGCTCTTGCTTCGAGACCGATCCCTGGACGGGGCCGGTGCGAAGAGGGTCGTTCGGGTTAAAAGCCGTCGTCGGGCGCCAATCGGCTGCCATCGGTGAAGCGAGAGAAGCGGAAAGCTGATGCATCGACACAGGTGGGTCGGCCGGTGACGATTTCGGCCATCAGCTTGCCGGCGGCGGGGCCGATGCCGAATCCGTGGCCCGAAAAGCCCGTGGCCATGAAGAAGCCCGGCCTGCCGTCCACGCCCGAGATCACCGGCACCGCATCCGGCGTGACATCGATGTAGCCTGCCCAGCTTTGTGCAGGTTTAGCCTTGCCGAAGACCGGGAATGCTTTCGCCGCCGCGTCCAGCGTCTGTCGCACGATGCGCGGATGCGGCTTGGGGTCCAGCACACGGGTGTATTCGAAGGGTGACGCTTCATCCATCCGCCAGCGCCGCGCATAGCCGGCTTCCTGCGCGAAGCGCGGGCCGAAACGCAGGCGCAAATCGCGCCACTGGTGCTTCAAGGCCGGCAGGTAGCGCAGGGCAAGGCGGAAGCTGTCCGGCACCACATCCACCACATTGACCGAGCCCGAGGCCAGCGTGTAGCCGCCGTCCTTGCGCTTGCGGAAGGCGAAGTCGCGGGTCCAGTAGGCGGCTTCGGGGCCCCCGTCGAGCGGCTCGGTCCGCACCACGGTGTTCATCACTTTCAGCTGCGGAAAATCCAGGTCCATGTTCCCGGTGAACAGCCGCGACCAGGCGCCGCCGGCCAGAACCACCGCGTCACAGGCGATGGGTCCGCGCTCGGTCACAACCCCTGAGACGACACCTCCGCTGGTCTCGACCCCGCGGACCGCGCATTCGGTCAGGATCACCGCACCCCGGTCCCGCGCAGCCTCGGCAATGGCGGGGGCCGCAAGCTGGGGTTCGGCCCGACCGTCGGAGGCCGTGAACAATCCGCCCTTCACCGGCTCGTTGCAGCCCGGCATCACCGCGTCGAATTCCGCACCCGACACGATGCGGCTGTCCAGCTGATACGGTTCCAGGTGCTTTGCCCAGCGACCATAGCGTTCCATCTCGGCCTCGCTTCGGCACGAGAACATGATGCCCGACTGCCGGTATCCCAGTTCTCGCCCGGTGCGCTCGGCCAGATGCGGCCACAGGCGCAGGGCTTCGGCCATCAGGGGGATTTCGCGCGGGTCGCGGCGCGAGATACGGACCCAGCCCCAGTTGCGCGAGCTTGGCTCCTGCCCGATCCCGCCCTTCTCGCAAAGCGCGACGCGCAGACCCCGCTCGCTGAGTTCCAGCGCCGTCGAGGTGCCGATGATGCCACCACCGATCACCACCACATCCACCTTGGCGGGGAGGGCATCGTCACCATGGACAGGGGTCACGCGAGGTCCGGGCATCAGAATATTCCGTCGAGTTGGCAGTTCAGTGTGATTTCCGCCTGGCAGAGGCTGCCGGGCCGCTCGATCGTATCGAGGGTCAGCGTGGCCAGATCGCCGACCTGGGTCATCGCCTCGGCCGGAAACGTGTCAGAGGCAGCCTGCGCACCCATTTCGGTGGCGACAAAGCCGGGGCAGATCGCGGTTGCGCGGATGCCATGGCTCCAGCCCTCGTGCCGCAAGGCATGGGCCAGCCCGACGGCCGCGAACTTGGAATAGGCATAGAGGCCCGAGCGCGACGACTTCACCCGCTTGCCCGACAGCGAGGCCATGACGATCACCCGTCCTTGTCCCGACCGCTTCAACGGCTCCCACGCGGCTGCCGCCAGCCGGCGAGGGGCATGGGCATTGACCTCGAACAGGCGCTTCACCCGGGCGTCGTCCGCAGTGACGATGCTGTCGTGGTCCAGAAGCCCGGCGCAGGCGACAACGGCATCGATGCGGCCATGACGCTCCAGAACGCCGGCGACCCAATCGGCCTCGCCGCCGGTTTCGGCGTCATAAGGCACGGTTTCGGTACGGTCGTCGGGCCAATTTCCGTCCGGCAGGGTCGGATTGCGCAGCCCCATCGAGACGATCCAGCCACGCCGGATTGCTTCGACGGCGATGGCCCGCCCGATCCCGCGCGATCCGCCGGTGAGAAGAAGGACGCGCGCGTTCATCTTGACTTCCGCTTCCAGTCCATGCCGCCCTGACGTTCGACGTAGCCGGCGCAGATCTTGCGCAGCAGGGAGACCGTCTGTGCATGTTCTTCGGGGGTGAGCATCCAGAAGGCATCCTGCGGCTCGTCCAGAACGATGTCGCGCACCGTTTCCAGAACCGTCTCGCCGGCCGGCGTGATGTACAATTGCTGACGGCGGCGCGTTTCCGGGTCTGCGCGGCGCTCCAAGAGGCCGTCCACAGTCAGCTTGTCGATGAGCCGCGTCATCGCCGGGGCGTCCTTGCCGGCGAACTGGGTGATCTCGGAGGCGGTGATCCCCGGTTGATGCTTGACGATGAACAACGTCGAGATCTTGCCGGTGCCCCCCGCCACGGGAAGGCCGTGGAACTTCTTCTCCAGATCCCGCGACACCCAGAGGTTCAGGACCCGGACGTAATAGCTGATCGCATCCGTCAGGCAGTCGAGATTGATCTCGTCATAGCAATCCTGCGGGGGCGTCAGAGGCGGGGAGGGATCAGACATCACGCGAACCTTACCTTGGGTTAATCTAATTGTTGTCGATGACAATTGTCGATGACAACAAAAAAATCATGCAGGTGTCATGGAATCGTGATGGCGCTTGTTTTCGCTTTGAAAATTGCCTGCCCAAGCAGCATTTCTCGCCCCATCGCGCGATGGAAACGCTCAAACTTGGAAAATTGCCGAGGGAATCGCAGGCAAAGAGCGCATGGCGTCAATGCAAACGGGATCACCCGGCGCCTGCCGCGGTGATCCCGGTGTGCTGGGTCGTGCACGGCGTGGTGCCGCGTGGATCAGTCGGGTTCACGCGCCTCTTGGCTGCTGCCGCGCCGGACCTGCATCTGCATCACTGTGCCCACGTCCAGCGACGTAGCAGCGCGGAACAGGGAAAGACCAGTCGTCGCTTGCTTGCAGGTCAGACGCCGGTGTCGCGCGCGGCGGCCAAGGTTGCCAACGCCACCGGCGGCAGGGTCGAGGCATAGCCCATCAGCTTGCTGGGGCTGCGGCCGAACCGCTTCTTGAAGCAACGCGAGAAATGCGCGACCGAGGTGAAGCCGGTCGCCTGCGAGATCTGCATGAGCGTCATTTCGGTATCGCACAGAAGCTTGCGCGCATGATCCAGCCGCAGCCCGAGGTAGTATTGCCCCGGAGCCTCGCCGAAGGCGCTGTCGAACATCCGCTCCAAATGCCGGCGGGAATAGCCGGCGCGGGCGGCCAGCTGGTCCATGCTCATCGGATCTTCGAGGTTCGCGGCCATCAGCCGGATGATCTCGACCAACACGGGCTTGCGCATCGCCATCCGCGCGCTGAGCGATCCGCGTTGCCCGTCGCTGCCCGCCGTCGTCGCCGAGCGCAGGCACATGTCCGACACCGTCGCGGCGAATTCCGTGCCGTAATCCTGCGCGATGATCGCCAGCATCATGTCGGTCGCCGCCGCCCCGCCGCCGCAGGTCATCACCGGGCCGTCGATCTCAAACCGGGCGCCGGTGGGGCTGAGGTCGGGGAAGCGTTCGGCGAAACCGGCCTGGTTCTCCCAATGCAGGGTGAAGCGCCGTTGCCCCAACAGACCCGCCTTGGCCAGCAGGAAGGCGCCGGTGCAGACGCCGCCGACCGTCCCGCCATGGCGCAGATGGCGTGTGACGGCAGCGGCGATGCGGGGGGCGTTGCGGGCGCCGGGCTGGATGCCGCCGCAAACCAGCAGGGACTCGGCGTCATCGAGATCCTTGGCGATCGCCGCGGTCTCGACCACGATCCCCGAAGAGCTTTCCACGGGACCGCCGGCCTCTGACACGACGGTCCAGCGATAGAGCGGCAGTTGCGACAGCTGGTTGGCGATCCGCAGCGGCTCGACGGCCGAGCTGAAAGCCAGCAGGGTGAAGCCGGGCAGCAGGGCGAAATGGAAGCTGCGCGTGGGTTTGGCGTTGGTGACGACCGCACAGGCCGCCCCACGGGGCACCGTCGCAATCGCCTGTGATCCAAGTCCCATCATCGCCAATCCTGCCTTGCGCGGCCTCCGGTCAGGGCCGCGCGTTCTGTCCCATGATCAAGGAGCGCCCGGTCCAGCGCAAGTCTGGCGTCACGCGGGCCGCCGCGCCGGATCGGGCGTTACTCGTCGCGCGCTTTCCACTCGCGCCAGCGCAGCACGGCATTCGCGCCCATCTCCTTGAAGGGCTGCGGCGGCAGTTTGGAGGGGCGGGCCTCGGCGGTGAAATGGCGGGTGATCGCGGTCTCGGTGCCCATCGCCAGTTCCGCCGCGCAGATGCCCGTCAGCGTGCCGCGCGCGGTGCCGAGGCCATTTTGCACACAGCCCGAGAAGACGCCTTCGTCCAGCTGCCGTGCAACGGCGACGCTGTTCATCGACAGGCACAGATGCCCGGCCCAGGCGTTCTCCATCTTCATACCGGCGAGCGCCGGGAAGCGTTGGTCGAACTTGCGCTGCATGATCCGCGCGGCGCGATCCAGATCGCCCTGCGAGACACGCATCCCGGGGCGGAGCGTTGCACAGGTCCGCGTCACGATCCGGTTGCCGCCTTGGCCACTGTCGATCCGGCGCACCGTGGTGCCCATCGGGTCCGAGGGCGTGATGCCCCAGCGCGGCTGGCCGCCGAGGCGTTTCAGCGCCTCCGGACCCAGCTCGGGCGTGATGACGGCATAGAGAAACAGCTGCATCAGCCGCCCCTTCTCGAAGCCGAAGCTCTCGAGATGGCCGTTGACGGTCAGGATCACTTTACCGGCGCTGACCTGCCCCTGCTGGGTGGCGACGCGCCAGCCCGTGCCTTGCTTTTCAAAGCCGGTGACAGGGCTGTTCTCATGCAGGACAACCCCGTCCCGCATCAGCCCCTCGGCCAACCCGCGCACATAGGCGGCGGGCTGCAGCATCACCGTGCCCGGCGTGTAGAGGCCCGAGGCATAGTGCCGCGAGCCGGTGACCTCGGCCATCTGTTGCGCGTCGAGCAGGGTGCTGGTCTCACCTAGCGAGGCGAGGTGATCGGCATAGCTGCGGTTATGCGCGACCGCCGCCGCGCTGACCGCGCCGTTGATCTTGCCCGCCCGGTCGAAGACGCCGGGGGCCATGCCGTAGGCCTCGACCGCCTCACCAGCAAAGCCGATGGCCTGCCGGTTGAGGTCGATCACCGCGCGGTCGTCGCCACCGCCCGAGTAATCCTCTGAGGTCAGTTCATGCGGCAGGTCGATCATGAAGCCCGAGTTGCGGCCCGCCGCGCCCTCGGCCACCCGCCCGGCCTCCAGTACCACGACCCGCAGGGCGGGATCGAGCTGCTTCAGACGCCGCGCGGCGGAGAGACCGGCGAAACCGGCGCCGACCACCACCACATCGGCGGTGATCGCGCCCGTCAGAGCCTCCGTCCCCTGACGGGCCGGAAGCAGGGCGTTCCACGCGGCGACGCCCCTTTGCAGCGGAAGCCGCCGCGCGGAATAGTGTGTCACTCGACGGCCTCATCGGCATCGTCGCTCAGGTCCAGCCAGATCGTCTTCAGCTGCGTGTACTGGTCATGCGCGTGGATGCCGTTGTCCCGCCCGCCGAAGCCCGATTGCTTAAAGCCGCCGAAGGGCGTGGTGTTGTCGCCCTCGCCGAAGCTGTTGACGGTGACGGTGCCGGCGCGGATTGCGCGTGCCGCCCGGATCGCCCGCTTGGCATTGCCGCTGAACACCGAGGCCGCGAGGCCGTATTCGGTGTCATTGGCCAGCGCGATGGCCTCGTCGACATTCTCGACCGTCAGCACCGACAGGACCGGGCCGAAGATCTCTTCGCGCACACAAGGGTCATTGCGGTCGGCGATGTCGAGGATCGTCGGCTCGACAAACCCGTCCTTCGCACCGCCGCCCAAGACGACCTTGCCGCCCTTGCCTAGATAGGAGCTGACCTTGTCGAAATGCGCGGTCGAGACCAGCGCGCCGACGCGGTTTTCCGGGTTCAGCGGATCGCCGACCGGCCATTCGCGGGCATGGGCGACGATGCGTTTCAGGAGCTCGTCCTTGATGCCCTTCTGCACGATCAGCCGCGACGAGGCCGAGCAGTTCTCGCCCATGTTCCAGAACGCACCGTTGACGACATGCGCGGCCACACGGTCGAGGTTCTCGGCATCGTCCAGCACCACCGCCGGGTTCTTGCCGCCCATCTCGAGCGTGACTTCCTTCAGGTTCGATTCGGCGGCGTAGCGCAGGAAGCGGCGGCCGGTCTCGGTCGAACCCGTGAAGCTGACGGCATCGACATCCATGTGACGGCCGAGCGGCTCGCCGACCTCGGGGCCGGTGCCGGGCACGACGTTGAACACGCCGGCCGGCACGCCCGCTTCCATCGCCAGTTCAGCGACGCGCAGGGCGGTGATGCTGGTTTCCTCGGCCGGTTTCACCACCACCGAGCAGCCGGCAGCCAGCGCCGGTCCGATCTTCCACGCCAGCATCAGCAGCGGGAAGTTCCACGGCAGGACCAGACCCACCACGCCGACCGGCTCGCGCACGATCATGGCGATGTGGTCGTCCGAGGCCGGGCTGACCTGATCGTAGATCTTGTCGATCAGTTCGGCGTGCCAGGTCAGGCAATGGATCGTCTCGGGGACGTCCACGGTCTCGCAATCATAGATCGTCTTGCCGGAATCGAGCGATTCCAGCACCGCCAGCTCGCGCGCGTTGCGCTTCAAAAGCTTGGCGAGGCGGATCAGCACCTCCTTGCGGTCGCGCGGATGCAGGCGCGACCAGCGGCCGTCCTCGAAGGCATCGCGCGCCTTTTCCACCGCCAGATCGACATCCGCCGAGCCGCAGGCGGCGACCTTGGCGATCACCGCGCCGGTGGCGGGGTTCACGGCGTCGAAGGTCTTGCCCGACAGCGCCGGACGGAACTTGCCGTCGATGAAGGCCTGCGTCGGGATCGAAAGACCGGCGGCGATCGCCTTGTATTCCTCGGTGGTCAGAAGCTCGCTCATGTCTCTCACTCCGCCTCGATCTCGGCGATGGTGCGTTTCAGAACCCGCACCACCTGTTCCAGCTGCCGTTTGTCATCCTTGTTCAATGCCTTCAGCGGCGCGCGGGGCGGGCCGGCATAAAGGCCCTGCATCTCGACACCGTATTTGATGCACTGAATGAACTTGCCGCCCTGCTCGAGCACCCGCATAAGCGGCATCAGCGCCGACATGATCTGGCGGCCCTTGGCGAAATCGCCCTCGACGGCGCAGGCCTTGTAGAGCGCGATATGCTCGGCCGGCAGGAAGTTCGAGCCGCCGCAGACCCAGCTTCGACCACCCCAGGCGAAGAATTCCAGCGCCTGATCGTCCATGCCGCAGGCCATTTGGATATGCGGATAGTCGCGGGCCAGAAGGTGCACGCGGTTGATATCGCCCGAAGATTCCTTGATCGCCTGGAAGTTGGCGGAACGGCCCACGCGGTCGAGGAATTCCTCGCCCATGTTGATGCCCATGCGGCCCGGGTAGTTGTACAGCATGATCGGCAGATCGGCTGCGCGGTCGATGGCCAGCGCATTGAGGGCATTCTCACGCTCGGTCGGCACCGAATAGGGCGGCGAGCCGACCAGAATGGCCGAGGCCCCGATCTTCGCGGCCGTCTCGGCCATGAGGATCGAATCCTCCAGCCGGATCGCCACGGTGCCCACCATCAGCGGCACGCGGTCGCCGATGACCTCCTTGGCCAGCGTGGCGAGCTCGATGCGCTCGTCCATGGTCTGGGCGTAATATTCGCCCGTCGACCCGCCGTTGATGATGCCATGAACGCCCGAGGCGATCAGGTGCTCGATGGCCGCGACGAAAGCGTCGCGGTCGATGCTGCCATCCTCCCGATACGGGGTGATGACCGGCGTGTGGATGCCGTCGAAGTTCATGAAGCTCCTCTCGACTGTCGAGCGCCCGGCGCCTGGCCGAGCGGGATGGACATGCTTTCCGGGGTGACGAAGCTCTCGATCTCAGCGCGTGAGAGCTCCCAATGGGCGATGGCCAGATCACCGGCCGCATCGGCGGAACCCGCCTCGATCAGCGCGATGAACTCGTCATGCTGGTCCGCCGCGACCGACCGCTGATCCGCCATCGTCGGCGTGCGCGGGCTGTAGAAGGTCATGGCGATGCGCGTGTGATCGATCAGCAGGCGGCGCAGGCTGGGCATCAGGTATTCGTTGTCCGCCATCTCGCCGATCTGGGCGTGGAAACGCTCGTTCATCAGCGCGCGCTGCACGGTGTCGCCGTCGCGGATCGCGGCGCGGAACAGCATTTGCGTGTCCTTCAGGCGCATGATTTGCGGCGCGCGGGCGTGCAGGGCGGCCAGACGGCAGGTGGCGGAATAGATCATCGGCGCGGCGACGAAGAAGTTGCGCAGCGTCTTGTGCGTCATCGGCGAAACCTGCGCGCCGCGATTCTGGTGCAGCACGACATAGCCTTCACCGGCCAGCTCGCGCAGGACCTCGCGCAGGGGCGGGCGGGACAGGTTGTATTCCTCGGCCAGCTGCGTCTCGTCGAGATAGACGCCCGGCTCCAGCTCCTGCGTCAGCACGCGGCGCTTCAGATCCTCGATGCAGATCGTCTTCCGGCTTTTCGATTCGTCGCTCATGTCCTGCCTCCATTGATGTCTGCGGGCCTGAGGCCCCTCAGCGGCAGATATCTCGATTTCTTTGTAGTCGTAGAAAATACATATTGTCTACTAAGAAGTTTCATGCTTTGCATTGTGCAAGGAGAACCTGCATGAACACACCCAGTGCCGAGCCCGTGATCCGCTGCGAAGGGATCTGGAAGATCTTTGGAAAACGCGCCGACGAGGCGATGCGCAGCGTGCGAGAGCACGGCCTGAGCAAGGAAGAGGTCCGCGACCGCTTCGATTGCGTGGTGGGCGTGCGCGATGCCTCGTTCGATGTCGCCCGCGGCGAGATCTTCTGCATCATGGGACTGTCGGGCTCGGGCAAGTCGACGCTGATCCGCCATATCAACCGCCTGATCGAGCCGACCGCCGGCAAGATCATGATCGAAGGGCGCGACGTGAACGCGCTGTCCAATGCCGATCTGCGTCAGATGCGGGCCGAGAAGATCGGCATGGTGTTCCAGAGCATGGCGCTGATGCCGCATCGCAACGTGCTGCAGAACGTGGCCTTCAGTCAGGAAGTGCGCGGCTTCGACAAGGCCGAGCGTCGCCGCAGCGCCCTGCGCGCCATCGAGGCGGTCGATCTGAAGGGTTGGGAAGCGAAATATCCCGACGAGCTGTCGGGTGGGATGCAGCAGCGCGTGGGTCTGGCCCGCGCTATCGCCGCCGATCCCGCGATCCTGCTGATGGACGAGCCCTTCTCGGCGCTCGACCCGCTGATCCGCCGGCAGTTGCAGGACCAGTTCATGGCCCTCTCGGCCGAGATGCACAAGACGACGCTTTTCATCACCCATGACCTCGACGAGGCGATCCGCATCGGCCACCGCATCGCCATCATGAAGGATGGTGAGCTGGTGCAGATCGGCACGCCCGAGGACATCGTCACCGCCCCCGCCGACGCCTATGTCGCGGATTTCGTGGCGGGCATTTCCAAGCTGGGCCTCGTCACCGCGGCCAAGATCATGGAGCCCGTCGCCGCCTGGGAACAGCGCGAGGGACCGGCCGCCACGGCATCGTGGTCGCAGGCCCGCCCCGAGGCGCTTCTCAATGAGCTGGTCGACCTGTCGATCGCCTCGCCGGACCCGATTGCAGTCATGCAAGACGGCAAGGCCATCGGCATCGTCACGAAAACCGCGCTGTTGCGCGGGGTGCGGGGCGATCTCGCTCCGGCTGCGGCCTGAGGAGGGCGCCCATGGAATTCCTGAACAGCCTTCTCGACCCCTTCGCCCTGATCGACCTTGGCATCGCGGACATCGCCGATGGCGTGAAACGCTGGGCGATTGCCAACCGCTCGATGATCCAGCCGATCAAGGATGTGCTCAACACCGGGATCGTCAGCGTCGATCACGCCTTCAACGCGGTGCCGCCGCTGCTGATGCTGCTGATCATCGTGCTGATCGCGTGGCAGCTGGCCTCGGCCCGGGTGGCGATCACCGTGGGTGTCGCGTTGACCGTGCTGGGCCTTCTGTCGCCGCATGCCTGGGGCCTCGCAATGACCACGCTGGCGATTGTCGTCGCCGCGGTGATCGTGTGCTTCCTGATCGGCCTTCCGCTGGGCACGCTGGCCGGCAAATCCGACCGGTTCGAGGCCGTGCTGCGCCCGCTTCTCGACCTGATGCAGACGATCCCGGCCTTCGTGTACCTCGTCCCCGTGGTCATGCTGATCGGCATCGGCAACGTCGCCGGCGTGATCGTCACCGTGATCTTCGCCCTGCCGCCGTTGGTGCGCTTGACCTCGCTGGGGATCCGCGGCGTGAACCCCAGCGTGGTTGAGGCCGCCCGGGCCTTCGGTGCCAGCCCCAAACAGGTGCTGTTCAAGGTCGAGCTGCCGCTGGCCATGCCGACGATCATGGCCGGCGTGAACCAGACCATCATGATGGCCCTGTCGATGGTGGTGATCGCCTCGATGATCTCGGTCGGCGGGCTCGGCAACGAGGTGCTGCGTGCCATGGGCCGCCTTGACGCCGGCAAGGCCATCGTCGGCGGTCTGGGCATCGTGATCCTCGCCATCGTCCTCGACCGCATCACCCAAGGCATCGGCCAGTCCGGCCGCGCCCGTGGCCATCGCCGCTGGTTCGAGGTGGGCCCGATCGGCCTGATCTCGGCCCCGTTCCGCAAAGCCTGACGTTCATCCACCCCCACAACGACAAGACCAGGGAGACTACCATGCTGAAATACACCACCATGACTGCCATCGCCCTTGCCCTTGCGGCCGGGCCTGCGCTGGCCAACGACACCCCCGGCGAAGGCGTCACCGTTCGCCCCGTCGTCGGCCTCATTGCCGAGGAATATTTCCAGAGCCGCATCCTGTTCCGCGCGCTGGAGGATCTGGGCTACACCGTCGCCGAGCCGCTGCAGACCGAGATCCAGACGGCGCATCTCGCCGTCGGCACCGGCGACGCGGATTTCTACCCGATCCATTGGGGCACGCTGCACGAAGCCTTCTTCCAGGAATCCGGTGGCGATGACGTGCTGGAGCGCGTCGGCCCGCTGGTCGAAGGTCTGGTGCAGGGCTACCTGATCGACAAGGCCACCTATGACACCGGCATCCACGACCTGAGCCAGCTGGCCGACCCGGCCGTTGCCGCCCTGTTCGACGCCAATGGCGACGGCACCGCGGATCTGGCCGGTTGCGTTCCGGGTTGGGGCTGCGAGCGTGTGATCGAGCATCACCTGGACGAATACGGCCTGCGCGACACCGTCACCCACAACCAAGGCGCCTATAACGCGCTGATGGCCGACGCCATCGCCCGCCATGAGAACGGCGAGCCGATCCTGTACTTCACCTGGACGCCCTACTGGGTTTCGGGCGCGCTGGTGCCGGGCACGGATGTGGAATGGATCTCGGTCCCCTACACCTCGCTGCCGGACGGCGTCGAGGCGGACACCACCTTCAACGGCACCAACATCGGTTTCGCCGTCGACACGATGTACACGCTGGCCCGTGACGAGTTCCTTGCGGCAAACCCCGCTGCCGCGACGCTGCTCTCGGTGGCCCGCATCGACATCAATGACATTTCGGCCCAGAACCTGCTGATGTCGAACGGCGAGGACAGCTCGGAAGACATCGACCGTCACGTCTCGGAGTGGATCGCGGCCCATCAGGCTGACTACGACAGCTGGCTGGCCGAAGCCCGCGCGGCAGCGGAGTAAGCGCGCCCCTCGCGCACATCGCTGTCTGGCCGCGCGGGGTCCCCTCTCCCGCGCGGCCTTTTCCCTTTTCGGAGCGTCCGCCATGTCTGTCCCGTCAGGCACGCAGCATTTCGTCTTCGCCTTGGTCGAGGGCTATACCCATCTCGCCCTGTCCTGCGCCGTCGATCCCCTGCGGATCGCCAATCTGGTCAGCGAGAAGCCGCTCTACAGCTGGTCCTTTGCCTCGCTGGACGGGAAAACCGCGACCGCCTCGAACGAGGCGGTGACGCTGGTGCACCACGCCTATTCCGACATTCCGCCCTGTGACCGGCTGTTCGTGCTGTCCGGCATCCATATGCAGAAACGCGAACACGGGCCCCTCATTGCCGCGCTGCGCCATAGCCTGCGGACGCGCAAGAGCATCCTCGGCGCGCTGGATTCCGGGGCCTATATCCTCGCCAAGGGCGGGTTCCTGAACGGCATCCGCACGGCGATCCATTGGGAGTATCACGACGGGTTCGTCGAAAGCTTCCCCGAGGTGCCGCTGGTGCGCAATGTCTTCGTGGCGGATGAGAAGATCATCACCGCCTCGGGCGGGACGGCGACGGCGGATCTGATGCTGCACTTGATCGAGAGGGACCACGGCTATGACCTGATGGTCGCGGTGGCCGATCAGATGCTCTACACCGCCGCGCGGGATGCCGGCGTGGCGCAGAAGGTCTCGCTGCAATCGAAGCTGGGCACGCGCAACCAGCACCTGACCCGCGCCATCGACATCATGCGCCGCAATATCGATGAACCGGTGACGCCCAGCGTGATCGCGGCCGATCTGGGAATTTCCGTCCGGCAGCTGGAGCGGTTGTTCGGCCGGCACCTGAACACCTCACCCAAGAAATACTACACCGAGATGCGGCTGGAGCGGGCGCGCAACCTGCTGATGCAGACCGAGATGTCGATCATCGAAGTGGCCTTCGCCTCAGGCTTCGAGAGCGCCGGGCATTTCTCGCGCGTGTATCGGCTGGCCTATGGCGTCACGCCCCGTGACCAGCGCGCGCGGTACACGGTGCAAAGTGAGCTTCCGGTCAGGCGGCTGCCCTAGGCCGGTGGCGTTCGGCCCAGAAACTTGCCCCGGTTCATCAGATCACCCGGATCGATCGCCTGCTTGATCGCCCGCATCATCCGCGTCTCGACCGGCGCACGGAAGGCATCGAGCTCGTCGCGTTTCAAAAGCCCGATCCCATGCTCGGCCGAGATCGCCCCCTGCATCCGCGCGGCCACGGCATGCACCGCCTCGTTGACCTCGGACCAGCGGGACAGGAAGGCCGCGCGCTCCATCCCCTCAGGCTGCGAGATGTTGAAATGCACATTGCCGTCGCCGACATGGCCGAAGGCGCAGATATGCGCGTCGGGGATCAGCGCCAGCACGGCGGCGCTGGCCTCGGTGACAAAGTCTGGGAAGCGCGCGACGGGGACCGAGATGTCATGCTTGATGCTGGCGCCCGCACGTTTCTGCGCCTCAGGCGTCTTTTCGCGCAATTGCGTCAGCGCCCGCGCCTGCGCCAGAGATTCCGCGACGACCGCGTCAATGATCAGCCCCTGTTCCCAAGCGGTCTCGATCACCGCCTCGAATTGCGCGCGAAGGTCTGTGCCGGGCCGGGGCGTGCCCAGCTGGATCAGCGCGTACCACGGATGCGGCCGGTCGAAGGGATCGCGCCCCTCGGCATGACGGCAGACGATCTCGAAGGGGAAGCGCGCCATCATCTCGAACATCGTCACCGCGTCACCGCTGAGGCGCCGGGCCAGCGACAGAAGCGCCAGCACCTTGTCGACCGAATCCAGCGCACAGAGCGCCGTCTCCTGCTGCACCGGACGCGGGAACAGCTTCAGCACGGCGCGGGTGACGATGCCCAGCGAGCCCTCGCTGCCGATGAACAGGTTCTTCAGCGAATAGCCGCTGTTGTCCTTGATCAGCGGCCTGAGCCCGTCCCAGACCTCGCCGTCGGGCAGGACGACTTCCAGCCCCAGCACCAGATCGCGGGTATTGCCGTATTTCAGCACGCCCGTGCCCCCGGCATTCGCGGCGATATTGCCGCCGATCAGGCACGAGCCCTCGGCCCCGAGGCTCAGGGGAAACAAGCAACCCGCCTCCTCGGCCGCCCTCTGGATATCGGCCAGAACGCAGCCGGCCTCGACCGTCATGGTGTAATTGACGGGGTCGATGGCGAGGATCCGGTTCATGCGTTTGAGCGAGATCATCACCTCGCCCGCCCGCGCCACTGCCCCGCCGACGAGGCCCGTGTTGCCGCCGACCGGCACCATCGGCACGCCCGCCTCGGCACAGAGCGTCACCGCGCGGGCCAGTTCCTCGGTCGAGCCGGGGGTCAGGACGATGGTGGCATCGGGCCGGAAATGGCCGCGTTCCTCGATCAGGAAGGGCGCGAGGCGGTCGGCTTCGGTGATCACGCAGGCGGGCCCGAGGGACGCGCGCAGCTGATCGGCGAAGCCCTCGGGCAGGGGCGGCAGCGGGGTGAGGGTCGGAGTCAGGCTCATGCAGCGGGTATCTCGGGTCTGGACAGGGGGATCAGCGCGGCGAGCGCATCGGCATCGGGGGCTGGCCCCTCGGCACTGGCGAGGCGTCGGGCCCAACGGATCAGCGCCTCGGGCTCGGCGGGGTGATCGGGCGCGAGGGCCAGCACATCGACCAACCGTCCCGCCAGCGCGGGCCGGTCCCAAGGGGCCTCGGGGTCGCCCGAGCGGAAGGCGCGTTCCTCGGTCAGGATACGGCCGTCGGCCAAGGTAACGTTGACCCGCGCCGGGCGTTCACGCGGGAAGCGGGCGTCGAAGGCGGGGGGCGAGGACAGGCTGACCTTGGTCTCCATCGCCCGCGGCACGGGCCGGGTCAGCAGCGGGGGCATGCAGCCGCGGAAGTCGGGCGGGAAGCCGGACAGGAGGGCAGCTATGCAGAAGCTCGTGGAGAATTTTGCCTCGGCCAGCGTCTGAGGATCGCGAGTGCCGGCGATGGCGCGGGCGGCCGAGGGAACCTCGACCTCAACCGAGCGGATCGCCTCGGCACCGGGCCAATCGGGTCTCTGCGTCAGGGCGCGGGCGCAATCGAGTGCGGAATGCATCTGGCCGCAAGTGGGCCAGGCCTTGATCGTCACGTCGTGGATGCGCTCCTCGCCCTCAGGCCTCAGCAGCGCCGGATCGCCGCCGGTGATCTGCCAGCTGCGCAAAGCCCCGCGCGGGCCCTCCAGCACATGAGCCGCGCCGGGGATCCCGGCCTGCGCCAGTCGCGCCGCGGTCAGCCCCGCGCGGGCGGCGAGCCCCGCGTGCAGCATCTTCGCGGCCCCGGCCCCGTCATCGAGGAACTGCCACAGCCCCGCCGCCTGCGTTCCGGCATGACCCAGCGCCCAGAGCATCCGCTCGGCATCAAGGCGCAGCAACCGCCCCGCCGCCGCCGCCGCACCGAACGCGCCGGCGGTGGCCGTGGTGTGGTTGACCGCGTAATGCTCGGGCCCGAGGAAGGCCCCCACGCGCAGCACCGCCTCGTAGCCCACGACGATGGCATCGCGCAGATCGGCGGCTTGCAGCCCCGGCATCGTGCAGGCAAGCGCGAAGACGGTCGGCAGCACGACGATCCCGGGATGCGAGGTCGAGAGGCGATGCGCGTCATCGACCTCCCACAGATGCGCAAGGGCGGCATTGGTCATGGCCGCCGCCTCGACCGGCGCGCGGGCGGTTTGCCCGGCGATCCATGCGGGACCCGCCTCGCCGGCTTGAGGCCCGAGCGCGTGCAGATAGGGCGCGGCGAGGGGATGGCCCAAGCCCGCCACCAGCGCGCCGGCATAATCGACCAGCGTTGCTTCCAGCCGTTCGTCCAGCCGCGGATCCTGCCCCGGTGCCGGTCCGCGACGCTGCGCCGCGAACCGGGCGAGAGGGGCGAGCAGAGGCTCGGTCATGGCGCGTCGTCCTGCACGACCGGCAGGTCCGGGCGGCTCTCGCGCCCCCATTCCGACCACGATCCGTCATAGACCGAGACCGGCCCCAGCCCGGCGGCCTCGGCCCCCAGCGCGAGGACGCTGGCGGTGACGCCCGATCCACAGCTGGCGATGACCAGCGCGCCGGCATCGGTCAGTCCACGTGCCGCGAAGGCCTCGCGCAGCGCCTTGGTATCGCGGTAGCGCCCGCCGCTGAGCAGCTGGTCGAACGGCAGGTTCCGCGCGCCCGGCATATGGCCCGAGCGCAGTCCGGCGCGCGGTTCAGGCTCGCGCCCCGCGAAGCGTCCGGGACCACGGGCATCGAGGATCACCCTCCCCTCGCGCCCCAGAGCCGCCTTGACCGCCGCCGCATCGCTGAGCCGTGCCGCATCCGGTCGAGCGGTGAAATCCCCGGGCGCACGAGGCGCAGGCGGGGCGGTTTCCAGCGCGCCCCCGGCGGCGATCCAGGCGGGCAGCCCCCCGTCCAGCGCGGCGACGGCGGCGTGACCCATGGCCTTGAACATCCACCACGCACGCGGCGCGGCGAAGATGCCCGCGCCGTCGTAGCAGATCACCTGCGTCGCAGCGCCGATGCCGAGGGCGCGCACGCCGGCCTCGAAAGCCTCAGGCGTGGGCAGCATATGCGGCAGGTCCGTGCCCGGCAGCGCGAAGTCATGATCGAAGTCGAACCGCTGCGCGCCGGGGATATGGCCCTGCGCATATTCGGCCTCGGCATCGCGGTTCATCGCCGGCAGATACCAGCTGCAATCGAGCAGCACGACATCGGCGCGCGACAGGTTCTCCGACAGCCAACGGGCGTCGATGAGCGTGGTTTGCATCGCCATCCCTTCAGGCCCCCGCCGCGATCCAGGCGGAACCGCTTTCGCGCGCGACGACCCGGTCGATGCTGGCCCCGACCTCGCCGAGATAGCGCGCGGGATCGGTCAGATCGGCGATCTGCGCCTCGGTATAGGTGTCGGCGATATGGTCATGCGTGCGCAGGGCCTCGGCGAAGGACTGCCCCTTCTCGATCCCCGACATCGAGGCCTCGTAGAGCCATTCATGCGCGGTGTTCTTGCCCACCCGCTCGCCGAGATCGAGCATCACCCGCTCGGACAGAAGATAGCCCTTCATCATGTCGACGTTGCGCTGCATGACCTCGGGCCGGACGCGCAGGCCCTTGAGCAGCATGACCGTCTGGAACAGGCAGGCGCCGGTGACGAGGCAGGCCTCGGGGATCGCCTTCCATTCGGATTTCCACGCGATGCCGTCGCGCTCGTGCTCCTGTACCATCGCCTCCAGCATCATCGCGGCGCTATAGCGGACCGAGCGCGACAACATCGCCACGTTCTCGGCCGCGACGGGGTTGCGCTTGTGCGGCATGGTCGAGGAGCCGAGCTTGCCTTCGCTGAAGGCCTCCTCGACCTCGGCGAATTCGTTGCGCTGCAGGTTGAACAGCTCATTGCCGATCTTGCCGAGCGTCCCGGCCAGAAGAGCCAGCACCGTCAGATACTCGGCGAAACGGTCGCGCGAGGGCGCCCAGCTGATATCCGTCGCGGCCAGCCCCAGCTCGGCGGCGATGCCCTGTTCGATCGCCCGGGCCTCGGGCCCATAGGAGGCCTGCGTGCCGACCGCGCCCACGACCATCACCGCGAAGGTCCGCGCCGCGCATTGATCGAGGCGCTGTGCATGGCGCGACATCTCATCGAGCCAGATCGCGCATTTATGGCCGAAGGTGATCGGTAGGGCCTGCACACCATGGGTGCGCCCGACCATCACCAGATCGCGGTGCTCGGCCGAGAGGCGCAGAAGCTCGGCGCCGATCTGGCCGACCATACGGGTGAACTGGCCATGCGCTTCCTTCAGCTGCAACACGACGCCCGTATCGACCACGTCCTGCGTCGTCGCGCCGTAATGCAGATACTCGGCCGCGTCCCTGGGCAGATGCTTCTGCATCTCCTTCAGCACCGGCACGAGCGTGTGCTTGATGCGGCGCACCTCGGCGGCGATTGCCTCCACGTCCAGCGTCTCGATCCGGCCGGCCTTGGCGATCGCCTCGGCGGCGCTGTCCGGGATCAGCCCCAGCCGCGCCTGCGTACGGGCCAGCGCAACCTCGAAATCCAGCCATTTCTGCAGACGGTTCTCTTCCGAGAAGACCGCCCGCAGTTCGGGCGTGCTCCACAGATGCTGCATGGTGGTCATGTCAAAGACGGAAACTGACATCGTTCCTCCCCCCTTCCGGCCCCGGGCCTCAGCCCTCGGCCGCGTCCCAGAATTTCATCGCGAGGCCGCCATGCGCCGCCGCCGCCCCGGCGCAGAGCGCGGCCGAGATCAGCACGGCTTCGGCCGCTTCCTGCTTGGTGACGCCCGCGGCCTTGCCCTTCTTCACATGCGCCTCGATGCAATAGGGGCAGCCGGTGGCATGGGCGACGGCGATGGCGATCAGCTCGCGCACCTTGACCGGGATCGCGCCCTTGTCCGACGACGGGATCATGTTCAGCCCCATCCAGGCCTTGAAGTCGGACGGCGCAAGTTCCGCCATCTCCATGCGGGCCTTGGCGTCGGTCGGGTCGTAGTAATGGCTGCTCATCGGTCTCTCCCTTCGATGTGACGGCGCCCCCGTGAAGACGGGCATGGCGCCGGGTTCCTCCCGCGCCGTGAGGCGAGCGGGGCGGTGATTCGCAGTCCGGTTGACCTGCGCCCCACCTGTCCTTGTCCCCCTGCCGCGCGTCGCTGGCCCTTGCCCGCAAGGGGCTTGAGACAGCGCGGTTTCCTCCCGTCGCGCTGCAAAGGTCCGGCCATCGCAAAAACAGAACGACGATCCGTAGAATGGAACATAGGCACAAAAATTCTTGCGCGCCAGAGAAAATTCTGTAGCATCGAATGGTGTTCTGCTAGATAGAACAATCTGTCCAGATCGAGGGAGGAGATCTTGACCATGAATCTGAAGCAACGCGCCGCCACGCGGCGGACGATCCTTGCCGGTGCCGCATCCGTCACCGCGCTGAGCCTTGCGCTGACCCTGTCGGCGGCCGGCACGGCTCAGGCGCAGGTGCCTGACACCGTGACCATCATCGTGCCCTTCGGCGCAGGCGGCGGTGTCGACACCGTGACCCGCGCCGTGGCCGACCGTCTGGCGCAGGATCTGGGTGTGACCGTCTTGGTCGACAACCGCCCCGGCGCCTCGACGATGATCGCCCAGACCTATGTTATGGGTGCCCCGACGGACGGCACCGTCCTGCTGGTCGGCACGCCGTCGCTGTCGACGGGCTTTGCGCTGACCCCGGAGGCCGCCGTGGGCGATCCCCGCACGCTGTTCGACACCGTGACGCCGATGGCTCAGCAACCCTATATCCTGACCGCGGGTCCGGCGCTGCCGGAAAGCGTCACCGATGTTGCCAGCCTGCTCGATTGGGCGCGCGAGAACCCGGGCGAGCTGGATCTGGTCAACTCGGGCCCGCTGACCGCCCCGCGCCTTGCCGCCGAGCTGATGGGCTACATGGCCGAGGTGCCGATGGTGACGATCTCGTATCAGGCGGGCAGCCAGGGCGCGCTGGATGTGGCGGCAGGCCGTGTTCATGCCGGCATCAACCAGATCGTCGAGGCCCTACCGCAGATCGAAGCCGGCAACCTGCGCCCCTTGGCCGTGACCTCGTTGAACCGCTCGCCGAACTATCCCGATCTGCCCGCCGTCTCGGAGACGCTGGAAGGCTTCGACGTGGCCAGCTGGAACGGGGTCTTTGCGCCCGCCGGCACGCCGGACGAGGTGCTCGACGCCTACAACGCCGCCTTCAACCGGGTGTTCCAGGACGAGAGCCTGCGCGAGATGTTCGCGCCCGCCGGCACCGAATTCGTCGGCGGCTCGCGCGAGGATCTGGCAACCCGGCTGGACAGCGAGATCCAGCGCTGGGAGAACCTTGCGCAGGAAGTCGATCTGGCGATCGAATAAGCCAAGCGACCGCCCGTTCCCGGAGGAGGGGGACGGGCGCGACCGCGCCGCTTGCGCGGAATGCCGGGAGGAAAGACATGAACCGCCAGGAAACCCGCGACGCCTTTGGCGGCGCGCTCATTATGCTGTTCGGGGCAGGCATGGTGATCTGGGCCTACCAGACCCTGCCGATGGGCAGCCCGCGCCGGATGGGGCCCGGCATGTTTCCCGCCGGCGTCGGGGTGCTGATCGCGCTGACCGGGCTGGGAATTCTGGGACAATCCCTGTGGCAACGCGCGCGGCAGGTGGCGGTGGATACCAAGCCCGATGTCAACCTTCGCGCCTTGATCTTCATCAGCGCCGCGCTGCTGGCCTTCGGGCTGATGGTCGGCCCCTTCGGCATGATCCCCGCGATCATCGCGCTGGTCTGCCTTTGTGCGCTGTCGGACCGCGACGGCAGCCCCGCCGCGACGCTGGTGTTGTGCCTGACGCTGCCGGTTGCCGTCTATCTGATCTTCAAGCTGGGACTGGGTCTGCCGATGGCGATGATCCGCTGGCCGTTCTGACCGCCTGATCGAAAGGCACCGCCATGGATTACTTCGCATCGCTCTGGGGGAATATCGTGCTGGGCTTCGGCACGGCCTCCAGCCTGTCGAACCTGATGTATTGCCTGATCGGCGTCGGCATGGGCACGGTGGTCGGCATCGTCCCCGGCCTCGGCTCGATGGCGGCGATCTCGCTGCTGTTGCCGATCACCTTCCATATCGACCCGACCTCGGCGTTGATCATGCTGGCGGGGATCTGGTACGGCACCACCTTCGGCGGCTCGACCGCCTCGATCCTGCTGAACCTGCCGGGCACCGCGTCGAACGCCGTCACCTGCCTCGACGGCTACCCGATGACCAAGCAGGGCCGGGGCGCGGTGGCGCTGTTCATGACCACGATCGCGTCGTTTTTCGGGGGCTCGATCGGCATCGTGCTGTTGATGCTGCTGTCCCCGGTCATCGCCGGCTATGCGCTGAACTTCGGCTCGACCGAGTATTTCGCGCTGATGGTGATGGGCCTTGTGGTGGCCTCATCTGTCAGTGGCGGCTCGTTTCTCAAGGGCATGGCGATGGTGCTGGTCGGGATCGCCTTCGGCACTGTGGGTCTGGACATCTACACCGGCGCCGCGCGCTTTACCGGCGGGTCGTTCCATCTTGCCGACGGGATCAAGCTGATCGCGCTGGCCATGGGCCTGTTCGGCGTGGCCGAGATCGTCTCGTCCATCGGGCTGGTCCGCGGGCGCACCAAGCTGCCGCCCGTCACCATGGGCGCGATGCTGCCCACGAAGGACGAGGCCCGCGCCTCGGTCGGGCCGCTGTTGCGCGGCGCGGGGATCGGTTCGTTCTTCGGCACGCTGCCCGGCACCGGCCCCTCCATCGCCGCCTTCATGGCCTATGCGGTGGAGAAGGCCCGCTCACGCACACCCGAACGCTTCGGCAACGGCGCGATGGAGGGCATCGTCGCGCCCGAATCCGCCAACAACGCGGCCGACCAGACCGCCTTCATCCCCACTCTGTCGCTGGGCATCCCCGGTTCGGCCACGATGGCACTGATGCTGGGTGCGCTGATCATGCATGGCATCACCCCTGGCCCGCAGCTCATCGTGCGTGAACCGGGCCTGTTCTGGGGTCTGGTGATGAGCTTCTGGATCGGCAACCTGCTGCTTTTGATCCTCAACATCCCGCTGATCGGCGTCTTCGTGAAGATCCTCGCCGTGCCCTACAACATCCTCGTGCCGATCGTGCTGACCTTCATCTGCATCGGCGCCTATTCGGTCGGGCAGGTGGCGACGGATGTCTACATGGTGCTGTTCTTCGGGTTGTTGGGCTACGGCATGCGGCTTTTGGCGCTGCCGGCGGCTCCGCTGCTTCTGGGTTTCGTGCTGGGCCCGCTGATGGAAGAGCACTTCCGCCGCTCGATGCTGATCGCGCGGGGCGATGCGATGACCTTCCTCGAGCGGCCGATCAGCGCGACGATCCTCGCCGTGACGGTGGCGTATCTGCTGTGGATGGCCGTCGCTGCCCTGCGCCGGCGCGGGCAAGAGGCGACGGCATGACGCAGCGTCGCCTCCTGCCCCTGTGCGCAGGTCATGGTCTATGCTATCGCCGATCTGGCTTTCGGAGGATTGTATGAGCAGCGAGCAGGATGACCGCAAAGGTGTGCAGGCCGTGGACAAGGCACTGTCCCTGCTGACGTGTTTCTCGGAAGACCGGCAGAAGCTGCACCTGAAGGACTTCGCTGCGGAGACCGGCCTGTACAAGAGCACCATCCTGCGCCTGCTGGATTCCCTGATCCGCGGCGGCATGGTCATCCGCACGGCCGATGATGCCTATATGCTGGGTCCGCAGATCTTCTACCTCGGCGGCATCTATCGCGCGGCCTTCGACATGGAGACGACGGTCAAGCCGCTGATCCACAGCCTCGGCGAGAAGCTGACCGAGAGCCTGATCTTCTACGTCCGTGTCGGTGACGAGCGGGTCTGCCTCTATCGCCACAATTCCAAGATGCCCCTGCGCCACCATATTGAGATCGGCACCCGGCACCATCTGAACGCCGGCGGCTCGGCCGCGCATATCCTGCGGGCGTGGTCCGAGCCCGACAACCCGGACGGTGAGGACACCCGTCAGCGCGGCTACGCCACTTCCACCGGCGAGCGTTTGCCGGGGTTGTCGTCGATCTCGACCGGGTTGTTTTCGCTGTCGGGCCGCTTCCTTGGCGCGCTGGTGATCTCCGGGGCCTCGGAACGTTTCGACGATGACGAGCGTAAGAAGGCCCTGCGCACCATTCTTCCGGATATCCCGAAATTCGGGGTGACAGTGCCGACCACCTTGGTGCTTTGACCGTGGAGGATCAGCTGGCGGGCGGATGTTCGGGCAGGATCTGCGCGAAGACGGCCACCGATTGCCAGCCGAGATCTTGATCCCCTTCCGCTGCGTCATCGCAGGTGAGGGCATCGCGCGCCGTATCCAGAACGCGCCGCCAACGGCCGTCGGGTAGACGGAAGCGCCCGTCGTCCCCGGCATTGACGACGATCATCAGATCCGGCGCGCCGCCGCGATGGTGGCGCAGGCCGATCATGCGTAGCTCGCCGTCCTCCCATTCCGCCGGCGTCATCTCGCGCCCGCCGGGGTGGTACCAACGGCTCTCGGTGGCCTCCGGGCGCGGCCAGAAATCCACGGGCGCCAGATGCTCGGACCACGCGCGGCGCAGATCGGACAGGGCCGCGACAGCCTCGGTCAGCGCCTCGCGCGGGTTGTCCCAATCGAGCCAGGTCAGCTCGTTGTCCTGACAATAGGCATTGTTGTTGCCGTCCTGCGACTGGCCCATCTCGTCGCCGGCCAGCAGCATCGGCACGCCCTGCGACAACATCAGCGTGGCCAGCATCGCCTTCGCGCGACGCTCGCGCGCGGCGTTGATGCCGGCATCCTCGGTCGCGCCCTCGGCCCCCATGTTGTCGGACAGGTTGTGCCCATGGCCGTCGCGGTTGTCCTCGCCATTGGCCTCGTTGTGCTTGTCGTTGAAGGACAGCGTGTCCCATAGGGTGAAGCCGTCATGCGCCGCGAGGAAATTTACCGACGAGGTTGCCGGCCGGTGCGAATGGTTGAACTGCACCGGGCTGCCCATCAGCCGCTCGGACAGGCGCGGCAACAGACCCGGATCGCGCCGCCAGAAGCCGCGCACATCGTCACGGAATTTGTCGTTCCACTCGCGGAACGGCCAAGGGAAGCCGCCGACCTGATAGCCGCCCTCGCCGATATCCCAGGGCTCGGCGATCAGCTTGACCTGTGACAGCACCGGGTCTTGACGGATCGCATTGAAGAAGGCGCCCTCGCGCTCGAACCCCTGCGGCTCGCGGCCCAGGGTCGAGGCCAGATCGAAGCGGAAGCCGTCGACATGCATCGCCTCCACCCAGTAGCGAAGGCTGTCCATCACCAGCCGCAGTACCATCGGATGCGCGACATTGAGGGTGTTGCCGGTGCCGGTGGTGTCGAAGCCGTGGCGACGATCCTCGGCCAGCAGGTAATAGCTCGCGTTGTCGATGCCCCGGAAGGACAGGGTCGTGCCCAGCTCGTTGCCCTCGGCGGTGTGGTTGTAGACCACGTCGAGGATCACCTCGATCCCGGCGGCATGGAAACGTTTCACCGCCGCTCGGACCTCGCGCACGTCCTCGGAGGCGAGATAGGTGCGGTTCGGCGCGAAGAAGCCGAGCGTGTTGTAGCCCCAGTAATTGCGCAGGCCCTTCTCGACCAGATGGCGGTCCTGCACCATGGAATGGATCGGCAGCAGCTCGATCGTGGTGACGCCCAGCCGTTGCAGATGCTCGATCACCGGCTCGGACGCCAGCGCCTTGAAGGTGCCGCGATCGGCCTCGACGACGCCGGGATGGCGCATGGTCAGGCCCTTCACATGCGCCTCGTAGATCATCGTCTTCGACCAGGGCACGCGGGGGGCGGCGTCGGCCTCCCAGTCGAAGACCGGATCGGCGACGACGGCCTTGGGCATGAAGGGCGCGGAATCGCGGCCGTCCATCTCCAGATCCGAGCCGCCGACCGGATAGCCATAGAGCGCGTCATCCCATTTCAGCGTGCCGCGCATCGCCATCGCATAGGGGTCGAGCAGCAGCTTGTTCGGGTTGAAACGATGGCCGTCCTGCGGTGCGAAGGGCCCGTGCACGCGGTAGCCATAGGCCTGACCGGGTCCCACCTCGGGGCAATAGCCGTGGAAGATGCCCCCCTCGGCGCGGGGCAGTTCGAGGCGCTTCAGCTCGGTCTCGCCGGCCTCGTCGAAGAGGCAGAGTTCGACCTTCTCGGCATGATCCGAGAACAGCGCGAAATTGGTGCCCTCGGCATCCGGGCGGGCGCCCAGCAGGTCCGGGCGCGCGCGCTCGGCATCGATCACCACGTCGCGCGGGTCGATGCGCGGCGCGTCGTTCATCCTTGATCCGTCCATGGGGGAAATCCCTGTTCAGAGGGTTGCGACAGCGGTCAGATTGGGGCGGCCGGGGCGGCGCGGCATGGCCATCGGCGCGCGGCGCAGCTGGTGGTAGCGGGTCATCATGCCCGGCGTGATCAGCAGCGTGCCGGCCGAGTTGCGGCGGAACCAGCGGCTGTCCTCATGCGGATCGAACCCGGCGCGGAAACCGTCCGGCAGGCGCACGCCCGGCGCGACGATGGCGTTGCGCAGTTGGCAATCGCGCCCGGCGCTGGCGCCCGGCAGCAGGATCGAGCCCTGCGCCAACAGCGCCTCACCCTCGGGCAGACGCGCGGCCATCGGCAGGGGCAGCGGCACCGGCGGATGGGTGGCGCCGAGGAAATCGAGCTGCGTCAGCCGGTAGCTGTCCAGCGTGCCGACATCGCGCCAATATCCAGCGCGTCCGGGGCCGGCATCGGGCAATTGCCAGACGCCGAGCGCGCCTTCGGTCAAGGCGATCGGCAGGATGTCATGGCCGAAATCGTCACCGCTGTCCCGCGCCAGCACCGTGGTGATCCAGTCGCGGTCGAAGATGTAGATCCCCATCGAGGCCAGCGCGCGGTCGGCGTCACCCGGCATGGCCTCAGGGTGCGCGGGCTTTTCGGCGAAGCCCGTGACTTGACCTTTGGCGTCGAGGCTGAAGATGCCGAAGCCCTTCGCCTCGGCCATCGGGACCGGCGTCGCGGCGACGCTGACGGGCAGGCCGCTTCGGCGATGCGCCTCAAGGAAGGCGGCAAGGTCGATGTCCAGCACATGATCGCCCGACAGGACCATGATCTCCTTGGGCGCGATGGTCTGGATCATCGGGGCATTGGCGCGCAGGCAATCGGCGGTGCCGCGATAACCATCCGCGCGCAGGGTGCCTCCGTCCGCGACCGTCAGTCCTCGTGTGAATTGGCGCGACCAATGCCGGCGGAGGTGGATCGCCAGCTCCAGCGGACGGTATTGCGTCGCCAGCACCATGCGCTCGAACCCGGCGCGGGTGACGGCGGCCATGATGAAGTCGATGATCCGCCCTTCGCCGCCAAGGAAGGGCAGGGCGGGTTTGCACTGCCGATCCGTCAGCTCGTGTAGACGCGACCCCCGGCCCCCGGCCAGCAGGACCGGCAGGCAACGGGTGACGCGGGCCGACCGACCCGGCAGGCTCAGCGGGGCGACGACGCTGCGGGGATAATCGGGGAGGTCGCGCATGACAGGGCTCTCGGTAAGGGAACGGGCGCAGGGGTGCTCCCGGCAGACAAATCTGCCGTGACCCTGCCGAAGCGGGTTTCAGGATGATGTCGGGGTGATCCGGCCCGGGCAGCAATCCGGGGTGGGACAGGCGGTTAACGTGCGAACAGACCGCTGGTTCCGCGCTGCGGCATGTATTTCTGCGCTGCCGCTGGGGTCGGCGCGGCGTCTCGGCAAAACCTTGCCTTGCCGTCGCAACCGAGGCACCCTGAGCGTCTTTGCGACGGAGTTTTCATGACCCTTTTTCCCCGTGCCCCGCTTTTCGGCCTGCCCCTGCTGGGCGTGTTTCTGACTGTTGCGTCGGCCGCATCGGCCGGAACGATGCGCGATGTCTCGGAGCTGTGCTTCGACCGCAGCCGCGACGGGCGCGAGATCCGCGCCACGCTGGAATCGACCGGCTGGCAGCAGGCGGTGGTCGATCCCGCCGGGCGCTACCTCGATCTTGCGACGGCGATGGTGCTGGAGATCACCGCGGATACCGAGCCGCTGGACGACCGTTTCGCCCGCGCCCCGCAACTGGCCGGCAATTTCGAGCAGATGGTGCTGTCCGGCGTGGCCCGCATCTATGAACGCGAGGCGGCGCTGCTGTATCTGGGTATCCGTCCGTTGCCAGAGGGGGGTGAGCAGGTGACCTGCATCCTCGGCCTGCCGAACGACGCCGAGACCCCGGCGATGATGGCAGAGCACGGCGGCGCCGAGGAGGATGCCGCGTCCGCACGCCTCGTCCGGCGCGTGACCGAGGACGACGGTGCCGGGCGGCGCAGCCTGCGGCTGTGGGCGCGGCTGACGCAGGAGCCGCCGCGCACCCCGCTCTCCGACCTGTTCTACATGGAGCGGCTGACCCCGAACGACTGACCCGTGCCCTTGGGACGGATCGCGCTATGTTAGCTGTCGAGCCCCAAGTCCGACCCGCCGACCAGACCTTTCTGAGCAGGAAATGCCTGATGATCCGTCCCGCTGCTGCCCTCGCTTTGGCCCTTTGTGCCCCGATCCCCGCGCTTGCGTCCGAGGATCTTCCGCCGTGGCTGGCGCGGCATGTCGGCACCGGGACCGGCCAGATCGCGCCGGTGGTGCTGGAGCGGGCGCGGGCGCTGTATCAGGAACAGGTGGCCGAGAGTGCCGTGAGCAATGGCTGTT
The DNA here is from genome assembly GCF_001691415.1 of Pararhodobacter sp. CCB-MM2. Classification (GTDB taxonomy): domain Bacteria; phylum Pseudomonadota; class Alphaproteobacteria; order Rhodobacterales; family Rhodobacteraceae; genus Pararhodobacter. The sequence continues at coordinate 102,300 of NZ_LRRR01000002.1, forward strand.
ACCTCGCCATGGATGCGACGCGGCCCAGCACGGCCTCGGGCGGGGGGCCGGGCGATCGGTTCTACATCATCTGCGAGGAGAGCGAGACCTTCCGCGCCGTGTCCTCGGGCTATGGCAGCGGGCGCACCCTGCCCGAGGCCGATTTCCGCAACGGCCGGGAATGCGCGCGGCATTTCAGCAATGCCGAGGGATCGAACCTGACGATGGGCGGTGCCTATCTCACGGCCGAGACCCGCACCTCGTTCAAGGGTTTCTACACCGAAGCCGGCGAGCGCGTGCCCTTCGAGCGGACCTTCCTGCTGTTCGACGGCATGGGTGAGACGGACAACGCGCGCGAACGTGAAATCGGCGGCCATGTTGCCATGTTCTTGCGTTGGCAATGCCGGTTCAGCAGTCCCGAAAGCCCGCATGCCGATGACGAGGGTTTCGTGCCCTACGGCCAGCGGGTCGATTACGCGGGCGGGCGCAGCAATGGTTGCACCACTTGGACCGAGGATGTCGCGGACGAGATCATGGCGATGGTCGAGGGCGATCCTACCACGCTGTATATCTACCCGGAATCCGGTGACATCACCGCCGTGGCCGAGGCCGTCAGCACCCGCGCAGATCTGGCTGAAAACGGGCTCTATTGGAACGCGGCCTGCCTGCGCGAGATCGAGGCGCCGCAATTCTGGACGCGTCAGACGCTGCGGCCGATCATCGATCAATGGCGCGCATCGCTGCCGGCGCCGGAGCCGCTGGAACTGCCGCTCTGTCGCTGAGGCCTCAGGGCGTCAGCGGGCTTTCGCGCTCCAGCCGATGCGTGAGCGTGAGGGTACAAACCAGCCCCTCGGGCCGGAAATCCAACTCGGCATGGCCCTCGCCGCGCAGCGCGCTTTGCAGCACGGCCGAACCGATGCCGGGCCGGCGCGTGGGCGCCACCGGCGGGCCGCCGCGCTCGATCCAGTCGATCCGCGTTTGATCCTGCTCGCGCCCGGATACCTGCACCTCGACGGTTCCGCCCGGAACGGACAGCGCGCCGTATTTCACGGCGTTGGTCAGCAGCTCGTGGATGATGAGCGTCAACGCTTCCGAGGCCTCGGGCGAGAAGCGCACATTGCCCGGCCCGTGGATGCGCACCCTCTCCTGCCAGCCACCGAAGGCCGCCAGCTCCATCGTCAGGATCTCCCGGAAGGTCGCGCGTTCGGCCTCGGGCGCGACGAGGACGCGATTGGCGCGGGCAAGGGCCTCGATCCGGGCCAGCAGGGTCTTGGCGAGGTCGTCGACACTGCTGGTCTTGCGGCTGGCCTGCCGGATCATCGAACTCATGATCGCGAAGGAATTGCCGACCCGGTGATTGAGCTCCCGCGCCAGAAGGCGCAGCCGATCCTCGTTGGCCTTGGTTTCGGTCACGTCGATGACATGGCCGACCAGCCGCACCACCTTGCCCGCCGCGTCGAATTTCGGCGTGCCCTTGGCGTTTATCCAGCGATCCTCGCCATCGGCGCGGCGGATGCGCGTCTCGAAGGACCAGATCGCACCCTTCTCGATCGCATCGAGCATCAGCTGCTTCACCCTCTCACGGTCGGGCGCGTGGACATAGGTGAAGAAGATCTCGGCGCTCCATTCCGGCAGGAAGTCGTCGTGGCCGAAGATCTGGTCATGGCGCCGATTGCGCAGCGCCTTGCCGGTCGCGGTGTCCAGCTCCCAGATCCCGATCTCGGATGTGGCGAGGATCAGGTCCAGATGGTCGCTGCCGTGGGTGGGGTAGCGGGGCTCGCTCATTGCGTTTCTCCTCCGCATGCCTGACTACCATAGGGTCATGACGGCGCCTTTAACGCAAGGGCTGTCCGTCGACGAGGTACAGGTGTCAGCCGGCGACGAGGGGGCGGCGGTCGGTCCACATCCGGTCGGCCTCGGCCTGCGCGTCGGCGAAATTGAGGCCCGGCTGCAGCGCCAGAAGCGCCAGCGCGGCGCTGTCGCGGATGATCGCGGTGATGGCCGGATCACGCTCGCGCCCCTGCCACAGCGCGGTCAGCATCTCGCCGGGGCCGAAACCGGTGGGCAAGCCTTCGGGCGCATGGTCAAGGCTGGGGGCCACATGGGTCATCACCTCGCCCTCGGGGCCGGACAGGGCCAGCGGCATCCAGCGGTGCGGCGTCGCCTGTGCCACGTCGCGCTGGCTGAGGACCGTCAGCAACCGCCCGTCCCGCAGGTGCTGCAGGGCCGAGGTCAACAACCCGCCGCCACCGCCGAACGGCACACCGCCGAGGGTCACGCCGAAGCGCAGCGGGTCCAGCAGGCGCAGGCCGATCTGCGCGACAGTCCGCATCCCCAGCACGGCATAGAGATTGCCAAGCGCGGCCAGTTGCGGCGCGGCGCCTTCGATCCGCAGATAGGCGATCCGGCCGGTTTGCAGGGCGGCCAGCGCCTCGGCCTCGGTATCGACCTGCGGGATCTGTAGCGCGTCGAGCAGCGCAGAGACCGGCCCCTCGTGCGGCGTGAAGCCATGCAGAAGGACCGGCGTGCCGGCGTCGGCCAGCAGTCTCGCGGCGGCAAGGAACCAAGTCGGGCGCCGCTGCCGGGGCGAGGGATAGACCGGCCAATCGAGGCCCGGCGCATTCCCCTGCCAGCCCGGCCCTTGCCGTTGCGCGCGGGCGGCGGCGACCAGTCCGGCCAGCTCGGGCCCCGCCACGCCGCGCTGCTGGATACTGGCCAGCAGGGCGCCGACCTGCACCGGGTCGGCCTCGCCGCGCAGGATGATCCCGAAGGCGTCCTCGGCTTGCGGCATGCTGAGGGGGCGTCTTTGGCCGGGCGTGCCCGACAGACGCGCGACATGGGCGGCCAGCCGAACCCGGGGCGGGTCGCTGTCCGCCACGCCATCGAGGCGGCGCAACAGGCTGTCCGCGTCGGGCTCGCCGTCCAGCCGGTTGGGATCGGCGGTGCGAAGGGGCAGGCGCGCGCGGTCGGGGAAGGGCAGCAGGGCCGAGGGGGCCGCTGAGGGAATCGGCGCCGCCGCGTCGGCATCGCGGGCGGTCAGCAGCAGCCGGGCCTCGCGGGTGAGGGCCGCGACACGGCGCCGCAGGGTCTCGGCCAAGGGCGAGGGGACCATCCGCCGCCCCTCGCGCACGAGGATCGGATCGTCGTAATGCGCGCGAAGCTGGGCCAGCAGGCGGCTGGCTGCTGGCACGGACATCTCCAGCTCGGCAGCAGCGCCCGAGACGGAACCCGCCCGCAGCAAGGCATCCAGCGCGACCAGCAGGCGCAGCTGGGTCAGCGTCACCGCCGCGCCGTCTCCGCGTGATTGCGCTGCTGTGTCAACAGGTTGCGCGATGGCGTCGTGCGGGGCGCGATCCAGCCGTGTCATGGCCGGTGCGCCGCACGCGACCGGACCTCGCCGGGTGTTTCCACTTTCCTGAATTTGGAATCGTTCTCAATCATCGTGGTTGTGCCTGTCTGTCCCTCGTATAGCTGAGAGAAATAGTCAGCTTTAAGTGAGAGACAAGACAATGTCGCAGCCCCGACGGTCAACGCCGGCCATTATGACCCGCAACCTGCGCCGGACGACGCGGATCGGATTGCAGGCCAGCTGTGCCGTCGCCGCCTTCGCGGTCGCCTATCCCGCGGCGCTGATGGCCCAGACCACCGAGGACGACACCGTCGATCTGGGCCGCATCGTGGTCACCGCGGCGGGCGTGGAGCAGAACATCGCCGATGCCCCGGCCTCGATCACCGTGATCTCGCGCGAGGAGCTGGAAACGGGCGCGTACCGCGACCTGTCGGACGCGCTGCGTGAGGTTCAGGGCCTTGTCACCACCGGTGTCGCCAACGAGCAGGACATCCAGATCCGCGGCCTTCCCGGCAGCTATACGCTGATGCTGATCGATGGTCGCCGCGTCTCGACCCGTGAATCGCGCCCCAACGGCAGCTCGGGCTTCGAGCAGCGCCATTTCCCGCCGGTCAACATGATCGAACGCATCGAGGTCGTGCGCGGGCCGATGTCCTCGCTGTACGGCGCGGATGCGATGGGCGGCGTGGTCAACGTCATCACCCGGCCCGTCGCGCTGACCTGGTCGGGCAGTGTCACCGCCGAGGGCACGGTGCAAGAGCACAGCGAATTCGGCAATTCCGCCGCCCTGTCGTTTGAGGCCAGCGGCCCGCTGATCGCCGACCGTCTGGGCGTGCAGATCTGGGGCCGGATCTATGACCGGTCCGAGGACAGCCTGCTCGGCGGTATTCAGGGCGCGCGGGACACCAACCTTGGGGTGCGCTTCAGCTTCACGCCGACCGACGACCATGAATTCACCTTCGAGGCCGGTCGCTCGCGTCTGACGGCCGAGGGCAGCGAGGGGAGCACTGTCGCCTCGGGCTCGGACGGCAGCTACCGCGAGAATGACCGCGATTACATCGCCTTGGGCCATACCGGCCATTTCGGCGATATCGAGACGCAGCTGACGATCCAGCACGAGGAATCGGCGCGCTACACCTATGCCGAGACCACGGGCACCGGCGTCCGCGTGCTGAACGAGCGGATCCCCCGCCTGTCGAACACCACCGTGGACGGCCAGATCACCGTGCCGTGGCTGCTGGCCGGCGAGCATCGGACCGTGGCGGGCTTCCAGTACAGCCGGGCCGATCTGACCGACCGGGGCCATACGACCACCGATCAGGACATGCAGGTCGAGCAATGGGCCGTCTTCGCCGAAGACGAATGGCGCCTGACCGACAGCTTCGCGCTGACGGGCGGCCTGCGCTATGACCACCACTCGATCTACGGCGGCCAGATCAGCCCGCGTCTGTACGGTGTGTGGCACGCGACCGACGCGCTGACGATCAAGGGCGGCGTCTCCACCGGCTTCACCGCGCCGGGCATCCGTCTGGTCGCGCCGGGCTATTATTACCCGACCCAGCGCGGGGCAGGGGTGATCGCGCCGAACCCCGATCTGCAGCCCGAGACCAGCACCAGCTTCGAGCTGGGCGGTGTCTGGGAACAGGGTCCGCTGAGCTTCAGCGCCACCGCCTTCCGGACCGAGTTCGAGGACAAGATCTCGAACATGAACACCGGCCTGCTGGTCAATCCGGATACCGGCGACATCATCGACCCGTTGGGCGGCGCGGCTTGCGACGCGGCGGCGATTGCGGGCTATCCGGGCTATCGCTGTCTCTGGCAGGCGTTCAACATCGACGATGCAGTGGTGCAGGGTCTGGAACTGGCCGCGTCTTACCGGATCGACGACACTTGGTCGCTGCGCGGCACCTATACCTTCACCGACAGCGAGCAGCGCACCGGCGATTACGCGGGCTTCCCGCTGCAGCGCACCCCGCGCCACCGTGCCACGCTGCGTGTCGACTGGGCGCCGATGGACCGTGACCTGTCGCTCTGGGCCTCGGCCACCTACCACGGCGAGGAAATTGCCGCTGGTGCGCGGATCGGCACCAACGGGCGGCCGGTCTATATCAACGGCGTCGAAGGTCGGGCCTATGATCCCTACACCACCGTGGATTTCGGCGGCTCCTATGCGCTGAACAGCACGGTCACCCTGAATGCGGCGGTCTACAACGTGTTCGACGAAATCGTCGACGCGACGGACAGCAACACCGTCGGCGAAGGCCGCCGGCTGTGGCTGGGCCTGACCGCAACCTTCTGATCTTTCACGATTGCCTGCCTGAGAGGATTATCCCCATGGCCCAAGACTTCCTGCGTCCCAGCCTGTTCGGCGCCGCGCTGGCCCTGATCGCCGCCCCGGCTTTCGCCACCACTGTCACCCATGCCCAAGGCGAGACCGAGATCGACGGCGTGCCGGAAACCGTCCTGGTCTATGACATGGCGACGCTCGACAACCTCGACGCTTTGGGTGTGCCGGTTGCCGGTGCGCCGGGCGCGACCTTGCCCGATTACCTGTCGCAATACGCCGCCCCCATCGGCACCCTGTTCGAGCCCGACTTCGAGGCGGTGAACGCGGCCGAGCCGGATCTGATCCTCGTCGGTGGTCGCTCGGCTCCGCAATACGGCGCGCTGTCGGGCATGGCGCCGACGCTGGACCTGACGATCGGCACCGAAGGCTATATCGACAACGTCGTCGCCAACCTGCACCTCCTCGGCGGTATCTTCGGACGCGAGGCCGAAGCCGAAACCCTGGGCGCCGAGCTGCAGGCCAATGTCGCCGCGCTGAAGGACGAGGCCGCCGATGCGGGCCGGGTGCTGGTCATCCTGACCACCGGCGGGCGCATGAGCGCGCATGGTCCGGGCTCGCGCTTTGCCGTCGTCTATGACGATTACGGCTTCGCCCCGGCGGCTGAGGGTCTCGATACCGGCACCCACGGTCAGGCGATCTCGTTCGAGTTCATCCGCGAGACCAACCCCGACTGGCTGTTCGTCGTCGACCGCGATGCGGCCATCGGGCGCGAGGGTCAATCGGCGGCCGAATACCTCGACAACCCGCTGGTCCAAGGCACGACCGCGTGGGAGCAGGGTCAGGTCGTCTACCTTGACTCGCAGGCCTGGTACCTGATCGGCGGCGGTGTGCAGGCACTGCAATCCAGCGTTGCCCAGCTGCGCGAAGCCCTGGCCGCCGCACGGGACTGACGGAAAGCACCCTTGCCCCAGCCACGATCGCCAAGGCCGCGTCACGCCTCCCTCCTGCAGCCGGGCCCCGTCGCCCGGCTGCTGTTTCCGTTTGCCGTCCTGCTCACGCTGGCGATGGGGGTTGCCAGCCTCTTTGTCGGCGTCAGCCATGTCTCCCCCTCGCTGATCTGGGCCGAGGGTGGCTCAGGGCCCGCGACCGAGGTGCTGTTCACCTCGCGCCTGCCGCGCACCTTGGCGCTGGCCTTGGCCGGGGCCGGACTGGCGCTGGCCGGGCTGGTGCTGCAGGTGCTGGTCCGCAACCGCTTCGTCGAGCCCTCGACCGTGGGCACCACTGAATCCGCGTCCCTCGGCATCCTGCTGGTGATGCTGCTGGCCCCCGGTCTGCCCTTGCCCGCGCGGATGGCCGTCGCAGCCGCCTTCGGCCTTGCCGGGACGGCGCTGTTCCTGCTGGTCCTGCGCGCGGTGCCGCAACGCTCGGCCTTGATGGTGCCGCTGATCGGGTTGCTGCTGTCGGGCGTGATCGGCGCGGTCACCACCTTCATCGCCTATCGCACCGACATGCTGCAAAGCCTCGGCGCCTGGAGCACGGGGGATTTTTCGGTCGTGCTGCAAGGCCGCTATGAATTGCTGTGGATCGTGGCCGGGCTGGTCTTGGTGACGGCGCTGTTTGCCGATCAGATCACCGTCGCCGGGTTGGGCCGGGACATGGCCATCGGCCTCGGGGTCAATCACCGGGCGATCCGGGCCTTGGGGCTGGTGCTGGTCGCGCTGCTGAGTGCCGCGGTGATCGTTACGGTGGGGATCGTGCCCTTCCTCGGCCTCGTCGTGCCCAATGTGGTGAGCTTGCTCAAGGGCGACAACCTGCGCCGCACCTTGCCGCTGGTGTGCCTCAGCGGGGCCGCGCTGGTCATGGCTTGCGATATCGTCGGGCGGCTGGTCGTGCGGCCCTATGAGATGCCGATCGGCCTGACCATGGGCATTGTCGGTAGTGCCGCCTTCCTGTGGCTGCTGACCCGGAGGCGCGCCAATGTCGCCTGAAATCCGCAACCGCCAGATCGCCTGGCGGATGGCGCTGCTGGTCGTGCTGGCCCTCGCCGCCGCCGCCGCCTTCATGCTGCTGCAGGCGCGGGGCAGCTGGGATTTCCTGTTGCCCTTCCGGGGCCGCAAGCTGGCCGCTCTGGCCGTCGTCGCCGTTGCCGTGGCTCTGTCGACGGTCGTGTTCCAGACGGTGACGCAGAACCGGATCCTGACGCCCTCGATCATGGGGTTCGATGCGCTTTATGTGCTGATCCAGACGGGGATGGTCTTCGGCCTGGGGGCGGGAAGAGTCTCGACCCTCGATCCCCGATTGATGTTCGGGCTGGAGCTGGCGGCGATGATCCTCTTCGCTCTCCTGCTGTTTCGCTGGATGTTCGGGCCGCGCGCGCGCAACCTGCACCTGTTGATGCTGGTGGGGATCGTGCTGGGGACGCTGTTCCGCTCGATCTCGGGCTTCCTGCAGCGCATCATTGATCCCGACAGCTTCACCGTCCTGCAAGACCGGCTGTTCGCCAGCTTCAACTCGGTCGATCCAAGCCTGCTGACCCTCTCGGCCCTGCTGGTGGCCGGGCTGGCGCTGGTGATCTGGCGGCTGGTGCCGGAGCTTGATGTGCTGGCCTTGGGGCGTGAGGCGGCGATCGGCCTCGGTGTCCCGCAGGAGCGGCTGGTGCATGGCCTGCTGGTGCTGGTGACGGTGCTGGTCGCGCTGTCGACGGCGCTGGTGGGTCCGGTGACCTTCCTCGGGCTGCTGGTCGCGAACCTTGCCTATCTGCTGATGCCGACCGGGCGGCATGCGGTGCTGCTGCCCGCCTCGGCCCTGATCGCGCTGATCACGCTGATCGGCGGGCAGACGCTGCTGGAGCGGGTCCTTCATTACGACACGGCGCTGGCCGTGGTGGTCGAATTCGCCGGGGGATTGGTCTTCATCCTGCTGGTCATCAGAGGAGTGGCACGATGATCGAGATCGATGCCGTCGAGCGGCGATATGACGGCGTGGCCGTCCTGTCCGAGGTCACGCTGTCGCTGCCCAAGGGCGGCCTCACGGCGATCATCGGACCCAACGGCGCGGGCAAATCGACCCTGCTGTCGGTGATGGGCCGGTTGCAGAAGCCCGACGCAGGCCGCGTGACGCTTCAGGGGCTGGAGCTGAGCCGCGCCTCCGGGCGGGAGGTGGCGAAGAAGCTGGCGCTCTTGCGGCAGGACAACCACACGGCCGCGCGGCTGACCGTGCGCGACCTCGTAGGCTTCGGCCGCTACCCGCACAGCCGCGGCAATCCCGGTCCCGAGGATCACGCGCAGGTCACCCGCGCGCTGGCGACGCTGGGGTTGGAGCCCTTGGCCGACCGGTTCCTCGACCAGCTCTCGGGCGGGCAGCGGCAGCGGGCGCATATCGCCATGGTGCTGGCGCAGGACACGGATTGCATCCTGCTCGACGAGCCGCTCAACAACCTCGACATCAGCCATGCCGTGCGGATCATCACCCTCGTGCGCGACGCCGCGCGGCAGATGGGCAAGACGGTGGTCGTGGTCCTGCATGACATCAACATGGCCGCGGCGCATTGCGACCGGATCGTGGTGATGAAGGGCGGGCGGGTGCTGCGGCATGGTACGCCCGCCGAGCTGATGCAGGCCGAGTTCCTATCCGAGGTCTACGAGACGCCGATCACGGTGCATGAACTCGCGGGGCGTTTGGTCGCCGTCTATTGACGCGGCCGTTTCTCAGCCCTGCACGGACCGGGGGCGAATACGCAGCGCGCGCAGGGCGTTGAGGATCACGGCCACGTCGATGACCTCTTGCAGCAACGCGCCCTGCACCGGGTTGAGGTACCCGGCGGCGGCGGCCAGCATGCCCAGCACCGACAGGCCGATCCCGGCGACCACGCTTTGCAGGGCGATGGCGCGGGCGGCGCGGGCGATCTCCATCCCCGTGGCCAGCCGGTCGAGCCGGTCGACCAGCAGCACCACATCCGCCGCCTCGGCCGAGGCCGCCGCACCGCGCGCGCCCATTGCCACGCCGATATCGGCAGCGGCCAGTGCCGGCGCGTCGTTCACACCGTCGCCGACCATCATCACCGGGCCGTTCTTGCGCTCGGACAGAACGGTCAGCACCTTCTGATCCGGCGTCAGCCCGCTGCGCAGCGCATCGAGGGCCAGCCCCTCGGTCACGCGACGGGCGACGTCGGCGCGGTCGCCGGTGGCCAGCACGATCCGCGCAATGCCTTGGCTCCGCAGGTCGCGCAGCATCTCGGGCGTTCCTTCGCGCAACGGATCGGCCATGACCAGCCGCCCGGCCCGCTGTCCTTCGACCGAAAGCGCGACGATCACCGCCCCGGCGTCACCCTCGGGCAGGGAAGAGGCGCCGACGAAGCCATCGCCGCCGACGCGCATCCAGCGGCCATCGACCTTGCCTTCGACCCCGTCACCGGGGCTTTCGGTGACCTCGGTCGGGACAGGCAGGCTCAACCCGCGGGCCTGCGCGGCGGTGACCAAGGCCTGCGCGACCGGGTGCTTCGAGGCCTGATCCAGCGCGGCCGCAAGGCGCAGGATCTCGTTCGGAGCTGTGCCGTCCTCGCTGTCGATGGCGGTGATCTTGGGCGTACCCTCGGTCAGGGTGCCGGTCTTGTCGAGGATCAGACTGCGCACCCGCGCCATCGTTTCCAACGGACCGGCGCCCTTGATCAGCACGCCGAAATGGGCGGCGCGCGACAGGCCGGCGACCAAGGCCACCGGCACGGCAAGGATCAGCGGGCAGGGTGTGGCGACGACCAGCACCGCGACGGCGCGCACAGGGTCGCCGGTCAGCGCCCAAGCGGTGCCGGCGATGACCAGCGTGACCAGCAGGAAGCCCAGCGACCAGCGATCGGCCAGCCGGGACATCGGCGCTTTCGAGGCCTGCGCCTGTTCCACCAGCCGGACGATCCCGGCATAGGTGCTGTCCGCCGCCGGATGAGTGGCGATCAGGTCGAAGGCCGCGCCGGCGTTGGTGCTGCCACTGAGCGCCTCGGCGCCGCGGGTCAGCTTGACGGGCAGCGACTCGCCGGTCAGCGCCGAGGCATCGACGAAGCCCGTGTCCGAGGCCAGTGTTCCATCCACCGGCAGCATGTCACCCTGCCGGATCAGCAGGCGGTCGCCGGGGGTGATGGCCTCCAGCGGAATATCCTCCAGCCCGCCGGCGTGGTGACGGGTGGCCATGCGCGGGACACGGGCGAGCAGGGCATGCATCTCGCGGCGCGCGCGGCCCTCGGCGAAGGTCTCGAGGAAGGTGCCGCCGGCATACATCACCGCCACGACCGCCGCGGCGAGGGGCTCGCCGAAGATCAGTGCGGCGCTCATCGACAGGGCCGCGACGATGTCGAGGCCCACCTCGCCCCGGCCGAGGCTGCGCAGGATCTCGACCGTCAGGGCCACCAACGCCGGCAGCACGCCCAGCGTCCAGATCACCGAAGGCGCGGTCGGCAGGTCAAAGGCCCATGTCACCAGCCCGAGGGCAAGGCCACCCGCCGCCCACAGAAGGACAGCGACATCGCGTCGATTGCGTCGGATCTGGTCCATGCGGGCCTCGTGTTCGGTGGGGCGCTTGTAGGGCGGCTCCTGCCTTGATCGGGTCGATCATGGCGCGTTGGCGCCGGGGCGTCGAGCCAGCCTGTGCTGCCGGGCCATCGTGCCGCACCCCCTGCTTCTTTGGCGCTCCCCAGAATTGGGGAATGGCGGGGAAGGGGGCGCAGATGGTCTTTTGGGTCGAGGTGGGCGGTGAAGTGTAACCTGTCGAAGTCCGTATTTAGGACCGCCGATCCCGGTCGTCCTCGTCACGATGCGAGGGCGATGTGGCCTGCGCCGCGAGTGTCCCTCGGCGGCGCAGGCACGGGGGTCTTCAGGACGGAACGGAATGAGCAGAGCAGACGTCAACGCGCGCGACAGAAAAAGGGCCCAGCGTCCGGAATGCGGAGACTTTGACACCGGCGCCCGCTGTGCCTACCGTTCTCCCTTATGGGACGGAGGCGCTTTGGGATGGTGAGTCAGCGCCACAGCATCGTGTCGCGGCGCCAGTTTGCACTGGCCGCACTCGCCTGCGCCCTGTTGCCCTCTGCGGTGGCGGCCCAGCCCGTCACGCGGCTGACCCTGCGTGCGGCCGACGGGACGTCCCATGTCTTCGACGACGCGGCCCTTGCCCGGCTGCCGTGGCACGACATCGTCACCCATACCGCCTGGACCGAGGGGCCGCAGCTGTTCCGGGGGCCCCGGCTGGCCGATGTTCTCTCGCCCTTCGCGGGGCCGCCCATCGCCTTGGCGCAGCGCCGCCTGCGCCTGACCGCGCTCAATGATTTCGTGATCGAGATCCCGGCGAGCGATGCCTGGACCTTCGATCCCATACTGGCGCGCGAGGCGAACGGCGTGCCGATGCGGGTGCGCGACAAGGGGCCGTTGTGGCTGGTCTATCCAAGGGACAGCCTGCCGGCCTTGCAGGACCCGCTGATGGACGAGCGCTGGATCTGGCAAATTCGACTGATCGAGGTGCTATGATCTGGACGCGGGGATCGCTCTTTGCCGTTGGCACGATCCTGCTGTTCCTCGGACTGGCCATGGCCTCGTTGCTGTGGCTCGACGCGATCCGCCACGATCTTCAGCGCGAGATGGGCGAGAGCAACCTCTGGGCCGCCACACAGGCCGAACGGGAGAGCCTGCATTTCCTCTCCTTGCTGACCTCTGGTGACGATCCCGATGCCACGGCCCTGCAGTTCGAACTGCTCTACAGCCGCTTCGTTCTGCTGTCCGACAATCCGCAACGGGCGTTCCTGACCTCGATCGGGGAGGAGGAGCGCCTTGAACGCGGCGTGCAGCTTCTGGCCGAATTGGACAGCCTGCGGGTGGATGGGGACGCCACTATCGCGTCGCAACGGGGCCGGGCCATCGAGATTGCCGCGCTGGCGCATGACATGGCGCAGGCGACCTATTTGAGCGAACGCCGGCGCGGCATCGCCCTGCGGGAGCGGTTGTTGCGGGCGACGACGCTGCTGCGGGTCGCGGTGATCGGCGGCTTCGCGGCGGGGATGGTGCTGGCGTCTCTTCTGCTGCGGGACAAGCGGCGGCTTTTGCGCAGTGCCGAGGCCTTGCAAGCCTATCAGCTGGGGTTGGAGCAAACCATCGCCGAGCGCACCGAGGCCCTGCGCGAGGCGCTGGAGGTCGAGACCCGCGCCAAGGAGGTTTACCGCAATTTCGTGGTCACCGTGGCGCATCAATTCCGCACCTCGGTTTCGGTCATCCACCTGACGGCGCAGCGGCAGGTCCGCAGCCCGGACGAGGCCCTCGCGCCCGAGACCCGTCGGCGGTTTGTCCGGATCCTCGATGCCGCGGCGCGGCTGGAGCGGCTGATTGGCGGGTTCCTCGATTCCGCGGTGATCGAACAGCGCGCGATCGAGGCGCATCACAGCCGCATCGACTTCAACGCCGTCGCCTCGGTCGCCGTGGCGCAGACGCGGGCCGCGCATCCGGACCGGCGGGTGATCTGCCGCTTCTCCTGCGAGGCGCTGCTGGTCGACGGCGATGCGGTGCTGCTGGAACAGGTCGTGCTGAATCTGCTGTCCAACGCCATCAAATACTCGGCGGCCACGGACCCGGTGGAGGTCACCACTCGCCTAAAGCAGGGCCGCATCCTGTGCACCGTCAGCGACCACGGCTGCGGCATCCCACCCGAGGCGCAGGCCGCGATCTTCGAGCGTTTCTACCGCGCGCCGAATGCGCATCGGCACCCCGGCCTCGGGGTGGGTCTCAGCCTCGCGGCGCAGATCGTCCGGCTGCATGGCGGCGAGATCGCCGTGCGCTCGGACATCGGTCGCGGCACCGATTTCACCCTTTCCCTGCCCAGCCCTTCGAAGGAAGCGTATGACCCCTCCATCGCCGCGCGCCACGATCCTGTACATTGAAGACGAAGCCGCCCTGCGGGAGGAACTGGCGGAAGAGCTGACCAATGCCGGCTATCACGCGCTCGATGCCGCCGATGCCGAGGCTGCCGAGGATCTGCTGGCGCAGGCGATTGCCGCCGGACATCCGCCCGATCTGGTGCTGTGCGACGTGATGCTGCCGGGCCGCTCCGGCGTGCAATGGCTGCGCGACCTGCGCGCGGCCGGCACCGTGACCGAGGCGCTGCCGTTCCTGTTCCTCACCGCGCTGTCGGACCGGGATTCGCATCTTGAGGGGTTGCGGGCAGGGGCGACGGATTACCTCGTGAAGCCCATCGACCTCGATCAGCTGCACCTCAAGATCGAGAACCTGCTGGCCCATGCCCGATCCCTGCGCGACGCCCGGCACCGGGCCGAGGCACATATTTCCCTGCCGCCCGCGCATCTGTCCCCGCGCGAGACGCAGGTACTGGGGTTCCTTGGCCAAGGGGCGCGGACAGTGGAGATCGCCTATCAGCTGCAGATCTCCGAACACACGGTCAACCAGTACATCAAGGACGTCTACCGCAAGCTGGGGCTGGGCAACCGGGCCGATGCCGCGCGGGCGGCGCTGCAGCTGGGGCTGCTGGGGCCGGGGGCGCCGTGACCCGCCCTCCCCGGTTTTCGGGAATGGCCAGCGGGGCAGGGGCATGGAACGCTCGTCGCCTGACATCGGCGGTCGGGGGAGAGCATGCCGCAAAAGGAAGACAACGCGCTTTGGTTCCGGCTTCAGGTCACCATGCTGGAGGGGCTGCTGACGGATTACGAGGAAGGCCGGCGCAACGCCGTCTACCAAGACCGGCAGGGCAAACGCGTGGACGAGACGGCCCGGATCATCCAGCAACTGCGGCAGGATATCGCCCGCTTGCGCGGCGCGGCGCCCGCGGGGGCTGTTCGTCCGGCCGGGTAGGGCTCAACGGCAGGCCTCGGCGAGGAAATCGACGAAGGCACGCAGGCGCGGCGACATCAGGCGGCGGCTGAGATAGACGGCGGAGAGGGTCGAGGCCTCGATGTCGAACGTCACCTCGGGCTGCACCTCGATCAGGCTGCCCTCGCGGATCTGGTCGCGGACGTAATGGCGGGGCAGGGGGGCGACACCGGCCCCGTTCAGCACCGCCGCCCGGACCACCAGCGGATTGTTCACATGGCTGATGCCGGTTTGCAGATCCAGCACCGCCGCCTGTCCCGCCACATGCACCGGCATGCGTTTGATGCCATAGCGCGTCTCGCACAGTTGGATATGGCGGCGCAGGCCCTCCAGCCCCTCGTCCACCGGGTTTGCGGCCAGATAGGCGGGGCTGGCCACGCAGGTCAGCGCGCCCGCGATCAGCACCCGGGTCACGAGGTCGCTGTCCACCATCCGGCCAACGACGACCGCCATGTCCACCTGCTCGCGCAGAAGGTCGACGCCGTGGCTGGTGATGACGATCTGCAGATCGATCTTGGGAAAGGCCTGACGGAAGGCGTGCAGGCGCGGGGCCACGACCTCTTGGCAGAAGGCGGGCGGCAGAGCCACGGTCAACCGCCCCGCCGGATCGGCGCGCAGGCCTGCGACGGTCGCATCCGCCTCGCGCGCCTGTTCGAGGATCAGCTGCGCATGACGGTAGAAGGTCTCGCCCTCGGCGGTGACGCGCTGGCTGCGGGAATTGCGCTCGAGCAGCCGGATGCCGAGGCCCTTCTCCAGCCGCGCGATCGCCGTCGAGACGCTGGATTTCGGCCGGCCCAGCAGCTCGGCCGCGCCGGTCATGCCGCCCTGCTCCACCACGGCCACATAGACCGGCACGTCATCGAGGCTCCAGCGCATCGCATCTCCTGTCGTTCAAAATTCTGAACGCTGCGACCATCGTAGGCCGATTGTTCGACTGATGGAAGGGCTCTATCCCCGTTGCATCCGGCCCGGCCACTCGCCCGGGCCGCTGGGACAGGAGGAACCCCCATGGCTCGTATCATCGGCGGCATCGGCGCGTCGCATTCCCCCACCATCGGCTTCGCCAAGGACAACGGCAAACGGCACGACCCGGCCTGGGCGCCGATCTTCGAAGGCTTCGACGTCGTGCGCGACTGGGTCAACGCCAAGAAGATCGACGTGCTGTTCCTGATCTACAACGATCACGTCACCTCGTTCTTCTTTGATCATTACCCGTTCTTCTCGATGGGGATCGACAGCGAATACCACCCGGCCGACGAAGGCGGCGGCCCGCGCGACGTGGCCCCGGCCATGGGCCATCTCGGCCTGTCGCAGCATATCGCCATGGCGCTGACGGCGGATGAATTCGACATGTCCTTCTTCCAGGGCAAGCCGGTCGACCACGGCTTCCTGTCGCCGCTGTCGATGCTGGGCGATGACGACGGCCCGTGGCAGGGCAAGGTCGTGCCGCTGCATTGCGGGCTGCTGCAGCTGCCGATCCCCTCGGCCAAGCGGATGTGGAAGCTGGGCAAGTCGCTGCGCCGCGCGATCGAAAGCTACCCCGAGGATCTGAACGTCGCGATCATGGCCACCGGCGGCCTGTCGCATCAGGTGCATGGCGAGCGCGCGGGCTTCATCAACGAGGACTGGGACGCCGAGTTCCTCGACCTGCTAGAGACGAACCCGCAGGCCTTGGTCGACATGCGGCTCGCCGATTACGTCGCCAAGGGCGGCATGGAGGGCGCCGAGGTCATCATGTGGCTGATCATGCGCGGCGCGCTGTCGGACGATGTGACGCTGGTGCACAAACAGACCTACGCGCCCTCAGTGACCAATATCGCCACGCTGGTGTTCGAGGATCACGGCGCCGCCCCCGACGAGGCCGAGCTGGCCGCCTACCGCGCGCACATGGGCCATGAGCTGGCCGGGGCCGAGACGGTCGCCGGCACCTATCCGCTGACCCATGCCCGCAGTCAGGCGAACTTCCGGCTGAACGACTTCCTGCACGACCTGATCAAGCCCGCGCACCGCAAGCGTTTCCGCGAGGATTTCGACGCGCTCGCGGCTGAACGCGGCCTGACCGAGGAAGAGATCGACCTCGTCAAGAACCGCAAATGGATCGAGATGATCCGCCGCGGCGTCAGCTTCTTCATGCTCGAGAAGATGGCCGCCGTGCTCGGCGTGCCCAACCCCGAGGTCTATGCCGCCTTCCGCGGCGAGACGCTGCAGGAATTCCTCGCCACGCGGAAGATGCCGATCACCTATTCGGTCGCCGGCGGGAAGAAGGACAAGGTTCCGGAGGAAACCGGCAGCGAGGCCTGAAACCGCTGCCCCAGCCATCCTCCCGGCCCCTCGACGCAAATCTGGTGGGCCGGGACACCACAGCCATTTCACGGGAGAGAAAAATGGCCAAGATCACCACCCTCACCGCCGCCCTTCTGGTCACCGGCCTCGCGCAGGGCGCGCTGGCCGAAGAGCTGAAACTCGCGGATTTCCAGCCGCCCGGACACTTCATCGTCGACACCGTCTATGCGCCCTTCGCGCAGGCGATCTCGGACGCGACCGGCGGCGACACCACGGTCCATGTCTACATGGGCGGCGAATTGGGCCCGGGCCCGGCCGAGCAGTACAACCGTGTGCTCGACGGCGTGGCGGACATCGCCTTCTCGCTGCCGGGCTATACCGCGTCGAGCTTCCCGATGACCCTGCTCGGCGAGCTGCCGGGCGTGCTGACCGCCGAAACCGGCACGCAGTCGATCGTCGACCATCTCGACATGCTGGCGCCGGAATACCGCCGCGCGCAGCTGGTCGGCCTGTGGAACAACGCGCCGAACCTGCTGTTGATGGGCTCGCATGAGCTGCACGGCCTTGATGACCTCGCCGGTCTCAACATCCGCGTGCCGTCGCGCAATGCCGGACTGATCGTGCAGGCCTGGGGCGCGAACCCGGTGTCGATGCCCGCGCCCGAGATCTACAACGCCATGCAGACGGGCGTCATCGACGGCGCGATGATCGACGCGACGACGCTCGGCGCCTTCCGTCTGGCCGAGGTCACCAATTCGATCACCATGGGCATGGACACGACGATCTCGCTGTTCTTCATGGTCATGAACCGCGACACGTTTGACGGCCTCTCGGACGAGGCGCAGTCCGCCGTGCTGGACGCCGGCCGCACCGCCTCGCTGTCGGGCAGCGCGCAATGGCTGGGCGTGGCCGAGCGTGCGCTCGCGGCCTTCGAGGGCACCGAGGGCAAGACCGTGATCACCCTCTCGCCCGACGAAGCCGCGCGCTTCAACGCGGCCTCGGCCCCGGTCGTCGAGCAGATCATCGCCGATGCCGAGGCCTCGGGCATCCAAGCCCGCGCCTATGTCGCGGCCCTGCGCGGCGAGTGATCCCTGTGAGCAACGCAACGCTCAAGACCTGGTCGGCCCGCGCCGGCCAGGTTCCTTTCCTTCTAAACCTCGGCGCGGGGATCTGTCTGGTCGCCATGGTCGGCGTAATCGCGACGGGCGTGGTGATGCGCTACATCGTCGGCAATCCGCTGATGGGCGTGAACGAGATCGTCCAGACCATCGCCGTCGCGCTGGCGATGCTGGCGCTTCCGCAGGCCACGGCCAGCGGCGCGCATGTCAGCGTCGATCTTCTGGACCGCGCACTCGGCCGCTGGGGCCGCTGGTTCGGCGACATCCTCAGCCGCGTGCTGTCGATCACCGTGCTGGTCCATCTGTGCCTGCGCGCCCTCGCCAAGACCCGGGAGGCCGCCGAATACGGCGACGTCACTAACATGCTGCAGCTGCCGCTCTGGCCGGTCTATGCGGCGATCCTGATCGGCATGGGGCTCTGTGCGCTGGTCTTCGCCGCGCAGATCCTCGGCCTGCTTCTGGGGGGAGCGCCCGATAATGACTGACCTCACCATCGGCATCCTCGCCTTGGGCGGGATGTTCGCGCTGATGCTGCTGCGCACCCCCGTGGCCTTCGCCATGCTGATCACCGGCTTCTTCGGCATCTGGGTCGTCGAGGGCCTGCGCCGTGCGGGCGCGATCCTGTTCACCGAGACCTATTCCTCGGTCGCCAACTACAACCTGATCGTGCTGCCGATGTTCGTGCTTCTGGGCAACATCGCCTCGGAAGCCGGCTTCTCCCGCGCGCTGTACGATGCGGCCCATGCCTGGGTCGGCCGGTTCCGTGGCGGGCTGGCGTCCGCCTCGGTGATCGGCTGCGCGGCCTTCTCGGCGGTTTCGGGCTCGTCCGTCGCCACGGCCGTCACCATCGGCAAGGTCGCGCTGCCCGAGATGAAGCGGCTCGGCTATGCCGACGGCCTGTCCACCGGCGCCATCGCCGCGGGCGGCACCTTGGGCTTCCTGATCCCGCCGTCCACGGGCTTCGTTCTCTATGCGATCCTGACCGAGGAATCGATCGGACGCCTGTTCATGGCGGGTATCCTGCCGGGCCTGCTGATGATGCTGATGTTCATCGCCGCGATCTGGCTCGTCACCCTGCGCCGTCCTGAATCCGGCCCGGCGGGCGAGGCGAAACCCTTCGCGCAACGCATCCGCCTGTTCCTGACGGCTGCACCCTTGATCAGCGTGATCGTGGTGTCGATCGGCGGCATCTATATCGGCGCCTTCACCCCGGTCGAAGCCTCGGGCATCGGCGCGGCCCTGACCGCCCTGCTGGCGCTGGGAACACGGGCACTGTCGCTGACAGGTTTCGCCAAGGCGGTGAGCGAGACGGTGCGGACCTCGGCCATGCTCTACATGATCGTCGTCGGCGCCAATGTGCTGAACCCGTTCCTTGCACTGACCGGCATCCCCTCGGTCCTGGGCGAGGGTCTGACGGGGCTGGGGCTGGGGCCGTTCGGGACGCTGGCGGTGATCTTGCTCAGCTACGTCGTCTTGGGGATGTTCCTCGACGGGCTGGCGATGCTGGTGATCACGGTGCCGATCTACTACCCGATCATCCTTGCGCTGGGGTTCGATCCGATCTGGTTCGGCGTCGTCGCGGTGATCGTCATCGAGATGGGCATGATCACCCCGCCCGTGGGCCTCAACGTCTTCGTCGTCCGCTCGGTGGCGGAAAACGTGGCGATGCGGACCGTGTTTTCGGGCGTGACGCCGTTCCTGCTGGCGATGATCGTGACCTTGCTGCTGATCATCGCCTTCCCGCAGATCGCGCTGTTCATCCCGAATTCGATGTTCGGCTAAGCGCGCCGCCCCTCAATGCTTCGGCGGCGGGGTCGAGGACGGCGCGCCGATATTGGCCGCAACCGCGATCCCGCCATAGCCCGCGATCATCGCATCCTGATCGGCGAAGGCCTGTGCATCGACCGCTTCAGGGTCGCAGATCGCGCGCAGGGCGGCCTGCATCTCGGCCAAGGCCTGAGCGCAGGACGGGTCCGTGGCGCGGTTCACGGATTCTTCCGGGTCGGCCTCGATATCGAACAGTTCGGGCGGGAAGCCGACGTAATGGATCAGCTTCCAGCGGCCCTTGCGCAGCATGAACGCGCCCGAGACCGCGCCGATTGCATGGTACTCACTGAACACCGCGCGTTGGTTGTCGAGCGGGGCCGTGGCGAGGTCATAGAGCGATCCGCCCGGACGCTCGCCCTCCAGCGGCGCGTCGAAATGGTCAAGGATCGTCTCGGACACATCCAGCAGGCTAGCCGGCGTCGCACAAAGTGCCGGGAACGAGGCCCCCAGCGAGGGCGCCGGGGCGACGATCAGAGGGATCTTCGCGCTTTCCTCATACATCGTCATCTTGCCCCAGAGGTTCCGGGTGCCGAGGCTCTCACCATGGTCGCTGGAATAGATGATCGTCGTGTTGTCGAACTGGCCGCTGGCCTTCAGCGCCGCGACGATCCGGCCGACATTGGCGTCCATGTAGCTGGTCAGCCCGTAATAGGCGGCGATGGCGACGCGGCGCTCTTCCTCGCTGGTCCAGCCTTCCTCTCCGACCATCGCGGCCGAGGTCTTGTCGATCCAGGGGTGCCGGGGCAGGCCACGCATCTTGTCGGCGGGGAGCTTGTCGGTCGGGTACATCTCGTAGAAGTCGGGCGGGGCGATCAGCGGGTGGTGCGGCGCGACGAGCCCGACATAGAGGCACCACGGCGCGTCGGAGCCTTCCGCCTCAGTCAGCCAGTCGCAGGTGCGCTGAGTCACGGCAGCGTCGTATTTCGTGTAGCTGCTCTCACCGGGACCGACGACGTCGCCCATCATCCGGACCTCGCGCTTGTAGACGCGCTCGTCCTCACGCCGGATCGAACCCCAGACCATGCCCTTGCCATCCACCACATGCATCGGGATGTGCTGCACGTCGAAGCCGGTGTCGTCGCCGATCTGCCGGTAATGCAGCTTGCCGATCGACTCGACGCGGATGCCCTTGTCCTGCAGCGCATGGCCCCAGCCGCGCGGCTGGCCGGTATAGGGCATGGCGTTGTCCCACAGGCGGATCTGGTGGCAATAGCGCCCCGTCGCGAAGGCGGCGCGGGCGGGGACGCAGATGGGCGAGGGGGTGTAGGCCTCGGTGAAGCGGGTGCCACGCTCGGCCAACGCGTCGAGGTTCGGGGTCCGCACGACGGGATGGCCGGCGCAGGACAGCGCCTGCGCCTGATGCTGGTCGGACAGGATCACCAGCAGATTGGGGGTACGGGTCATGCGGTCGGGTCCTCGTCAATGTCGAAATCATGGCGTTGGGCGGCGTCCGACAGGGCCTTGATGGCCTCGAACATCACCTCGCGCTGCTGGTCGGTCAGGGCGGCCATCAGATGCGCCTGCCGCGCATCCAGCGCGGGGGCGATGGCGGCATAGGCGGCGCGGCCCTTGTCGGTCAGGGTCAGAACCTGCTGGCGGCGGTCGGCCTCGTAGGGGGCGGTCTGGATGTAGCCCTGCGCGACCATGGCGCCGATCTCCTTGGAGAATTGGCTCTTGTCGATGCCCAGTAGCTTGCGCATCCCCGTGCTGGCATGCGCCACATCGAGGCTGATGAGCCGCAGCACCCGCCATTGGGCGAGGCTCAGATCGCCGCGCTTCGAGATCAACGCTCGGGCCTGCGCGTTGAGCGCGCTGTGCAGCTGGAACACCAGCAGCGGCAATGGCAGACGCAGCTCGATCGCCGATTCTATGTCGCTTTTGGCCATGGATATTCCTCTTCCCTTGATCGGAAGGTCGCGCAGAAAGGTGGAGAAGTCAACAATATTAAGTTGACTTTTCCACCTTCCTTTCCGACTTTGAGGGGCATCAGAGGAGGAGACTGATGATTCGAGCCATCCCGACCTGCGCCGCCGTTTTGCTGGCTGGCGCCTGCTTCACCCTTCCCGCCACGGCGCAATCCACCGACTGGACCCCGCCGGGCCCCATCACCCTGATGATCGGCTTCGCGGCCGGCGGTGGCGCCGATACGCAGGCCCGCCTCGTCGCGCAGGGGATCGAGGACGCGACCGGCTGGACCGTGCTGCCGCAGCAGGTGACCGGCAACAGCGGCCTCAATCTTGCGCAAGAGCTGCGCTCGGCCCCGGCCGATGGCAGCGTGATCGGCATGATCGTGACCGAGACGCTGGCCTATAACGCCGTGCGCCTCGGCAACCCGGATCTTCAGGCCGATCAGTTCACCCCCCTCGCCACCACCGCCGCGTTCCAGCTGGGCCTCGTGGCCATGGCGGGCGGCGATTTCGCCAGCTGGGACGCCGTGCAGGCCGCGCAGGAAGCCGGTCGCCCGATCCGTCTGGGCGCCGCGACCGAGCGTCAGGCCGACATGGCCTATCACCTGAGCCTCGGCTCCGGCATCGAGTTCAACATCGTGCAGGTGCAAGGCGGGGCCGAGATCATGAACGGCCTGCGCGCGGGCGATCTGGACCTTGGCTGGGTCGCGGGCGCACAGGCCGGCGCGGTGCGCAATGGCGAGATGGTCAACGTCGCCAGCGGCATCCCGACGCCTCTGGTCGACAGCCCCGATGCGCCGACGATCCGCGATCTGGGCAGCAACTTCTACCTCGACGGCTATTTCATGTTCGTGGCCCCCGCCGGCATCCCCGATGATGCCCGCGCGGCGCTGGCCGGGGCTATCGCCTCGGTCGTGCAGAACCCTGAGACCGAGGCCGGCGCGCTGATCACCCGCAGCTTCGGCGGGGCTTCGGTGCTGACGGGCGCGGATCTGGACGCCTATCTTCAGCGGGCGGTCGAGGATTCGGCGGCGCTGATCGACAGCGTGCGCTAAGGCGGAACGACCCGGCAGCGGCGGAGGACGAGGCCATGAGACGTGTGAATGCCGACGTGGCCTTGGGCCTCGCCGTGCTGGTCGTGGCGCTGCTGGCGCTGCTGGTCTGGGTGCCGGCCGATACCGGCAGCGGTATCGTCGAGCGGATCCGGGGTCAGTACCGGATCGGCGATGCGATGGGCCCCAGCGTCGCCTTCGGGCTGCTGGCGCTGGCGGGCGTCGTCCTCATGGTGGAATCGATGGGCAAGAAGGCGGCGGCGCGCCCGCGTGCAAGCCTCGGGCAGGGCCAGCTGTCCTTCCTGCTCATCGTGTTCGTGATCTTCTTCGTCAGCCTGCTGGCCATGCGCTGGATCGGTCCCGCCGTGGCGGGGCTGCTCACCGACACGGGCTATCGGCCGCTGCGTGCCAGCCTGCCGTGGAAATACCTCGGCTATGTTGGCGGCGGCATGCTGATGGTCGGCAGCCTGATCTCGCTGGCCGAGCGGCGGATCACCCTGCGGGCCTTTGCCATCGGCTTCGTCGGCGCGCTGGTGCTGGCGATGCTCTACGATCTGCCCTTCGACGACTTCCTTCTGCCGCCCAACGGGGACCTGTGATGGACTATATCCTGATGGGGATCGGCGCGGTATTCACCGGGCCCGACCTGTTCACGCTGGGCGGCTTCGGCATTCCCGCCGCCCCCGCCATGCTGTTCCTCGGCCTGCTGACCGGCATCGCCGTCGGCGCCACGCCGGGTCTGGCCGGGCCGATGGCCATGGCCGTGTCGCTGCCGATCCTGATCTCGATCTTCGGGGTGCGGACCGAGGCCCTGCTGCCGGTCTTCGGCTTTCTGATCGGCATCATGAAGGGCGCGACCGTGGGCGGCGCGGTCCCGGCCATCCTGTTCAACATCCCCGGCACACCCGACGCCTTTATGACCACGCTGGACGGCCACCCGATGACCAAACGGGGCATGCCGAAACGCGCGCTGAAGGTGGCGCATCTGTCCTCGGTCAGCGGCGATACGCTGTCGGACATCGCCCTGTTTGTCTGCGCGCCCTTCCTTGCCGTGCTGGTCGAACGCTTCCTCGACCTGCCCGAGAAGACCGCGCTGATCCTGTTGTCCCTGACCTTCATCGCTGCCGTCATGGGCAGCTCCGTCGGCAAAGGTCTGATCGCCATCGCGCTCGGCATGCTGGCCTCGATGGTCGCCACGGGACAGGATTTCCACCCCCGTCTTGCACTGGGGCTCGATGCCTTGAGCCACGGCTTCCCCATGGTCTCGGCCGTGTTGGGCGTGCTGATCTTGGGCGAGATCTTCTGGACCCTCGACGATCATTGGCGCGGGGCCAAGGCCGGCAAGGGCCCGATCGCGGCCGCGACGGACGGCCCGGATGGGCTGCGCCCCGGCGACGTGAGGCGGATCGTGCCGCATATCCTGCGCTCGTCCTTCATCGGCACGGTGATCGGCGCGCTGCCGGGCGTCGGCTCGACCCTCGCCGCGACGCTGGGCTACACGCTGGGCCGCAAGGTCCACGCCAAGAAGAAGACGCCCGAGCAGGCCGATTTCGGCGACGGCGCGCCCGAAGGCATCGCTGCGACCGAGGCCGCGAACAGCGCCGTCAGTGGCGCGAACCTGATCCCCGTGCTGTCACTGGGCATTCCCGGCAATGCGGCGGCGGTGTTCCTGATCCTTGCGGCGGATAGCATCGGCGGCTTCAACCCCGGTCCGGGGGTGTTCAACTTCACCTATCCGCAGGTGAACCCCGAACTGGTGATCGCCTTCGGCATCTTCACCCTGATGGCGCTGGGGAACCTGCTGAACTGGACCATCGGCGGTGTCTTAATGCGGGCCATGGGCGTCATGTCCCGGGTGCCGATCCGCTACCTGCTGCCGGTCGTGCTGCTGGTCACGCTGACGGCGATCTATGTGCAGGACCCGCGTCTGGGCGCCTTGTGGACGGCCTTCGGCTTCGGCGTGCTGGGCTATCTGTTCCGCTGTCTGCGCATCCCGCATCTGCCCTTCGTCATCGCCTTCATCCTTTCCGGCAGCCTTGAGAACACGGCGCGGCAGGCCTTCTCGGCCACAGGCGGCGATCCGTTCTTCCTGTTTTCATCCTGGGTCTCGACGTGCTTCGTGGCCTTGGCCATCCTGACCGTGTTCCTTGCCGGCCGTGCGCCGGGCGAGGGGCGCGGCTGATCCCTGACGACCGGAGCTTACGATGACCCCGACCTTCCTTTCCGACCTGCGCGCGGCGCTGGGTGACAAGGCGGTGCTGACCGACCCCACCGATTGCGCGCGCTATCTGACCGACTGGACGGGCGCCTATTCCGGCGAGGCGCTGGCCGTCCTGCGCCCCGACAGCACCGAGGCCGTCGCTGCCGCCGTCCAACTTTGCGCCGCGGCGGGCGTGGCAATCACCCCGCAGGGCGGCAATACCGGCGTCGCGGGCGGGGGCGTGCCGCTGGGGCCGAAGCCGCATGTGCTGCTGTCGCTCGACCGTCTGAAGCGCATCCGCAAGGTCGATCCCGTCGCCCGTAGCGTCACGGTCGAGGCCGGCTGCGTGCTGCAACACCTGCAGGAGGCCATCGCGCCCGAGGGGCTGATCTATCCCTTGATGTTCGGCGCGCGGGGCAGCTGCACCATCGGCGGCAACCTGTCCACGAATGCCGGCGGCTCCAATGTTCTGCGTTTCGGCAATGCCCGCGCCCTGTGTCTGGGGATCGAGGCAGTGATGGCCGATGGCAGCATCGTCAGCGACCTGTCGGGCCTGCGCAAGGACAACACCGGCTACGACCTGCGCGACCTGATGATCGGCGCCGAAGGGACGTTGGGCATCATCACCGCCGCCTGCCTGCGGCTGTTCCCGGCCCCTGTCGCCCGCGCGACGGCGTTCTTGGCCCTGCCGGACGTGGCCTCGGCGCTGATTGTGCTGAACCGGCTGCAGGATGCCTCGGGCGGGTTGGTCGAAGCGTTCGAATACATGCCCGCGCCGATGATGCGACAGATCTGCGCCCATCATCACCAGCGCGGCCCGTTTGCCGAGGCGGTGGAGACCGGCATCCTGCTGGAGCTGACCTCGACCCGCCCCGACGACGCCGCGCCCGACGCCGAGGGCACGCCCCGGCTGCAGGCGCTGGTGATGGAGGTGCTGGCAGGCCTGATGGAGGACGGCCTTGTCGAGGATGCGGTGATCGCAGCCTCCGAGGCGCAGCGCGATGCTTTCTGGGCCCTGCGCGAAGGCGCGGCCGAGGCGATCTTCGCGCTGAACGGCACCTACATGTTCGACATGTCGCTGCCCTTGGCCGCGGTCCCGGAGTTCGTGACCGAAACGGATGCCGAATCCCGCGCATTGGGGTTCGAGGTCTATACCGTCGCGCATCTCGGCGACGGCAATTTGCACTACACGCTGGCGGCGGGCGCGGGCCAGAACTGGGGCGATCTGCCGGTCGAGGCGCAGGTCGCGCGGATCCTCGACCGGGTCGCGGCCTTGGGCGGGTCTTTCAGCGCCGAGCATGGCATCGGCCAGGCCAAGCTGCCCTACATGCCCAAGTACCGGGCCGAGCCCCGGTTGGCGACCATGCGCGCGATCAAGCAGGCGCTTGATCCGCAAGGGCTGTTCAACCCCGGCAAGACCATCCCGTGAGGCCTTAGCGCCGACGCCAGAAGCGACAGCGATTGAGGTCTTTCTGGGTAGCCAGCAGCGTCTCCAGACTGGGCGGGCAGGGGTTGAATTCGACCTCCCACCCGTCTCGGGACCGGCCACTGGTCAGCCCGATCCGGGTCAGAAGGAAGACAAGCCGGCTGCGGTCCTGCGGATGGCTTTCCATCCAGGTCTTCAGCGCCTCTTGCTGGATCAGGATGCTGTCGCCGAACTCGCGCGTCACGGTCCGGCAGTTCTGTTGCCGGACGATCCAGTCATGCAGCAGTGCGACGGCGGGATAGCTGTCGGGCTGCATCAACCTGCCGATGCGGAAGATCTTGGGGATCGTGCCAAGGTCGGTCAGGAAGCGGCCGGGTTCGATCACACTCCCGTCGTGCCGGTGAAACCGCATCGGTCGGCCGGCGCGCGGGGTATAGAGGTACCATCCATCCGCGTTCTCGGGCGAGAGCAGGGGCATCAGATCCTCGGCATTCTCGAAGCGGCCGACGGGGGTCTGGTCGTAAGTCGGATAGGTCATCGCCTGCTCCCGGTGCCGACCACTTCGCGCATCTCGACATAGGTGTGGTATTCGACGACCTCGGGGCTGTCGTGGAACACCTCGCGCGCGAAATTGGCATAGGCCTCCATGCTTTCGACCTGCAGATGGATGACGAAATCCGCGTCGCCGGTGACATACGAGGCCTGTTGAACCTCGGGCCGGCCCCGCAGCCGGTTGGAGAATTGCGCCGAGGTGCGCGAGCCATGCTCGATCGACACCAGCACATGGATCGACACCGGCACGCCCAGCACCTTGGTGTCGATGATGGAGACATCCGCCTTGATCACCCCTTCGGCCCGCAACCGGCGCAGGCGTCGCAGCACGGCGCTTTGCGACAGGCCGACACGTTCGGCCAGAACGCGGGCGGGGGTTTGGTTGTTGACCTGCACTTCGCGCAGAAGCGCCAGATCGAAGGCGTCGAGAGTGGCGTTTTTCATCGCGTCGGGCCAATAGAATGACGAAATTCGTCACTTGGTGACAGATTTTGCCAACTTGCGCCATGGGATTTGGGGCATTGTGGCGCGGTGATCCCTCCCTCTCAGGTGCCCCAACGATGAAACCGACCGTCTCCCCGCAAACCGCTGCCGCTCAGGCCCTGGGCAAGATCGACCCTGTGCCCAAGGGCGTGGTCCCGCCGCTGCACCTTGCGACGACCTATATCCGCGACCCCGACAACGGCTATTCCAACGGCTTCGTCTATGGTCGTCCGGACAACGAGACGACCCGCGAATGCGAGGCCGTCTTGGCCCGGCTGGAAAAGGCCGAGGCCGGGGCGCTGCTGTTCGGCTCGGGCTCGGCGGCGGCGACGGCGGTGTTTCAGGCGCTGTCACCCGGCGATCATGTCGTCGCGTCCAAGGTGATGTACTGGGCCCTGCGCAACTGGCTGATGACCGAGGCCGCGCGTTGGGGCCTGTCAGTGACCTTCGTGGAAAGCGATGACCTGTCCGCACTGCGTGCCGCGGTGCAGCCGGGCAAGACCAAGCTTGTGTGGATCGAGACGCCGTCTAACCCGCTGTGGACCATCACCGACATCGCCGCCGCGGCCGAAATCGCCCATGCCGCCGGCGCCCGTCTGGCGGTGGATTCGACCTGCGCCTCGCCGGTGCACACCACGCCGCTGACCTTGGGCGCGGATATCGTCATGCACTCGGCGACGAAGGTGCTGAACGGCCATTCCGACGTGGTCGCGGGCGCGCTCTGTGCCCGGCAGGACGACGATTTTTGGAACGCGATCAAGACGGTACGGCGCGGGCAGGGCGGCATTCTCGGCCCGTTCGAGGCCTATCTGCTGATGCGCGGGATGCGGACCCTGTTCGTGCGGCAAGAGCGGCAATCGGCCTCGGCCATGGCGCTGGCCGAGCGGCTGCAGGCCCATCCCCATGTCGCGCAGGTGCTCTATCCCGGCCTGCCGCAACACCCCGGCCATGACGTCGCCGCGCGGCAGATGACGGACGGCTTCGGCTATATGCTGTCCGTGCGCGTGCGGGGCGGCGAGGGGGCGGCGATTGCCACCGCCGCGCAGGTGGAGATCTACAAGCGCGCCACCTCGCTTGGTGGGGTGGAGAGCCTGATCGAGCATCGCGCGAGCATCGAGGGGGCCGGTTCGCCCTGTCCGACGGATCTGCTGCGGCTGTCGACCGGGCTGGAGACGGTGGATGACCTCTATGACGACCTCGACCGCGCCTTGACCCTCGCGCATCGCTGAGGCCTCGACGGGGGCGGGGTCAGCCCTCCGCCCCCTTTCGGCGACGACCGCGTTCGACAAAGCGGGCCAGCCCGGCCTTGGCGTCGTCGCAAGTGAAGGCGCGTTGCCCCAGCTTGGCCTCGCGCGCGAAGGCCGTCTCCAGCGGATCGGCCTGCAGCTCCAGCGCCGCTTCCTTGATCACCTGAACAGCGATCGGCCCCAGCGAGGCGATCCGCTCGGCGACCGCCATGGCCCGAGCGAGCACCTGATCTGATGGCAGAACCTCGTTCACCACGCCCATGCGGTAGAGGTCGGCCGCGCTGAGGCGTTCGGCCATCAGCATGATCTGCATCGCATGGGCGTAGGAGGCCTGCCGCACCAGCCGCACCAACGTGCCGCCGGCCGGGACGAAACCATGCTCGGGCTCGGGCAGCTGGAACACGGCGTCCTCGGCGACGATGCGGATGTCGGTCGACAGCATGAACTCCATGCCCCCGCCAATACAGGCGCCGCGCACCGCCGCGATCACCGGCTTGTAGAGCTCGATCCCCTTGGCATGCGCCGCGTCCCATTCGCTGATGTCGAACCGATCCTCGGCCAGCGCGGGGATCGATTCCGTCAGGTCCGCGCCGACTGAAAATGCCCGCTCGCCCGCGCCGGTCAGCACCACGGCATGGACCGCGTCGTCGTCGCGCGCTCGGACATAGGCCGCGCCAAGCCCGTCATACATCGCCAGCGACATGGCGTTCAGCTTCTCGGGCCGGTCGAGGGTGATCACCGCGACCTTGCCCTGCGTCTCGTAGCGGATGGTCATCTCACAACACCCCCGCCTGCGTCAGCCGGGCCAGATCCTCGGACGAGAGCCCCAGCAGCTGAGCATAGACCTGCGCATTGTTCGCCCCGGTGTCCGGCGCGCCCTGCATCGGTGCCGCGGCCTGCGCCGACAGCTTCACCGGATTGCCGAACATCCGCACCGGCTGCGCGCCGACCGGGACCTCGACGATCATCTCGCGCGCGGCGATATGCGGGTCCTCGACCACCTCGGCGATGGTCTTGACCGCCGTCAGGGGCACCCGATCCCCGGCCATCTCTTCAAGCTCCGCCTTGGTGTGGGGCAGGAACCATTGGTCAAGGATCGGCAGAATGCGCGATTGATAGACGGCCTCGTCGAACCGCTTGTCCATCGTGTCGATCTCAGGGTCGGTGGCCAGCTCCGGCGTGCCGAAGATCTCGCAGGAGAGACGCCAGAACTTGTCGGTATAGCCGCCGAAGAAGACATGCCCGTCCTTGCAGGGGAACTGCCCATAGGGCCGCACGAAGGGGTGATCGTTGCCCAGAGGGCAGGCGATGTCGTCCTCCAGCGTGTAGCGCACGACCGCGTTCTCGGTCAGGCTGAGGACGCTGTCCTGTTGCGAGACATCGACGACCTGACCCTGCCCGGTCTTCTCGGCTTCCCGCAGTGCGGCAACCGTTCCCAGCGCGGCATAGAGCGACGCCGAGAGATCGCCGATGATCGTCCCCACCCGGACCGGCGGCCGGTCGGCATAGCCGTTCATCGACCACAGACCGCCTGCCGCCTGCCCGGTGTTGTCATAGGCCGGGCGCGAGGCATTGGGGCCGGTCCGCCCGAACCCGCTGATCGCGGTATAGACCAGCGCCGGATTCTCGGCCCGCAGGACCTCGTAGCCGAGGCCCAGCTTCTCCATCGTGCCGGGGCGGAAATTCTCGATCAGCACATGGGCCTTGCGCACCAGCGCCTTAAGCAGCGCGCGCCCCTCGTCGTGCTTCAGGTTCAGGGTGATGCCGGATTTGTTGCGGTTGTACTGGCCGAAGAACGCGCTCTTGCGGCCCTCGCCGGCGAAGGGTGGGAAATCGCGGGCATAATCGGGGTCCGAGGGGTTCTCGACCTTGATCACAGTGGCGCCCATGTCGGCCAGCAGCATGGCGCAATAGGGGCCGGCGACGACGCGGGTGATGTCCAGCACGACGATCCCAGACAGCGGCCCGGGCCGCGAGGGCAGGTCCGGCAGGCCAGTGGTGGCAAAAGTGTCAACAGTCATCAGTTTCCTCCGTTGCGCCTGTTCTAGGGGGTCGTAGGGGCGAAAGATAGGTACAGTTGGCGCCGGACTGGCGCCACTGTACCGAGGGCACGCTTGGCGCGATCCTTGCGGCAGTGATTTCGTCGAGAAATAAAGGGTTTGACGCGCTCTGGGGGGTCTCTCAGGCCAGTTCGCGCTTCAGGAAACTGTAGAAACGCGGGTCATCGGAACGGGTCAGATTGATCCGAAACGCGGCAGGCCGGCGTTCCTGTCCCACATGAAAGACCCGACCGGGCGCGAGGAAGATGCCCTTCGACAGCGCGCGTCGGGCGATCCGTTCCTCGTCATGGCCTTCCGGCAGCTGGAGGAAGGTGTAGAAACCACCGCCGTCGGGTGCCACCACACTCAACCCCATCGTGCCGACCCGGGCGTTGAAATCGGCACGGCGCTCGGCCAGCCGTTGCGCGGTTTTCTTCAGGTGGCGCTGGTAGCGGCGGTTGGTGATCATCTCGCAGGTCAGCATCTCCGAGAAGCGCGAGCTGTTGACCACGGTGATCAACTTCAGCTCGGCCAATTCCCGGGCGATGCGCGGCGCGGCGATCAGATAGCCGGTGCGGAAGCTGGCGGACAGAAGCTTCGAATAGGTCGAGATCGCGATCACCTGCTCGAACTGATCGAGCAGCGCCAGCGGGGTTCCGGGCTGGTCCGGCAGGTCCGCGAAAGGATCATTGTCGATCACCCGCATCCCATGGTGCGCGGCCAGCTGGAGCAGGGCATGCGCGCTCGGCAGGTCGATCGCCGTGCCGGTCGGATTCTGGCACCGCGATTGGGTGAAGAACAGTTTGGGCCGGTGCAATCGGATCAGGCCGCGCAACTGTTCCAGATCCGGGCCACTCGGGGTGCGGCGCACGCCGACATGCTGGATCTTTGCCAATTTCAGCTTTGCAAACAACGGGTAATAGCCCGGCTCATCGACCAGAACGGTATCGCCCGGCTCCAAATACCGGCGGATGATCAGGTCCATCGCATGGTTCGCGCCGAAGGTGGTGACGACCTGATCGGGGCCGATGGCCATCCCGGCGCGGCGGGTCTTCTGGGGGATGACCTCGCGCAGATCGGCGCTGCCGTAGGCGCTGCCATAGGCCGTCTGGTCGCCCTCGAACCGTTGCAGGAAGTTGCCCGACAGCTTCTGTGGCAGCGCATCCTGCATCCACGACAGGGGAGGGCGCCCGTCGCCGATCCGAACTTGCAATCCCTGATCGAGCTGCGCATTCAGCAACGAGACCTGATCGAAGGCTTCAATCATATGTGGCGGTTGCGGCAGATCGGGCACCGCCCCCCCATCGGTCTCCGTCACGAAGAACCCCGAGCCCTGCACCCCCTGCACCAGCCCCCGCGCTGCGAGGCGGTCATAGGCCTCGACCATGGTGTTCTTCGAGACCTCGAAATCCTCGGCCGCGCGCCGGATCGAGGGCAGTCGCTGTCCCGCCTTCAAGACACCCGAGGCGATGTCGCCGGCAAGGGTCTCGGTGATGCGGTCTGCCTTGCTGGAACGCATGGGGCCTTCCTGATTGTCCTGACACAGCCATGGGTACAAAGACGGATTATCCGGGTCAACTGTACCTTATTGACCCGCGCCACCTGCGCTAGCACCGGGGCAAAGAAGGAGGAGCCGATGGAACCGAAGCCCCAGACCCCTCGCGTGCGCTCGCGGATCGAGAACATGCGCAACCTGGAACCGGCCGAGCGCCGCGCCGCCGTCTGCCGTGCCGCCGGATTGGCGGACAGCGATGACGCGATCCTGCAGGGGGCCGGTGCGCTGCCGCTGACCATGGCCAACGGCATGATCGAGAATGTCGTCGGCACGTTCGAATTGCCGCTCGGCGTGGCCACCAATTTCGTCGTGAACGGCAAGGAATATCTCGTGCCGATGGCGGTCGAGGAACCCTCGGTCGTCGCCGCCGCCTCGTATATGGCGAAGTTGGTGGCGCAGGATGGCGGGTTTCGCGCCCGCGCCGACCGTCCGGTGATGCGCGCCCAGATCCAGGTGCTGGGGCTGAGCGATCCCTTCGGCGCGAAGCAGGGGATCTTCGAGCATCGCGAGGCCCTGATCGAGAAGGCCAATTCGCGCGACAAGGTGCTGATCGGCCTCGGCGGCGGCTGCCGGGATCTGGAGGTGCATATCTTCGAGGACACGCCCGTCGGCCCGATGCTGGTGCTGCATATCCTCGTCGATGTGTGTGATGCGATGGGGGCCAATACCGTCAACACCATGGCCGAGATGCTGGCTCCCGAGGTCGAGAAGATCACCGGCGGCACGGTCCGGCTGCGGATCCTGTCGAACCTCGCCGACCTGCGCGTGGTCCGCGCGCGGGCCGAGCTGCGGCCGGAAACGCTGGGTACCGACAGCCTTGATGGCGCGGCGGTGTGCAAGGGTATCGTCGAGGCCTGCGCGCTGGCAATCGTCGATCCCTACCGCGCGGCGACGCATAACAAGGGCATCATGAACGGCATCGATCCGGTCGTCGTCGCCACCGGCAATGACTGGCGTGCGATCGAGGCCGGGGCCCATGCCTATGCCGCGCGCGGCGGGCGCTATACCTCGCTGACCCGGTGGGAACTGGCCGCGGATGGTCGCCTGATCGGCTCGATCGAGTTGCCGATGGCTTTGGGGATCGTCGGCGGGGCGACGCGGACGCATCCTTCGGCGCAAGCGGCGCTGCGGATGATGAAGGTCGAGAGCGCCTCGGAACTGGCCGAGGTGACGGCGGCGGTCGGGCTGGCGCAGAACATGGCGGCGATCCGGGCCTTGGCGACCGAGGGGATCCAGCGTGGTCACATGACGCTGCACGCCCGCAACATCGCCATCACCGCCGGAGCCTCGGGCGCCGAGGTCGACCGGATCGCCAAGGGGCTGGTCGCCGCGGGCGACATCAGCGTCGACAAGGCACGGGCGCTGCTGGCCGGAGCGTGAACTGTAAAACGGGTTGGGACAGGCGCGCGGCTTCGGTCGTGCGTTTTGCATCCCTAGGTGTCGACAGTTGACAGAAATCGCAATCGCGATAGGATCGCCACGAACGATCCGAAGGACCCTCCCATGACCATCACCCGCATCGAACCCGGCCCGCGCATGAGCCAGGCCGTCGTCCACAACAACACCGTCTATCTGGCGGGGCAGGTGGGCCACGGCCACGGCGACAGCGTCACCGAGCAGACGAAGGACGCGCTGGCGCAGGTGGAGCGGCTGTTGGCCGAGGTTGGTTCGGCGAAGGAGAAGATCCTGTCCGCCACGATCTGGCTGGCCGACATGGCGGATTTCGCCGAGATGAACGCGGTCTGGGACGCTTGGGTCGACCCGGCCAATCCGCCCACGCGCGCTTGTGGCGAGGCCCGGCTGGCCACGCCCGACTACCGCGTCGAAGTGATGATCATCGCCGCCGCCTGACCTCTTGCTCGAAGGGACCTGCCCATGTCTGCTGCCTTCCTGCGCTACGAGGATGCCATCGACCATGTCAGCTGGGAGGGTGCGATTGCCGCCCTTCGTGCCGGCCATCAGCGCCCGCGCGCCCAGTTGGGTGACCTGTTCCATGGCCCCGCCGACCAGACCCTGCTGACCCGCGCGGCGCATATTCCGGGCCTCGGCTACGGGGTAAAGGCGGTGACCGTCTTCGACCGCAATCCGCAGGCGGGCAAGGACACGGTGCAGGGCGCGATGATGGTGTTCGAGCCCGAGCATGGCAGCCTCAGCGCCGTGATCGACGCGCGGCTGATCACCGAGCTGAAGACCGCCGGCGACTCCGTTCTGGGCGCGCTTCTGCTTGCCCGGCCCGAGAGCGAGAGCCTGCTCATCGTTGGGGGCGGGACCTTGGCGCGGAACCTCGTCAAGGCGTATCGGGCGGCGTTTCCGGGGCTGTCGCGCGTCTCGGTCTGGACCCGGCGGCCCGAACAGGCCGAGGCCTTGGCGGCCGAGATGGACGCGCAGGGTTATCCCGTCCAGCCGGTGACGGATCTGGCGGCGGCCTGTGCCTCGGCGGATATCATCGCCACGGCGACGATGGCGCGGGTGCCGGTGGTGCTGGGTCAATGGGTTCGGCCGGGCACGCATGTCGATCTGATCGGGGCCTACAAGGCCGATATGCGCGAGGCCGATGATGCACTGATCGCCAAGGGTCGGCTGTTCGTCGACAGCCGCGACAGCACGATCGGCCATATCGGCGAGCTGATGATCCCGATGGCCGCGGGGGTGATCGGTGAGAGCGACGTGCAGGGCGATCTCTATGACCTCGTGGCCGGGCGCTGCGGGCGGGGCTCGGCCGCAGAGATCACGCTGTTCAAGAACGGTGGCGGCGCGCATCTCGACACGATGATCGCCACCTATGTCGCGCAGGCTGTCGCGGGCGCCTGAGCCCCGTCATCAGCCCGCGCCCGGATCAGCAGTCTATCGTCACATCCCCATCGGGCAGGGCTTGGCACATCAGCGCCTGTCCCTGCACCAGATCCACCGGCGCCATCGCCGGGTGCAGCACGCGACCCGCGACGATCCGCTGCGCACAGGATTGGCAATCGCCCATGCGACAGGAATGCGGCGCCTCGATCCCCTCGGACACGGCCAGATCCAGCAGCGTGCCGCGCGCGGGAGTCCAGCGCACGGCCCTCTTCGAGGCCGCGAAAGTCACCGTGCAGGGCGGCCGGGCCTCCATCGCCTCGGCCAGCGGACCGCCGCCATGGGCCTCGAACGCCTCGGACCGCACGGCGGCGGGATCGGCGCCGAGGGCGATCAGATCACGGGTGAGATCCGCCATGAAATCCAGCGGGCCGCAGAGGTAGAAATCCGCCTCCCTCGGCTCTGTCAACGTTGCGAGCATCGCCGCCGAGATGCGGGCGGCATGGTCGGGGCGATCATCGGGCAGGGGCCGGGAATAGGCCGAGACGAGGCGCAGACGCGGCCCCGCGAAGGGCGCAACGGCGTCGCGGAACAGATGGTTTGCACTGTCGCGCGCGCCATGGACGAACCAGACATCGCGGTCCGGGCCTTCGGCGGCGAGGGCCTCGAGCATCGGCAGCAGGGGGGTGATGCCCACGCCCGCCGAGACCAGCACCACGGGCCGCCCCGGCTTTGACTCCAGCACGAAGCGCCCGGCTGGCGTGCCCAGAAGCAGGGTGTCGCCCGGCTGGACGCCGTCATGCAAGGCGTCCGACAGCCCGCCCTTGCCGATCCGGCGCACGGTGATGCGCAGGCTGTCCTCCTCGGGCCGGCCCGAGACCGAATAGCTTCGGCGCCGGGGCAGGCCGCTCGGGTCCGCGGGCAGCGAGACCGAGACATATTGCCCGGGCAGGATCGGCCCCAGCCCGGCCTCGTCATCGGGGCGCAGGGTGAAGGACTTCACTGCGGGCCCCTCGTCCGTGATCGCGGTGCAGAGGAACCGGCGCCGGCCGCTCCAGCTTTGCGGCACCGCCTGCTGCCAGATCCGCGCTCGCGAGAACGAGGCCGTGCAATGCAGATAGACCTCGCGCGGCGACAGGACGAAGTCGCGGTTGCTGGTACGGTAGGTGCCGTTCAGACGCAGAAGATCCGTCCGGCCCGGCGCGGCGGCCAGAAGGCCGATATCGCCCTCCGGCGCCAGCGGAATGTCGCTCGGTCGGGGCAGATGGAGGACCGTCCCGTGTTCGGACAGCGCGGGGCTGCCCTCGGCGATCAGGTCCATGCGCAGGCGTCCGTCCATCATCCGGGCGGTGATCAACAGGCGCACATCGGCCAAGAGCTGCTGACTGCCGGGGCCGACCCCGCGCGCGACCTTCTCGCGCACGATCGGGCCCGAGGTGCCATAGCTGTCGCGCAAACCGGCGCGGGTCAGCCCCTGTTCCTCGGCCGCGTCCTTTATCACCGGGCTCAGCCCGAGCGCGTCGAAATGCGCGCGGTCCTGCGTCAGCAGCGCCAGCGCGTCGATCGGCGGCTTGCGCCCCTCGGGCCCGATCCAGAAGCCGGCGCGGCGGAAGGCCTCGGTCTCGACGGTCTCGACAAGATTGGGGGCGAGGACCAGCACGCTCAGGGGCGGGGTCTCGTCGGCGGGGAAGGCGCGCAGGACACGCGGATCGGTCGAGATCTCGGCCCGCGCGTTGACCCGCACGAAACGATCCTGACCTTCGCGCAGCGCAAGGATCGCGACCTCGGGATCGGCCAGCACATTGCCCAACGTATCGAGCCGCCGGTTGCCCTTGAAATCGGGCAGCAGCAAGCGGCCTTCGGCGTCGATGCGCAGGACCGAGGGCTGTCCCCCGCGCGGCGAGACATCGAGATGCCCCGCCGCGTTGCGCGACGCGATGAACAGAAGGGGCGAGCCCGCGATGAAGTCCCGTTGGTCCTGATCCATGGTCATCCCCTTCCTGTCGCGTCTCAGGTCGGCAGAACCGGATCGACCGGCAAGATCTGCCCGATCGCGCGTTCCAGCGCCACACCGGCCTGCAGCAGACGGTGGTCCTGATGGCGCCCGGCGAGCAGTTGCACCCCCATCGGCACGCCCGGCACCGTGCCGACCGGCACCGACAGGCCGGGAAGTCCCAGCGTCGGCGTGCCGCTCATCGGCGCGGTGGCGCGGCGGAACCAGTCGTAATCCAGCCCCTCCGACACATCATGTTCGGCCGGCATCGGCCTGGTCCAGGTCACGGCGGTCAGAAGCAGCGGATAGTCCTGGAAGAACAACTGCCATTTGCGCAGCAGCTCCGAGCGCCTCGCGTACATCTTCAGGAAGCCGTCGCGGGTGTCGACCTCGGGGATGCCCTGCGTCAGCACCTGATAGGACAGTTTCATCTTCCAGTCGCCATGAGCCTCCATCAGCAGGCCCAAGCCGGCGCGCATTTCGTTGCCCAAGGACAGCAGCCAGAATTCCATCGCCTCCCACAGCGACGGCGGCGTGACCTCGACCACCTCGTAGCCGGCGTCGGTCAGCATCTCGCCGGCCTGACGGATCGCGGCCGAGACCGCGGGATCGACCGGGCCCTCATCGGTCTCGGCATGCAGCGCGACGCGGCAGGGGGCATGGGTCACGGGGTCGTATTCGCCGTTCACCGGGATCTGCCAGATATCGCGTGGATCGGGGGCCGAGAGCGCCTGCATGGCGAGGCGGATATCCTCCATCGTCCGGGCGAGCGGGCCTTGCACGGCGGCCATCTGCGAGACGATCAGCCGCTCGGCCACCTGGCTGGGGTTGAAGGCCGGGGCCAACCCCGCCGTCGGGCGCAGGCCGTAGATGCCGTTGCAATAGGCCGGGTGACGGACCGAGCCGCCGATGTCGTTCCCGTGCCCCATCGCGCCGATGCCGGCAGCCGTCGCCGCCCCGGCACCGCCGGACGAGCCACCGGCGGTGATCGCCGGGTCATGCGGGTTCAGCGTCGTGCCGTGCAGATCGTTGCTGGTGAAGCCGCGCATCGAATAGCAGGGCGTGTTGGTACGGCCGATGATCACCGCGCCGCCCGCCTTCAAGTTGCGCACGACCGAGCCGTCCTCGGGGGCGATGTGGTCCTTGTAGGCGACGACGCCGTTGGTGGTGGCGCGGCCGCCGTAATCGGCGTTGATCTTCACCGTCACCGGCACGCCGTGCAGCGGACCCAGCGGGCCGGTCCTGCGGAGGGTGGCATCGGCGGCCCGGGCGGCGGCGCGGGCATCGTCATGCAGGGTGTCGACCACCGCGTTCAGCGGCTGGTTGACGGCATCCATGCGGGCCAGCGCGCTCTCGGTGGCTTCGAGGCTGGTGAAATGGCCGGCGGCGATCCCGCGTGCCAGATCGGCGGCGCTGAGGCGCCAGAGGTCGTTGCTCATGGTCTGTTCCTTGTATCCGGTGCGGCGCTCAGCCCGCCGTTTGCATCTGTCGGCCGGCGAAGAAATCGCGGCCCGGCACCGCCTCCAGCAGGCGGCGCGTGTAGTCGGATTGCGGGGCGTCGAAGAGATCGGCGGCGCGAGCTTCCTCGACGATCGCGCCGCGTTGCATGACGACGATCCGGTCGGCGATCTCGCGGGCGACGCGCAGGTCATGGGTGATGAACAGCATCGTCAGCCCCATCTCGGCCTTCAGCTCGGACAGGAGTTCCAGCACCTGCGCCTGCACAGAGACATCCAGCGCCG
The DNA here is from genome assembly GCF_001691415.1 of Pararhodobacter sp. CCB-MM2. GTDB lineage: Bacteria > Pseudomonadota > Alphaproteobacteria > Rhodobacterales > Rhodobacteraceae > Pararhodobacter. The sequence continues at coordinate 140,981 of NZ_LRRR01000002.1, forward strand.
AGACCGCCTCGTCGGCGATCAGGAAGCTGGGGTCCAGCGCCAGCGCGCGGGCGATGCAGATCCGCTGGCGTTGCCCGCCCGAGAATTCATGCGGGAACCGATCCAGCGCGGCCTTGCCCAGACCCACCCGCTCCAGCCACTTTTCGGCCGAGGCGCGGGCCTCGGCGCGGGAAGTGCCGAAGGCCATCGGGCCGCGCATGATGCTCTCGCCAACCTTCAGCCGCGGATCGAGCGAGGCATAGGGGTCCTGGAACACGATCTGTGCCTGACGCCGGAATTGCCGCAGCGCCTCGCGTTTCAACCCGCGCACATCGGTGCCGTTGAACAACACCTCGCCGCCATCGGGCTCGATCAGGCGCAGCACCATGCGGGCGAGCGTCGATTTGCCCGAGCCGCTTTCGCCCACGACCGCCAGCGTGTCGCCCCGCGCGATGCTGAGGTCGATGCCCTTGGCCGCAACGACCGTCCGCTTGGGCGCGAACAGGCCGGAGCCGGTGGTGAAGGTCTTCTGCAAGCCCTTGATCTGCAACAGCGGTTCTTCATCCGACTGGGTGGCCGCCGCCGATCCGTGGCCCGGCACGGCATCGAGGAGCGTGCGGGTATAGGCCTCGCGCGGGTGGTGCAGAACCTGCGCGGCCGCGCCCTGTTCCACCACCTTGCCATGACGCAAGACGCAGACCCGGTCGGCGATATCGGCGACGACGCCGATGTCATGGGTGATGAACAAGACCCCCATGCCACGCTGTTCCTGCAGCGACTTGATCAGATCGAGGATCTGCCGCTGCGTGGTCACATCGAGCGCCGTGGTCGGCTCGTCCGCGATCAGAAGCTTCGGGTTGTTCGACAGCGCGATGGCGATCATCACCCGCTGGCGCTGGCCGCCCGACAGCTGGAACGGATAGGCCTTGGCCAGCGCCTTGGGGTCCGGCAGGCCGACCTGCGTGAACAGCTCCTGCACCCGCGCGTCGATGGCGCTGGCCGAAAGGCCGGGATCATGCGTCTCGATCGTCTCGGCCACCTGCCGTCCGACCTGCGCCAGCGGGTTCAGTGCCGTCATCGGCTCCTGAAAGATCATCGCGATCTCGCCGCCGCGCAGCCGTCGCAGCTGCTTCTCGGACAGGGCCAGCACGTCCTCGCCGCGGAACCGGATCTTGCCCGCGGCCGCCCGGACCTTCGGCGGCAGCAGGCCGAGGATCGCGTGCGCGGTCATCGACTTGCCCGAGCCGCTTTCGCCGACGAGGCAGAGGATCTCGTTGGGTTGGATCGACAGGCTCACGCGGTCGACGGCATGGGCACGGTCGGCGGCCTCGGGCAGCGCGAGCACGAGGTCTTCGATGGACAGAAGGGCGTCACTCATGCGCGCGAGATCCTCGGGTTCAGGGCATCGTTCAGCGCCTCGCCGACGAGGTTGATGGCGATGACGGTGGTCAGGATCGCAAGGCCGGGGAAGACGCTCATCCACCAGGCCTGACGGATCACGGTGCGGCCGGCGCCGATCATGTAGCCCCAGCTCATGTAGTTGGGATCGCCAAGGCCCATGAAGGACAAAGCGGCCTCGATCAGGATCGCGGCGGCGACGGTCATCGCGCCCAGCACGATGATCGGCGAGATGGCGTTGGGCAGCACATGGCGCACCACCACCGACAGGGTGGATTGGCCCTGACAGCGCGCGGCCTGCACGAATTCGCGGGTCGAGACGCTGCGCACCTGCGCGCGGGTCAGGCGGGCCAGCGGCGGCCAGCTGACCAGCCCGATCGCCAGAATGATCGTCGCGATCGACGGCGTCAGGATCGCCACCAGCAGGATCGCGAGCACGAAGTTGGGGATCGTCTGGAAGATCTCGGTGAAGCGGACGATGGCGCTGTCCAAGGCGCCGCCTGCGTAACCGGCGACGCAGCCCAGCGTGACGCCGATCAGCAGCGCCGTCAGGGTCGAGGCGATGCCGATCACGATCGAGATCCGCGCGCCATGGACGACACCCGCGGCGATGTCCCGGCCGAGCGTGTCGGCGCCCATCAGCATGCCGTTCTCGCCGGGTTGGCTGAAGGGAATCCCCGACATCTCCCAGGGCGAGGCGGGGTAGATCAAGGGGGCGAAGATCGCCATGGCCGTGACGAGCGCGAGCAGGGTCAGGCCGACCGCCCCGGCCGGGCGGCGCAGGAAGGTCTTGAGGAACTGAGGCATGGGGAGGCTCCTATCGCGCGCCGATCCGGGGATCGACGAGGCGGTGGATCAGGTCCGTGAGCAGGTTGATGGCGATCACGAGGATCGACATGACCAGAAACAGGCCCAAGAGCACCGGGTAGTCGCGCGCGGTGACGGAATCAAAGGTCAGGCGGCCAAGGCCGGGCCACGAGAACACGGTCTCGACCACGACTGCGCCGCCGATCAGCGCACCGGCTTGCAGGCCGGCGAAGGTGATGACGGGGCCGGCGGCGTTGCGCAGCATGTGGCCGCGCAGGATGCGGCCCTCGGTCAGGCCCTTGGCGCGGGCGGTCTTGACGTGATCCTCGTGGCTGACCTCGATCAGCGAGGCGCGCATCAGCCGCGTGTAGACGGCCATGTAGATCGCGGCCAGCGTGACGGCGGGCAGCACGAGATGACGCGCCACATCGAGTGCGTACTGCCACGGCGTGAAGCTGGCGGCGCGGATGTTGGCATAGCCGAAGGCCGGGAACCATTCGAGGTTGATGGAGAACACCAGAACCAGCATCAGCCCGAACCAGAACACCGGGGTGGCATAGAGGATCAGCGCCGCCAACGAGATGGCGAGATCCTTCCACGTCCCTTGCCGCAAGCCCGCCAGCGCGCCGAAGAACACGCCGCCGATCAGCGACAGGCCAAAGGCCGACAGGGTCAGAAGCAACGTCGGCCCGAGGCGTTCGAGGATCAGGTCGCTCACATCCGCGCGCTGGCGGACGGAATAGCCCAGATCCAGCGTCACGACCTTGGTGAGGTAGCTGGTGTATTGCACGAACCACGGCTGATCGAGGCCATAGTCGCGGCGGATCTGCTCGATGAATTCCGCATCGGTGGCACCCGATTGGCCGGCGATCACCAGGGCCGGATCCCCCGGTGCGGAATGGACCAGCACGAAGTTGATGGTGGCGATGACGAGGATCGCGAACGCGATCCCCGTCAGCTTCGAGACCAGGCTCTTCACGGCACTCATCAGGCGTAGCGAGCCGTCGCGAAGTTGCCGTTGACGCCCGTGCCGGTGACGATCACGTCGGTCAGCCGGCTGTCATAGAGCGTCGGGTACTGCTGTTCGGCCATCCACAGCACCGGCAGCTCCGCCACGAGGATCTGCTGAACCTCGGAATAGAGCCGCTGACGCTCGGCCGGATCGATGGCGACGGCGGCTTCGGCGAACAGGCGGTCGACCTCGGGGTTCTCGTAGCCCTCGGTGTTGGTGAACAGCACGCCCTGACGGATGTTGGTGCTGATATAGCTCCGCGCCACGCCGAGCGCCGGGTCGGCGTTCTGGTAGAGCAGGTTGTTGGTCATGTCGAAATCCCAATTCGACACGGCCTGTCCCCAGCCCGCCATATCGGTCGAGACCAGCGTGACCTCGATCCCGGCGGCGGCCATCGCCTGACGGAAGTATTCGGCCAGACGGGTCCACATCTCGCCCGCCGGAACGACGAGGAAGTTGATCGACACGCGGGTGCCGTTCGCGTCCGGGGTCAGCCCCATCTCATCGAGCAGCGCCTTCGCCTGATCGACATCGGTGTCATAGACCGGCAGCTCGGGCTCGAAGAACGGGGTGGTCGAGCACAGCGGACCCACCGCCGCCTTCGCCTGACCGAACATGATCCGCTCGACGATGAACGACTTGTCGAGAAGGTGCATCATCGCCTTGCGGAAGCGCAGGTCGTTGAAGGGTTCTTTGCGCAGGTTGGGTTCATACCACAGCAGCGGCGAGAAGAATTCGTAGCCCTGACTGGTCTTGGTCAGATGCGGCAGCGAGGCCAGACGCTCGACATCGAACATCTCGACATCGTTCCAGCACGACATCTGCGCCTCGCCGGATTCCATCGCGACCGAGCGCGAGGCGGCATCGGGGACGATGCGGAAATAGATCTCGGTCAGGCCGGGCTGACCCTCGATGTAATAATCGGGGTTGGCGACCAGATGGATATGCGAGCCGCGCACCCATTCCGAGAACATGAAGGGCCCGGTGCCGATCGGATGGTCGTTGGCCGGGTTGTTGGCGTAATCGGTGCCCTCGTAGATATGCTTGGGGCTGATCGGGGCCGAGCCGGCCTCGAAGGCCTTGAGGAACGGCGCGAAGGGCTCGCGCAGCACGAATTGCACGGTGTGCTCGTCCAGCGCGGTGATGCTCTCGCAGCGCTCGAAATTGCCGCGGGCGCGGGGGTGCAGCTCCATCAGCATCACCTGACACGAGAACACCACGTCCTCGGCGGTGAAGGGCTCGCCATCGTGCCATTTCACGTTGCGCTGCAGGTGGAAGGTATAGGTCAGGCCGTCGTCCGAGACCTCCCAGCTGGCCGCGAGTTGCGGCAGCGGGTTCAGATCGAAGTCGAAGTTCAACAGACCCTCGTAGATCTTCGAGCCCGCGACGATGGTCGGCTGCTGCTGGTTCAGCGGCAACACCAGCATCGGCGGCTCGGGCGTCAGCAGCGCAGTGAGCCCGCCGCCCTCGGTCTGGGCATAGGCCATGCCGTCGTTCCACGGATTGGGCAGCCCGGTGGCCCCAACCGCCAGCCCCGACAGCAGCAGGGTGTTGAAATCGCGTCTCTTCATTCTGTCGTCTCCATGTTGGTCGCCTGAGATCTTCTGTCGGATCCCAGGATCAATCCTGCGGCAGGGCGCATGGGTCAGGCGCATCATCAGGCCGCCAGTCTCCGTCGCCTTCCCGAGGGGGGAGGGCGGCGATCCACCGGTAGTCGAGGACCTGAAAGGGCGAGGAAAACCTGACACTGCACGTTCAACCCGGGCACGCGGTCCGGGATGAGGGGGAGCTTAGGAGTGAGTCATTTTACTGTCAACAGTTGACTGTAGTGAACGATTCAGGCAGTTCATTGACGGCGCTGCGGGAATGAGCTCAAGTGAGACGGACCATGACATCCATTGAAAGAATCCAATTGTCGTCCGTCAGGCTGTCGGAAAGCATCGGTGGTGAACTGATGCATCTGATTGCGGCTGGAGAGCTGAAACCGGGCCAGCGCCTCAATGAGGTGCATCTGGCGAACACTTTCGGTGTCAGCCGTGGACCGGTGCGCGAAGCCGCGCGCGAGCTGGAGGGGCAGGGGGTGCTGATCAGCAAGCCCCGGCAAGGGTTCTACGTCACCAACTACACGCCCAAGGAAATCGTCGATCTCTACGAGGCCAAGCAATGGCTGGATCAGGCGATGGTGCATGACTTCCGCACCCATGGCGACAAGGCCCTGTTTCGCGAGCTGATGGCCGATATCGACCGCATCGACACCTCGGGAAAACTGGAATTTGCCAACAGCTTGCTGGCCTATCGGACCCGGTTGGCCGGCCGGTTGAGCAACCGCTTCCTCGCGGGGCAGATCCTGTCGCTATACCGGCACCTCTACATCGTCTCGGCGCTGCTGCACACCGACCATACCAAGCAGCGGATCGAGCAGATCGTCGGCACCCTGCGCGGGTTCTGGACGGCGATGGTCGCCGGCGAATTCGAGGCCGCGCAGACCGTCCTGCGCGAGGATACAGAGTTCTGGCGGCAGGACGTGGCGCCCCGTTTCGAAGCCGCAATGTCGGCCGGCTGATTCGCCGATTCGGTTGTGGCGATTCGCCCGTTCCTTGGGCAACTGACCATGCTAAGTCGAAACAATCATTGGATTTTTGCCGACAGCTGCCAAATGTGCGCGCGCGTCAACGACTTCTTAAGTCCTTCGTAAGATGTTGGTAAGGCACCATTGGTGGCGCGTCTTCCGCGATGTCGGGTCAGGCGCAGGTCCAGAAGGGGCTTAGACGCCGTCGCAAGGCGGCTTGCTCAAACCCCAGACAGGAAAATCCATGTCATCGATTCTCACGAACAACACCGCCATGGTGGCTCTTCAGACCTTGAAGAACATCAACGCCGGAATGGCACAAACCCAGAACGAGATCTCGACCGGTAAATCGGTCTCGTCGGCCAAGCAGAACTCGGCCGTCTGGGCGATCTCCAAGACCATGGAGTCCGACGTGAAGGGCTTCAAGGGCATCTCGGACTCGCTCGCCCTGGGCTCGTCGACCGTCGCCGTGGCCCGTTCGGCCGCCGAGCAGGTCACCGACCTGATGACCGAAATCAAGGGCAAGATCGTCTCCGCCCAGGAATCGAACGTCGATCGGGACAAGATCCAGAAAGACGTCGTCGCCCTGCGTGACCAGATCTCGACCATCGTGGGCTCGGCCCAGTTCAACGGTCTGAACCTGCTGTCGAACCGCGAAGGCGGTGCTTCGGTCGCCGATATCGTCGGCAACACCGGTACCGGCGCGGGCATCAAGGGTTCGGGCACTGTCGACGTTCTGGCCTCGCTGGACCGTGACGCCAACGGCACCGTGTCGGCCTCGTCGATCTCGGCCTCGAAGGCTGACCTCGGCACGCAGGCGTCGGCTGCCGGTACCGGCACCGATCTGGCCGCGACCGCCTTCACCGGCGCTGGCGCCATCGCCGCGGGTGCGACCGGCACCATGACGGTCGTTGGTGACACCGGTACCGCCGCCCGTGCGGGTAACGCGGTTCTGGCTGGCGACGGCTACACCATCGGCGGTCTGACCGGCGTGACCGGCACCGTTCGCTACGTTGCCCGTGACGGCGACACCGTGAACGACATCGCCAACGGTCTGGCCAACATGCTGAACTTCCAGGCAGAGAAGGACGGCATTGCCATCTCGGCGACCGTCTCGGGCGGTGCGATCACCATCACCAACGGCACCTCGGCGGGCATCACCACCACCTCGACGCTGAACACCGGCGGCACGGCTGGTGGCGGTCTGGAGATCCTGTCGCAGCTCGACGTCTCGACCGAGCAGGGCGCGAAAGCCGCTCTCGCCAGCATCGAGGGTCTGACCCAAACCGCCGTCAGCGCCGCCGCTGACTTCGGTTCGGTTCAAGGCCGCATCGAGATCCAGGCCGAGTATGTCGACAGCCTGATGAGCTCGATGAAGTCGGGTATCGGTTCGCTGGTCGATGCCGACATGGAAGAGACCTCGGCACGTCTGCAGGCGCTTCAGGTGCAGCAGCAGCTGGGCATTCAGGCTCTGTCGATCGCCAACCAGGCGCCGCAGAGCATCCTGTCGCTGTTCCGCTAACGGCCTCGGGCCGGGGCTTCGCGCCCCGGCCCTTCTCTATCTCGTCAAGCGCTCGCCTTGATCAGCGTTTGATATTGTTGCCCTCCGCACCGGACATGCCGCGCTCATCGGTAGGCTTGCATCCGCGTCGATGGCGGACCTCGATTAACGGTCCAACCCGCCGCCTCAAGCGCCAAACAGAATTAATCTGGCGCGCCGCTGCAGCCCCAACGCCTCATTGAACGCATCTTAGCCTTACCGTTTGGCCGATCCGGCTGTGCGGTGGACGTCCGCGTGCCCGCCAGCAGCTGACCTCGGAGCGGGAAAATCCGCGACACGGCCCCATGTCCGCGCGGGGCGCGAGGTCCAACGGCACCGATTCGCGACACTCATGCGCTCATTGAATGTGCATCTGCGAAGTTTTTTTGTCATTCGTCACGGTGGCAGAGCGGAGGGCGTGCATCATACCTCGGCGCAGGCCCTCATTTTCAAACCTGAAAATTCCCGCTGCAAAATCTGATAATTACGTGTGATCACACGCTCGGATCTCAGTCATCCGATCCGCCTCGGCGCGACAGGGTCTCTTGCGGGAATCTCCGACAGCGCTGTCACGAGACCGCAACAAGAGTGTTGACAGGTCGAGCCGCCGTTTCGTTATCTGGTTATAGATGCGAACAAGGTTCACATATATGAACAACCAAGTCAAGTCCGCCGCCCGTGTCCTCGACGTGCTGGAATTCCTTTCCGCCCAGACCGAGCCGGTCCGCCTGAACGAACTCGTGGTCCGGTTGGGCTTCCCGAAATCCTCGGCCTACGGGTTGCTGTCGACGCTGGTGGCGCGGGGTTATGTCAAGAAGGACAGCGCCGACCGCTATTCGATCGTCGAGGCCCTGCGGCAGGGCTTCGGCTGGGTCGGCGGCTTCGAGGGCTTCCTCGTCTCGGTGGCGACGCCGATCGTCGAGGAGCTGCGCGACCGGGTCGATGAGACTGTCTTTGTCTGTGTCCGCTCGGACAATCAGGACGCCCGGCTGATGATCAAACGGGTCAGCACGCAGCCGATCCGCTACGATTCCGCCGATCACGCCTTCTTCCTGGGCTATGCCACGGTGATGGGGCGCGTGCTCTTGGCCTTCCAGCCCGCGGACGTCATCGACGCCTATCTCGACAGTGTTGAAATCAAGGCGTTCACCGCCATCAGCCTGACCACGAAGGCCGAGATCCTCGCCGCGCTGGAGAAGATCCGGCGCGATGGCTACGGCACGATCATCGACGAATACGCCGCGGGTGGGGCTGGCATTGCCGCTCCGATCCGCAATGCCGACGGCCGGGTCGTGGCGGTGATCAACATCGCCACGGTCACGCCGCGCTACGAGGCACAGCGAGACCAGATGCGGGCCGCAGTGCTGGAAGGCGCCGAGCGCATCAGCAGCCGGCTGGGGTATCGCCAAACGCCGGAACACTCAGACAAAACACCACAGGGAGACGCGTGATGGGTTATCGCGTGGGCGTCGACATCGGCGGAACTTTTGCCGATTTCTGCGCATTTGACGAGACGGCCGGCCAGATGGGCACCGTCAAGGTTCTGACCACCCCCGACCGTCCGGGACAGGAGGTCATCGACGGCCTCAAGGCGCTGGAAGACCGCTTCGGCATCCCCCCCGCCGACATCACCTATTTCACCCATGGCACAACGGTCGGCATCAACGCGATCATCATGCGCAAGGGCATCCGGCTGGCGCTGTTCACCACCGAGAACTTCTGCGACGTGCTGGAACTGGCGCGGCTGAAGATGCCCGACCCCTATCACCTGCTCTCGGCCCGGCCCGAACCCCTCGTCACCCGCGATCTGGTGTTCGGCGTCGCCGAGCGGATGCTCGCTGACGGCAGCGTCGACAGCCCCTTGGACAAGGATAGCCTGCGCGCCGCGGTCGAGGGCGCCAAGCGCCGCGGGGCCGAGGGTGTGGTGATCTCGTTCCTGCATTCCTACCGCAACCCGGCACACGAGGCCGAGGCCAAGCGCCTCATCGCCGAAATGGCGCCCGAGCTGCATGCCTTCACCTCGCATGAGGTGCGCCCGATCATCCGCGAATACGAGCGCTCCTCGACCGCGGTGATCCATGGCTATGTCCAGCCGCGCGTGTCGCAATATCTCGGCGCGCTGCAGGGGGCACTGGCCGGCATCGGCGTCGCACCCGAGCCGATGATCACCAAGTCGAACGGCGGCGTCATGTCCGTCGAGACCGGCAAGACTGCCTGCGTGGAGATGCTGCTCTCGGGCACGGCGGCGGGGGTGATGGGCGCGGCCTTCGTGGCGCGCGAGGCGGGTGAGGACAAGGTCCTCAGCCTCGACATCGGCGGCACCTCGGCGGATGTGGCGATCATCACCGGCGGCCAGCCCGGTTACGGCATGAACGAGGGCGTGGGCGATTTCCCGATCTTCGTGCCGACGGTTTCGGTCACCTCGATCGGCGAGGGCGGCGGATCGATCGCCCGCATCGACGCGGCAGGCATGCTGACGGTGGGGCCGGACAGCGCGGGCTCGACGCCGGGGCCGGCGGCCTATGGCCGGGGCGGCACGCAGGCGACGATCACCGACGCCTTCGTCACGCTGGGCCTTCTGGATCTGTCGGCTCTGGGCTTCGGCATGGTCTCGGTCGATCGCGCGAAGGCGGTGGAGGTGATCCAGCCCCTCGCCGATAAACTGGGCGCGACGCTGGAGGGCACCGCCGAGGGTATCGTCGGCATCGCCGTCTCAGGCATGTTCCGCGAAGTGTCGAAGCTGTGCTCCCGCCGGGGCATCGATGTCGGCGAGTTCAGCCTGCTGGCCTTTGGTGGCGGCGGCCCGATGATGGCCTGCTTCCTCGCCCGCGATCTGGGCATGAAGCGGGTGATCGTCCCGCCCTCGCCGGGGGTTCTGTCGGCGCTGGGGGGCCTGACCGCCGACCTGCGCAACGATTTCACCGAGACCGCCTATTACGATCTGGTCCCCGCCAATGCCCCGCGCATCGCCGAGACCATCGCCCGCCTGACCGACCGCGCCGGTCACTGGATCCGCGACGAGCAGCATTATGCCGGCACGCCGGTGTTCCACGCCTCGGGCGAGATGCGCTACCGCGGCCAGAGCTTCGAGATCGAGGTGCCGATCGACCCCGCCGCGCTGGCTGCGGGCAATCTGGACGCGGTGCACGAGGCCTTCCATGCCGAGCATCGCCGCCTCTATGGCCATGCCGATCCCGCGGCACCGATCCAGATCATCGCCATCAACCTCGTGGTCACCGGCCATTCCGCCAAACCGACCCTGCCGCGCAGTGAACCCCGCCCGCACGAGGTCACGGCCAAGGCCTCGCTCGATGCCTGGCTCGATGGCGCGAAGGCCCGGGTGCCGCTGTTCCACCGCAGCGAACTGACCCCCGGTGCGCGCTTCGTCAGCCCCTGCGTGATCGCGCAGGACGACACCACCACCATCGTGCCGGCCGGCTTCTCGGGTCTGGTCGACGCCCACGGCAACCTCATCCTGACCCTTTCGGAGCCGTCCCATGCGCACTGATCCCGTCACCCTCAAAGTGCTGGAGAACCACGCGCAGGCCGTGGCCGAGAGCATGGCCTTCACCCTGTTCCGCACCGCGCATTCGACCTTCGTCAAGGAGACCGAGGATTTCACCACCGGCCTTGTCGCGCCCTCGGGCATGACCTTCGCCAGCCCGCGCGATCTGGGGGCGACCTGGTTCATCGGCCTTGATTACAAGGGCGCGCTGGAGATGATCCCGGACTACGAGGAAGGCGACATCTGCATCACCAACGATCCCTATTCGGGCTTCGTCTGCTCGCATACGCCGGACATGCACATCTGGAAGCCGATCTTCTGGGAGGGCGAGATCATCGCCTTCGCGGTCGGCCATATCCACAACACGGACATGGGCGGCGCGGTGCCGGCCTCGCTGTCGCGGGCCAATACCGAGGTCCATCAGGAGGGCATCCGCTTCCGCCCCTCGAAGCTGGTCAGTCGCGGCGTGATGAACGAGCAGCTGGTCGAGACGATGATGCTGAACGTCCGCATGCCCGAGCAGAACCGGGGTGACCTCAACGCGCAGATCGCGGCGGTGAACACCGGCGAGGCGAAGATGCACGAGATGATCCGCAAGTTCGGCGTCGACGTGGTGCGCGACGGCATCGAGGATCTGCTCGACATGGGCGAGGCCCGCGCCCGCGCGGTGATTTCGACGCTGAAGGACGGCGACTACCGCTTCGTCGATTATCTGGACGAGGACGGCCCCGCTGGCGTGCCGGTGCGGCTGGAGCTGACGCTGAAGGTCCGGGGCGATGGCGTCATTCTGGATTTCACCGGCTCGGACCCGCAGCTGAAATCGGCGCTGAACATGCCGACCGGGGGCAATCCCACGCATATCCTGCTGATGGTCGGCTATAATTACTGCCTCTATACGCTTGACCCCTCGATCCCGCTGAACGGCGGCATCCTGCGCGCGGCGACCTGCATCGTGCCGGAAGGGACCGTGCTGAACCCGCAATATCCGGCCGCGGTCGGCATGCGCTCGCTGACCTGCGGGCGGCTGCAGGGTGTGACCATCGGCGCCTTCCACGGCGCGGCACCGGATCGCATCCCGGTCGGCTCGGCCGGCGGCGGCGGCATCGTCAACGTCAAGACCTTCGACGCGGCGACCGGCCAGCTGTCGATGGCCTCGATCGACCCGGTGACGGGCGGGGCAGGGGGCTCGGCTCTGGGCGACGGGACGGATGGATCGGGGGCGACCTCGTCGTTCCTGAAGAACACCCCCGTCGAGATCAACGAGGTCGAGGTGCCGATCAAGTTCCGCCGCTATGGCCTCGTGCCGGACAGCGGCGGCGCCGGTACCGCGCGCGGCGGCATGGCGACCGAGCTGGAGGTCGAGGTCTTCACCCCCGACACCGTGATCACCGCCCGCAACCGCGACCGCACGATCTTTGCCGCCTGGGGCGGCGCCGGCGGCGAGCCCGGCGCGCCTTCGCTGTTCACCCGTGTCACGGCGGCGGGCGAGGTGATCAACCTCGGCAACACGGATGTGGTGACGATGGGGCCGGGGGATGTGTTCAACCTGACCTCGGGCGGCGGCGCGGGCTATGGCGATCCCTTCGCCCGGCCGGTCGCGCTGGTGGTGCGCGACGTGCTGCGTGGCTCGGTCACGCCCGAGGCGGCGGCGGCGCATTACGGCGTGGTGGTCGACCGCGAGGGGCAGTTGGACGAGGCAGCGACCGAGGCCCTGCGCGCTGCCCATGTCGCGCCCGCGGCCGAGACCTACAGCTACAACGCCAGCCGCCTGGCCTTCGAGGCGATCTGGACCGACGCCAATTACGCCGCGCTGACGCAGGCGCTGGCGGCGATGCCGGTGCATTGGCGGCATTTCGTCAAGCGGGAGGTGTTCGACCGCATCGCCGCGATGCCGGCCTCGGCCCGCAAGGGCGACGGCTCGGACGTGGTGGCCGCCATCGAGGCGGTGAAGGCCAAGGTGCCGGGCCTCGCCCGCACGCTGCAAATGAAGGAGGCCGCGGAATGATGCGTTTCGAGTTCACCGGACAGACGGTGCTGGTCGCCGGAGCCGCGCGCGGTCTGGGGGCCGCCATCACCCGCGAATTCGCCAAGGCCGGGGCGCGCGTGGTCGCGGCCGATATCCTCGGCGATGAGCTGCAGGCGCTAGCCGCCGCCACGCCGGGCGTCGAGGCAGAGGTGATCGACCTCGGCGATGCGGCGGCGGTGGCGGACCGCTTCGGTCCGCTTGCGCCCGATGTCGTGGTCAATGCCGCCGGCGGTGTGCGCGGCCAGTCGCCGAAGCCGCTGGAAGAGGTCACCGACGCCGAGTGGATGTCGATTTACGAGGGCAATGTGCTGTCGGCGCTGAACCTGATGCGCGCGGTGATCCCGGCGATGAAGGCCCGGCGGTCGGGGCGGATCATCACCATTTCCTCGGGCGCGGGGCTGAAACCCAGCCTCACCGGCATTCAGGCCTATTGCTCGGCCAAACACGGGCTTGTCGGCCTGACGCGCCAGATGGCGCTGGAGCTGGGGCCCTTCGGCATCACCGTGAACTCGGTCGCACCCGGCTTCTTCCGCACCTCGCCCGACTATGAGCGCCAATGGGCCGGTTATGGCGCGGAGGGCCAGAAGCGAATGCTCGACGGCATCGCCATGCGCCGTCTGGGCGAGCCCGAGGACATCGCCGCCGCCTGCGCGTTCTTCGCGTCGGCCCAAGCCGGCTTCATCACCGGGCAGGTCCTGCCGGTGACCGGCCATCCCTTCCCCTGAGGAGCATAGCATGACGATTTCCGAGAACCCCTGGGAATGGCCCGAGGCCGTCTGGCGCGGCAAGGTCGAGCGGGTGCGGGCGGGCGAAAGCCTGAAGCCCAAAAGCTGGCCTGGCGGCGCGCGCTGTGCGGTCGCCCTGTCCTTCGACGTGGACCATGACAGCAATGAATTGCGCGACGGCGGCCAGTCGATCGGCGCGATGAGCCGGGGACAATACGGCAACCGGCAGGGCATCCCCCGCATCATGGAGGTGATCCGCCGCCATGACGTGAAGGCCAGCTTCTATGTCCCGGCGGTGGTGGCCCAGCTTTACCCCGACGAGACCCGCATGTTCGCGACCGAAGGGCACGAGGTCGGCATCCACGGCTGGATCCATGAGCGCAACTCGGTCCTGCCGGCGGATGTGGAGCGCGACCTGCAGATGCGCTCGGCCGATGTGCTGGAGAAGATCTCGGGCGTGCGTCCGGTGGGCATCCGTACCCCGTCGTGGGATTTCTCGGATGCGACGCTGGAGATCACCCGCGACATGGGGCTGACCTATGACAGCTCGCTGATGGCGGATGTGGATTGCCACACGCTGCTGCTCGATGGCGTCGACACCGGGGTGATCGAGCTGCCGGTCGAATGGATCCGCGACGACGCCGTCTATTTCAACATGAACCGCTTCTCGGCCCTGCGTCCCTATACGCCGCCCGAGGCCGTGTTCGACATCTTCCGCCGTGAGTTCGAGGCCGCTTACGCCGAGGGCGGGATCTTCCAGCTGACGATGCATCCGCATGTCACGGGCTACCGCTCGCGGATGTGGATCCTCGACGACCTGATCGCGCTGGCCAAGGCCAAGGGCGACGTCTGGTTCGCCACCCATGCCGAGATCGTCGATTGGGTCGCCAAAGAACGGGCCTGAACCCGTCACGACCCCGATGCCAAGACCCGGTCGAGCCTTCGACCGGCCCCCAACTCCCGCTGACCCCAACAGAGAGGAAAGACCATGACCAATACGAAGAAGCCCGGCACCCTGAACCGGCGCGAGATGCTGGCCATCGGCCCGCTCGCCGGTCTGGGCGCCTTTGTCGTGCCCTCGATCCTGCGCGCCGACACCGGATCGACCGGCCGCTATGTCCATGCCAACAACTCGGCCTATGACACGCTCGACCCGCATACGGTCGGCGACGTGGCCCGCGTGGCCACCCGCCTCAACTTCTACGATGGTCTCTACCGCTGGGTCGACAACCCGCCGCGCCAAATCCCCTGGCTCGCCACCAGCCACGATGTCAGCGAGGACCGGCTCACCTGGACCTTCCATCTGCGCGACGACGTGATGTTCCATGACGGCACCCCGATGACCGCGAATGATGTGGTCTATTCGGTCGAGCGGATGCTGGAGCTGGGGCTGGGTGCGGGCGCGCTGTTCCTGCCGATGATCGACCCGGGCAATACCGTGGCCGTCGATGACCACACCGTCGCCTTCACGCTGAAGGAACCCTCGGCGATCTTCGCCTCGCTGGTCGGTGACATCTATGTCGTCAACTCGGCGCTGGTGCAGGAGAACGAGGTCGACGGCGATTGGGGTCAGGCCTTCCTGATCGAGAACATCGCCGGCACCGGTTCCTATACGCTGAGCCGCTACGATCCGGCCCGCGGCTTCATCGGCGAGCGCTTCGCCGACCACTTCGCCGGTTGGGGCGACAAGTATTTCGACGAGATCGAATTCCGCACCGTTTTGGAGACCAACACCCGTCTGCAAGGCCTGATGCGCGGCGACTACCACGGCCTGGACGGCTATCTGGCACCTGACCAGATCCAGCGCCTGCGCGAGGCAGACGGTGTCACCGTCAACGAAGAAGAATCGATGCGCGTGTTCCACCTCGCCATGCACAACGGCCGGGCCCCGCTGAATGACCTGAACTTCCGCCTCGCGATGGTGCATGCCTTCGATTACGACGGCTACATCAACCAGATCATGCAGGGCACCGTTGCCCGCAACCCGACCATCGTGCCGGGCAACCTCTGGGGCGTGCCGGACGTGCCGGGCTACACCTACGACCTTGAGAAGGCGCGCGAATATCTCGATGCTTACCGCGCCGAACATCCGGGCGAGGAGATCCGCACGCTGAAGATCGGCACGCTTGCCGGCTTCTCGGAAACCGAACAGGCGGCGGCGCTGATGCAGAACGGCCTCGCGCAGCTGGGGATCAACGTGGAGATCGAAAGCTCGCCCTGGCCGGTGATTTCGACCGCGATGCAAAACCCTGAGACGATGCCGGACATGGTGCCCTACTGGAAGAGCACCTATTACGCCGACCCCAACAACTGGATCGGCGAGCTTTATGGCTCGCGCTATGCGCCGACGCGCAACGTGTCGTCCTATCACAGCGAGTATGTCGACGAGCGGCTGGAGCAAGCCCTGATCGAAACCGATCAGGCCGAGCGCGAGCGCCTGTATCAAGAGGCCACGCAACGTGTCTACGAGGATGCGGCGGGGATCTGGATCTACAACACCAAGTGGTTCGGGCCCTATGCCTCGTCGGTGAAGAACATCCGCTTCTGCCCGGTCGGCAACGGCCAGGACATGCGGTGGGCCTACGCCGAATAAGGCAGCGCTGACCGGCGCGGGCGTCGCCACCGCTCCCGAGCGGCGCCCGCAGCCCTCTCTTCTTCCCTTCCCACCAGCCCGATCGGAGCTTGTCCATGCGCAGACTGGAACTTGTCCTGTCACGCCTTGTCTGGTTCATCCCGACGCTGTTCGGCCTCGTGTTCCTCGTTTTCTTCATCTCGAACGTGATCCCGACCGACCCCGCCCGTATCGTCGCCGGCGAGAACGCGACCGAGGCACAGGTCCAGGCCCTGCGGGCCGAGATGGGGCTTGACCAGCCGCTGCACGTCCAGTTCGGCCGCTACATCGGCGATTTGGCGACCGGCGACATGGGGCGCAGCCTCTATACCCGTCGCGCCATCTCGGACGATCTGATGCACCGCCTGCCCGCGACGCTGGAGCTGACCTTCGCGGCGATGATCATCGCCATCGGTCTGGGGGTGCCGGCAGGGGTGATCTCGGCCGTGCGACGAAACTCGCTGACCGATCAGGTGTTGCGGGTGCTCTCGGTCTCGGGCCTTGCCGTGGCCAGCTTCTGGCTGGCGATGGAACTGCAGATGTTCTTCTCCACCCGTCTGGGCTGGATGCCATTGAACGGTCGAGTGTCCGGCTGGGGGCCCGACGAGATCACGGGCTTCTATGTCATCGACTCGATCCTGTCGGGCGATTGGGAAAGCCTGCGCGACACGTTGCATCACATGATCCTGCCCGCGTTTACCCTGGCCCTGCCGGCCGCCGCGACGCTGGTGCGCTTCACCCGTGCGGGCGTCTTGGAGGTGATCAACTCTAACTACGTCACCTATGAGCGCGCGATGGGCTTCCCGACCCCGCTGATCATCTGGAAATACGTCCTGCGCAACGCGCTGATCTCGACCGTGACGCAGATCGGCCTGATCTTCGGCGCGCTCTTCGCCGGCGCCGTGGTCGTCGAGGCGGTGTTCGACTGGCCGGGCCTTGGCACCTATGCCGTGCAATCGATCCTGCAATCCGACACCAAGGCGATCCTCGGCTTCTCGATCATCGTCGGCATCGTCTTCATCGGCGTGAACCTCCTCGTCGACATCATCCATACCTTCATCGACCCGAGGACCCTGAAATGAACGCGCTCAAACGCCTCATGTCCGACCGCGCGGCGGCGCTGGGGGCCCTGTTGATCTTCGGCCTGATCGTGGTGGCGGTGCTGGCCCCGTGGATCGCGCCGTACCCTGAAGACGTCACCGCCTTCCACCTTGCTGACCGCCTGCAGCCACCCTCGGCCGAGCATCTGTTCGGCACCGACCGGATGGGCGCCGATGTTTTCTCGCGGCTGCTGTTCGGCGCGCGGATCACCATCACCATCGCCGTCATCGCGGTGGGCGTGGCCGTCGCCATCGGCGTGCCGATCGGTCTGATCGCCGGCTATTACGACGGCTTCACCGGCGGCTTCCTGATGCGGACCTCGGACATCTTCCTCGCCGTGCCGCAGATCGTGCTGGCCATCGCCATCGCCCAGACGCTGGGGCCGTCGGTGGAGAACGTGATCCTCGCGCTGTCGGTGACCTATTGGCCGTTCTGGGCGCGCCTCGTCTATGCCGAGACCAAGTCGCTGAAAAAGCAGACCTTCGTCGAGGCGGCACAGGCGCTCGGGGCCTCGGACTGGCGGGTCATGGTGATGCATATCCTGCCCAACACCGCCTCGGCGATCATCGTGCGGACCTCGATCGGCATGGGGGCCACGATCCTCACCGCCGCGGCGCTGGGGTTCCTCGGCCTCGGG
The DNA here is from genome assembly GCF_001691415.1 of Pararhodobacter sp. CCB-MM2. Taxonomy (GTDB): domain Bacteria; phylum Pseudomonadota; class Alphaproteobacteria; order Rhodobacterales; family Rhodobacteraceae; genus Pararhodobacter. The sequence goes on from NZ_LRRR01000002.1 coordinate 158,891, forward strand.
GCGCCGCCGCCGACGCCGGAATGGGGCCGCACCATCTCCGAGGCGCGGGAATTCCTGCCTGACGCCTGGTGGTACGCCGCCGCGCCCGGCCTTGCGATCTTCCTCGTGGTGATGGGCTTCAACCTGCTGGGCGACGGCCTGCGCGACATCCTCGACCCGAAACTGAGAAAGGGAAGCCGATGACCGAACCGCTTCTCACCGTCGATTCCCTCTCGCTCGGCTTTCGCGGGAAGGGCAGCTTCGCCCATATCCTCGACGGCGCCAACATGGTGATGCGACGGGGCGAGATCATGGGCCTCGTGGGCGAGTCCGGCTGCGGCAAGACTACGCTGGCCAGCGCGATCCTCGGCATCCTGCCGCGCCATTCGCTGGAAATCCGGGGCGGCCGCATCCGCTTCGACGGCACCGACATGCTGGACCCGGCGCAGACGGCGCAGCAGCAGGCGATCCGGGGGCGGCGAGTGACCTTCATCCCGCAGGATCCGTTCACCTCGCTGAACCCGGTGTTCACCATCGGCCAGCAGATCGACGAGCTGATGAAATGGAAATCGCCCCGACGCGAGGGTGCTTCCAGCCGGATGCCCGCGCTGCTGACGCCCTATCCGCGCGCGCGCCGCAAGGCCGACCGCGAGAAGGTGCTGGAGATGCTGAACCTCGTGCAACTGCCCCGCCCCGAGCAGCTGTTGCGCAAATATCCGCACGAGGTTTCGGGCGGGCAGCGGCAGCGTCTGATGATCGCCATGGCCCTGCTGCCCGAGCCCGATCTGATCATCGCCGACGAGCCGACGACGGCGCTGGATGTGACGATCCAGGCGCAGATCCTCGGGCTGTTGCGGCGGCTTGCCAATGATCGCGGAGTGGCGGTGATGCTGACGACGCATGATCTCGGCTCGGCCTACGAGATCTGCGACCGGATCACGGTGATGTACGCAGGTCAGGACGTGGAGGCAGCGCCGGTCTCCGAGTTCTTCAACCGCCCGACGCATCCCTATACCGCGCGGCTGCTGGCTTCGCTGCCCGAAGGGGGCGGCGGCATGACCGGCATTCCGGGCGAGCTGCCCAGCTTCTACGCCCCGCCGCCGGGTTGCCGCTTCCAGACCCGCTGCGACCGCGCGACCGAGGCCTGCCGCACCCGGCCGACCCCCGATCTTGCGGGCCCCGCGCATGTCGTGCGCTGCGCCCATCCGCTGTTCCCCACCCAGCCCGCCCCGGCCCGGCAGGAGATCCAAGCATGAGCGACGCCCCGATCCTCAAGGTCACGGACCTGACCGTCCGCTTCCCGATCCGCGGCCCCTTCGCCCGCAAGCTCGGTGCGATCAACGCGCTGGACGGGGTGAGTTTCGATCTGGCCGAGGGCGAGATCCTCGGGCTGGTCGGCGAATCCGGCTGCGGCAAGTCCACGCTGGGCAAAACGCTGATGGGCATTCAGGCGCCGACTTCGGGCTCCATCGTCTTCGAAGGCAAGGAGATCGCCGGACGCTCCCCGCGCGAAGCGCGCGAGCTACGCCGGCGGTTGCAATACGCCTATCAGGACCCCGGTGCCTCGCTCGATCCACGCTGGAAGATCGGCAAGTCGCTGGAAGAGCCGCTGATCATCCACACGAAGCTGCCCCGGGCCGAACGGCTGGCCAAGGTGCGCGAGATCCTGACCTCGGTCGGCCTGCCCGCCGGCCATGCCGAGCTGTTCCCGCACGAGATCTCCGGCGGTCAGCAGCGGCGGGTCGGGCTCGCCCGGATCCTGATGCTGAACCCCGAGGTGGTGATCCTCGACGAGCCGACGGCGGGGCTGGATGTCTCGGTGCAGGCGACGGTGCTGCGGCTGTTCCGCGATCTGCGCGACACGTTCGATCTGACCTATATCTTCATCTCGCACGACCTGTCGGTGGTGCGGCTGATGTGTCACCGCGTGGCGGTGATGTATCTCGGCCGGATCGTCGAGATGGGGCCGGTCGATCAGCTGATGGACCATCCCAAGCACCCCTATACGCAATCCCTTCTGGCCGCGATTCCCAAGGTGAACGGACCTCGTGTCACCGAGAATTTCTGGCTGAAGGGCGAACCGGCGGATGCCTCGAACCTGCCGCAGGGCTGCCGGTTCCAGGGGCGCTGCCCGCATGTGCAACCGATCTGCCGGCAGGAAGATCCGGCCGACCGGATCGTGGGCGACCAACAGGTCGCCTGCCATTTCGCGGGACAGGTGTTCCCGCCCGCGACGAAGACCACGGAGACTGCTCTACCATGACCAAGACTGCCATCGTCACCGGCGGGGGGCGCGGCATCGGCCGCGGCTGCGCGCACGAGCTGGCCCGCCAGGGCTGTGACATCGTCCTCGTCGATCTGATCCCCGAGGATCTGGCCAATACCAAGGCCGAGATCGAAGCCATGGGCCGCAGCTGCCGGACCTTCGTGGCCGATGTCTCGGATTTCGTCCGCGCGCAGGAGATTGTCGCCGAGGTCGAGGCCCAGACCGGCCCGATCGCGATCCTCGTCAACAATGCCGGCAAGTCGAACACCGACGGCATCTGCGAGATCACCGAGGACAGTTTCGACCGCACCATCGCCATCAACCTGAAGGGCTGTTTCAACTGGACCCGTGCCGTCGCGCCGGGGATGATGCAGGCACAGGCCGGGCGCATCGTGATGATGTCCTCGCTCAATGCGCATACCGGGGGGGTGACCTCGGCCGTGTCGAAATTCGCCTATACCACCGCGAAGGCCGGCCTTCTGGGCATGACCAAGGCGCTGGCCAAGGAGATGGCGCCGCATGTGCTGGTCAACGCCGTCTGCCCCGGCATCATCGAGACCGAGCGGTCGAACGATCTGATCCGCGCGCGCAAGGACGAGCTGGTCAGCGGCATCGCCCTTCAGCGCACCGGGACGCCCGCCGATGTGGCGAATGTGGTGGCCTTCCTGTCTTTGTCCGAGCCCTGCTTCGTCACCGGGCAGGACATCAAGATCGACGGCTTCCAATGGGTGATCTGATCGCCCCCAGTGTTTCGGGAGCCCTCGCGTGAGCAGCCTCTCCGACCGCGCCGCGCCGGCCTGGCTGCCGATCGTCGCGGTGGTGACGCTGGTGCAGGCGGTGCTCGCCCTGATGGGGCGGGTGCTGCCGCTTCTGGGCATGCCCCTGACTGCGGCGGCCGGCATGCCGCCCGAGGCCGTGGGGCAATTGTCCTCGGCCAATGCGTTCGGATCGATGGTCTTCTTCCTCTGGGGGCCGACGATGTTGTCGCGCATGGCCTCGATCCGGCAACTTCAGCTTGGCTGCGTCGTCAGCGCCGCCGCGCTGGTTCTGTGTGCCTTTGGCCGCTGGGAAGCGCTGTTGCTGGCCAGCGTCGTCATCGGGTTGGGATATGGCACGTCGACGCCCGCGGGCGCCGATCTGCTGATGCGCGTCGTTCCCCGCGAGCGGCGCGCGACGATCTTTTCCATCAAGCAGGCGGGGGTGCCCTTGGGCGGCCTCGCGGCCGGGCTCATGCTGCCCGCCGCCGCGCTGCATTGGGGCGGCGTTCCGGCCGCGCTGATGCTGGCCGCCGGGCTGGCGCTTGGTTCGGCCGCGCTGCTGGGCTTGTGGAAGGGCGAGGTCGACGATCGCCCGCCGCCCGCACAGCGCCTGCCGCGGGCCGAGCTGTTGCTGGCGCCCATTCGGCTGATCGGGCTTCTGCTGCGCTCGCGGCCCTTGCGGCTGGTGACGGTGGCGGGCTTCTGCCTCGGCATCGCGCAGGGCGTGGTGATGGGCTTCTATCCGGTGTTCCTGTCGGATCAGGCGGGCTGGTCGCTCGCCGCCGCAGGTGCGGGCTTCGCGCTGTTGCAAGGTACCGGCATCGTCGGTCGGGTGGCGATGGGCTGGCTGGCCGATGTGCTGGGCGACACGGTGCGGGCGCTGACCGGGCTGTGCCTCGTCTCGGGCGTGACGATGGGGCTGTTGGCGACCATCAGCCGGGACAGCCCGACCGGCTGGATCCTGTTGCTCTCAGCCCTCGCGGGGGTCACGGTGGTGTCGTGGAACGGCGTGTTCCTCACGGGCCTCGCCGAGACGGCGCCCGAGGGCAAGGTGGGCGAGATCACCGCCGCCGGCACCTTCGTTTTGTTCGCGGGCTATGTGGTCAGCCCGCTGTTGGTACAGGTCGTTTTCGCCTCGACCGAGGGCTATGCGACCGGGCTGATCCTGTCCGGCCTCGCTCCGGCGCTGGCGGGACTGGCCCTGATGATCGGCGCGCGGCGCCGTGCGGATTGAAGAAAGGCAAGGCATGAGCAATCTCTCCAGAACGCAGATCACCCGCAAGCAGGTCGTCTGGACCGAGGGCGGCGTGGTCGCCTCGCAGCACCGCCGCGCGGCCGAGGTGGGGGCCGCCGTGCTGGCCGCCGGCGGCGATGCGATCGACGCCGCCGTCGCCGTGTCCTTCGCCGTCGGCGTGGTCGAGCCTTGGATGTCCGGGCCGATGGGCGGCGGCATGATGACGCTCTGGCGCGCCGACGAGGGCCGGGCCGAGACCATCGAATTCGGCATGCGCGCGCCCTCGGGTCTGCGGCTGGAGGATTATCCTCTGGAGCCCGGCAAGAAGGCGGGCGACCTGTTCCCCTGGACCCGCGTCAAGGACGACCGCAACATCTACGGCGCGACCGCGGTGGCCGTACCGGGCACCGTCGCCGGGATGGAGCTGGCGCACAGCCTCTACGGTCGGCGCGACTGGGCCGAGCTGTTGGCGCCCGCCGTGGCCCTGGCCGAGGAGGGGATGCTGATCGACTGGTATGCCTCGCTGATGATCGCCTCGTCGACGCGGCAACTGGCCGAGGACAAGGATGCCGCCTCGCTGTTCCTGACCGACGGGCAATGGCCGAACATCGCCGGCTGGACCGCGCTGTCCGAGGCGCGGCTCGACCAGCGTGCCCATGCCGCGACCCTGCGCCGGCTGGCCGAGCACGGTGCGCGGGAGTTCTACGAGGGCGAGGTCGCCCGGCAGCTGGTCGAGGACGTCGAGGCCAAGGGCGGCTCGCTGTCGCTGGCCGATCTGGCGGCCTACCGCGCCAAGGCCTCGGCGCCGCGTCACATCCGCTACCGCGAGGCCGAGATCTTCGCGCCCTCGGGCCTGTCGGCCGGGGGCGAGCTGGTCAAGGCGCTGGCCCTGATGGAGCAGGCCTTCACCCCCGGCGCCGCACCGGGACCCGAGAGCTATGCCGCGATGGCCGCGTCCCTCGGCAACGCCTACCGCGAACGGCTGGAAACGGGTGGCGACACCGGGGAATCCCCGCAGGCGCCGGCCTGCACCACGACCTTCAGCGTCGTCGACCGGCAGGGCAATATGGTCAACGTGACCCAGACCCTGCTGTCGATGTTCGGCAGTCATGTCGTTTCGCCGCAGACCGGGATGCTTTTGAACAACGGGATCATGTGGTTCGACCCCGAGCCCGGCAAACCGAACTCGCTGGCGCCGGGCAAGCGTTGCCTGATGAATGTCTGTCCGACCCTGGGCCGCGCCGGTGACCGCATGTTCGCCATCGGCGCCTCGGGCGGGCGGAAGATCCTGCCGGCGGTGACGAACCTCGTGAGCTTCATCGCGGATTTCGGCATGGATCTGGAGGACGCCTTCCACACGCCGCGTATCGACGCCTCGGGCGCCAGCGGCACGGTGATGGACGAAACACTGCCCCCGGAAGTGGCCGAGGCGCTGGCAAAAGTCGGCCCGGTCAAGACCGCCCGGCGCACCGTGCATCCCTATGCCTTCGCCGTGCCCGCCGGGGTGATGCGCGAAGGCGGCCGGAACTGCGGCGCGACCGAGATCATGACACCTTGGGGCGACGCAGTTTCGGAAGACATGCTGTAACGGCCTGCCGCCGCCATGCCCGGCAGTCTTGCGGGCGTGGCGGTTGGCCCCGGCTATCCCAACCCGCCGAAGCACATCGCCTTGATGTCCAGATAATCGTCGCAGCCGTAGAGCGAGCCCTCGCGCCCGAAGCCCGATTGCTTGACGCCGCCGAAGGGCGACACCGGGGTCGAGATCGCGCCGGTATTGATGCCGACCATGCCGGTCTCCAACCCTTCGCCCATCCGCCAGGCACGGTTCAGATCGCGGGTGAAGACATAGCCCGCCAGCCCGAATTCCGAGGCATTGGCCCAGTCCAGAATCTCGGCTTCCGTGCGGAACGGGATCACCGCCGCCAAGGGGCCGAAGGTTTCCTCGCGCGCGACCTTCATCTCCTGCGTCGCGCCGGTCAGCAGGCGGCATTGTTGCAAAAAGGCGGCCATCCGTCTAACCACATGGATTCGTGATGTTAATCCTTCACCGGCTGAGTGCTGCAACAACGCCCTGTCAGTCGCGAAGCGCGGCGGTGGCCTTGATCTCGACCTTCAGCGCGGGGCGGCTCAGGCCGGAAATGCCGATGATCGACCACGCCGGATAGGGGGCGGTGATGATCCTGCGCTTGGCCTCCATGAAGGCGGGCAGGGTGTTTTCGATATCGACATGGTAGCTGGTGACATCCACGAGATCCGCGAAGGTCAGCCCGGCGAGGCGCAGCAATTCCTCAATCCGTCGCAAGGCGCATTCGGTCTGCTCGGCGACATCGTCCGGCGTGGTGCCATCCGGGCGAACCCCGACCTGACCCGAGATGAACAGGAAGCCCTTCGATTTCACGGCCGGCGAAAAGCCATAGGTCTCGAACGCGGCGCGATAGCCGTCGAACATGGCATTGCCGGGCGGGATCTCCAAAGGCTGCGATGTCATGGCGGTTCCTTCCATCAGTGAGCAGAGCGGCTGAGACGCTATCCGCCCCATGCTCCCGCGACAAGCGCAGTGCAACGGCCTGAAGACTGGGCACGACACAAGGCACCGGTGCCGCGAAATCAACCGCGACGCCCTTGAAGCCGCGCGTTGTCGCAGGACAACCCAGAAGACACTGGCGCGCGCGGCGCGGGCACCCTAGGCTCCGGTCATAAGTGTACGGCATCACGGGGGTCAGGACCATGCGCTGGAACGAGTATCTCGACCATCATCAGGAAAGGTTCATCGACGAGCTGAAGGCGTTGATCGCCATCCCGTCGGTCTCGGCCGATCCCGGCCACGCCCCGGACATGCTGCGCGCCGCCGATTGGGTGGTGGCACGGCTGAAGGCTGCCGGCATCGCCGAGGCGCGCGTGGTGCCGACCGCAGGCCATCCCGTTGTCTTCGCCGAATGGCTGGGTGCCGGGTCTGACAAGCCGACGATCCTGATCTACGGTCATTACGACGTGCAGCCGCCCGAACCCTACGACGCCTGGACCTCACCGCCTTTCGAGCCCGAGATCCGCGACGGCAAGATCTGGGGCCGCGGGGCTTCGGACGACAAGGGCGGGGTGATGGCCGCGATCCTTGGCATCGAGTCCGTGATGGCGACCGAGGGCCGCTTGCCGGTCAATGTGAAGTTCTTCTTCGAGGGCGAGGAGGAAATCGGCTCGCCCAGCATTCCCGACGCCGTGCGGACCATGGCCGGAGAGATGGCCTCGGACATGATCTTCTCGGCCGATGGTCTGCAATGGTCGCCCGATCAGCCGCAGATCATCGAGGCGCTGAAGGGGATGTTGAAGCTGGAACTGGTGGTGCGGGGCCCGCGCTCGGACCAGCATTCGGGGCTTCATGGCGGCGGCATCGCCAATCCGGCGCTGGCGCTGGCGCAGATGCTCGCGCAGCTGAAATCGACCGAGGGGCTGGTGACCGTGCCGGGCTTCTATGACGACGTGATCGACCTCGACGACGAGACCCGCGCGGCCATCGCCCGCATCCCCTATGACGAGGCCGCTTATCTGGCCGAAACCGGCGCCCCCGCGACCACCGGCGAGCCGGGCTATACCACGCGCGAGCGTCTTTGGGCGCGGCCGACGCTGGATGTGAACGGGCTGACCTCGGGCTGGCAGGGGCCGGGGTCGAAAACCGTGCTTCCGGCAGAAGCCCGGGCGAAGATCACCTGCCGGCTGGTCGCCGCGCAAACGCCTGAGGCTGTGGCCCGCGCCATCGAGGCACAGGTACAGCGTGTCACGCCGTTCGGTGTCACGGCCGAGCTGAAGGTCCTGCCCGGCGGCGCCCCGCCGTTCCTTGCCCCCGCGGGTCACAATGCCGGGTCGGTGGCCTCGGAGGTGCTGGCCGAGGTCTATGGCCGCGCGCCCTATCGGACACGGGTTGGCGGCTCGATCCCGATCCTGTCGACCTTTGCCGAGGTGCTGGGGGTACACGCCGTGATGCTGGGCTTCTCGCATGACGACGAGAACCTGCATGCGCCGGACGAGTTCTTCCGGCTCGACAGCTTCCGCCGCGGGCAGGAGGTCTACGCCCGCCTGCTGCAGCGCTTGGGGCAGGGCTGACGGGGGCGTTTACGGCGCGCTGGACAGAGACGCCCGATACTCAGACGGCGTCTGGCCCATCTTGGCCCGGAACAGGCGCGAGAAGCTCTGAAAATTCGTGACGCCATTGGCGAAGGCGATCTCGCTGACCGAGCGCTTTGCGTAGAGCGGGTTGGCCAGATCCGCCGCGACACGGTTGATCCGCGCCTGCGCGATATCGCGGCTGAGGGAGCTGTGGTCGGCCTGAAATATCTCGTTCAGACGCCTCACCGACAGACCTACGTCGCGCGCGACGGCCTCGCGGTCCAGCGCGGGGTCGCTCAGGTTGCGGGCGATGTAACTACGGGCCCGCAGCAGGACCAGCTGGTCATGCGAATGCAGCGTAACACGCTCCGGCATCATCGAGGCAAAGGCCGCGACGAGCAGGTCGATGATCGTCTGCTGGGCGCTATGCTGGGCTTGTGACGGGGTGGTCTCCAGCGCCTCGACCAACCGGGGCAGAAGCTCGCGCGCAATCGCGCCGAAGCCGCCGGTCCTCGGTGCGGTGACAGCGGTCAGCCCTTCGGCCGAGGGCAGGCGGGCCAGAAAATCCGCGCGCGGGAATTGCAGAACCAGCTGCGCGAAATCATCGGGCAGCGTCAGGCGATAGCGGCTGGAGCTGCTGTAGAGCGCGAAGTCGCCGGGTTCCAGGCGGGCCAGCCGACCGTCCTGTTCCAGAAACCCGGTCCGCTTCAGCTGCAGGCTGACGAGGAAGGTCTCGTCCTCGCCCATCGAGGCACTGTGCAAGCGACGGCTCACGGTCTGGTTCGACCCGCTCACCTGCGACGAGGACAGCACCTCGCGCCGTGTCAGATCGATCCGGCCGTGGAATCTGTGCGACTCGGCCGTGGCGCAATCCAAGGGCACATAGCTGCTGCACACCGCTTCGCGCCAATAGGCGAAGCGGTCGGCGGGATGTGCTTCCTGCGTGCTGAATCGCTGTTCCATGCGGTCACCCTAGCAGAGGTCGGACCCGGGCCGCGCCAAACCCCGCGCCGCCGCTCAAAAGTACAGCATTTTCCGCCCAAGCCGGCAAGCGCGCCGGCGTTTCGGCCTCGTAAGCTCATCCGATAATCACAAACCCACCGCAGAGAGGCCCCCATGACCACCCCTTTCAAAGTCGCCGCCGTTCAGGCATCCCCCATTTTCATGAATCTCGACGCCAGCGTCGACAAGGCGATCGGCCTGATCGCCGAGGCCGCCGCGCAGGGCGCCAAGCTGGTTGCCTTCCCCGAGACCTTCCTGCCCGGCTATCCGTGGTACATCTGGCTCGATGCACCGGCCCTGACGATGCACAATGTCCCGGTCTATGCCGCGAATTCGATCAAGGTCGGCAGCCCGCAGGACAAGCGTCTGGCCGAAGCCGCCCGCGCCCATGGCATCCACGTCGTGATGGGCCTGTCGTGGAACGAGAACGGCACGCTCTATATCGCGCAATGGCACTACGGCCCGGATGGCGAGGTTCTGTCGCGCCGCAAGAAGCTGAAGGCCACCCATGTCGAGCGCACCGTCTACGGCGAGGGCGACGGGAGCGACATGCGGGTCTATGACACCGATCTCGGCCGGGTCGGCGCGCTGTGTTGCTGGGAGCATATCCATCCGCTGAACAAATACGCCATGTTCTCGCAGAACGAGCAGATCCATATCGGCGCCTGGCCCAGCTTCTCGGTCTATGAGGGCGGCGCCTATGCCTTGGGGCCGGAGGTCAACACCTCGGCCAGCCGGATGTATGCGGTCGAAGGCCAGTGTTTCGTGATCGCCCCCTGCGCCACGGTGTCGGACGCGATGATCGAGGCCCTGTGTGACACGCCGGTCAAGCAGCAGCTGCTGAAGCGCGGCGGCGGCTATGCGCGGATCTTCGCACCGGACGGCTCGCTCCTGGGTACCAATCTCGCGCCGGATGAAGAAGGGCTGGTGATCGCCGAGATCGATCTGAACATGATCGCCATCGGCAAGGCGGCCGCCGATCCCTGCGGCCATTATGCCCGCCCCGACGTGTTCCGGCTGATGTTCAACCGCAAGCCCGCGCCGGCGGTGATGGCCTTCGACAACGAGTTCGCCCGCCCGCTCGAGGCGGACGTCGAGAGCCCCGAAACCACGCCCGCCGAATGAGGCGCCGGCGCCCGGTTCCGGCCGGGCGCCGCCAGACAGGAGTGCTCCGATGCTGACCGCCGACCAATTCTACACGCCTGAACAGCGCGCGCTACAGGCAGACCACGACAGCCTCAAGCTGGCCGATGCCGTCGTGCAGGCCATCGTCCGCGACGAGATCGAGGCGCCGCATATTCCCTTCCTCGAAAGCCGCGATTTCTTCTTCCTGTCTACCGTCAGCGCCGAGGGCGAGCCGACCGTCAGCTACAAGGGCGGGCCCGTCGGCATGGTCCAGGTGCTGGACGCGAAGACGCTGGTCTTCCCCAATTACGACGGCAACGGCATGTTCAAATCGATGGGCAATATCGCCGCCGCGCCGAAGGTCGGGCTTCTGTTCATCGATCTGGAGACGCCGCACCGCATCCGGGTGCAGGGCCGGGCCCGCGTGCTGGATGATGACCCTTTGCTGGCGGACTACCCCGGCGCCAATCTTCTGGTGCGGGTTGAGGTGACGGCCTGCTTCCTCAACTGCGCGCGCTACATCCACAAGCACACGCGCGTCGCGGCCAGCCCCTATGTCCCGGACGAGGCGGGCCAACAGCCCTTCCCCTCGTGGAAGCGGATCGACATGTTGCAGCCCGTGCTGCCAACGCGCGATCAGGGCCGGACCGAGGCCGAGGGCGGCGTGATCACCTTCGACGATTACGTCGGCAAGGTCATGGATGGGACGTCCTGAGCCGGCTGGCTACCGATGACCGATGACAACGGAACCGCGCGCGAGGCTGTCGGCCTAAGGGGCGATAGTCAGCTCCACGCGCTGTTCCAACCCGCCCGAGGGGCGATTACTGATCGTCACCGAGCCATTCAGCCGCTCAAGGATGCTCTGGGTGATCGACAGCCCGAGGCCCGCGCCCGGCACCGTCCGGCGGCGGGCCGGATCGGCGCTGAAGAAGGGCTCGAACACCTGCTCCAGCAACGCCTCGGGGATGCCGGGGCCTTCATCGGTGATGCGGATCACAGCCTTTCCGTCGCGGGCGGAGAGATGGACTTCCGCCCCCCCGCCATGGGTCGCGGCGTTGATGATCAGGTTGCTCAGGGCGCGCCGCAGCGCGATCGGTCCGGCGCGGACCACCGGCGCCGCCTCGATGTTCAGACGCACCGCATGGCCAGCGGCGCGAAGATCCTCGACCACGCCGCGCAGATGCGCATCAAGCTGGATCTCCGCCCGATCCTCGTTGCCGGTTTCCTCGCGCACGAGGCGGATGGCGCTGTTGGCGATGCCTTCCAGTTCGGCCAGATCCGCCAGCCATTTCTCGCGGTCGGTGTCGTCGCGGATGAACTCGGCGCGCAGCCGAAGGCGGGTCAGCGGCGTGCGCAGGTCATGGCCCGCGGCAGCGACCACGCGCATCCGGCTGGCGATGGATTTGCGCAGCCGCGCCGACAATCGGTTGATCGCCATCGCCGTCTGCTTCACCTCCATCGGGCCGGCCTCGGGCAGGGGCGCCGGCACGCCGTCGGTGCCGATCGTCAGCATCGTGTCATGCAGCAGCTTCAACGGCACCGTCACCCGCCAGGCCGCATAGAAGGACACAAGGCCGGTGCCGATGGTCAGCACGCTGAGCCAGATCACCAGCGCGTCGAAGCCGCTGCTCTGCGAGCTGAGGTCGGGGATCACGACGCTCATCCACTGCCCGTTCGACAGCGCCACCAGCGCCGTCGCGCCGACGAGGCCGGGTCGATAGAGCACCTGCAGGTCGCGCTCGAGTCCCAGATCGGCCAGCATGCCGCGCAGCATCTCGGTCGCCTTTTCGTCCGGCGTGCCGGTGAGGGGCGCGTCCTGAACCACGGCCCCCAGCAGCGCCACGCTGGCCGGATCGCGCTCGGCCGCTTCGGCCAGACGGTCGATCTGGTCCGCGATCGGCGCCATCATCGCGGCGCTGAGGCGGGGCTCGATGATCGCCATCATCAGGGCGACGGCCAGAAGGTTGATGACCAGCACCGAGACCACCAAGAGGCAGGCAAGGCGGAAGCGGATCGAGTTCATGTCGCGGACGGCTGGTCGTCGGTGGCCGAGGGGCTCAGCACCAGCTGGTAGCCGCCGTTGCGCACGGTCTTGAACACCGGCCCCTCCACCGCGACCGAGAGTTTGCGGCGCAGGCGGCTCATCAGGACGTCGACGGAACGGTCAAGCGGGTCATGATCGCGCCCGCGGGTCAGATCGAGCAGAAGCTCGCGCGACAGCACGCGGCCGGGGCGTTCAAGGAACACATGGAACAGGTCGAACTCGGCCGAGGTCAGCTCGATCTCGGCCCCGGTGCCATCGGTCACCCGCCGCTGGGCCACGGTCACGGTGATGTCGCCCAGCCGATATTCGCCGGCCTCGGGCACCGGGCCCGTTTCGGGCGTGCTGCGGCGCAGGACGGCCTTGATCCGGGCGACCAGCTCGCGCGGGTTGAAGGGCTTGCCGAGGTAATCGTCGGCGCCAAGCTCCAGCCCGACGATGCGGTCGATCTCCTCGCGCAGTGCGGTCAGCAGGATCACCGGGATCTTCGGCGTCTGGTCGCCAAGCGCGCGGCAGATCTCCAGCCCCGAGCCATCGGGCAGCATCACGTCCAGAACGATCAGATCCGGCCGCGCGCGCGCCAGTTCTGCCCGGCACTCGGCCCGGTCCTGCGCAATGCGCACGCGGAAGCCCTGCTCGCGCAGATAGCGCTGCAGCAGGGTGCGGATTTCGGCGTCGTCATCGACGACGAGGATCGAGGCCATGCGATCTCCTGATCCGGCGGTCACGGGGCAGCGGAGCCTTGGCCCGCCTCGGCCCGTCTTACACGATGGCACCGAGGGTGAAGAGGAGATTTGCATCCGAACGTTGCTGCACTGCGGTCAGAAACATTCAGACACAAATCTCTCTGCGCAGAAATGTTATGTAACATAACAGACCTAAACAGGAAACGCAGTCTGCCTATCTCTCCCCGGAAGGTTCCGGTGCGTACATCCGCGCTTCCTCTCGCCATGCCCTTCGACATCGACGGCGGGCGGGTCGCGTGGTCCGCCCCGGCAACAAGACGGAACAGAGGGAAACATGGTGTACTCAACCGCTTATCCGGCCAAGGCCCGGACAGGTCTTGCGTTGGCGCTCGGGGCCTTTTTGGCAGGGGCGGCGACGACCGCCGTCGCGCAGGGCGCGCCGGACCAGATGCCGCCGACCCCGGTGGGCGTGATCACCCTGCAGCCCGAATCCGTGCCGCAGCTCGCGATCATCCCCGGACGGGCCGTCGCGGCGGAATCGACGGATATCCGCCCGCGCGTGTCCGGCATGATCACCGAGATCCTCTATGCCGCCGGGCAAGAGGTCGAGGTCGGCACACCGCTGTTCCGCGTCGAAGCCGCCACCTACGAGGCCAGCCTCGCACAGGCGCAGTCGCAGGTCGCCTCGGCGCAGGCCGCGCTGCGTGAGGCGCAATCGGCCTTCGAGCGCGCCGAGCGTCTGGTCGGCACCGGCACCACGCAGGCCAATGTCGACAGCGCGCGCTCGGTGCTGGATCAGGCGCAGGCGGGGCTGGCAGCGGCCGAAGCGGGCGCAAGGCTGGCCGAGATGGAGCTCGGCTGGACCACGATCACCAGCCCGATCGCCGGCATGGCGGGGGTGGCGCAGGTCTCGGTGGGCGATCTGGTCTCGGCCGGTCAGGCCACGGCGCTGGCGCGGGTGACGCGGCTTGATCCGATCGAGGTCGATCTCTTCGGCCCGGTCGCGCGGCTGCAGCAGCTGGTCGAAAATCTGGGTGGCGGCGCCGAGGCGCAGAACCTGCGCGCGACGCTGATCCTGAACGACGGCACCCCCTATGCCACGCAGGGCGAGCTGGTCGCGCCGGGCTTCGAGGTGTCGATGTCCACGGGCGCCATCGACACCCGCTTCCGCTTCGAGAACCCCGAATTCCGCATCCTGCCCGGCATGTTCCTGCGCGGCCAGATCGAGATCGGCCGCACCGAGGGCTTCCTCGTCAGTCAGGCGGCGGCGACGCGGGACCGGCAGGGCAATCTCAGCGTCTGGCTGCTTGAGGAGGGCGCGGCCCAGCCGCGGCAGGTCACCGATGTCGGCAGCTACAATCATCACTGGATCATCACCGAGGGTCTGACCGCAGGTGACCAGCTGATCGTCGACAATTTCGGCCGCCTGCAGCCCGGAGCGCCGGTGCAGCCGGTGCCCGCGCGGGTCGACGAGTACGGCATCGTCCACACGCTGCCCGCCGACGCCGCAACCGACGCGCCGGCCGCGACGGAGTAACCGGGCATGGCGCAATTCTTCATTCACCGGCCTGTCTTCGCCTGGGTTCTGGCCATCGTGACCATGGTGCTGGGCGCCATGGGCCTGATGCGCCTGCCGATCGCCCAGTACCCCGAGATCGCGCCGACCACCGTGCAGATCCGCGCGGTCTATACCGGCGCCTCGGCCGAGATCGTCGCGGATTCGGTGACCACGGTCGTCGAGGATGCGATGACCGGCATCGACGGCATGATCTACATGACCTCGAGCTCGGCGCCCGGGTCGGCCACCGTCTCGCTGACCTTCGACGACAGCATCGATCCCGATATCGCGCAGGTGCAGGTGCAGAACCGTCTGCAGCTGGCGCAGGCGCAGCTGCCGACCGTGGTGCAGCAGAACGGCCTGTCCGTCGCGCGCTCGACCTCGTCCATTCTGATGGTCGCCTCGATGACCAGCGCGGATGGCAGCATCTCGTCGGTGGAGCTGGGCGACATCGCCGCGCAGATGGTCGAGGACCCGATCTTGCGCACCCCCGGCGTGGGCTCGATCCAGTCCTTCGGCGCGGGCTATGCGATGCGCATCTGGCTCGATCCGATGCGGATGGTGCAGTATCAGGTCGTCCCCTCGGACGTGATGGCCGCCGTGGGCGAGCAGAACACCAACGTCACCGTCGGCACCTTGGGCAGCCAGCCCGCGCCGCAGGGGCAGCGTCTGACGATCCCGATCTCGGCGCAGTCGCAGCTGTCCACGGTCGAGGAATTCGAGGGCATCCTGCTGCGCGTGCTGGAGGACGGCTCGACCGTGTTCCTCGGCGATGTGGCCGACATCTCGATCGGTCAGGACATGTACGACTTCGCCACGCGCTACAACGGCAGCCCGGCGACCGGCTTTGCCATCAACCTCGCCACCGGCGCCAACGCGGTCAGCACCGCCGAAGCCGTCCGCGCGACGCTGGACCGCATCGCCCCCTCGCTGCCCGAGGGCGTCGAGATCGTCATTCCCTACGACACCTCGCCCTTCGTCGAGAAATCAATCAGTCAGGTCTACAAGACCCTTCTGGAAGCCGTGGCGCTGGTGTTCGTGGTGATCCTCGTGTTCCTGCAGAACTGGCGGGCGACGCTGATCCCGGTGATCGCCATTCCGGTCGTGCTGCTGGGGACCTTCGGCATCCTGTCGCTGTTCGGCTTCTCGATCAACACGCTGACCATGTTCGCTTTGGTGCTGGCGATCGGCCTTCTGGTCGATGACGCGATCGTCGTGGTGGAAAACGTCGAGCGCGTGATGGAGGAGACCGGCCTCGGCCCCGTCGAGGCCACCGAGCGCAGCATGAAGGAGATCACCTCGGCGCTGGTCGGCATCGTCACGGTGCTGTCGGCGGTGTTCCTGCCGATGGCCTTCATGACCGGCTCGACCGGGGTGATCTACCGGCAATTCTCGGTGACGATCATCAGCGCGATGGTGCTGTCGCTGGGCGTCGCGGTGATCCTGACGCCGGCGATGTGCGCGACGATGCTGAAGGCACGCAAGCACGGCGGCGGCTTCTTCCTCGCGCGGTGGTTCAACACCGGGCTGGACCGTCTGACGCGCGGCTATGGCAGCAGCGTGCGGACGCTGGTGAAGCGGCCGATCTTCATGATCCTGCTGCTTCTGGGTCTGAGCTATGTCACCTTCGACCGCTTTCAGGCCCTGCCGTCGTCCTTCATCCCGCAGGAAGATCAGGGCGTGCTGATGGCCATGGTCGAGGCTCCGCGCGGCTCGACCATGGCGGTGACCGAGGCCCTTCTGGGCGATGTGGAACGCCATCTGCTCAGCGCCGAGGCCGAGAGCGTCGAGGCCGTGTTCGGCATCGTCGGCTTCTCGATGTCGGGGCCGGGGCAGAACGGCGCAATGCTGTTCGTGAAGCTGAAGGATTACGAGGACCGCACCGGCCTCGCGGCCGCCGATCTGGTGAACCGGCTGAACGGCTATTTCTACATGAACAACCGCGGCGGCATGGTCTATTTCCTGCAGCCGCCGGCAATTCAGGGGCTGGGCGCCTCGGCCGGCTTCTCGATGTACCTCGTCGATCAGGCCAACAACGGCCCCGAGGCCCTGTCCGACGCCGCCGACCGGCTGGTCGCGGCCGGCATGGCCGACGGGCGCGTGACCAACCTGCGCGGCAACAGCGCGCCGTTCCAAAGCGCACTGCGGCTCGACATCGACCAGCAGCAGGCGCGCGCCTATGGCCTGTCGATCACCGAGATCAACGCCATGCTCTCGGTGATCTTCTCGGGGCGCGAGGTCAACGACTTCACTCTGGGCAACGATCTGCGCCCGGTGATCGTGCAGGGCATGACCGACGCCCGCTCGGCGCCCGAGGACATCGACCGCTGGTACGCCCGCAACACCGCCGGCGAGATGGTGCCGTTCTCCGCCTTCTCACGGCAGGTCTGGGACGATCAGGCGCAGGGCATCTCGCGCTTCGGCGGCACCGGCGCGATCGAGATCAGCGGCGAGGCGGCAGCGGGCCTGTCGTCGGGCGACGCGATGCTGGCAATGGAGGAATTGGTGGCGGATCTGGGCGGCGGCTATGCCGTGTCCTGGACCGGGCTGTCCTATCAGGAGCGACTCTCGGGCAATCAAGCGCCGATGCTGTTCGCACTGGCGGCGCTGGTGGTCTTCCTCGCACTGGCGGCGCTTTATGAAAGCTGGTCGGTGCCGTTCTCGGTGATGCTGGCGGTGCCGATCGGCATCCTCGGCGCGGTGCTGGCGGCGCAGACCTTCGGTCAGTCGAACGACGTCTACTTCAAGGTGGGCCTTCTGACGACGATCGGGCTGGCCGCGCGAAACGCGATCCTGATCGTGGAGTTCGCGCAGCAGCTCTACAAGGAGGGCAAGCCCCTGCGCGAGGCCGCGACGCAAGCCGCGATGATGCGCCTGCGGCCGATCCTGATGACCACCTTCGCCTTCATGCTGGGCGTGCTTCCGCTGGCCATCGCCAGCGGAGCCGGGGCCGCGGCACAGCACTCGATCGGCATCGGCGTTCTGGGCGGCATGACCTCGTCGGGCGCGATCGGGATCTTCTTGGTGCCGGCCTTCTATGTCGCCATCCTCGCCCTCGTCGAACGCTTCGGTCGCAAGACCCGGAAGGACATCGCGCAATGACCACCTTGATCACCCGTCCCGCCGGGGCGCTTGCCGCGCTTGCGCTGTTGTCGGCCTGTGCCATGAGGCCCGACCCCTCGGTCCGGCCCGACCTGCCGCTGCCCGCCACCTATGTCGAGGGCGATACGCTTCCCGGCGGCGACCTGGCGACCCGCGCCTTCTGGTCCGATTTCAACGACCCGATGCTCAGTGCGCTGATTGCCGAGGGGTTGAACGCCAACCTCTCGGTTCGGGCGGCGGAGGAACGCATCCGCGCCGCTCAGGCCGGGCTGCGGGGCACCGGCGTGCTGGCCAGCCAGTTCGGCGGCGAGACCTCGGTTGCGACCCTGCGCAGCGATCCCGGCACCGGAGCGGCCACGCGGCTGGAAACCGGCACCCTGAGCGCGGGATTCGTCCTCGACCTGTTCGGTGGCGGGCAGCGCCTACGCGAGGCCGCCGGCGCCGCGCTTCTGTCGGCCGAGGCCGGGGCGCAGACCGCCCGGCTCGCCTGGATCGCCGAGGTGATCGCCGCCTATGGCAACGCCCGCTTCTATCAGGAGAGCATGGCCCTGACGCGGCAGACCCTCGCCTCGCGCGAGCGGACGGTCGAGATCACCCGCGGCATCATCGCCGCGGGCGGCGCCACCCGGTTCGAGCTGTCGCAGGCGCAGGCCGAGCTCGATCTGGCCCGCGCCGATCTGCCGACCTTGCAAGCCGCCTTCAACGCGCAGGTCTTCGGGCTGGCGCTGCTTTTGGACCGTCCCGCCGCGCCATTGGTGGCCGAGATGCAGCGCGGCGCGGCCATGCTGCGCGTCCCGGCGACACCCCGCGCCGGTGTGCCCGCCGATTTGTTGCGCAACCGCCCCGACGTGCGCGAGGCCGAGCATCAGCTGCAGGCGGCAGTCGCGCGGGTGGGGGTGGCCGAGGCTGATCTCTATCCCTCGCTGTCGCTGATCGGCAATGTGAGCAGCAACAACCCCGGCAGCGACAGCTGGAGCTTCGGGCCGCAACTGTCGCTGCCGCTGCTGAACCAAGGCGCCCTTCGGTCCGTCCGAGACACCCGTGTGTCCGAGGCCGCGCAGGCCGAGATCACTTGGCGTGGGGCCGTGTCGCAGGCGGTCAACGACGTGCAGACCGCGCAGTCCAATCTGCGCAACTTCCGCCAGCGCACCGACCTGATGCGGCGCGCGGACCAATCGCTGCAGGAGGCCTATGGCCTGGCGGAGCAGAACTTTGCCGATGGTTCGCTGCTGCTGTTGGATCTGCTGCAAGTCGAACGCTCGCGGGCACAGGCGCGGCGGGGTGTGGCCAGCGCCCAGAACGACGCAGCGCAGGCCTGGGCGCAGCTTCAGATCGCACTGGGCGCCGGGTCGGCCCTGCGTTGATGCCGAAACCGAGGGCGCAGCGGGGGCCAATTCCCGCTGCGCCCTCGGTCGCTGATCCCTTGCTCCGACAGTTTCGGATGGCCTGCCATCGGGGTATCCCGGCGCTTCTGGGCCGCTGACTGACTGCCGAAGGCCGCAAGTCGGAAGTCCGGGCGACCATGCGGTTTCCGTTGATGGAAGGGTGGCCCGCTCGATCCGCGATCTCAAAAGATCGCCGATCACAGGCTGCATATATTCTAGCTCATCTGAGAAAAAACCGTGTCTTTGCAATGCAATGACCGGTTCTTTCGGTTGCACTTTTACCCCTCGAAATCGCTGAAGACACGCCCGGACCGCGCCTTGCGGGAATCTTCGTGTTGACAGGTTTTTGAATCATATTACGGTAGATTGTAATACGGTATACGCAACGCCGTGCTCTGCGGTTCGCGATCGGAGGCCCTTTGGACACGCTTTCTCCCCCGTCATCTCCGGCCTCGCTGCGGGTCGATCGCAACCGCAAGACCCTGCGCGCACAGGTGCAGGATGTGATCCGGGACGCGATCCTCGACGGGCTTCTGCCGCCCGGCCAGAAGATCGTCGAACGCGAGTTGTGCGATTCGACCGGCGTCAGCCGCACCATCGTGCGCGAGGCTTTGGCGAGGCTTGAGGAGAAGGGCCTGTTGGGCCGCGACCCGGCAAACCTGCTGATCGTCGCGGTGATGACCGAAGGCGAAGTCGCCGACATCTACGAGATGCGCGCCGCTCTCGAGGCGCTGGCCGCGCGACTGTTCACCCAACGCGCCACGGACGCGCAACTGGCCCAGATCGCCGCCTGCTCGACTGCGCTTGGGACGGCCTTCGACAGCCAGCGTCTGGCCGAGATCCGCGCCGCGACGACCCGGTTCTACGACACCCTGCTGGAAGGCTCGGGCAACCGGGAAATCGCGCGGGCGCTCAATGCGATGATCGACCGGATCTATTTCCTCCGCTCGCAATCGATGGCCGATCTTGAACGGCACGCGGCCTCGCTGCGCGAGATGCAGGTCATCGCCGCCGCCGTCTTGGCCCGAGATCCCGACGCGGCCGAGAAAGCCACCCATGACCATGTCGCGGCCGCTGCCGAGGCCGCAATGCGCCAGCTGCGGCGCCTGAACCTGAAAGGAGACCGCCCCGAATGACCGAGATCGAGGCAAGGACCGAGCCGCGCTCGGGCATGGACTGGCTGTTGACCGGGGTCGGCATGACGATCTTCGGCTACATGGTCTATGCAACGCTCTACGGGCCGTATCGCACCACGATCGTGCATCTGGCCCTGTTCGCCTGCGCGATGCTGTTCATCGCCTTCCTTGATCGCGCGCGGTCCAAGACCCCCTTGGTGCGGGGCCTGCAATGGGGGATGGATCTGGCCTTTGCCGCCGGGACGCTGGTGACGATGGGCTATGTCATCCTCAACTTCGAGCGGCTCATCAACCTGTGGGGATCAAGCTTCCTGACGCCCATGGATGTGGCCATCGGCGTGGCGATCATCGTCATCGCCCTTGAGGCCTCCCGCCGCCACTCGCTGATCCTGTTCGGCTTGGGCGTCTTCGGCGTGGCCTACATGCTGTGGGGGGCCCACTTCCCGGGCGTGATGCAGCATTCGGGCATGGACCTGAAGCGCATGATCTATCTGGTTGCCTATACGACCGAGGGGTTCTTCGGCACGGGTCTGGGGGTGGCCGCGTCCTATCTCTTCATGTTCATGATGCTGGGTTCGGCACTGCAGGCGACCAAGACCGGCGATTTCATCATGAAGGTGGCGAATGCCACGACCGGTCGTCAGGTCGGCGGCGCCGCCAAGAGTGCGATGATCGCCAGCGCCGGGCTCGGCACGATGGTGGGCTCGTCCGTGGGCAACGTGGTCGCCACCGGCACCTTCACCATCCCGCTGATGATCCGCACCGGGTTCAAGCGCCATGTCGCCGCGGCGGTCGAGACGAACACCTCGGAAGGCGCGCAGCTTGTGCCGCCGATCCTGGGCGCAGCCGCCTTCATCATGGCACAGCTTACGGGCATTCCCTATGCCACGATTGCCGTTGCGGCGATCCTGCCGGCGATCCTGTACTACCTGTCGCTGTTCTGCGTCGTCCATTTCGAGGCCCGCAAGGCCGGTCTCGCCGGTATCCCCGAGGACGAGATCCCCAGCTTTCGCGATGCTTTCCGCGACGGATGGCATCTGCTGGTCGCCCCGGCCGTGCTGTTCTACCTGCTGATCGCCGAGAGCTACACGCCCTCCTACGCCAGTGTCATCGCCATCGGGATTGCGATGGTCTGCGGGCTTGCGCGCAGCGTCTCGCGACTGCCGCTGTCGCAGGTTCTGGACCATTTCGACAGCGGCGCCCGCCAAGCCGCCGCGATCACGGCGCTGATCGTGTCGATCGGCATTCTGCAGGCGGCCATCGTCACCACGGGCCTTGGTCCGCGCATCGCCGATATCATCCTGTCGATCAGCGATGGCTCGCTTCTGGTGACGGCGCTGCTGGCCGTGGTGGCGGCAACGCTTCTGGGCATGGGGATGCCGACGCCCATCGCCTATCTGCTGCTGGCGATGTTCACGGCCCCCGCGCTGACCGCCGCCGGTGCACCGCTTCTGGGCGCGCATATGTTCCTGTTCTACTTCGCCATCAAATCCGGCTCGACCCCGCCTGTCGCGCTGGTCGCGGTGGTGGCCGCCGGGATCGCGCGCGCGAATTGGTGGCAGACCGCGGTCACCGCCTTCATGCAGGCGATGCCGGGCTTCATCATCGCCTTCATGTTCCTGTTCTCGCCCAGCCTGCTGCTGCAGGGCGAGCCGATGACCGTGGCGGTGTCCGCCGTTTCGGCCGCGATCGGCGTCTTCGCACTGGCCGCGGCGGTGCAGGGCTGGTGCGCGGGCCGCATCACGCTGCTGGAGCGTGCGCTGCTGGCCACCTCGGCGCTGTCGCTGATCAATCCGGGCTATGCCACCGACCTGATCGGCATCGCAATGGTCGGCCTGATCTACCTCCGGCGCGCGCGGATCTACCGCGCCGCCACCCTCGCCCAGCCGGGCTGAGACCTCTCCAACACAACAACCAAACATAGGGAAACACAGCCATGTCCAACACCAAGATCACCACCGGGGCCCTGACCCTGACGGCGCTGCTGGCCACCTCGGGGTCTGCCGTTGCGCAGAGCCAGCTGTCGATCGGATCGAGCAGTTCGGGCTCGGGCCCCTATATCAACGGCGCCGCGATTTCCGAGGTCTTCAACGGCGCGCAATCCGACTACCGCATGTCGGTGCAGACCACGGGCGGCTACCGCGACAATCTGGGGCTCATCCTGGGCGGGCAGGTCGATATCGCCCTGAACACGCTGATCGATCTGGAATTCGCCTATAACCAGCGCGGTGATTTCGCCGAGGTGCCGATGGCCGAGGCCTTCTCGACCCTGCGCCAACTGTTCATCTTCAGCGTCGTGCCCGAGAACTTCTTCGTGCGCGCGGATTCGGGCATCACCTCGCTCGATGAGATCCGCGGCCATGCGATCAACATCAACACGCCCTCCAGCTTCACCTACGGCCTGAACATCGCGCTTTTGGAAGCCGCCGGTCTGACCACCGAGGATTTCGAGGCCGGCACCGTCTCGACCGGGCAGGTCTTTGACGAGATCCGCAACGGCGTCTTCGATGGTGGTCTGCATGTCTATCAGGTCGGTCTGGCCAATGCGCAGCAATTGTCCTCGACCGTCGATGTCAATTACATCGGCTTCGACGACGACCTGATCGCCCGCCTGAACGAGGCCTATTACGATCTGCTCGTGCCGTTCGAAGTGCCCGCAGAGACCTATCGTGGGCAGGACGAGCCGGTGAACACCTTCGGTCTGGCGCAGGTGATCTTCACCGATGCCGATGCCGACGAAGAGATGATCTATCAGTTCACCAAGGCGTTCTGGGAAAACCTGCAGGCGCTGTCCGAAAGCAACACCAGCTTTCAGGGCCTGACCCTCGAATTGGGGGCGCGCCAGAACACGGTGCCGATGCATCCCGGCGCGCTGCGCTATTTCACCGAGATCGGGGCGATCGCCGCCGAATAATCGACCGCACCGGGTTGGGACCAAAGCAAAGCGGCCGATCTCGGATCGGCCGCTTTCTTGTGTCGCGTCGATGGCTGCGACGCTGTCAGACGGAGAGGCAGCAGTACTTGAGTTCGAGGTAATCCTCGATGCCTTGCCGCCCGCCTTCGCGTCCGGTACCGGATTGCTTGATCCCGCCAAACGGCGCCAGCTCGGTCGAAATGAGGCCGGTGTTGACGCCGACCATGCCGTATTCCAGCCCCTCCATCACCTGCCAGCTGCGCGACAGGCTGCCGGTATAGACATAGGACGCTAGCCCGAAGTCGGTGTCGTTGGCTGCCGCCAGAACCTCGTCCACGGTCTGGAAGCGGAACACGGGGGCGAGGGGGCCGAAGGTTTCCTCGCGCGCGACGGCCATCTCGGCGGTGACGCCCGACAGCACCGTCGGTTGGAAATACGTTCCTCCCAGCGCATGCGCGGCCCCGCCGGTGACAAGCGTCGCGCCCTTGGCGGTCGCGTCGCTGACATGGTCGCGCACCTTCTCCACTGCGGCGGGGCTGATCAGCGGGCCGATGGCGGTGCCGGGCGCGAAGCCGTCACCCACCGGCAGGGCGGCCACGGCGGCGGCCAGCTTGGCCACGAAAGCATCGTGCACCGCGTCCTGCACATAGATGCGGTTGGTGCAAACGCAGGTCTGGCCGGCATTGCGGAATTTCGACAGCAGGCAGCCTTCGACGGCCGCATCCAGATCGGCGTCGTCGAAGACGATGAAGGGCGCGTTGCCGCCCAGCTCCAGCGACAGTTTCTTGATCTGCGCGGCGCCCTGACGCATCAGGATCCGCCCGACATTGGTCGAGCCGGTGAAGCTGATCTTTCGCATCCGGGGATTGTCACAGAACTCCTGCCCGATGGAGGCGGCCCAGGTCGAGGGCAGCACTGACAGCAGACCATCCGGCAGGCCTGCTTCCTGCGCCAGAAGCGCGAGGGCGAGGGACGACAGCGGTGTCTCGGCCGCCGGTTTGACCACGATGGCGCAGCCCGCGGCCAATGCCGGCGCGGCCTTGCGGGCGATCATCGCGTTGGGGAAATTCCACGGCGTGATCGCGCCCACGACGCCGACCGGCTGGCGCAGGACGATGAGCCGCTTGTCGGACTGATGGCCCGGCAGGGTCTCGCCATAGAGACGCTTGGCCTCCTCGGCGTAGAATTCGATGTAGCCGGCACCATAGAGGATCTCGCCCTTGGCCTCGGCCAGCGGTTTGCCCATCTCGGCGGTCAGGATCGTGGCCAGATCGTCGGCATGGGCGATGACCAGATCGTGCCAGCGCCGCAGAATCGCCGCCCGGGCCTTGCCGGTCTGCCGGGCCCAGTCACGCTGCGCCTGGGTCGCGGCCTCGATGGCCTGCGCCGCATCCTCGGGCGTGCAATCCGTGACCTCGGCCAGAAGGGCGCCGGTGGCCGGGTTGGTCACCGCGAACCGCTCGGCCCCGGCATGGGGCCTGCCGGCGAGGAAGGCATCGGACAGCAAAAGGTCGGGGCGCGAGAGCGGCAGCATGGGAACTCCGGGGAAAAGCAGGGGGGACCGGGGCCGATGAGGGGCCCCGGTCCCGGTCAGGATCAGGCGCGAAGGTCAGCGCGCAGCGAGGTGCCATCCGGGGCCTCGCCATGCGGCTGAGGGCGGGCCGAGGCATCATCGGCCAGCGATTTCACGATGCCGGCGGCCATCAGCAGCACCAGGATCGAGATCGGCAGCGCGGCGGCGATGGCGGCGGTTTGCAGCGCGGTCAGCCCGCCGGCCATCAATAGCGCGGCCGAAACGATGCCCTGCGCGGCGCCCCAGACGATGCGGTGGCGGCGCGGGGGATGCGGGTTGCCCATCGACAGGATCGTCGTGACGACCAGCGTGCCGCTGTCCGCGCTGGTGATGAACCAGGTTGCCAGCAGGAACGTCGCTAGTGCCGTCACCGCCCAGGACAGCCACCCGCCGCCCGCGAGCAGGTCGATGGTGCCGAACAGGGTGCCGCCGAGGTTCCAGTTGTTGACCATGGCAATCAGCCCGGCGGTGCCGACGCCGCCCTCGGCCGTCATCTCGATGTAGAGCGCGTTGCCGGCGAAGATGGCGATCCAGGCGAAGGCCATGACGGTCGGGACAAGAAGCGCGCCGAACATGAACTCACGGATCGTCCGC
The DNA here is from genome assembly GCF_001691415.1 of Pararhodobacter sp. CCB-MM2. Lineage (GTDB taxonomy): Bacteria > Pseudomonadota > Alphaproteobacteria > Rhodobacterales > Rhodobacteraceae > Pararhodobacter. Next base: position 184,345 of record NZ_LRRR01000002.1, read on the forward strand.
CCGCGCGAGATCCGCGCGATGAACATGCCGACGAAGGGAGCCCAGCTCAGCCACCAGCCCCAGTAGAAGATCGTCCAGCCGCCCTGCCATGCCACGTCACCCGGCGCCGAGGCGGTCCAGAAGCCCATCGGCACGAACTTGGTCACATAGGCGCCGATCGAGTTCAGGAAGAAACCGGCCAGCCATTGCGTCGGGCCGGCGAAGAGGAAGAAGCCGAGCAGCAGCAAGGTCAGAAGGATGTTCCATTCCGACAGGATGCGGATGCCCTTGCCGATGCCCGACACCGCGCTGATCGTGGCGACGACCGAGACCGCGAGGACCAGCGCCACCTTGGTGCTGGTGCCGGTCGAGAGGCCGAACAGCGCGTTCAGGCCCTCGGCCATCTGCGTGGCGCCGAGACCCAGCGAGGTGGCGATGCCGAACACGGTGCCGAAGATCGCCAGCAGGTCGACGGCATGCCCGGCGGGACCGTAGATGCGCTCGCCCAGCACCGGGTACAGGGCCGAACGGAAGGTCAGCGGCAGCTTCTTGCGGAAGGCGAAATACCCCAGCGCGAGGCCGGTGAGGGTGTAGATCGCCCAGCCATGCAGGCCCCAGTGGAAATTCGTCACTAGAACCGCGTCGACGGCGCGCGACAGGTCCATCGTGCCATGGCCGGCGGCATCGGCGAAGGGATTGTTGGGATAGCCCCAGCCTGCGGCGGTGTCGAAATAGAACAGCGGCTCGGCCACGCCGAAGAACATGATCCCGATCGAGATCGAGGCCGAGAACAACATGGCGAACCATGAGAAATTGCCGAACTCAGGCCGGCTGTCGTCATCGCCCAGCCGGATCGAGCCGAAGCGGCTGAACATCAGGAAGGCGCAGACGCCCAGCACCACCACGACGACGCTGATATAGTACCAGCGCAGGGCGCTCTCGAACCAGCTGCGGATGCCGCCGAAGACTTCGCCGGCGAAATCGACGTTGAGGATCGTGAACAGCACGAAGGCCGCCACCATCGCCTTGGCGGCGATGCTCATGCCGCTGTGCAGGCCCTTCATCGGGCCGCTCGAAGCCACCCCGCGCCCTTGGGGCGCAGGTTCGAATTTGTCGTCCATCTGCTCATAACCTCCCAGTATGTCGACGGAATTTGCGGGGCTCCTCGGCCCCGCCGGGGTCACGCGCCGGGGTCAGCGCATGACGAAGGGATCGGGGATCGGATCGTCGCTGACCCGCAGCCACACGGTCTTCACCGTGGTATAGTCCAAAGCCGCCTGCAGCCCGCCCTCGCGCCCGTGCCCGGACAGGCCGTGGCCGCCGAAGGGCGCCATCGGGCTGACGGCGCGGTAGGTGTTGACCCAGACGATGCCGGCGCGAATGGCCCGGATCATCCGGTGCGCGCGGGTCAGATCGCGGGTGAACACGCCCGAAGCGAGGCCGAACTCGGTGTCATTGGCCAGCCGGATCGCTTCGGCCTCCGTGTCGAAGCCTTGGACCGAAAGGACCGGGCCGAAGAACTCGGTGGTCAGGCAATCCGCGCCCGGCGCCTCGGTGCAATCGAGGATCGTCGGTTCGAAATAGAAGCCGTCGCGCGCGGGGGCCTTGCCGCCCGTGACCAGCTGCGCACCTTGTGCGACCGAGCGCGCGATCAGCGCCTCGGCATGCTGGCGCTGGCGGGCGCTGCACAGAGGGCCGATCTCGGTCGTCATGTCGCCGGGCGCGCCGAGGACGATGGCCTCGGCCTTGCGGCGCAGACGGTCGAGGAACTCGGCCCGGATCGAGTTCTGTACCAGCAGACGAGAGCCGGCGACGCAGCTTTGGCCGGTTGCGGCGAAGATGCCGGCGACCTGCGCATTGACCGCGCTATCCAGATCGGCGTCCTCGAACACGATGAAGGGCGACTTGCCGCCCAGTTCCAGCGAGACCGAGGCAAGGTTCTCGGCCGTGTTGCGCACGATGTGACGTGCGGTCTGCGGCCCGCCGGTGAAGGCCACATGCGCGACCTTCGGATGCTGGGTCAGGACCGATCCGCATTCCGCGCCGAAGCCGGTGAGGATGTTCAACACGCCCTTGGGAAAGCCCGCCAGATCGAAGATCCGCGCGAATTCCAGCATCGGCGCGGGGCCTTCCTCGGAGGCTTTGAGCACCACGGTGCAACCCGCCGCCAGCGCCGGCCCGATCTTGACCGCCGACAGGAAGAGTTGCGAGTTCCACGGCACCACGGCGGCGACCACGCCCACGGGTTCGCGACGCAGCCAGACCTCCATGTCCGGCTTGTCGATCGGCAGATGTGCGCCCTCGATCTTGTCGGCTAGGCCTGCGTAATAGCGATAATATTCCGCGACATAGGCGATCTGGGCGCGGGTCTCGCGGATGATCTTGCCGGTGTCGCGGGTCTCGATCTCGGCGAGACGCGGGGCGTTCTCGGCCAGAAGATCGGCCAACCGATGCAACAGCTTGCCGCGCGCGCTGGCGGTCATGCCGGCCCATTCCGGCGACAGGAAGGCCCGATGCGCGGCCTCGACGGCGGCGTTGACCTCGGCCGTGCGGGCCTCGGGCATGGTGGCCCAGGGCGCGCCGGTCGAGGGGTCGAGGCTGTCAAAGCGCGCCGCGCCCTCGACGAAGGCGCCGTCGATATAGAGTTGGTAGTCCTGCATGGGCGTCCTCCCTTGGTCGGCCAGTCAGACGGTGGACGTCAGGCGAAGGCGGGCATCACCTCGGTGATGAACCGCTCCAGCGAGGCCTTCTTGCGCGCGAAGCTCATGCCGGAATCGATCCAGAAGGCATATTCATCATAGCCCATCGCTTCATAGTCCTTCAGCCGCGCGATGACGGCGGCGGAGTCGCCGATCACCAGATCGCGCATCATCGCCTCGGGCGAATAGAAGGGATGGGCGGCGATCTCCTCGTCGCTCAGCGGGGCGATGAGACCCTGCGTGATCTCGCGCTTGTTCATGAACCACGCGCCGAAATAGTTGTAGAAGCGGTTCAGCTCCTCGGCGGCCTGCTGCGCGTCCTCAGCCGTGTCGGCGACGTAGGTGTGCATGAGCAGCATGATCTTCGGGCGCTTCTGGTCGGGATGCGCGGCGCAGGCGGCGTCGAAGGTGTCGATCAGGTGCTTGATCTCGGTCTCGCCCTTCCACAGCGGCGTCACCTGCACGTTGCAGCCCTGCGCGATGGCGAATTCATGGCTGTTGGGATCGCGCGCGGCGACCCAGATCGGCGGGCCGTCCTGTTGCAGGGGCTGCGGCGTCGAGGTGGTCTTGGGGAACGAGTGGAACTCGCCCTCCTGCGCGTAATCGCCCTTCCACAGGGCTTTGACGGCAGGCACCAGCTCGCGCATGCGCTGGCCGGCTTCCCAGGCGTCCATGCCGGGCCGGATGCGTTCGTATTCAAAATTATAGGCGCCGCGCGCGATGCCCAGCTCCAGCCGGCCGTCGCTGATGATATCCGCCATCGCGGCCTCGCCGGCCAGTCGGATCGGATGCCAGAACGGCGCGATCACGGTCCCGGTGCCAAGGCGCACGTTCTTCGTCCGGCGGGCCAGATCGACGAGGTTCAGCAGCGGGTTCGGCGCGATGGTGAAGTTCATGCCGTGGTGCTCGCCGGTCCAGACGGCATGCATGCCGCCCTCGTCGGCGATCTGGCACAGCGCGATGAACTCGTCATAGAGCTGGCGCTGGTTTTCCTCGGGCGAGATGCGCTCCATATGCGCGAAGAGCGAGAATTTCATGTCAGTTCACTCCCTTGGCGATCGCGCGGACCTGGCCGCGGCTCTCGTTGCCGTAATAGACGCCGAAATTGCCGATGCGCGCTTCGTCGGCGAAGCGTTTGAGCATCGTGCACAGGGCGGGGTCATTGATATCCATCAGGGTCGAGGGGATCAGGTCGGTGAAAGCCCCGACCGCTGGCGTGCCCGGCTCGGCCTCGCAGAGGAAGGTGATGTGCTGGCAGCCCCGGCGCAGATCCTCGTAGACGGCGTAGATGAAGCCCGGTTCCGCACGCAGGCCGGTCGCGTCGATCAGCCGGGCGAGGGTGGCCGACACGCCTTCCTTGCCGGCCCGCGATTCCGGCAGCGACAAGGTGCCATCCTTGGCCCCCACGAGCAGCACGCGGTCGTCTTGCTTGATCAGGGCCGAGACCATGATCTCTGTCCGGCCTTCCAGCGCTTCGACTTCGCGCGAGGGGGTGACATAGGCGCCGCGGGCATAGCCAAGGCCGGGCGTGGGCTCGGCATGGAATGCCTGCACCGCGCCGATCAGGATCACATGGTCGCCCGCCGGCACCGCGCTGTGAAGCGTGCAGTCGAACCACGCCGAGACGCCGCCGATCACCGGGTTGCCCGCCGGGCCGTCCTGCCAGTCCAGATCGGCGAAGCGGTCGGCAACGGGACGGGCGAAGGTGTTCGAGATGTCCTTCTGCCCCTCGGACAGGATGTTGACGGCAAAGCCCTTGCCGCCCGCGAAGGCGTCGTAGTTCTTCGAGCTGTTGGCGAGGCAGACCAGCACCAACGGCGGGTCCAGCGACACAGACGAGAAGGAATTGGCGGTGAAGCCCAGCGGCGTGCCCTCGGCGTCGCGGGTGGTCACCACGGTGACGCCGGTCATGAAGGTGCCGAACGCGTTGCGCAGGGCGCGGGGATCGAGAGCGGTCATGCGGTTTCCTCCTGCGTTTCGGGCGTGGCCAGCCAGTGGCGGAGCGCTGTGTTCACCGCCTCGGGGGCGGTCAGGTTGACCATGTGGCGATGGCCGTCGATGACCTCGGCCCAACCATGCGGGGCGGCCTCGGCCATGGCGCGGGACATTGCCGGCGAGGAATTGAGGTCCCCGCTGCCGGTCAGGGCCAGAAGCGGACAGCGGATGGCGGGGAAGCGGTCGGCATAGGTGTCATCGCCCTGCGCGAAGGCGCCATAGGCGGTGGCATAGCCCGACAGCTCCACGCCGCGCAGCCAGCCGTCGACCTTGGCGCGCGCGGCCTGTTCGGCCTGCGAGGTGCCGAACCAGCGGTCCAGCGGCGTGTCGTGGTCGACCTGACCGGCGCGCAGCAGGCTGGCCCGACCCTCGACCGCCGCGCGGGCGGCCGGGTCGCGGCGGAAGACGCCGTTCACCAAGGCGACGCGCGCGACCTTATCGGGATAGGTGGCGGCATAGCCGCCGGCGATCAGCGCGCCCATCGAATGCCCGGCGAGGCTGAACCGGGTCAGCCCCAGTGCCTGCACTGCGCGGTCAAGCCAGGCAACGTAATCCTCCAGCTGCGCGCCTTCTGGCAGGGGCGAGCTGCCGCCGTGGCCCGGCATGTCCAGCGCATAGACGTGGTGGCTGTCGGACAGGGCGGCGATCTGCGGCTCCCAAGCGGCGGATTGCAGCCCGACACCGTGGATCAGCACCAGCGGCGCGCCGGAACCGGCCTGCCGGTAGCCCAGCCGCCCCGTGCCGCCGGGCAGCGACAGCTCAGACGGCGGCGGGGTTGTCGACGTCATGGCCCAGTTCCTTCAGATCCTGATAGCGGTCGCCGATGCGGTGGTGCGGGCGCCCGCCGATCGAGGCCCCCAACGCGATGACGATCTCATCGGCGGCAGGGGCGTCCGGGATGGCCAGCTGGATCGTCAGGTAATGGCTGCGGCGCCCGCCGTCGTTCTTGTCCATCAGCGGGATCATCAGCGGCGCGTTGGCCGGACCGCGGGTGTTGCAGAACGCCAGATAGGACTTGGCGCCCACGGCCTCACGGTAGTGGTTGCCGAAGCGCAGGGTGTGGATCAGCGCCGAAGCGTGCTCGACCTCGCCGTTCAGGCCGACGATGGCCGACTTTCCGTAGCCTTCGACCTTGTCGCCACCGCCGGCGGCGTCCAGCACCATCTTGGTCAGCAGCTGGCCAAGGCCCGGCGCGCAATCGTGGATTTCGGGGCGCAGATCCTCGACGAAGCCACGGCCGGCCCAGGGGTTGGTGATGACCGCCACCGCCGCGATCATCTTCAGCGGCACGGGCGCCGCCTTGCCCCCTTCGATCAGGGTCTCTTCGACATGCAGCAAGGTTTTGCGGATTTCGGCCGGCATCTGCCCCTCCTCAGTGATTCGTCTCCGTTGGTAGGATGGAATACCGTAATACAACACGACAATCAACCTTGCCGCCGGCAGACGCGGCTGCTACATCGAAGGCATGGAAAATCGTGGCCTTAACAAGATCGAGCTGCAGCCGACGACGCTGCGCGACATGGTGCTGGAGCGCCTGCGCGACGCCATCATCGGCGGCACGTTCAAGCCCGGCGAGCGGTTGATCGAACGCGTGCTGTGCGAGCAACTGGGTGTCAGCCGGACCGTGGTGCGCGAGACGCTGCGCTATCTCGATGCCGAGGGGCTGGTCGAGCTGCAGCCGAACCGCGGCCCGATCGTGGCGCGGCTTCGCTGGTCGGACGCCCGGCAGATCTATGACATTCGCCGCATGCTGGAGACAGCCGCGGCTCAGGCCTGTGCCGAGAACATGTCGCCCGCGCGTGAGCGCGACCTCCGCGCCGCACTGGCCGAGATCAAGGCCGCGGCCGCGCAGCAGGCGACGGGCGATCTGTTCCGCGCGACCACGCGATTCTACGGCATCATCTTCGACGGCGCTGGCCACAGCATCGCATGGGAAATCGTGCAGCGGCTGAACGGCCGGATCTCGCGTCTGCGGATCATGACGCTGACCAGCGACACGCGGAACACGCCCGGCCCGACGCATATGCAGGCGATCTGCGATGCCATCGCGCGCCGCGACCCCGAGGCCGCGCGGCAGGCCGTCGAGGCCCATCTCACCGATGCCAAGCAGGTGGCGGAAAAGCTGCTCGCGACCGAGGAAAAGGCGAGCGCCTGACCATGCCCAAGGCCTATTGGATCGCCCGCGTCACCGTCACAGACCCAGAGGCCTATGCCGGCTATCAGGCGCTGGCCCCTGCCGCTTTCACCCGGCACAACGCCCGGTTCCTCGCGCGCGGCGGTCAGACGGAAATGCTGGAAGGCCCGGATTGGGAGCGCCATGTGGTGATCGAGTTCGACAGCCTCGACGCGGCCCGCGCCTGCTACAACTCGCCCGAGTATCAACAGGCCCGCGCCCGTCGCGACGGCGCCTGCCGGGCCGAGATCTTCATCACCGAGGCCCTGTAAGGTCCAAGCGGAGGATTAGGATGGACAGCTTTGACGAAGACCTGTTCCTGAAGGGGCTTGAGCAACGCAAGGCCACGCTGGGCGCCGAGTATGTCGAGCGTAATCTCGCCGCCGCCGATGACTTCACCCGCCCGTTCCAAGAGGCGATGACGGCGTGGTGCTGGGGATTCGGCTGGGGCGACGAGGTGATCGACGCCAAGACGCGCTCGATGATGAACCTCGCGATGCTGGGGGCCTTGGGCAAGATGCACGAATGGGAGCTGCATTGCCGGGGCGCCCGCACCAACGGGGTGACGAAGGACGAGATCCGCGCGATCATCCATGTGATCGGCATCTATTGCGGCGTGCCGCAGGCGCTGGAGTGCTTCCGGGCCGCTCGCAAGGTGCTTGACGCCGAGGCACAGCCCGAGACCCCCGCCGAATAGCGCCCTGCGTCTTGTCGGCCCCGCCGGGTTCTGGGACAAGGCGGCATGAGCGACATGCAGATCCTGACCGGCGAAAGCCTCGACCGCGCCACCCTTCTTCGGCTGGCCGATGCCGGCGAGCCGGTTACCCTGACACAATGCCGGTTGGATGGCGTGGACCTGTCGGACCTCGACCTGACCGGCTGGCGGTTTGATCGTTGCAGCCTGCAGCATGCGCAGTTCAACGCCGCGCGCCTGGAAGACGCCACGCTGCTGAATTGCCGCGCCGCCGGGGCCAGTTTTCTGGGCGCCAGCCTGCTCGATGCGGTGATCGAGGGCGGTGATTACAGCAACGCCAGCTTCCTCGGCGCCACACTGACCGATGCCCGCGTTTCCGGCTGCAAGATGACCGGCGCGGATCTCACCGATGTGCAGGCCATCGGCCTCACCCTGCGCGAGGTGCTGCTGGTGATGGCGATCCTGCCGCGGCTCTCGTTCCGGAAGGCACAACTATCCGGCGTCGATCTGAGCGAGGCGGACCTGCGGGGCTGCGATTTCCGCGATGCCGTGTTCGAGGATTGCTCCTTGCGCGATGCCCATCTGCCCGATTGTCGCTTCGACGGGGCGGATCTGCGCGGGGCCGATCTGGGGGGCATCCGCCTGACCGACGCGCGGCTGTTCAAGGGGGCGGTGATCTCGAAACGGCAGGCCGGGGAATTGCTGGGCCAGCTGGGTCTGCGCGTCCTCTGACAGGCGGGCATTTCCTCGGCGGGATCATGAAACACGCCAAGGCGCTGGCCGCGATCACCAACCCAACCGTCAACAGCTACAAGCGGATCAACCCGCCGCGCACCGCCTCGGGCGCGACTCGGGCGCCGAATACCGTGACTTAGACGGGCAACAACCGCACGCATATGGTCCGCGTGCCGGGTCCGGGCCGGTTCGAGCTGCGCTTGCCGGACGGGGCTGTGAACCCCTACTTGCTGCAGGCCGTGATCATTGCAGCGGGCCTGTCGGGCATCCGCTCGAATGCCGATCCCGGCAAGCGGTGGGAGGGGAACAGCTTCGTGTCCCATTTCACCGCTTGGGAGCGTGAGCACACCCTCGATATCTGACGACCCTTCCTGTCCCGGTGACTTCCGCCGGAGCAACTCTCAGGGGGCCAAGGGCCGCTTTTCAGGCGCGCCCCTCGGCCGTGGCATTTTGGCGTTCCGCGCGTGGGTTGTGGCCGAACCGGCGGCGGAAGGCATCCGAGAAATGCGCCTGCGTGGCAAAGCCCGCCATCGGTGCGATCTCTCCCATCGGCAGGGCGCTGCGTCGCACCAGCTCGCGCGCGACGTCGAGGCGCAGGTTGCGATAGACCTCAGCCAAGGGCGCGCCAAGGTGCTGGCCGCTCAGCCGCTGCAACTGCCGTTCCGACAGGCCTGCCAGCGCCGCTAACTGGCCCACGTCCAACGGGTCGGCGACATGGGTTTCCATCAGTTCCAGCGCCGCGCGCAGGGGCGCGGGCAGCGCGGCATGCCCCGGCCCGCCCCTGCCCATCTGCGGCGCGTCCGAGGGGCGCAGATCAGTCTGGATGAACCAGTCAGCAATGCGCCGGGCAAAGGGCGCGCCATGGTCGCGGGCGATGATCGCGTGCATCATGTCCAAAGGCGCCGTGCCCCCGGCGCAGGTATAGCGGTCGCGGTCGATGACGTAGATCCGCTGTTCCAGCAGAGCATTCGGGGCCTCGGCGCGCATCGCCTCGCGGTAATGCCAGTGCAGGGTGAAGCGCCGCCCCTCCATCAAACCGGCCCGCCACAAAAGCGCCGCCCCGCCCGAGATCCCGCCAAGCGCCACGCCCGCGCGGTCGGCTCGTCGCAGCCAATCGGTCAGGCGGGGATCGCGCGGGGCCAGATGATCTCCGCCCGCGACAACGAACACCATGTCCAGATCCGAGGGATCGGCGGGCAGGGGGGCCGCGTCGAAACCATTCCCCAACGAGGCCGCGACGCGCCCGCCCTCGGGCGACAGGACCAGCAGGTCATAGAGCCCGGCGCCGGACAGGTGGTTGGCCGCGCGCAGCGGCTCCATCGCCGCCGCCGTAGAGAGCAGGGCGAATCCGTCGAGCAGAAGGAAGGCGATACGCTTTTGCGACATTCCGGCAGAATTCAGAAAAAGAACGACAGTAGCAAGAAAGAAAATACCCTATCGCCCCGCCTAATCTGCCGGGAAGGAACAGGACGACCAAGGAGTCGCGTCGATGAAATTCTCCGGATTCCGGGTATTTGCCGAGGCCATGCGCGGCCACAAGGGGTGGCGTCCGCTGTGGCGCGATCCGGAGCCGCAGCCGGGCTATGACGTGGTGATCGTCGGCGGCGGCGGGCATGGTCTGGCCACCGCGTTCTACCTGGCCGAGGTGCACGGCATCCGCCGCGTCGCGGTGCTGGAAAAGGGGTGGCTGGGCTCAGGCAATATCGGGCGGAACACGACGATCATCCGCTCGAACTACCTGCTGCCGGGCAATCAGCCGTTCTACGAATTCTCGATGAAGCTGTGGGAAGGGCTGGAGCAGGCGATCAATTTCAACGCCATGGTCAGCCAGCGCGGCATCCTGAACCTGTTCCACAGCGACGGCCAGCGCGACGCCTATCGCCGCCGGGGCAATGCCATGCACCTGTCCGGCGCGGACGCCGAACTGCTGGATCAGGACGGCGTGCGCCGGATGTACCCTTGGCTGAATTTCGACAATGCGCGCTTCCCGATCAAGGGCGGGCTCTTGCAACGCCGGGCCGGGACCGCGCGGCATGACGGCGTGGCCTGGGGCTATGCCCGCGCCGCCGATCAGCGCGGGGTCGATCTGATCCAGAACTGCGAGGTGACGGGCTTCCGCATCGAGAATGGCACGGTCCGGGGGGTCGAGACCTCGCGCGGTTATATCGCGGCGGGCAAGGTCGGCGTCGCGGTGGCGGGCTCGTCCTCTCGCGTGATGGCGCAGGCCGGGATGCGCCTGCCCATCGAAAGCCATGTCTTGCAGGCCTTCGTGTCCGAGGGGCTGAAGCCCGCGATTGACGGGGTCATCACCTTCGGCGCCGGGCATTTCTATGTCAGCCAGTCGGACAAGGGCGGGCTGGTCTTCGGCGGCGATATCGACGGCTACAATTCCTATGCACAGCGCGGCAACCTGCCGGTCGTCGAGGATGTGCTGGAAGGCGGCATGGCGCTGATGCCGCGCATCGGTCGGGCACGCCTTCTGCGCAGTTGGGGCGGGGTGATGGACATGTCGATGGACGGATCGCCGATCATCGACCGCACCCCGGTCGAGGGGCTCTATCTGAATGCCGGCTGGTGTTACGGCGGCTTCAAGGCGACCCCGGCCTCGGGCTTTGCCTTCGCGCATCTTTTGGCCACCGGGCAATCGCATCCGACGGCCAAGGCCTACCGGCTGGACCGCTTCGCGCGCGGTCATGTCATCGACGAAAAGGGCGTCGGCGCCCGCCCCAACCTGCACTGAGACCGCACCCATGCTGATCCCGCACCCCCTTCTCGGCCTGCGCGACGCGCAGGAATTCACCTATCTCGGCGACGCAAGCCTGATCGACCGGCCCGAGGGCAGCGACGAGGCCGCGCTGGCCGATTACGTCTATCTGCGCGACAACCCCGCCGGCCTGCACCGCGAATTGTGGTTCCACGAACAGGGCGACCGCTCGTGGCTGGTCGTCACCCGCAACACGCTGACGCATGAGATCGTCTCGGCCGAACTGGCCCGCGACGTGGCCTTGGCGCGCAAGGAGGGCGTGGCATGACCCGTCTGACCGGAGGGCTGATCGACCGCAGCCAGAGCCTGAGCTTCACCTTTGACGGGACGCGCTACACCGGCCATCCCGGCGATACCCTCGCCTCGGCGCTCTTGGCCAATGGCGTCCGGCTGGTGGGGCGCAGCTTCAAATACCACCGCCCGCGCGGCATCGTCGCGGCCGGGTCCGAGGAACCCAACGCCATGGTCACCCTGCGCGAGGGCGCGCGGGCCGAACCCAACACCCGCGCCACCATGGCCGAGCTGTTCGACGGTCTGAGCGCGCGCAGTCAGAACCATGTGGGACCGCTGAGCTTTGACATGCTGGCGGTGAACGACCTGCTGTCGCCCTTCTTCGCGGCGGGTTTCTATTACAAGACCTTCATGTGGCCCCGGGCCTTCTGGGAAAAGCTGTACGAGCCGGCGATCCGTCGCGCGGCGGGGCTGGGGGCGCTGTCGGAACAGGCTGATCCTGATGCCTATGACCGGGGCTTCCTGCATTGCGACCTGCTGATCATCGGCGCGGGCGCGGCCGGTCTGACCGCAGCGCTGACCGCTGGCCGTGCAGGCGCGCGCGTCGTTCTGGCGGACGAGGATTTCCGCCTCGGCGGGCGTCTCATGGCCGAGAGCGACCTGTTGGACCACGCCCCCGCGACGCAATGGATCGCCTCGGTCGAGGCCGAACTGCGCGCGCTGCCCAATGTCCGCATCCTGCCCCGCACCACGGTGTTCGGCGCCTATGACCACGGGATCTATGGCGCGGTCGAGCGGGTCGCGGATCACCTGCCGACGCCGGGCACTCTGGTTCGGCAAACGCTGTGGCGCATCACTGCCAAACGCGCGGTGCTGGCCGCCGGCGCGACGGAGCGGCACATTCCTTTCGCCGATAACGACCGTCCGGGCGTGATGCTGGCCGGCGCGATGCGCGCCTATGCGAACCGTTGGGCGACCGCGCCGGGGACCAAGGGCCCGGTCGCGATCTTCACCAACAATGACGACGGCCACCGCACGGCGGTCGATCTGATGGCCAAGGGGGTGCCCATCGCCGCCGTGATCGACGCTCGCGCGCGGTCCGAGGCGCAGGGGGATTACCGGGTCATCGCCGGCGGCATGGTCACCGGGACGCGCGGACGGCTGGGGCTGCGGTCGATTGCGGTGCAGCATTCGGGCGGCAGCGAAAGCCTGTCGGTCGGCGCGCTTGGCGTCTCGGGCGGGTGGAATCCGAATGTCCATCTGGCCTCGCATCATCGGGGCCGCCCAGTCTGGGACGAGGCGCGGTTGGCCTTCCTGCCGGGGCAGGGCGGTCCGGGCGGGTTGATCGCCGCCGGGGCCTGTGCCGGGCAGGGCTCGACCGTCGATGCCTTGGCGGATGGTCATCGCGCTGCCGTGCAGGCGCTGGCCGATCTGGGGCTGACGGCCCCGGCGCTGGCCCTGCCGCATGCCCATCCCCGGGCCGAGAACACCGCGCCGATCTGGCATGTGCCGGGCAAGCGCCGCGCCTGGGTTGATTTCCAGAACGATGTGACGGTCAAGGACATCGCACTGGCTCATCAGGAGAACATGCGCCCGGTCGAGCATCTGAAACGCTGGACCACGCTGGGCATGGCGACGGATCAGGGCAAGACGGCGAATGTCACCGCGCTGGCGGTCATGGCCGAGCTGACCGGCAAATCGATCCCGCAGACCGGCACCACCATCTTCCGCCCGCCCTATACCGGCGTGTCGCTAGGGGTGCTGGGCGGCGGCGATACCGGGACGAACTTCCGTCCCCGCCGCCTGACGCCGACCCACACTTGGGCCAAGGCGCAGGGTGCGGTGTTCGTCGAGGTCGGCCCGTGGATGCGCGCGCAATACTTCGTCCGCCCCGGCGAGACGTATTGGCGCCAGTCGGTCGACCGCGAGGTTCTGGCCGTCCGTTCGGGCGTAGGTCTGTGCGACGTGACCACGCTGGGCAAGATCGACGTGCAGGGCGCGGATGCGGGGCTGTTCCTCGACCGGGTCTATGCCAATGCGATGGCCAGCCTGAAGGTCGGCATGGTGCGCTATGGCCTGATGCTGCGCGAGGATGGCACGCTTTATGACGATGGCACCTGCGCCCGGCTGGCCGAGGATCACTACGTCGTCACGACGACCACCGCCAATGCCGGGCCGGTCTATGCGCAGATGGAATTCGCCCGCCAATGCCTGTGGCCCGATCTGGATGTGCAGCTGATCTCGACCACCGATGCCTGGGCGCAGATCGCCGTGGCCGGACCCAAGGCCCGAGCGCTTCTGGAGCGTGTCGTCGACGGCTTCGACCTCTCGAACGAGGCCTTCCCCTTCATGGCCTGCGCCCCGCTGACCGTTTGCGGCGGCACCCGCGCGCGGCTGTTCCGGATCTCGTTCTCAGGCGAGTTGGCCTATGAGCTGGCGGTGCCCGCGCGCTACGGCAATGCCTTGATGGCGCGGCTGATGGAGTTGGGCGCGGATCTGGGCGCCACGCCCTACGGAACCGAGGCGCTTGGCGTGATGCGGATCGAAAAGGGCCATGCTGCCGGGGCCGAGCTGACGGGTCAAACAACAGCGCAGATGCTGGGGCTGGGCAAGATGGTGTCCAAGAAGAAGGACGCGATCGGCGCCGTCATGTCGCGGCGCGGTGGCTTGGGCGACGATTCAAGGCGGCTGGTGGGGCTTGTGCCCTTGGACGCGTCGCATACCGTCACGCCCGGCGCGCATCTGTTCACGGCCGGGGCGCATCCCAGCATGGACAGCGATCAGGGCTGGGTGACTTCGGCCGCCTATTCGCCGCATGTGGGATCATCCATCGGGCTGGCTTTCCTTGAGCGCGGCGATGAGCGGATGGGCGAGGTCATCACCGCCGCCAACCCGCTTCAGGGCCAATCCGTCGCTGTGAAAGTCGTGTCTGCGCATTTCGTCGATCCCGAAGGAGGCCGCCTGCGTGCTTGATCTCATCCCCCTTTGCGCCCTCGGCGCCACGACCCCGCAAGAGTTCCGTCAAGGCGCGCTGACCCTGACCGAGATGCCCGAGACCGGCCTTGTCTCCTTGACCCTCCAGCGCGGCGCGGCGCGACCGGCTTTGGACCTGCCTGAACCCGGTTTTTGGGCGGCAGGGGCGGGGCACGCCGCCTTCTGGACCGGCCCCGGCCAATGGTTCATCGAACTGCCGGGACGGGCGCAGGAAGATCCGATCCCGTTCCTGGCGCCGCAGGCGCCGGGCTGTTCCCTGACCGAACAGACGGATGGTTGGGTGCTGTTCGAGCTGCAATCGTCACAGGGCGCGGAGGCGATCGAGGCCTTTCTCGAACATGCGGTGAACCTCGATCTTTGCAAGATGGGGCCGGGCCGGGCCACCCGCAGCGTGATCGAACACATGGGCGTCTACCTGCTGCGCCGCAGTGACGACCGGCTGGCGATCTGGGGCATGCGCTCGGCCGCCGAAAGCCTGTGGCACGCCTTGACCACTCTCGCCCGACGACAATCCGCGCGCGGCTGACGCTCTGGGGCTTCGGCCCCCGACATCAATACCTCACGACCCCAAGCTCAGCCCGCGCGTCCGAAGGCGCGCGACCGATCACTCACAGCCAGGGAAATGCCATGACCAAATATGCCCTCACCGTCACCTGCCGTTCCACCCGTGGCGCCGTGGCTGCGCTGACCGCCTATCTTGCGCGGATGGGCTGCAACATCACCGATTCCGCGCAATTCGACGACCCCGAGACGGGCCGGTTCTTCATGCGGACCTCGTTCTCCTCCGAAGAGGGGGCGGGGCTGGAGGCGCTTCAGGCCGGAATGCCCGAGGTGGCCGAGCCCTTCGCCATGGACTGGGCCTTCCATGACGAGGCCGAGAAGATGAAAGTGGTCATCATGGTCTCGCGTTTCGGGCATTGCCTGAACGACCTGCTCTATCGCTGGCGTATCGGCGCCTTGCCGATCGACATCGTCGCGGTGATCTCGAACCATATGGATTACCAGAAGGTCGTGGTGAACCATGACATCCCCTTCCACTGCATCAAGGTCACCAAGGAAAACAAGCCGCAGGCCGAAGCCGCGATCCTGCGCGTGATCGAGGAGACGGGGGCCGAACTGGTCGTGCTGGCGCGCTACATGCAGGTGCTGTCGGACGCGATGTGCGAGCGCATGTCCGGGCGGATCATCAACATCCACCACTCCTTCCTGCCCAGCTTCAAAGGCGCGAACCCCTACAAGCAGGCCTTCCAGCGCGGGGTGAAGCTGATCGGGGCCACGGCACATTACGTCACCGCCGATCTGGACGAGGGGCCGATCATCGAACAGGACATCGTGCGGATCACCCACGCGCAAAGCTCGGACGATTACGTGTCGCTGGGCCGGGACGTGGAGGCGCAGGTCTTCGCCCGTGCGATCCACGCGCATATCCATCACCGGGTCTTCCTGAACGGCAACAAAACAGTGGTCTTCCCCGCTTCGCCCGGCGGGCATGCCTCGGAACGCATGGGCTGACGCGCCCTTGCTATCCGTCTTGACGGGCCGCCTTCCGGGACACGGAGGCGGCCCTTTCTCGTGGCATGATGTCCGTGCGTCGCCGCCGCGCCCCGCCTGCAAATTTGTCTATTCGGTCCAATTGGTTCTGCGTGGCTGAACTGTGATGGGCGGCAGGGTTTGCGGCCAGCGGCCCCGGTCGCGCTGCTTGATTCCATGCGGCGACTCACCCCAGATTCGGTCCTTCATGCCTTGGTCGACAACCGCGATGCGTCCTTGTTTTGCTGCATTTCGCGCGTCTCAGCCCAATTCTTCAGCATTGCCCCCGAGAGGGCCCTTGAATCGTCTTAACCACCCCTCAGGATCGCCCCTGAAAAGAAAAATTATTGACCCATGGTGATGTCGGGGCGTGAAATCGAGGGATCCAGTGAGCCAATTCACACAATTGGTGCAGACCAAAAACCAAGACACTGGATGCAACACCGTCCTTTGGAGACAGGGAGCCAAACGTGGAAACGGACATCACAACCCTGGCGGAAACGGTCGCGCAGCTGCAGGCCAGTGCCGCTTCGACCAATGCCATCTTCGCCGAAACCTATTACTTCCTCTCGATCCCGCTCATGGTGCTGATCCATGCCGGGTTCCTGGCCTACGAGATGGGCGCCTCGCGTTCCAAGAACGCGCTGGCCTCGGGCATCAAGAACATCCTCGCCTTCGCGATGATCGTGCCGTTCTTCTATTTCGTCGGCTGGTGGGTCTATTGGGCCTTCCCGACGGGTCTGACCGGCTCGGAAGGGCCGATGGGCATCTCGGGCTTTGGCTATGCCAACGAGATCGCCGCGCCATGGTCCGCCTTCATGGGGCCGAACCTCGATGACAAATCCTCGGGCGTGTTCTTCGGCGCTTTCGTGCTGTTCGCCGCCACCACCGCGTCGATCCTGTCGGGCGCGCTGATCGAGCGGATCCGGCTGACGGGCTTCGTCGTGTTGGCCATCGTTCTGGGCGCCTTCATCTGGATCCTCGCCGCCGCCTGGGGCTGGCATTCGGACGGCTGGCTGGTCACCGAATGGGGCTATCACGATTTCGGCGCGGCAGGGGTCGTGCACATGATCGCGGGCTTCTTCACGCTGGGTGTTCTGCTGAACCTCGGGCCGCGACTGGGCAAGTTCAACGCGGATGGCTCGGCCAACCAGATCGCCGGGCATTCGATGCCGATGACGCTGATCGGCCTGATGCTGATCATCGCCGGTTTCTGGGGCTTCCTGATGGCCTGCATCATCGTTCCCGGCGAGGCCTGGAGCTGGTCGACGACGATGAGCGCCACGATCTACGGCACGCCGATGACCCTGTCGGGCATGACCTTCAACACCATCATGGGCTTTGCCGGCGGCATCATCGGCGCATGGATGATCACCCGCGATCCCTTCTGGATGATGTCGGGCGCGCTTGGCGGGATCATCTCCTGCGCGGCGGGTCTGGACCTGTGGTATCCGCCCATGGCCTTCGCGATCGGCTTCATCGGCGCCAGCTCGATGCCCTTCGTGGCCTCGTTCCTGGAGCGCCGGGGCATTGACGACGCCGTCGGCGCCTTCGCGGTGCACGGGTTCCTCGGGATGTGGGGTCTGCTGGCCGTCGGCATCGCCGCGCAGGGCTATCCGGCTCTGGCAGGCGAGGACGTGGTCGCCACCAGCTTCATCGGCCAGTTGGTCGGCGCGGTGGTGATGGGGCTTCTGGGCTTCGTCCCCGGCTATGTCGTGTCGCTGATCCTGAAGGTGACGGGCCAGCTGCGCGTTCCGGAAGAGGCCGAGATCCTGGGCCTCGATGCGGTGAAAGTGCCCTCGCAGGCCTATCCCGAAGCGATCAACCCCTCGGTCAGCCCGGCCGAATGAGCCCACCCGGCCCGGCGGCCCTCGCCGCCGGTGCCATCACGCAACACGACCCCTCACAACGGAAAGGACGACACTATGGAAGCGCCTTTTGAAGCCACCACCTGGGACGGGATCACCGGGGCGATTTTCACCGGCTACGGCAGTGTCGAAGGCTTCTGGCTGGCCCTGTGCCTCGCCTTCGTCGTCGCCGCCATCATCCTTGGCTGGAGGCACGAGAAACACGCCTACGAGGCAGCCAAGTCCAAGCACTGAACCGCCACCATCGCGGCCCGGGGGCGCGTGTCAGAAATGACACGCGCCTTCACGCATCCAGTTCCATCGCGCGCGCAGCCGTGGTTGATGTAACCCCGACGGCAGGGAACCGGAGGCCGGCAGGGAGCGGATCGCGAGGATGGGGCGAAGGGATCTCATTGCGCGCAGCGTCGTGGGCGCGGCGCTTGTGCTGTGCCTTGGCGCCTTGGCAGCGCCCGCGCGCGGCGATGTCCTGCGCATCCTGACCTCTCTGCCCCCGGCGACGACCGAACCCCTGGTCGAGGCCTTCCGCGCCGAGCATCCGCAGACCGAGGTGCTGGTCCTCAACAAGAACACCATCGCCGCCGTCGAGGAATTGATGCGCGGCAATGCGCGGGCCTTTGACATCTTCTGGGCCTCCTCGCCCGAGGCCTTCGAGATCCTTGATCGCGACGGACGTTTCGCCGGGGGAGGGGCCTGCACGGCGGCGGGCGAGGCGGGCTATGCGCCCTTCGCCATCTCCTCGATCGGGTGGACAAGCCGGCGCGATTCCACGCTTTCAGTGCCGCAGCAATGGGACGACCTGCTGGCCACGACCTATGAAGGGCAGATCGGCATGGCGCCTCCGTCGCGGTCGGGCACCTCGCATATGCTGGTCGAGCGTTTCTTGCAGGTGCGCGGCTGGAACGACGGCTGGGGCTTTCTGCTGGGACTGGCGCGCAACCTCTCGACCGTCACGTCGCGCAGCTTTGCGGTCACGGATGGCGTGCGCAGCGGGCGGTTCGGGCTGGGGCTGACCATCGACTTCCTTGCCGGCTCGTCGCAGCCCGAGTTGGTGTTCCACTACGGCACCCCGGCGGTGCTGTTCCCGGCACAGATCGGCGTGCTGTCCGGCGCGGGAGCACCCGATCGGGGCTGCGCCTTCCTGACGCTGGTCACGGGCGACGCGGGGCAGCGGCTGCTCTTGGAGCCAGGCATCGGGCGCATCCCGGCCTCGGCCCCAATCCGCGACGAAGCCGGAGACCTGATCCCGGCCGAGATCACCACCGCCCTGCGCTCGCGCTGGCTGCACTACAATGCCGGGCTGGCCTCGGACCGGTTCTGGGCCGTCAACGTGCTGTTCGATCTCGCCATCACCAATCGGTTGGATGAACGGCGGGCGCTCTGGGCGCGGCTGGATGCCTTGCGGGGCCGGGCGGGCGAGCATGATCTCGAACTGGTGGCGCGACAGCTGCTGCGCCTGCCGGTCAGCGAAAGCGAGGTGCTGAACCTTGACCGCAGTCCCGCCGTCAGCCGCGTCATGGAGCTGACCGACCTGCCCGTGGCGCAGCGCGCGCTGATCCGCAATTGGGAGGACCGCATCATTGGCCAGTTGGCGGCGATCGACGGGGCCTTGGCCGCGATGGAGGAACGTCAGCCATGAAGAGCGTGCTGAAGCCCCGGCGCAGCGTCTGGCGGCGCCTTCTGTTGCTGGTCGGCGTGATCGTGCTGCTGCTCTGGGCAAACCTCGCCGTGGCGATCTTTCTGTTGTGGGAGGCACAGCGCAATTACCGGGGCATGGTCGATAACGAAGTGCCAAGACTGGTGCTGGTGGGCGAGCTGTCGCGGCATTCGGCGGACCTCGCCACGCTGGCGACCTCGGTCCTGTCGGGGCAGACCGGCGAGGACGCCTTCGTGGCCGAGACCCGCACCATCGGCGCAGCCATCCGTGACAGCCTGGGCGCCGGGCGCGCCGTCGGGGCTGAGGCCGTTGATCCCATCGCCGACGGCGCGTTGGGCCGCAGCCTGCGCGAAGCGGTGGCCGCGGCCGAGGCACAGCTGGACCTTTCGGGGCAGATCAACGCGCAGATCGAGGCCCTGCGCTGGCTTAACGTCGACATTCAGGACGAGGTCGAGCCGGTGCTGCGCGATTTCGACTACAACATCGCCTCGCGCATGTTGGAACTCTGGCAATCCGACGATGCCGCCGAACGCGCGACGCTGGCCACGATCATCGGGGACGAGCGTGCGCGACGCGACATCTTCGCCGAGATCGGTTCGGACGCCGCGACGGCGATGACTCTGGTGGTGCAGGTCGCGGTCGCCGACGATGCGGAGCGCATCTCGCAACTGGCGACCCTTTTGCACGATTTCCGCGCCCGGCTGAACGAGCGGTTGCTGGCCCTTCCCGATGCGCCGGAATTGGTCACGTTGCGGCAATCCATCGACCGGCTGTTCGTGCTGTTTGATGGCGAGGGGTCGCTGCTCGACCATCGTTTGCGCTGGATCGCGGCGCGGGACGATGCCTATGCCGCGATCACCGCCACGCTGGACGAGATCGACGCGCTGCAGGCACGGTTGGGCGATTTGTCCAACACCGAACGCGAGGCGGTGCTGACCCGGATCGAGGCCTCGGCCCACCGGATCACCACGACGACGATCTGGCTGGTCGCGGTGACGGCGCTGGTGGTGGGGCTGGGCGCGCTGGGGGTCGACAGGCTGATCCGCACGCGGATCGTGGTGCCGCTGCGCTCGCTCACCGATCGGCTGATGGCCACCGCCGAGGCCCAGGCCGGCCCGCAGGACGGGGACGATCTGGAGCGGCTGTCCTTCGCGGTCGGAGAATTCCAGCGCGCGATTCAGGCGCGCGACACCGCCATCGAGGATCTGCGCCGCACACAGGATGAACTGGTTCAGGCCGGCAAGATGGCGGCGCTGGGGGCGCTGTCGGCGGGGATCAGCCACGAGATCAACCAGCCGCTCGGTGCGATGAGCTACCGGATGAGCCTGTTGTCCGATGCGGCGCGCACCGGCGATCTGGCCGAAGTCACGCGGCAGGCGGATCTGGTAACGGCCCTTTCCGAGCGAATCCAGCGCATCGTCCAGCATCTGCGCCGCTTCGCCCGCCGTGGCCGGTTCGAGCGCGCGACTTTGCAACTGGACGAGGTGGTCGGCCATGCGGTGGCTCTGCTGGAGCCGCGCCTGCGCGAGGCGGGGATCGTGCTGGAGACCGATCTCTCCCTGCCCGGGGCACGGGTCACGGGCGACCCGATCCTAACCGAGCAGGTCGTGCTGAACATCCTGACCAATGCCATCGACGCGGTGGTCGATCTTGGCCCCGACGTCCCCTCTGCTCGTCGCCGGATCGAAGTCTCGGCGCAGGACGAGGGGGCGTTCTGGGATCTCGTCGTGCGCGATACCGGCATCGGGTTGGGCGATCTGGACCCCGAGGCGGCGCTGATGCCCTTCGTCTCGACCAAGCAGGCCGGACGCGGCATGGGGTTGGGCCTGTCGATTTCCTACAACATCGCGCGGGACATGGGGGGCGATCTGTCTCTGGCGCCGCGAGAGGGGGTTCCAGGGGCCGAGGCGCGCCTGCGCCTGCCCCGACAGAAGGACGGAGAGAGCCATGCCTAAGCAGGTCTATGTCGTTGATGACGATGCCGACTTCCTCGCCGCGATGCTGGAGATGCTGATCAAGGCTGGCTTCGACGCGCAGGGGTTCGACGGCGGAAAGGCGCTGCTCAACAGCCTCGACCCTGAATTCGAGGGGATCGTGCTGTCCGATCTGCGCATGCCCGGGATGAGCGGTCAGGAGTTGCTGACGGAGATCCGCAAAGCCGCGCCCGCCGTGCCGGTGATCCTGATCACTGGCCATGGCGATATCCCGGCAGCCGTGGCGGCGACACGCGGCGGAGCCTTCGACTTCCTGGAAAAACCCACCCCGCCCGAGGTTCTGACGGCGACCGTGAAACGCGCGCTGGATGCGCGGGCGCTGGTGCTGGAGAACCGTCGCCTGCGCGCCCGGATCGCGCGTGGCACCGATATCCGTGCGCGCATCCTTGGCCGGTCCGAGCCGGTGAAGGCGCTGCGCCGCGAGGTGGTGGCGGTGGCCGATACCGCGATTGACGTGTTGCTGGTCGGCGAACCCGGAACCGAGCGCGAGAGCATTGCCCGCGTCATCCATGATTTCGCCGGGACCAAGGGCGATTTCGTGACGATCAGCGGCGCTGCTCTCACCGAAGCGAACTTCGAGGACACGATGCATGGTGGCGGCGATCGGGCCGGGGTGCTGGCGCTGGCCGCCGAGGGGACGTTGTTCATCGACCGATTGGCCTCGATCCGGGAGCCGCTGCAATCGCGCCTGCTGACGCTGCTGACCGGCCGTTCAGGCGTCGGGCGTTGCCGGATCATCGCCTCCGCCAGCCCGGGCGAAGCGGCAGAGGATCTGCGCGACATTCTCCTGCGGCTGAATCTGGCCGAGATCGCGGTGCCGCCGCTGCGCGAGCGGGACGAGGACTTCTACTTCCTGTTCGAGCATTTCGTCCGGGATTCGGTCGCGCGGCATAACCGGCCCTTCCCCGTGGTGCCGGCCACCGATCTGCGCCAGCTGCGAGCGCATGACTGGCCGGGGAACCTGCGCGAGTTGAAAAGCGTGGTCGAGCGCATGGTGATCGGTCTCAGCGTCTCGCTGCGCGACCGGCCGCCCCCGCCCGACGAGGCGCAGGATTACGACACCGCGATGCGCCTGTTCGAGACGGAGCTTTTGCTGAATGCCCTGCGCCGCGCGGGCGGGCGGAAGGCCGAAGCCGCCGAATCCCTAGGCATCCCGCGCAAGCGCCTGTACCTGCGGATGAAGGCCTGCGGATTGTGAATGCGGGTCAGAAGTGACCCGTTCCGCGTGTCACTTCTGACCCAATCAGGCGGATATTTGCCAGTAATTTTAATAGTTTGCGCAAAATTTCGTCATGTCCTACCGATGCTGACCGCCACGTGCGTCGCAAATGGGAGGAGACCATGCGCAACACCTTGAAGGGAACGGCCGCCGCGCTCGTTCTTGCATCTACCTCGACCGCTGCCTGGGCCGAAGGCTCGGTGGTTGTCGTGACGTCGTTCCCCGACGACATGACCTCGGTCATCGAAGCCGCTTTCGAAGCCGCCCACCCGGAATACGACCTCGAGATCCTGAACCGCAGCACCTCGTCGGGCGTGCGCTATATTCAGGAGATCGCCAGCAACAACACCGCCGACGTGTTCTGGGCCTCGGCCCCGGATGCCTTCGAGGTGCTGAAGTCCAATCACCTGCTGGCCCATGCCGGCATCTCGACCGAAGGCATCCCGGACATGATCGGGGCCTATCCGGTGAATGATCCGGACGGCTTCTATTACGGTTTCGCCGCGTCCGGCTACGGGATCATGTGGAACACCCGCTACATGGACGCGAACGGGCTGGAGCCGGCTCGCGAATGGTCCGATCTGGCGCGGCCCGAATACTTCGGCCATGTCGGCATGTCCGCGCCGTCGCGCTCGGGCACCACGCACCTGACCGTCGAGACCGTGCTGCAAGGCGAAGGCTGGGAACAGGGCTGGGCCGAGTGGAAATGGATCGCCGGCAACTTTGCCAGCGTGACCGAGCGCTCGTTCGGCGTGCCGGACGGGGTGAACACCGGCAACTTCGGGCTGGGGATCGTCATCGACTTCTTCGGCTTCTCGTCGCGCGCCTCGGGCTTCCCGGTCGATTTTGCCTATCCGACGGTGACCGCGCTGGTGCCGGCCAATGTCGGTGTCGTCGAGAACGCGCCGAACCCGGACGGGGCCCGTGCCTTCGTCGAATTCCTGCTCTCGCCCGCCGGTCAGGAAACCTTGTTCGACCCGGCGATCATGCGTCTGCCGGTGAACCCCGCCGCCTACGAGGCCGCGCCGGAAGGCCTGCCGAACCCGTTCGAGGACACCTCGATCGGCGCGGAAGTCCTGTTCGACGTCGATACCTCGGGCGCGCGGTATTACGTGGTCAGCTCGCTGTTTGACGTGATGATCACCTATCGCCTCGATGATCTGCGGGCCGCCGTGCGCGCCGTGCAGATGGCCGAGGAGCGTCACGCCGATGGCGCGAACGCCGAAGCGGCCGCGCTGATCGCCGAGGCCCGTGCGCTGATCGAAGCGATGCCGATCACCGAAGAGCAAAGCCTCGATCCGGCGTTCAGCGGCGCCTTCACGGCGACCCGCCGTGCCGCCAGCGATCAGGTGGAGCAGCGTCAGGCCGAGCTGGAACAGCAATGGGACGCCTTCGTCGTGCAGAACTACGCCCGCGCTCGTGAGCTGGCCGAACAGGCCGCGGCGATGTAAGCGCCCGGGGTTCGCGGGACGCTCCATCGTCCCGCGACAGGCAAGGCGGTCGCCCCTCGATGGCCGCCTTGCCCCACCATGATCCCGGCGGCCGGACACGGCGCGGGACATGGCCCTTTTCCCGACCTTCCGACCATCAAGGACAGGGCGCGCCCTGCCGGGCGCGGCTTTGCCTGCCGCCTTGACCCAACCGGAGCAGACCATGACCAAAGGTCCCCATCCCGCATCGTTCGCGGACCGGCTTCCCGCCTTCCTGTTTCCGCGGCTCAGCCCGATCGCGATGGTCGGCCTGTTCATCGCCCTCATCCTGTTCGGCTTCCTGATCTTCCCGGTTCTTCAGGTGATCACCGTCGCCTTTCAGGACCCGGCGAGCGGCGCGCTGACGCTGAACAATTTCGGCGATTTCTTCGGCTCGGCGCTGTTCCGGCAGAGCTTTTTCAACTCGTTCTACGTCTCGGCCATTTCGGTGGTCGTGGCGACCGTGATCGCCCTGCCGCTGGCCTATATCACCACGCGGTTCAACTTCTCGGGCTCGATCCTGATCCAGAGCCTTGGCTTCATTCCGCTGATCATGCCGCCATTCGTGGGCGCCGTGGCGATGCAGCTGATCTTTGGCCGGAACGGGACGATCAACCTGCTACTGCGCGAGCATTTCGGGTTCACCCTGCCCTTCATGGAGGGGCTGAACGGCGTGATCCTGGTTCAGTCGATCCACTATTTCCCGTTCATCCTGATCAACCTCTCGGCCAGCCTGCGCAACATCGACCGCTCGATGGAGGAAGCCGCGCAGAACCTCGGCGCGCATGGGTTGCGTCTGTTCCGCCGCATCGTCTTTCCGCTGGCGACGCCCGGCTATATCGCCGGGGCCGCGCTGGTGTTCATCAAGGTGTTCGACGACCTCGGCACGCCGCTTTTGCTGAACGTCAACAACATGCTGGCGCCGCAGGCCTTCCTGCGCATCACCTCGGTCGGCCTGAACGATCCGATGGGATACGTGATCTCGGTGATCCTTGTGGCCTTCTCGATCCTGTCGCTCTGGGCCTCGTTCCTGGTGATGCGCGGCAAGGATTACGCCACGGTGCAGAAGGGCGGCGGCGGCTTGGCCAAGCGTGACCTCGCGCTGCGCGAAAAGATCCTCGCCTATGGCGTGGTGATCTTCATCCTGCTGATCGTGCTGTCGCCGCATATCGGCCTGCTGCTTTTGTCCTTCGGCACGATCTGGTCCTTCGCCCCGCTGCCGGACGCCTACACCTTCGACAACTACATCCGCATGTGGGAGGGCTCGCAGCAATATGTGATGAACACGCTGCTCTATGCGGGTCTTGCAGCGACGCTGGACGTGATCCTCGGCACCGCCATTGCCTATATCGTCCTGCGCACCGGCATCGCGGGCCGCAAATGGCTGGATTACATGGCGACCGCGGCGCTGGCCGTGCCGGGCGTGGTGCTGGGCATCGGCTATCTGCGGACCTTCCAGGATGTGGATGTGCCCTTCGTCGGCAAGCCGTTGGCCAGCTGGTGGGTGATCATCGCCATTGCCCTGATGATCCGTCGGCTGCCCTATGCGCTGCGGGCCTGCATGGCCGCGCTGCAACAGGTCAGCCTCGCGCTGGAGGAAGCGGCCGAGAGCCTCGGCGCCAGCAAGTTCCGCACGATCCGCCGGGTTGTCGTCCCGCTGATGACGGGCGGAATTCTCGCCGGCTTCGTCACCAGCTTCGCCACCGCCGCTGTCGAGCTGTCGGCGACGATCATGCTGGTCTCGGCCGAACGCGACAGCCCGCTGGCCTATGGCATCTACCTGTTCATGCAGACGCCCTCGGGACGCGGGGCAGGGGCCGCGCTGGGGGTTCTGGCGGTGGTCATCGTCGCCCTCGGGACCGTGCTGTCGCAGATTATCATCGAACGGGACAAGAAACTTCGCACCGCAGGTCGCGACTGACCGCGTGACAGGGAGAACCACATGACACTTGAACAGAAAGCCGCCGACATGGCCGGCATCGAGATCCGCGACCTGCACCTGTCCTTCGGCGACACCAAGGTGCTGACCGGCATCAACCTGTCGATCCGACCGGGCGAGTTCTTCGCCTTCCTCGGCCCGTCGGGCTCGGGCAAGTCGACGCTGCTGCGCGCCATCGCGGGTTTCGGCCCGCAGCCCAAGGGCGAGATCCTGATCGGCGGTCGCGAGGTGGCGACACTGCCGCCCTGGAAGCGCGATGTCGGCATGGTGTTCCAGTCCTATGCGCTGTGGCCGCATATGTCGGTGCGCGAGAACGTCGCTTTCGGCCTGCAAGAGCGCAAGGTGCCTGCCAAGGAGATCCGCAGCCGGGTCGACGAGGCACTGGCGCTGGTTGGTCTGTCCCATCTGGCCGACCGCATGCCGAACCAGCTCTCGGGCGGGCAGCAGCAGCGGATTGCCTTGGCACGGACCGTGGTGATCCAGCCGAAAGTGCTGCTGCTGGACGAGCCTTTGTCGAACCTTGATGCCTCGCTGCGCGTGCAGATGCGGCGCGAATTGCTGGCCCTGCAGCGCAAGCTGGGACTGACGACGATCTTCGTGACCCATGATCAGGAAGAGGCCAACACCACTGCCGACCGCATGGCGGTCCTGGATGGCGGCGTGATCCAGCAGATCGGCAGCCCGCAAGAGCTGTACGACCGTCCGGTGAACCTGTTCGTGGCGCGCTTCCTCGGCACTGCGAACATCCTCGAAGGGCAGGTCGAGATTGGCAGCGACGGCGCGCTGTTCCGCACGGCGACCGGTGATGTGCTTCACCTTCCGGCCGAAGGCACGGCGGGGCCGTCGAACATCGTGCTCAGGCCGCAGAACATCCGTATCGAGCAGGTCAGCGCGCCCGACACGCTTCAGGGCGAGATCTTGCACCGCGAGTTCCTTGGCAGCCAGGTGCGGTACCTCGTCCGTGCAGCAGGGACCGAGATCGTCGTCGATCAAAGCCATCGCGCCGGCGAGGTCTGGCTGGATCCGGGCACCGGCGTCCATCTGGCCGCGAATACCCGGGATGCCGTTCTGATCCCGCGGGGGGCCTGATCCCATGACGCAGGCTCCGACGCTGTTTCTGCTGCGCCATGGCGAGACGGAATGGAACCATAGCGGCCGCATTCAGGGCAGTCTGGATTCGCCGCTGACCGCGAAGGGTCGGCAGCAGGCGCTGGCGATGCGCACGATCCTGGATCGGCTCGGCGAGGAGGTGGCGTCGCTGCCGGTCTTTGTCAGCCCGCTTGAGCGTGTGCGCGTCACGGCCAGCCTCGCCGTCCCGAACCGGCCGCACCAGATCGAGCCGCGGCTGAGCGAGATCGCCTGCGGTGATTGGGAAGGCCTCACCCCCGTCGAGCGCCAGGCCGGTTGGCCTGACCTTGCCGCGCGCTGTCACAGTGATCTGGACCTTTATGACCTTGCGCCGGGGGGCGAGGGGCTGGCCGGCGTTCAGCGCCGGGTTGAGGATTTTCTGGCCGGTCTTGAGGGGCCGACGATCATCGTGGCCCACAAGGTCGTCCTGATCGTCATGCGAGGCTTGTTGCAGGGCCTGACACCCGCGGAATGGCATCGGCTTGAGGCCCCGCAAGGGGTCGTGATCCGTGTTGCCGATGGGGTGGAGCACGTGCTGAGCTGAGGCGCGATACATTCCACAGGACCCCGGCCTCGTGTCGGGGTTTTTTCATGGGATTGCCCGCCTCAACCCGCGTCGCGGGAGCCGGGAATCGGCGCAAGTGGCCTGATGATTCTGCAGGATTTGGCCAGTTGTCGGCCGGAAGTGGTTCTTTCCTGAGGGGAAGAAAATTCTACTGGATGCCATCATCGCGATGATTTTGCAGAAAAATATCACTGCCAAGAAACTTCTTTGAAAAGGGCCAATTCTCGGACATTCTTTTCCAGTGCCCAGGATGACCGCAACCGGTCTGAATTGGTACTCAGCCCGATCGGTGGCAGGCGCCTCTCGACGTTTGTCCTTAAGCCGCTCTCAAAGCCGCAAAGAAAAGCTGGCGGGCTCTTGCAGGGACAGAAGAGGGAGGAACTGATGTCCGGCGAAGCAACCGCGTTCTACGCGGAACAAGTCACCTTGAACTCACTGGTGCAAAACGTGCTCTACGCGTCCGGCACGGTCGGAGCATTGCTGGTCGTTGTCGGCCTGCTGCTGATCGATGCCGGTACCGCGCGGCGGCGCAGCCTGTTCAATTCGACCATCGAGAAGACCCTGGGTTTCTTCCTGGGCTTCGCGACCTATTACATGATCGGCTTCGGCTTCTGGGCCGCGCAATACTACATCATGGTCGACGGCACGTTGATGGATTCCATTCGGGATTGGTGGCTGGGAGGCACCTTGACCAACGCGATGGCCCAGCATGTCGACCCGGCGGTCTTTCCGGGCCTGAACACGTTCCAGATCTTCGTCTTCTTCCTGGCGGTGTTCGCCGGGATCATCAACATCCTGCTGCATTTCTCGGTCTCCGAGCGGATGAAGCCGTCGGCCTATTACGTCACCTGCATCGTGGCGACGCTGGGCTCGTCGGTGTTGAGCTGGGTGACCTGGGGCTCGGTCGGTCCGCTGACCAACCTTGGCTTTCATGACTTCTTCGGCGTGGGCTTCGTCTACATGTACCCGGCCGGGATCGCGCTGATCCTGAATGCGCAGATGGGCAAACGCCCCGGCATGATGGAGCCGCACCCCGAAGTCAGCGCCTATCTGGCGCCCAGCATCGGCTTGTGCGCGCCGGGGCTGCTGATCATCTTTGCCGGCCTGCCCATGGTCATCATGTCCTGCTTGTTCTTCTTCGATCCCGAAGCCCATGCCGTCAGCGTGACCATGGCCGATACCAGCATCGGCATCGCCTTGGGGAACTATGCCCTCGTCTGGGCGGGGGGCGCGATCACCGGCCTGCTGTTGGCCTATCGCTCGGGCAATTATGCCTACACCCTGCTGGGACCGCTCGCCGGCTATGTGGCGGGCGCCTCGGGCTTCGACGTCTGGCTGCCTTGGCAGGCCTTCCTGATCGGCCTCGCGGCGCCGTTCGTGTCCTATGCGGTCTACGAATTCACGCTCAAGCGGGGCATCGACGAGCACAAGCTGTTCCCGCTGTTCCTGGGAAGCGGCGTCTTCGGCATGATCCTGCTGGGCCTCTTCAAGGCCGGTACGCCGCGCGGTGGCTATCTCGGGATCGAGGAAGGCACCTACGCTTTCCAGCATGGTGAGATCTCGTTGTTGATGCAGCTGGCGGGGATCGTTTTGTGCATCGGCGCCGGGGTCGTTACGGGTCTGGTGCTGTCGGTGGTCCTGCGGGCGACGACCGGGCTGAAGGTCTCGGATGCCGACCAGATCAAGGGGCTCGATATCGTGCGCTGGGGGCTGGAGCCCGATGTGGTGACCCACGCCGACACCCCGCGTCGTGCCTGACGGCCACAGAAAGCAGAGGGTTCCGGCCTGGTGCCGGGGCCCTCATTATTCGTCGGGTCGTGCTTGTGGCTCACCGGACCCCTGCTTATGCTTCAGGCATGCCTTGGTCCTGTACCGTTTCGAAGTAGAGCCATCATGACCTCACTGCCCACCGCGGAGCTGCCTATCGGCCAAACCGTCGGCGAGACCGTCCGCATCGTGATCGACACGCTTTATGCGCGGATCCGGTCGGGCGAATATCCCCCGGATTCCCGCCTGCCCTCGGAACGGGCGCTGGCGGCCGAGTTGGGGGTGTCGCGCAATACCGTGCGCGAGGCGCTGGACGTGTTGGAAACGCGCAAGCTGATCCGCCGCCGTCAGGGGAGCGGCAGTTTCGTGATCTACCAATCGGCGCGGCCTGAAACTCCGTCTCCCGATTCCATCGGTGAAAGGACCAGTCCGCTGGACCACCTGATCGTGCGTTCCATCATCGAGCCCG
The DNA here is from genome assembly GCF_001691415.1 of Pararhodobacter sp. CCB-MM2. GTDB lineage: Bacteria > Pseudomonadota > Alphaproteobacteria > Rhodobacterales > Rhodobacteraceae > Pararhodobacter. The sequence goes on from NZ_LRRR01000002.1 coordinate 214,211, forward strand.
AGATGACGCGGCTGGCGGTGATGAACATGACCCCGCGCGAAGTGGATGCGCTGGCGCAGACCGTCGCCCGGATCGAAGCGGTGCGGACGGATTTGAACGAATTCATCCGCAGCGAGGAGGAGTTCTATCGCCGGATCGCGCAGGCGACGCGCAATCCGCTGCTGGAATCCTGCTATGAGCTGACGATCGAGGTCTGCCGCCAGTCCTTCCGCACCGCGCTGATGCGCAAGCACCTGACGCCGGACCGGATTCAGGAATACCAGACGCGCTTCAACTCGCTGTTCAACGCCATTGCCACCCGCGATGTCGAAGCCGCGGTCGAGATCACCAAGCTGCATCTGGTCGAAGAACAGAAGCTGTTCCTGCACGACGGTTGATTGCGAAGTTTGCGCGGCTCGTCAGCTGTCCACCTGTCGTGAGGTGAGGCCGGTCTTCTGACCGGTGCTCTCCAGCCGTTGCTGCCAAAGCTGGCCGACTTCGGCGAGATGGCGTTGCAGCAGCGATTCATGCTTCTCCAGCCAGGCGGGGATCGAGCCGAATTCCGCGATCCGCGCACGACCCTCCTGAAGCGTGACCACCGGCCAGTCGCCGATCAGCGCGTTGTCGATGCCGAAGATGCTTTCGCCCCACCAGCGGGCCGAGCCGAAGGCATGGGTCGTGGTGTCCATGTGCTTCATCGTGTTCAACACCGACACCGGATTGACCGAACCTACCTTCTCCACCGCCGCGTGCCACAGGTCGAGGATCGCGACATATTCCCAGCTCACCGCGCTCCAGCTGTCGGGATAGCGGGCGTTGTATTCCTTGAAGAAGGTGCTGGGGCGGTTGAAGAAAAAGGCCTTCTTGGCCAGCTTCGGGTCGTCAAAATCCGGGAACTGGAAGATCGCACCGTCCATGAAGTCGACCGAGGTGCGCGCAACCAGTCGCTGGTAGTTGTCCAGCGTGCAGGACAGGATCTCGCCCTTGTAGCCCTGCTGGAAGGCGTATTCGGTCATCGCGTGGACCATTGGTGTGTAACTGGTACACCAGCAGACCAGATCTGGTTGCGCGTCCAGCATCGGCTGCACGATGGCCGCGACATCCGTCTCGTTCGGGTCGTATTGGATATCCTTGACGATCTCGATCCCGGCCGCCTCGAAGGCCGCGCGGTAGGTCGCGATCGAGGGCAGCCCCAGCGCATCCTTCTGACTGCACAGCGCCACCTTGCGCACGCCCGGTCGGGTGCGCGACAGCCAGTCGACGCCGGTCACGTTGTAGAGGGGGTGCACCTCGGACGGGGCGATCAGATAGCGCGTGTCGGGGGACAGGTCGCTGGGCAACAGGGTAGAGGTCAGGACCTTGTTGTCATTCAGGAATTGCCGCAACGGGGTGAAGGTGTCGCCGCCCAACATCATGAGCAGGCGCACCTGTTCGCGATGCACCAGATGGCGCGCGCCTTCCATCGCCTGCTCCGGGTCATAGCCACAATCGAAGGGCACGAGGGCAACGGGATAGCGCCGACCGCCGATCAGCATACCGCCCGCGCGGTTGAGCCAATCCTCCCACAGCCGACAGCCGTTCAGCCCCGGCAAACCCCAGGAGCTGACCGGCCCGGTCAGGGGCGCGAGAAAGCCGATCTTCACCGGCTCGTTCATGCCGACCCGATTCTGCGGAAACAGGGATGTGACCGCCATGCGGTGCGCGAAACTGGAGTTGAGCATACCAATTCGTAGCACCGGACCCTTTGAAGTCAAAAGGGAAATTATGTTCCTGGTAACGAAATAATATGCCTGCCGTGAATATTTGTTGACATTTTGGTCCGACCGCTGCGAACTTTGGTCTGGACCACAGAGAACCAATTAAAAACACCAAGGGAGCCCCTCCATGAGCAAGAAACGCGTCGCGATCATCGGGGCCGGACCGTCGGGTCTGGCACAGCTTCGCGCCTTCCAATCCGCCGCGGCCAAGGGGGAAGAGATCCCCGAGGTGGTATGCTTCGAGAAGCAGGGCAATTGGGGCGGGCTTTGGAACTACACGTGGCGCACCGGCCTTGATGAGCATGGCGAGCCCGTGCATGGCTCGATGTACCGCTACCTGTGGTCCAACGGCCCGAAAGAGGGTCTCGAATTCGCCGACTATTCCTTCGAGGAACATTTCGGCAAGCAGATTGCCTCGTACCCGCCGCGCGCCGTGCTGTTCGACTATATCGAAGGCCGGGTGAAGAAGGCGCAGGTCCGCGACTGGATCCGCTTCAACACCGTGGTGCGCTGGGTCGAATACGACAACGACACGGGTCTGTTCACCGTAACCCTGCACGACCACAACAAGGACTATGTGTATTCCGAGGAGTTCGATCATGTGATCTGCGCCTCGGGCCATTTCTCGACCCCGAACGTGCCGTATTACGAGGGGTTTGAAAGCTTCAACGGCCGCCTGCTGCACGCCCATGACTTCCGCGATGCGCGCGAATTCGCAGGCAAGGACATCCTGGTGATGGGCTCGTCCTACTCGGCCGAAGACATCGGGTCGCAATGCTGGAAATACGGCGCGAAATCGGTGACCAGCTGCTACCGCTCGGCGCCGATGGGCTTCGATTGGCCGGCCAACTGGGAAGAGAAGCCCGCCTTGGTCAAGGTCGACGGCAATGTCGCGCATTTCAAGGATGGCACGACCAAACCGATCGACGCGATCATCCTATGCACCGGCTACAAGCACTTCTTCAACTTCCTGCCGGACGATCTGCGGCTGAAGACAAAGAACCGTCTGGCCGCCGCCGATCTCTACAAGGGGGTCGCCTGGGTCCACAATCCGAAGCTGTTCTACCTCGGGATGCAGGACCAGTGGTTCACCTTCAACATGTTCGACGCACAGGCCTGGTGGGTCCGCGACGCGATCATGGGCAAGATCGCCCTGCCCACCGACAAGGCCGCGATGCTGGCCGACGTGAAGGAGCGTGAAGCGCGCGAGGAAGCCTCGGACGACACCAAATACGCGATCAAGTATCAGGCGGATTACGTCAAGGAACTGGTGGCCGAGACCGATTATCCCAGCTTCAACATCGACGGGGCCTGCGAGGCCTTCTTCGAATGGAAGAAGCACAAGATGAAGGACATCATGGGCTTCCGGAACAATTCCTACGCCTCGGTGATCACCGGCACGATGGCGCCCGTGCATCACACGCCGTGGAAGGATGCGCTGGACGACAGCATGTCAGCCTATCTGCGGAACTAAGCTGTCCCCCGGTTCCGACAGACACTGGCCGGCCCTCGGGCCGGCGTTTTTCCCGCTTGGAAGCTCTTGTTTCCACGCAAGGAATTCTGCTGCCGCTCCTTCAGGTCCGGCGGCAGACCCTGTCCGGGAATTCAACGTCAGCGCAGATTCTATGTTGACGTATAGGAAAAAAGATTGAGCATAAGGAAACTTCCGGCCTGTGACCGGGTGGCCCTGACCCTCAGATAACCGACAGAGAGCGAAGACCATGAGCTACAAGAGTGACATCGAGATCGCGCGCGAAGCGACCAAGCAACCGATCATGGAGATTGGCAAGAAGCTGGGCATCTCCTCGAAGGATCTGCTGCCTTATGGTCACGACAAGGCCAAGGTCAGCCAGGATTTCATCAACTCGGTCAAGGATCGTCCGAACGGCAAGCTGGTACTGGTGACCGCGATCAACCCGACCCCCGCGGGCGAGGGCAAGACCACCACGACCGTGGGTCTGGGCGATGGCCTGAACCGCATCGGCAAGAAGGCGATGATCTGTATCCGCGAGGCCTCGTTGGGTCCGAACTTCGGCATGAAGGGCGGCGCGGCCGGTGGTGGCTATGCGCAGATCGTGCCGATGGAGGAGATGAACCTCCATTTCACCGGCGATTTCCACGCCATCACCAGCGCCCATTCGCTGCTGTCGGCGATGATCGACAACCATATCTATTGGGGCAACGAGCTGGATATCGACATCCGCCGCGTCGTCTGGCGCCGGGTGGTGGATATGAACGACCGTGCGCTGCGGCAGATCACCTGCTCGCTGGGTGGGGTGGCCAACGGCTTCCCGCGTGAGGCCGGCTTCGACATCACCGTGGCGTCTGAGGTCATGGCGATCCTGTGCCTCGCCAATGACCTGAAGGATCTCGAAAAACGGCTGGGCGACATGATCGTGGCCTATCGCCGGGATCGCAGCCCGGTCTATTGCCGCGATATCGGTGCCGAGGGCGCGATGACCGTTCTGCTGAAGGACGCGATGCAGCCGAACCTCGTGCAGACGCTGGAGAACAACCCGGCCTTCGTCCATGGCGGCCCCTTCGCCAATATCGCCCATGGCTGCAACTCGGTGATCGCGACGACCACCGCGCTGAAGCTGGCGGATTACGTCGTCACCGAGGCCGGCTTCGGTGCCGATCTGGGCGCCGAGAAGTTCATGAACATCAAGTGCCGCAAGGCGGGGCTGGCGCCCTCGGTCGTGGTCTGCGTGGCCACGGTACGGGCGATGAAGATGAATGGCGGCGTCGCCAAGGCCGATCTGGGCGCCGAGAGCGTCGAGGCGGTGAAGAAGGGCTGCCCCAACCTCGGCCGCCATATCGAGAACCTGAAAAGTTTCGGCGTGCCGGTCGTGGTGGCGATCAACCACTTCGTCACCGACACCGATGCCGAGATTCAGGCGGTGAAGGATTACGTCGCGAAGCAAGGCGCCGTGGCCGTGCTGTCGCGCCACTGGGAGCTGGGCTCGGAAGGATCGGCCGATCTGGCGCGCAAGGTGGCCGAGATCGCCGAAGCGGGTCAGGCCAATTTCGCGCCGATCTATCCGGACGAGATGTCGCTGGCCGACAAGATCCAGACGATCTGCAAGCGGATCTACCGTGCCGACGAGGCGCTGATGGACAAGAAGATCCGCGACCAGCTGAAGCTGTGGGAAGAGCAGGGCTACGGCCATCTGCCGGTCTGCATGGCGAAGACGCAATACTCGTTCTCGACCGATCCCAACCTGCGCGGCGCGCCGACGGGTCACTCGGTGCCGGTGCGCGAGGTCCGTCTGAGTGCCGGCGCGGGCTTCATCGTCGTCGTCTGCGGCGAGATCATGACCATGCCGGGCCTCCCGCGCCAACCCAGCGCGCTGAGCATCCGCCTGAACGATGCGGGCCAGATCGAAGGCCTGTTCTGAAGACTGCGCGGGCGGCCCGGCCGGGCCGCCCCGTCGCCAAGGGCGAAACGAGGAATGACGATGACGGCTCAAATCATTGACGGGAAAGCCTTTGCCGCCCGTATTCGCGGCGATGTCGCGACCCATGTCGCGCGGCTGAAGGCCGATCACGGGATCACCCCCGGTCTGGCCGTGGTGCTGGTGGGCGAGGACCCCGCCAGCCAAGTCTATGTCCGTTCGAAGGGCAAGCAGACGGTCGAAGCGGGGATGAACTCGTTCGAGCACAAGCTTCTGCCGACCACCAGCGAGGCGGCGCTTCTGGACCTGATCGCCCGGCTCAATGCCGATCCATCGGTGCACGGAATTCTGGTGCAACTGCCGCTGCCCAAGCATCTGGACGAGGATCTGGTGATCAACGCCATCGACCCGGCCAAGGACGTCGACGGCTTCCATATCTCGAATGTCGGACTTCTGGGCACCGGCCAGAAATCCATGGTGCCCTGCACGCCGCTGGGCTGTCTGATGATGCTGCGCGACCATCATGGCAGCCTGTCCGGGTTGGACGCGGTGGTGATCGGGCGCTCGAACATCGTCGGCAAGCCGATGGCGCAGCTGTTGCTGGGCGACAGTTGTACGGTGACGATTGCGCATAGCCGCACCAAGGACCTGCCCGACGTCGTGCGTCGCGCCGATATCGTCGTCGCCGCTGTCGGTCGCGCCGAAATGGTGCCGGGCGAATGGATCAAGCCCGGTGCGACGGTGATCGACGTAGGCATCAACCGGATCGAGCGCGACGGCAAGACCAAGCTGGTCGGTGATTGCGATTATGACAGCTGCGCCGCCGTGGCCGGAGCGATCACCCCGGTCCCGGGTGGCGTGGGGCCGATGACCATCGCCTGCCTGCTGGCCAATACGGTCACCGCCTGTTGCCGCGCCCATGGCCTGCGCGAGCCTGAAGGGCTCACGGCCTGAACCGCCAAGTCTGAACGCCAAGCGAAAGGGTGGAGCCCATGCTGGACGACAAGTATCCCTCGGTGAAAGCCGGCCCGCCCCGGCCCAGCGGCCTCATCCAGCCGCGTGTCTTCTCGATGCCGCCGGGCACCGAGCGCTATGTCGTCGAGGGCTCGGGCGCGATCCTGATCCGGCTCGAGGCCGGCGACACGCTGGAGGTGCAGAACACCGAGGGCGGCCAGCCCTGCGAGATCGTCTGCGCCGATCCCAAGGGGGCCAGCGATCCCGGCCTTTTGGGCGTGCCAGCCCATGCCGCGCCCACGGGGCTGATGGCGCTGGTCACCAGTGGCGATGCCTCTTTGCGCAGCCTGCGGTTGGGATTGGAAGCGCGCGGCATCGACCTGTCCAAGGCCCAGGCCATCACGCTGTTTGACAGTCAGACTCCCGCGGGAACAGCCCAAAGCTTCACCGCCACGCGCGAAGGGGTGGCAATCATCGCTGCGCCGGGCGGCATCATGGATTTCGAGATGCAGGATACCGCCACGCCGCTGACGGTGATGGTGCGCCGCGCGGTGATCAAGCAGATCGCCCGCTTCGAGCTGCCCGATCCGCTGGCAGAGCCCGTCAGCGACATCCGCGTGCATTCCGCCACCGCCGAGGCCTATTTCGTCAAGGCGGGGGATTACATCCAGATCCTCGATGTGGATGGGCGCCAATGTACGGATTTCCAGTGTTTCGCCGCGCGCAAGCTGGACAAGGGCATCGTCCATGCGCTGGACGTGACGACCACGCGCACGCTGATGGAACACGCCTATCCGATGCCCGGTCTGCACGCGAAATATTACGACCATGACATGCTGCCACTGGTCGAGGTGGTGCAAGATACCTGCGGACGGCATGACGCCTTCGCGCTGGCCTGTTCGTCAAAATACTACGACGACATCGGCTATCCGGGGCATGTCAATTGCTCGGACAACTTCAATGCCGCGCTGGCCCCGCATGGCGTCAATGCCCGGCGCGGCTGGATGGCGATCAACTTCTTCTTCAACACCGGGCTCGACGCGCATGGCGTGATGTATTCCGACGAGCCCTGGTCGCGCCCCGGCGATTATGTGCTGCTGCGCGCGCTGACCGACCTCGTCTGTGTCAGCTCGGCTTGCCCGGATGACACCTCGGCCGCGAATGGCTGGAACCCGACCGACATCCATGTCCGCACCTACAGCGGCAAGGAAACCTTTCAGCGGGCCATTGCCTATCGCCCGACGCCCGACTCGGAGCCGAAAATGACCAAACAGACTGGCTTTCACAACAGTTTCGCCCGCTTCACCCAGAACTTCGTCGAGTATAACGGCTATTGGCTGGCCAATTGCATGTCGACCGCCGGCCCGATCGAGGAATACCACGCTTGCCGTCAGAAGGCTGTGGTCATGGACCTCAGCGCCTTGCGCAAGTTCGAGATCACCGGACCTGACAGCGAGGCGCTCTGCCAATATGTCTTCACCCGCAACATGAAGACGCTGCCGGTGGGCGGCGTCGTCTATACGGCGATGTGCTACCCGCATGGCGGCATGATCGACGACGGCACCGTGTTCCGGCTGGGCAAGGACAATTTCCGCTGGATCGGTGGGTCGGATTATGGCGGCGAATGGCTGCGCGAGAAAGCGGCCGAGCTGGGGCTGAAGGTGCTGGTTCGCGCCTCGACCGACATGCAGCACAACATCGCCGTGCAGGGGCCGGAAAGCCGCGAGATCCTGAAGAAGGTGATCTGGACCGCGCCCCATCAACCCCGCTTCGAGGCGCTGGACTGGTTCCGTTTCGCCCCCGCCCGCATCGGCGACGATCAAGGCATCCCGGTCGTCGTCTCGCGCACCGGCTATACCGGCGAGCTGGGCTATGAGATCTTCTGCCATCCCAAGCACGCCGACGCCGTCTTCGACGCGGTCTGGGCGGCCGGCAAGCCGCATGGCCTGAAACCGATGGGGCTGGAAGCGCTGGACATGTTGCGGATCGAAGCCGGCCTGATCTTCGCCGGTTACGATTTCAGCGACCAGACCGACCCGTTCGAGGCCGGTATCGGCTTCACCGTCCCGCTGAAGAGCAAGCCCGACGATTTCATCGGTCGCGACGCCCTGATCCGCCGCAAGGAGCATCCCTCCCGCAAATTGGTGGGTCTGGATATCGACAGCAATGTCGCGGTCGGTCATGGCGATTGCGTGCATATCGGGCGCGCTCAGATCGGCGAGGTGACATCATCGATGCGCTCGCCGCTGCTGGGCAAGAACATTGCTCTGGCGCGGATCGACGTGGCCCATGCCGCCGAGGGGACCGAGGTCGAGATCGGCAAGCTTGACGGGCATCAGAAGCGCCTGCCGGCCCGGATCGTACCCTTCGCGCACTACGACCCGCAGAAGACCCGGCCGCGGTCCTGATCCGGCTTTGCGGATGACGACGCCGATGCAGACCCCTCTGGAGGCCCTTGGCGGCGAAGAGGCGCTGCACCGGCTGGTCACCCGCTTTTACGATCGGATGGAGAGCGATCCGGCGGTCCATTCCCTGCATCGGCTGCACTTTCGCGGCCATGGCCTGTCGCATACGCGGCAGGCCCAGTTCGAATTCCTGTGCGGCTTCCTCGGCGGGCGGGCCTATTACCGGGAACGCCATGGCCATATGAACCTGCGCGAGATCCATGACCATGTGCCGATCCGCGCCGATGATGCCGAGCTATGGCTCGATACTTTCGACGCGGCCTTGTCCGATTGCGGGATGAGCGGACCCGTGGTCGACCAGCTGCGCGCGACCCTGCGGCGGGTGGCGCATATCCTGGTCAACGAGGTGCCGGACTGGCGCCTTGGATCTCCCTAGCCCAGCAGCAGGATCTGGATATCCGCCACATTGGTGCCCGTCGCCCCGGTGCGCAGCAGGTCGCCCGACAGCGCCAGCGCGTTGTGGCTGTCATTGGCCGCCAACATTGCCTCGGGGTCGGCGCCGGCCTTGCGCAGGCGTGGCAGGCTGCGCTGATCGGTGATCGCGCCCGCGGAATCCGTCGGGCCGTCGCGCCCGTCCGTCCCGCCCGACAGGAACATCCACGGTCGGACGATGGGCCGGGCATCGGCCAAAGCCGCGACCCGCAAGGCCAGCTCCTGATTGCGCCCGCCCAGACCGGGTCCGGTCAATCGCACCGTGGTCTCGCCGCCCCAGACCAGCGCCAATGGCCCCGTATGACCACGGTGATGCCATGCTGTCGCGAAGAGCCGTTCGGCTGCCGTTCCGACGTCACCAATCAGCGGTTCGGGATCGGAGATCACGGTGAAATCGGGCGCAAGGGCCTGGGCGGCGGCCTCGACGCTCTGGGTGTTGCCGCCGATCAGGTGATTGATGGCCGGGGGCAAGGGGCTGAGGTCCTCGGGTTGGTGCAGATGGGTCAGGATGCTGGCGGGCAACGCCTCCGTCAGCGCCGTGTCGCGCAACAACGCCAACGCCGCGGCCCGCGTGCCGAGGGGGGCGACGGTCGGTCCGCTGGCGATGGTGCGCAGGTCGTCGCCCACAACGTCCGAGAGGATATAGGCGGTGACCGACGCGGGTGCAGCAAGGCGCAGAAGCCCGCCGCCCTTCAGCCGGGACACCTGCTGGCGCACGAGGTTCATCGCCGTGATGTCCAAGCCACTGCGCAAGAGCGCCGCGTTCAGGGCCTGCTTGTCCGTCAGCGTGATCCCGGAAGCGGGGGCGGGCAGCAAGGCCGACCCACCCCCGGATATGAGCGCGATCACCTGATCCTCGGGGCCCGCGCTGCGCAGAAGATCGATGACCGCCTGCGCGGCCTCGGCCCCCACGGCATCGGGGACGGGATGACCCGCGCGAAAAACCAACGCGCGCCCCGCATCGTCGCAATTGCCAGCCTGCGTGACGCAGATTGCCTCAACCTTTCCCGAGACTTGCGCCAACAGCGTCCGTGTCATCGCCGGCGCGGCCTTGCCCACGGCGATGATCAGCGTGCGGCCGCCCGGGCCGGGTCGCGGCGGCGGGTTCGTGGACAGGCAGCGGCTCAAGGCGCGGGCCGGATCGGCCCGACGGATGGCAGCGGCGAATCCCTCACGCGCTGCCTCCTTCAACGCGGCGAGACGGTCACGCACCGGAGATCTGGCGCGCTTTTTCGACCAGTACCTCGGCCTGCCGGATCGAGGCATAGTCGATCAACCGGCCATCCAGCGAGACTGCGCCCTTGCCGGCGGCCTCGGCCTCGGCCATCGCGGCGAGGATGCGCTGCGCCTTGGTCACCTCGGCCTCCGAGGGGCTCATCACCTCGTTGGCGAGGGCCACCTGGCTGGGATGGATCGCCCATTTCCCCTCGCAGCCCAGCACCGCGGCGCGTTTTGCGGCGGCCCGATAGCCCTCGGGGTCCTGAAAATCGCCGAAAGGTCCGTCAATCGGACGCAGGCCGTTGGCACGGGCGGCGACCACCATCCGGGCCAGCGCGTAATGCCACATATCGCCCCAATGGGTGGCGCGGCTTCCATCGGCCAACGGGTCTGTGAGCACCGCATAATCCGGATTCACCCCGCCGATGATCGTGGTGCGCGCACGGGTCGAGGCGGCGTAATCGGCAACCCCGAAATGCAGGCTTTCGTTGCGCTTCGACGCTGCGGCGATCTCGGAGACGTTCTGCATCCCAAGCGCGGTCTCGATGATATGCTCGAAGCCGATGCGCTTCTTGTAGCCCATCGCGTCTTCGATCTGCGTGACCATCATGTCGACGGCATAGACATCCGCAGCGGTCCCGACCTTGGGGATCATGATCAGATCCAGCCGTTCACCGGCCTGCTCCACGACGTCAACCACGTCGCGATACATGTAATGCGTGTCCAGCCCGTTGATGCGGATCGACATCGTCTTGGTGCCCCAATCGATATCGTTCAGCGCCTTGATGATGTTCTTGCGCGCCTGCGCTTTCTCATCCGGGGCGACTGCATCTTCGAGGTCGAGGAAGATGACATCAACATCGGATTGCGCCGCTTTTTCAAACATTTGCGGCTGCGACCCCGGAACGGCAAGTTCCGAGCGATTGAGGCGGGCGGGGGCTTGTTCGATCAGATGAAACGACATGCGCGAAATCCTTTCCGGTGACGACTCAGGGGGACGTCCTTCTGGGATTTGCGAAAAACTTTTGCCTGTCAAGAATATTTATTTCCCGTCAGGACGCAGAATTGAGCCCTATCTGTCGTCAGGACGGCTCCGCGCGGAATAATAGAACGCGATGGCTTGGGCCCGGTTCTTGACCGACAATTTGTCGAAAATGTTGGACAGGTGGAATTTCACCGTGTTGGTCGAAATCCCCTGCCGGCTGGCCAGCTCCCGGTTCGTCAAGCCGGTCGCTAGCGCCTCGAGCAGCACCCGCTCCTTGCGCGACAGGCTGGCGATCGGATCGTCGCGCAATTGCCGGACGTCGAGGAAGGGAAACACCATCTTGCCGGCCGCCACGTCGAGGCAGGTCTGGATCAGCGTTTCAATCGGGGCCGAGCGTGGGGCAAAGGCCGCAGCACCGGCCGCCATCGCCTTGCGCGGCACGTCGTTGCCCTCGCGGCCATAGACCACCAGACGCGGCGCATTCTCCTGCGCGCGCAGCACCTCGACCAGCTTCTCGCCGCCCAGCACCGGCAGGTTCCAGTCGATCACGCCGATCCGCACCGGCACCCGCATCACCGTACCCAGAAAACCCTCGGCGGTGGCGCTGGTTGCCACCAGCGAGAATCGGGGATGGCGCTCGAAAGCCTCGGACATGGCGGACAGAACCAATGGATTGCCATCCGCGAGCATGATGTCGATCTGCGGCACGTTTTGGCCAAGCATCTGAAAATCCTCCCCGATTTCCAAGAAACTACCCATTCGGGCGGGCCGATTCACGGTATACGCCGGAATACTTACCGCTCCGGGTAGGTTTTTCCCCACCCGTTTGGCTGCCCATTTGCAGGATAGATCGGTGTTTTGCGCCTCCGCAAGAAAATTTATTTCCTAAGGGGAAGGACATCAGCCATTCCCCGGAGGAACCATGAGCGCCACCACGATCTTCCCGCCGCTGCACATTCCCGCCACCATCGCCGCCGGTCCGGGGCCGGGGAACACCGATGTCCGCGTTCTCGCCGCCTATGCCGGAGCGGGCATCGCCGACCACATGCACGCCGATGTGCTGCGGGGCATGGTCGAAGCCAAGCACATGCTGCGCCAGATCTGGGGCACGCAGAACGTCCACACCTTCGGCGTCGCCGGGACCGGGTGGAGCGGCCTCGACGTGATGTTCAGCGCGGTCATGCCGGGCGACAGTGTCGTGGTGTTCAACAACGGCACGTTCTCGGGGATCGACGGCCTGACGGTCCGCATGAAAGCCGCCACCGCCGAGGAACTTGCGGCCGCGCCCTTCGACCCCAAACCGGCCTCGGTCACGATCATCGACATCCCGCACGGCCAGTCCGTCACCGCCGAGATCGCCGAGGCCGCGTTGGCTGCGCACAAACCGAAATGGGCAGTGATGGCGCATTGGGAAACCGGATCGGGGCGGATCAACGACCTGCGCGGCTTCTCGGATGCCTGCGAGGCCCATGGGGCGATGGGACTGGTCGATGCCGTCTCGTCCTTGGGCGTGGCCGATTTCCGCATCGACGATTTCCCGGGCGTACAGGGTTGGGCCTCGTGTCCCCAGAAGGGCATCTGCTGCCTGCCGCTGACCTATGCGCCGGTCTCGTTCACCGACCGCTACATCGCGGAGCTTCGCAAGACCGGCACCCGCACCTTCGTGCACAACCCGGTGCTGGAGGCGCGCCATTGGGGGATCCTCGACGGTCAGGATGTCGAGAAGGGGACCTATCACCGCACCCATTCCGCCTATGCCGTCGCCGCTTTCCACGAGGCGTTGCGGATCACCCTGCAGCAGGGGCTGGCCAACCGGGCCCGCGACTATGCCCGACATGAGGCGGCGCTGCGGGCGGCTGTTCAGGCGATGGGCTGCGAGGTGACGTCGAACATGACGTCGCTGGTGGTCCTGAACCTGCCCGCCGCCCTCGCCGGTCGCGAGATGGAGCTGGTGCAGAATTGCCGGGCGCAGGACTTCGGCATCTGGCCGACGCTCTCGGCCCCGGTGCAGGTGCGGATCGGCATCCTGAACCTGCTCAGCGCCGCCGCGATCACCGACATCGTCACGCGCTTCGGTCAGGCGATCCGCGACCTTGGCGGTGACGTTGATCAGGCTGCCGTCGATGCCGCCTTGGACCGGCATTTCGCCGACGCCCTGGCCGCCGAATAAGCACGCACGTTCGAGGAGGAGGAGAGAGGAATGGATATTCACGAATATCAGGCGAAAGAGATCCTCGCCAGTTTTGGCGTCGATATTCCCCCCGGCGCCTTGGCCTACAGCCCGGAACAGGCCGCCTACCGCGCCCGCGAAATCGGCGGCGACCGCTGGGTGGTGAAGGCGCAGGTACATGCGGGCGGGCGCGGCAAGGCCGGCGGCGTGAAGGTCTGCGCCTCGGATCAGGAGATCCAGCAGACCTGCGAAGGCCTGTTCGGGCGCAAGCTGGTCACGCATCAGACCGGCCCCGAGGGAAAGGGCATCTACCGCGTCTATGTCGAAGGCGCCGTGCCCATCGAGCGCGAGATCTACCTCGGGCTGGTGCTCGATCGCACCTCGCAGCGGGTGATGATCGTCGCCTCGGCCGAGGGCGGGATGGAGATCGAAGAGATCTCGGCCCAGAAGCCCAAGAGCATCGTCCGCGCGACCGTGGAGCCGGCGGTGGGTCTGCAGGATTTCCAGTGCCGGCAGATCGCCTTCAAATTGGGGATCGACCCGGCCCTGACCGCGCGCATGGTCCGCACGCTTCAGGGCTGCTACCGCGCGTTCCGCGAACATGATGCGACGATGGTCGAGATCAATCCGCTTGTGGTGACCGGCGACAACCGGATCCTCGCGCTGGATGCGAAGATGACCTTCGACGACAACGCGCTGTTCCGCCATCCCCAGATCAGCGAGCTGCGCGACAAGAGTCAGGAAGACCCGCGCGAAAGCCGGGCCGCCGACAGGGGCCTCAGCTATGTCGGGCTTGACGGGAATATCGGCTGCATCGTCAACGGCGCCGGGCTGGCGATGGCGACGATGGACACGATCAAGCTGGCGGGCGGCGAACCTGCGAACTTCCTCGACATCGGCGGCGGTGCCACGCCCGAGCGGGTGGCCAAGGCCTTCCGGCTGGTGATGTCGGACAGCAATGTGCAGGCGGTTCTGGTCAACATCTTCGCCGGCATCAACCGTTGCGACTGGGTGGCCGAGGGCGTGATCCAGGCCTTGAAGGAGGTGCAGGTGAACGTGCCGGTGATCGTGCGCCTCGCCGGCACCAATGTCGAAGCGGGCCAGAAGATCCTGGCCGAATCCGGCCTGCCGCTGATCCGCGCTAACACGCTGATGGAAGCCGCCGAGCGCGCCGTCGGTGCGTGGAAGAACGACCTGACCCAGGACACCAGAATGAGGGCCGTGAAATGAGCATCTTCATCGACCAGACCACCCGCGTGATCGTGCAGGGCATCACCGGCAAGATGGCGCGTTTCCACACCAACGACATGCTGAACTACGGCACCCGCGTCGTCGGGGGCGTAGTCCCGGGCAAAGGCGGCCAGACGGTCGACGGCCTGCCGGTCTTCGACACGGTCGAGGAAGCCGTCGCCGAAACGGGCGCCGAGGCCAGCCTCGTCTTCGTGCCGCCGCCCTTCGCCGCGGACAGCATCATGGAGGCCGCCGACGCGGGAATCCGCTATTGCGTCTGCATCACCGACGGCATTCCCGCGCAGGACATGATCCGGGTGAAGCGCTACATGTACCGCTATCCCAAGGAGCGGCGCATGGTACTGACCGGCCCCAATTGCGCGGGGACGATCAGTCCCGGCAAGGCGCTCCTGGGGATCATGCCCGGCCATATCTATCTGCCCGGCCCGGTGGGGATCATCGGTCGTTCCGGCACGCTGGGCTACGAGGCCGCGGCGCAGCTGAAGGCGCATGGCATCGGCGTCTCGACCTCGGTGGGGATTGGGGGCGACCCGATCAACGGCTCGTCCTTCCGCGACATCATCCAGCAATTTCAGGAGGATGACGACACGCAGGTGATCTGCATGATCGGCGAGATCGGCGGCCCGCAGGAAGCCGAAGCCGCCGCCTATATCCGCGATCATGTCACCAAACCCGTGATCGCCTATGTCGCCGGCCTGACCGCGCCCAAGGGCCGGACCATGGGCCATGCCGGGGCCATCATCTCGGCCTTCGGGGAAAGCGCGTCTGAGAAGGTCGAGATCCTGACCGCCGCCGGGGTCACGGTTGCGCCGAACCCCGCGGTCATCGGCGACACCATTGCCCGTGTCATGGCGGAGGCCGCGTGATGAATGCCCCCGCGATCCTGGGTCGCAAGCCCCGCGTGCTGGTCACGCGGCGCTGGCCCGCGGCGGTCGAAGCGGCGCTGTCGGAGCGCTTCGATGCCGTCTTCAACACCGCCGACCGCCCGCTGGCGCCGCAAGACTTCCGTCAGGCGCTTGGCGATTATGACGCGATCCTGCCCACCGTGACCGATGGGCTGGGCACCGAGGCCCTGAGCGTGGCGCAGCCCCGCACCCAGCTTCTGGCCAATTACGGCGTCGGCTTCAGCCATATCGACACCGCCAGCGCGCGGATGCTGGGCATCGCCGTTACCAATACCCCGGACGTGCTGTCGGATTGCACCGCCGACATTGCCCTTACGCTGATGCTGATGGTGGCGCGCCGCGCAGCCGAGGGCGAGCGTGAGCTGCGGGCGGGGCAATGGACCGGCTGGCGCCCGACGCATCTTGTGGGGGCCAAAGTCTCGGGCAAGGTGCTGGGGATCGTCGGCTTCGGCCGCATCGGGCAGGCCGTGGCGCAGCGCGCGCATCATGGGTTCGGCATGACGATCCTCGTGCAGAACCGCTCGCCCGTCGCCCCGGAAGTGCTGGCGCGTTACGGCGCCGAGCAGGTCGAAAGCCTCGACGCGCTGCTGCCGCGCTGTGACTTCGTCTCGCTGCATTGTCCGGGCGGGGCCGAGAACCGTCACCTGATCGACGGACGGCGGCTGGATCTGATGAAGCCCGACGCCTTCCTCATCAATACCGCGCGGGGCGAGGTGATCAACGAACATGCGCTGGCGCAGGCCCTGATGTTCGACCTGATCGGCGGGGCGGGGCTGGATGTCTATGACGGCGAACCCCGCGTCGCTCCGGTGCTGATGGATTGCGACAATCTGGTGATGTTGCCCCATCTGGGCAGCGCCACGCGGGAAACGCGCGAAGCGATGGGATTTCGGGTTCTCGACAACCTCGTTGATTTCTTCGACGGGCGCGAGCCGCGCGACCGGGTGATCTGATGGACCGACCGGCCTCTTCCCCCTGCGCCGACGACAGCGCCCTGCGCATCACCGCCCTGTTGCGCGGGGTCTGGGCGCGGGTGCTGGCCCGGCGTGCTCCGGGCCTCGACCCCGACGCCGGGACTTGGGCGGCGGGCGATCTGGCCGAGCATCTTCAGGCGACGACGATCTGGTTCCATCTGCAGCAGATCCTCGACGAGCATCTGGCGATCCGCAGCGCCGATCAGACCGAGCGGGCAGGCGGGGTCCCGCCCGGCACCTTCCGCGCGGCCATGGCAGCAGCACCCGACCGCCGGGCCGCGATGCGCGCCCTGCTTCAGGATGGCCGCCTTTCGGTCGGTCCGACCATCACCGCCCATCCGACCGAAGCCAAGCGCGTCACGGTGATGGAGATCCATCGCCGCATCTACCGCACCCTGTCCGCGCTGGAGGGCGATACCGGCGGCTCGGCCGAGGTCGCCCGGCTGACACGGCGGCTGGAAATGGAGATCGACCTGCTGTGGACCACCGGCGAATTGCGGCTGGAGCGTCCGACGCTGGAAGCCGAAATCGACTGGGGCCTGCAATTCTACCGCAACTCGCTGTTCGAGGCCGTGCCGCGCCTGTTCGAGCGGTATCTCGACGCGGTCCATGACGGCTCGACCGAAGCGGAGAGGGATGCCTGTTGCCTGCGCTTCCATTCCTGGATCGGCGGCGACCGCGACGGCAATCCCAATGTCACCGCCCGCGCCACGGCGCTGGCGCTGGATCGGGCACAGAGGATGATCCGCGCGCTCTATGTCGAGGCGTTCGACGCAATCATCCCGCAGCTGAGCCTGTCAGACTACCGCATTGCCCTGCCGGCCCCGCACCGCGCGCGGCTTGAGGCGCTGGTCGCGCAGCGCGCCGACAATGCCGGCTCCTGCATTGCCCGCAACCCGGACGAGCTGTTCCGGCAAGCCGTCAGCGCGATGCGGCAGGCGATGGCTGGCGGGCGCTATTTCTCGGTGCAGGATCTCGACGACGACCTGCGTGCCATCGAAGCCGCCTTGCATGCCGTCGGCGCGCGGTTGGTCGCGGACGAGTTGCTGCGGCCCCTGCGCTGGCAGGTTCAGGTCTTCGGCCTGCGCGCGCATACGCTGGATATCCGCCAGAACTCGGCCGTCATCACCCGGACCTTGGCCGAGATCTGGGCTCTGCAGGGCGATGGACCCGCGCCCGGCGCGCCGGATTGGTCCGCCCGGTTGCGGCAGGAATTGGCCTCGCCCTCCTTGCCCTTCGTGGCCGAGGCACAGCTGTCGACCGAGGCCGCCGAGACCATGTCCCTGCTGCGCCTGATGCGTGAGACGCTGGCCGGGCCCGATCCGCAGGCGCTGGGGCCGTTCATCCTGTCGATGACCCGCTCGGCGGATGATCTTCTGGCCGTCTACCTGCTGGCCCGCTATGCCGGTTTCGGCGCCGAGCGTCTGGCGCTGAAGCTGGTGCCTCTGTTCGAAACCATCGACGACCTGCGCGCCGCGCCGCGCATCATGGATGCCGTCATGGCCGTGCCCCTTGCCGCCCGCAGCTTGCGGTCTGCCTCGGGCCGGGTCGAGATCATGCTCGGCTATTCCGACAGCAACAAGGACGGCGGGTTCCTGACCTCGATCTGGTCGCTGGACCGGGCGCAGCGCGCACTGATGCGCCAAATGGCCAAGCGCGGGGCGCGACCGGTCTTCTTCCATGGCCGCGGGGGATCGGTCAGCCGCGGCGGTGCCCCCACGGGCCGGGCAATCGCCGCGCAGCCCGCGGGCACGCTGGACGGGGCCTTGCGGCTGACCGAACAGGGCGAGACCGTCACCGCGAAATACGCGAATCCGGGCACCGCCGCTGCCCAGCTGGAGCTGCTGGCCTCATCCGTGCTGCGCCACAGCGCCGAGCCGCCCTTCGAAGCGGTCGATCCCGAAACCGACGACGCGATGGAGGCCCTGTCGAGCCTCAGCCAGACGGCCTATCAGGGTCTGATCGGCGATCCCGGTTTCATCGACTACTTCACGCAGGCCAGCCCGGTCGAAGAGCTGGCACTTCTGAAGATCGGCTCGCGGCCCGCGCGGCGTTCGGGCGCGACCAGCCTTGAGGATCTGCGCGCCATTCCCTGGGTCTTCGCCTGGACCCAGAACCGGCACATGATCAGCAGCTGGTACGGTTTCGGCAGCGCGCTGGAAAATTTCTGCCGCGTGCGGGGGGCGTCGGGTGAGGCGCTTCTGGCACGGATGTTCGCCGAGATGCCCCTTTACCGGCTGGCCGTCGACGAGGTCGAGAAATCCTTGGCCCTGGCGCAGATGGATCTGGCAGAGCCCTATGCCGGGTTGGTCAAAGATCGCGCGGTGGCCGAGCGGCTGTTTGGACGCATCAGCCGCGAACATGACCGCACCCGCGAGGCGATCGGGCGGTTGACCGGGCAGGCGCTGGCCGCGCGATTCCCCCGCTTCCGCGCGCGGCATGCCCGCAACGCCGAGGCCCTGCGCGCCGCCCACGCCGCGCAAGTGGCCCTGCTGCGCCGCCTACGCGCCGACCGGGCCGAACCCGTCGAGACCCGTATCCACCTCATGCAATCGATGAACTGCATCGCCGCCGGTCTGGGCTGGACCGGCTGACATCGAACAGGGAGACCCCGATGAATGCCCCTCTGAAAACCCCCGGCTTCTTCACGGACACGCTGGCCGGCACCGATCCGGAACTGTTCACCGCCATCACCGGAGAGCTGGGCCGCCAGCGCGACGAGATCGAGCTGATCGCCAGCGAGAACATCGTCAGCCGCGCCGTGATGGAGGCGCAGGGCAGCGTGATGACCAACAAATACGCCGAGGGCTATCCCGGTCGGCGCTATTACGGCGGGTGCGAATGGGTGGACCGGGCCGAGACCCTCGCCATCGAGCGGGCGTGTCAGCTGTTCGACTGCGCCTTTGCCAATGTGCAGCCCAATTCCGGCAGCCAGGCGAACCAAGGCGTGTTCAACGCGCTTCTGGAACCCGGCGACACGATCCTGGGGATGAGCCTCGATGCGGGCGGGCACCTCACTCATGGCGCAGCGCCCAACCAGTCGGGCAAGTGGTTCAAGGCCGTCCAATATGGTGTGCGCCGCTATGACAACCGGCTCGACTATGATCAGGTCGAGGTTCTGGCCATGCAGCATCGTCCGCGCCTGCTGATTGCCGGCGGCTCGGCCATTCCTCGGCAGATCGACTTTGCCCGCATGCGCGCGATTGCCGACCGGGTCGGGGCCAAGCTGCTGGTCGACATGGCGCATTTCGCCGGTCTGGTCGCGGCGGGGGCCCATCCCTCGCCGTTCCCGCATGCCCATGTCGTGACGACGACCACGCATAAGACCCTGCGCGGCCCTCGGGGCGGGATGATCCTCACCAATGACGAGGCGCTCGCCAAGAAGATCAACTCGGCGATCTTTCCGGGCATTCAGGGCGGGCCGCTGATGCATGTCATCGCCGCCAAGGCCGCGGCCTTCGGCGAAGCGCTGCAGCCGGGCTTTCGCGACTATATCCATGCGGTGATCGCCAATGCGCAGGCGCTGTCGGACCAGTTGATCAAAGGCGGGCTCGATACCGTCACCAAGGGCACCGACACGCATGTCGTGCTGGTGGATCTGCGGCCCAAGGGCGTGACCGGCAAGGCCACCGAGGCGGCGCTTGGGCGGGCGCATATCACCTGCAACAAGAACGGCGTGCCCTTCGACCCGCAGAAGCCGACGATCACCAGCGGCATCCGGCTGGGCAGCCCGGCCGGCACTACGCGCGGCTTCGGCGTCACCGAGTTCCGCCAGATTGCCGATTGGATCATCGAGGTCGTCGACGGTCTGGCCGCCAATGGCGAAGAGGGCAATGCCAGCGTCGAGGCGCAGGTCCGGGCCGAGGTCGAGGCGCTGTGCGCCCGTTTCCCGATCTATCCGCTGCTGTGATCCGACATTGAGCACCGTCCGGGCATCGGGTGATTCTCATCCGGTGCCCCTTTGGGGCACTCCGAGGCTGCCCAAGCAGCGAACCAATCTGCCGAGATTTTAAACATTGGTCTGGACCAATGCATTTTCTGGACGCTATCCTGCCTGCGGGAGATCGCCGGAGCGATGGGCGGGAGAGGTCAGGGTCGCGCCGGTTTTCAATGAATGTTCAAGTTTTTGCGGCGCGGGCCTGCGAAGGGTTTCGTCGTATCTGCGGCTTTCCTGATGGGAAACAAATGTGAACTAAAGTGTTGCTTTTCGAAAAGCCTTGGGCTTGCATGCGGAAGAACACGATGCCTTGGGAGGTCAGAATATGGCGATTATCTACAGAACCTCGGCGCTAGCGCAGCGCCATGCCGAAATCGGCGGCGAGCTGGAAGACTGGAACGGCATGGGCACCGCCTGGTTCTATGACCACAGCGACGAGCGCGCGAAGGCCGATTACATGGCTGTGCGGACCAAGGCTGGCCTGATGGATGTATCTGGTCTGAAAAAGGTCCATCTGGTTGGACCACATGCCGCTGCGGTCATCGATCGCGTGACCACCCGGAACGTCGACAAGATCATGCCGGGCCGGGCGGTCTATGCCTGCATGCTCAATGACGACGGCAAGTTCATCGACGACTGCGTGATCTACCGGCTGTCGGTCAACCACTGGATGGTGGTGCATGGCGCGGGCACAGGGCACGAGTCGATGGCCATGGCCGCCTATGGCAAGAACGTCGCGATGATCTTCGACGACAACCTGCACGACATGTCGCTGCAAGGCCCCGTTGCCGTCGATTTCCTCGCCAAGCATGTGCCGGGCATCCGCGACCTCGCCTATTTCGGCATCCTTCAGACCAAGCTGTTCGGCAAGCCGGTGATGATCTCACGCACCGGTTATACCGGCGAGCGCGGCTACGAGATCTTCTGCGAGGCCCGTCACGCCATGGCGCTGTGGGACGCGATCCTTGCGGATGGCAAAGACATGGGCATCCGCCCCGTCCAGTTCTCGACCCTCGATCTGCTGCGTACTGAAAGCTACCTGCTGTTCTTCCCCGGCGACAATTCCGAGACCTTCCCCTTCGCCAACGAACCGGCCGGCGACACGCTGTGGGAGCTGGGGCTCGATTTCACCGTCTCGCCGGGCAAGACCGGCTTCCGCGGCGCCGAAAACCATTACGCGCTGAAGGGCAAGGAGCGGTTCAAGATCTACGGCGTGAAGCTGGAGGGCAGCACCACCGCCGATACCGGCGCCAAGCTGCTGAAGGACGGCAAGGAAGTCGGCCTTGTGACCTTCGGCATGCAGTCGCCGCTGAACAACCACAGCGTCGGCATCGCCCGGATGCCGGTCGATTGCGCCGTGCCCGGGGTGAAGATGGTCGTCGTCAATCAGGACGGGACCGAGATCCCCTGCGTCACCGAAGAAATGCCCTTCTACGACAAGGACAAGGCGATCCGTACCGCCAAGGGCTGACCCATTCGACAGGCGCCGCCGGCAACGGGGGCGCCTGCTTCGCAACAGGCAACAAGACAACGGGAGTGACTGCCGCGATGTCGAAATTCCAGTTCCCCCAGAGCATTGCCAGCCGCCCGGTCTATGGCACTCTCGCGCCGCGGCCGGGCAAGGCCCATCTCATGATGGCGGATGCCGAAGGGGCCGAAGCCCTGCTCGACCTCGCCGCGCAAGCGGGCGCGCGCGACAGCGGCCTGATGGCCAAGGCGCATATCCTCTATCTGCCGCGCCAAACCGGAGAGGCCTTCGTCGACAGGCTACGCGCCCTCAACCCCGCGCAATTCTATGTCGGCCCCAGCTTCGACGCGGCCCTGCCGCGGCTGCGGCGGGTCTTGTCGGACGCACATATGGGTCTGCAGGTCTATCTGGCCGGGACCGAGGGCTTGATCGGACGCGCCGCCGCCGAACTGGCCGCGGCAGGCATCCCCGTCGGCTCGGTGCAGACCGAACATCGCGGTTCGGTCGCGCGGCGGATGCAATGCGTGCATTGCAAGGGCATCACCGAGGACGTCATCACCGATCCCTTCGTCTGCGCGCATTGCGGGCTGAACCTGTTCGTGCGCGACCATTACTCGCGCCGGCTGGCCGCCTTCCAGGGCGTCTGCATCGACGCCGAGGATCCCGGCAATGTCCCCGAACCCGTGGAGCTGTACAGATGAGCGCCGCCCCTCAGAAAGCCAAGGCCGGCGCCGAGAAGATCGACGTCGTCGTCAGCGCCGTCGTTCCCATCAACGAACTGGTCACGCGGTTCGAATTCCAGCGTCCCGATGGCGCGCCGTTTCCGCCCTTTTCGGCGGGCGCGCATACCGTCGTCGAGATGAAGGATAAGGGCCGCACGCGTCTCAACCCCTATTCGCTGATGTCCGATCCGGCCGATGCCGGGACCTATGCCATTTCGGTGCGGCGCGATGATCAGGGACGGGGCGGCTCGCTGTATCTGCACCGGCATGTGAAGCCCGGCGACCGGCTGACCATCACCTATCCCGTGAACCTGTTCCCGGTCGATCTGCGCGGTCGCAAGCATGTCTTCCTTGCGGGAGGCATCGGCATCACGCCCTTCCTGGCGATGATCGCGCAGCTGGAGACGCTAGGCGCGCGGTGGGAGCTGCATTATTCCGTCCGCAACGAGGCCCTCGGAACCTATGCCGATCAGCTGACCGCCCGGCATCCCGGCAAGGTCCACGTCTATTACGACGACCGCAAGCAGGCGATCCCGCTCGGTGACCTGCTGGATGGCCAGCCTTTGGGCACGCATGTCTATGTCTGCGGTCCCAAGGGGATGATCGACTGGGTGCACCGGACCGCTGCCGATCACGGCTGGCCCGACGCCCATGTGCATTCCGAGGAATTCCTCGCGCCGCAGCCCGGCAAGCCCTTCGAAGTGCGTCTGTGCAAGTCCGACATGACGATCCTCGTGGGCGAGAACGAAAGCCTGCTGGAAGCCATGGAGCGCTGCGGCGTCGAGGCGCCCTTCCTGTGCCGGGGCGGCGCTTGCGGCCAATGCGAGACCGATGTGGTCGAGCATGACGGCACGTTCATCCACCGCGACCATTGGCTGGAAGAGGATCAGCAGGCGAGCGGTACCAAGATCATGCCCTGCGTCAGCCGCTTCGTCGGCAAGGCGCTGGTTCTGGATCGATAGGGAGGTCCTGATGACCATTCAGTTCAACGACGAGACTTTCCGCGACGATTATTCGTTCCGCAATTCCCCTTGGGCGATCAAGCGCTTCCCCTTCCCGTTCCACGAAGACAGCTACATGTATTCGGTGAACATGGAGCAGCATCGCGGCGGCCCGGCGGGGTCGGTCTTTGAGAAGCGCTTCGATGTCGACGAGCATTACATCTCGGAAATGCGCGATCGGGCGATTGTTTTGGCCGAGGACCCGCTGCGCTGCCAGTCGCTGCCGCATATGACTCTGGCGGGGTGGGACCTGCTGGAACTCATCATGGTCTCGAAATCCGAGGATTATCCGGATCTGTTCCAGCTGTACCGCGACGGCAACCGCTGGCGCTGGGTCAACAAGCCGCTGGGCATCGACGACAGCTTCACCTTCATGGACGAGACGACGCTGCCCCATGGGCCGATGGAGTACATCACCCGCCAGACGCAGGGCGATTTCGCGGTGCTCGATCAGCGCGACGACAATCTGTGGATGGATGCCGGGATGATCACCACGCAGGCCGACTGGTCGCTGGATTTCGACATCGGCATGAACTTCTTCGAATGGCATGCCCCGGTGCCGCTGGCGCATGAGATGGGCATCTTCAAACGCGCGCTGAAATTCCTGATGAATGTGCAGCAGGGTGCCCCGGCGCGGCGGTTGAACTGGACGATGACCGTGAACCCGCTGCTGGATACCAGCCCAGAGAATTACCACAAATGGGGCATCCAGAAGACCGAGCTGACCGCCGAGAACATCGGCGCGAAGCAGCATCTGCGGGTGGAATTGCAGACCTTCTACCGCCTGCCGCGCTCCAACGCTCTGGTCTTCCCGATCCGCTGCTACCTGATCGCCTTCCAGGATCTGGTAACGATGCCGAAATGGGGCCGCCGGCTGCACCGCGTGATCCGCGACCTGCCCGAGGAACTGGCGACCTACAAAGGATTCATCGCCAACCGTCCGCTGATGCTGGAATACCTGAGCCGCTTCGACGACGGTCTGCCGACGTCGCCCGGCGTCTGGGCGGATCTGGAAACCGAACCGCCGCTGCAGAAATGATCCGGCCCGCTAGTGCGAAAGGCCCCCGGAAAGCGGGGGCCTTGTCGTCATTTTTCGCGCGGGTAGCTGATGATCGACAGATACCGCGCCGGAAGTTGCACCAGCCTCTCGGGGCCATGCGGCGCGTCCGCGTCGAAGAACAGCGTGTCACCGGGTTCGAGCGGATACATCTCGGAGCCATGCCGATAGTCGACCTTGCCCTCCAGCATGTAGATCATCTCGATCCCCTCATGCTGGAACGTCTTGAAGGTGTCCGATTCCGAGGTGAGCTGGATCAGATACGGCTCGACGATCACGCCGCTGGAGTTCGAGCCGATATGCCCGAGCAGGCTGTATTGATGCCCCGCGCGCGTCCCGGCGCGTTCGATCTCCACGCCGCGGCCGGCCTTGGTGTGCACCGCCTGCCGACGTTCCTCATAGCCCTTGAAGAACGCGGTCAGCGGCACCGACAGCGCATTGGCCAGCGTCTGCAGCGTCGTCAGCGAGGGCGAGGTGTTCCCGTTCTCGATCTTCGACAGCATGCCGATCGACAGGTCCGTCAGCTTCGACAGCTCGGCCACCGTGATGTTCTGCTGCTTGCGATAGGCCCGGACCTCGCGGCCGATGGCCACTTCGAGGATCTTCTCCCGCTCTTCGCGCAGGCTGTGCGGATCTTGCGTTAGTTTGGACACTTTCTCCGGCCCCACGCCCTTGTTCATCGGGACAATCACTCCTCAGCACGACGGTCTATCGCCAGACATTTCCTGAGACCCGCACATACAAGGTCATTCCTATGATGCAAAGAACTTGAGCCACTTTCAAAGAAATTGCGGCGATAGCCCGGCCCGGCAAGGGCAGAATGCCCATCCTCGAGGCAGCGTCCGTTCGCGGCGCGTGACGACCGGGGGAGGGCAGGGGCCACGCCTTGACGATTCGTCGCCCGGTGATCGCCCACACCGCCAACCACGACAGCAACTCCTTTGCCGGGCCGCCGGATTTTTCGGCGGCGCGGTCGAAACTGCCCACCAGTCGAGCATCCGGCCTCGATTTTCACGCAGATCAATTTTCTTTCCGGAAGGGAGAAATGTTTCTTGGCGCGACAAAAAGTTTCCTGCTAATCATTACGAGAAGAGTCGCGTAGGCGGCTGCCAGATCTGATGGAGGAAACCATGTGTGGGATCGTTGGCCTTTTCCTGAAGAAGGACGCCTTGCGTCCGAAGCTGGGCGACATGCTGACCGACATGTTGATCACCATGACCGATCGCGGGCCGGATTCGGCCGGGATCGCGATCTATGGCGATGACAGCGGGCAGGTGAAGATCACCATTCAGTCCGATACGCCCGATGACAGCTTCGACGGGCTGGAAGCAGCCATTTCGGCGGCTGTCGGCGCGCCGGTCGGCGTGCGCGTCGTTGATACCCATGCTGTGCTGACCCTCGCCCCCGAGGCGCAAGCGCTCGCCCTGGCCTATCTCGACGAGAAGGGCCTGCGCGTCATGGGCGTTGGCGAGAGCATGGAGATCTTCAAGGAAGTCGGTCTTCCCAAGGACGTCGCCGAACGCTTCGGCCTGCGCGCGATGGGCGGCAGCCACGGCATCGGCCACACCCGCATGGCCACCGAAAGCGCCGTCACGACGCTGGGGGCGCACCCGTTCTCGACCGCGACGGACCAGTGCCTCGTGCACAACGGCTCGCTGTCGAACCACAACGCGATGCGTCGCACGCTGGCCAAGAAGGGTGTCTTCACCCGTACCGAAAACGACACCGAAGTTGGCGCGGCCTATATCTCCAGCCGCATCGCCGATGGCGCGACGCTGGGCGAGGCGCTGGAAGGCACGCTGAAGGATCTCGACGGCTTCTTCACCTTCGTCACCGGCACCAAGAACGGCTTCGGCGTTGTGCGTGACCCGGTCGCCTGCAAGCCGGCCGTGATGGCCGAGACCGAGGATTATGTCGCCTTCGCCAGCGAATACCGCGCCTTCGCGGATCTTCCCGGCATCGAGGCCGCCCGCGTCTGGGAGCCCGAGCCCGCCACCGTCTATTTCTGGGAGCGCTGAACCATGCCCACGCAACTCGACATGGCCTCGACCGAACTGCGGGACGTCAACGCGACCCTGCAAGCCGCTGCGAAGGCGCAAGTCAACGAACCCTATGTGATCATCAATCCGCGTGGCAGCCATGCGATGGCCTGTGGGCTTGATGGTCCGCTGAACGTCACCGTGAAGGGCTCGACCGGCTATTACACCGCCGGGATGAACAAGGAAGCCAGCATCACCGTCGAAGGCTCGGCCGGTCCGGGCGTCGCCGAGAACATGATGTCGGGCACCGTCACCATCGAAGGCGATGCCAGCCAATATGCCGGGGCCACCGGCCATGGCGGCCTGTTGAACATCAAGGGCAATGCCAGCTCGCGCTGCGGGATCTCGATGAAGGGGATCGACATCGTGGTGCATGGCAACATTGGCCACATGTCCGCCTTCATGGCGCAGAAGGGCAATCTGGTCGTGCTGGGCGACGCCGGCGATGCGCTGGGGGACAGCCTGTACGAGGCCCGCCTCTTCGTGCGCGGCACGGTCAAGAGCCTCGGCGCCGATTGCGTCGAGAAGGAGATGCGTCCCGAGCATCTGGCGATCCTGAAAGAGCTGCTGGACCGTGCGGGCGCCAAGGCGAAACCCGAGGAGTTCAAGCGCTACGGCTCCTCCCGGACGCTCTACAATTTCCACATCGACAACGCTTCCGCGTACTGAGGGCCCGATACATGGACAAGACCCCGCAAACCCTGCCCCGCCAGTCGTGGACCTTCTCGAACGAGATCAACTCGGAAATCCGCCGCGCCGCCGAAACCGGGATCTATGACATCCGGGGCGGGGGCGCCAAGCGCCGCGTGCCGCATTTCGACGACCTGCTGTTCCTCGGCGCCTCGATCAGCCGCTACCCGCTGGAAGGCTACCGCGAGCGCTGCGATACCTCGGTCACGCTGGGCACGCGCTTTGCCAAGAAACCCATCGAGCTGAAGATCCCGATCACCATCGCCGGCATGTCCTTCGGCTCGCTGTCCGCCAACGCCAAGGAGGCCTTGGGCCGTGGCGCCTCGGCCGCCGGCACCTCGACGACTACCGGCGACGGCGGCATGACCAATGAAGAGCGCGGGCATTCCACGCAGCTGGTCTATCAATACCTGCCGTCGCGCTATGGCATGAACCCCGATGACCTGCGCCGCGCCGATGCGATCGAAGTCGTGGTCGGGCAGGGTGCAAAGCCCGGCGGCGGCGGCATGCTGCTGGGTCAGAAGATCACCCAGCGCGTGGCCGACATGCGCTCGCTACCGGTGGGCATCGACCAGCGCTCGGCCTGCCGTCACCCGGACTGGACCGGCCCGGACGATCTGGAGATCAAGATCCTCGAATTGCGCGAGATCACGGGTTGGGAAAAGCCGATCTACATCAAGATCGGCGGCGCGCGCCCCTATTACGACACCGCTTTGGCGGTGAAGGCTGGGGCCGATGTGGTGGTTCTGGACGGCATGCAGGGCGGCACCGCGGCGACGCAAGACGTGTTCATCGAGCATGTCGGTCAACCGACCTTGGCCTGTATCCGCCCCGCCGTGCAGGCGCTTCAGGATCTGGGCATGCATCGCAAGGTGCAGCTGGTCGTGTCGGGCGGCATTCGGACCGGCGCCGATGTGGCCAAGGCACTGGCGCTTGGCGCGGACGCGGTCTCGGTCGGGACGGCGGCGCTGATCGCGCTGGGGGACAATGACCCGAAATGGGAGAGCGAGTATCAGAAGCTCGGCTCGACCACGGGCGCTTACGACGACTGGCACGAGGGCCGCGACCCCGCCGGCATCACCACGCAGGACCCCGAGCTGATGAAGCGGCTTGACCCGATCGCGGCCGGGCGCCGGCTGCGCAACTACCTCAACGTGATGACGCTGGAATGCCAGACCATCGCGCGGGCCTGCGGCAAGAGCCATGTGCACAACCTCGAACCCGAGGACCTTTGTGCGCTGACCATGGAAGCGGCCGCCATGGCGCGTGTGCCGCTGGCCGGCACCGATTGGTATCCGGGCAAAGCCGGTTTCTGATCCAAGCCACACCAGGGACGCGGGCGGCGACAAGCCCGCGCCCACGACAGGGATGAAAGGATTCTCCATGACCGATCTCGCCGCCTTCGCCCGCGAAAAGGGCGTGAAATATTTCATGATCTCCTACACCGATCTGTTCGGGGGCCAGCGCGCGAAGCTGGTGCCGGCACAGGCCATTGCCGACATGCAGAAGGACGGCGCAGGCTTTGCCGGCTTCGCCACATGGCTGGACCTGACGCCCGCGCATCCGGATATGCTGGCCGTGCCGGACCCCTCGTCGGTGATCCAGCTGCCCTGGAAGCCGGACGTGGCCTGGGTCGCCGCCGATTGCGTGATGGATGGCGCCGAGCTGGAACAGGCTCCGCGCAACGTGCTGCGCCGCCTGATCGCCGAGGCCGCCAAGGAGGGCCTGCGGGTGAAGACCGGGATCGAGCCCGAGTTCTTCCTGCTGACGCCCGAAGGCGACAAGATTTCGGACGAGGCCGATACCGCCGCCAAGCCGTGCTATGACCAGCAGGCCGTGATGCGCCGTTACGACGTGATCGCCGAGATCTGCGATTACATGCTGGATCTGGGCTGGGGCCCGTATCAGAACGACCACGAGGATGCGAACGGCCAGTTCGAGATGAACTGGGAATATGACGACGCGCTGATCACCGCCGACCGTCATTCCTTCTTTAAGTTCATGGTCCGCTCGGTGGCCGAGAAGCACGGCCTGCGCGCCACCTTCATGCCCAAGCCGATCGAGGGGCTGACCGGCAATGGTTGCCACGCCCATATCTCGGTCTGGGATCTGGACGGCAAGACCAACGCCTTCGCCGGTTCGGCGCCGGGTCCGGTGGGCGAAGTCGGCCTGTCCGAGCGTGGCGGGCATTTCCTCGGCGGGATCATGAAACATGCCGAGGCGCTGGCCGCGATCACCAACCCGACGGTCAACAGCTACAAGCGGATCAACGCGCCGCGCACGATCTCGGGCGCGACCTGGGCGCCGAACACCGTGACCTGGACGGGCAACAACCGCACGCACATGGTGCGCGTGCCGGGCCCCGGCCGGTTCGAGCTGCGCCTGCCCGATGGCGCCGTGAACCCCTACTTGCTGCAGGCCGTGATCATCGCGGCGGGCCTGTCGGGCATCCGCTCGAAAGCCGATCCCGGCAAGCGCTGGGACATCGACATGTATGCCGAGGGCCATACCGTGACCGGCGCACCGAAGCTGCCGTTGAACCTCTTGGATGCGATCCGCGGATTTGACGCGGATGATGAGCTGAAAGCGATGATGGGGACCGGTTTCTCGGCCAGCTACATCAAGTTGAAGCAGCGGGAGTGGAACAGCTTCGTGTCCCATTTCACCGCTTGGGAGCGCGAGCACACCCTCGATATCTGACGACTCTTCCTGTCCCGGTGACTTCCGCCGGAGCAACTCTCAGGGGGCCAAGGCCCCCTTTTTTCTTGCGCAGAACAAGTTTTGATGGGGGATCCCGCGTTTCTCAGGGGGCAGGGCACATCCCCTGCGTCAGGCTCTGGCAGCACCATTTGTCACCTGCCATTCAGCCAAGTGGCGCGAAACGTCGCGACGATCTTAGCGGCCTCGGCAATGCCGCGCGCCTCGGCCGTCGCAATGATGTCCGGCAGCGTCGCTTCGACAAAGGCGTCGTGCGCTGAAGCATAAACGCCGTGGAGGTCGGTGATCGTCACGCCGCGTTCGCGGGCGGCGTCCATTGCCTCGTTATCCTTGGCAAAGTTGGCAGCGATGAGCCCGGTGATGGTCAGGGGAGCCGAGTGGTGTCTCAACCGAAAGGCCTGGTCGGCCGGCCTCCTGCGCCGCTCAGGATTGGCGGCGCAGGTGGGTTCGAAGCCCCGGGAACGCCGACGCTAGGACGCGCCGGGGATCGGCTGGCGGCTCTTCCAGCGGCGGTACCAGTCAAGCAGCGTCGCCTTGATGCCGCCTTCCAGCGCCGCAAGACGCTCGAGCTCGCTCCGCGCCCGCGCCAGCTCGTCGTCAGGCCCGCCCCGCGCCCAGGCCACCGCCCGGCGCTGCACCACCCCGAAGCCGCCCTGCAGCGCGGCGATCCGCTCGCAGACCTCTTCAAACGCATCCCAATCCGGCCCCTCGATATCGCCCAGCACCGCGAAGCCGTGTTCATAGGCGTATTTGCGGATGGCGATCACCGGCAATTCGCGCAACGCCAGCTCCAGATCGCGCCGCGGCAGGCGGGTTTCATGTGCCTCGAGGATGGCCGTCAGGGCCTCGATCAGCGGATGGTGGTCGGCCTCGAAAACGGCCTCGAACATCTCGGCGATCACCGCCGGCGCAGGCGCTTGAAGGCCGTGGCGCGAGAAGGCGAAGCCGCCCGCCACGGTCTCACGCAGGAAGGCGCTTGTCAGATCCTTGGCGGGCAGATCGCCCTCCCAGCGGTAATCGGGGTCGCGCATGTGCCAGAGGTCAGGATCGTCGGTTGGCTGCAGCAGCGCATAATGCGGGAACGGGTCCTGCGCGAATTTGTTGTCGCGCTGCGGCAGCAGGAACATGTCGACCATCGGCATGACATAATCGCCCGGCCGCCAGGCATCGAGCAGCGCGTGCAGCCGGCGCAGGTTCTCGGGTTTGCCGGCGCGGGCGTCATACCAGCGCGTGACCTTCAGGCCGAACAGCCGTTCCGCCCAATGCAGATAGAAGCCGTGGTCAATGCCGGGGGCGTGATAGCTGAGGCAGGCGCGCTCATCGACGACGACCTGCCCGTCCCAAAGACCCAGATACAGCGCCCGGTGGTCGATCCCGCCCGCGTCCTTCACCGCCTGACACAGGCAGGAGACCACGCAATGCACCTTGATATCCACGGGCTCTTCCGCCGGCGCCGGCGCAATCCCCGCCAGAAGATCGGCCAGCGCCTGCACCGTCAGGCCGGGTGCCTGATCGAAGGCGGCCTCGGGCATTGAGATGCCTTGCTCTTCAAGGCTCAGGACCAGCGTCAGCATCGCCACGCTATCGAGGCCGAGATCCGTGCCCAACCGCGCCTCCGGTCGGAACAGATCGAGGCACGGGCAGGCCACCGGGCCGCGCAGCGCCGCGTGGATGGCGTTGCGGGCGGTCTCGGGGCTGGGCAGAGGCCGCTGCAGAATCATGCCGGGGCCCCTTGCGCGAACATGTCGGACAGTTGGCGGCGCGAGACCTTGCCCCCCGGCCCGCGCGGCATCGCCGCCACCGGGAAGACGCGCTGGGGCCGTTGGCGCGGAGACAGCATCGTGGCCAGATGCGCCTCGAGCTCGGAGGCGCCGGCGGAGCCGCTGAAGGCCAGACCGGGCCGCTGATGGGCCACGGGATCGGGCAGGGCGAAAGCCACGGCATCTGTGACGCCGGGCAGGGCGAGCGCGGCGCGTTCGATCTCGGCCGGATAGACATTGATGCCGGCCACGTCGATCACCTCGGCGGCCCGGCCGGCAAAGATCAGATGCCCGCGCGCATCGATGAGGCCCAGATCGCCGGTATCCACGCCGCCCTCGATCCGCACCGGGGCCGGCGCCTCTGTCCCGGCCAGCAGGCGCAGATGGGGCAGGGGCAGGCCCATATCCTCGGGGCAGGAGGGGGCCATGGTCAGCGACAGGCAGCCGGCCTCGGAACAGCCATATTGCTGGAAGAGCGCGCGCGCCGAGCCCTTGATCGTGTCGAACCAGGGTTGCGGCAGCACGGTGCCCGAGCTCATCACCGCCGCCGGCAGCTTGCCCGGCCCCGCCAGCCGCGCCAAGGCATGCAGAAGCGCGGGCGCGGCATAGAGCAGGGGCGCCTCGATGCCGGCCAGTTGGCGCAGGATCGTCAGCGGGTTGGTGCTGTCGAGGATCACCGGCTCCTTGCCGCGTGCCATGCCGACCAGCGCGCCGGGGATCAGCCCGAAGGAATGGGTGATGGGCGCGGCAATCACCGGCGTATAGGCGTCCGCCTCGGGCAGGGCGGCGCGATAGGCGGCGATCTCGGTCTCGATCTCGGCCCAGCTGCGGGCGATGACCTTCGGCGTGCCGGTCGTACCCGAGCTCATCTGCACCAGCACGCCGCCCGGCGTGAGGTCGGAAGTGGGTTGCAGATCGCTCACGCCCCGATCCTCGGAAAACCTCGTGCAGCCGGCCCGCTGTGCCAGATCCAGCGCCTGCGCGCGCGGCACCTCGGGATGGATCGGATAGACCGAGGCCCCGGCGCCCCGCAGCGCGAGGATCTGTGCCAGGGTCACGGCCTTGTCGGTGAGATGCAAGGCAATGCGCGCCGATGCGGGATCGCGCGCGCCCAGCAGGTCGGGGATCGGCAGTTCGGCGGGATCAATGCGATTTGTGTCCAGGTAGAAACGGGTCATCTCGGACCTCTTGGCGAGTGGGTTGGGAACGGGATGGCTGGCCACCGGAACGCCAAGGACGCGCCCGGCCAGGCGCTCGGCGGGGAGCTGCGGGTCAAAGAGGCCAAGCGTCGGCGGGGGCGGGCCGTGGCGGGCCGAATGGCCAGCGATCACGCGGCGGCAGGCAGCCCAGAACCGTTCTTCGGGCAGCCATCCCCGGCTGTGCAGCAGATGCGCCAGATCGGCGAGGACATGCACGCCGAGGCAATCGAGCACCAGATCGCGCAGATCGCTGGGCGCTTCCATGCGGTGATACGCGCCGTCCGGGGCCCCCGCGAAGGCAGGGTCGAGGGCGGCGAGATCCGGCAGCAGGTCCGGGCGTGACAGGCAGGCCGGGACGTATTCGAGGCTCTCGTGGAAATCCCGCGCGACAAGCGCCAGCGGCCAGCCGTCCTCGTGCTGCAGCAGCAGGTTCTGGCCATGGGCCTCGATCCCGATGCCATGGGCGCAGACGAGGTGCCAGACCGGCAGGACCACGACCTCCAGAAACCGCGCCAGCCAGCGGTCGACGCCGTGACGCCTGAGCCAGGGCGCGATCAGCGCCGTGCCGTCGGGCTCGCACAGGGTGAGGGCGTTCATCGGCACGGCGTCTTCGGGCGGGGCCGTGCGGCGCAGCGCGGCCAGCCGCCCGCCCAACGCGTCACGCCCGAGAATGGCGGCGCCATGTTCCGGCAGGAGGGTCATCTTGTAGTGCTCGAAGGCGGGGTCTTCGGCCAAAACGCGCGCCAGCCAGCCGGAGATCGCCGGCGCCACCGCCACCGACCAGGGCGCGATGTCGCGCACCGAACTGGTGATGCCCACGGCCAGCGAGAGTTTCAGATGATCGCCGCCGGCGCTCACCGGCGCCAGCGTGCGCAAGGATTGCGTGGCGCGCAGCGGTGGCCCGCCTTCGCCCAGCAAA
The DNA here is from genome assembly GCF_001691415.1 of Pararhodobacter sp. CCB-MM2. GTDB lineage: Bacteria > Pseudomonadota > Alphaproteobacteria > Rhodobacterales > Rhodobacteraceae > Pararhodobacter. Next base: position 248,206 of record NZ_LRRR01000002.1, read on the forward strand.
TGCAGGCGCCCCGCCGCTTGCCAAGCCGTGATCACCCGATCGCCGGCCAGATGCCGCCATTGCCAGGGATGCACCGGCATCAGTGTCAGGCCGGGCAGCGCCGTCATCCCGGTGCCCTCGGCCATCGGGGTCCCTGTGGCGGTAACCAGCGCGGGATCGACGGCAAGCCAGAGGGCGCGGAAACTCTGTCCGGCTTCCGGCCCGTAGGCGGCGTTGTCACGCTCGGAAAAGCCGATGCGGGACTTGAAGCAGGGGTGGTAGGGATGCCCCTCGATCAGCGCGGCGTCGAGCTCGGCGCCCCGCAACGACAGGCGGTCGCGGCGAGGCGGACCGGCGGCGCGCAGGAAATGCGCGGTGCGCTCCAGCGCCTTGCCCAGCAGCGTGGTCTCATGCCCGGCGGCGGCGAGGGCGCTCACCACCTCGGGCAGGTTGAGGGGCTGGCCGTCCGCACCGACGGGCGCGCCCAGAAGCCGCACCCGACCGAAGCCGCCGAGGCGATGCGGTGCGCGGATGGCGAGGCCCGCCACATTCCAGCCGCCGGGCGCGGGGGTGATCAGCCCCTCGGTCGCCAGCGCTTCGATCAGCTGGCGCAGGACGCGGGCTTCAGGCGACATCGCTCAACCTCCGCGCCCGCATCCGCTCGGGCAGGGGGTTATGGACCTGGATGGCGGGCGGCGTCTCTCCCGGCAGCAGCAGCTCGTCGACCCCGCCCAGCTGGGTCAGAAGATTGCCCTTGGCCGGCAGGACGCGATCCCTGAGCCAAGCCGCCGCCAATTGCCCGCCGGCACCCGGCAGCTCAGCGGCCAGAGCGGCCAGCCGCTCGGCGAGCGCGGACATGGCGCAGGCCTCGGGCAGCAAGCCATCGCGGTCCAAACGGTGGATCAGCCCGAAGACTTGATTGACGAGCAGGGTATAGGCCAGCGCTGCCTCGGCTTCGGCGCGGGGATAGGTCAACTGGGGAATGGCGCGCAGCGCGGGCGACGCCCGGTCCTCGACGACGTAGAAGCCCTGATTGTCACGCAGGTCGGCGCGGACCGGCAGACCGTCTTTCAGCGCCAGCAACACGTTTTGCTGATGCGCCTCGAAGGCGATTCCGGTCGCATCATAGAGCCGCAGCAAAGGGGCCAGCGCGACATCGAGATAGGCATCGAACCAGCGGCGAGCCTCCTGCCCGGTCAAGAGCCGCGCTAGCAGGGTTGGCCGCGTGCCGACGCCCGGCGCGGCCAGAGCGGCAAGCTGCACCACGGCGCCGCCACGCGGGCTGCGATAAGGATTGTCGCGCAGGATCACCTCGAAGCCGCTCTCGGCCTGACCGGGCAGCCGAAGTGTGGCCCAGCCCGGATCGGTGACAAAGCCGAGCGCGCCGAAGCGACCGGAGAGACTGGCCAGATGCTGCGCCATAGCGACGCCGGCCAGCAGCTCGTGGCGCTTGTTCAGCCGTTCGGAATTGGTGATGACCACCGGCAACGAGACCTTGACCATGAAGGGGCTCTCCGGACACCAAAGTGTGCGCACCGATGACGTGGCATGCCAGATCGGCCCCCGCGGCCCCAGATCGCGGATCGCGCCGCTGGCCAGCAGCGCCTGCACCTCGGGCCGGCGTTGCAGGCGGTCCCAGCTCAGCGGATGGACCGGAAGCAGTCCGGGACCGAAGGCCGGCAGATCGGCGGGGGCGGCGGTGCCGCCGGTCTCCAGCAGATCCGACTGCACCTTAAGCGCGGTCAATTGCGTGCCGCCGCGCCAGTCGGGGGTTAGGCGGCGTTCCTCGGCCTCGGAAATCCCGCCCAGATACTTGGGAGCCGGATGCATCCAATGGCCGAAGATCAGCGCCTGTTCGCCGGCCAGAAAATCCAAGGGATCGGCAGGCTCGTGCAAGCGCGCAGCGACGATCCGGGTGATGCGCGCGCGGCTGGCGCGGATGCGGCGCGCCAACTCCGGGCCGGTCATTGGATGATCGGTGCAAAGCTGGTCGGTCAGCAGGGCAAGGGCCGGCCCGGGGCTGATGGGATGCACGCCACGGTCATCCTGATGGGACAAGGCCGCGATGGGTGGCAGGCCCGAGGCGAGAGGGCGCGTCATGGAGGCCTCGAGCCATCCCCCGGCCACAGGAAACCGCCAGATAGGCGCCTTTGGCGGCACGGCGGCCAGCTCCCGGGCGAGGCAGATCATCAAGGCCGAGAGACTGGCCCAATCGGCGATCTCGGCGGCGCTTTCCGACCGGTGATGCAGGCTCATGTCAGGCCCTGCCCCGGTCCGGGATGCCGGCATGGGCCGTGACGGCGCCGATCAAAGGATGGGGGCGGATGGCCGCGCGATGGGGCGCGCGGGGCGTGTGGAATCGGGATGTCTGCCGCATGGAAACCCTGCTGTCTGCAGGCGAAAGGCCGGGCCTGTCGCTGGTGGGACGAGGCTGGCAGATGCTGGCCGGACCTCGCTACTGCGCGACGGCGAGGCTGTCAATTCCGATTGTTTTAGTCAGCATAATATCGCGCATAGGTTGAGTGCGAGCAGGCGGCGGGCTGCGTTCAACCGACGCCCGGCGGCCCAGAAGAGAGCGCCAGCATCCGTCACGACCGATGATTGGAGCGCGCCACCGGCTGCAAGTGCCCGGAGGCTGGCCGCCGAGGGCTGAATGCGGGCGCTGGTGGTCTTAGAAGGCCATCCATTCCGGAAGGCCGCCTTTGTCTCCGAACCGGTCTCGCAGACATGCAGGCGGACACACCCGTATGTCAGGGTGTACCAAAGCCTCTCAAGGAAGATGCTGTCCATTGCCCGGCAGCGGTTTGTCATGCAAATCTGCCGAGAGGGGCAGAAGTAGGCCTCCGTTCGACCGGCAGGTGGTTGCAAGCAAACACCGCGAGGGGGCATGCGCTCGGCCGCCGAAAGCCTGTCGCACGCCTTGACCACTCTCGCCCGACGACAAGCCGCGCGTCTTTGATCGTCCCCGTGGGCCAGGCCCTTACTCTGCTTCCCTTTGCAAAATCGCATCAAAGCGTTGCCGCGCGCGGGGCGGGAGGTCATCGGGAAAGACACGCTCCGGCGCCTCGCCGACCTCGATCAACATGACCATGCCCATGCCGTAATGGGGGCTGCATTTGATCCCGTAGAGGCCAGGCACGGTGAGGGTGACGGTGTAATCCTCCCCCAAGGGACTACGGAAACTTTCAGCGCCCTCAGGGATCATGCCGTCGATGGTCGCGGCATTATGGCCGCTTTGAACCGAGAGGAAGCGCACGCTGTCGCCGGGCCGGATGCGCAGGAATTGCGGCTCGTAAATCATCGGGCCGTTCTCGCTGCGCGTGTACATGCCGACGTCGTGCGTTTCCGCGGCGGCGGGAACGGCGATGCAAAGCATGATGCAAAGGGCGGGCAGGCGGTTCATCAGCAATCCTCCAGACAGTGGAAACGGAAAAGCAGGGCATTGTCGGCGGGGTCGCGCAGGGACGTGGCGTGGACGCGAAACACGGCGGCCAGCCGTTCGGGCGTCAGCACCTCGCCGGGCGGACCGCAGGCGACCAGACGGCCCGCGTCCATCACCCCCAACCGGTCGCAGGCCATCGCCTGATTGAGGTCGTGCAGGGCCATGACAACCGTCACCGGCAAGCGGCTGATCAGCCGCAACAGGGTCAACTGGTGATGGATGTCGAGGTGGTTGGTCGGCTCGTCCAACATCAGCAATTGCGGGCGCTGCGCGAGGGCGCGGGCGATGTGCACCCGTTGACGCTCGCCGCCGGACAGGGTGGCCCAGCGGCGGTCCTGCATCCGGGTCATTTCCACGGCGGCGAGAGCCTCGGACACGATGGCCGTGTCGTCGGCGCCGAAGGGCTTCAACGCGGACAGCCAGGGGGTGCGGCCAAGCTCGACGGCATCGCGAACGCTCAGCGCCTCGGAAGTGTCGGCCATCTGTTCGACGAAGGCGATCCGTTGCGCGATGTCGCGGCGGCTGAGATGCGTCAACCGTTGGCCATCCAGAGAAACATGCCCCTCGGCACAGGGCAGCAGGCCCGACAGCAGGCGCAGAAGACTGGATTTGCCCGACCCGTTGGGGCCGACCACTCCGAAGGTTTCGCCGGGCAGGATGTCGAGGGTGACGCCGTCGACGATCCTCCTCCCGCCCGCGCTCCAACCGATGTCATGGGCTTGCAGCATCATACGCGCCTCCGATTGCGGATCAGGATCAGGGCAAAGCCCGGTGCGCCGACCAGCGCGGTGACGACGCCGATGGGGACGACTTGGCCCGGGATCAGCACCCGCGAGGTGATATCGGCACCGATCAGAAACACCGCGCCAGCGAGGGCCGAGGCCGGCACCAACCGGCCATGGCGCGGACCGACGAGGAACCGCATCGCGTGGGGGATCACCAAGCCCACGAAGCCGATCGAGCCGACGAGGCTGACCATGGCCGCCGTCATCAGCGTGGTGGCCCCGATCAGCGCGATCTGCACCCGACGGACGGCGATCCCGAGGGACGCGGCTGAGGAGGTTCCGAAGGCGAAGGCATCCATCGCCCGGACGAGGCACAGGCAGATGACCAGCCCGCCACCTGCTGCCGGGACGGCCAGCGTCACGTCCGGCCAGCGCACGCCCGAGAGGTTGCCGAGCAGCCAATACATGATCCCCCGCGCCTGCTCGGCATTGGCGGATTTGGTGATCAGGAACGAGGTCAAGGCGTTGAACAATTGCGAGCCGGCAATGCCTGCCAGCACCAGTTGCGCCGACCCGCCGCCCGCTGCCCGCGCCAGCAGCACCACCAGCGCGAAGGACAGGGCGGCGCCGGCAAAGGCCCCGGCCGACATGCCGATCATCCCCGCGCCAAGCCCCATGACGGTGACCGCGACCGCGCCGGTTCCCGCCCCGGCGGAGACACCCAGCAAGTACGGATCGGCAAGCGCGTTGCGGACGAGGGCTTGCAGGACCACCCCGGACAGGGCGAGCCCCGCGCCGCAGGCGGCGGCGACAAGGGTCCGGGGCAGGCGGTAGCTCCACAGGATGCCGGCGTCGATCGGATCGACGCTGTAGCCGGCGCCCCAGAGGTTGTTGGCCAGCACTTTCAGAACCATGACGAAACCGAAGGGGGTTTCGCCAAGGCTCACGCCGGCCAGAAGGGCCGCGGCGAGAATGAGCGCCCCCGCCACGCTCCAACCGGAAACGGGCCGCAGAACACGGAACGCGGGGGCGATCATCGATCTCACTCCAGCGAGAACCCGGCCAGCGCTTCGGCCAAGACCTCGAGCGACGCGATGTTGCGGATCGAAGGATCCATGCCATGCGCATCCAGGATCACAATGCGCCCCTCGCGCACGGCATCCATCTGGCTGGCGACCGGATCGGTGCGCAGGAACTCCAACTTTTGCGCGACGTCATCGGCGAGGAAGCGGCGGCGCTCCATCCGTGCAAGCACGATCACCGTCGGATTGGCGCGGGCGATGCTCTCCCAGCTGACGGTCGGCCATTCCTCGTTGCTGTCGACGACATTCTCGAGGCCGAGGGCATTCATCATATAGGCCGGCGCGCCGCCCTGACCCGCGACATAGGGGTCGATATCCATCTCGGCCGAGGAGAACCAGAACACCGCCGATGCCCCATCGGGAAGATCGAGGGCCGCAGCCGTCTCGATCGCCGCCGCTTCGCGCGACCGCAGGTCACCGACCAGCGCCGCGCCGCGATCGGCGACGTTGAAGATCTGCGACAGCTCACTGATCCCCTGATAAATGCTCTCCATCGAGAAATGCTCAAGCCGGGTGCCGTCGACGCCGACGCTATTGTCCTTGCCGACGCAATCGGCGGGCAGGGTGTAGACCGGGATCCCCAGATCGCCGAATTGCTCGCGCGTGGCGACGATGCCCTGTGGGCCGACATGCCATTCATACTGCACGCTGACCAGATCCGGGCGGGTGGCGACGACGCTTTCGAAGCTGGGATCGTTATCGGCCAGACGGACGACCGAGGCATTCACCTCGGCAAATTCCGGCAGCACATCGGTGAACCAGACCGAGGTTCCGAGGACGCGGTCCCCCAAACCAAGCGCGTAGAGGATCTCGGTCGCGGCCTGCCCCACGGCGACCGTGCCCTGCGGCTCGGCCTCGATAACGGTCTCGACGCCGCAATTTTGCAGCGTCAAAGGGTAGGTGGTGTCGGCATATGCGGGCAAGCCCATGCTCAGGGCCGCCAGAGAGGCGGCAGTCAGCGATTTGGGGGCCATGGGAAATCTCCGATTTCAAAGGCGACCGGAGACAGGGAAGGGGAGCCGAATCCATGGCTGTTCGACGTCTCTGCCCTTGGGGCGGAAACCGCAGTCCTGGCTGTGACGACCCTGAGGGGCCGCCTTTGGATTCTCGTCATAGGACACCTCCCCGGACACCCCGCCCGGGCCGCGTTACTGTTGGGTGTCGGCAGGTCTCCTGACTGACGGGTCAACGTGTCTTGCGGCCTTCCCATGGTCAATGTGACCACAGTGGCACTTCAGGCTCGACACTCGCCGCCTACAGTTGCGGGGGCAGTTCCGTTTCGCCGCGTGAACGACGACGGATTCCCTTTTCATTCCAGATGGAAACCGACAGCCCTTGCATAGGAGAGGCTCAGGCAACGATCAAGCCGGTTCTCTCTATGGAAGGTCTGCACCCGGATCATCGCGCTGCAGGATAGCCCTGAGGTCATCACCCGATCACCCCGTTCCGGCCCCTTTGCGCACTGCATTTTCGTGCCGCGAAAGGGCAGGTATCCCGCGCGGATGAGCATGCGCGATAATTCGCCGCATCAAGGCCATGCGTTATCGCCCGGTCGCGCGAACCGCCCCGGCCACGGGTGCATTGACGCGCAATCCTGCGTCGATCAGCGCCCGTTTCTCTGCCTCGCCGCTGGTCTCGCCGAGATTGTCGATGGTGGTCATCACGGCGACAATCTCGCCCTGCGCATCGAAGACCGGGACGGCCTGTCCGCGAATGTCGCGCAGCAGGTGGCTACGCATCTCGCACCAACCGTCGGTGCGGATCCGGTGCAGGCACTCACTCTTTGAGACGGTGCCGCGAAAGCCATCGGGCTGCAGGGAGCGCGCCGCTTCAATCCTGGCCGCGGGCAGCCATGCCTGGAACACCAAGCCGCAAGCGGAATTGTCGATCGGCAGGATGTCCCCCAGACCGAGCGAGCTAATCGAGAACTGCGCGCTGCGATACCACCGGACCAAAGTGGGGCCCCGGTCCGTCCAGATCGCCACGCCCCCCGAGGCCGCGACCTCGGCGGTCAAGGCCTTCATCGCCTCGGCCGCGCGGTCGATCGGGTCGATGCGGCGCAGGGCCGCGATCCCGATCATCAGCGCGGTCGGGCCAAGATCGTATTGCCCACTCGCCGGATCCTGTTGAGCCAACCCTTCGGCCACGAGGCTTTGAAGATAGCGATGGGCGGTCGACGATCCGCTGCCGCTGCGTCGCGCCACCTCGCCCAACGAGAGCGGCCCGCCGGCATCGGCCAGAGTGGTCAGGAAACGCATCGCGACCGAAACGGATTGAACCGTGGCCCCCCGACGCGGCGCGGATACATCCGCGGGTTCGGCCTCGTCCTGGCTGGGCACGGTGTCTCCTGAAATGGCTCTGCCTCGGTTGCTGAGGCCAGTGTAGTCGGGGGCCCCGCGGGTCGCAATGGCAGGGGGGTGATGCAGCTTGGTCACGCCGGTCGCCCCTGTTGCGGGCGAATATTGCCATGCGGGACGCATTCTGCAATGAGGAACGCGCAGGATCAGCCGATCCGACTCTCCACGACAGCCAGCGCCGCAGCCAGTCGTCCAACCGAGATGGACCATGACACAGCGCCGCTCACCTTCCCGCCCCATCGCCGCCGGCCTGTCCGGCTCTACCGCCCTTGCCTTGATCGCCACGCTGGCGATGGCCCCGCTGCCTGCCGCCGCGCAAGAGGGGGGCAGCGTCTTCCAGCACCTCGGCCGGATCATCCTTCGGGGCGAGGGCCTTGTGCGTCGGATCGAAAGCACCGCGGCCTCGGCCGAACTGGTCGATCAAGATGAGATCGAGGGCCTCGCCCCCGCCACGACCGTGACCGAGGCGATCTCGGACGTGCCGAATGTCCTGACCTATGGGGCCTCGGGCGTCGCGCCGACGATCCGGGGACAGGACACGCAGGGCCCGTCCACCGGGGCGCTGGCCTTTTTCGGCGGCACCACGCCGCGCGCCAGCATCGTTCAGGATGGCCGGGTGCTGAACTACAACGAATATGTCTACGGCGGCTCCAATGCCTGGGACGTCGAGGGGATCGAGGTCTATCGCGGTCCGCAGACCATCGCCCAAGGGGCCAACAGCATTGCCGGCGCGGTCATCGTCCATTCGAACCGCCCCAGCTTCACGCGGGAAGGCGCCGTGCGGGCCGAGGTCGGCACCAACGGTGCGCGGCGCCTGTCCTTCGCCTATTCCGACGCCCTGTCCGAGGATCTGGCCTACCGCATCGCGGTCGATCGCAGCCAGCGCGACAATGTGGTGACCTATTCGAACCCCGCCTTCACACAGCGCGACCACATCGACACCGACATCATGAGCCAGACCGCCCGGGCGAGCCTGCTCTGGCGTCCGGCAGATATCGACGGGCTTGAGGTGCAGCTCACCTTCTCGCACAGCCGGTCGAGCCGCCCGACCTCGGAAGCGGCGATGGCGCCGTTCGAGGATCTGGTGAATACCGGCACCTCCATGCCCGTTTTCGAGAACGAGAATGCCAGCGCCACCTTGGCCATCACGCAGGATTTCGGCACCGGCTGGGTGCTGAGTTCGACCACGGTTCTGTCGCGCACGCAGACCAACCGGCTAACCTATCCCTATACCGTCGGCTCTGCTGACATCGACGCCGACAATGTCTCGAACGAGACGCGGCTGACCTTCGGCGAGGACGGCGATCCGGTGTTCGGCACGATGGGGGTCTACCTCAACGGGACGGATCAGGTGGACTATCTCTACAGCGGTTATGAATCGCTGTTCGACGACCGTCGTCGGTCGGCCGGGGTGTTCGGCGAGGTCACCGTCGAACTGGGCGACCGCTGGTCGCTGGGCGCAGGCCTGCGCTATCAGCGCGACGAGATCCAGCGCTCGGGCACGGCTTATATCGGCTCGCCGGCGATCTATGGGGATGCGGCGGTCGACTTCGACGCGACTTACGACGCCTGGCTGCCCCGCGTCTCCCTGGCCTATGAGGTCAACGAGGGGCTGACCCTCGGTGGTCTGGTCAGCCGAGGCTACAATCCGGGCGGGGTGACGCTGAACTTCACCACCGGGCAATACGTTGAATATGCGCCGGAATATCTGACCAACTACGAGCTGTTCGCGCGGGCGAACCTGCTGGGCGGGGCGCTGCGTCTGAACGCCAACCTGTTCCAGATGGACATGACCGACGCGCAGCGCTTCGTCGCCGTGAACGTGGCCGGCACGCCGCAATCCTATACCGTGAACGCCGAGCGCGCCCGCTCGCGCGGGTTCGAGATGTCGGCGGATTGGGATGTGAGCGATCGCTTCCGCATGAACGCCGGTGTCGGTCTGCTGCAGACCGAATTCCTCGAGTTCAGCGCGTTGCCCGCCCGGGTCGGCAATGCCTTCGCAATGGCGCCGGAATACACGCTGACCCTCGGCGCGAGCTACGAATTTGCCAATGGTCTGACGCTGTCGGGTCAGGTCCGGCATGTGGCCGGCTACTTCTCCGAGGATGCGAACAGCACCGCCTATGAGATCGAACCGCTGACGCTGGCCAACCTGCGGCTGGATTATGAGATGCGCAACGGCATGACCGTCTACGGCTATGTCAGCAACGTCTTCGACGTCCGCCAACCGACCTATCTGCAGATGAACCGGGTGATCGGCGGGCTTGAGGGTTACATGACCCGCCCGCGCGAAATCGGCATCGGCCTCAGCTACACGTTCTGAGCCCGGTCATAGCGAAAGAAACGGCCCGCCATTGTGCGGGCCGTTTGTCGTTGGGGGTCAGTGGCTGTCGGCCCAGTCGGCAACCGCCTCGACCATGTGTTCGGCGGCGGCGACGGAGGGCGTCGCGACCAGCGCCGCGTCGAGGAAGATCACCCGATCCTCGCGCACCGGACGCAGGAAACGATCCCAGCCCGGCACGACGCGGTCCAGCGCCGCGCGCACCGCGCCCTCGTCCCGTTGCGCCTCGCCATAGCTGCCAAGCACGATCAACAGATCCGGGTTCAGCCGCAGGAAAACCTCGGTCGAGATCGGCGCCATGAAATTCGACCCCGGTCCGCTGAAGGCCCCGGCCTCGTCCAGCGTGGCGCGGTCGTAGCCCAGATCGGCCATCGCCTCGACAAGGCCCGAGGCCGTGCCGACCGCGCCGATCTGATCCGCGACCAGAACCGCCAGATAGGTGCCGCCCTCCAGCCGGGGCCGCAGGGCCTCGACCTGCGCGTGATAGCTGTCGAGCCGCGCCTGCAACTCGGCCTCATGCCCGGTGACGGCGGCGAGGTCGCGGATCACCTCGATCCCCTCCGCCCGGCCGGTCCCGACATTCTGGACATAGACCGGCGCGATGGTGGCGAGACGGTCCACCATGTCGAGGTTGTATTCGGTGGCGATGATCAGATCGGGCGCGAGGCTGCGCAGGCGCTCCAGATCCGGGGCGCCGGTCGGACCGATGCCCGAGGGCAGTTGTGCCGGCGCGCGATCTCCCAGCACGAGCGGCACGAAGTCGAAGCCGGCGTAATTGGTGCCGTCCTCGGCCCGCCCATAGGCGCCGATCACCGGGGCGCCAATATCCAGCAGCGGCACGCCGACCAACGGGTCATGCATCACCACCAACCGTTCGGCGCGGTCGGGCAGGGTGACGCTGCGCCCGGCGTCGTCGGTGACATCGTGACTTTGCGACAGGGCAGGGGTGGCGGCAGCAAGAGCCAGCAGGCTCAGCGTGGCGAGAAAGCGGTTGCGCATCGGCATCTCCGGTTCAGGAACGCGCGGCGGCGAATTGGCGCAGCCGCAGAAGGATGAGGAAGGCGGGCACGCCGACGACGGACAGGGTCAGCCCGATCGACATGACCAACCCCGGCTCCAACCCGCGCGAGAGGACATCGGCCCCCAGCACCAGCACGCTGCCGGTCAGCCCCGCCAGCGTCAGCCGTGCCCGCCCTGACGCGCCGGTCATCGCACCCGCAAGGTTCGGCGCCATCACGCCGAGGAAAGCCAGCGGTCCGACCCATTGCAGCGCCGCCGCGCTGAGGCTGACCGCGGCCAGCATCACCCCCAACCGCAGCAGCGGCACCGGCAGGCCAAGGGTCGCGGCGCGCTCGTCGCCCAGAACCAGCACCGACAGGCCCGGTCCCAGCATGACCAGCGCGGGCAGGGCCAGTGCGGCCCAAGGCCCGAAGGTGGCGATGCTGTCCCAACTGGCGCGAAACAGCGATCCCGCCATCCATTGCGCCAACATCGTCGAGGCCTCGGGCGGGGCATAGAGCATCAGGATCGTCGCCGCCGAGGACAGGGTGCTTTCCATCCCCAGCCCCAGCAACAACAGGCCCAGACCCTCGGCCCGTCCGGCCAGTGCCATCAGCAATCCCGCCACCGCCATGCCGCCGCAGACGGCCATCGGCGTGATCCAACCGGCTGGAAGACCGGGCGCAAGGACGAGGCACAGAAGCAGCACCAACATCGCGCCTTGGGAGAGACCCAGAAGGCCCGGATCCGCCAGCGGATTGCGCACCATGCCCTGCAACAGCGCGCCGGACAGGGCGACCGCGAACCCGGCCATTGCCCCCATCACCACGCGGGGCAGGCGGACTTCCCACAGGGCGAAGCTCTGGTCGTCGCTCAAGGGGCCAAGCAGGGCGGACAGGGGCAGCGATTGGTGGCCCAACGTGACCGAAGCGAGCGCCAGCACCAGCGCCGCCACCGTCAAGCCCAGCCCGGCCGAGAGGTCGATCACCCGCACAGTGCCGAGCCGCCGATGGCCGTCCAACCCCCGCCGCATCACGCTGCTCTCCGCAGGTACAGCCGGTGGACGATCAGCACGAAAACCAACCCGCCCAGCAGGTCCAGAACCACGCCGGTATGGGTGACAAAGGGCAGGAAAGCGCGCCGTGCCACAAGGTCGGCCAACAGGCACAGGCTTGCGTCCAGCAAAGCCGCGACCGGCACCAGCCGTGGCAGAGAGGCCCCGGCCATGGCGCGCGCCAGATGCGGCACGACCAGCCCGAGGAACGCGATCGGCCCGCTGACCGCCACCGCCGAACCGGCGGCCACGGCAACGCCCGCCAGTGCCAAGCGCGTGACGAGGGGCACATTGACCCCGGCCGAAGCCGCTTTCTCGGGGCCCAGCAGGATCAGGGACAGCGGCCGTGACAGGCTCCAGAGCATCAGCAGCGCCAAGGCCGTGATCCAGCCGGTATCCGCCAGCCGCGCGACATGGGCGTGGTTCACATTGCCGGTGATCCAGGCGAGGAATTCCTGACGTCGCAAGGGCTCGGCCAGCAGCAGCGCCTGCACCAAACCGCCCAACAACATCGCGACCAGCGCGCCCGACAGGATCAGCGCCGCGCCGCGCGGGTCGCGCGACAGGCCCACGCTACGGGCGACGGCGAGGGTCAGCGCGGGGCCGGCCAGCGCCCCGGCCAAGGCGGCCCAGCCCTGCGCGCGGGGCGCAAGGCCGAAGATCAGCGCCCCGGCGACCAGCCCGAAGGCCGCGCCCGCGTTGATCCCCAAGGTGGTGGGCGAGGCCAGCGGATTGCGCGTCAAGCCTTGCAGCACGACGCCCGACACCGCCATGGCCGCGCCGATCTGCAAGGCCATCAGCGCCCGGGGCAGGCGCTGGGTCAGCAGGATCAAGTGATCGAGGCTGTCCGGGTCCGGTGCCACCAAGGCGCCGATCACCAGTCCCGGCCCCATGACCTCGCTGCCGATGGCCAGCGAGGCGGCGAAACTCATCGCGCACAGCAGCGCCGACAGGGGCAGGGCGAAGCGGGTCACGGATGGGCGGGGATTTCGGGAACGCACAGCAGGCGCGCGCCATGGGGCAGGATCTCGACCTGCATATCGAAGGCCTGCGCGATCCGCTCGGAGGACAGCACCTCGGCCGGTCGGCCCTGTGCAATGACGTGACCGTCGCGCAGCATGACCAGCCGGTCGGCGAAGGCACCGGCGAGGTTGAGATCGTGCAACACGACGACGACGCGTTGCCCCTGCCGATGCGCCAGATCGCGCAGCAACGCGAGGATGGCGTATTGATAGCGCGGGTCAAGGTGGTTGACGGGCTCGTCCAGCATGAGCGTGTCGGCTTGCTGTGCCAGCGCCAGTGCGATGAACGCCCGTTGCCGCTGCCCACCGGAGAGGCTGTTCACCGGGCGCGCGGCGTGCTCGGTCAGGCCGACTGTCTCCAGCGCGCGGGCGAAGGCCTGTTCCTGCGCCGCAGCCTGCGAGGGCAGGAATCCTGACAGAAGCGAGCGGCGGGAATGGCCGGCCAGCGCCACCATCTCGGCCAGTGTCAGATAGTCGGGGCAGGTGGTCTCCTGCGGCATCCAGGCGATCCGCCGCGCCCGTTCGCGCCGGCTCATCCCGGCGAGAGGACGACCCTCCAGCGCCACCATGCCGGACGTCGTCTCCACAAGCCCCATCACCGCACGCAGCAGGGTCGATTTTCCGCAACCGTTTGGCCCCAGCAGGGCTGTCAGCTCGCCCGCTGCGAAGCCGGTGTCGATCCGATGCAGGACCGGGCGGCGGCCCAGCGTCACGCTCAATTCCCTTACCTCAAGCACGCTCGCCCCGCCTGCCGTCTCGCTTCGCATATCAGAATGCTTTCCGTCTTGCGGGATAGCGCGGGCTTTCGTAAATGCCAAGTGAAATAGTAAGGATTAGGAGCGCCCGATGACCTCTGCCCGGCTTTGTATTGGCATGACTCTCGCGCCGACGTGGTTGAACGGCCATGCGTGGCGGCGTCCCGACAGCGGGATCGAGCAGCTTCTCGACCTGTCCTATTTCCGCGACCTCGCCCAACGGGCCGAGGCGGCCGGCGCGGATTTCCTGTTCCGACCCGACACGCTGTTTCACCCCAACCTCGCCAATGGTCCGGGTGGTGGGGCCGGCGGGCTGGACCCGACACTGCTGATGACGGCACTGGCGGGCGCGACGACGCGGATCAACCTGCTGACGACGATCTCGGCCACCTTCCTGCCGCCTTGGTACGTGGCCCGGATGCTGATGTCGCTGAACTGGCTCAGCGGCGGCCGCATCGGATGGAACGTGGTCACCGCGCTGGACGGGCATCGCAACTTCGGGCTTGAGACCATGCCTTCGGGGGCGGAGCGCTATGAAAAGGCCGCGGAATTCCACGCGCTGGTGACACGGCTCTGGGACAGCTTCCCGGCTGAGGCCCTGCTGCAGGACCGCGAGGGGGGCCGGATCCTCGACGAGACGCAGATCCACCCGGTCGATCACGACGGCGCGCATTTTCGCGTCGAGGGGCCGTTGAGCCTGCCCGCCATGCCCGGTAAGCGCATCCCGATTTTCCAGGCGGGTGCATCAGAGATCGGGCGCGATTTCGCCGCCCGCATCGCCGACGGTGTCTTTGCCGCAACCCCGGACCGGGACGCCGCGCAGGCCTATCGCGGTGACATCCTGCGCCGCGCCGCGGGGCATGGGCGGGCGCAGGCGCCGAAAGTGTTGCCGGGGCTCAGCCTGTTTCTGGCCTCCAGCCGAGCCGAAGCGCAAGACCTGTTCCATGCCACCCATCGCGGCGCCGACCGCGCCCGCCGCATGGCCCGGCTGAAGCTGCTGACCGGCGTGGATTTCAGCGACTGGCCGGACGACCGTGCGGTCACCCTCGCCGACCTGCCTGCCCTGCCCGAGGGGTTGCACAGCCAGACGTCGGCGCTGCTGCTGCGGCGGATGATCGAGAGGGACCGACCGCGTCTCGATGACCTGCTGGAGCGACCCGAGACCATCGGCTCGCCGCATTGGCAGGTGATCGGCACGCCCGACGATGCCATCGACGCCGTGCGGGATTGGCAAGCGACAGAGGCAGCGGACGGCTTCATCGCCTTCCCGGGCGGATCGGTGGCGTGTCTGAAGCTGGTGCTGGACGAGGTCATTGCGCCGCTGGCGGATCCGGCCAGTCTTTGGGACTGTGACGCAGAACGACCCACCGGTTTCGCGGCGCTGTTTGGCGCCTGACTACTACCCGCAACAGGCAGGGGGGCCGGCAGGCACGGTGGTCACGGACCACCCTACCTGCCGCTGCCATGGACGAGGTCCATTCTTTGCATGGCGAGGCGCGCCGCTCAGAACGAGCGGCGATACTCGATCTCCATGCCATAGCCTTCGTAGTTGGACTGGCCGATCCCGTCGTAATAACCGCTCATCGAGAACTCACCGCCCGAGCGTGTCACATGCCGGAGGCCAAGATCAATCCGCGCCCGTGTGCCGTCGACCGCAGCGCTGTTGGCCAAGGCCAGACCACTCCCCGAGCTGCGCGTATGCAGCGCGGTGATGCCGCTCTCCATCGTCCACGCGCTTTGACCCAGCAAGATCGGCCAGCGTGCGTCGAGACCAAGCTCCACCCGCGACAAGGCGATATCCTGCGCGCCGATCACATTCCCCAGACTGTCCGTATAGGCGTGCTGCCGGTCCGTGGTATGCGAGGCCGCGACGGTCGGCATCAGGGTGACATCCTGCCAGGTGATCTCGCCGGTGACGCGCACCATCGCCAGCATCCGGTTGGTGTCGAAACGGTCCGTATAGGTGCCAAAGGGGCTGATCGTGTTGCGCGTCTGGCCCCATAGCAGCCTCCCCTCGAAATAGAGCGGATGATCCGCCAGACGTCCGACCACATAAGGCCCCGCCAGCCAACCGCTGCCCTCGATCCGGCCCGCGCCGTCATTGCGGGCGACATGGTCGAACTGCAGCATCATCCCCAGATACAGCCTGTCGTTGAGCCGGTAATGCGCGCCGGCGCTGCCGATCAGATACTCAGTATCCCCCATGGGATCGTTGCTGCGCGAGCCCCGAAGCTGCAGCCACAGCGGCAGGTCAGCGGTCAGCGCGCTCGACATGGTGCTCAGGCTGAACGTCAGGCCGTCATCGCGGGAACTGACATCCAGAGAGCCGCCACCGCAGCTGCCCTGCATGAGGCAGATTAGCCCCGGCTGGTTCGACACCAGCTGATCCGCGCGGTGCAGCATGAACCGGGCAATCTGGCCCTGCGTCTCGGCCACCGTCCGGTTCTCGATGCGCAGCACCTCGGAGGCGAGGTTGGGATTTCCGGCCAGGTCTTGGGCCGCACCCGCCGCAACCTGCAGTGTCACATCACCGCCGCCATCGGCCCGGATGGAAGCCGTGTAAAGATCGCCCGAGCCGCTGACACCGGTGACCCGCGCGTTCTGGATCACGATGCCCCCGGCGCCGAAGCCACTGACGGGTTCGGAGAACACGACCGTGACCGAGAAGCTGGCCGCCCCCGAGAAGGCCTCGGGCGCGCCGTTCAACACCACGCTCGGCGCCGCCCCGTCGTGCACGACGGAGATCAGGCTCGAGGCCTCCTCGTTCGCATTGCCGGCCGCATCGGTGAAGCTGCCGGCGGTGACCTGAGCGGACACGAGGCCATCCGCCAGCGGCGTGACGATCAGCGTGTAGGTCTGCCCGGCACCGCTCAGGGTCGCGCTGGCGTTGACCAGCTGCACGGCGGCGAGGGTGAAGTCGGTCGACGGCTCGCTGAGCGTGATCACCGCGGTGTAGCTGCCGTCGGTGGGGCCGGTGAACTCCGACAGCGTGACAGTGGGCGCAGTGCCGTCGAAGGTCTCGGCGACGAGGTTCGACGCAGCGTTGCCGTTGCTCACCGCATCCATCGCCACATCCGCCGGGATCTGAACGCTGAGGGCGCCATCCGCGTCCGGCGTCAGGGTGATCGTATAGACCGACCCGCTTCCGGCAATCGTCGCGCTGGCGTTGACCAGGGTGAGATCGGCGGCGTCGAGCCCCGTGACATCCTCGCTGAACGTGGCCGTCGTGGTGTAGACGCCCGCCACCGGGCCGGTCAGTGCGGACAGCGTGACCGTGGGCGCGGTGCCGTCGAAAGTCTCGGCGACGAGGTTCGACGCAGCGTTGCCGTTGCTCGCCGCATCCATCGCGACGTCCGCCGGGATCTGCACGCTCAGCGCGCCATCCCCATCGGGGGTCAAGGTGATCGTGTAGACCGACCCGCTCCCGGCAATCGTGGCGCTGGCGTTAACCAGGGTGAGGTCGGCCGCGTCGAGCCCGGAGACATCCTCGCTGAACGTCGCCGTCGTGGTGTAGACGCCCGATACAGGGCCGGTCAGCGCGGACAGCACGACGGTGGGCGCAGTGCCGTCGAAAGTCTCGGCGACGAGGTTCGACGCCGCGTTGCCGTTGCTCGCCGCATCCATCGCGACATCCGCCGGGATCTGCACGCTGAGCGCGCCATCCCCATCCGGCGTCAGGGTGATCGTGTAGACCGACCCGCTGCCGGCAATCGTGGCGCTGGCGTTGACCAGGGTGAGGTCGGCCGCGTCGAGCCCGGTGACAGCCTCGCTGAACGTCGCCGTCGTGGTGTAGACACCCGCCACCGGGCCGGTCAGTGCGGACAGGACAACGGTCGGCGCAGTGCCGTCGAAGGTCGTGGTGACGAGGTTCGAGGCAGCGTTGCCGTTGCTCGCCGCATCCATCGCCACATCCGCCGGGATCTGCACGCTCAGCGCGCCATCCGCATCGGGGGTCAGGGTGATCGTGTAGACCGACCCGCTGCCGGCAATCGTCGCGCTGGCGTTGACCAGGGTGAGGTCGGCCGCGTCGAGCCCGGTGACATCCTCGCTGAACGTGGCCGTCGTGGTGTAGACGCCCGCCACGGGGCCGCTCAGCGCAGACAAAGTGACCGTCGGCGCGGTGCCGTCGAAGGTCTCGGCGACGAGGTTCGAAGCCGCGTTGAGGTTGCTCGCGTCATCCATCGCGACGTCCGCGGGGATCTGCACGCTCAGCGCGCCATCCCCATCCGGCGTCAGGGTGATCGTGTAGACCGACCCGCTGCCGGCAATCGTGGCGCTGGCATTGACCAAGGTGAGGTCGGCGGCGTCGAGCCCGGTGACATCCTCGCTGAACGTGGCCGTCGTGGTGTAGACGCCCGCCACGGGGCCGGTCAGTGCGGACAGGACAACGGTCGGCGCGGTGCCGTCGAAGGTCTCGGCGACGAGGTTCGAGGCCGCGTTGAGGTTGCTCGCCGCATCCATCGCGACGTCCGAAGGGATCTGTACGCTGATCGCGCCATCCCCGCCGGGCGTCAGGGTGATTGTGTAGACCGACCCGCTGCCGGCAATCGTCGCGCTCGCGTTGATCAAGGTGAGGTCGGCCGCGTCGAGCCCGGTGACATCCTCGCTGAACGTCGCCGTCGTGGTGTAGACGCCCGCCACCGGGCCGGTCAGTGCGGACAGCGTGACCGTCGGCGCGGTGCCGTCGAAGGTCTCGGCGACGAGGTTCGACGCAGCGTTAAGGTTGCTCGCCGCATCCATCGCCACATCCGCCGGGATCTGCACGCTGAGCGCGCCATCCCCATCCGGCGTCAGGGTGATCGTGTAGACCGACCCGCTGCCGGCAATCGTGGCGCTGGCGTTGACCAGGGTGAGGTCGGCCGCGTCGAGCCCGGTGACAGCCTCGCTGAACGTCGCCGTCGTGGTGTAGACACCCGCCACCGGGCCGGTCAGTGCGGACAGGACAACGGTCGGCGCAGTGCCGTCGAAGGTCGTGGTGACGAGGTTCGAGGCAGCGTTGCCGTTGCTCGCCGCATCCATCGCCACATCCGCCGGGATCTGCACGCTGAGCACCCCGTCGCCGTCGGGCGTCAGGGTGATCGTGTAGACCGACCCGCTCCCGGCAATCGTCGCGCTGGCGTTGACCAGGGTGAGGTCGGCCGCGTCGAGCCCGGTGACAGCCTCGCTGAACGTGGCCGTCGTGGTGTAGACACCCGCCACAGGGCCGCTCAGCGCGGACAGCACGACGGTGGGCGCGGTGCCGTCGAAGGTCGTGGTGACCTGGGCGGCCGCGGCATTCGGGTTGTCCGCGAAATCGCGGGTCCGGCCAGCGGGCAGGTCGATTGTCACCGGGCCATCGGCGGTGGGCGTGATCTCCGCCGTGTAAGTCACCACGCCCGAGGACGCAAAGCTGGTCACCGTGCCATTGCCGATGAGCAGATCCGGCCCGACGAGGCCCGCTTCCGGCTCGCTGAAGGTGACGGTCACGGTGAACGGGCCGGCGACCAACGCCGGAGGCGTGGAGAGTGTCACCGTGGGCGCGATGGAATCGAAGACGGTCGAGGCGCTAGCCGACTCATTGTCGTTGCCTGCCGCATCCCGGACCGTGCCGATGTTCATCCCGACATTCACGGCGCCCTGATCGGTGGGGGTCACCGTCATGCGCGCCGTCGTTCCGTTATAGAAAACGGGGCTGCGGGTACCGTTCACGACGTAGACACCTGAGGAGTTGAACGTCGCCAGAGGCTCGTTGAACGAGAAGGTGACCTCGAAGGGGGCATTCACATGGGTCGGGATCGAGGAGATCGTGACAACCGGGCCCGTTCGGTCGACCGTGATGCTCACTTGGCTGGCGGCGATATTGCCGTTGCCGGCGCCGTCCTGCGCGACATCCGCGGCCACGTCGATCGTCAAAGGACCTTCCAAGCCCGGCGCGATATCCACTCGGTAGACCCGGGCGCTCGATGCGGAGAAGCCAGTGACCGAGCCATTGCCGATCGTGACGTCAGAGGCGGTGAAGCCGGTGACATTCTCGCTAAAGGTCAGTGTTGCCGTGAAATCGGACGCGACAAACGCCTGAAGGCCAGAGATCGTCACCGTGGGCTTAGTCCCGTCGAAACTCGCCGTGACTTCGTTCGAGGCGTCGTTGGCGATGCCGGAGGCGTCAGTGAAGCGCGCGGCATCGACCGAGAGCGCGACCGGGCCATCCGCCAGAGGGGTCAGGATCGCGGTGTAGTCGGTGCCCGAGCCGGACAGGGTCGCCGTGGCGTTGGTCAGCGTCAGGTCATCGACGGTGAAGTCGGTGCTGGGCTTGGACAGCGTGATCGTTGCACTGTAGGTGCCACTGGTCGGCCCCGTCAGGGGGGCGATCGTGATCGTCGGCGGAACAGCGGTCACCGTGAACGGCATGGAGGCGGAACCGGAATTGCCCAGACTGGAGGTCAGGTCGCCGGTGATATAGGTGAAATTCCCGCCGGATTGAGACTCGATATCAAACGAGACCGTGCAGGTTGCCCCGCCGGTCACAGAGCCCCCGGAATAGGTGAAGCTGCTGGTGCCGGCCGCGGCCGTGAGCGCGCCGCCGGTGCAGGTCGTCGCGGCATTCGCCGGGAACGCGATCCGCACGCCCGCCGGCAGATTGCCCGTCACATCCAGCGAGGACGCCGTGTCCGCCGAGTATTGGTTGTTGACGGTATGGGTCAGCGTGGCCCGTTCCAGAACCTCGATCGACGACGGCGAGAGCAAGGCGGAGAATATCGGCGGGGTGTTGGAGATCACGAAGGTGTTCACATTCGCGCCGGTCGGCGTCGTGTTGACCAACGCGTTGTCCCCGGCATCCGCGATATCCTGACCGGCCGCATGCGACAGGGTCACTGTCCCGTTCAGCGTCGCGAGGTCGCCTCCGGAGGCGGTGACGGTATAGGCGGCCCCGAAGCCCGAGACCCCAAGGAGCGCCGTGGTGCCGCTCAGGGTGAAATCGCTGGCATCGATGTTCCTGACCGGCTCGCTGTAGATCACGCGCCACGAGACGACGTTGGCACCCGTCGGCGAGCTGCTCGGGTCATAGCGCTGGATGGAGGTGACACGGGGCGCCGTGGCGTCGACTGCCGTGCCGGTAAGGGTGAAAACCAGCGATGGTGTGGAGGGATCGTTCGACCAGATGGTGTAGCTGCGCGAATAGGCACCGTGTGCGGCCGGGGTCACGGTGATGCTCACCACCGCATCCGAAAAGCTTATGGCCGTGGACTGAATGTTGGTTCCGGGCACCGACGACACCGCCTGGATGTCCAGCGCGCCACTGCCGAGGTTGTCGATGTCGATCGTGGCGTAAGCCGCTTGGCCCGCAGGCACGCTGCCCAGATCGTAGCTTCCGCCATTCACCAGGGTCGGCGCACCCGGCAATGCGGCGGTTCCGGGAGAGACCGTCCCCGAAATCTCGGGCGGCGTGCAATCCGGGTCAGTGGTCATGTCGACGCCCACATAGCCCGCAACACCGTAGGCCGGGCCGACCCGATCAGCGGGACCGTCCGGCCGGGTGGAGGTGTTCCAGATCGGGCCGCTGTTCCAAGGCGACGCCACCAGGCCCGCGTACAGGACACCATCGATCAGGAAGGTGTTCGGGAGATTGGCCTGGTGGGTCTGAACGGGAAGCGAACCGGGGCCAGGGTTGGCGTGTGTCGCATAGGCTCCGAAATATGCTGTGTTGTTCCAGAAGCCAAAAAGCAGGTTCGAAGACGGATCGGTTGTGGTGCTTTCGGCCGTGTAGCTGAACCTGAGCAGCGTGCTCGTTTCGTTGGCGTAAGGGCCCGCAATGCAATCGCCATCCGGCAGGAACTGATAACTCACCGACGGAGAGGTCCAGCCCTGCGCCAGGGCCGGCGATGTCATCGCAGCCACGGCGACCAGCAGGATCGCCAGCGCGCGACCGACGCGCATGGCCGGCGTGGAGCGCCCGCCACCAGCTCCGGCCGCCAGGACCAGCACATGCCAGAGGGCCCAAAAGGGACCCGATACAAAACGCGAAACGAGGCTGGTCATGGCGGTCCTGACGACTTTGAGACTGCTCACGTCCGGCGATGCCGAGAGGCGTAAAGCAGCGCATAAGTTAACAAATTCGCCTTGGGGTACCGCAGGGTCCTGCATCTGCCCATCCACGGATCCATGGAGAGTGCGTCGAAAAGGGGCGGTCACGATGCGGGTTTCCAGCGCAGTGTTGCGAAAGCAACACAGGCCGCTGCAGGCCGGCGAGGACCGAGAGTTTCCGCGGATGCCCCCTGTCCTGTGCAGAAATCTGCAGCTTCCTCCATGGATCCATGGAGGGCCGCGGACCAAACGCGGTAGCCAGACCCTGCCGGCGGCTGTTATCACGCCAATCAGATCGGGCCCCGGCGAGACGCTGCGGGCCGCGACATCGCCCACGCCAATGGCTGGAGTGCCACGCATGAATCCAGGACGTCCCAATCCATATGCCGCCGTGGCTGACAGCGTGCGGGGCAGCGGCGCGTCCTCCTCCATCGATGTCCTGATCGTCGAGGACAGGGTGGAAACGGCCAAGCGTCTGGCGAGTGCGGTCGATCAGCTGCCCCAGTTCCGGATCTGCGCCATCGCCCATACGCGACAGGACGGGCTCGCGGCGCTGGCCCATCATCGTCCCCGCGCGGTGCTGGTCGATCTGGGCCTGCCCGATGGCTCCGGCGTGGACATCATCCGTGCTGCCGATGCTGCGGACTGGGCCTGCGATGCGCTGGTGGTGACGGTGTTTGGTGACGAGGCCCGGGTGATCGACGCCATCCGCGCCGGCGCCAAGGGCTATGTGCTGAAGAACGACCGGCTGGAAGATATCGGCCGACGCCTGCGCACCGTTCTGGAAGGTGGCAGCCCGATCAGCCCGCAGATTGCCCGCTATCTTCTGGCCCTCGTCCCGCGCGGGGCCGCGCAGCAGGGGGGGCAGGATGCGCCAAGCGGCATCAGCCTGACCGCGCGCGAGCAGGATATCCTTCGCCTCATCGCCCGAGGGTTCAAACGGCAGGAGGTCGCGGACAAGCTCAACATCACCCTTGGCACTGTCGGCACCCATGTGAACAACGTCTACCGCAAGCTTGAGGTCAGTTCGAACACCGAGGCGGTTGCCGTGGCAAATCGGCTAGGCCTGTTTTGACCGACTTCGCCGAGGCCACCGGGGCGGACATCGCCCACCCGAGAACACTCGGTCAACGGCTGTGGGGCCATCTGGCCGTCGTGAGCTGGGTCGCCGTTCTGGTGCTGCTGCTGCAGGTCATCCCTTACCCGGATATCCGCGAGGCCCAACGGGTGAACACGGCCGAGATGTGCCTGCGGGACCGCCATCAGCCGCCGGGCGTCTGCCGGCTGGCCGAACCTGTATCCCTGCCCGCCGCCGTTGCCGGGGATGAGAACGATGTGGTGACCTTCAGCACCACCGTTCAGCTTGACGATCAGGACGCGGGACAGGCGATCCTGATCCCTCGGGCGATCGATGCGGTTCATGTCAGGGTCAACGGAGTGGACATGACGCCGACCCGCAGCCTCGACGCGCCAATCTGGCATGATTGGAACCACCCGCTGTACATCGGCCTCCCCGCGCCGTCTCTGCAGACAGGCGCGAACACCATCGACATCGAATTGCGCCGGGAAAATCAGGGGCGCCTGCTGTTGCATCCGTTCTACATCGGCTCGGCCGACCGGTTGCAGATGGAATGGCAGATCCGCTTTGCTTTCACGGCGGGGGCCAGTCGGATGAACTGAGGGATTTCCGTCATCCTGACGCTGGCGTCCCTGGCCCTGTGGCGGGTGAGCCCGCAGAGTTTGGGCTTCGGCTGGCTGACCCTGACAGGCGCCGCCGCGGTAATTCTGGGCACGGAATGGGCCTTCCCAAACATCGCACCCGTGCAACCCGTCTGGGGAGTGTTGTGCCAAGCGTCGATGCTGGGACTGGTCTATTTTCTGTTCCGCTTCCTCTACACCTTTTTCGGCGACCCGACCCGTTTTTACCTGCGGCTGATGCACGGCGTCATGGCCGCAACCCTCGTCCTTGTCTGGCTGGCCAAAACGGTGTTGGGCGACAGCCCCGGTCCATATTTCTTTGGCGGAATGTGGGTCATGGGGATCCTGACGCTCGATTGGCTGTTGTCCTTGCCGGCACGGGGCGGGCGGCGGCCTGCGGTGACCCTGTTCCTCCTGTTCAGCCTGTCGGTCGCGCTTGCCACCACGCGCTGGATCGACGGTTTCGGGCCGGTCGGATGGGTGCGTGTCCCGCTTGCCGCCGCGGGCATGTCCATCTTGCTGATCGGTCTGATCTGGTCGCTCTTGCAACGGTTCGACGAGCTGCGCCGACAGCGTGATCGCCTCAACGCCTCGCTGACCGAACAGGTCGCGCAGAAATCGGCCGAGCTGGAACGCAGCTATGCCGCCCTCGCGCAGCAGGACCGCACGCGCACCATTTTGCAAGAGCGCCAACGCATCATGCTGGATCTGCACGACGGGATCGGCGGCCATCTGGTCAACACGCTTGCCTACATGGAGAACTCAGGCCAGCGGGACCCGGTATTGCAGAATGCCATTGAGGACGCCCTGCGCGACATGGGCCTGATGATCGACAGCCTGAGCATTGAGGACGACATCCCGGTGATGCTCGGCATGATCCGCGACAGGTTGGAGCCTCTGTTGGTCCGGCATCAGTCGCGGTTCGAATGGCAGGTGGACGGCGACACGCGGCTGGACGATCAGACACCCTCGGATGTGCTGGCGCTGATGCGCATCGTGCAGGAAGCGATCACCAATGCCGTGAAGCATTCGGGCGCCACAATCGTCACCGTCGCCTCCGAGGACCGCGCGATCCGGATCTCGGACAACGGGATCGGCTTCGACGTCAACGGCAACACCAAAGCCGCCACATCAGACGGGGGCTTTGGCCTGCGCGGCATGCGGCAACGGGCCGGAGATATCGGCATCGACCTGCAGATCGTGTCTTCGGCAGACGGCACGACGGTCGCGATGCAATGGTGACCGCCGTCCTTGGGTTGCCCGCACATGCGAAACGCAGGCGGGGTGTTTTCTGAACTTCATCAGCCGTTTGTCAGGATCTGCCGAGGTGTCTGAGTCAGGCGCCGCCCACCCTCGGGCGTGACGACCACGGTTTCCGAAAAGCCCAGACCCTCGGCTGTGGTGTAGACATGGAACACCATGTTCTCCTCCAGCGCCCAACGCTGATCCGGCAGGAACACGCGCGAGAAATCGCTGCTGCGCGGCGTGCGGATGTACAGGCCCAGCGTATAGGCGGTGACGTTGGTATACTCGTCCCGCAGACCCGCCTTCAGCACGCCGCCCCGGACGATGCGGTCCACGTCCGAGGCGATGGCCCCCGGGCGCATCGCCTCGATCTGTTCGTCCTGCAGCGCGATCAGGGTCTGCGCGACCTCCTGCTGGCGGGCCGAGGGTTGGCCGATCACCACAGGCCGCATCATCCGCGCGCCATAGCGGCCGACATAGGGGATCAGCTCGACATGCAGGATGTCGCCCGTCTCGAGCGTGTCGGCGCGAAAGAGGCCGTGCAGGAATTCATGGCTGCCGCGCCCCCTCACGATCGGACCCGTCTCGCCGGTATCCGCGCCGTGGCGCAGGAAGCAGGCGGCGGCGGTGGCGGCAGCCTCGCGCGTGGTGAGGCCGGGCCGGGCCTTGGCGGCGATCTCGGCCATAGCGCGGTCGGCGATGGCCGAGGCCTCGGCCAGCTTGCCGATCTCCTGCGCCGACTTCACCCAGCGCAGGGACTCGGTCAGCCCTTCGAGGTTGACGAAACGCGCGCCGGGCAGGGCGGCCTGCAGGAAGGCCATCCGCGCCGGATTCCAGCTGATCGAGTTGAAATCGACGCCGATCCGCACGGCCCCAAAGCCCCGCTGCGCGATCTGGTCGGCCATCACCCGCTCAGGGTAGTCGCTATCGAGATAACCGATGATGTCCTCGATCCAGCCGCCCTGACGGCAGGGCTCGGCATCGAGATGGCGCAGGACGAACCACGGCGCGCCCTCGCGCGGCAGGAACACCGCGCGGTACATCGTCTCGGACACGCTGTAGCCAGACAGCCACGCAAGGCTCTCGCCGCTGTCGAGCATCAGGAGGTCGCAGCCCGCCTCAGCCAACGCCGCGCGGGCCTTGTCGACCCGCCAGCGGTATTCGGCCGGGATCTCACGCAGCATCGTCGACGCCGCAGATATCCATGATCGTCAGCATGTAGACCTTGATCAGATCAACGTAATCGACGATGTCCACGCGCTCGTCCGGCATGGTGTTGTAGCGCCCGCCGCTGCCGCAGACGATGCCTTCCATGCCGCCGAGTTCATAAAGATGCCCCGCGTCCGAGCCATAGAAGCGCGTCGGCGTGATGGCGCCGGTCGGTTGCTCCTCGCCGCGCACCTCGAGGTAGGCTGCGTTGATCGCGGTGACGATCGGGCTGTCGCGGCGGACCTGATAGGGGGGCATCAGCGACAGGCCCTTTTCCTCCATCGTGTCCATCGAGATGAGCTTCGTCTGCAGGCCCGGATAGCGGGCGCGCAGCGCGGTCAGCTCGACCTCCATATCGGCCAGAACTCCGTCGCGCGTCTGTCCCGGCGCATAGCGCGACGAACCCTTGAGCACGCAGAAATCCGCGACTTGCGGAGGGCGCCATTCCTCAAGCTCGCGACCCAGAGCCGCCTTGATCACGCCGACATGGCAGCGGTTGACCGAGGCATGCTCCTCCGTCTCCGCGCCCGAGAAGGTCATGGTGTTCAGCCGCCCGACCAGATCGCAACCCGCGACCAGCGCGTCGACCGCTTCCTCGCGCTTCGACAGATGGCGGGTGTCGCCGGTCAGCTCGATCTGAAACTTCAGCGCGGCGGCGTGCATCGTCACGGCGACCAGATCGCTGGGCTCGCCGTTGATGAAATAGTCGGCGCGGTAGCCGTCGCGCACCAGTGCCTCGGTGCCGACGCCGCCCTGCAGCTCGCCCACCACATAGGTCAGGACCACGTCGCCCTTCAGCTTCACGCCCGCGTCCTGCAAGGCCTTGATCGCGCAGAAGAACGCTGCGTTCGACGATTTCATGTTCGACACGCCGATGCCGTAGATGAAGCTGTCATCCACGAGGCCCCCCCAGGGATCGACGGTCCAGCCCTCGGTCACCGGGTTGGTGTCCAGATGGCCGTTGTACATCAGGCTCGCACCGCCGCCGGTGCCCTTGAGCGTGCCGATCGCGTTCGAGCGGCCCTTGTCGCCGAAGCCGTGCACATGGGCGTCGATGCCGATCGCCCCCATCTCCTGCACCATGCGCTTGACCAGCTGGGTCTCGCCCTCGGTTTCGGAATAGGTCTTGTGCCGGACCATCATCGACACGAAGTCGAGGGCGGCTTTCGCATCGACAGAGTCGAGCAGGGATTTGCGGTCCATCGGGATAAGTCCTTGAAGTCAGGCGCTATGCGTCGAGGCAGGGGGCGTAACCGCCTCCAGCAGCTGGCGCGTATAGGGGGCACGGTCGGCATCAGTGATGCGCTCCGCATCGGCGATCTCGACCAGATCGCCGCGGTACATCACGGCGATGCGGTGGGCGATCTGCCGCACCAGATTGATGTCATGGGTGATGAAGACATAGGCGGCGCCGGTGTCGCGGTGCAGCTCCATCAGCAGTTCGATCACCGAGGCCTGCACCGAGACGTCCAGCGCCGAGGTGATCTCGTCGCAGATCACCAGACGCGGGTTCGACAGGAAGGCGCGGGCGATGGCGATGCGCTGTTTCTCGCCGCCCGACAGCTCGTGCGGGTAGCGGTCGATGTAGCTGGCGGGCAGGCGCACGCGCTCCAGCATCGCCACGATCCGCTCGCGCGTGGTGCCTTGGCCCTTGCCGTACAGCTTCACCGGCCGGGCGAGGATCTCGGAAATCCGTTGCCGCGGGTTCAGCGAGGCGTCGGGATGCTGGAAGATGATCTGCACGTCGCGGCGATACTCGGCATCCATGTCCGACAGGCCGCGCACGGGCTTGCCGTCGAATTCGATCAGCCCCTCGAAGCGGTTGAGGCCGGTCATCGCCTTTGCCAGCGTCGACTTGCCCGAGCCGCTTTCGCCGACGATGCCCAGAACCTCGCCGGGGCGCAGGTCCAGGGTCACGGCGCGGCTGCCGACCACGGGGGCGAAATCGCGGCGCAAGAGGCTGTCGAGCAGCGGCTTGCGGCCGTAATTCACCGTCACATCGCGCACCGAAACCAGCGGTTTCGCTGCCGCATCAAGGGGTTGCACCAGAAGGCGCTGGGGCTGCGGCGCGGCGGCGATCAGTGCCTTGGTATAGGCGTGCTGCGGCGCGCGGAACAGTTGGGCGGTCTCGCCTTCCTCGACGATCACGCCCTTCTGCAGCACGGCCACCCGGTCGGCGGTCTGCGAAAGCAGCGCGAGGTCGTGCGAGATATAGAGCGAGGCCACGCCCGTCTCCTGCTGCAGCGCCCCGAACAGATCGAGGATCTGCCGCGCGGTGATGACATCCAGCGCAGTCGTCGGCTCGTCGAAGATGATGAGTTCGGGATTGCAGGCGAAGGCGGTGGCGATCACCACGCGCTGCTTCTCGCCGCCCGAGACCTCATGCGGCATGCGCTGCATCATCTCGCGCGGGGTCTTCAGCCCCACATGCGCGAGCCGCGCCTCACCCTCGGCCCAGGCCTGCGCCGGGGTCAGTTTCTGATGGCGGATCAAGACCTCGGCCAGTTGCTCGCCCAGCCGCAGGGTCGGGTTCAGCGAGGTTGCCGGGTCCTGGAACACCATCGATACGCGGCTGCCGCGGATCTCGGACATCTGGCGTTCCGATTGGGTGCGCAGGTCGGTCTCGCCCAGCCAGATGCGCCCGTCATTCTCGCGCGCATTACCGGCGAGGTGGCGCATGATGGCGCTGGCCATGCTCGACTTGCCCGAGCCGCTTTCGCCGACCAGCCCGAGGATCTCGCCGCGCCGGATCGCCAGATTGATGCCGTTGAGCACCTGCACCGCGCCCGCCTTGACCTCATAGGCCAGCGAGTAATTCTCGACCCGGAGGACCGTGTTCGTCTCTGTCATGCTCCGGTCCTCAGGTGCGGGGGTTCAGGGCGTCGCGCAGCCCGTCGCCGAGAAGGTTGAAGCCGATGGCGGTGAGGGCGATGGCGGCGCTCGGCCACAAAAGGATCCAGTAGGAGCGGTGCAGATACTGCCGCGCCTCGGAGACCATGAGCCCCCAATCCGTCGCCGGCGGCTGCGCGCCGAGGCCGAGGAAGGACAGCGTCGCGAACAGCATCACCGCGAAGGACACGCGGATCGTCATCTCGACGACGATGGGCGCGATCACGTTGGGCAGCATCTCGCGCAGGACGATGTAGGGGGCGCCTTCACCACGGGCGATGGCGGCGCTGACGTAATCCTGCTTGCGCACGGTCAGCGCGACCGAGCGGCTGATGCGGGCCATCGACGGCATGAAGGCGATGGCAATGGCCAGCAGCGCGTTGACCGAGTTCGAGCCCAAGAGCGACACGACCATCAGCGCCATCAGCAGCGAGGGGATCGCCATCACCGCGTCATTGGTGCGCATGATGAACTCGTCCGAGCGACCGCCGAGATAGGCCGAGCCGGTGCCGATGATCGCCCCGCCGAGCGTGCCGATCACCGTGGCGACGACCGCCATCAAGACCGTCGAGCGCGCGCCGTCCAGAAGCCGGCTGAAGATGTCGCGGCCGTATTGGTCGGTGCCCAGCCAATGCTCGGCCGAGGGGCCCTTGTAGCGGGCGAGGGCTTGCATGTCCTCAGGCCCGTAATGGGTCAGATAGGGGCCGAAGACCACCGCGATCAGGATCAGCCCGACGACGAGGCAACCCAGTGCTCCCTGCGGGCTCCGCAACAGGCGGCGCAGAAAATCAGTCATACTGGATCCTCTTGTCGAGCCACGCATACATGAGGTCGGCGGCGAAGTTCACGATGGAATAGGTGGCGGCCATGATCATCACGCCGGCCTGAATCACCGGCAGGTCACGGGCCTGAATGGCGGACATGAGCGAGCGGCCGATGCCGGGGATCGAGAAGATTTCCTCGACGACGATGATCCCGCCCAGAAGGTAGCCCACGTCCAGCGCGACGATGGTGATCGTCGGCAGCAGGGCGTTGCGCAGCCCGTGGCGGAACAGCACCCGGCGCGGCGTCAGGCCCTTGAGGCGCGCGGCGCGGATGTAGTCGGTGTGCATCACGTCCACGAGCTCGGATCGGACCATGCGCGAGACATGGGCGATCATCATCACCGAGGCCACGCAGACGGGCAGGATCAGGCGTTGCAGCCCGCCCCAGAGATCCTCGGACAAGGGGATGTAGCCCGCGGGCGGCAACAGGCCCCAGAGATCCGCGACCAGCACCACGGCCAGTGTGGCGGTGACGAATTCCGGCAGCGAGACGCCGATATACGAGATGAAGCCGACGACCAGATCGGACAGCTTGCCCCGGCGCACGGCGGCAAGGATGCCCATCGGCACGGCCAGCACCAGCATCAGCGCCAGCGCAAGGACAGCCAGCGTCAGCGAGGTGCCGAGCGCCGAGAACAGCGCGGGGCCGACCGGCTGGCCGGTGCGCAGCGAGGTGCCGAAATCACCCTGCACGACGCCGCTGGCCCAGTGCAGATATTGCAGCCAGATCGGATCGTTGAGGCCCATCTGCGTACGCAGCGCGTCCAGCGCATCCTGCGTGGCATTCTCGCCCAGCATCATCACCGCGGCGTCGGCCGGCAGGATCTGGGTGATGCCGAACACGAGGATCGAGACGACGAACAGCGTGTAGAAGATCAGGGCGATACGCTTGAGGATATAGCTCGCTGACACGGAAATTCCCTGTGGTTTGGCCTGCCCCGCACGGGGGCAGGCCGTCAGTCAAATGATCAGCCGCGCGTGGGGGCGGAGGCTTCGAGCCAGGCGTGGTCCAGACGGAACACCGAGGCACGCGGATGGATGTCATAGCCCTGCATCCAGCTGCGTTTCGCGCCGAGCACGTCGAAGAAGGCCGGAATGATCGACGGGACTTCCTCGTTCATCAGCGCCTGCGCCTGGGTATAGAGATCGGTGCGGGCGGCGGGCTCGACGGTGGCGCGGGCGCGGGCGACCAGATCGTCGAACGTGGTGTTGTTCCAGCGCGTCTCGTTCCAGGCGGCGTCCGAGGTGAACAGCAGCTTCAGGATGCCATCCGGCGTCGGCTGCATGTTGTAGAAGCCCACGTAGAACGCGCCCTTGGTCCAGACCTGGTCCAGATAGGTGGCGTGCGGCATGGTGGTCACGTTGATGGTGATGCCGGCGGCACGGGCCATCTCGCGCAGGGCCACGGCCAGCTGCACGCGGATCGCCGGACGGTCCGAGGCGATCAGCTCGGCTTCGAAACCATCGGGGAAACCGGCCTCGGCCAGAAGGGCGCGGGCTTCCTCGATATTCTGTTCACGCTGCGGCAGGGCCTCGAAGAACGGATAGGATTCGTTCAGCGGCGTGTCGTTGCCCTTCACGCCGAAACCTTCGGTCATGAAGTCGACCATGGCCTCGCGGTCCACGGTCAGCGCCAGCGCACGGCGGACACGCGGGTCGTTGAACGGCTCGATATCGGTGCCGAAGTTCACGTTGCAGAACTGACCCGAGGCCGAACGCAGCACGTCGATGCTGTCCTGACCTTCCAAACGCATGTAGTCGTTCGGGCCGACGGTCGCGATCATGTCGATGTCACCGGCCATCAGCGACGAGACCTGCGCGCCCAGATCCGGGAACACATGCAGCTCGATCCGGTCGAGGTAGGGACGCGCCGGGTCGTAGTAATCCGGGTTCTTCTCGACGACGATCAGGCGGTCGGGCTCGTAGGACACCAGCTTGAACGGGCCGGTGCCGTTGGCGACGGTGCGCAGGCTTTCGAACGAGCCTTCGATCACCGAGGCCGGGATGATGCGGGCGTTGTTATAGGCCAGCGCCACCGGGAAGTCGGCGTAAGACGAGCTCAGCGTGAAGCGCACGGTCACATCGTCCACCGCTTCGATCGAGGCGATCGGGCCCACGTTGTTGCGCGCGGGCGAGGCGAAATCGGGGTTCAGGATCGCTTCGAACGAGGCCACGACATCGGCGGCGGTGCAGGCGGCGCCATCATGGAAGGTCACGCCCGGACGCAGGTTGAAGGTCCAGACGGTCAGGTCGTCGTTGGCGCTCCATTCGGTCGCCAGATCGGCCTCGGCCTGCATGTCGCGGCCCAGACGGGTCAGGCCCGAATACATCAGCTCGGCCGCCATGTATTCCGGGTTCACGCGGGTCAGCAGCGGGTGGATGACGCTCACGGCCTGATCCACCGCGACGCGCAGCGTGCCGCCGGCCTCGGGGGTGGCCTGCGCCATCACGGCGCGGGGCAGGACGGTCGCCAGCGCGGCAAGCGCGACGCTGCTGGAGAGGAAGGCACGGCGATTGAGGGGCATCGGGGGGGACTCCTGTTGGTGATTAGTTGTCGGGGTTCAGATCCGGCGCGAAATCCGCGGCCAGATAGCTGAGGATCGTCTTCGCCAGCGCGGCCAGATCGGCGCGCGTGGTGTGTTCCTGCGCGCCATGCGCGTTCGATTCCGGGCGGATCAGACCGCCGAGGTTGATCTCCTGCAGCACGCCCGCACGCTGGATGTAGCCGGAATCAGACGCGCTGGCGGCGGCGTATTTCACGAAGTCGTCGGGGGCATAGCCGAAGCCCTCCTGCACGGCGCGGATCCAGCGCGCGGTATGCGGGCCCTCGGGATCGGCGGTCGGGATCAGATGGCCGATCAGATCGACATCCAGCGTCGCACCGGCCGGGCAGGCGGCGCGGATCGCAGTCTCGATCTCGGCGCGGGCCTCGGTGAAATCCTCTTCGGGCGCATAGCGGCGCGAGATGAGGAAGGTGAAACGGTCCGGCACCTGCCCGCCGCAGGTCCCGCCCTCGGCCACGGTGACGGCGATCTGTGCGGCCAGCGGGGCGGCTCCCGGCGGCACCGGCAGGGCCGAGGTGCGGGCGGTGACGACGGGCCGCAGGTCCTGGACCGCCTGCATCATCGGCAGCGCGGCCTCGATCGCGTTGACGCCCTGTTTCGAGCGGTCGGCGGCATGGGCGGCGAAGCCGGTGACGGTGACCTGAAGGTTGAAGCTGCCGAAGCAGCCACCCCAGATGCGCGGTCCGGCCGAGCCGTTGAAGTTCAGGAGATGCCCGGCGATCAGCCCCTGTTCCGCCAGATAGCGGATGCCGGGATAGAGCCCGCCTTCCTCGTCGGTGCAGAGCAGCAGTTGCGGGCGATAGGCCAGCGGAAGATCGAGCTTCTGCGCCACGCGCAGCGCATGGACCGCCGCCGCGACCGCGCCCTTCATGTCGGCCGCGCCCAGTCCGAGCAGCTTGCCGTCGGCCTCTGTCAGGGTGAAGGGATCGGTTTTCCAGCCCGAGGCCGCGCAGACCGTGTCGACGTGGAAATACAGGCTGCAGACCGGCCCGTCGCCCGCCGTGTCGGCAATCAGGTTGACCCGCTCGCCCCGCGCCGGGCCACGGGCGACACGCCACAGATCCTCGGGCACCGAAACGCGCGCGGTGGTCATCGGCAGGTCGGACAGAAGCCCCTCCATCAGCGCGGCGAAATCGGCATAGCCGGCGCCGGGCGGGAAGGTCGTGTCCACAGCG
Source organism: Pararhodobacter sp. CCB-MM2 (assembly GCF_001691415.1). Lineage (GTDB taxonomy): Bacteria > Pseudomonadota > Alphaproteobacteria > Rhodobacterales > Rhodobacteraceae > Pararhodobacter. Next base: position 281,627 of record NZ_LRRR01000002.1, read on the forward strand.
ACCATCCGCGACAGGTCCGCCACGGCGTGGTCCAGCTCGGCGTCGATCATCGCCATGGCGGCGCGGCGCAGCTCGGTTCCGGTCATTGCGTGGCCTCGCGGTCAGTCACTTTCGGTCCTTATCTGTAAACTATATAGAAATAAGCGCAGGGCCGGACTTGACGTCAATCCTGAATCAGCGAAGGTCATGGCAACGGTGCCCAGATGGGTCCTGAATGCGCTGGAGTGGTCACATTTCAATCAATACTCCCCTCAATATGCCTATTTATAGGGCGATCACCGAGCAGCTGACCGCGAGAATCGAGTCCGGCACCTGGCCGGCCGGCACGGTGCTGCCTTCCGAGACGGCACTTGCCCAGGAATTCCGCGTCTCGGTCGGCACGATCCGCCGCGCTCTGGGGGAATTGACCGCCGGAGGCGTTCTGTCGCGTCGCCGCAAGACCGGCACCGTCGTCACCGGACGTCCGCCGCGCCACTCGCTGCGAATCGTCTATAACTACTTCCGCCTGCACTCGCGGGCCGGCGATCTGCAGAATTCGAAGGCCCGCGTCCTGAGCACTTGCCAGCGCCTCTCGACCCCGGCCGAGACCGAGCGCCTCGCGCTGCCCGAGCCCGCGATGATACATCAGATCCACCGCCTGCGCCTCGTCGGTGGGCGGCCGGTGATGCACGAGACGGTGATCCTGCCGATGCATCTGGTGCCGGATTTCCCGACCCAGGCCGACGAGGTGCCGGAACTCATGTACCTCGGGCTGTGGTCGGATTACGGGCTGAAGATCGCGGCGATCCGCGAGCAGATCGAGGCCGAACTCGCCAGCGAGACGGATATCGAGCTGCTGGGCCTGACCGCACCCGCGGCCGTTCTGGTGCTGTCCGAGGTCGCCTATGACGAGCAGGCGCAGCCGATCCTGCTGAACGATCACCGCGCCTGCACCCGCGACGACGTCTATATCAACGAGATCCAGTAGCGCTCCGCATCCGGGCAAAAGCCCCCAGAATCGCCTGTTCCGAGCGGTTGAGATAGGCATCGAGCTGCGCCAGCGCGGTCAGATGGTTGCCGCGCAGGATCGCCCGCAACAGGCCCGCGTTCAGCTCGATATAGGGCTCGTGCAGGAAGGCGGAATCCTCGATCTGACCGAAGGCCAACCGCATCTCGGCCATGGTGCTGTCGAAGCAGGCGCTCAGCCGCGGGCTGTCGGCCAGCCGCACCATCGCCCGGTGATAGGCCATGTTCTGCGTGGCCACCCCGCGCCAATCCCCCGCGCCGCGCGCCTGCTCGGCACCGGCGACACACTCGGCCATGTCCTTCAGCGCCGGGTGACCGGGCAGGGCGGCCTCGACCGCGCCGCGCTGCACGACCCGGCGCAGGCGGTAGATGTCGAGGATCGCCGCCTCATCAGGCGCAGCGACGAAGACCCCGCGGTTCGGATGATGGATCAGCAACCCCTCGGCCGCCAGCGTCCGGAACGCCTCGCGCAGGGTATTGCGGGAGGTTCCAAGCCCTTGCGCCAGCCGCTGCTCGGACAGCTTCTCCCCCGGTGCGACCTCGCCCGAGATCAGCATTTCCCGCAGCTGATGCGGAATCCGGGTGGTCTGCGGATCGGTGGCTTGACTCATCGGGTGTTCGAGATCATTTTGCGCATCAGGATTGTTGAACAATCTAGACTCTATCATCCGACATAACAAGGCGGTTTCGATGGCGCGTATCGACCTGAACAGCGATCTTGGCGAAAGCTTCGGCCCGTGGCGCATGGGTGACGACGCGGCGATGCTGGGATTGGTCAGCAGCGCCAATGTCGCCTGTGGCTTCCATGCCGGCGACCCGGCCGGCATCCTGACCACCCTGCGCGCGGCGACGGAAAAGGGCGTGTCGGTCGGTGCGCATATCGGCTATCGCGACCTCGCGGGCTTCGGCCGGCGGGCGATGGACCCGACCAGCGCCGAGCTGATCGGCGACGCGATCTATCAGATCGGCGCGCTGCAGGGCCTCGCCCGCGCCGCCGGCACGCGGGTCGCCTATGTCAAGCCGCATGGCGCGCTCTACAACACCATTGCGGAAGACGCGCGGCAGGCGGGAGATGTGATCGCGGCGATCAAGGCGGTGGCGCCGACGCTGCCGCTGCTCGCCCTGTCGGGCGCGCCGATCGTCGCGCAGGCCCGCGCCGCCGGGCTGTCCGTTGTTTGCGAGGTATTTGCGGACCGCGGCTACAATGCCGATGGCTCGCTGGTGGACCGGCGCCTTCCCGGTGCCGTGCTGCATGACCCCGAGGCGATCGCCGCGCGGATGCTGCGGCTGGTGACCGAGGGCCGCCTGACGGCGGTCGACGGCACCGAGATCACGCTCGAGGCCCAGTCGATCTGCGTGCATGGCGACACCCCCGCCGCCGTCGCCATCGCGTCCCATCTGCGCGGCGCGCTGGAGCGAGCGGGCATCACCCTCGCTCCCTTCTGCGAGGTCTGAGCCATGCGTTTCCTGACCGCCGGCGACACGGCCTTATTGATCGATTGCGAGACGCTGGAGCAGGCGCTCGCGCTGTTCGACCGGCTCGCCAGCGCGGCGCTGCCCGGTGTTGTCGACCTGATCCCCGCGGCGCGCACGGTCTTGGTCGCCTGGGCGCCCGAGCTCACCGATCGCGCGACGCTGGAGGCGCAGATCCGCGCGCTGCCGCCCGCCGGCGGCTCGGCCCGGCACGGGCAGGACCACGAGATCCCCGTGACCTATGACGGCGAGGATCTGGCCGCCGTGGCCGAGCATCTCGGTTGGGACACAGCGGAGGTCATCCGGCGCCATACCGAGGCGCTGTGGACCGTCGCCTTCACCGGCTTCGCGCCGGGCTTCGCCTATATGACCTGCGACGATCCCGCCTTCGATCTGCCGCGCAGGCCCAGCCCGCGCGTGCGCATTCCGGCCGGATCGGTGGCGCTGGCGGGGCGGTTTGGCGGGATCTATCCCTCGGACAGTCCAGGGGGTTGGCAATTGCTGGGTCGCACGCCGGTGCCGATGTGGGACCTGACCCGCCCGCGTCCGGCGCTGCTCGCGCCCGGTGACCGGGTGCGGTTTCGCGACATGGGGAAGGGCGCGACGATCAGCGTGCCGGCCCCCGCGGCGGCCCCGCAACCGAGCGGCGGGATCGAGGTCCTGCGCGCCGATTTGCCCGCCTTCTGGCAGGATGCAGGCCGGGCCGGTCAGGCGGGGCAGGGGGTCGGACCCTCGGGTGCGCTGGACCGAAGCGCGGCACGGCAGGCGAACCGATTGCTGGGCAACGATCCCGCCGAGCCGGTATTGGAACTGACCTTCGGTGGCCTGAGCCTGCGCGCGGATCACCCGATGACGCTGGCGCTGACCGGGGCACCCTGCACGATCCGCGTCGCCGGGCGGGTCGAGGCTCCGTTTGGACAGCCCTTCGCCGTCGACGCTGGCGAGACCGTCGAAATCCAGCGCCCGACATCTGGCATCCGCAGCTACCTCGCCCTGCGCGGCGGGTTCGAGGTGACGCCTGTGATCGCCTCGTCCTCGTATGACACGCTCGCCAAGGTCGGCCCTGCGCCGGTGATGACCGGCAGCCGCCTCGCCGCCGCGCATCGCCCGGCCGGCGCGGTCGCCGTTCATGCCGAACCCGCGCGCGCCCTGCCGCGGCCGGGCGAGGTGGTGACGCTGGACCTGCGCCTCGGGCCGCGGGACGATTGGTTCACGGCCGAGGGTGTGCGCCGCCTCACCGCGCAGGATTGGCTGGTCACGCCGCAATCGAGCCGCATCGGCCTGCGCCTGTCCGGCGCGGAGCCGCTGGAGCGCCGGGACCGGGCGGAACTGCCGTCCGAGGCCACCGTCACCGGCGCGATCCAAGTGCCGCATGATGGCCAGCCGGTGCTGTTCCTCGCCGATCATCCGCTGACCGGCGGCTATCCGGTGATCAGCTGCGTGGCCGCGCATCACCTCGACCTCGCCGGGCAGATCCCGCCCGGTGCCTTGATCCGTTTCCAATTGCTCGAAAGCCCCGCCCGATGAAGAAGCTCCTGATCGCCAACCGGGGCGAGATCGCCCTGCGCATCCTCCGCGCCGCCCGCGACTACGGCATCCAATCCGTCGCGATTTACGCCGACGCCGATGCCGAGGCCCTGCATGTCGCCCAAGCGGATGAGGCTTGGGGGCTCGGGGCCGGGCGTCCGTCCGAGACCTATCTCGACATCGCCAAGATCCTTGAGATCGCGCGGAAATCCGGCGCCGACGCGGTGCATCCGGGCTATGGCTTCCTGTCCGAGCGCGCGGAATTCGCACAAGCCGTGATCGACGCGGGCCTTATCTGGGTCGGCCCCGCGCCGCAGGTCATCACCGCGCTTGGCGACAAGGTCGAGGCCCGGCGCATCGCGCAATCGGTCGGCGCGCCGCTGGTCCGGGGCTCGGCCGGGATGCTGACATCGGGCGCCGAGGCCGTGGCCTTCGCGCGCGAGGTCGGCCTGCCGATGGCGATCAAGGCGGCGTTCGGTGGCGGTGGGCGCGGGCTGAAGGTGGCGCGGCGGCTCGACGAGGTGGCGGATCTGTACGATTCCGCCGTGCGCGAGGCGACCGAGGCCTTCGGGCGCGGCGATTGCTATGCCGAGCAATTCCTCGACAAGCCCCGCCATGTCGAGGCGCAGGTTCTGGCCGACAGCCACGGCAATGTCGTCGTGCTGGGCACCCGCGATTGCAGCCTGCAGCGCCGCAATCAGAAGCTGGTCGAGGAAGCCCCCGCACCCTTCCTGACCGACGATCAGCGCGCGCGTGTGCATGCCTCCGCCCGCGCGATCTGTGCGGCTGCGGGCTATACCGGGGCCGGGACGGTCGAATTCCTGCTGTCTCAGGACGGGGTTCTATCGTTCCTCGAGGTGAACACGCGGCTGCAGGTCGAGCATCCGGTGACCGAGGAAACCACGGGAATCGACATCGTTATCGAGCAGCTGCGCATCGCCGACGGCCTGCCCTTGTCAGTCACTGAAACGCCGGCGCCACGCGGCCATTCGATAGAATTCCGCATCAATGCCGAGGACCCGGGCCGCGGCTTCCTCCCCGCGCCGGGGCGGATCACGCGGTTCCGCGCGCCCTCGGGGCCCGGTGTGCGGCTGGATTCGGCGGTGGAAAGTGGATCGCTGGTGCCCGGGCTCTATGACAGCCTGATGGCCAAGCTGATCGTCACCGGGGCCACGCGCGAACAGGCCTTGGCCCGCGCGCGCCGGGCTTTGGCGGAGTTCGAGATCGAGGGCGTGGCCAGTGTTCTGCCCTTCCACCGCGCGGTGCTGGAGGCACCGGAATTCGCGCAGGAGTTCCGCGTCTACACCAACTGGATCGAGAGCGAGTTCAACGACTTCGCGCCGGCCCCTCGGACCGAGCCGGCGTCGTCGGACCTGATCCGTAGCTTCATCGAGATCGACGGCAAACGCCACCTGCTGGGCCTGCCTGCGGGGCTGTTCTCAGCAGCCGCGCCCGCGCAATCGACCACGACGGCCGAGACACTGACAGTTCCCGAAGGAGCGCTGTTGTCGCCGGGCTTTGGCACCCTGCAACGTTGGATGGTCGAGGATGGCGCCGAGGTCGAGCAGGGCGCCGTCGTTGCCATCGTCGAGGCGATGAAGATGGAGACGCAGGTCGTTGCGCCGGCCCGCGGGCATCTCTCGCAGAGTGTTGCGATCGGCGCCTCGGTTGAGGCCGGCATGGTCATCGGGCAGGTTCGGTGACGATCACGCGCCTTGGAGAGCGGGGGCCACCAAGGAAAGCGCCTGGCCACCGGGGCGGGGCAATGTAGCCTCCTCTTCCAGATGCGCGTCCAACGACACGGGCGATGCCTGAATCGCGCGACATTTGCGCTGACGAGGATCAGCTGCCGCCATCAGATCCATGACGGTGCAGACCGTGAGGCGGTGCATGTGGCCGTGGTGCTATTGCTGGCGTTGAAGGTCTGACCCGCCCCAAAGAAGAGAACCCCGGCACCGAAGCCTCGGTGCCGGGGTTTTGCATTCGCGGTCAGACGATCAGGGTTTCAGCCAATGGTCGATGCCAGCCTGCGCCACCGCCTGATCCTGCGCGGGCGTGCCCGACGAGATGCCGATGCCGCCGACGACCTGCCCCTCGTGCAGCACCGGCAGGCCGCCGCCGACCACCATCAACCGGCCGCCGATGGCCGAGTTGATGCCGTAGGCCGGCGCGCCGGGCTGGCTGGCGGCGCCGTATTCATGCGTCGCCTTCTTCGCGGCGGCGGCGGTGAAGGCCTTGTCCAGCGCGATCGTGGTCGAGGTGACCTTGCCGCCCTCCATCCGCTCGAAGGCGATGAGCTGGCCGGACTCGTCGACGATGGCGATGCACATCGGCACGCCGATGCGCTCGGCCTCGGCGCTGGCCCCGGCGATCAGGATACGGGCGTCGTCCAGATCGAGACGGATGATGGTTTTCATATCGCTCTCCTCAGGCGGTTTTTGCGGTGCGGCGCCATTCGTGCAGCAGCGGCTCGGTATAGCCCGAGGGCTGGGTCGCACCCTCGAGGATCAGCGCGCGGGCGGCCTTGAAGGCGGGACCGTCATAGGCGGGCGCCATCGGCACATAGGCCGCGTCGCCGGCGTTCTGGCGGTCGACGGCCAGCGCCATGCGCCGCAGGCTCTCGTCGATCTGCGCCTCGGTGATCAGGTCATGCATCAGCCAGTTGGCCAGAAACTGCGCCGAGATCCGCAGAGTCGCCCGGTCCTCCATCAGCGGGACATCGTCGATGTCCGGCACCTTGGAGCAGCCGATGCCCTGATCGACCCAACGCACCACATAGCCGAGGATCGACTGGCAGTTCAGATCGACCTCGCGCGCGATCGCCTCGGCCGAGAGGTTGCGGCGCCCCATCAGCGGCGGCGTCATCAGCGCGTCGAAATCGGCGGGTGCGCGGGACTTCAGGCTGTCCTGCAGCGCCGCCACATCGACCGCGTGGTAATGCGTCGCGTGCAGCGTGGCCGCGGTGGGCGAGGGGACCCAGGCGGTGTTCGCGCCGGCCTTCGGATGGCCGATCTTCGCGCCCAGCATCTCGGCCATGGCGTCGGGCTTGGCCCACATGCCCTTGCCGATCTGGCCCTTGCCCTGCATCCCGGCGCTCAGGCCCGCGTCGACATTCCCGGCCTCATAGGCGGACAGCCAGACGGCGTCCTTGATCTCGGCCTTGGGCAGCACGGGGCCGGCCTGCATCACCGTGTGGATCTCGTCGCCGGTGCGGTCGAGGAAGCCCGTGTTGATGAACACGATCCGTTCCTTCAGCGCCTCGATACAGGCGGGCAGGTTGGCCGAGGTCCGGCGCTCCTCGTCCATCAGGCCCAGTTTGACGCTGCCGAACGGCAGGCCGAGCAGTTCCTCGACGCGGGCATAGGTGCGGTTGGCGAAGGCGGCCTCGGTGGGGCCGTGCATCTTCGGCTTCACCACATAGATCGAGCCCGCCCGCGAATTGCGCGCGCCCTCGGTCTTCTGCAGGTCATGCATCGCCGCGGTCACGGTGATCATCGCGTCCATCAGCCCCTCGGGCACCGGCGCGCCGCCCATCAGCACCGCGTCCGAGGTCATCAGATGGCCGACATTGCGCACCAGCAGCACGGCGCGGCCGGGCAGGGTGAGGGTCGAGCCATCCGGCGCGGTGAACGAGCGGTCGGCGTTCAGGCGGCGGGTCAGGGTGCGGCCGGCCTTGCTGACCTCCTCGGTCAGGTCGCCCTTCATCAGCCCCAGCCAATTGCCATAAGCGAGGACCTTGTCCTCGGCATCGACGGCGGCGACCGAATCCTCGCAATCCTGAATCGCCGTCAGCGTCGATTCCAACACCACGTCGCGCAGGCCCGAGGCGCTGGCCGCCCCGACCGGATGCGCGGGGTCGAACACCAGTTCGATATGCAGCCCGTTGTGGCGCAGAAGGATCGAGCGCGCGGCGCCCTCGCCCGAGGTGCCGGCGAAGGCCGAGGGATCGGCCAGCGCGACGGCTTTGCCCGCTACGGTGATCGCAAGCGTGCCGCCGTCGGTGGTGTAGGCCGTGGCGTCGGCATGGCTGCCCTCGGTCAGCGGGATCGCGCTGTCGAGGAAGTCGGCGGCCCACGCCACCGCCTGCGCGCCGCGGGCGGCGTCATAGCCCTTGCCCTCGGGCGCGCCGGGCAGCGCGTCGGTGCCGTAAAGCGCATCGTAAAGGCTGCCCCAACGCGCATTCGCCGCGTTCAGCGCAAAGCGGGCGTTCATCACCGGAACCACCAGCTGCGGCCCGGCGACGGTGGAGATCTCAGGGTCGGAGGCCGTGGTGGTGACGCTGAACGGCGCGGGGGCGGGCTGAAGATAGCCGATCTCGCGCAGGAAGGCCTGCCAGGCAGAATTGTCCCACTCCTGCCCGCGCCGTTCGGTCAGCCAGGCGTCGATCTGCGCCTGCATCTGGTCGCGGACCTCCAACAGGCGGCGGTTTTCCGGCGCGAACTCGGCCAGCAGCGCGGCGAAGCCGGTCCAGAAGGCCTCGGGCGTGACGGGCAGACCCGGCAGCAGGCGGGTTTCGATGAAATCGGCCAGAACAGGGGCGACCTGCAGGCCAGCGCGTTGGGTATGGGCGGTCATGGGGATCTCCTTTGTGTGCGACGGTATGCAGGTGGGCGGGTCCGCTCCAGCGTGCGCTGGAAGTTTTCCACGATGTGGAATACGCAAGGGACATGGAGACGACCGGCACCGTGCAATCCGTGGACCGCGCTTTGGCGCTGCTCGAAGCCCTCGGGGGCCGGGCCGAGGGCGCTCGGCTATCCGATCTGGCGCGTGAGGTGGGGCTCGCGCCCTCGACCGCGCATCGCTTGCTGACCACGCTGGAGCGCAACGGCTTCGCGCAATTCGACCCCAACCACACGCGCTGGCATGTCGGGCGCAAGGCCTTCTCGGTCGGTGTGGCCTTCGGCAATTGGCAAAGCTTCATCGCCGCCGCCATGCCCTTCCTGCGCCGCCTGCGCGACACCACGCGCGAGACGGCCAATCTGGGCATCCTGCAGGAGAGCGAGGTCATCACCGTCGCGCAGGTGGAAAGCCGCGAGATCATCCGCGCCACGGCCTCGCCCGGTGGGCGCACTCCTGTCCTGAACTCGGGCATGGGCAAGGCGATCATCGCCACATGGCCCGATGATGCGATCGAGGCGCTGGTCGACCGGCATGGCTTCCGGCCGCTGACGCGCCACAGCCTGCACGACCGCGAGGCCCTGTGGTCCGAGATCGCCCGCATCCGCAAACGCGGCTTCGCCTATGACAACGAGGAATTCACCCGCGGCATGCGCTGCGTCGCCGCCGTGGTCTGGTCACCTTCGGGCGAGCCCTTGGGGGGCCTGTCGGTCTCGGCCCTGTCCTTGCGGCTGGCGCAGGCGGACATGCCGGCCTTGGGCGCGCGCATCCGCGATCAGGCGCTGGCATTGACGGCAGTGCTGGGCGGCCGCCCGCCCGAGGGCAGCTAGCCCTCCAACGGCGCCGCGCCGATCTGCGTGCCGATCCGGCGCGCGGCGGCGGCGACCATGCGGCCGATCGCCTCGATCCGGTCGTCACCCAGCCGTTGCGTCGGGCCCGAGACCGAGATCCCCGCCACTGCTTCGCCATGGATGTTCAGGATCGGCGCGGCGACGCAGCGCATGCCGATCGTGCGCTCCTCATCATCGAGCGCATAGCCCCGGTCGCGGGTCCGCGCCAGATCAGCGCGCAGGGCCTCGGGATCGGCGAGCGTCCGGGGGGTGAAGCGGTCGAACCGGGCCTCGGCCAGATAGGCGTTGAGGCGCGCCTCGGGGTAGCAACTGAGCAGCGCCTTGCCGATGCCGGAGGCATGCTTGGCCGAGACCGTGCCGGGCGGGAAGAAGGCGCGGATCATCTCATGCGTCTCGACCTGCCCGAGGAACAGCACCTGCCCCTTCCAATCAACGCCGAGGTTCGAAGTCTCGCCCGTGTCCGCCATCAGCGCGTGCATCTCGGGGCGCGCACGCTCGACGACATTGGTGCGGCGCAGGAAGGCCGAGCCCGCGAGAAACGCGCCGGGGCCGATGTGCCAATTGTGCCGCTCGGGCGACATCTCGACGAATTCGCGGGCCTGCAGAGTGGCGAGGACCCGGTGCATCGTGGCGACCGACTGGTCCATCGCGGCGGCAATCTCGCTCAGGGTCATGCCGTCGCGGCTGGACAGAAGCTGCAGAAGGGCCAGCGCCCGGTCCAGCGTCTGGATCGTGTTCTGCCCCTCGACCGGGAACATCGCTTTGGGTCGGCCGCGCTTGGCCGGTGGAGTCGCCATAATATTTTCCTCCCGCGTAGGTCGAAAATCCCGGTGAAAAATCACAGACCGTTGATTTTGCGTCCGGAAAACTGAATTAACCCCACAATGGAAAACCTTTTCAAAAAAATATTCAAGCGGAAAGCAGGCTGCTAGGGTCGCGTCATGGCTGATCTTGGAGGAGCATCCATGCAGAACCCCGTCTTCATTCCCGGCCCGACCAACATGCCGGAATTCCTGCGCAAGGCATCCGATGTGCCGACGATGGACCACCGCTCCAGCGCCTTTGCCGAGGTGCTGCATCCGGCGCTGTCCGGGGTGCGGCAGGTGATCCGCGCCGCCTCGGCCGAGGTCTTTTTGTTCCCCTCGACCGGCACCGGCGGCTGGGAGGCGGCGATCACCAACACGCTGTCGCCCGGTGACCGGGTTCTGGCCGCGCGGCACGGGATGTTCAGCCACCGCTGGATCGACCTGTGCCAACGTCACGGGCTGGACATGCAGATCGTCGAGGCGCCCTGGGGGGCCGGCCTGCCCGCCGACCGCTACCGCGAGATCCTGACCGCCGACCGCGACCACCGCATCAAGGCCGTGCTCGCCACGCATAACGAGACCGCGACCGGCGTCGTCTCGGACATCGCCGCCGTGCGCGCCGCGCTCGATGCGGCGGGTCATCCGGCGCTGCTCATGGTCGATGGCGTCAGCTCCATCGCCTCGATGGAGTTCCGCTTCGACGACTGGGGCGTCGATATCGCCGTGACCGGCTCGCAGAAGGGCTTCATGCTGCCGCCGGGGCTGGCGATCATCGCCTTCTCGGACAAGGCGATGCAGGCGGTGGAAAGGGCCCGGCTGTCGCGGGGTTTCTTCGATATCCGCGACATGCGGCGCCAATATGCGGCGGGGCTGTATCCCTATACGCCGCCGGTCGGGCTGATCTGCGGGCTGAAGGCGTCGTGCGATTACCTGCTGGCCGAGGGGCTGGACGCGGTCTTCGCCCGTCACCGCCGCATCGCCGAGGGCGTGCGCGCGGCGGCCGGGGCCTGGGGCCTGCCGCTGGCCGCGCTGTCGCCCGATCTCTACTCGCAGACCATCACCGCGATCCGCACCCCCGCCGGCGTCAATGCCAGTGAGATCGTCACCCGCGCCGCGCGTACCTATGGCATGGCCTTCGGCACCGGCCTTGGCGAGCTCGCCGCCAAGAGCTTCCGCTTCGGCCACCTCGGCCTGTTGACCGAGGCGATGGCGCTGTCGGGCCTCTCGGTGCTGGAGATGTGCATGGCCGATCTGGGACTGGCCCTCAGGCCCGGCAGCGGTGTCGCCGCCGCGCAGGAGGTCTACCGCGCCACCGTCGCCCCGAATTCCGGCTGGCCGCCTGAGCGCGCCCTTCGAGACACAAGGATTTCCGATGAAAGATGACCTTCCCCCCGGCCTGCCCACCTTCGACGATGTGCTGGCCGCGCGCGACCGGATCGCGCCGCATGTCCACCGCACGCCGGTGCTGACCTCGCGCATGATCGACGCGTTGGCCGGCGCGCAGCTGTTCTTCAAATGCGAGAACCTGCAGAAGGCGGGCGCGTTCAAGGCGCGCGGAGCCTCGAACGCGGTGTTCGGCCTGACCGAGGATCAGGCCGCGCGCGGTGTCGCCACCCATTCCAGCGGCAACCACGGCACCTGCCTGTCCTATGCCGCCGGCCGTCGCGGCATCCCCTGCACCGTCGTCATGCCGCGCACCGCGCCGCAGGCGAAGAAGGACGCGGTGCGGGGCTATGGCGGCACCGTGGTGGAATGCGAACCCTCGACCAGCTCGCGCGAGGCGGTCTTTGCCGAGGTCGTCGCCCGCACCGGCGCGGAATTCGTCCATCCCTACAACGATCCCCGGGTCATTGCGGGGCAGGGGACCTGCGCGCTGGAACTGGTCGATCAGGTCGAGGGCCTCGACGCGGTGATCGCGCCGATCGGTGGCGGGGGCATGGTCTCGGGCACCTGCCTGTCGCTGTCGCAGGTCGCGCCGCAGATCAGGATCTTTGCTGCCGAGCCCGAACAGGCCGATGACGCCGCCCGCAGTTTCCGCGCCGGCCATATCATCGCCGACGACGCGCCCGAGACCATCGCCGACGGGCTCAAGGTGCCGCTGAAGGACCTGACCTGGCATTTCGTGCGCAACCACGTCACGGATATCCTCACGGTGTCGGAAGCCGAGATCGTCGCCGCGATGGAACTGATCTGGAAACGCCTGAAGATCGTCATGGAGCCGTCGAGCGCCGTGCCGCTGGCGGCGATCCTGAAGAACCCCGACCTCTTCGCCGGACAGCGCGTGGGGGTTATCATCACCGGCGGCAACGTCGATCTGAAGAAACTCCCCTGGATGTAAGAAAGCGCCATGAACATCGATGTGAAATTCGCCGAGCTGGATGTCGGCTTTGACGTGCCGGCCCTGCCGGGGATGGACGAGGCCGATATCCAGACGCCTTGCCTGATCCTCGATCTGGACGCGCTGGAATCGAACCTGCGCAAGATGGGCGATTACGCCCGCAACCACGGCATGCGCCTTCGGGTGCATGGCAAGATGCACAAATCGGTCGATGTGGCCAAGCTGCAAATGCGGATCGGCAATGCCATCGGCGTCTGCTGCCAGAAGGTGTCCGAGGCCGAGGTCTTCGCCCGCGGCGGCATCCGCGACATCCTCGTGTCCAACGAGGTCCGCGACCCGGCCAAGATCGACCGGCTGGCCCGGCTGCCGAAACTGGGCGCCTCGGTCATCGTCTGCGTCGACGATCCCGCCAATGTGGCCGAACTGTCCGAGGCGGCGCAGCGCCATGGCACGCATCTCGATTGTTTCGTCGAGATCGATTGCGGCGCCGGTCGCTGCGGGGTTACCACCACGCCCGAGGTCGTCGCCATCGCGCAGGCGATCGAGGCGGCTCCGGGGCTGGGGTTCAAGGGGCTGCAGGCCTATCAGGGCGCGATGCAGCATATCGAACGCTATGACGAACGGCGGGCGAAGCTGGATGCGGCGATTGCCATGGTCAATGACGCGGTCGCGGGGCTGGAGGCTGTCGGGCTGAAGCCGCAGCTGGTGTCGGGCGGCGGCACGGGGTCGTATTATTTCGAAAGCAATTCGGGCGTTTACAACGAATTGCAATGCGGTTCCTACGCCTTCATGGATGCCGATTACGGCCGCATCCGCGACAAGGACGGCAACCGCATCGACGAGGGCGAATTCCGCAACGCGCTGTTCATCCTCACCAGCGTGATGAGCCACGCCAAGACCGACAAGGCGGTCGTCGATGCCGGTCTGAAGGCGCAATCGGTGGACAGCGGCCTGCCCTTCGTGTTCGGGCGCAGCGATGTGAAATACATCAAATGCTCGGACGAGCACGGGGTGATCGACGATCCGCAGCGGGTGCTCAAGGTCAACGAGAAGCTGCGGCTGGTGCCGGGCCATTGCGACCCGACCTGCAATGTCCACGACTGGTATGTCGGCGTGCGCGGCGGCAAGGTCGAGGTCGTCTGGCCGGTCTCGGCCCGCGGCCGGGCCTATTGAGGGAAGGACCGGGGGGCGCCTCGGCTCCCCCCGATGCAGGAGAAGAGCATGTACATCGTACCCGAAAGCGCGATCGCCGGTTTGCTGACGCGAGAGGCCTGTTTCTCGGCGGTGGAGGCGGTGTTCGTCTCGATGGCCGAGGGGCGGGCGCGCAACTTCCCGGTGATCCGCGAGCAGCTGGGCCATGCCGACGCGATCTACGGATTCAAATCGGGCTTCGACCGGCAATCCGGCGCGCTGGGGCTGAAGTCGGGCGGCTTCTGGCCCGGCAACGCGGCGCGCGGCCTGACCAACCACCAATCGACCATCGTCCTGTTCGAGGCCGATACCGGGCAGGTGAAGGCCGTGGTCGGGGCCAATCTAATCACCGCGCTGCGCACGGCGGCGGCCTCGGCCGTATCGATCCGGCATCTGGCGCGCGAGGATGCGCAGGTGCTGGGCATCCTCGGTGCCGGGCATCAGGCGACGTTCCAGCTGCGCGCTGCCCTTGAGCAACGGCCGTTCCGCAAGGTGATCGGCTGGAACCGCGACGCATCGAAGCTGACGCGGCTGGCAGCGGTGGCTGAGGAATTCGGCCTGCCGTTCGAACCCGTCTCGCCCGAACGTCTTGCCGCCGAGGCTGATGTCATCGTCACGATCCTGTCTGCCACGGCGCCGATCTTGCCAAGGGCTGGGGTGCGTCCCGGAACACATATCGCCTGCATGGGCACGGATACACGCGGGAAGCAGGAGGTTTCCACGGAGCTCGTCGCCGCTGGGAAACTCTTCACCGACGAAATCGCTCAATCCGAGAGCATAGGCGAGTTCCAACACGCGGTAGGTGCCGGGCTGATCGTGCCTGCGGACATCACCCCGCTGGGTTGCGTTATTTCAGGCGCGCATCCCGGCCGGGACAATGCCGAGGACATCACGATCTACGACGGCACGGGCGTTGCCCTTCAGGATCTCGCGGTGGCCGATGCCGTGCTCTCGGCAGCCGTTGCATCCGGGCAGGCCCTCTCGGTTTGAGCCCCAAAATGCAGGCAAGTGCCCCGGTAGCCGACGGCTCCATCCAATGCTGCGTGCAACAAACACAACAGCGGTTTTCAAATTGCGTCCGTGATCCAATACTTTCCCCCTGCCAGCAAGCGTGGGAGAGACATGGACTGAGCTACCCCCGAAATTCGGACACTGACATAAGCTACGAACTGCAGTCGGCTGATCTTCGACGAGAAGGAGTTCAGAGATATCGAAACGGAAGCAGCACGCGCCTGAGTTCAAGGCGAAGGTCGCGCTGGAAGCCCTGACTGGCATGCTGGTTCGGGGTGCATCCGACGATGATCCTTAGTCGCCTTCGTCGCCTTCGTCGCCGAGTGGGCGAGGACCTTTCAAGCATCCTTTTCAACCACCTTCGCAGCAAGAAGGACGCGGTGCTGCGCAATTCGGGCGGTCAATCCGACAAATGAATGCGGCGTTCACCCGCGACAAATGCTTCCGGTGTCCCTGTTTCAGGCTGACGTCTTATGCCTCAGATCACCATGGTCGGTAGAAAACGAAAAGTCGAATAATCCGTCTTATGTCACGCCCGGATTAGACCGAGTTGCGGTTTCGAGCGACAGACCTCGACGGCAATCAGCTTTTTGCAAGGATGCCCGCCTCGCATTCGGGCCAGCCCCGGCGGTCTCGCTCAGGGTCTAACGTCCGAGATAACGGCATGGCCGATCTGTTCCCGGCAACACGACGAAACAATGGTGTGGTCACAGATGATGGCGCGCTATCTCATCGAAGAACGCCCACAATCGTCTTGACCCTCGCGATCAAAGCGAAGGCCCACCTGAACATTGGCCCGCATGTCCCAAGATGCCTTCTTCGAACTCTCGCCCTATCACATCGCGCTGGCCCTGATCGGGGCGATCGTCGTTCTGGCAAGCTGGCTGCCGCGACTTGTCACCAGTCAGGAACCTGTCGCGGCCCCGCTGATGATCCTCCTTGGGGCAGGCGCGGCATGGCTATTCCCGGCAGCGCAGTTCTTGCCGGACCCGAGGGAAGCCCCCCTGCCCTGGGAGGTGCTCAACGAGCTTGCGGTGATCATCGCGCTGTTCGGCACCGGGATGCGGATCGACAGCATTCGTCCTTGGCGCCGGTGGACACCGACCGCGCGGCTTCTGGGTATCGCCATGCCGCTGAGCATCGCGGCGCTCGCGTTCCTCGGCGTCGGAATCGGTGGCCTTACCCTTGCCGGCGCAATCCTGCTGGGCGCGGTGCTGGCGCCCACGGATCCGGTGCTGGCGGCGGATGTGCAGGTCGGGCCGCCGCAGGAAGGGCAAGAACATCCCGTGCGCTTCACGTTGACGACCGAGGCGGCGCTGAATGACGGGCTGGCCTTTCCCTTCGTCTATCTGGGGCTGATCGTCGCCGCACAGGGCTTCGCGCCTGGGGAATGGCTGGGCAGCTGGCTGGTCTGGGACGTGGGCTACCGCATTGCCGTCGGCACCCTGATGGGCTGGGCCGGCGGTTGGGTGCTGGCGCGGCTTCTGTTCGGCTTCCCCAAGGCCACGCCCCTGGCCGAGACCGGCTCCGGCGTGCTGGCCCCCGCGGGAGTGTTGCTGTGCTACGGCTCGACGGAACTGGTCGAAGGCTATGGTTTCATCGCCGTCGCAGTGATGGGCCTGACGCTGCGCCGGATCGAGGAGGATCACAGGTTCCACCGCCGGCTCCACGATTTCACCGAATCCATCGAACATGCCCTGACCGCCATCCTGCTCATTGCCCTCGGCACGGTGCTGCCGCTGGTGCTCGAAGAACTCGACTGGCGCCATGTCGCGATTGCCGTGATCCTGATCGTGGTAATCCGACCGCTCTCGGGCTGGATCGGCTTGATCGGCACGGATCTTCCCCATCGCGACCGTCTGGCGATCGCCGTCTATGGCGTCCGGGGGATCGGATCGATCTATTACCTGTGCTACGCGGCGCGCGACATGGACTTCGTGAACGAGAACCAGCTCTGGTCCTTGGTCGCGTTGGTCATCCTAATGTCGACGATCCTGCACGGCTTCAGCGTCGGCTGGGCGATGAAGCGGATCGAGGTCGATTGACAGCGCGCCCATGCGGCCGCTTGCGATCAGGTCTGCCGGGCCAGCCAATGCAGGAACAGCGTCTCGCTCGGGGCCAGACCGGCGCGGGCACGCCGCTTCAATCCCTTCAGATCGGCGGGCAGGAGGCCGTTCTCCCACCGCTCCAGAAGGGCGGGATGGACATAGCTGCGGCGGCAGACAGCCTTGGTATTGTTGAGGACCTTGGCGACGTCCGCGATCGTCGCGTTGAGTGCCTGTGCGCGGGTCCGCTTGTCCTCGGGGCGTTCCAGCACCGACAACAGCTCCAGCGCGCGGACGCTGCCGCCCCAAGTCCGGAAATGCTTGGACGAAAACCCCTCGCCAACGATGGTGCGCAGGTAGTCGTTCACGTCTTGCGACATCAGATCCTGAACCCTGCCGTCGTCATCGCGGTAGCGAAACAGGCGTTGCCCGGGTAGCTCCTGCAACGCGCGGATGGTCGAGGCGATGCGTCGGTCCTGAACCTTCAGTTTCCATTGCTTGCCGGACTTTCCGGTGAAGGTGAATCGCAGGTCCGAACCCTGCAGCGCGACATGCCGGGTCCGCAGGGTCGTGGCACCGAAGCTTTTGTTTTCCAGCGCATAGCGATCGTTGCCGATGCGGATCAGCCCGATGTCCAGAAGGCGGACCACGGTCGCCAGAACCCTCTCGCGCGGGGCGCCCCGCCGGCGCAGATCGGCCTCGACCTGCGCCCTGAGTGACGGCAGGACATCGCCGAACGCACTGAGGGTCGAGAATTTCAGCGTGTCACGGAACGCGCTCCAGTCCGGATGGTAGCGATATTGCTTGCGCCCCCGCGCGTCGCGTCCGGTCGCCTGAATATGGCCACGCGGATCGGGGCAGATCCAGACCTCGCGCCAGGCCGGCGGAATGGCAAGCGCGCGGATCCGGGCGAGGCCGCGGGGGTCGCGCAGTCGCCCGCCCTTGGTGTTGAGGTAGTAAAAGCCGGTTCCCGCGCCGCGCCGTGTCCATCCCGGCGCAAGGTCGCTGACGTGATGCAGCTCCGCAGGCCAGAGCGCGTGATCCGGATCGGGATCAGGGTCGGAAAGCCGCTTCAGCATGGTTTCTCCACGGGGCGAGGGTGGAGGACGAACCCGCCGGAGTGCAGCGCGGTTCCCGCCCCTCGCCGCTTTGTGCTGAGCGTCCGGCTGCGCGGATGGGCGCCTCAGGCGCCGAAGCCGACCGAGTATAGCGTCACCGGCACGGCCGCGAGGGGGATGACCGACAGCAGTACCAAGGCGCCGTCGCGCGTCAGCAGGCCCGCGACGCACAGCGCGATGGCGGCCGAGGCAATCGAGCCCGAGGTCGGCACGAATTCCATGATCGGCATGAAGAGCGTCAGAAGGACGATCAGGCTCAAGGGCAGCCATGTCCAAGGCCGCTTCGACAGGAAGGTGAGCCGGGGACGCAGAAGCCGGTCAGTGAAAGCGATGGGGCGCCGCAGCCAGCGGACCCCCTTTCGCAGCGTCTTGGCCTCCAACTTGTGCCGCATGATGAGGTCAGGCAACCAAAGATGCCGCCGCCCGGCGATCAGCTGCAGGGCCAGCAGGCCGACGATCACCGCGACCATCGTCGTCACGCCGGGGATCGCGCTCGCCGGCGAGGTGGAGATCAGCGCGAAGAGGAACATCAGCGCGAGCGACGACTGCTCTCCCAGTGTCTCGACGATATGCCGGATGCTGACCCGATCCTCGTCGATCGAGGCGGAAAGATCGTCGAGCAGATCCGTCAGCCGCGTCTGTTCCCGCTGTGTCATCCGCCCCGTCGTCCCGTGATACCGATACCCTCGAAGAACGCGGCGAGCGGCCCGCTGTTCCCGGTCTTCACCGAGGGGGGAGACCCGATCGCGACGGGGCCGTGCCGCCGGCAGGCGAGGTCGTCACAGGAACCCCACCCGGCCACCTGGCGTTTTCCCTTTAGGAGGAGACCCCGATGAGCTTTCGCCGCGACCAGCTGACCCGCCGCATCTTCGACTGGGCGCAGACCGCGCTGCCCAGCCTGTCCAAGACCGAAGCCGAGGCGATCGCCTCGGGCGACGTGGATTTCGAGGCCGAACTCTTCGCCGGCAAGCCCGATTGGTCGCGCCTTCGCGCGGTGCCCGCCCCCCGGCTCACGGCAGAGGAAAAGGCGTTTCTCGATGGGCCTTGCCGGCAGTTCTGTGACATGCTCGATGTCTGGCAGATCGACCGGCAGGACGCGGACTTGCCGCAAGAGGCGTGGGATTTCCTGCGCCAGAATGGCTTCTTTGGCATGATCATCCCCAAGGAACATGGCGGCCTTGGCTTCTCGGCCTTCGCGCATTCCGAGGTCGTGCGCTATATCTCCAGCCACTCGGTGGTCGGCGCGGTGACGGTGATGGTGCCCAATTCGCTGGGGCCGGGCGAGCTGATCCACCAATTCGGCACCGAAGCGCAAAAGACCTATTGGCTGCCGCGGCTGGCGAAAGGTCAGGAGCTGCCCGCCTTCGGTCTGACCAGTGAGCAGGCGGGCTCGGATGCCTCGGCCATGGTCGACGAGGGCGTGGTCTGCCGGGGCGAATGGCAGGGCGAGGAGGTGCTCGGCATCCGTCTGAACTGGTCGAAGCGCTACATCACCTTGGCGCCGGTTTGTACGGTGCTTGGCCTTGCGTTCAAGCTGCGCGATCCCGAGGGCTTGCTGGGCGATGAGGCTGAACCCGGCATTACCTGCGCGCTGGTGCCGACCGATCTGCCGGGGGTCGAGACCGGGCGCCGTCATCTGCCATCGGGGACGATGTTCATGAACGGCCCGACCGAGGGGCGCGATGTCTTCATCCCGCTGGAGAATATCATCGGCGGGCCGGAATATGCCGGACGCGGCTGGATGATGTTGATGAGCGCGCTGGCCGCGGGGCGGGGGATCTCGCTGCCCTCGCTCTCGGCTGCGGCGACGGCGCTGGCAGCGCATTCGACGGGTGCCTATGCGCGCATCCGCACCCAGTTCAACCTGCCCATCGGCCTGTTCGGCGGCGTGCAGGAGCCCTTGGCCCGCATTGCCTCGAATGCCTATGCGATCGATGCCGGACGGCGGCTGACCACAGCGATCCTCGATCAGGGCAAGAAGCTCGCGGTGATCTCGGCGATCATGAAGTACCACGCGACCGAGCGCATGCGCCAAAGCGTCAACGACGCGATGGATGTCCATTCGGGCAAGGCGGTGATCGACGGGCCGCTCAATTACCTGCAGCCGGCCTATCGCGCGATCCCGATCGGCATCACCGTCGAAGGCGCGAATATCGTCACGCGCAACCTGATCATCTTCGGCCAAGGCGCGATCCGCGCGCATCCCTATCTGCTGGACGAGATGACCGCGCTGCAGGAGCCTGACCGCGACAAAGCGCTCGATGCTTTCGATCGGCTGTTCTGGGCCCATGTCGGCCATTCCACGAAGACCGCGTTCCGGGCCTTCGGGACATCGCTGACCGGCAGGGGGCACGCGCCGCGCGATGCGGGACCGGTGCGCGACCTGTATGCACGCTTGTCGCGGTGGTCGGCCGCCTATGCGATCACGGCCGATCTGGCCTTCCTGACCATGGGCGGCACGCTCAAGCGGAAAGAGATGATCTCGGCCCGGCTGGGCGATGCGCTGTCCGAGATGTTCCTCATCGCCGCGATGCTGAAGCGCTGGGAGGACGACGGCCGGCCCAAGGCCGATCTACCTTTGCTACGTCATGCATCCGAGCGCTCGTTTCAGTCCATCAGCGCGGCGCTTGACGGCGCCATCGCCAATTTCCCCGCCCGCTGGGCTCGCTGGCTTCTGCGCCTGCTGACCTGGCCCGGCGCGCAGGCTCGCGGTCCCTCCGATGCGCTGACCGAGGCGGCGGCGATGCTGGTCTATGCGCCGTCCGAGGCGCGCAAACGGCTGGTCGGCGCGCTGCATTCGCCCGCCCCCGACAGCGGGCTGGGCCTGCTTGAGCGGGCCTACCGGATGGTCATTGATATCGAACCCCTGCGCAAGCGTTTGCGGGACATGAAAAAATCGCCTGCCGAGGCGCGGGAGGCCGGGCTTCTGACCGATGCCGACCTCACTCGATTGGCTGAGGTGGAGGATGCCGTCCAACGTGTGGTCGCGGTGGATGACTTCTCCCCTCAGGACATGGCACAGCTGTTTCCCGGCCTCGAGGGTAGCCCATACCCTCAGCCGCGGAAGGCTGCCGAATGAGGCGTCCGCGGCATCGTTCACGCCCGTTTTCCCAAATCATATTTCCCTGCTAAAGTTGATCAGCTCAGTCGTGATTCCGAAGGCCCTGCTGCATGATCACTCACAAGACCAAGTACGCCCTCAAGGCCCTGATGGTGCTTGCGGACGAGGCGGGGGGTGATGGCGACGCCCTGCGCATTGAAGAGGTCGCCCTGCGCTCTGGCGCGCCGAAGCGGTTTCTTGAGCATATCCTTCTCGACCTCAAACGCGCCGGGCTGATCGGCAGCCGCCGCGGGCGCAACGGGGGCTATGAGCTGATCAAGAACCCGGCCCATGTCTCGTTGGCCGAAGTGCTGCGCCTGATCGACGGCCCCCTCGCGCCCCTGCCCTGCCTGTCCCGGCGTGCCTATCAGCGGTGCGAGGATTGCACCGACGAGGCGACCTGCCGCGTGCGCGCCGTTTTCGGCGGGTTCTACGCCACCTATCTTCTGATGATCGAATCGCTGACCCTGGCCGATTTGAAAGCGGACGAGAGCCCCCTCGAACGCTTTGCCCTGCCAACTCCCAGCGGCGGAGAATAATCCTCCAAATACACGACCAAAATAGGCGTGATTATTCCTTTGCAATACACGACTAAATCTGTCGTTATTGTCGTGTCGCGACGGCGAATGCCGATCGCGACGCGATCAGACCGTGTTCAGCAAAGGAGCGACGCATGTCCTACGCCCTTCCAACCGGCCGCCACGCGCGGCGATTGAATCGACGCCTCGGCCTGTTCACCTTGGCCACGATGGCCCTTGCGGCCGGCGCCTTCCCCGGCCTCCCCGCGCAGGCGCAGGGGATAGAGCTGCTCAATGTCTCCTATGACCCGACGCGCGAATTCTACCGTGATTACAATGCGCTGTTCGCTGAGCATTGGGCATCGCTGGGCCATGAGCCGATCACCATCCAGCAATCGCATGGGGGCTCGGGCGGTCAGGCGCGCGCGGTAATCGACGGACTCGGCGCCAGCGTGGTGACGCTGGCGCTGGCCGGCGATATCGACGTGATCGCCGAGCGTACGGGCCGCATCCCGGCGGATTGGCAGAGCCGTCTGCCGCAGAATTCCTCGCCCTATACCTCGACCATCGTGTTCCTGGTGCGGGAGGGCAATCCACTGGGGATCGAGGATTGGGACGATCTGGTGACCGGCGATGTGCAGGTCATCACGCCCAATCCCAAGACCTCGGGCGGGGCGCGCTGGAACTTCCTCGCCGCCTGGGCCTATGCCGAGGCGAACGGGCAGGATCCGCGCGATTTCGTGACGCAACTCTACCAGAATGTCCCGGTGCTCGATACCGGCGCGCGCGGCGCGACCACGACCTTCACCCAGCGCGGCCTCGGCGATGTGCTGCTGGCTTGGGAGAACGAAGCCTTCCTTGCGCTGGCCGAGATGGGCGAGGAGTCTTTCGACATCGTCGTGCCCTCGGTCTCGATCCGGGCCGAGCCGCCCGTCGCCCTGGTCGAGGGCAACCTGACCGATGACACCCAACGCGCGGCGGCTCAGGAATATCTCGAGTATCTCTATAGCCCTGAGGCGCAGGCCCTCGCGCTGCGGCACTATTACCGCGCTTGGGACACGTCGGCCGCGACACCCGAGGACATCGCGCGCTTTCCCGATCTGACGCTGGTCACCATTGAGGATTTCGGCGGCTGGGAAACCGCACAGCCCGAAATCTTCGGTGATGGCGGCGTCTTCGACCAGATCTACGAGGAGTGAGCCCATGACCGCCCTCCTGCTCCGCTCCCGCTCGCCGTTGCCGGGTTTCGGCCTGAGCTTCGGCATCACGCTGGCGATGCTGTCGCTGGTGGTCCTCCTGCCGATCGGCGCATTGCTGGGCAGGGGGGCGCTGATCGGTCCCGGCGAAATCTGGTCGATGCTGGACAGCCGCCGGGTCTGGAACGCGCTCGCACTGTCCTTCCGCGCGGCGCTGATCGCCTCGCTGTTCAACCTCGTCTTCGGCCTCGTGCTGGCCTGGGTACTGGTGCGCTACCGCTTCCCCGGCCGCCGGCTGGTCGACGCGGCCATCGACTTGCCTTTCGCGCTGCCCACCGCCGTGGCGGGCATCGCGCTGACCGCGCTCTACGCACCGAACGGCGTGTTCGGCCGGCTGCTGGCGCCCCTCGGGCTGCAGGTCGCCTATACCGAGCGGGGCATCTGGCTGGCGCTGATCTTCATCGGCCTGCCCTTCGTGGTGCGCGCGGTACAACCGGTGATCGAGGATCTGGACGCGGAGGTCGAGGAAGCCTCGGCCACCTTGGGCGCGCGGCGCCTGACCACGTTGCGCCGGGTGGTGCTACCGACGCTGACACCGGCGCTGCTGACAGGCTTCGCGCTGGCTCTGGCGCGGTCGGTGGGCGAATACGGCTCGGTAATCTTCATCGCCGGCAACCTGCCCAACGTGACCGAGATCGCGCCGCTGCTGATCGTCATCCGGCTGGAGGAATTCAACTACGACGCCGCCACGGCGATTGGCCTCGCCATGCTGGCGATCAGCTTTGCCCTGCTCTTCCTCATCAACGCCCTGCAGGTCTGGAACCGACGGAGGATCGGCCATGCGTGACAATACCGAGAACCGCCCCCCGCCCGGATCGGGCTTCGGCCTCGCCGTGGCGCTTGGCCTGCCCGGCTTCCTTACCGCCCTCGCCTTGTTCTGGGGCGGCGCCGGCTGGCCGCTCGCCGTGGCGATCCATGTCGGCGCGCAGATGCTGGCCGCGCTGACGCTGCTCGCCTGGGATTTCCGACCGTCCACCCGCCGTTTTCGCGGCTTATTCCCGGAGGCCCTGCATGTCCCTCTCGCGGTCTGACGCGCCCCGCCCCGCCCGCGCCTTCACCCCGGTCACGACCGAGCCCACGGGCGCGCGCCGGGCCCTGATCGGCGGCGCGATGCTGCTGGTCGCGCTGATCCTCTTCGCGCCCCTGATCGCGGTCTTCGCGGAAGCCTTGTCGCAGGGCTGGGGCGCGGTGAGCGAGGCCCTGTCCAGCGCGGATGCCCGCGCCGCGATCCGCCTGACGATCCTCACCGCGGTGCTGGCGGTGCCCCTGAACGCGGTGTTCGGCATCGCCGCCGCCTGGGCCATCGCGCGCTTCGATTTCCGCGGCAAGGCTTTCCTGATCACGCTGATCGACCTGCCCTTCTCGGTCTCGCCGGTGGTGGCCGGGCTGTCGCTGGTGTTGCTCTATGGCGTGAACACCAGCTTCGGCGCCTGGCTGCAGGGCCACGATGTGACCATCGTCTTCGCCTTCCCGGCGATCCTGCTGGCCACGCTCTTCGTCACCTTCCCCTTCGTCGCGCGCGAGCTTATCCCGGTGATGATGGAGCAAGGCGCAGCCGAGGAAGAGGCGGCGCTCACGCTCGGCGCCTCAGGCTGGCGGGTGTTCCGCACCGTGACGCTGCCGAATATCCGCTGGGCGCTGCTCTATGGCGTGCTTCTGTCCAACGCCCGCGCGATGGGGGAATTCGGCGCGGTGGCGGTGGTCTCCGGCAAGATCCGCGGCGAGACCACCACCATGCCGATCATGATCGAGATGCTCTACAACGAGTACCTCGCCGTTGCCGCCTTCTCGCTGGCCTCGGTACTGGCGCTGCTGGCGCTGCTCACCCTTGCCCTGAAATCCCTGCTGGAATGGCGCCATGCCGGCCTTTTGGCCGCCACGCGCCGCCATTGACCCCGAATGGAGTTTGCCATGAATATCGATATCGACGACCTGGCCAAGGATTTCGGCGCCACTCGCGCGCTGGACCCCGTGCGGCTGACCATCTCCTCGGGCGCGTTGGTGGCGCTGCTGGGGCCTTCGGGCTCGGGCAAGACAACGCTCCTGCGCATCCTCGCGGGGCTCGATTTCCCCAGTTCGGGGCGGGTGCTGTTTGACGGGCGCGACGCGACCGGCCTGTCGGTGCAGGAACGCCGCGCGGGTTTCGTGTTCCAGCATTACGCGCTGTTCCGGCATATGTCGGTCTTCGAGAACATCGCCTATGGCCTGCGGGCCCGCCCTCGCCGCGAACGTCCGGCCGAGGCCGAGATCACCCGCCGGGTCACCAACCTGCTGGCGATGATCCGCCTGCCCGACATCGCCGCGCGCTATCCCTCGCAGCTGTCAGGGGGCCAGCGCCAGCGGGTCGCGCTGGCCCGCGCGCTGGCGATCGAGCCGCGGATGCTCTTGCTGGACGAGCCCTTCGGCGCGCTCGATGCCCGCGTGCGTCGGGAGCTGCGTCAGGGCCTGCGCGAGATCCATGACCGCACCGGGCTCACCACCGTCTTCGTGACGCATGATCAGGAGGAGGCGATGGAACTGGCCGATCTGGTGGTGGTCATGTCGATGGGCCGGATCGAGCAGATCGGCAAACCCGCCGAAATCCGCGCCCGCCCTGCCAGCGATTTCGTACGCGACTTCGTCACGGGTTAGGCGCGCGACCTGCCGAGGGGACAGCCGGCCCGCAGGGTGTCGCCAGCCGCAAAGACCCGACCAACAGCGATGGGAGATCGCCCAAGATGACCGCACAGACCCTTGACCGCATCGACCGGAAGATCCTCCAAGCACTGATGGAGGACGCGACCCTGCCTGTTGCGCAGCTTGCCGACAGGGTCGGCCTTTCTCAGACGCCGTGCTGGAAGCGGGTGCAAAAGCTCGAGGCCTTGGGCGTCATCACCCGACGCGTCGCGATCGTGGATCCGGCGTCGATCGGTCTGGGCCTGACGGTCTTCGTTGAAATAGAGGCTCTGGATCACACGCCGGAATGGCGGGCCGTAATGCGCGAGATCGTCCGCAACCTGCCCGCGATCGTCAGCGTGCATCGTTTGGCGGGCGAGGTCGATTACCTGCTGAAGGTGGTGGTGCCCGACATGGCCGCCTTCGACCTGTTCTATCTGGACCTCAGCCGCCGCATGCCTTGCCGCAACATCACCTCCAAGTTCTCGATGGAGGTCATTCTGGACACCACGGCTCTGCCAATCGAGATTGATGTCCCCTGAAGGGCGCGGCGTCCGCTTGCCGTCAAAGCAAGCGGACAGCCGTGACCCCGGCGACGATCAGGATTGCGCTGCCCAGCAGCAACTCGGCGACCACCAGCCCGCGGAACACCGCGCCCTGCTCCGGCAGGAACCGCAGCACCCCTCGCCGGGCAGCGGTGGCGGCAAGGCCGGCGGACAGTGTCACGGTCATGGTCCCCACCCCCATGGCCAGCGCGCCGATGATGCCGATGGCATCCAGATCCAGCCGCCATGTGAGGAACAGCACGAACAAGGCGCTGGTGCAGGGCCGCAACGCGACACTGGCGATCAGCGCGACCGTTTCCTTCCAGCTTCCCGCCGCCGCCAAACTGGCCGGGTCCGCCGCATGGCTATGGCCGCAGCCGCAGCTATCGTCATGAGGGCCGTGGTGATGGACATGCGGGGCCGGCGGGTGATCCATGCCGGGCGCGGATACTGTCAGCCGTCGCACGGCGCGCAAGGCGACCATCAGGCCCAGCAAGGCAAGAAAGGCAAACGAGATCGGCTCGATCCGGCTGGCCAGGGCCTCGACACTGTCACGCGCCCCGTTCAACAGCCACACGGCGCCATAGACGACCAGCACGGCCGTCACGCTTTGCAAGAAGCTCGACAGGCCCGCCAGCATCATGATCCGCGACGACGCAACCGGCGCGGCGGCCGCATAGGCGGCGATCACGCCCTTGCCGTGGCCGGGTCCGAGGGCATGAAGCAAGCCATAGAGATAGCACAGGCCGAAGAAGCTCAGCACCGCCCCCGGCTGCCCGTTGCGCATCGCCCGCAAGGCCCCGGCGAGCGCATTCTGGGACTGCCGCTGAACGTCGAGCGCCATCTCGGCGAGGCTCGACTGGAACGCGACAGCCAGCAGGGCCAGCCCGACAAAGACCGCAAGCCCGAGCGCGAGGACGATCAGTCTGCGCATGACAGGGTGAAGATGTCGGCAAAGGCGTCGCCGACCAAAGGTTCCTGATCCTGCATCAGGATCTGCTCTTCCGTCAGCCCGCCGAGCAGCCGTTCATAGAGGCTTCGTGCCGCGCCGAGATCGGCCTCCGTGCGTGTCACGTCGCACCCCAGATCCGCCGTGATCGTCGGAAGCTCAGGCACGTCGTAGTATATGTAATAGGTCGGGTCATAGGCCTGAAGCTGCAAGGTCAGGCCTTCCGTCGGGATTGGTGCTGTCAGCGGCCTGCGGAAATCGAGGGTGAACTGCCCCTCGCTCAAGGTGACGATCATCTCGTCAGGCCGCCCGAGGGGAATCGCCTGCCCCGCCACCCTGAGGCTGAGATCACCCGCATAATCGTCGGGCCAATCGCTGAACCGCACGGCCAGATCCGCGCGTTCCTCGGGCGACAGCATCCCGTCGCCATCCCTGTCGAGGTCCAGATCTTCAAGCGTCAGCAGGGACATGAGCTCATCCCAGACCCAGACGACATGCACGCTTGCCAGCCGCCCCTCGGCATCGGTCTCAAAAGTGAGATGTGTCTCCACGAATTCATGCGGATGCGCCACCGCGCGATCCGGCTCAAGACCGGCGACGGCGAGGCACAGGAGGAGAACGGCGAGACAGCGCATGGGCATGGCTTAGGACAGCCGACAGCGAATGGCCATTCACAACTTGCCGCGCCAAGGGCTGGGGATCTTCGGGTCATGTCGCCCACCCGTCGCGCGACAACATCGACCGTTCGGCGCGCGAAAGATGCGCCAGCGCCTGTGCCGTGTCGCCATCATAGCGCGTCAGCGATCGCCGCCAGATCTTCAGCGCAGACTGTGGCGACCACGGCAGCGCCGCCTGCGCCAGCCATCCGCGAAGCTCGGGCGGCAGGCGGTCGAAAGTCGACATCGGGTTGCCGCGCGCTGCCCGCCGCTTCAGACCGCTGCGCAGGTTGGACGAAGGCCCGGTCACGGCGCGCCCCTCAGGCCGCTTGCGGCGCGCGGCGCCAGACCGGGAACGGATCGGGTAGATCTTGCCACAGCTGCGGGGTGAAACCCTCGGCGTCGTTTATCAGCGCCGCATCCAGCGCCGCCGTGATCGCGGCGCGGTCCATGCCGGTGCCGATGAACACCAGCTCCTGCCGGCGGTCACCGAAGGGCTCCTGCCAATGGGCCTCCAGATAGGCACGCGCCTGAGGGTGATCGGGCCGCCGGTCCTCGGGCACGGTCGCCCACCAGATGCCCAAGGGCTTGACGCTGGACAAGGCCCCGGCGAGCGAGAATTCCGCCAGCCAATCCGGGCGGGTGGCGATCCAGAAATGCCCCTTGGCCCGGATCACGCCGCTCAGGGAGCCGTTCAGCACATCGTGGACCCGCTGCGGGTGGAACGGCCGTCGCGCGCGGTAGACGAAGGACGAGACGCCGTATTCTTCGGTCTCCGGCACATGATCGGCGAAGCCATAGAGCTCCTTGGCCCACAACGGATTCATCTGCGCCTTGTCGAAGTCGAAAAGCCCGGTGTCGAAGATCCGGTCCTGCGCGACACGGCCATAATCGGCCTCGATGATCTGCGCCTCGGGATTGAGCGCCGTGACGATCTTGCGCGCGGCGTCCAGTCGCGCGGGCCCGGCATCGCCCGCCTTGTTGAGCACCACCACATCGGCAAATTCGATCTGGTCGACCAACAGGTCCACGAGGGTCCGTTCATCCTGCTCGCCCAAAGATTCCCCGCGATCCTTGAGGAAATCATGGCTGCTGTAATCGCCCAGCAGGTTCACCGCATCGACGACCGTAACCATGGTGTCCAGCCGCGCCACGTCGCTCAGGCTCTCGCCGTCTTCGTCGCGGAAATCGAAGGTCGCGGCGACGGGCAAGGGCTCGGAGATGCCGGTGCTTTCGATCAGCAGGTAGTCGAAGCGCCCCTCATGGGCGAGGCGCCGCACCTCGACCAACAGGTCGTCGCGCAGGGTGCAGCAGATGCAGCCATTGGACATCTCGACCAGCTTTTCTTCGGTATGGCTCAGATCGGCACCGCCTTCGCGCACCAGATCGGCGTCGATGTTCACCTCGGACATGTCATTGACGATGACCGCGACCCGTCGGCCGTCCCGATTGTTCAGGACGCTGTTCAAGAGGGTGGTCTTCCCGGCCCCTAGAAAGCCCGAGAGGACGGTCACAGGGAGGCGCTTGTCGGTGGCTGGCATTGGAGGTCTCGGCTCTACAAAGTAGTTATGTTATACTATAACTATCCGAAGACTGAAACGATGCGCAAGCCCCAACACGCGTCGCGGCGGCGATGAAGGGAAGCCGTGGCTGTCAGGAACATGGCCAAGCAAGCCGGCGCGTCGGAGGTTGGGACCTGCGCCTGGGGTCTGCCGCCCTTCGGGATGTTGTAGGCCATGAGCTGACGCGCGAAGGCCTCTCACGCCGCGTTCACCGTTGGGCTGCCATCAGGTCACGCCCGTGACCAAACCATGCCGATCACCAGAAACCGGCCCAGTTGTGTCGCGGCTGACCTTGCCGAGCCTGTTGAGGCCACAGCCATGGGTCAGGTCAGGGGTGCCCCGCTCCATCGACAGGCCCAAGGGAAAACCCCGCCATCAAATCTTGCGCCAGCACGCGTGAGGCGTCGCTATGGCGCCCATCGGCAAGGGTCACCCGAAGCCTCGGCCCGGATCCGGGCGTCGTTTTGCCGGGATACGACAGAAGGCTGACATCCCGTTCGATCCCCTCAGGCACTCGGGCAAATCCCCAGCCCGGCGCCTGCGGCCCGGCGATGGCAAGGCCCGACGTCTCATCCGGGACCACCTTTCCGAACGCACCGGCGTCAAGCGGGCCCTCTTCAAGGCCGATGCCTCGCAGGAACGCAGGCTCCGCCAACCGCGTCACGGTGGAGAAGCCAAGGTCATTCTCCGGCCATTGCCAATCCGCCACCCCCGTCAGGCGAAGGCCCTCACCCTCCCTGACCGCCAGCCCGAAGAAGCCGCGCAAGAGTCCGGCTGCCGCGCGTTGCAGGCGCATTGGCACCGGCCCCGCGCCATCATCCCCTGCGAAATGCAGGAGGGGCGCATGCGTGATCACCACCAAAGCTGCGCCGAATCCCTGACGATGCAGCATCTGCCGCAGGCTTTCGCCCAGCGGGAAATAGCCGTCGATGATGTCCTCGAAGAACCGGCCTGCGACGGGAAGATCGTCCATACCGGCCTCAGAACAGGTTGAAATATTCAGCCTGTTCCCATTCCGAGATGGTCGACAGGTAGCGGCCCCATTCCGCGCGCTTCAGCTGCGCGAGGTAGCGGACGAAATCCGGCCCCAGTGTGCGGGCATAAAGCGTGCTGTTTTCAAATGCGGTGATCGCGGCGTCGAGGCTTCCCGGCAGGCTCTGCTGATCGTCGGCATAGGGCGTCAGCGTCGGCGGCGGGGCCTCGGCCCCGCGCTCCAGCCCGTCGAGGCCCGAGAGGATCTGCCCGGCCAGCGCGTAATAGGGGTTCGCGGCGGTATCGGCGACGCGGTTCTCGATCCGCGCGGCGGGATCGCCCGCGTAGAACAGCGCGCGCAGCATAGCCCCGCGGTTGTCCGTCGCCCATTGCACCCGGTTCGGGGCCAGCTGGAAGGCGCTGAACCGCTTGTAGCCATTCACCGTGGGATTGGTCAGTAGGCAGGTGGCGGGCGCGTGTTCCAGCAGCCCGGCGAGCCAGCTCGAGGCCTCGGGCGTGGGTTCGCCATCGACCGGCGGGGTGAAGACATTCTGCCCGGTCCGGCGCGAGACCAAAGATTGGTGGATATGCCAGCCATTCGCCACGGCATTGGCAACGCGGGGCTTGGGCATGAAGCTGGCATGCAGGCCTTGGCGATGGCAGATCTCCTTCACCATCATGCGGAACAGCACGAAGCGGTCGGCCTGCGTCAGCGGATCGGAGGCATCGAAGGTGAATTCGAATTGCGAGGGCCCCATCTCGATCTCCATCGAGCGGGGGGCGAGGCCCATCGCCTCAGCGCTGCGGCGGATCTCGTCGAGCAGCGGCTCCACGGCGCCGTAGCGCGTCTCGGTCAGGAAGGCCCAGCCCTGCGTCGTGTTGCGCGTGGCCAAGGGCGCGGGGGGGAACGTCGCCTGATCATGCCCCAGCCCGTCATCGCTGACGGAAAAGACCTGAAACTCGACCTCCAGCCCCATCACTGCGTCATGCCCCGTCGCCGCCAGCCGCTCCATCGCCCGGCGCAGGACCCCGCGCGGCGAGACCGAGACCCGCTGGCCCGACCGATAGGCGAGATCGCAGAGGATGACGGCGGAATGCGGCGACCAGGGCAGCGGCGTGAAGCTCGAGGCATCGGGAACCAGCAGCAGATCGCCGGCCCCGGCCAGCGACACGCCGTCCAGCGTCAGCCCGTCCTTCCAGACATCGAACACCGTGCGATGCGCCGTGTCCTTGAGGATCAGCGTCGAGGGCACCGACAGGCCCGAGGCCAGCACCGAGCCCAGGGTCCGCGCGGCGATGGCCTTGCCGCGCAGGATGCCGTGCTGATCGGCGAAAAGGACGCGGATCGTCTCGAACCCCTCGGCCTGCACCCTGTCCAGCAATTCGGCACCCGCGCGCGCCTGTTCCTCGGTCAAGAGGCCGCGCTCGTAGAGAGCGCCCTTCGTCATCCCGTCCATCTCACACCATCGCATCCCAGGGGCAGGCTGCCCGCCGCGCCAGATCGGCCGCCCGGGAACTGTCCTGCCAATCGGCGGTTTCGGCAATGGCGTCGTTCGACAGCGGCCCGAGGATCGCGGCGGCCCCGGCGCCATGCATCGGCAGCGCCGCCCGGTCGCCCTGCTCCAGCGCGTCCATCATCCGCCGCAGCATCCGGCGGTAGCGGATGATCGCCACATCCGAGCGGCCCAGATGCTCCTGCGTGCGGTCCTGAATGGCACCCATCCCCTCGACCGCCCATTGGTCATGCACATTGATATCAAGGCCCATGCCGGTATAGGTCAGCGCCGCCTGCTCGGCCGGGTCGTAATGGTAATCGTTGCGGCGGTTCTTCAGGGGCGCGTAATCCGGCAGGCGGTGTTCCTTCAGCCGCTGCGCGCGCATCAGATCCTTGTTCACCGGTTTGTCGAAGCTGGTGAAGACCGTGACCCAGTAGCAGGTCTGATCATCCACCGGGACATGCCATTGGGTGATGGTCATCTCGCGCGACATCGGGATGCAGATCGCCTCGGGGAAGATCTGGTTGGTGACGCGGACATGGGTATGGCCGTTCTCCATATGCCGCAGCGCGGTGATTTTCAGGCCGTACTCCGTCTCGTCGACGCGGATCTCCGGCCGGGGATAGTCGCGAAGCAGCTTGGTCATCGGAATGTCGGTCGCGCCCGCCTTGTCACGGAACTGCTTGCCATAGCTGTCGGCGGGGTCCTCATCCTCGAGGAAGCGGTGCAGGAACGAGGCATGCGCCGGGTCGATGCCGATCTCCAGGGCCTGCAGCCAGTTGCATTCCCAGAGGCCCTTGAAGGCGAAGACATGGCTGTCGGGCGCGCGGAAGCAGTCGAAGGCGGGGAAAGGCGGCGGGTCGCCGGCGCCGAGATAGGCGAAGATCAGGCCGGCGCGGGTCTCGGTCGGATAGACCGGACCCTCGGGGTCAATCTGGATGGCGTCGGACGCGGGGTAATGCGTCGGCGCCTCGCCCGTTGAGGCCACACGGGTCGCCAGCTCAAGCCCCTGCGCGCCCTGCCGCAGGACCAGCCGCTCGCCCAGCAGGTTCACCGGGACCAGCGGCCCATGCGCCAGCTCATCCACCAAGGCGGCGGGTTGCCAATATTGCCGCAGCACGGCACCCGCCGGGGTGCCGGGGGCGATGCGGGTGATGCGGTCATTAAGCTGCTGGCTGATCATGCGTGCCCCTCCGAAGCGGCCTGTTCCAGTTCCCTGCCGACCTGCGCCCAGATCGCCCCTTCTGCTTCGCGCACGGGGATCATCGGGATGCGGATCTGTTCATGCATGCGCGAGCCCTCGGGCTCGGCCGGTTGTTCGACGCATTGGCCGCTGCGGTCGAAATGCCAGCCGTGGAACGGGCAGCGCAGGCCGTTGTCTTCCAGCCGACCGTAGCACAGATCCGCGCCGCGATGCGGGCAATGACGACCGATCAGGCCCAACTGCCCCTCGTCGTCGCGAAACAGCACCAATGCGCGACCGGCCAGCGTTACGGGGATCAAGGGGCGTGGACGGTCGAGATCCGCGCTCAGGGCGATTTGCACCCAGCCCTCCGGCATTGGCTCTGTCATGCTGACCTCCCGCTTGCATGTCGTGCGATTATCGCACATACTGCGCGATATACGAACTTTGCCAGAGTGGCGGGGAGCTGTCAAATGAGCGATCGCGATTTCGCCGCAACCTTGGCCAAGGGGCTGGACGTCCTGTCCTGTTTCGAGCAGGGCGCCCCGGCGCTGAGCCTGCCCGAGATCACCCGCCGTTCAGGCCTCGACCGCGCGGTGGTGCGCCGCCTCTGCCTGACCCTCGTGCGCTGCGGCTATCTGGAGGAAAGCCCCGCCGGGCTGCGGCTGGCGTCGCGGGTGCTGACGCTGGCAGGCGGTTATCTCGGGCGGTTGGAGATCGGGCGCGTCGTGCAGCCGATCCTGCGCCACGCAGCGGAACAGCTGGACATGGAGGTGGCGCTGGCGACCCGGGACCGGCTGCAGGCAGTCTATGTCGACCGCGCCGCGCCTGCCTCGGCCCGAGTAACGCTGGGCTTCGGCATCGGCAGTACCCTGCCCCTGTTGCACACGGCGGTCGGCCGCATGCTGCTGGCACGCTCAACGCCCGAGGTCATGGCCGAGACCCTCGCGGCACGCCCCACCCTGCCCTACACCGAAGCGACCGAAATGGACCCCACCCGTCTGAGCGCCGCCGTCGAAACAGCGCGCGATCAGGGCTATTGCATCGCCCGCGACGAATTCGAGCTGGGCGCCGCCGGGGTCGCGGTCCCGGTCGGCACCTTGGCGCAGACGCCCTTCGTGTTGGCCACGACAGCATCGGTGCATGCCTTCGACGATCCGGCGGGGCTCGACCGGGTGCTGGATGTCCTACGGCAGAGTGCGATCGGCATAGGGCGGATGCGGGAGGCGTAGAAACAATCCTGCCCTTAACCGAAGGGGCCGCGGCCAAGATGGCAGGCCACGGACGGGCTGCCCCGGCTATGCCTTCATCATCAGGCTGGCGAGCCGCGCCTCGTCATGCACGGCCTGACCCTCGATGCTTTCGACGATCGTCCCGCGATCCAGCAACAGGATCCGCTTCGACAGGGCCGCAAGACATTCCAGATTCTGCTCCACCAGCAGGATCGAGACGCCCTGCTCCCGGTTGATCGTCTGAAGCGTCTCGATGATCTCGTCGATGATCGAGGGTTGTATCCCCTCGGTCGGCTCATCGAGCAGCATCACCGAGGGCCCCGTGCACAGACACCGCGCGAGGGCCAGAAGCTGCTGCTCGCCCCCCGACAACGCGCCGCCCGGACGGTCCAGCAGACGGGCGACCCGGGGAAACAGCGCGAGGATCTCGTCGACGGACCTGCCGCTGCGCGCCGCGGCCACGGTCAGATTCTCGCGCACCGACAGGGCCGGAAAGATCTGGCGGCCTTGCGGCACATATCCAAGTCCCGCATTGGCCCGCTGAAACGGCGCCGCTGCGGTCAGGTCACGCCCCTCCATCGCGATCCGACCCTGCGTCGCCGGCAGAAACCCGGCGATGGCGCGCATCAGCGTCGTCTTGCCGGCGCCGTTGTGGCCAAGGACGCCAAGGATCTCGCTCTGTCCCAGCGTGAGGCTGACCCCGTTCAGGATCGGGATGCGGCCATAGCCGCTGTGCAGTGCCTGAACCTCAAGCATGAGCCTTGCCTTTCCCCAGATAGATGTCCTTCACCCCCTGATCCGACAGGACCGCGTCGCTGCGCCCTTCGAGAAAGATCTTGCCGTTGTGGAACACCGTCACCCGGTCCGCGATCATGCGGATGAAGCGCATGTCATGCTCGACCACGAGGAAGCTGTGCTGCCCGCGCAGGCGCAGGATCAGCGCGGCGAGAAAATCGACATCGGCATCGCTCATCCCTGCCGCCGGTTCATCGAGGAGGATCAACTCAGGATCGCCCGCGAGGACCGAGGCGATCTCGACGCGCTGGCGCAGGCCATGCGCCAGCTTCCCCACCTCGGCCCGTGCCACTTCACCGAGACGCAGCTCGTCGAGCAGCTCTGCCGTGCGGCGCCGGGCATGGGCCTTGCCGCGGCCGCGATAGGCTCCCAGCCAGATCGTGTCCTCGACCGTCATGTCGTCGAAAAGCTGCGGCGTCTGCATCTTGATGCCGATCCCCCTGCGGACGATCTGCGCGCTGCCCTCGCCGGTGATGTCGCTGCCCCCCAGGCTCACGCGGCCCGAGGTCGGCGCGATCTGCCCGGTCACGACCTTGAAGAAGGTGCTCTTACCGGCCCCGTTGGGACCGACGAGGCAATGGACCTCGCCTTTCGTCATGGCAAAATCGACCCCGCCCAGGGCGAAGACCCCGCCAAACCGCACAACCAGATTTTCCGTGTTCAGCATCTCAGTTCACCTCGCGGGTCTTGCCCGGCCCCCATTTGCGACCCAATGACAGAAGCCCGTCCCTGACCGTCGGCAGGATCCCGCGAGGGACCAGCACGACGAAGATCATCAGCAGCCCGCCCAGCACGACATTGGCGTTGATCTCGCTGCCGACGCCCAGCCGCGAGACGAGCGCCTGCAGCGCGAAGGCGCCGACGATCGGCCCGACGAAGGTCTCGCGGCCGCCGACGATCATCCAGATCATGATCTGCGCCGACATCGACAGGCCGAAGACATCGGGCGAGACGAAGCCGTTCCAGTTGACGAACAGGCAGCCGGCAAACCCCGCGACGGCGCTGCCGATGACGAAGATCCCCAGCTTCACCCGCGCCGTGTCATAGCCCATCAGCTCGGCCCTGAGCGGGTTCTGGCGGGTGGCCGCGACGACGCGCCCCCAGCTGGAGCCGGCGATGGTCTTGCACAGCAGATAGACCGCGAGCAGTGCCAGCATCGTCAGGACGAAGCTTTGCACCGGCGACAGCAGTGCGCCCGGCAGGAAGGGGATGTTGATCCCCCGGATCGCAGGCATCCCGTTGAAACCGTTGAGAGCGGCGCTGCCGATCCGATACCAGGGGTCAGAGGTGGAATTGGCGAAGTTGAACAGGATCAGCGAGGTGCACAGGGTGACGACGCCGACATAGAGATCCGACAGCCGCCCCATGAACATGAACCAGCCAAGGCACAGGGCCACCAGCGCCTGCACCAGCACTGCCAGCAGGATCGGCAGGGTGCTCTCGCCGAAATTGGTGACAGCAACGGCGTAGGTATAGCCGCCGAGGCCGAAGAAGGCCGCCTGCCCGAAGCACAGGACCCCGCCAAGGCCCCAGGTGATCGACAGGCTCAGCGCGAGGATCGCCATGACGGCATAGACCGTCAGCTGCAGCAGGGTGAACAGGCCAAGCGTCTGCGGCAGCACAACAGCTGCGCCAAGGATCAGCACGCTGGTCGCCAGCGTGCCGGCGTGACGAGGGGCGAAGGTTTGCGGCATCACACGCCTCCCTTGAAGAAGCGTCCGGCGAAGCCGTTGGGCAGCAGACGCAGAAGGATGATGGCGGCGAGGAACAGCGAGGCCTCGCCGATGACGGAGGTCGACACATAGGTGACCGATTGCGAGATCACGCCGTAGATCGCGGCGGCGGTGCCTGTGCCGAGGATAACAGCCGCGCCGCCCGAGATGACGGTGATGAAGGCCTTGGCAACAAAGGCCACACCCATCGCCGGAATGACGCCGGTCAGGGGGGCGAGGAGCCCGCCGGCGAGGCCGGCAAGGCCCGAACCGATGGCAAAGGTGGCGGCATAGATGCGGCGCGGATTGTATCCCAGCGCGGCGATCATCTCGGGGTTCTGCATCGTCGCGCGGGCGAGAACGCCGGCCGAGGTCCGCTTCAGCACCAGCGCCACCAGCGCCAGCACCAGAAGGGTCACGCCCACGATGACGAGGTTGTACTGCCCCAGCCCGTAATCGCCGATCCTGAGGGTGCCGAGCGGGGTCGGCACGCCGCTGGTGGTATTGCCGAAGATCATGGTGACGACGCCGACGGTAAAGAGGCTCAAACCCCAGGTCGCCAGCAGCGTGTCGATCAGCCGGCCATAGAGATGGCGGATCAGCACGCGCTCGACCACGAGGCCGAACAGAGCCGCGACCAGCGGCGCGACGACCAGCATCGCGACCCAGAGGTTGAGGCCGGCTTCATGCGATTTCACCGCGCCATAGGCACCGATCATCATGAACTCGCCATGCGCCAGATTGATGACCCGCATCATCCCGAAGATGATCGCAAGGCCGATGCTGAACAGCAGGATCGTCGCAATCGCGACGACCCCCTGAAGCGTGAGGATGAGGACTAGGTCCATGGCATTACCCGCTTGCTCGTGTTCCGGTCAGATCGGGGCCCAGATCCGGAACCCCGACCAAGACCCGGCTCATTCGGCGCCGAACTGGACGTTCTGGCCGGGGTTGGCGATCAGGTCGCAGCGGCCGTCGGTGTCCGAGGGCTGCTGGTTCTCCCAGGTGTGGAACGGCTCCCAGGCCCCGCCCGTGCAGCGACCGAAGAAGATGTCGCGCGAGCTGTGGTGGTTGGCCGCGTTCATCGTCAGCGTGCCGCCGGGGCCGGTCCAGCTGGTGCCGGCCTCCATGGCCTCGATGACTGCCTCGCGCTCGGCCGTGCCGGCATTGCGCACCGCCGTCGCCCAAAGCCAGGTCCCCTCGTAGCCGCCGATCGACACGTTGTTCTGATAGGGCGCGTCGTCGCCATAGCGGGCGTGATAGCGCGAGACCCAGTCGCGGTTCAACGCGCTGTCGATCTCCTGGAAATACGAGCAGGGGGTGATGATCCCCTCGCTCTCTTCGGGCGGCAGCATCATGTGCTCGTTGCCCGAGCCGAAGGTGAACGAGAAGATCGGGATCTCGGACAGCATCCCCGCCGCCGCCCATTGCCGGTAGAAGCCCAGATGCGCAGCCCCAATCAGCGCCGAGCAGACGAAATCCGGCCGCGCCTGCTGGATCTTGGTGATCAGCGCGCCGAATTCGGTGACGTTCAGCGGGAAGAAATCATTGGCGACCTGCTCACCGCCCGCCTGTTCGCCGAAGGTCCGGCTCCAGTCCGACATGATGCGCGGCGCGTTGTAATCCGCCCCGATCGAGTAGAATTTCGGGCCCCACATGTCGATCGTATAGGGGATCGGCGATTTGCTGGTCATCGCCGGCGTCGTGCCGGTGCAGAAGGTGTTCCGGTCGCAGACCCCGCCCTCGTATTGCGTCGAATAAAGGTAGAGCGTGTTGTAGCGGTTCAGGATCGGCCGGATCACCTCGCGCGAGGACGAGGTGATGCCGCCATGCACCAGATCCACCTGATCCTGCAGCGCAGCCTGCTGCGCGTATTGCGCATAGAGCTGCATGTTCGACTGGGTGTCATAGGTGATCAGCTCCAACGGCTTGCCGTTCAGCCCGCCGGTCGCGTTGATCTCCTCGACCGCCATCTCCATCGCCATGAGCATGGGCCGGCCATAGATGTCGAGCCCGCCCGAGAGGTCGAGGAGCGCGGCCATCTTCACGCTATCGGTCGCCCGTGCGCCCGAGGCGCGCAGGATCGCCGGAGCCGAGACCCCGGAGGCCAGCAGGAGCGAGGTGAAGCGGCGGCGCGAAAGGCCGGTCGATCCTCTGGCTTTGGTTGTCGTGTTGGTGTCCGTCATGATGGTCCCTGTTGGTTGGGAAACGGACCGGGCGGCACGCGACCGCCCTCCGTTTCCGGATGGGTCGCTGTTCAGGCAGCGATCGTTTTCTGGATCAGCGCGTCCGTAGTCATCACATGCGCGGTCGAGACGGCGAGGATTCCCAGCGTGACGCGGTGCACGTCCTGCGCGGGGATCGGCCCGAAGCCCGCATCGGGATAGTCATAGGTGCCGGTCGCGTCCGAGATGAAGGCGACGTGATAGCCGAGGAACATCGCGTCGCGTGCCGTGGACTGGCAGCAATTCTCGGTGGTGACACCTGTGACCACCACGGTTTTGATCCCCGACGAGCGCAGGATGATGTCGAGGTCGGTGCCGAAGAAGGCGCTGTAGCGGTGCTTCTTGATGACGATCTCGTCGCCTTGCGGGGCAACGGCCGGATAGATCTCGATGCCCGAGGTCTCGTCGATCAGGCCGGCCCGATCGGCGATCGGCGGATAAATCTCGGCGAACATGCCCATGTCGCAGCCGCTCTTGCGGTGGGCATGGGTGGTGTAGATCACGCTCATGCCGCTTTGGCGCGCATGGTCCAGAAGCCGCGACAGGGTCGGCAGCAGCGCGCGGCCCATCGGCGTCTCCAGCGGCGCGCCCGAAGCAATGAAGTCATTCTGCATGTCGACGACGATGACGGCGGTCGTCCGGGGATCGAACTGGTCGATCTGCATGGCCATGGGGGGTCTCCTTGGGTTGGGCGATCCCCGGCCTCCACCCCTGTGGCGCGGCCGATCAAAGGATCGCTGACCCGGAAAGCCTAGGCCCCGGCGTCGACGAGCCGCTTTGCCGTAGGTGACAATTTTATGACCTCCTTGGTCTGCGCCTGCCAATCCGCAAGGCAGTGCCGACGGGTCGGCGCATGTCCCTTGCCTCATGCGCTGGACTGGCCTTAGCATCCATGTCTGAAACATCCCGGCGATGGAGGCGCCGGACCCGGAGATGGACAGCATGACAGAGATTGTTGCCGTTAAACCTGAAGACAGTTTCGAGCATTGGCACCATGTGACTTGCCGTCAGTTCTCGATAACGGAGAGTAACGCGCCCGCCGAACGTGGCTTCAAGGCGCGGGTCGTGATCCGCGAGTTCGGCGATCTGGCCTTCGACGAGATCTGGTCCTCGACCCGGGGCGACGACACCATTCATGTCACGCGGCGGCAGGCGAACATCCGCAAGGATCAGCGCGATTGCTTCATGTTCTGGCTGATGCTGGAAGGCACGACCGGGCTCGATCAGAACGGCCGTCAGCTCACCCTTCGGGCCGGCGACATGGTTCTGCAGGATCAGGCGCGCCCCTTCGATCTGCATTTCGGCCCCTTGGCCCATGCGGTAATGGTGATGATCCCGCGCCCGCTGTTGGAGGCGCGTTCGCATGACATCGAGCTCAAGGCAGCGCAGAAGATCTCGGGGACGACGCGGATGGCGCCGATGACCGGCTCGATGGTGCGGCAGCTCTTCGATCTGTCGGCCTCCAGCGACAACAGCCTCGATCGCCGGATCGGGGCCTCGTTGCTGGATATCCTCTCTGCCACGATCGATACCGCGATCGGCGATCACGCCCCGACTGCGCGGGCGGAGCGGCGGCTCAGCGAGGTGAAGGATTTCATGCTGGCCCGCATGAATGACCCCGAGCTTGATGTCGACGCGATCGCGCAGGCCCGCTCGATGGCCCCCCGGACCCTGTACCGGCTGTTCGCCCATGACGCGACGACGCCGATCCAGTGGCTCTGGGATCAGCGCCTGAAGACCGCCTACCGCCTTTTGTCCGACGCAAGGGACGACCGGATCACCGACATTGCCCTGCAATGCGGCTTCAAGGACGTGTCGCATTTCAGCAAGGCCTTCCGCGCGATGTACGGCGTGCCTCCATCGAACATCCGCGCCGGCCAGCGGTATCGCTTCGACGGCTGATCGGCCGCGAGGGTCTTGCGGTCGGACCGGGCGTTGCCGGAATGGCAGCCCGAGACCAGTCCCGTCACCAGACTGTCACTCTGGGCAAAGCGGTCGTGTCGCCGCGCATCGTAGCCTTGGACCGGGTGGCCGCTGACGGCCGCCGTGACGGAGCAGGCTGATGAAAATTCTGGACGAAGACGCGCTGAGCGCCACGCAAACGGCTCGGCTGGTGCAAAGCCGCGCGGTCTCGGCGGTCGAGATGATCGACGCGGCGATCGACCGGATCGAGCGCAGAAATCCCGCTTTGAACGCCGTCATCTTCACCGATTTCGACGGCGCGCGGAAACAGGCGGCCGATCTGGACCAGCGGATTGCCAAGGGCGAGCGTGTCGGCGCGATGGCAGGCGTTCCGACGCTGATGAAGGACCTGTTCGACTTCAAGCCGGGCTGGCCTTCGACAATGGGGGGCGTGGCAGCGCTGCAATCGTTCCGCCCGGAGTTCTGGAGCACCTATCCGCAACGGATGGAGGCGGCGGATGCTATCCTCCTCGGCAAGACCAATGCGCCGGTCCTCGGGTTCAATGCGGCGACGGACAATCCCCTGTACGGCGCGTCGAAGAATCCGTTCGACCTGACGCGCAACACCGGCGGATCCTCTGGCGGAAGCGCGGCGGCGGTTGCCAGTGGGATCGTGCCGGTGGCCGGGGCGTCGGATGGCGGCGGCTCGATCCGCATCCCGGCCTCGTGGTGCGGCATCGCGGGCTTCCAGCCCTCGCAGGGGCGGGTGCCGATGGTGATGCGCCCCAATGCCTTCGGCGGCACCTCGCCCTTCGTCTACGAAGGTCCGGTGGCGCGCTCGGTCGAGGATCTCGCCTTGGCGATGTCCGTCCTCTCGGGTCACGACGCCCGAGACCCGTTCAGCAATCCGCAGCCCGTCGATTTCCTCAGCGCGCTGCAGCCCCAGTCCCTGCGCGGCACGCGGATCGGCTACACCCGCGATTTCGGCGTCTATCCGGTGCAGGCCGAGGTTGCCTCCGTGGTCGAACAGGCCATCAAGGCATTCAGCGATTGCGGGGCCGAGGTGATCGAACTGGACATCCGCATGCCGATGGATCAGCGCAGCCTGAGCGATCTGTGGTGCCGCCTGATCTCGGCCGGCTCCTTCGCCATGGTAGACGGGTTGCGCGCAAGCGGCATCGACCTGATCCGCGATCATGCCGATCAACTGCCCGAGCCCCTGCTCTACTGGATGGAGGTGGTGCGGACCCAGTCCTACACCGACATGCAGCACGACCAGATGCTGCGCAGCCAGATCTACGACACCTTCGCCGCGGCCTTCGAGACTGTCGACCTGATCGTGTCGCCGACGACAGCCGCCTTGCCGGTGCCCAACGGGCCCAAGGGCGAGACCACCGGCCCGGTCGCGATCAATGGCCAGTCGGTCAATCCCCTGATCGGCTGGTGCCTCACCTATCTGACCAACCTGACCGGCAACCCCGCCGCCTCAATCCCCGCGGGCCTTGCAGAAGGCCTGCCGGTTGGACTTCAGATCATCGGCGGGCGCTATCAGGATCTGGAGGTCATGCGGGCGGCGGCCTGCTTCGAGCAGGCGCGCCCTTGGGCGGATCACTACCGCCATCTCGATCCCGACCTGTGATCGCGACCGGCGGCTCGGGACGGGGTTCTCGCGGGTGACCTGACGCGGCTTCGACCGAGGCCGCGCTGTCAGGCCCGCATCAGGGCACGCAGGTCGGTCGTCGGGTCTGCGAGCAGCGCGGCATCGGGGGAAACGCCGCTCTCGATCAGCCGTTTGCCCGTCATATAGCCGCGCGGATCGTTCATCGCATCGACCGCAATGAGGCGTCCCTTGCGATAATACCAATGCGACCGAGCCCCCCGATCCCCAGCGCGCACATGCAGGGCGTCATAACCAATGTTCAGGCCGGCGATCTGCAGCTTCACGTCGAACTGGTCGGACCAGAACCACGGTTTGGGGCCGTACGCCAACCCCGCCCCGAGGATGTTGCGCGCGACAGCCTCGCCCATGTCCACGGCATTGCCGACGCTTTCAAGGCGGATGCGCTGCCCCTCGAACAGGCACGAGGCGCAATCGCCCGCCGCCCAGATGCCGGGAATGGATGTCCGGCACTCGGCATCCACGGCGATCCCGTTGTCGAGCGCAACGCCAGCAGCCTCGGCCAGCGCGGTATCGGGCGTGATGCCGATCCCCGCAATCACCAAGTCCACCGGCAAGGTGGTGCCGTCCGTCAGTTCCGCCCCGACCACCCGCCCGGCATCACCGACCAAGCGGGCCAGCCCCACGCCTTCTCGCAGATCGACGCCTTGACCATGGTGCAAGGCGCGGAAGTAATCGGCGGTTTCCGGCGCTGCGACCCGTTGCAGGATGCGCGGTGTGGCTTCGATCAGGGTGACCGCCAACCCGCGTTTCGCGCAGACCGCCGCCGCCTCAAGGCCGACATAACCGCCGCCGACCACCAGCACCCGCCGCCCGGCTTCAAGGGCCGGCGACAGGCCATCGGCATCGACGAGATCGCGCAACACATGCACCCCGGCCAAGTCACCGCCGATTGCGGCCGGCAAGCGCCGGGGCACCGAGCCCGTCGCCAGAACCAGCGCCCGTGACCATGTCAGTGACCCGCCATCGGCCAGTATGACGCGCCGCGCGGCGGGGTCGATCCCGGTCACGCGGCAGCCCGTGCGCAGGTCGATCCCGTTGTCGGGATAGAACGCTTCGGGACGCAGAAACAGGCGCTCGCGGCCAATGGCGCCGGTCAGATAGGCCTTGGAGAGCGCCGGACGCTGGTAGGGCGGGGCCTCTTCGGCACCAAGGACGGCAATCGAGCCGTCGAACCCCTCGGCCCGCAACCGCGCCGCACAGGACGCCGCCGCCTGACCCGCACCGATGATCAGCACATCCACCCCGATCACAGCGTCAGCACCACATAGGCGTCGCGCACGGAGACCTCAAAGGTCTCGATCTGGTAGGGGCCTTCTGCCAGCGTATCGCCGGGTTTCACGCTGACCTCGAACGAACGCACCTTCATGCGCTCAGGGTCGCAATAGGACTTGCCGGTCGCCAGATCGAATTCCCAGCCGTGCCACGGACAGCGCACCAGCTCGCCCTCTCGCTCCAGCCGGTGCTGGCCGGGGCGGTCGGCCCGCGCCGAGCCGGACACCCGCCCGAGGCACAATTGCGCCCCCTCATGCGGGCAACGGTTGGCAATCGCCGAGAGCTTTCCACCCACGTTGAAGATGGCGATGTCGCGCGGGCCGATCGAGACACGCTTCGCCGAGCCGACCGGAATCTCGTCCAGCCGGCAAACCACATGTTCTGTCATCTCTGCCTGTTCCTTCGTCAGCTGAGGTTGAAGACGCCGACGGCGTTGTCGTGCATCAGCTTGGCCCGTTGTTCAGGCGTCAGCGGCACGCGGAAGGCGTAATCCGGGTGGTCGAAATCCCAATGCGGATAGTCGGTCGAGAACAGCAGCCTATCGATGCCGATCCAGTCGATCAGATCGCTCAACTGGCTGGATTTCGGAGGCTCCTCAACCGGTTGCGTGGTCAGCCAGACATGGTCGCGCACATACTCGGCCGGGCGTCGCTTCAGGTCCGGCACCTCGCCGCGGTAGCGGTCGAACTCGCGCTCCATGCGCCAGACGGTGGGCGGCAGCCAGGCAAAGCCGCCCTCGACGAGGATCAGCTTCAGCTTGGGGAACTGATCGAACACGCCTTGGAAGATCATGCTGGCCAGCGCCGCTTGGGCCGCATGCGAGAAGGCGAAGTGTTCCTCGATATAGAAGGACGTCCAGCCCGATCCGGTGTTGGCGCGGTTGCCGAAGGCGGCGGAATGCATGCTGATGGGCAGGTTCAAGGCCTCGGCCGCCTCGAAGATCGGCCAATAGCGGCGGCTGCCTGCAGGCTCGGCCGGACGCGGCGTGATCGAGATCTGCACGAAGCGCTTGTCCTTGGCCCGGACCTCGATCTCGCGCAGCGCGGCTTGCGGATCCTCTTGCATCACCGCGATCGAGCCACGCAGGCGGGGTTCGGGGTCCAGCCAGCGTTCCACCTGCCAATCGTTGGTGCCCGCGCACAGCGCTTCACCCAGCCCGTGGTTCAGTGCTCCGTGGCCGGCGCTGAGCGGCTGGAGGATGCCGAAAGTGATGTTCAGCGGATCGAGAAGCTGCTCTTGCAGGAACGGCAGGTCC
Source organism: Pararhodobacter sp. CCB-MM2 (assembly GCF_001691415.1). Classification (GTDB taxonomy): domain Bacteria; phylum Pseudomonadota; class Alphaproteobacteria; order Rhodobacterales; family Rhodobacteraceae; genus Pararhodobacter. The sequence continues at coordinate 326,575 of NZ_LRRR01000002.1, forward strand.
GAGGCCGGCGGGCCGCCGACGGGCGGATAGCTGTCCTGCCGCATGCCATGGGCAAGGCGCGGATAGGGCAGCGCGCCGACCAGTGGCGAGGGCGAGTGAATGCCGAAATCCGCGACGTGCTGGCGCCAGCGGGCTGGCAGGTAGGACGCCAGTTCCTCGGGCGAGCGGTAGGCGGGGTGGATGTCGCAATCCACCACGGGCTGCTTCGAACGGGCGACCGGGGTCGCGCCCGACAGGTCCTTGGTCATGGTCTCAGACATGGGTCAGCTCCAATCGGTCATAGGTGGCCAGCGCGTTGCCGCCCCGGACGCCGGGATGCAGCGCCTCGGGAAGGCCCGTGGGCAGGCCGCGATCAACATGGCGATGGGGAAAGTCCGAGGACCACAGCAACATGCCGGCATCCGGCAGTTGATCCAGCACCCGCGCCGCCACGGCGGGATCAGTGGGGCCGTCGAACGGTTGGGTGGTCACGCGGAAATGTTGGGTGATGATCTCGATCGGCGGGCGCTCCAGCCACGGCACCTCGATGCGCGCGCCTTTCCAGTCCTTCGACATCCGCCACATCAGCCCCGGCAGCCACGAGATGCCGCTCTCCATCAGCACCACGCGCAGGCTGGGAAACTCGTTGAACACCCCCTCGGCCACGAGGCTGGCGACCTGACTGGCGAAGGTCTGGATGTGCAGGGTGACCTCTTCGACCCGCGTGGCGGAAAAACCCGACTGGCCGGGCGAATGGCGATTGGTGCCGCCCGGATGCACGCCGAGCGCAAAGCCATGCTCGGCCGCCGCGCGGTAGATCGGCCAGTACTCCCGCCTGCCGAGCGGCTTCTCCCCGCCCAGAACGGCAAGGATCTGCACGAAGCGGCGATCCTGTGCCAAGCGTTCGATCTCGGCCACCGCGGCCTCAGGGTTTTGGAACGGCACGAGAGCCGAGGCGCGCAACCTTGGGTCTCGATCCAGCCATTCCGCGGCCAGCCAACGGTTCGTGGCCTCGCACATGGCCGTGGCCAGATAGGGGTCATAGGCGGCATGGGCCCCGGACAGGACGTTCAGGATCGCCGCATCCACGCCCATCGGGTCCAGATGCGCCCGCGCCAGCCCGGCCGCATCCGCCTGCACCGCCGGATCATCCGGGCGCAACGGCAGGGTCGAGGTCGCGTAGGTCATCAGCTCCTGCCGGTCGATGGCCCGGTAGTCGAACATCTCGGCCCAGTATTTCGGAGCATGCGGGGCAAGATCCAAGCGGCGAGGCAGGCGCGGATGCACGTCGCAATCGATGCGCGCCCCCCGCGTGGCAGCCGGCGTCCCGGCCTGATCAAGGGTCTGGGTTGTCATCGGAAACTCCGGTTCAGGACAGGAAGAAGGGCGGCACGAAGGGGACGTGCAGCATCCGGTGGTAGACGACGTAGAGGAACGCCCCGACGCCGGCGGTGTAGAGGACGGCGGTCAGCCAGCCGAAGCGGCCCCAGCCCAGCAGATAGAGGGCGGTGAAGGCCAACATTGCGCCGGCAAGGCCCAGCACCGGCACCAGTGCGATCGTCACCGCGAAGATCACGAAGATCAGCACCTCGCGGCGGTGATGGCGCCAGAAGCCCGCCAGAGTGTCCTCGGCGCCCGTCGGCTGATAGCGGCGCAGCGTCCGGAAGTCCTGAACCGCACAGCCGAGGGCGACCACAGCGCCGACCGAGCAGATCGCCATCGGGAAGACGCGGCTGAGGAAGCTCCACTCCTGTGCCTGATCAAAGGCCCAGACGAACAGCGCAATACAGCCGATCCCCAGCGCCAGCGACAGCATCAGGCTGCCCCGGCTGGCGGACGCGCCGATCTCGATCTTGAAATCGTTGCGGCGTTTGGCGATGGCCCTCGCGGCGCCGATGAAGATCAGCAGCAACAGCGCGATCAGGATCAGGATCGACGGACGCGAAAGGACTTCGGTCAGCGTGTAGGCCTGCGCGGTGATCGCCAGCGAATTCTCCATCACCGGCCCCAGCACGAACCCCAGAATCAAGGGCGGACGGGGCCAGCCGGCGGCATGCAGGGCAAAGCCCAGAAGGCCGATCACCAGCAGCGCCACCAGCGTCAGGATTTCGGGCTGGCCGATCCACGAGCCCATGACGAGGAACACGAAGACCGCCGGCACCACCAGATTGCCATCGATGAAGGCCGCGCGGGCGACTTGTTTCGACCACAGCATCAGCGCGCCGGCGCCGACGATATTGGCGAGGATGATGCACACGACCATGCTCAGCGTCAGCGGCAGATGCTGCTGCAGCATCGCCGGCCCCGGCACGAGGCCATGGATCGTCATCGCCCCCAGCAGGATCGCCATCGCGCCCGAGCCCGGGATACCGAAGGCCAGCGTCGGGATCAGCGAGCCGCCCAGCGTCGCGTTGTTCGCAGCTTCGGGCGCGATCACGCCGCGCACGTCGCCCTTGCCGAACTGGCTGCGGTCCTTGGCGCTCTGCACGCCGTGGCCATAGGCCAGCCAGTCGACGACCGACGCCCCGAGGCCCGGCAGCATGCCGACATAGGTGCCAAGCACCGAGCAGCGCATGGCCAGCCAGCGGTTTGCCAGCGCGGCGCGGACGCCGGCCATGAGGCTGTCGTCCTCGGCCTTCTCGAAGCGTTGCGACGCCAGCGCCCCGCCCGAGGTCCCGAGCTGCATCATCTCGGGGATGCCGAACAGGCCGATCACCACCGGCACCAGCGGCAGGCCGTCGATCAGGAACATCTGGTCAAACCAGTAGCGCGGATCCGAGGCGGCGACGGGATAGCCGATCTGCGACAAAAGCAGCCCCAGCGCGCCGGCAGCGATGCCCTTGCCGATCGCATTGCCGCTGACGCCCCCGACCATCACAAGGCCGATCAGCGACAGCACGAAGAATTCCGGCGCGCCGAAGGTCAGCACCAGCCAGGTCATGATCGGCAGGCTGATCGCCAGTGCGATGCCGCCGATCACGCCGCCGATTGCCGAGACGGTGAAGGCCGCGCCGAAAGCGGTCAGCACGCGGCCCTGCTTGGCCATCGGGTGGCCGTCCAGCACCGTCGCCTGCGAGGCGATCGTGCCGGGAATGCCCAGCATCACCGAAGAGATCGTGTCCGAGGTCGTCGAAACCGCCAGCGCACCGAGCAGCAGCGCGAAGGCCGCCTGCGGCTCCATCCCGAAGGTGAAGGGCAGCACGAGGATCATCGCCGTGACCCCGCCCAGACCCGGAATGGCGCCGAACCAGAGCCCCAGAAGGACCCCCAGCATGAGATACAGAAGGGTCGTCCCCTGCGTGGCAAGGGCGATCCCGGCGAGAAGCGAATCCATGATGTCTCCCGTCACTGCGCGGATCGGGGGCGCGGGTCAGCCGCGCCCCCGAGGGCGTCAGCGTTCCATCCGCGCGATATACTCACGCTGCAGGTCGCGCATCGCCTCGGGCGTTGCGGCGATTTCGTCGACGATGGCCTGCACATCCTCATAATAGGAGATGGTCGGCACCTGACCCAGCAGTTCGGCCGCGCGGGTCTGGAATTCCTCGCTCTGCACGGCCTCGGCGAAGCTCTCGCGCAGCATCGCCAGATGCTCCTCGGGTGTGCCCGGGGGGGCCACGACCAGCCAGTTGATCGGATCGGTCACGCGGGCGTGGTACTGGATCATCTCCCAACCCGGCCCTTCGGGCGCTGCACCGGTCACCTGGGTGAAATACTGGTCGAACGGCAAGATCCCCTCAAGGTTCGGATCGACCGACAGACCGGTGCCGTCCTCGTTGGGCGGACTGAAGTAGAACAGTGGGATATCGCTGCCATCGGCCACCACACCGTCCCGCATCGTCTGCTGGTAATAGACCGCCGTCACCGGATAGCCGTCGATCTCGCCGCGCTGGCGGGCGGCCTCCAGCGGGGTATCCCCCGACATGCCCGAGACGAAGGACCAATCGACCCCCAGCATGTCCATCGCCACCGCCGTGCGGATCGCGGGGCCCGAGCGCGGCGAATAGCCACCAAAGCGGTAATGCTCCAGATTTGGCAGATCGGCGGGTTCGTTCATGCCCCGGTCGGGCGCGGCCGAGGTATGGGCGATGAAGGTCATGCCCCCGACCCCACCGATCAGGCCGAAATCCTGGAACGGGATCTGCCGATCCTCAGGGTCGAGGATCCGGGTCGAGCCCTGCCAGGCCACCCAACCGATGGTGCGCCCGTCGGGACGCGCGTTCATCACCTGCAGGATGCCTCGCGCCAGAGCGCCCCCTTCGACGGATTGCACCACCATCGTCGGGTTGCCCGCCATCGTCTGCGTCCAGGCATCGGCCGCCAGCTGGGCCGTCAGGCCCGTCGAGCCGCCGGGCGAAGCGTTATGGACGATGGTGACCGTGTTCCCCTCAAGGTCAATCACCTGCGCGGTCGCCGGCAATGCCGCCGCCGCAACGATCGCGCTGGTCGCGATCAGCCCTTTTAGACGTCCTTGGATCATGTCGTCTCCTCCCTGAATGACGGTGATCTGGGTATGTCCAAGCAGCCAGAATCCGATCCCTTCCCGATCAAAGAAAGGCTGCAAGTCTTTGATAATTTTGTATCTTGTCAGGCGCAGCGCCTCTTGCTCACATGGCGGCTCCCCGTCCAGACCGGAGCACGCCATGACCCCCGATACCGAACGCCCGACCATCGACTTGCCGCTGGAAGGCGGCTGTGCTTGCGGGGCGTTGCGCTACCGGCTCGGCTCGGCGCCGATCCTGCTGTTCGCCTGCCATTGCCATCAATGCCAGCGGCAGTCGGGCAGCGCCTTCGGCCAGTCGCTGCGCGTGCGCCGGGCGGATCTGACCCTGAGCGGTGAGGTTCAGACCCGGATGCGTCAGACCGAGAGGGGCACGACCTCTGAAACCGTGTTCTGTCCCGGCTGCGGCGCGCGGATCTTCAACGCGAGGCCGGGTACCGAGTTCTGTCACCTGCGCGGCGGCACGTTGGACGATACCAGCTGGCTGCGACCGGCCGCACATATCTGGACCGACAGCGCGCAGCCCTGGATGCGCTTCGACCCCGAGGTGCTGATTTCGCCCGGCCAGCCAGACGACCTGGGCGCCATCGAACAACTCTGGCAGAGCAAGATGAGCCCTCGGTTCCGCTGACAAAGGGTCTGAGCCCTGTCGCAAAGCGTGACACGCCATGCCGTTTCCTCCATCCCGATCCGCCTCTCGAAAGGGCGGTCCTCCTGCGGACAGACTTGGCGAATGTATACAGAAAGACAAACGCGAAGAATTGGAGAATATGTGCAGGAAATGCATCAATAGCCGGCCTACGACCCGAAGGGTCACCGGTTCTGGTCGGCTGCCTCGCGCGCGGCAATGTCCTGCAGCTGTGCCGTGATATGCGCCATCAACACCCGTGCGGGATTGGAGAGCGGCATGTCAGGGCGCGTCATGAAGCCGATCTCGCGCGTGACCTCAGGGTCGGTCACCCGAAGCTTGCGCAGATCCTGATAACCGGGCTGGTATTGCTCGAAAGCGGGCAACAGGGTCACCCCAAGCCCGTGCTTCACGAAGCTGACGGCGGTCGAGATCTGCTCGGCTTCGAACTCGTAATAGGGCTGCAACGTGCTCATGCGCAGCGCCTGCGCAATGACGGTGTTGCCGATCAGACGGTGATCTGCCAGCTCCGCCCAAGTAACGGAATCACGATCGGCCAGCGGGTGGTCGTGGCGGCAGACGGCGACGAAGTGCTCGGTCACCACCGATGTGAATTCCAGCTCGTAATGGGTGCCCATCCGCACCGCGAGGCCGAATTCCACTTCCCCGCCATTGACTTGGCTGGCGATCACCCGCGCGTAGCCGTCATGCACGCGCACCCGCACGCGCGGCATCTCCTCGGCGAAGCGGCCCAGCACATCGGCCAGCACGGACGTTGCCAGCGAGGGGATGCAGCCCAAGGTCACTTCCTGTCGGCGCAACTGGCCCAGCTGTTTCAGCTCGCTCATCGACTTTTCCAGATCGACGATGGCCCGGCGCGCGCGCGGCAACAGCGCCAAGCCTTCCTGCGTCAGGGCCAGCTTGCGCGTGGTGCGGACGAACAGGGACAGGCCCAGATCGGCTTCGATCTTGGCAATGCGGTGGCTCAGCGCCGTTTGCGACAGGTTCAGCGCCTTCGCCGCCGTCCGAAAAGAGCCGTGGTCCGCGATGGCGATGAACGCCTGCAATCCCAGTACATCGACGCGCATGGCGGATCCTCCCTCCCCTTAGGGGTAGCCGCAACGGCACACATCACGCAAGGCGGCGATCCTTGAAAGGCAAGCCGCTCGTGGGCCGAAATGCATACATGCGACGAAGCCAACGGGACCAAGCGACGGGCGGCACCGGAGGTCCACCGACCACGAGAAGATCGTCAAGAACGCCCGCCTCGTGGATCTCAAGCTGTGCCGGCCTGACGACACGAGCGTCGCGCAATCGCTTGGCCAAGGCCGCGTCAACGCGGGGTGACGATCTCCGCCACGGTGACAGCAGCCAGCCGGCTCTCGAAGATGTCGCGCGCGGCCTCAAGCGCGTCCCGCGTGGCGGCGTTCGCGGCTTGCGCGAGCAGGCAGGTCTGATCCTCGCGGTCCGGCGCAATCGCGAACAGCGCTGGCGATCCAAGGGCCCGGTAAAGCTCCAACAGCGAGATCTCGTGCAAGGGACGGGCCAGCGTCCAGCCGCCGCCGTGACCCTTGGCCGACACCACCAGCCCGGCATCCCGCAAGCCGCCGAGCGTGCGCCGAACCACGACCGAATTGGTCGCCAGCATCACGGCGATCTCGTCTGAGGTGGCCGGGCGATCCATCCCGCCCAAGTGCAGAAGCGCGTGCAAGACACGGGGCAAGCGGCTGTCATGTCTCATGGCGGTTGTCTCGCACAATTGGGCGGTGCGGGGCGAAAGCGACCCACATCCGGGAACGCCTGACCCTACGCCTTCGCAGGAACGTCGGCCAGTGCAGCCTGCCCTCTAAGGCGCTCAGTAGATCGGGGGCGAGATGACCCAGATCACCACCGCTTCCACGTCACCCTCATTGCGCCAGCCGTATTCCCGCTCGGCGAACTGGAAGCTATCGCCGGCTTCGAGCGTGACTTCGAGGTCGTCGATCTGCAATGTCAGTCGCCCTGAGACGACAACGCCCCCATCCTCGGCCTTGCGCGGGGCACGCATCCCGCCGCTGCTCGAATGCGGCGCGAAGACCGATTTGATGATCTCGAAACTGCCACCCAGCGAGGGCGAGAGCAGTTCCTCGGTCAGCCCGCTCTCACTGGAGCCGATGGCCATCCGGTCGCTCGCGCGCAGGACTAGCCCGCGTTCCTCAGGCCGTTGCTTGGCCGAGCGGAAGAAGAAGCTGATGTTCACGTCGAAGAAGGTCGCGATCCCGGCCAGGTCCTGCACCGAGGGGACGGCCTGCCCGCGTTCGACCTGCGACAGCCAGCCGACCGAGCGGTTGAGCGCCGCGCTCAGCTCCTTGATGGTATGGCCCCGCGACTTCCGAAGCGCACGGATGTCGGATCCGACGAGACTGCTGACGCTCACTGACCTCTATCCTTTGTCGTGGCAGGGACACCCTGCATCTGGCGCCGCAGAATCGCGCGCGGGGCCCGGGAAGTCCATCAAGAATTCTTCATGGTGAAATTCTATCGTTGATTTTCATTTTCATCGCTCGCATGGTTTTGAAATTCAATTCCACCCCAAGACGAGGCCTGCCCATGACTCTCCCCAGCACTGCCCGCGTGGTGATCATCGGCGGCGGCGTGGTCGGCGTCTCGGCGCTCTATCACCTTGCCAAGGCCGGCTGGACTGATTGCGTGTTGCTGGAGAAGAACGAACTCACCGCCGGTTCGACCTGGCATGCGGCGGGGAATGTGCCGACTTTCTCGTCGAGCTGGTCGATCATGAACATGCAGCGCTATTCGGCCGATCTGTATCGGCGGCTGGCGGGCGAGGTTGACTACCCGATGAACTACCATGTCACGGGCTCGCTCCGTCTGGGCCACACGCCCGAGCGTCTGGACGAATTCCGCCGCGTGGTCGGCATGGGCCGGCGGCAGGACATGGGGCTCGAATTGCTGACGCCGGGCGATCTGACGGGCAAGTACCCGTTCCTGTCGACGCATGATCTGACCGGCGCGCTCTATGATCCGAACGACGGCGACATCGACCCGGCGCAGCTGACGCAGGCGCTGGCCAAGGGCGCGCGCAGCATGGGCGCGCGGATCGAGCGGTTCTGCCCCGCCACCGGCGCCCGGCGCGAGGGCGACGAATGGGTCATCGCCACGCCCAAGGGCGAGATCCGCTGCGAGTTCGTCGTGAACGCCGCCGGCTATTACGCGCGCGAAGTGGCGAAATGGTTCGGCCGCGACCTGCCGATGGTGGTGATGAGCCATCAATACATGCTCTTCGACACGATCCCCGAGCTGCAGGCCTGGTCCGGCGAGGTCGGCCACAAGCTGCCGCTGCTGCGCGACGTGGACAGCAGCTATTACCTCCGGCAGGAGAAATTCGGCTTCAACCTCGGCCCCTATGAGCGCGATTGCCGGGCACATTGGACGACGCCAGAGGACCCCTTCCCCGAGGATTTCAGCTTCCAGCTCTATCCCGACGATCTGGAGCGGCTGGAGTTCCAGATCACCGATGCCATGGCCCGCGTGCCGCTGCTGGAACAGGCGACGCTGACCAAGGTGATCAACGGCCCGATCCCGTATACCCCCGACGGCAATCCCCTGATCGGCCCGATGCCCGGAGTGCCCAAGGCCTTCGAGGCCTGCGTCTTCACCTTCGGCATCTGTCAGGGTGGCGGGGCCGGCAAGGTGCTGGCGGAATGGATCACCGAGGGCTGCACGGAGTGGGACATGTGGTCCTGCGACCCGCGCCGCTTCACCGGTTTCGAGGACGAGGCCTATGCCATCGCCAAGGGCAAGGAGATCTATGCCAATGAATACGCGGTGCATTTCCCGCATCACGTCTGGCCCGAGGGGCGGCTGAAGAAGCTCTCGCCTGTGCATGACCGCGTGGCGGCTCTGGGCGCGCAATTCGGGCCCTATAACGGCTGGGAGCGGGCGCTGTGGTACGCGCGGCCGGGCGATGACACTTCGGAAGCCGCCCAACGGACCTGGCGGCGCGAGGGGCCCTGGGCCGGGGCGGTGCGCGAAGAATGCGAAGCGGTGCGCGATGCGGCGGGGATCCTCGATCTGCCCGGCTTCTCGCGCTTCCGCCTGAGCGGGCCGGGCGCCGCCGATTGGCTCTCGCGCCAGATCACCGGCAAGGTGCCGTCCATCGGGCGGATGGGGCTGGGCTATTTCACCGATGACGCGGGGCGGATCGTGACCGAGATGTCGCTCGCCCGCATGGCCGAGGACGAGATCCTCCTGATCACCGCCGCCACGGCCGAATTGCATGACCATGAATGGCTGCGCACGCATCTGGACCCCGGCCTCAGCCTGACCAACGAGACCGACGATTGGGACACGCAGATCCTCACCGGCCCGGCCGCGCGGGAGATCCTGCGGGCGGCGGGGGCGGAGCTTGACCTGACGAAGGGCTGGCTCAGCCACCAGACAGGCCGCCTTGCGGGGCGCGAGGTCTGGTTCGCGCGCGTCAGCTTCGCCGGCGAGTTGGGGTGGGAGCTGCACAGCCGTATCGCCGATACAACGGCGGTCTGGGATGCCGTGATGGCAGCTGGTGCGCCGCTGGGGCTGCGGCCCTTCGGGATGTTCGCACTCGATGCCCTGCGGATCGAGAAGGGCTACCGCGCGTGGAAGGGCGATCTTTCGACGGATTACAGCGTGTTGCAGGCCGGCCTCGCCCGCTTTGTCGACCTGTCGAAACCGGATTTCCGGGGCCGCGATGCGCTGCTGCGCGAACAGCAGGACCCCCGCCCGACCAGCTTCGCCGTGCTGCGCCTCGACAGCCCCGAGGTGGACGCGACCTACATGGCCAACCTCTGGCACGACGGCCGGATCGTTGGCGAGATCACCTCCTCGGCATGGGGGCACCGGGTGCAGGCCTGCCTCGGCCTCGGCATGCTGGAGACCGCGCTGAACCAGCCCGGCACCGCGCTCGAGGTCGAGATCTTCGACCGCCGCTACCCCGCCACGGTGATCGGTCAGGCCGGACTCTGGGACCCGACCAACCAGCGCCTGCGCGCCTGAGGGCCCCCTTCCAAGCGCAGAAACGGGTTCACCGAGGCCAGTCAGCCCTCCTCGGGGTCGATGGCCATGGCCTCCAGGAATCGCGAGACGAGGTTGTAGCCGGCAATCGTGGCGACCAGCTCGACCATCTCCTTCTCTGGCAGATGCGCCGCGGCCGCCGCGAAAATCGCTTCGGGCACGTGAACGTCGCGGGTCATCGTATCGCACAGCTCCAGGATCGCGCGATCCGCGGCCGCGAACCCGGACAGGTCATCGCGCTGCAGGGCCTCGACCTCGTCGCCGGTCAGGCCTTCGCGCAGGCCAATCGGCAGGTGCTGCTGAAACTCGTATTCCGCGCCGTTGATCACCGCGATGCGCAGGATCACCATCTCGCGCAGCCGGCCCGAGAGGCTGGCCTGATGGCGGATCGCGGTGAACAGCTTCAGCCAGCCTTCGGCCACCACCGGCGAGTGCATCAGCATGCGGTAGAGGTTCAGCACCTTGCCACGCTCGGCGACGATGCGCTCGACCAGCGGGGCGGTTTCGGGGGCGGTCAGATCGGGATAGGGCAGTCGGGCCATTGGGCTCTCCGGGCAAGGTGTCAAAGGTCGGGGCGGGGCGCGCTCAGGGCGTCATCTCGGTGATGCCGCCATCCACCACGAGGCATTGCGCGGTGACATAGCCGGCCTCGTCCGAGGCGAGGTAGAGTGCCGCATGCGCCACGTCCCAGGCATCGCCCATGCGCTTCATCGGCACCTGATTGTGGCGCTTCTCGACGAAGGCGTCGAACGCGCCGTCGGCGTATTTGTCGGCCAACCGCCGCACCAGGGGCGTGAAGATCAGCCCCGGCACCACGCAATTCAGGCGGATGCCACGCTCGGCATAGATCACTGCCGTCGTCTTGGTCATCTGCATCAGCGCCGCCTTGGCCGCGGCATAGCCGACCTGCGGTTTGCCGATATACCGCATCCCGGCGATGGACGAGACGTTGACTATCGCGCCGCCGCCCTGCCCCTCCATCACCGGCAGCACGTATTTGCAGCCTAGGAACGCGGTGTTGAGGTTCAGATCGATCTGCCCCTGCCACGTGTCCTCGCTGAGCGTGACGGGATCGCCGGGTTCGGATTGGCCGACGTTGTTCACCAGAATGTCGATCCGTCCATGCGCCGCGACGCAGGCCTGAACCGCCGCCTCGATCTCGGCAGCCGAGGTCGCATCGGCCTGCCGCACCTGCGCCTGCCCGCCCTCGGCCAATATCTGATCCCGCGTGCGCTCCGCCGCGGCGAGATCGCGGTCGAGGCCGAAGATCACCGCCCCTTGCCGCGCCATGGCGATGGCGATGGCCTGCCCGTTGCCCCATCCCTCGCCCGATGCGCCGCATCCGACGATCAGCGCGATCTTCCCGTCCAGTCTGAACATACCCAAGCCTTTGACATCCCTCCCGACAGGCCAACGGCCTGCGCGCCATGGTTGCATTCGCAACCCGGCGAGGAAAGCCCGTTCTGATGCCTCACCCTCGCCTCAGGCTCTGCATCGAGACCTGAACGAGGCGCGCTGACTTTCTGGATGCGGGCCTGACCGGTCACAACAGGCGCGCGGCGCGGGCGACCTGCGCCTCGCGGCTCTGGCGGCGTTCCTTTCCGGCCTCCAGAACCGCGTCGACGATGGGCTGCGGCGATGTCGCGGGCGTCCCACCCGGAAACGGCGGCGCGGGGTCGTATTCCAGCGCCAGCTGGATCATCCGCGCGCGCTCCACCCCGGCGAGGTCGGCCACCACCTGCAACGCCGCATCGATCCCCGAGGTCACGCCGCCCGAGGTATAGAACTGCCCGTCCACGACGACCCGATCCGCGACCGGGATCGCGCCGAATTGGGCCAGCAGGTCACGCGCCTGCCAATGCGCCCCGGCGCGCCGCCCTTTCAAAAGCCCCGCGGCCCCCAGCAGAAATGCCCCGGTGCAGATGCCGAAAACGTACCGGGCCTGCAGGACCTGCGCACGCACGAAGGCGATCCACTCCGGGTCCAGCATGGCGACATCCGCCCCTGCCCCGCCCGGAATGACCAGCAGATCGGTGGCCGTCACCTCGTCCCGTGTGCAATCGGGCAAGATGGTCATGCCGCGATCCGCGCGCACCGGTGCCCGCGACGCCGCCACAAGCCGGACCTGCCACCCCGGCACGCGCGAGAGGACCTCATGCGGACCAACAAGGTCGAGGGCCACCATCTCGGGCAGAAGGATCATCGTCACGTTCATCGTCGCGCCTTTCGTTGAAACGGGCCGCCGTGCCTGCGGACGTCGTGCCTGTGGACGCGGGCCCCTTCGTCAGCTAATCCGGACCAGGATTTGGCGTAAATGACACAGAACGGGCGTTTCATGCCAACGGCTCACATTCTCCACCTCTTTGGCTTCGACGGGCTTCAATTACTCGATCTGGCGGGGCCGGCGCAGGTCTTCTCGACCGCGACGGACGAGGGGGCCGATCCCCCCTATGCCCTGCGCTATGTCGGCCTGCGCGCGGGAACGGTGACCTCGGCCTCGGGCCTGCCGCTGGTCGTGGAAGCGCCCGAGGGGCTGCCACGGGCGCAGACGTTGATCCTGCCGGGCGGCCCCGGCGTGGTGCCGCTGGCCCGCGACCCAGCCGCGATGCGGGTGATCGAGGGGCTGATTGCCGGAGCTGACCGCGTGGCCTCGGTCTGCACGGGCGCCCGGTTGCTGGCGCAAAGCGGGTGTCTGGCGGGCCGACGAGCGGTCACGCATTGGCGCGCCTGCGCCGAGCTGGCCGCCGATTTCCCTGCAATCCGGGTCGAGAGCGATCCGCTGTTCATCGAAGACGGGCCGTATTGGACCTCGGCCGGGGTGACGGCCGGGATCGACCTTGCGCTGGCCTTGGTCGAGCGCGATCACGGCGCGGCGCTGGCGGGCCGGGTGGCGCGGCGGCTGGTGGTCTATCTGCGGCGCAGCGGCGGGCAGGATCAGTTCAGCGAGCCGTTACGGGCGCAACTGGCCAGCGCCGAGCCGTATCAGGCCTTGATCGAGCGGGTTCTCGCCAATCCCGCCGCCGATTGGCGCGCCGAGGTCATGGCCGAGGCCTGCGGCCAATCCTTGCGCAGCTTTCATCGCAAGTTTCCCGCGGCGACCGGCACCTCCCCCGCCCGGATGGTGGAAGCGATCCGGGTCGATCTGGCCCGCGGCCTTCTGCAGAGCACCGATCTTCCGGTCGAGCAGGTGGCCCTGCGCAGCGGCTTCGCCTCGGCCGGGACGATGCGCCGGGCGCTGCGCCGCCATTACGGCGTTCCGCAAGGGCGTCTTGCCCCGGCTGCGCGCCCGGGAGGGTGAGCGCGCGCCAGGTCCCGCGTGACCCCGCCGAGATGCGCATGATCGAGGGAAGGCCGCCCGAAAGCTGGTGCATATGATCACCGCCTCGCCCGCGATGCGGGACGGGACGTCCTGACGCCGCCTTTCCGGTGAGATGATTCTGGTCTGAGGGCCAATCCACCGTCCGGCCTTTGCTGAGGGCCGATCCTATGTCTGGCGGCGGCCCCACCCCAGCAGGAGCGCCCTCAGGCCCGCGTCGGAACGCTCGCTTCGGTTACGCCTGCCGCCCAAAATGGACGTTGTGACAAGGCCTTCCGGTGGCCGGGCTGGGCGTGCCATCCGAATTCGCCCTCCTGAGAAACTGTCCCAGCAGGCCATTCCCATGCGGGTTTCGCTTCGCCACTTTACAAACATACTAGTTAGTATAGAAATGCCTCCGCAGCCGGGAGGGGCTGTCGCGAACCTCAGGAGGGACACCATGGATCGTCGCAATTTCATGCAACTGGCGGCGGGCACCGCCGGTCTCGGACTGTTCGGCGCCAAGGCGCGGGCGCAGGAGGTCATCACCTGGAAGGCGATGGCCATGCACACCAACGGCGAGAGCTATCGCAAATGGGCCTGGCTGGCCGAGCAGCTGGACCAGCGCACCGGCGGTCGCATCCAGCTGGAGCTGACCACCGTGCAGGAGCTGGGCCTGACCGGAACCGAGGTGCTGCGGGTCCTGCGCACCGGCCTCGTCGACATCGCCGAGGCGAATGTGAGCTATGTCGCGAGCGACCTGCCGATCCTCGAGGCGACCGAGATCCCGGGTCTGGTCAGCAGCTTCGACAACGGCAAGGCGCTGATGACGCAATGGATGACCGATGTGGTCCGTCCGCTGGAGCCGCAGATCGGCGGCAAGGTGCTGGCCAATTTCGCCTGGAACTCGGCCTATCTGTTCACCCGCAACCCGCTGACCTCGCTGGCTGATCTGCGCGGCCAGAAGATCCGCGTCTATTCGCCGGGCCTCGCCGCCTATGTCGAGGCCTTCGGCGCCGAGCCGATCTCGATGCCGATCTCGGAAGTCTATTCGGCGCTTCAGCGCGGGGTGATGGACGGGTTGCTGACCGGCTCGGACCAGATCACCGCGCTGCAGCTGTGGGAGGTGACGCCGGCCCTGACCGATGTGAACCTCGCCCCGTTCGGCGCCTATGTGATCGTCGGCCAGCGCAGCTACAACGCGCTGCCCGATGACCTGAAGGAGATCGTCGACGGCCTGTCGCAGGACCTGACGAACGAGGGCTGGCGACTGGGCGATGCCAACAACCAGGTGGGCCTGAGCGCCGCGCGCGAGCATGGCATGTCGATCACCATCCCGGCCCCGGCCGAGTGGCAACCCGAACTCGCCGCGGCCGCGCGCGAGCATGTGGTGCCGATGTGGAGCTCGCGGGTTGAGCCCGAGGCGGTCGAGGCGTTCAACAGCGTCATCGGCCCGATCAGCGGTGTGACCATCGACTGATCCAGGAGGTCGGGGCGGCGGCCGGACTGCCGCCCCGATGATACTTTCACCGAACCAAGGCACATCATGATACAGGCGACCGAACGCGCGCTCCGGCGGCTGAGCGAGGGCATGGCCATCGCCAGCGGGCTGGCTTTCCTGCTGCTGGCCATCTTCACCACGATCGACGTCACCAACCGCAAGCTGGGCGGGCCGTTCAGCGGTATGACCGATACAATCGCCGCCTTCGTCATGGCCTTCGGCGCGACCTGGAGCCTGGCGCAGGCGCTGGCTGCCGGGGCGCATGTGCGCATCGATGTGCTGCATAACCTCTACGGCCGGGGCATGACACGGCTGTCCGCGTTCCTCGCACTGCTGACCACTACCGGCTTCTCGGCCGTGCTGTGCTGGCGCGCCTGGCTGGTCACGCTCGAGAGCTGGTCGATCGGCGCCTATGTGCCGCAATCGCTGATCACCCTGCGCCTTGCCTGGCCGCAGGGGATCACGGCCATCGGCTACACCGCCCTCGTCCTCTACGGCCTAGCCGCGCTGGTTCTGGCGCTGGTCGCCCCAAAATCGGAGGAGCCGGCATGATCGGTCCCGTTCTGCTGATCCTGCTGCTTCTGGCCATCGGCTTTGCCGCGAGCCTGCATGTCGGCACCACCCTCGGCCTGACGGCGCTGATCGCCGGCCTGATCTACATCGGCCCGGTCTGGGACTTCTTCGGCCAGATCCCCTGGACCACCAATTCCAGCGTCACTATGACCGTCGTGCCGCTGTTCGTGCTGATGGGCGAGCTGCTTCTGCGCAGCGGGCTGACCGATGACCTCTATGCCGCGCTGTCACGGCTGGTCGGCCGCCTGCCCGGAGGCCTTCTGCACAGCAACATCCTCGCCAGCGGGGTCTTCGCCGCGGTCTCGGGCTCGTCGCTGGCCACCGCCACCACCATCGGCGCTGTCGCCTTGCCGACGATGAAGCAGCATGGCTACAACGAGCGGATCACGCTGGGGTCCATCGCCGCCGGCGGCACGCTGGGCATCCTGATCCCGCCGTCGCTGATCATGATCGTCTACGGGCTGGTGGCGCAGGTCTCGATCGGCGACCTCTATGTCGCGGGCATCGTGCCGGGCCTTCTGATGATGGTCGGCTTCATCGGCGCGATCCTCGTGCTGTCGCTGTTCGGCGAGAAGGGCGAGCGGACCATCACCCGCTATTCCCTGCGCGAGAAGCTGGCGGGCCTCGTGAACATCATCCCCATCGCGCTGCTGATCGGGCTGGTGATCGGCACGATCTACCTCGGCGTCGCCACCGCCACCGAGGCCGCCGCCTATGGCGCGACCGGCGCGCTGGTGATCGCGATCGTCAAACGCCGGCTGAACTGGCCGATGCTGAAAGAGGCGCTGATCTCGACGGCGATGACCACCGGCATGATCCTGTTCGTCGTCAACGCCGCCTTTCTTCTGCAGTTCGTGCTGTCCTTCATCGGCGTGCCGCGCGCGCTGTCGCACTCGATCCTGTCGCTGGGCCTCAGCAGCATGGAGCTGATCCTCGTGATCTGCGTGATCTTCATCCTTCTGGGCATGGTCATGGACGGCTTGCCGATCGTCGTCGCCGTGGTGCCGATCTTCCTGCCGCTGCTGCAGGCGCAGGGCATCGACCTCGTGTGGTTCGGCATTCTGGTGGTGATCCTGATCGAGCTGGGCCTGATCACGCCGCCCGTAGGCATGAACCTCTTCGTGTTGCAGGGTGTCCGACACCGGCTGTACGGCGACGCGGCCGGCAAGATGACCGACATCGTCATCGGCGTCCTGCCCTTCATCATCGCCATGCTCGTGGTGCTGGGGCTGGTGATCGCCTTCCCGCAGATCGCCATGGGTCTGGTCGGAGCGATGCGATGAGCCTGCCCGACGGCGCGACCCACGTGCATTTCCTGATGGGCCATCCCACCACGCAGGCGAAATCTCCCAGCGCCATGACCGCGCTGTTCGCCAAGCTCGGGCTCGGCGACATGGTCCTGCCGCTCTCGGTCCCGCCCGGCGATTTCGGGCGGCTGGCTAAGGCGCTCTGGCCGGTCGAGAATCTCGGCGGGCTGATCGTCACCGTGCCGCACAAGATCGAGGCGCAGGACATCGCGCAGGAGATGAGCGAGGCCGCCCGCCGCTGCGGCGCCGTCAATGTGCTGCGCCGGCTGCCCGGTGGCGGCTGGTACGGCGACAATTTCGACGGCGAGGCGATGGTGCTGGCCCTGCGCGGCGCGGGCTTCGATCCCGCCGGCGCGCGGGTGCTGCTGATCGGCGCGGGCGGCGTGGGCAAGCCCATCGCCCTGTCACTGGCCGAAGCCGGGATTGCCGCGCTGACGATCCGCGACATCCATCCCGGCCGGGCCGAGGCGTTGCGGCAGGGGATCGCCACCCATCACCCGTCCCTGCCCGAGGCCGAAGGGTTCGATCTGGTGCTGAACGCGACGCCGATGGGCCTTGATCCCGCCGATCCGCTGCCGGCGCCCGAGGCCGAGTTCCTCGCCGCCGCCTGCGTCGCCGATGTGACGACGCCGAAGGGCGAGAGCCCGATGATCGCGCGCGCCCGCCGGGCCGGGCTCGTCTGCGTCGACGGCCATGCGATGTATCAGGCGCAGCTGCGGCGGATCCTCGACTTCGTGCGCGACGCGCCGGGGCCGGCCGGCCGATGACCTCAGCCTGCCGGGACCTGCGCGACGCCGTGCACCAGAAGCTCGGTGATCTGGTGCAGCCGTTCGGACAGCGCAGCCTCGCTGCCCATGTCCACATCGAAGACCGAGGCGAAGGTGTATTGGTTCGACACCTGATAGAAGCTCAGCGCACCGACCGTCATGAAGAAATGCGTGGGATCGATGCCCGCCCGCAGCGTGCCATCAGCGACGCCCCTTGCGAAGATCGACTTCACCTTCTCCATGGCGAAAGCGTTGAGGTTGCGCAGTTTCTCGGATTTGCGGATGTGCTCGCCGAAGGCGAGGTTCTCGTTCACCACCAGCCGGACGTATTCCGGGTTCTTCTGGTGACGCTCGAAGGTGAAGCGGATGAAGCTGCGCAAGGCCTCGAGCGGGGGCAGGCTGTCGATATCGAGATCCCGCTCGGCCTCGCGGATCTGAATATAGCTCTGCTCGAGCGCGGCGATATACAGCCCCTCCTTGTTGTCGAAATAATAGTACAGCATCATCTTGCTGGCCCGGCTGTTGGCCGCGATGCGATCCACCCGCGCGCCGGCCAGACCGTGCTCGGCAAATTCGCGGATCGCCACCTGCAACAGGTCCTGCCGCACCGCCTCGGGGTCGTTCTTGCGCTTGGCGCGCGCGGCTTTCTTCGGGGTCGCGGCGGCTTCCGACATCACACATTCCATCCTGGCTGGCCCGTCGCGGCGCCGTGCAAAATATACGAACCAGTATATTCTGCCATCGCCGCCTGAGCAATCCGAACATTCCACATCGTTGAAATCGGGGCAATTCCGTTGAAACTCGGCATCGATTCCTATTCCTTCCACCGCCAGTTCGGCGAAGCCTATCCCGGGCTGGAGACCCTGCCCGCCCAACGCTGGAGCGTGTGGGATTTCCTCGACACTGCCGACCGGCTGGGCGCCGAGGCGGTGTCGCTCGAGAGCTGCTTCATGCCCGTCGGCGACCGCGACCTGACCCGCGCGCTGGCCGCGCGTCTCGATGCCGGCGGGACCGAGAGGGTCTGGGCCTGGGGTCACCCGCGCGGGCTGGAATCCGGTCAAGCGCCCGACCAGTTGCAGGCCGGCATCGCCAGCCTGAGCGACGCGGCTGCCGTCGGCGCAAAGGTGATGCGGATCTGCGCCGGCGGGCGCGGCACGCGGGTCGGCACCTGGGCCCAGCAGCGCGAGGCGCTTCTACCGCTGCTCGCGCGGTTCACCCAGGCAGCGAAGGCGCTCGGCATCACGCTGGCGCTGGAGAACCACATCGACCTCTATGCCGACGAGGTGCTGGACCTGATCGAGAGCCTCGGCTCCGAGCATTTCGGCCTGTGCTTCGACACCGCGAACAATCTGCGGCTCTATGAGGACCCGCACGAGGTCGCGCGCCGGCTGGCGCCCCACGCCCGCGCCACGCATATCAAGGACATCCGGCCGCTGGGCGGTGATCCCGAGACGATTGCCTTCTGGCCCTCGGTCCCGGTGGGCGACGGCCTGCTGAAAATGCCAGAGATCCTGCAGGCCCTGCACGATGCCCGCTATCAAGGGGTGCTGGCGGTCGAGATCGATTACCTCGCGCCCGGCCATGGAACCGAGGAGCAGGCGGTGGCCAAATCCCTCGCCTATCTCGACGCGCTTCTGTCAGACTTTCGGTGACGGGCAGCCGGCCCTCGGATCGGCGTCGGTAACCACCTTGGGCAGCGCGCGGACGAGGCCGAAATGCAGTTCGGTGACCGAGAGGCCAAGGTCATCGGCCAGATCCGCCATTGTCAGGCTCTGGCCCTCATCCGTGCCGACCAACGTCACGGGATCGCCATCCTCGGCGTCGGGATGCGCGCTGAGATCCACCATCGACGCTAACAGGGTTCGGGCCAGCACATTGGCCGGCCGCCCGCGGATCAGCACCTTGCCAAAGGGTGGCCGGGCGGGCAGCCCGTCGAAATGACCCAGCGGGATCGTGCCCACGCGCTTCGGTCCATTGTCCGTCTCGGCGCCGTAGCCCAAGGGCGACGACCCATCAACCGTCCGGCTGTCCAACAGCACCGAGCGGAGCGCCTTCACCACCGGTCGCAGCCTCGTTCCGGACGGCGGCTGCATCATGCCATAGAGCGCACGCCCGGGGTCGACCAGTTCGTAGGGCAGATCGGGCCGCGCCAACAACAGCGGGCTGGCCGCGACCATCGCCGGCAGGGCGCGGCCGCAGGCCTTGCGCAGACGTGCCAGATGTTGGTCGAAAACGGCCAGCGCGGCGTCGGAGTGCCCGGGATCGGCGGATTGGCTGAAATGGGTATACACCCCCTCAAGCCCGGGCAAATGCCCCTGCTCCAGCGCCGAGACGACCCTCCCCAGCCAGGAATTGTCGAACCCGTAGCGATGAAGACCGCAATCGAGTTTCAGCCAGAACCGCGCGTGCGGGACGGCGTTGAGGACAGTGTGAAGGCTGGCGAGGTTATGCACGGATAACAGGATACCGGCCTGCGCCAGCGCCGGAAGATCGGCGGGCAGCGCCGAGGGGAACAGCAGGATCTGCGCCTCGGGCAAAGCCGCGCGCAGGGGCAGGGCCTCGTCCGGTGTGCCGGCACAGAAGCGGGTCAGCCCGCAGGCCGCCCCCATCTGCGCCGCCCGAACCACCCCCAACCCGTAGCCATCCCCTTTGCAAACCTGCCAGATCTCCCGGCCCGCGGGCAGCAATCCGCGCAAGACCCGAAGGTTGTGCGAAATGGCGCCGGGATCGACCTCGACGTGATTGGGCCGGGTGATCATGCCGGGTCGCCCCACAGGCTGGCGGCCCCGTTGGTGGCGAGGAAATGCGCTCGCTGCCGGGTGGCCAGCGCGTCGGGTCCAAGCTGGGCCAAGGCCCGACGCAGGGCCTCGGTCGGGGGCAGGTCAGGCGTGCCATCCGCGGCCAGCACCACACCATAGACCGTGCGCGCATGATCGGCATCGAGCAACCCGTCGCGGCAATCCTCGGCTACGGCCTCGGGCGGGCGGGTCAGCGGGTCTCCGTAGCCCGCGCCTCCGGCCGCGATATGCACCACGCGGTCGCCGCGTTGCAGATGGCGCGGGCCCATGTTCATCGTCGGCAACAGGGTCCGGCGGCCATCGGCATGCTCCAGCGTCGTCAGCGAAGGCGATCCGGGCAGCCCGCCGGCCACGGGCAGAGGCAGGTTCCGCCGCCGGTCCGAGCGCAGGGTCATCGACGCGCTCTCGGCTTCGATCACATAGGTGCGCTGCATCGCCAATCCGCCACGCCGATGGCCGGCACCGCCAGAATTCGGGGCATAGGCATAGCTCTCCACCCGCAGGGGCAGCCGGGCTTCCATCAATTCGATGGGCTGATTGGACAGGTTGGCACCGGGGCTGGAGATGCCCTCGACCCCGTCATGGTCGCGTCGCCCGCCCCAACTGCCGAGGATGCCGTCGGTGACCAGCCATTGCGCCTGCTGCGGCCCCTGACGCCCCGAGAAGGTGATGGCGGTCGGCCCGCCCTCGCCCCCTGCCGGCACAAGGCCGGGCATCAGCGATCCGAAGGCGGCAAAGCAGGCATCAAGCATCCGGTAGGCGATCACGCCGCGCGCGGCACAGGCCGCCCCGTCCCGCGGATTGACAATCGAGCCTTCCGGCGCGCGCAGATGGATCGGGCGCATGTAGCCCTCGCAGTTCGGAATGCCCGGCCCCAGCGCATTGCGCAGCGCGGCATAGGCCAGCGACCAGGTGGTGGTGATCGGGCAGTTGATCGCGCCGGCCACCTGATCCGAGGTGCCCTCCCAGTCGAAGGTGATCTCGCTGCCCTTGACGGTGATGGCGACGTGGAAGTCGATCCGCGCCCCAGCCTCGCCCAGCCCGTCGATGTAATCGACCGCGCGCATCACCCCGTCCGGGATCTCGGCGATGCGCTGGCGGACCAGACGCTCGGCGTAATCGTGCAGCTCGTCGATCAGGCCCGGGAAGGCCGCGCCATGCTTCGCAGCCAGCGCCGCGAACGACCGCGCGACGGTGTCGCAGGCCGAGATCTGCGCGCGCAGATCGCCCATCACCTCGCCCGGCATCCGTGAATTGGCGCGCAGCATGTCGAACACCGCGGCATTGGCGCGCCCGCCCTCAAACAGCCGCACGAGGGGGATGCGCAGGCCCTCCTGAAAGATTTCCTCGGCGTTCAACGCCATCGAGCCGGGGGCGAGACCGCCGATATCGGTGTGATGCACCAGCGAGGCGGTGAAGCCAACGCGCCGCCCGGCCTGAAACACCGGCCGGATGAAGAAGATGTCGGGCAGGTGCATGCCCCCCGCGCCATAGGGGTCGTTGACAAGGAAGCCGTCGCCCTCGGCAATTGTCTCGCCGAAGGTTTCCAGCAGCCGCGTCATCACCCGCGGGAAAGATCCGAGGTGGATCGGGTTCGTCAGCCCCTGCGCCACCAACCGGCCCTCGGCATCGAAGATCGCGGTCGAGTAATCCATCGAATCCCGCACGATCGGGCTGTAGGCCGAGCGCAGGATGATCAGCGCCATCTCGTCGGCCAGCGATTCCAGCGCGTTCTTGAGGATTTCCAGCGTCACCGGGTCGGTGCGCGTGGCGGTAATCTCAGGTCGGGGAGCGAGCGACATCTCAGGCCTCCTTGGTCAAAACGATATTGGTGAAGGCATCGAGTTCAGCCCCCCAGCCGGGCGGCACGACGGTGGTGCTGTCGTATTCCTCGACGATCAGCGGCCCGAGGCGACGCCCTCCGGCCAGATCAGCGCGGGTCAGGATCGGCGTGGCGACCCGCGCCCCGAGTGCCTCGAAATGGACGTTGCGATGATGGGTGCCACGCGCGGGCGTGCCGAGCGGCGGGGCGCGGAAGGTCCGGTCACCGCTGTCGGCGCGCAGTCCGATGAGGCGCAAGTTCACCAGCTCGACCGGATCATCGTCCGAGGCATGACCATAGGTGCGGGCGTGCTCGGCATGGAAGGCGGTGCCGAGGCTCTGCAGGATCGCCTCGGGCGCCTCGGCGCTGACGGGCACGGTCAGTTCATAGGCCTGACCGACATAGCGCAGGTCGGCCTCGATCTGGAACCGCATGGCCTCGGGCGGGCAACCCTCATCGGTCAGCGCCTGCGAGACCGACACCTGCAAGGCATCGAGTCCCTGATGCAGCGCCTCGGGCGTCAAGGCGGCCAGCGGGCGATAGACAGTGCGCGTCAGCTCGCGCCGCGTTTGCGAATGCAGCAGCCCCATGGCCGAGAACACACCCGGGCTGGGCGGCACCACGACGCGCCCCATGTCCAGCATCGCCGCCACCTGCACGGCCACCAGCGGCCCGTTGCCCCCGAAGGCGAACAGCGTGAAGTCGCGCGGATCGCGCCCCCGGTAGGTCGAGACCGCCTTGACCGCCCGCATCATCGTCGCCGCGGCAATCGCATAGACCCCGCTGGCCGCCTGATCGAGCGTCAGTCCGGCGGGCGTGGCCACCCGCGTCTGCAGAGCCTCCTGCGCCTTCGCCGCTTTGAGCGCGACCGCGCCGCCGGCCAGATGCGCGGGGTTCAGGTAACCCAGCACCACGGCGGCATCGGTGAAGGTCGGATCCTCGCCCCCGGTGTCATAGCAGGCCGGCCCCGGCGAGGATCCGGCACTGTCCGGCCCGACCCTGAGCGCGCCGCCGGCATCGAGCCGCACGATCGAGCCGCCGCCCGCGCCGATCTCGGACACGTCGATGAAGGGCATCTTCACTGAATGCCCGCCGCCCTTGACCAGCTTCGAGCTGAGGTTGATCCCCGCCCCCACCTCGTATTCGGTGGTGCGCGTCGGCTCGCCTCCCTCGATCATCGCCGCCTTGGCCGTGGTGCCGCCCATGTCGAAGGTGATGATCTCGCCATAACCCGCCGCCCGGCCGAGGTTCGCCGCCGCGATCACCCCCGCCGCCGGCCCGCTCTCGATGATCGCTGCCGGGGTTTCGGCCGCCGCGCGCGCTCTCATCGCCCCGCCCGAGGATTGCACGATCGACAGGGGCGCGCCCAACCCGGCCCCGGCAAGGCGCCGCTCCAGGGACAGCAGGTACCGCTTCACCACCGGGCCGAGATAGGCGTTCACCACCACGGTGCTGGTCCGCTCGTATTCGCGGATCTCGGGCAGGACCTCGGTCGAGCGCGTGAGGTAGATCTCGGGCCCCAGCGCGTCGGCGAGAAGCGCGAAGGCGCGGGCTTCGTGGTCGGGATTGGCGTAGGAATGCAGGAAGCTGATCGCCACCGCCTCGATCCCGGCGGCGAGGATCTCGGCGGCGATGCCCGCCAGTTCCGCCTCGGCCAGCGGCACCAGCACCGAGCCATCGGCCAGCATCCGCTCGCTGACCTCATAGCGGTGGCGGCGGCGCGCCAACGGCACCGGCTTCACATAATTCAGGTCATAGAGCTGCGGCACCCGCAACCGGCCGATCTCGACCACGTCCCGAAACCCGCGCGTCGTCACCAGCGCGGTTTTCGCGCCCTTGCCTTCCAGCACGGTGTTGGTGGCGACGGTCGTGGCATGGATAATCTCGGACACCTGCGCCGGGTCGGCCCCGACGCGGGCCAGCAGTTCCTGCGCGCCGTTCAGGATCCCCAGTGAGTAATCCGCCGGCGTGGACGAGACCTTGCACTGATGAATCGTTTCATCATCACCGCGCAAGACAACATCAGTGAAGGTGCCGCCGATGTCGGCACCCAATCGGTAGGTGGTGGTCACGTCTCTCTCCTGTGGTTCAGGCGGGGCTTGCGAAGCGCGCTCGGCCGGCCAGCCCCTTGGGCAGCGACTCCAGCAAGGCGCGGGTGTAATCGGTGGCGGGATGGGTCAGGACCTGACGTGCCTCGCCGGTCTCGACGATGGCACCGGCGCGCATCACGAGGACGCGGTCGCAGATCGTGCCGATCAGCCCGAGGTCATGGCTGATGACGATCATCGTCATCCCAAGGTCGCGTTGCAGGGATTGCAGCAACTCGATGATTTCCTTCTGCACCGAGACATCCAGCGCCGACGTCGGCTCGTCGGCGATCAGGATCTCGGGGCTGGTCGCCAGCGCGCGCGCAATGCCGACACGCTGGCGCTGCCCGCCGGACAGCTGGTGCGGATAGCGGTCGAGCAAACCGGGATCGAGCCGCACGAGTGCCATCAACGCCTCGGGGCTGCGGCGCTCAGGCCGGGGCAGCGCCTGCATCGCCTCGGAGAGCGCGCGGCGGATCGTCTTGCGCGGGTTGAGCGAGGCCTGACTGCCCTGAAACACCAGCTGGATACGGCGCGACAGCGCGCGACGCTCGGTGCGGTTGCGGGGCTTCAGGGATGCGCCCTGCAACAGCACGTTGCCGCCGGTCGGCTGGTCCAGCCCGATCAGCAGCCGCGCCAGCGTCGACTTGCCCGAGCCGCTCTCGCCGACGATGCCCAGCACCTGTCCGGCATGGACCTGCAGATCCGACGGACGAAGCGCCTGCACCTGCCGCCGGTCCCACAGCCGCGCCACGGCCGAGCGCGCGCGCGGATAGGCGCGGCTGACGGCACGGGTTTCCAAGACGACCGGCGTGTCGGGCAGACGGCCCTCGCCCGGCAGGCCGATGCGCGGGATCGCCGCCAGCAGCCGGCGCGTGTACTCGGCCTGCGGCGCGCCCATCACCTGCGCGGCCTCGCCGATCTCAACGATCCTTCCCTCGTGCATCACGGCGATACGGTCGGCGAATTCGCCCACCAGATCGAGGTTGTGCGAGATGAACAAAAGCCCGATCCCGCGCGCCCGGCACAGATCGACCAGAAGCCGCGTGATCTGCTCTTGCACCGTCACGTCCAGCGCCGTCGTCGGCTCGTCCGCGATCAGCAGCGCCGGGTCGCAGGCGATGGCCAGCGCGATCATCACCCGCTGCCGCATCCCCCCGGACAGCTCATGCGGATGGAGGGTGAGGCACCTCTCGGCCTCGCGAATGCCGACCTGCCTCAGCAGCTCCACGGCCCGGGCGCGTCGCGCGGCGCGGGGTAGGTCGGTATGCGCGGCCAGCACATCACCGATCTGCCGCCCCACCGGAAACACGGGATTGAGCGAGGTCATCGGGTCCTGAAACACCATCGCCACCTGCCGCCCGCGCAGCCGCCGCAGCGCCGGGGCCGGCAGGTCCAACACCTCGGCACCCTGCAGCGCGATCCGCCCCGAGGTCCGCGCGGCACCGTCCAGCAGCCGCATCACCGACAGGGCCGTCACGCTCTTGCCAGAGCCGCTTTCGCCAATGATCGCCAGTTTCTCGCCCCGCGCGAGGGTGAGCGAGACGCCGCGCACCGCGTGGAACGTGCCGAAACGGACCTCCAGATCCTCGATCTGCAACAGCGGATCCATCACGCGGCCCCTTTCGGCAGACGGGTGCGGCGGCGCGGATCGAACAGGTCACGCAGGCCGTCGCCCAGAAGGTTGAAGCCGATCACCGACAGGAAGATCGCCAGCCCCGGGAACAGCGACAGCCAGTATTCGCCGCTGAACACGGTCTGCTTGCTGTCCGCCAACATCGAACCCCAACTGGGCATCGGCGGCTGCACACCGAGTCCAACGAAGGACAGCGAGGCCTCGATGATGATGCCGATGCCGACCAGCACGCTGGCCTGCACCAGCAGGGGCGAAAGGATGTTGGGCAAAACGTCCCCGAACAGGATCGCCGCGCTGCCGGTGCCCTGCAGGCGGCGTGCGTCGACATATTCCTGCGTCAGCTCTGCCAGCGCGAGGCCGTAGGTGATGCGCGCGATGCCGGGGAAGAACAGGATACCGACCAGAAGCACCAGCTTCGCCTCGTTCGACAGGCTGACGGGGCCGATCTGCGTGGCCCCCGTGCCGACGATGCCGACCACGGCGATGGCCCAGATCAGCACCGGGATCGCGGCGAAGATGTCGACGAGGCGCATCGCCAGTTCCTCGAACAGGGTGCCGGCAGCCTCGGCGGCGGCGAGGCCCAGCGAGACGCCCAGCACCATGCCGATCACCACGATCCCGAGGCCGATCGCCAGCGACGACCGCGCGCCCCAAAGCGTGCGGGACAGCACGTCCCGCCCCAGCGCATCGGTGCCGAACCAATGCTCGGCCGAGGGGGGAAGATAGCTGTCGAGGATGCTGGTCGCGCTCGGGGATGGCAACGGAAGCACCGGGGCCAGCACGGCGATCACGCCGATGGCGGCGATCAAGGCCAGGCCCAGAAGGGCGACGGGGGAGCGGGCGAGCATGGTCTCTCCTCAGGCCGCGAGGCGCGGGTTGAGTGCGCGTTGGATCAGGTCGGCGGCGGTCGAGGCCAGTACGAAGACCAGCGTGATCAGCAGGACGATGGCCTGGATCATCGGATAGTCGCGCTGGAAGATTGCCGTCAGCAAGGCATTCGCCACGCCGGGCAGGTTGAACACCATCTCGACGATCACCGCCCAGCCGAACATGTAGCCGTAAGACATCGCGGCCATCGACACGAAGGGCGGCAGGGCATTGCGCAGGGTATAGGCATAGCGGGTCCGCGCCGGCAGCCCCAGTGCCACGCCGGTGCGGGTGTAATCCTGGCCCAGCACATCGATCAGGCTGGCCCGCATCAAGCGCGACATCGCGCCGATGTAATAGATCGCGATGGCCAGCGCCGGCAGCAGCAGCGACGACACATGTGGCCAGATCCCGCGCTCCCACCCGATCACGCCGACGGGCGGCAGCCAGGCGAGTTGCACCCCGACCCAGCGCATCAACAGAAGGCCCAGCCAGAATCCCGGCACCGACAGCGCGGCCATGGCAAGGACGCGCACGGTATGGTCCGGCCAGCGGTTCTCCCAATAGGCCGAGGCCGATCCCAGCGCGATGGACCCGATCACCGCCAGAACGAAGGCCAGCGTCACCAGCTCCAGCGTCAGGGGCAGGGTCTCGGCCAGCCGTTGGTTCACCGATTGCCCGGTGACATAGGAGCGCGCGAAGCCTTCGGACGGCAGGGCGCGCAGCCAGCTCAGGTATTGCACGACGATAGGCCGGTCGAGCCCGTGCTCGGCCTCGAAGGTGGCGAGGCTCTCGGCCGGGGCATCGGCCCCCAGCACCAGCCGCGCGGGCGAGACCCCGCCCAGCCGGGTCAGCGCGAAGATCATCGCGCTGACCACAAGGAGCACCATCAGGGCGCTGGCGAGGCGGGTCAGAACCGGCATCTCAGGCCGCGAGCTTCACGTCGCGCAGGCGCAGGGTGATGCCCGTATTCACCGGCATCTCGGTCACATCCGGGCCCCAGAGGTTGAAGGCCTTGGGCGTGCCGATAAAGGCTGCCGGGGCCTCGTCGGCAAGGATCTCCTGCGCGCGGGCGAGGATCGGGGCCAGCGCGTCGTCCGACGCGCCGAAGCTTTCCTCGATCGCCGCTGTCAGGGCCTCGGAGCTGAAACCAGTCCCGACATTCAGCGACTGGCCCGGCACGAACAGCGCGTTCATGATGAAGGTCGGATCCGTGGTGCCGACTACTGCCCAAAGCACGGTCTGGTGGTTGCCACCAAATATGTCCCCGAACATCTGCCCCGTTTCCAGGGGCTTGAGCGTGACAGTGATCCCGACCTCGGCCATCGCGGCCTGAATGTAGAGGGCCGTGTCGCGCACATCGAGCAGATAGGCGTCGGTTGGATAGGTCAGTTCGAAGGCCGGGGCATCGGCATAGGCGCTTGCGGCCAGCGCGGCGCGGGCGGCATCCAGATCCATCGACAGCCGGGCCGCGGCCTCGGGGGCATGCAGGGGCGAGGCGGTGGGGACCAGCACCGACGTCTCCTCCAGAAGCCCGCCATAGATCCGCTCGGCAATCGCCGCACGGTCGAAGGCGCGGGCCACGGCGAGGCGGAAGTTGCGGTCGTCGAAGGGGGCCTTGGCGCAATTGTGCATCAGCATCATCGCCGCCCCCAGCGCCGGTTTCGACGCGCCGGCATAGCCGCCGCCCTCGGCCGTCAGGCGCAGGAAATCGCGCGCGGCCGGTCCGCCAACGACATCCGCCGTGCCGCTCATCAGCGCTGCCAGCCGGGCATTCGCCTCGCCGGCGATTTCGAAGCGGACGACGTCCCAATCGGGCGCCTCGCCCCAATAGTCGGGGTTGCGCACCAATTCGACATAGGCGCCGGTCTGCGCCTCGGAGAAGATCGCAGGCCCGGTGCCCAGCCCGACCGGCGCGGTCTGAAACGCCTCGGCCGCCCCCTCGCGTGAGCCCTGCGGGAAGATCCCCATGTATTTCGTCATCGACGACAGTAGCGGACGATAGGGGCGCGACAGGTGGAAGCGGACTTCGTAGTCCGAGACGATCTCGACGCTGTCGATCGCCGTCCAATACGAGCGGCGCAGCGCCTCGTTGGCCGGATCGAGCATGTAATCATAGGAGTATTTCACGTCCGCCGCGGTGAAGGGCGCGCCGTTGTGGAAGCGCACGCCCTCACGCAGGCGGAAGGTATAGGTCAGCCGGTCCTCCGAAATCTCGGGCAGCGCCACAGCCAGTTGCGGCACCAGATTGCCGTCCACATCGACCTCGAGCAGGTTCTGGTAGATCAGCTGGCTCACTGCCATCGCGTCATGGTTGCTCTGGTTCAGGGGGTCCAGCGTCGAGGGGCTGGACGGGATCGTCGCCACCAGCACTTTGCGCCCCTGCGCGTCGACGCGGGTCGCGAACCCCCCGGCTAGGCTGGCGGTCAGACTGGCAGCGGTGGCGAGGAAATGACGGCGGGAGAGCATGGCGATGTCCTTTCGGGAAACGGGGTCAGAGCAGGGCAAGCAGGCTGTCGGTGTCGGTGATCTCGGCGCGCGTAGCGAAGGGCACGCGCAGCAGCGCCTCGTGGGCGGGGGCGTCGGGCTCGAAGCAGCCGTCGGCGATCAGCAGGATGCGGTAGTCTAGGTCGCTGGCCTCGGCGAGGGTCGAGAACACGACGCCCGTGGTGGTAATCCCGGCCATCATCAGCGTGTCGACACCCCGCGCCCGCAGCGAGAGATCCAGATCGGTGCCCTTGAAGGCGCTGACGCGATGGGCGGTGATTTCGGTATCGCCGGGGCCGCGCAGGGCGTCGGGGATCGTGTCGCCGGTGAACAGGCCGAAGCTGCGGACCATCTGGCCGTTCTGGTTGTTCGGGCTGATCTCGCGGTAGTCGGGGCTGAAACCGATCCGCACCAGATAGACCGGCACCCCGGCCGCCCGCGCGGCCTCGGCCAGACGCGCCATGCGCTGGACATAGGCGTCGATCCCGGCGTCAGCGAAAATCGCGAGGATGTCGGTCTGGTAATGCAGGAGGACAAGCGCACTGCGGCTGGGATCAATCGACATGGGCATCTCCGCTGGGGTCTGGCTGACGGCGATCTGCGGCAGCTGAGACACAAGCCCCGCCAGCAACGCCGAGCCGATCATCGCACGCCGCGTCGGACCCGTCGCCTGCCGTGTTCCTTCGTCTTGATCACGCATGCCTGAACCGCCTGATGAATCGTTTCATCAACACTAATGAAACGATTCATCATCCGTCCAGTGTTTTCTTACACAGAGTTGCGATTTGCAAAGCCCGGCATCAGCGGGCGGTCCGAGGCCGCAGCAAATCGCGCTTTGGGATCAAGGCGTTGCAGCAGCATCCCGGCTGCCTCGGTGGCCACCTGCCGACTGGGCAGAACCACCGCAGACACCGGTGGATGGCAGATCGCGAGGAAGGGATCGTCCCCGATCGAGATCACCGACAGGTCACGCGGGCACGCAAGACCGGCCTCGGCCACCGCGCCCAGCACGGCGGGGATGTCATGGACATTGGCCACCACGGCATCGACGGGGTGGCTGTCACGCAATGCGGCCTGCAAGGCGCCCGCATCGAAGCGCCCGGTATGCACCACGTCCAGCGCGATCCCCTCGCCCAAACCCTCCTGTATCCCGGCCACTTGCTCGCGTCCGGTCCACGTCTGTTCGTGTCCCGCCACAAGCAGCACCTGCCGGCGCCCTCGCTGGCGCAAGGCCTCGCCC
This sequence comes from Pararhodobacter sp. CCB-MM2, assembly GCF_001691415.1. Classification (GTDB taxonomy): domain Bacteria; phylum Pseudomonadota; class Alphaproteobacteria; order Rhodobacterales; family Rhodobacteraceae; genus Pararhodobacter. Next base: position 357,109 of record NZ_LRRR01000002.1, read on the forward strand.
GCCATCCGCGCGCCCGCTCGATGATCGGTGCGGACCGAGGGGAAGCGCCCGGCCGTGTCCCGCTCCCACAGCACGACGGGGATCCCCATCCCCTCGAGCCTGTCGAGCAGCGTCTTGTCCTCGTCCGAACTGATCGTCAGCACGAGGCCGTCGACGCTGCGCTCGGCCATGAAGCGCAAGAGCCGGTCCTCGGCCTCGGCGTCGTTCTGGAAATCCCCGACGATCGGCGCAAAGCCGTGCCGCCGCGCGATCTCGGAGGCTTGCGCGACCAGAACCGCAGCCACCGGCTGGCGCAGATCGGTGACAATGATGCCGATCGCATGGGTGCGCCGCGTCCGCATCGTCCGGGCGGAGACATTGGGGCGATAGCCCAGCTCGCGGATCACGGCCTCGACATGCTGGCGCAGCTCCGGCGCGACGGTGTCATTGCCGTTGACGATGCGCGAGACGGTCCCCAGCGAGACATTCGCCCGCTGCGCCACGTCCTTCATCGTCGGGATATGATCGGCCCGTGTCTTGGTCATGCGCCAGCCCCCGTCTCACCCTTGGCGGGCGCAGGATCATCGGCGCGGCAGGGACAAAGTTGTCGCGGGAAGGTCGTGTCTGTAGCGTCCATGATCCACCGTAACCCGTTGGTTGCCCAAGCGCTACGGCGGCCTGTGGGTCAGGGCAAGACCAAGGCGCGCCCCGGCAGCGATCAGCGCCGCCGGAGCGTCATCGCGGTGTCAGTGCGGCACGGTCTGCGCCATCGGCACGGTCTGCGAGAAGGCCGCCCACCATTGCGCCAATTTCGGCGCATTGCTGCGCCAGTCGTGGTCAGGGAAGCGGAAATCGAGATACCCCAGCGCACAGCCCGCGGTGATCGAGCCGATATCCTCACGCCCTTCCAATTGATGCACCGAAGCCTCCAGCGCAGCGACGGCGGCGTCGATCTTGCCCATCTGGCCGGTCAGCCAATCGCTCCAGCGCAGCTCTTCCGGGCGCATCGCCACCTCGTAGCGGGCCAGCAGCGCGGCATCCAGCAGACCATCGGCGATGGCATGCAGGCGCAGGGCCTCCCAACGGGCAGCGCCAGCGGGGAACAGGTCCTTTTGCGGCGCCTGCTCGTGCAGGTATTCGCAGATCGTGCGGCTGTCGATCAGCGCGGTGCCATCGTCCAGAAACGCCGTCGGCACCTTGCCCAGCGGATTGGTGGGCGCGATGGTCATGTCGCGGGCAACCGGGCTGGCGGCCGAGGGCAGCAGCTCGACGGTATCGGCCAGACCCAGCAGATGGGCCGAGGCCAGCACCTTGCGGACATAGGGCGAGGCGGGCGAGAAATAGAGTTTCATGGGGTTTCCGTGTCCATGGACTGCAGGGTGACCGGCGCCTGCCGGTCGGTGATCTTGGGCGCGACATGTTCGACCAGCACGTCGCCGGCATAGGTGACATGTTCCCACATCAGCGCCTCGGCCCGCATGGCATCGCCGGTTCGCAACGCCCTCAGGATGCGGTGATGGTCGTTATGCGAGCGGAAGATGATCGCGTGGTCTTCCCAGTGGAACACCCGGTCCGACGCCAGCGGCACGTTATGCGTCCGGTTGACGAAATCCGAGATCCAGGGATTGGCGCTGGCTTCGATGATGGTCTCGTGGAATTCGACGTTCAGCCGACGGTAGGGCGCCAGGTCTTCTGGATCCAATATGCCTTTCGACAGGATCGCGTCCCCTTCGCTCACGCAGCGCTGCAAACGGTCGAGCTGGGCCTCGGTGATTCTGGGCGCGGCCAGCCGACAGGCCAGCCCTTCAAGGTTCGCCCGGACCTCGAAGGCCGCACGGATATCGTCGACGTTAAAGCCGCGGACAGTGTAGCCCCGGTTCGCCTCGTAGGTGACAAGGCCGTCGCGGGCCAATTCCGCAAGAGCCGTGCGCAGCGGCGTGCGGGACACGCCAAGCCCTTGGGCCAGCGCGTCTTGTCGCAGGATCGTGCCCGGCGGGAAGGCCCCTTCAAGGATCTTCTCGCGCAGGATTTCGGCTGTGCTCTGCGTCGATGTGGTGGCCACGCGCCGCCTCCGCTTTGGATACAATCTTGTTCTAATCGTCAAAACATGAGTTGACAACACCCCTTTCTTTGCCTGAATTGGATGCAAATCGGGAGGGGAGTTCCCATGACTACGACGAATCAAACGTCGCCGCATTCGCTTGCGGCGGTGGTGACAGGCGCATGCGGCGGCATCGGTCGCGGGGTGGCCGAGAGGCTGGCGCAGGACGGATGGCGGCTGATCGTCACCGATCTGGACGAGGCCAAGGCACAGGCGCTGGCGGCAGACCTGCCGGGCGAGGGGCATCGCGGGCTGGCCTGCGATGTGGCCTCCGAGGCCTCCGTCACGCAGCTTTTCGATATGATTTCAGAAGACTACGGGCGTGTTGACGGATTGGTCACCGCCGCCGGTATCCTGCGGCTCGGCGAAGGCGGGGCGCGGACCCCTCTGGCACAAATGGCGGTCGAGGATTTCGACGACCATCTGGCGGTCAATGCGCGCGGCACATTCCTGTGCATCCGCGCTTATCTGCAGCAGTGGCAGGGCGAGGCTCGACCCAGCCGCGGGCGCATCGTGACCTTCGGATCGGTGGCCGCGCAGCTGGGGGGCTATCGTTCCTCGGCCAGCTATATTGCATCCAAAGGCGCCGTCATGGCCCTGACCAAGGCCGCCGCGCGCGAGGCCGCCCCGCTGGGTGTCACCGTCAATGGCGTGGCCCCGGGTCTGATCGACGCGCCGATGCTGCGCCTGTCGCTGGCCCCGGGTCAGGAGAAGGCCGCAGCCGAGGCGATCCCGCTGGGCCGGATCGGCACCCCCGAGGATGTGGCGGCGGCGATCTCGTATCTGATGAGCGAGGGCGGCGGCTACATGACCGGCGGGATGCTGGACATCAACGGCGGCTACCGGATGCAATGAGGAGGGCGTGATGGGACGGACCCCGATCACCTGGCTGGCGAACCGGCTGCTCGACATCTCGGCCATCCTTCTGTTGGTCATGATGCTGCATGTCTGCGCCGACGTCGGCATGAAATACCTGTTCAACCGACCGATCCAGGGCACCCTGGAAGTGGTGTCGTATTATTACATGGTCTGGGCGGTGTTCCTGCCCCTCGCGCTGGTCGAGATGACCCGCTCGGCGGTGTCGGTGGAGCTGTTCTTCAACATGTTCCCCCATCCGGTGAAGGTGCTCTGCATCGCGCTGGTGCTGCTGCTGTGCGTCGCCGCCTATGCCGGCCTTGCGCGGATCACCTGGCTCGACGCGCTGCGCTCGTTCAGCCGCAGCGAGGTGGTGATGGGACCGGTAACCGTCGTGGTTTGGCCCAGCCGCTTCATCCTGCCGATCAGCTTCGCCTTGGCCGGCCTCGTCTGCCTGTGGCACCTCGCCCGGCTGGCCGTCAGCGCCGAGGCTCGGGCCGAGTTGATCGCGCCCCCCAACCCTGACGAAGGAACGGTCTGATGGATCGCCTCGAAATCGGATTCACCGGACTTGCCGCCGTTCTCGCACTGATCGCGCTGCGGGTGCCGATCGGCCTCGTCTTGGTGATCGTCTCGTTCTGCGGCATCTGGGCCGCGACCAATCTCAACGCCGCCTGGGGCCTCGTGCGGGCCGTGCCGTTCCAGTTCATCGCCAACTGGTCGTTCTCGGCCGTGCCGATGTTCCTGCTGATGGGCTTCGTGGCCTCGAACGCGGGGCTGACCAACGGGCTTTTCAAGGCCATGCGCATCCTGTTGCGCAAGCTGCCGGGGGGGCTGGCCTGTTCGACCGTGGGCGCCTCGGCGCTGTTCGCGGCGGCCTCGGGCTCGTCGGTGGCGACGGCCGCAGCCATGTCCCGCATCGCGGTGCCCGAGATGATCAAGGCGGGCTATGACAAGGCGCTGGCCACGGGCTCGGTCGCGGCGTCAGGCACCTTGGGCTCGCTGATCCCGCCGTCGATCCTGATGATCCTGTTCGGCATCTTCACCCAGACCTCGATCGGCGCGCTGTTCATGGCGGGCTTCATCCCCGGCGTGATCTCAGCCGTGATCTATATGGCGATGATCGTCATCCGCTCGAAGCTGAACCCCAGCCTCGCGCCGCCGATGACCGAGACCCCGGCCCCGGGCGAGCTGTCCGCCGCCCTGCGCGAGGTCTGGCCGCTGCCGCTGCTCATCCTCGGCGTCTTGGGCGGGATCATGACCGGCGTCATGACCCCCACCGAAGCCGGTGCCGTCGGCGCAGGTCTGGCGGTCGTCATCGCCGTCGCCCGCGGCAGCCTGACCGTCGCCATCATGCGCACCGCCCTACGTGAGGCGGCCAGCGGCACCAGCGTGGTCTTCGTCATCGCCATGGGCGCCAGTATGTTCACCAGCTTCATGGGCCTCACCGGCCTGCCGCGGGTGATCGCCGACACGATGCTCAGCGTCAGTACCAATCCGCTGATCCTGATCCTGATGATCGCCATCGTCTACATCCTGATGGGCATGTTCATCGACTCGATCGGGCTGATGCTGCTGACGCTGCCGGTGCTGATCCCGCTGCTGGGCGGGGCCGATGTGAACATGATCTGGTTCGGCATCATCATCATCAAACTGCTGGAGATCGGCCTGATCACGCCGCCCGTCGGGCTCAATGTCTACGTCATCAACTCGGCGCTCAGAGGGGCTGTCCCGCTGACCACCGTTTTCCGGGGCGCCATGTGGTTCCTCGCGATGGACGTGGTCACGCTGGTTCTGCTGGTCGCCTTCCCGTCGCTGGTCCTGTGGCTGCCCAGCCTGATGGCGAACTGATTTCACCCACTCACCTTGCAACTCATCGTCCAGGGAGGAAACGGACATGAAAGCACTCTTCACCATGGCCCTTGCGGGCACGACCGCGCTGACCATCGGCACCGCTGCCGAAGCGCAATACCTGTTCTCGTCGTGGCTTGAGCCCAACCACGTCATCACCCGCGAAGCCCATGTCCAATGGGCCGAGGATCTGGCCGAGGCCACCAATGGCGATGTCAGCTTTGAGGTCATCGTCGGCGGCGCGCTGATCCCGGCGCAATCGACGATGCAGGGCGTGGCCGATGGTCTGGCGCAGGCGGGCTTCCACACCGCAACCTACACGCCCTCGGACCTGCCGGTGTCGAACGCGGTGGCCGACATGGGCTTCATCACGCCCGATCCCTTCGTCATGGCCTTCGCCTGGAGCGATTTCATGATGAACGAGCCGGTGGGCTTCAACGACTGGCGCGACAACGGCGTGCTATTCGGTGGCGGCTATGCCGTGCCGGAATACAACTTCATCTGCCGCGAGCCCCTGAGCACGCTGGCCGATTTCGAAGGCAAGCGCGTCCGCATGCCGGGCGGCGGCTGGGCCCGCTTCGGTCAGGCGATCGGCGTCGTCGGCGTCAACGTGCCCTCGAACGAGATCTACACCGCCTTCGAGCGCGGCTCGGTCGATTGCACGGCGTCGGACACCTCGCATCTGACCGGCGGCGCGACGCTGATGGAAGTGGCGGGCGGCGTGACCACGCTGGCGATGAGCCCGTTCTACGCCGGCGTCACCTGGGCCTATAACCCGGACTTCTGGGCCGGCCTGACCCCGGAACAGCGCCGCACCGTGTTCGACGTCTCGGCGGAATCGCTGGCCCGTCTGCAGGTGGCCTATGCCCGCGAAGCCTCCGAGGCCCGCGAAATGGCGGCCGAGCGCGGCATCCCGATCGTCGAGCCCGATGCCTCGCTGCAGGAAGCCTATGACACCTGGGTCGCCGAGGGTGTCGGCGACAGCGCCGGCATCGCGGCCTCGGCCCATGGCATCGAGGACCCGGAAGCGCTGTTCGCCAACTTCCAGGGCTATGTCGACAAATGGGTCGGCCTGCTGGAAGGGCTGGAGCAGCCCTACACCGTCGAGGCCCTGACCGCGCTGCTGCAGGAAAACCTCTACGGCCCGATCGACGTGAACACCTGGGGCCTTCAGTAACCCCAACCTCGGGGGCGGGTCTGCCGCCCCCGAACACCCCCCGGCCCCAAGGGGCCCAAGGAGACTTCCATGACCTCTGAACAGGATCTGCCGGTCGCCGTCGTCACCGGCGCTGCAGGCGGCATCGGCCTCGCCTCGGCGACCCGTCTGGCCGAAGACGGCTTCCGCGTCCGCATGCTGGATCTCTCGGCCGAGCGCGTCGGCGCCGCAGCCGCGACGCTGGCGGAACGTGGCTTGGCAGTGACCGCCGCCGGTATCGACCTGCGCGACGAAGACGCCATCAAGGCCGAGATCGCCTCCCTGCCGCGCCTCGACGTGCTGGTCAACAACGCGGGCATCTTCGACGTGATCGAGTTCGACGCCCTGACCGCCGCCGATCTGCGCCGCATGACCGAGGTCAATTACATCCCCGTCTTCACCCTGTCGCAGGCCGCCTCGCGCCGCATGCCCGAGGACGGGCGCATCATCAACATCGCCTCGCGGTCCTGGCTGGGCGCACGGTCGATCGCACATTACGCCGCCTCGAAGGCCGCCGTCGTCGGCCTGACCCGCGCCATGGCGCTGGACCTTGCGCCCAAGCGCATCCTCGTCAACGCCATCGCACCCGGCGTGATCGAGACGGCGATCCTCGACGCCTGGGATGACGAGGCCCGCGCCGCTCTGGCCGCGCGCCAGCCGATCGGCCGTCTGGGGCGGCCCGAAGACATCGCCGCCGTGGTCGGCTTCCTCGCCGACCGCCGCACCGGATTCATCACCGGCCAGACCCTGATCGTCGATGGCGGCGCCTCGGTCGGCACGTTGGGAGGCGCCTGACATGGCAAGATTGTCCAACAAATGCATCGTCCTGACCGGCGCCGGCAGCGGCATCGGTCGCGGCATGGCCGAGGGTTTCGTGCGCGAGGGCGCGCGGGTTCTGGGCGTTGACCTGTCGGAAGCCGGGCTGGCCGAGACGGCCGCCGGTGTCTCGGGCCCCGGCCGTTTCGAGACGCTTGTCGGCAATGTCACCGACCCGGGCCTGCCCGACGCGATCCGCGCGCGGCTCAAGGGGCTCGGCTGGCAATGGAACGTCTTGTGCAACAACGCCGGCATCGGTGGTGGCGGCATGGCGGGCGAGTGCGATGACGAGACGCTGAACCGCTATCTCGATGTCAACGTGACCGGCCTCTTCCGCCTGTCGCGCGCCGCGGTCAACGACTGGACCGGCAAGGGCGGTGGAGTGATCCTGAACACGGCCTCGATCTATTCCTTCATCGGTGCCACCGGATCGGCCGCCTATTCGACCTCGAAAGCCGCCGTCGCGGGGCTGACGCGCCAGATGGCCACCGACTATGGCGTCGAGGGCATCCGCGTCGTCGCCGTCGCCCCCGGCCTGATCGAGACGGCCCTGACCGCCGAGCGCATCCGCACCGAGAAATGGCGGCGGCACATCTATATCGACCAATGCCCGCTGCGCCGGGTCGGCAAGCCCGAGGATATCGCCAACGGCGCGATCTTCCTCGTGTCGGACGAGGCCAGCTTCATCACCGGCGAGACCCTGCGGATCGACGGCGGCTGGACCTTGGGCCGCTACCCGCGTCCGGACGAGGCATAAGCCATGCAACAGAGTTACGATCTGGTCGTCGTGGGGTCTGGCGCGGCGGGGATGGCGGCTGCGCTGACGGCGCATGATCTGGGCCTCACGGTGCTGATCGTCGAGAAGACCGAGTATATCGGCGGCTCGACCGCCTATTCCGGCGGCGCGACCTGGATCCCGAACAACCCGCATCAGCTGGCCGCCGGCGCCGCCGAACCCGCGGGCAAGGCGATGACCTATCTGCAGGCCGAAGTCGGCAATCACGGCCAGCCGGCGCTCTGGGAGAGCTTCCTCGACGCCGGGCCGAAGATGGTCCGCTTCATGGAGGCGAAGACCCATCTGAAATTCTCGATGCGCCCGGTCGCGCCGGATTATCACCCCGATCAGCCGGGCGGTTCCATGGGGCACCGGGTGCTCGATCCCCTCGATTTCGACGCGCGGGTGATGGGCGAGAAGCTGGCACTGATCCGCCCGCCAATCCGCGAATTCACCGTGTTCGGCGGCATGATGGTGGGGCGCAAGGACATCCCGCATATGTTCTCGATGCTGCGCAAGCCGGCGTCCGCCCTGCATGCGGCCGGCATCCTTGCCCGCCATGCGGTCGACAAGGTGACTCGCGGGCGGGCGACCCGGCTGGTGTTGGGCTCGGCCATGGCCGGGCGGTTGGCGCAGTCGGTGTTCGAGGCGGGGATCGATCTGCAGACCCGCTCCGCCGCGAAGGAATTGCTGACCGAGGGTGCCCGCGTGACGGGCCTCATGCTGCAGACGCCCGAGGACGAGGTGCGTGTCACCGCCAAGCTGGGCGTCGTGCTAGCCGGTGGCGGTGCGGCGCGTGCGAAAGTGCTGGACGACGTCCTGCATCCGCATGGCCAGCATTGGTCGATGTCGCCTGAGGGTTCGACCGGGGACAGTCTGTCGCTGACCGCGCCCTTGGGTGTGAAACCGGCCGAGGGCAATGAGGCGCCTCTGTTCTATGCCCCGGTGTCCCTAATCCCGCAGGCTGATGGCTCGGTCCGGCCCTTCCCGCATCTGTTCCTCGACCGGGCGAAACCCGGCGTCTATGCCGTCGACGGCACCGGCCGACGCTTCGTCAACGAGGCCGCGAGCTATCACGACTTCGTCCGCGCCATGCTGGGCAACGGCCCCGGCCGCGCGCCCGAGGGGCCGGTCTGGCTGCTGGCCGATCACACCACCATGCGGCGCTACGGCCTCGGCGCGGTGCGGCCTTTCCCGGCGCCGATGGGCGAGCACATTCGTTCGGGCTATCTGAAGCGGGGCCGCACCCTCGCGGATCTGGCCGCGCAAATCGGCGTCCCGGCCCCGGCGCTGACCGAGACCGCCGCGCGGGTGACGGGTTTCGCGCAGAAGGGCGAGGACCCGGACCACGGCAAGGGCAGCACCGCCTACAACCGCTATCTCGGCGATGGCGAGAGGGGCTTTGCCAATCCCTGCCTCGGGCCGATGGAGCGCGGGCCGTTCTACGCGATCCGGCTGCATCCCGGCGATATCGGCGCCTCGGTCGGCCTGCCGATCGACCCGCAGGCCCGTGTCGTCACGCCCGAGGGCCAGCCGATCCCCGGCCTGTTTGCTTGCGGCAACGACGCCAACTCGATCATGGGCGGCACCTATCCCGGCGCCGGCATCACGCTGGGCCCGGCGCTGACCTTCGGCTTCATCGCCGCCCATACCGCCGCCGGGAAACCCCTACCCGCCAACTGACCGGCCGTCGCTGGCGTCACAGCGCGAAACACAGGAAGCCGCCCCGCCCGCCTCTGCGGCGGGGCGGCGTCCTGTCGCCCGCGCCGGCCTGAAGCCCCGCTCAAATCCATTCCTCTGGGTTATACCTCACCTGAAGATTAGTGGCGTTGCGGCACGGCCCGTCGGCCTCGCATCATGGGATCGACACAGATCCGATGCGAGATACCGAGAAGGGACATTCCGATGACCACCGCCACGATCCCGTCCCCGACCGACGACGCAACCTCGCGCCGCCGCCGTCGCAGCCGCGAGGCCGCGCCCAAGACCGCCCGGCAGCCAGATTACCGCCAGCTGCGCCATCCCTTCCCCGCCCAGACGATGTTCTCGGAGGACGAGGTGGCGGGGATGCACGACACCGCCCTGCGCGTGTTGGAGGAGCTGGGGATCAAGGTCCTGCTGCCCGAGGCCCGCGAGCTCTATGCCACCGCCGGCGCGCGGGTGGAGGAAGACATGGTCTTCCTCGGGCGGGATATCGTCACCGCCGCCATCGCCTCGGCGCCGAAAGCGTGGACCCTGCGCGCGCCGAACCCGCTGCGCGACCAGCGCTACGAACAGGGCGCGATGATCTTCATGGCCGGGGTCGGTTGCCCCAACGCCTCGGACCGCGAGCGTGGGCGGCGACCCGGCTCGATGGCCGATTTCGTCGAGACCCTGAAGCTGTGCCAGAACTTCGACGTGATCCACACGTTGGGCCCGACGGTCGAGCCGCAGGATATCCCCGTCGCCCTGCGCCATTACGGGACCATCGAGGCGCAGCTCGCCCATTGCGACAAGCCCTTGTTCCTCTATTCCCGCGGGCCCGGTCAGGTGGCCGAGGGGTTCGAGATGATCCAGACCGCGCTGAACCTGTCGGATGACGATTTCGCCCGCGATGTCTGGGTCAGCACGGTGATCAACACCAACTCGCCGCGCCTGCTGGACAACCCGATGGCCAAGGGGCTGATCGACTTTGCCCGCGCCGGACAAATGTGCATCGTCACACCCTTCTGCCTTGCCGGCGCCATGGCCCCGATCACCCCGGCCGGCGCCCTAACCCTGCAACATGCCGAGGCACTGGCCGCGATCACCCTCACCCAGCTGGCCAAGGCCGGCAGCCCGGTCAGCTATGGCGGCTTTTCGTCCAACGTCTACATGAAGAGCGGCGCACCGGCCTATGGCACGCCTGAGCATCTGAAGATGCAGATCGGCGGCGGGCAATTGGCGCGGCACATCGGTCTGCCGTGGCGCACGGCCTCGGGGGCGGCGTCGAATGCGCCGGACATGCAGGCGGCGCAGGAAAGCACCATGGGGCTGTGGGGCGCCTCGCTGGCGCATGGCACGCTGATCGTCCATACCGCGGGTTGGCAGGAGGGCGGGCTGACCTTCGGCTATGAGAAGTTCATCAATGATATCGAAGTGTTGCAAGGCATGGCCGAGTTGACGCAGCGCCCCTCCGGCTCGGCTGCCGAGATCGGTTTCGACGCCATTGCCGAGGTGCCGCCAGGGGGCCATTTCTTCGCCACGCAACACACGATGGAACGGTATCAGACCGCCTTCTACGACCCGCTGGTCGCCGATTTGAACAACTTCGGCAGCTGGACCGAGAGCGGCGCCCTGACCTCGGCCGAGCGGGCGACGGGGTTGTGGCAACAGATCGTGCGCGATGCCCGGCAGCCGGAGGGCGCCGAGGAGCGGGTCGCCCGTCTGCAGCCGCTGATCGAGGCCGGTCGCGCCCGGGGTGGCGCGCCGATCATGGATTGACCCGATGACTTTCGCCAAGCCCCCCCGGCACAGCACCGAGACCCAGCACCACGTCTTCCTCTTGCTGGAGAACTTCACCCATCTGGCGTTCTCCTGCGCGCTGGAGCCCCTGCGCACCGCCAATCTGGCCGCCGGGCGCCCGCTCTATTCGTGGCAGATGGTCTCGGCGGACGGCTTGCCGGTGCGGTCGTCGAACGGGACCACGACACTGGTCGACGCCGCGCTGGCGCCGCTGCACCGCAACGACACCTTGGTGGTGGTCGGCGGGGTGCGGGCAGGCCTTGCCTCGACCCCCCGGCTGTTGGCTCAACTGCGGCACAATCAGGCGCATGGCGTCCGGCTGATGGGCATTTGCGGCGGGGTCGAGCTGCTGGCCACGGCCGGCCTGCTGCAAGGGCAGGATTGCGCCGTCGATTGGCAGGGCCTGCGCAGCTTTGCCGAGCGTCATCCGAGCACAAGGCCCAGCGACCGCGCCTTCGTCCGAGGGCCGGTGCCGACCGCCGCCTCGGGTATCTCGGCCACGGATCTAATGCTGCACGAGATCGGCGCGCAGCATGGCGCGGATCTTGCCAGCCTCGTCGGCGACATGCTGAGCTATGGCAATGCGCGACCGACGCAGGGGCGGCAGCGGGTGTCGGTGCGGGCGTTCCTCGGGGTTCGGAACGGGGTGATCGCCGGGGCCGTGAAGATGATGCAGGACAATGTCGACGCCCCCCTGGCGGTGAGCGAGATCGCCGCCGCCCTCGGCGTGTCGACCCGGCAGATCGAGAGGCTCTTCGCGCGCTATCTCAAGGACACGCCGACCCGCTATTATACCGCGCTGCGGCTGGATCATGCGCGCAGCCTGCTCCGCGATACCGACCTGTCGGTGACCGAGATCTCGCTGGCCTGCGGCTTCAACGGCAGCGGGCAGTTCTCCAAGGTCTACAAGAAGCATTTCGGCACCTCGCCGCGGGGTTTCCGGGCGGTACAGCTGGAACCCTTCGCCGCTCAACCAAGTGCCTGACCGGTTTCCTCGGCCAGCCCAGTGATCCAGTCGCGCACTTCCGCGGTGCCGGGCTGATGGCCGACTTGCCGCAGGTAGAACGCGCCCGGCGCCTGCAGCACCGGTCCCGGCAAGGGAACCAAAGTACCCTCGGCAATCAACGGCCGATCCCCGCTGCACCAGGCCAGCAAGGTGCCCTGCCCGCCAAGCGCCGCCGCCACCGCATCCTCGTAGCGGTTGACCGACAGCGAGGGGCGCAGATCGCCCGTCGACAGCCCGGCGGCCCGCGCCCAATCGCGCCACGTCAGCCAGCTTTGGTCCGGCGCGTCGTACTGGATCAGTGGCGCGCGCAAGACGTCGGCCGCGGTTTGCATCGGGTGGCGCGCCAGAAAACCCGCCGTCGCCATGGCGCGGATATCCGCCGCGAAAAGCGGGCTCCAGTCGGGGCCCAGCTCGGCCGTCGGGCCCTTGAACATGACGGTGAAATCGGCGCCGGCGACGCCCTCGGGGCTGTCTTGGGCGATGATGCGGATCGGAATGTCCGGGTGGCGCGCGGCAAAGTCCTGCAGACGCGGCATCAGCCATAGATGCGACAGCCGGACCGACAGCGCGACGGTGATCGGCGCGAAGGGCCGGTGCTGCGCCTCGCGCATGGCGCGCGCGATCGATCCCAGCGCCAGCGCAGTGGTGGCGAACAGCTCGCGCCCGGCTTCGGTCAGTTCGACATGGCGGGGACGGCGGTGGAACAGGGGTTGTCCCAGACGCTCCTCCAGCGCGACGATCTGTTTGCTGACCGCGGCCTGCGTCACGCCCAGCTCCTGCGCAGCGCGGGTGAAACTGCCCAGCCGCCCCGCCGCCTCGAGGGCGAAGAGGGGCGACAGGGGACCGATCTCGGAGCGCAGGGATGCCATGAGGCAGAGTTATGCCTCTGCCTCATAGGCCGTCAAGCGACGGCGTGGTCCAGCGCGTGACAGGCGGCCTGTCCGATGGGCGTCTGCCGGGGCTGCGGGATCTCCTGCTTGCAGCGGTCGAAGGCCAGAGGACAGCGCGGGTGGAAGGCACAGCCCGAGGGCGGCGAGATCGGGTTCGGAATCTCGCCCTCGACCGGACGGCGCCGGCGACCCGACAGCGCGAGGTCCGGCACGGCGTCGAGCAGCATGCGCGTATAGGGATGCTGCGGCTCGGTGAACAGTTTCTTGCCCTGCGCCACCTCGACCAGACGGCCGAGGTACAACACGCCGATCCGGCTGGACATGTGCCGCACCACCGACAGATCGTGGCTGATGAGCAGGTAGGTCAGGCCGAATTCGTCCTGCAGATCGCGCATCAGGTTCAGGATCTGCGCCTGCACCGACACATCCAAGGCCGAGGTCGGTTCGTCGCAGACGATGAATTCCGGCTTCGAGGACAGCGCCCGCGCGATGGCGATCCGCTGCCGCTGTCCGCCCGAGAATTCATGCGGGAACTTGTTCACGTCATTGGCGGACAGGCCCACGACCTCCAGCAGCCGACCGGCTTCCTTCCGGGCATCCGTGGCGTTCATCAGGCCGAAGGTGCGGATCGGCTCCGAAATGATCTCGCCCACGCGCCAACGCGGATTAAGGCTGGCGAAGGGGTCTTGGAAAATCATCTGGAAGCGCCGCCGCAGGCTGCGGGGGATGCCCGCCCCCGCGTCGATGCGCTGGCCGTCGAAGGTGATCGTCCCGGCGGAGGGCGCGAGCAGCCCGACCACCATCTTGGCGATCGTCGATTTGCCAGAGCCGGATTCGCCCACCAGCGCGAAGGTCTCACCGCGGCCGATCTCGAAGCTGACATCGGCATTGGCGGTGAGGAATTGCTTGTCTTCGCGCTCGATCACACGGTTGAGCCAAGGCTTCGACACGTCGAAACGGCGGGTCAGCCCGTCGATTTTCACCAGCGGATCAGACATGCGGCACCTCCCGGCGCTTGGCCTCGTCATAGAGCCAGCAGGCGACCTGCCGCCCGCCCTCCTGCGCGATCAATTCAGGGCGCTCGACCGTGCAGGGACCGAAAGCCTTGGCGCAGCGCGGGTTGAAGGCGCAGCCCGTGGGGATGGCGTTGAGGCGCGGCATGGCGCCGGGGATCTGTACCAGCCGGTCGCTCTCCTGCGTCAGCGTCGGGATCGAGCTCATCAGCCCGGCGGTATAGGGATGCATCGCCTCGGTGATGACCTCGCGCACGGGGCCGACCTCGGCCATGCGCCCGGCATAGAGGACGGCGACGCGGTCCGCGGTTTCGGCAATGACGCCCATGTCATGGGTGATCAGCATCACCGCAGCACCCCGTTCGGCGCAGATGTCCTTCAACACCTCGATGATCTGCGACTGCACCGAGACATCCAGCGCCGTGGTCGGCTCGTCGGCGATCACCAGCTCGGGCTCGGCGCAGAGCGCCAGCGCGATCACCACGCGCTGCCGCATGCCGCCCGAGAAATGGTGCGGGTAATCGTCGATCCGGCGCGCGGCGGCGGGGATGCCGACGCGGTCCAGAAGGGCGACGGCGCGCTTGCGAGCCTCGGCTTCCGAGCAGTCGATATGCGTGCGGATCGTCTCGATCAACTGCTGGGCAACGGTATAGAGCGGGTTGAGCGAGGTCAGCGGGTCCTGAAACACCATGCCGATGCGCTTGCCGCGGATCTTGCGCATGGCTTCGGGGGTGATGTTGTCGATGCGCTGCCCCTTGAGGCGGATCTCGCCCGAGGCAATGCGGCCCGGGGGCTCGATCAGGCCGATGATGGCGGCGCCGGTGATGGATTTGCCGGCACCGGATTCGCCGACCATGCCCAGCACCTCGCCGGGCATGATGTCGAAGCTCACGCGGTCCAAGGCGCGCAGGATGCCGCGACGGGTGGGGAATTCCACCACCAGATCGCGGACGGAAAGAAGGGGCTCTGCCATGGCGGGGCCTCCCTTAGCGAAGACGGGGGTTCAGCGCGTCGCGCAGCCAGTCACCGAGCAGGTTGACCGACAGCGCCAGCGCCAGAAGGGTGAGAGCGGGGAACAGCAGGATCCACCATTCGCCCGAGATCAGGAACGACTGGCCGATGCGGATCAGCGTCCCGAGGCTCGGTTGCGTCGGCGGTACGCCCACGCCGAGGAAGGACAAGGTCGCCTCGGCGATGATCGCCAGCGCCAGCGAGATCGTGGCGATGACCAGCACCGGGCCCATGACATTGGGCAGGATGTGGCGGAACATGATCTTCACCGGATGCGCGCCGATCACACGGGCGGCCTGCACGTATTCCTTGTTCTTCTCGACCATCGTGGCGCCGCGCACGACGCGGGCGAATTGCACCCAGTCGGACAGGCCGATGGCGACGATCAGCACCCAGATCGCCAGCTGGTCGCGCAGGTTGTCAGGGATGAAGCCGCGCGCGATGCCGAAGACCAGAAGCGCGATCAGGATCGCCGGGAAAGCCAGCTGCACATCGGCCACGCGCATCAGGGCGCTGTCGACCCAGCCGCCGCGCCAGCCGGCAAACAGGCCCACGGAAATGCCCAAAACCATCGCGAACAGCACGGCCATGGCGCCGACGAACAACGAGGTCCGCGTGCCATAGAGGATCGTCGACAGCATGTCGCGGCCCTGATTGTCGGCGCCCATCAGGAAGGTCTCGCCGGTGAAGGCGTTGGGCTCCATCGGCGGGGTGAATCCGTTCATCAGGTTCAGCTCGGCCGGGTTGAACGGGTTCATCGTGGCCAGCCACGGCGCGAAGACCGCGCCGCCGATGATGATCAGCGCGACCAGCGTCGCGGCGATGGCCACGGGCGCGGTGCGGAAGGCATAGGCCAGATCGCTGTCCCACATCCGGTACAGGCGGCTTGGCTCTTTCGGGGTGGGATTCGGTTCGGTGGTCATGGCGCGGCCTCCGTCAATGAGCCTTGGCCGCGCGATCGACGCGCAGGCGGGGGTCGACCGCGTAGTAGAGCAGGTCGACGATCAGGTTGATGACCACGAAGATCAGCGCGATCATCATCAGATAGGCGGCCATCACCGGCACATCGACGAAGCGGACCGAGTTGATGAACAGCGCGCCGACGCCCGGCCAGTTGAACACCGTCTCGGTGATGATGGCGAAGGCGATGATCGATCCCAGCTGCAACCCGGTGATGGTGATCACGGGCACCAGCGTGTTCTTCAGCGCATGGCCGAAGTTCACCGCGCGCGAGGACAGGCCACGGGCGCGGGCGAACTTGATATAATCGGTGCGCAGGACCTCCAGCATCTCGGCCCGCACGAGGCGCATGATCAGAGTCATCTGGTACAGGCCCAGCGTGATCGCCGGCAGGATCAGCGCAAGCCGGCCGGAATGGGTCAGGAAGCCCGTCGACCACCAATCGCCCAAGGCCACGACCTCGCCCCGTCCGTTGGAGGGCAACCAGCGCAGTTCCACCGCGAAGACCCAGATCAGCAGCACGCCGATCAGGAAGGTCGGCAGCGACACGCCAATGAGCGAGCCGGTCATGATCAGGTTGGACAGGATCCCGCGGCGCTTGAGGGCGGTGTAGACCCCCAGCGACAGGCCCAGCACGAAGGCCAAGGTGCCCGAGACCAGCGCCAGCTCCACTGTGGCGGGCAGGCGTTGCAGGATCAGCTCGGTCACCGGCATCTGCAGCCGGTACGAGATCCCGAACTCGCCTTGCAGGGCATCGCCCATGAAACGCAGGAACTGGCTGATGATGGAATCGTTCAGGCCAAGGCTGTCGCGCAGGGCCTCTCGGTCGGCGATCGAGGCTTCCTGACCGACCATCGACGAGATCGGGTCGCCGACGAAGCGGAAAAGCGTGAAGGAGACGGCGGCTACGGCGACCATCACGATGATCGATTGCAGCAGGCGTCTGAGAATGAAGGCGATCATGGGGCGTGTCCCGTCAAGGTTCGCACGGTGGCGGGGCTGGCGAGGAAAGGGCCGCCGCCGCATCGCGGGGGCGCTTGCGGGGTCGGGCCGGTGATGTCTGTCGTCAGTCAGGAGGGCGCGGGGTCAGTGTACCGCACCGGGGGGCCGGATGGCAAACGCCCGGCCGGTTGCAGGAAACCGGCCGGGCGCCTTCATCGCAAGCCGATCAGTCGACCGTGACGGTCCACAGGGTCGGCGCGTTTTCCGGGTGAACGGCGATGTTCACACCGTCGCGCACCGCGTAGGCCAGCAGCTGGTTATGCACGTTCAGGAAGACGCGGTCCTCCATCACCTGATCCCAGATCTGCGCGATCACTTCGTTGCGGGCGTCGAGGTCGGTCATCGTCGCCAGCGACTCGATCATCGCATCGACTTCCGGGTTCGAATACTGGCCGCCGTTATAGGCGCCGTACGACCCTTCGCGCGAATGCACGAGGAAGTTGAAGATGTAGGCCGAATCGAAGGTCGGTACGCCCCAGCCGAGCAGGTAGAAGTCGGTGTCGAGGTTCTCGATCAGCGGGAAGTGCAGCGAGCGCGACTGCGAGTTCAGCGTCACGTTGATGCCGATGCGGCCCAGCATGCCGACGGTCGCCTGACAGATCGCCTCGTCATTCAGGTAGCGGTCGTTCGGACAGTCCAGCTGCACCGAGAAGCCGTCCGGATAGACCGAGCGCACCAACTCCGCGGCGCGATCGTAATCCGGCGCCCCGTATTCGTTCATCTCTTCGGTCCAGCCGTTGACGAAGGGCGGCAGCGGCGCGGCCGAGGGCTGCGACTGCCCGCGCATCACGACCTGACGGATCGCGTCACGGTCCAGCGCCAGCGCCATGGCTTCCCGGATCTCGGGGTGCGAGAACGGGTTGTCGGCGACGTTGCTCGATTGCAGCGTTTCCGAGCTGGCGTCATAGGCGAAGAAGATGTTGCGGTTCTCGGGGCCGGTGACGACGGTCACGCCGTCGGTCTGCTCCAGCCGTGCGATGTCCTGCACCGGCACGTCCTGCACGAAGTCGACCTCACCCGACAGCAGCGCGGCGATGCGCGTCGCGGCTTCCGGGATCGGCTGGTAGATCACCTCGGTGACCTGCGGCGCGTCGCCCCAGTAGCTTTCGTTCACCGACAGGACGGTGCGAACCTCGGGATCGCGCGAGACCAGCTGGTACGGGCCCGTGCCGTTGGTGTTGCGCACGGCGAAGTTCTCTTCGCCCGCAGCGAAGTTCTGCGGTGCGACGACGTCATTGGCCTCGGCCCAATCTTTGTCGACGATGAAGAAGTTCGTCAGGTTGTTGGGATACAGCGGCGAGGGGCCGGACATCTGCACATGGACGGTATGCTCGTCCACGGCTTCGGCGCCGACGACATCGGCGTGGATAGCCCGGAAGCCCGAGCTTTCATGCAGCACGCGCTCATACGAGAACACGACATCCTCGGCCGTGAAGGCAGAGCCATCGTGGAAGGTCACGCCTTCGCGCAGGGTCAGAACCCAGATCGAGGGATCCTCGGGGTGGATCTGCCATTCGGTGGCAAGGCCCGGGATCAGCGTGCCGTCCACGTCGCGCGACACGAGGGTGTCGTAGACATGGCGCAGAAGGACCAGCGTGGGGCCTTCGTTCTGGCTGTGCGGATCAAGGGTCAGCGCATCGGCGACACGGGCCCAGCGAAGGGTCTCAGCCGTGGCGGAACCGGCGGCCAGGGCCAGCGCGGCCGCCGAAGCCATCAGGCTCAGCGCGCGTGGAAGCTTGGTCATGGTCGTCTCCTGTTGAGGGATATGCCCGTTTGGCCGGGCAATGATGTCGAGGAGATACAGGTTTGACCAAAGTGTCAATTCTACCGCCGCGCGTGTCGGCCGGGTGAAGACACGCCTTCCGTTAGGTCATGTTTCGAACTTGAAAGACCCCGCACACGGACCGTTCGAAGCGTTCCATTGATTCTTGGCGCCTTTTTATCGCCGAGTTATCGCTCTGCGACATCTCGTCACGGCACACAGATTGCCGACGCCCATCACCGAGGAAGAACCCGAAGCAATCGTCCCCCGGCATCAGGACACAAGTCCAATTGCCGCTCTGCCGCCGGTTAAAATGCGCGAGGATTCAACCCTTTGGGATACCAGTCTGCGCTGATTCCTAGCCTAACGCACACCCATGGACGCGCCCGATGAAGGGCTGCTAAGGCCAAGGGCGGGCGCTGATCACCATAAACAACCGCTTTAAGCGGGTTGCTTCGTCAACTTTAGGCAATTTTCAACCCAGAGGCGAGTTCTGATTAAGATTTGGATCAGAATTGGGCCGCTATACCTGTGGGAACTCGCTGAGAAGATCCCCCCGATGACGCATCACCTTCCGTTTCGCCTGACGGCTCGCATTGTCGCGCTTGGCTATCTTGCCATCGGCATCGCCTATATTGCGCTGAGTGACCATTTGCTGTGGCTCTTCGCCGGCGACTTTGCGATCTATTCCACCCTCCAGACCGGCAAGGGCTGGGCCTATATCGCGGTGACCGCAGTGGCGCTGTGGGCCGTTCTTCGCTCCGCCTGGCGCGAACGGGACGTCATGCTGGCCCGCGCCCTTCAATCCGAGGAACGGATGCGCCTTGCCCTGAACGCGGCGAACGGCAGCACCTGGCATGCCAGCGTCGCGGCGGACGGGCGCATCTACGTCAGCACCGAGGGCCCGTTCGAGGCGCAATATGCCATGGTGGGCCTGCAGAACCTGCCGGTGCAGAACGACCTGCGCGCCCAGATCCATCCAGAGGATCTGCCCGGCTTCGAAGCCGCCGTCGCCGCGCTGTACAGCGAGACGGACCAGCTGGAATGCGAGGCGCGGATGCTGCGCGACAATGGCGACTGGCTGTGGATCCTCGTGCGCGGCTATGTCTCGCGCCGCGATGCGCAGGGTGTGCCCAGCCAGATCAGCGGCATCGCGCTGGATGTCTCGGCCCCGAAAGAGCGGGAGACGACGCTGGCCGATGTGAACACCCGGCTGCGGCAGACGCTGGGGGCGCTGCGGGCCTCGCAGCAGCGGTTGAAGGACATCGGCTCGGCTTCGACCGATTGGTTCTGGGAAATCGACAAGACGCATCGTTACACCTTCCTGTCGGATTCCTTCGAGCGCATGACCGGCCGTCGCCGCGCCACCCTGCTGCGCCGCCCCTGCGACGAACTTGCCGCAGTCTCGACCCCGGCGCCCGACGGCCCCGGCTGGGACGGGTTGCGACAGGTGATCGAGGCCCGCCAACCGATCGAGGGGTTCGTGTACCGTTTGCCCTCCCCCACGCCGGAGCGCCCGGATATCTGGGTGCGGACAAGCGGCCTGCCGTTCTATGGTGAAGATGGCGGCTATCTGGGCTATCGCGGCGTCAGCTCCGACGTGACCCATCTCTACAACGCCAAGGAACAGGCCGAGGCCGCGAACCACGCCAAATCGCAGTTCCTCGCCACCATGAGCCATGAGATCCGCACGCCGCTGAATGGCATCCTCGGGATGGCGGACCTTTTGTCCGAAGACCTGCATGACCCCGGCCAGCGCGAGATGGTCGCGGCGATCCGCGATTCCGGCGACATGTTGTTGTCGGTGCTGAACGGCGTTCTGGACCTCGCCAAGGTCGAGGCCGGGCAGCTGACGCTGGAGGAGGTGCCGTTCCGCCTGCGCGATGTCGCCCGGCAGACCGAGGCGCTGCATGGCCTCAGGGCACGGGCCAAGGGGCTGACCTTCCGGCTGGATTGCGACGGCGTCGGGCTGGAACGGCGGCGCGGCGATCCGTTCCGGCTGGCGCAGGTCATCGGCAACCTGATCGACAACGCCATCAAGTTCACCGACGACGGCGCCATCACCGTCACCCTGACGGAAGAGGCCGGGGATCGCGTGGCGATCAGCGTCTCGGACACCGGTCTGGGCATGACCGAAGCCGCGCAGGCACGGGTGTTCAACGCCTTCGAGCAAGCCGATGGCGGCACCGCGCGGCGCTATGGCGGGACCGGACTGGGATTGGCGATCTGCAAGGAGATCGTCGAGAAGATGGGCGGCGCCATCACGCTCGACAGTCGCCCCGGCGAAGGCAGCACCCTGACGGTGACGCTGCCCCTGCCCCGCTGCACGGCGCCCTTGGATCAGGATCTGGCCGACGCGCCGGGGCCTCCCTCGGCTTTGGCCGGACGGCGGGTTCTGGTAGCCGATGACAATCGCACCAACCGCATCCTGCTGGAGCGGATGCTGGGCGGAATGGGCCTCGTGCCGACCTTGGTCGAGGATGGTCAGGCCGCGCTCGATCACTATGACCCCGAGGTCTTCGATGCCGTGCTGCTGGACATCTCGATGCCCGGCATGAACGGCCTTGAAGCGCTGCGCCGCATCCGGTCCCTGACCGCTGACGCGCCGCCGATTCCGATCATCGCCGTCACCGCGAATGCGATGCATCATCAGGTCCGCGAGTATCTGGAGGCCGGTTTCGATGCCTGCCTGTCAAAGCCGTTCCGCAAGGCGGATTTCATCACGACATTGGGCGCCTTGATGTCCCTGCGCAGGGAAAACGCTGCCTGACCAAAGCGTTACGGACACGCAGCCTGAATGGACAGCGCTGTCAGCTTTCGGGTTGCACTGTCGGTTTGCCTGTGAAATGTGTCGCTTATGGCTAACGACCGCCAAAAGCCCGTTTCCGACACCGGGACCTACCTTTGCCCTGCGCCGCTGCGCCGGGGCAAGTTGCGTCCTCCCTGTGATCGCTGAAACGACGACCGCTCTCTGCGCCCTGCGCAGCTGAGGGGTCCCTTGGATCTGGCTGATCCGACAATACCTTGAAAGGACTACTTATGCGTACGCTTGCTACGTTCGCGGCCTTTGGCGCCGCGGGCTTCATGGCCACGTCGGCTGCCGCCCAGGACAACGCCCAATGCGGCGAGATCTCCATCGCGCAGATGGGCTGGGCCTCGGCCGAGGTGATCACCGAAGTCGCACAGTTCCTGCTGGAACAGGGCTATGGCTGCGACGTCACGCTGGTCAACTCGGACACCATCCCCGCCATCACCTCGGTCGCCGAGAACGGTGAGCCGGATGTGGTGACGGACCTGTGGCTGAACTCGGCCGGCGATGCCTATCGCCGTCTCGAGGAAGCCGGCACCATGGTGCGGCTGGCCAATGTGCTGCAGCCGGGCGGCGTCGAGGGCTGGTGGATCCCCACCGCGCTGGCCGAAGAGCACCCCGAGCTGACCACGATCGAAGGCATCCTCGCCAACCCCGAGCTGGTCGGCGGGCGCTTCAACAATTGCCCGGACGGCTGGGGCTGCCGCGTGGTGTCGGACAACCTCGCCGCCGCGCTGGATCTTGAAGGCCATGGCATCGAGGTGTTCAACCACGGCTCGGGCGAGACGCTGGCGACCTCTATGGGCGCTGCGGCCACGGATGGTGAGCCGTGGTTCGGCTATTACTGGGCGCCGACCGTGCCGCTGGGCATGTACGACATGACCCGGGTCGAGCTGGGCGATTACGACGCCGACGCCTTCGCCGAGCTGCAGAACCCGAATGCAGAGAACCCGCAGGTATCGGAATTCCCGGACGCGCCGATCCTGACCTCGGTCACCGCCAGCTTCGTCGAAGAGCATCCGGCCGAGGCCGAGTTCTTCTCGAAGATGGTGTTCCAGACCGACGTGATGAGCGCGCTTCTGGCTTGGCGCAACGAGAACACCGCCTCGGCCGCCGAGACCGCCGTCTACTACCTGTCGACCTATCCTGAGGAATGGTCGGCCTGGCTGAACGACGCGGCGCGCGAGAACCTCTCGGCGCTGCTGGAAGCCCAGTAACCCACAGGGGCCCGGCGGGGTTCAACCCTGCCGCAAAGATCGGACGGCGCCGGACCCCCGGCGCCGTTCCTTGCTGACAGACGAAAGGACGGGCCGGGCGCCCGAGGATGGCATGGCAACATACGACGGATTTTTCGACAGCCTCGGGCTGCGCGACTGGTGCGACGCCGGGGCGCAGGACGGGCCGATGTCGATGGCGGATCTCCTGGCGAGGGCGCAGGGCGGCTCGACCGAGGCCGCCGCGGATGCGGGCTCGCTCTGGGATCTGCCCTTCCCCTCGCTGGATGCGCTGGCCGCCTCCTGCCCGGCGATCCCCCGTTCCCGCGACCTGACCGTCGGGTTGGAGACCGGCTTCCTCGGCATTCGCGACGCGTTGCGGGTGGTGGTGGACCCGGTCACGCAACCCCTCAGCTGGATGCTGCGCGAGATGCTGTGGGTGATGACCGCCACGCCGTGGTGGCTGATGATCCCGATCCTGCTGCTGATCACCTGGGCGGTCGGCCGGTCGTGGAAGGTGGTCGGGCTGGTTGCCCTGTTCATCGGCCTGCTGGCCTTCGTCGACCATTATCAGGCGGCGATGGAGACTCTGGCGATCATCTTTGTCTGCGCCTTTATCTGTGTCTTGTTCGGGGTGCCGATCGGCATCGCCATGTCGCGGTCGGACCGGATGCAGAATTTCGTCACGCCGATCCTCGACATGCTGCAGACCCTACCGCCCTTCGTCTATCTGATCCCGCTGATCTTCCTGTTCTCGGTCACCGAGCCCAAGCTCTACGGCATCGCCGTGATCCTCTATGCCATCGTGCCGGTTGTCCGGCTGACGAACCTCGGCATCCGGCTGGTCGACAAGGACGTGATTGAGGCCGCCGATGCCTTCGGCATGACCAAGACGCAAAAGCTGTTCGGCGTGCAGATCCCGCTGGCCCTGCCCAACATCATGGCCGGGGTGAACCAGACGATCATGATGTCACTGGCAATGGTGGTGATTGCCTCGATGGTCGCGGCGCCGGGTCTGGGGATCCTCGTGCTGCGCGGCATCCGCAATCTGGAACTGGGCACCGGGCTGGTCGCGGGCTTCGGCATCGTGCTGCTGGCGATCCTTTTGGACCGCGTGACCAAGGCCGCGCTGGCCCGCATCGACGCCAGCGCGTCCAACCGCTGAGGAGAGAAACATGACAACCGATAAACCCGTCAAGGTCTCGATCCGCCATCTGTACAAGATCTTCGGCCCCGAGCCCGAGGCCGCCATGACCAAGGTGCGTGAGGGGATGGGCAAGCCCGAGCTTCTGAAGACCACCCGCCATGTGCTGGGCCTGCGCGACATCAACGTCGACATGCGCGAGGGGCAGATCACCGTCATCATGGGCCTGTCCGGCTCGGGCAAGTCGACGCTGATCCGCCACCTGAATCGGCTGATCGAACCGACGGCGGGCGAGGTGCTGGTCGATGGCGAGAACATCCTGACCTGGCCTGAAGGCAAGCTGCGCCAGTTGCGGCGCGAGACGATGTCGATGGTGTTCCAGAAGTTCGCGCTTCTGCCGCATCGCACGGTGCTGGAGAATGCCGGGACTGCGCTGGCGACGCGGGGCGTCAAACGCCGCGACTGGGAGCCCGAAGCGAAGACATGGCTCAAGCGCGTGGGGCTTGGCGGCAACGGCCATCAATATCCGCACGAATTGTCCGGCGGGATGCAGCAACGGGTGGGGATCGCGCGGGCGCTGACCTCGAACTCCGGGATCATGCTGATGGACGAGGCGTTCTCGGCGCTGGATCCGCTCATTCGGACCGACATGCAGGACCTGCTGCTGGAGCTGCAGGAGGAGCTGCACAAGACCATCGTCTTCATCACCCACGATCTGGATGAGGCGCTGAAGCTGGCGGATCATCTGGTGATCCTGAAGGATGGCGAGGTCGTGCAGCAGGGCGAGCCGCAGCACATCCTGCTGAATCCGTCCGATCCCTACATCGAGGACTTCGTGGCCGACATCAACCGCGCCCGCGTGTTGCGGGTCCGCTCGGTCATGCAGGCCGGTCCGGCGGAGGGAACCTTTGCGGGCGACATTGCGCCTGACGACAACCTCGAGAGTGTCATCGCCGCCGCCAAGGGCGCGCTGGAGCCCCGGTTCCGGGTCGTTCGCAAGGGCGAGGTGCTTGGCACGCTGGAGATGGCCACGGTGATGCGGGCATTGGTGCCGCGCGGCAGCCGTCAGGCGGCAGAGTGAAGCAGCGGGGCGGTCCTGTATCAGGGACGCCCCTTTTCCCGTTCGCCAGCGACCGGCGACACGACAGCGGCGCTGTATGACGGCCACGCAACAAGGCCGGACATCCAAATGGGTGGGCACGTCGGCGGGACCGGAGCAAACTCGGAAGCACTCATACAAACCAGTCCCGATCCGCCAACGCGCCCGGTAGACAGCCTGTATCTGCGTCGAAGCGGGTGGGGGCCCGCCGGATCATCCCAAGGTCGACATCTTCGGGGGGCGGCTCTCCCCCCAGCTTCTCAGATAGGATCTGTTTACCATTTCCGCTTGGCGCCTGCAACGCGACACCTTGTCCGGAACGCTGAGTTTCCGCATCGGGAACAAAGGCCTAGCGTAGCGCGGCCGCCCTCATCGCGACCTCGGCCACGTCCTTGCTGGTGGCCAAGGCGCCTCCAACAAGGGCTTCAAGATCGACCCAGCGTGCCTCCAGCGCATCATCCGCGGCCACCGGCTCGCCGGAGACCCATTGGCAGACCACGGCGATCAGGACGTAGTGAAAGCGCAATTGCCCGGCGTCATCGGAATCCAGCGCATCGAGGGCGGTCAGGACCTCAGGCGCCCGCGCCTGCACGCCGGTTTCCTCGGCCAGCTCACGCAGGGCCGCCGCGCCGAGGGTTTCGCCGGGCTCGAGCCGGCCGCCGGGAAAGCCCCAAAGTCCGGCATCGGGCGGGTTCGCGCGGCGCACCAGAAGCACCTGTCCGGCGCGCAGGACGACGGCCAGAACGGCAGGAACGGGTTGGACGGAGGGGCGCGACATGGGGCCTCGGGGCGTTGTGGTCGCGGCAGCCTAGCCGCCGGGCCGGGCGGGGTGAAGGCCCCCTCCCCCTTGCGTCCCGCGCCGTTTGCCCGCACAACCCGCCCCGTAGCCAGCCTTCGGTCAGCCAACATCCCTCGCTTGAAGGTGCCGCATGCTCAGCCAGTTCTTCGCCTATTACCGCCCGCATATGCGCCTGTTCTGGCTGGATTTCGGCTGTGCCGTGATCTCGGGCCTGTTGGAGCTGGCCTTTCCGCTGGCCATAGCCGGTTTCATCGACCACCTGTTGCCGCGCGGCGAATTCGGCCTGACGATGTGGGCCGCCGTCGCGCTGGTGGTGGTCTATCTGGTCAATGCCGGGCTGATGGCGGTGGTGATCTACTGGGGCCACAAGCTGGGCATCAACATCGAGACCGAGATGCGCGCCCGCGCCTTCGAGCATCTGACCCGCCTGAACTGGGGCTGGTTCGACAAGGCCGAGACCGGCAAGCTGGTCGCCCGCGTGACCCGCGACCTTGAGGAAATCGGCGAGGTTGCCCACCATGGCCCCGAGGATCTGTTCATCGCCATCATGACCTTCGCCGGCGCCTTCGCGCTGATGCTCTGGCTGCATGTGCCGCTGGCGCTGATGACCGCGGTGATCGTGCCGGTGATGGTGCTGCTGCTGGCGGTCTACGGCGGGCGCATGACCACGGCCTGGCAGGAGATCTATGGCCGCGTCGGGCAGTTCAACGTCCGGCTGGAAGAGACGCTGGGCGGTATCCGCGTCGTTCAGGCCTTCACCAACGAGGGGCACGAGCGCGCCCTCTTCGCCCGCGCCAACGACGGCTACCGCGCGACGAAGCTGACCGCCTATCGCATCATGGCCTATGCGACGACGCTGCATTACATGGGCCTGCGTTTGGTGCAGGTGGTGGTGATGGTGGCGGGCGCGGCCTTCGTGTTTGGCGGATCGTTGTCGACGGGCAGCTTCGTGGCCTTCCTGCTGCTGGTCGGCGTGTTCTTCCGCCCGCTGGAGAAGATCGCCGCCGTGGTCGAGACCTATCCCCGGGGCATCGCAGGCTTCCAACGCTTTCAGGCGCTGCTGGCCGAACGGCCCGGCATCGCCGACGCGCCGGACGCCCGCCCTGCCCCGGCCTTCAACGGGCGGATCGAGTTCGACGATGTGGCCTTCGCCTATGACGGCGCGCAGGGTGTGCTGCACGGTGTTTCGCTGACCATCGAGCCGGGGCAGACCGTGGCGCTGGTCGGCCCCTCGGGCGCGGGCAAGAGCACCCTGATGGCCCTGTTGCCGCGCTTCTATGCCCCGACGGCCGGAGCCGTGCGGATCGACGGCACGCCGGTCGAGGCGTTCACGCTGGAAAGCCTGCGCCGTCAGGTCGGCCTCGTGTCGCAAGATGTGTTCCTGTTCGGCGGCACCCTGCGTGAGAACATCGCCTATGGCCGCCTCGATGCCACCGAGGCCGAGATCCTGCACGCCGTGGAACAGGCCCAGCTGTCCGAGCTGGTCGCCCGTCTGCCCGAGGGGCTGGAGACCATGGTGGGTGAGCGCGGCGTGATGCTCTCGGGTGGCCAGAAGCAGCGCGTGGCGATTGCCCGCGTCTTCCTGCGCGACCCGCCGATCCTTCTGCTGGACGAGGCGACCTCGGCCCTCGATCGCGGGACCGAGCGCAAGGTGCAGGCGGCGTTGGATGCGCTGTCGCGGGGGCGGACGACACTGGTGATCGCCCACCGTTTGCAGACCATCCGCCATGCCGACCGCATCGTCGTCCTCAACGAAGGGCGCATCGTCGAGAGCGGTCGCCACGAGGAACTGGTCGAGCGCGAGGCCGATTATTTCGCGATGATGGACTGAGAGCGGGCGTTACGCGGCCAGCATCTGCTCGCGCCAAGCGGCGGGGGTGGTGCCGGTCTGGCTGCGGAACACGCGGGTGAAATGCGCCTGATCCGAGAAGCCGGTGGCCACCGCGATCTCGACCAGAGGGTCCTCGGTGTCGCGCAGCATCACCTTGGCCCGGTCGATCCGCTTGCGGGCGATGATGCGCGCCGGCGTCTCACCCAGGGCGGCGCGGAAGGCGCGGGCGAACCAGCTTTCGGACAGGCCGGCGGCCTCGGCCAGCTCGGCAATGGTGATCCGGCGGTGCAGGTTCTCGTCGATGACGCGCAGCACCTGCCGCTGCTGGCGCAGGGTGAAGCCGCGCGCATTCGGGCAGGTCGCGCAGGGGCTGGAAGGGGCCGCGCTGCCCGCCTGCCGAAAATAGCCCAGCATCGCCTTGACCAATGCATCCAGCAGCAACGGATCGCAGCGTTGCATGGTGATCTCGGACAGGATCAACGCGGCCAGATGTTCGATCCCCGGATGGCTGTCCAGCAGGACAGGCGTTTGCGGCAGGGTGGCCTGCTCGGCCCGGTCCGGCACCAGCGCGGCGAGCGAGAAGTGCAGATCCAGATGGCTGAAGGTCCCGTCGGCATGCATGTGGCTCCAGATCGGCACGCCCGCCGGGACATAAGCCAGACGCGCGTGCCCCGGCTGTTCGGCGCAGGCCGACAGGCCGATGGGCGGCGCGGGTTCGAGGAACACGACCATGCGCGGATCGGGCGAGACATAGAACCCATGCCCGCCCTTCTGCCCGCTGGCCTGCCAATGGTCCGCCATCGCGCCCGGCCAACTGAGCCAGCGCACGTCGGCGACGGCGCGGATGTCTTCAATGAAGGCCTGCATCGAGGGGAGGAACATGGGAATCGCCCGAAATCGCGGTTTCTGGCTGGTTTCCCTGGCTGGCGGGCAAAATACCGCACCCGGCGGGCGGGTCAACCGTCGCCGCGCGGCGAAAGCGCCGCGAGACGGCGGTTTCGTTCCATCCGGGACAGTTCTGAGCAATACAGGCCCGCCCCTCGCGCCGTAAGGCGGCCCCCGACATCACGCAAATGACAGGTTGGGAGAACAGGGATGCGCGCGAACCGGCTGATGGGCCTTCTGGGCAGCACGGCGCTGATGGGGCTGGTGGCCGCCCCCCTTTCGGCACAGGAGACCGAGGATTTCCAGTATCTCGGGCAACTGCGCTTCTCGATTCTGGGGGCCGAGCCGATCTCGGATCAGGTCGATCCCCTGACCCTGACCGGCGTGCTGACGCCGACGCCGCTGACCGAGGTGCCGCAGTCGATCTCGGTCGTCTCGTCCGAGCAGATCGCCCGCCGCAACCTCGGGAAGCTGGACGAGGCGCTGCAATACACCGCCGGCGTTCAGGCCGCGCCCTATGCCTATGATTCCGACACCAACTGGGTCTTCCTGCGCGGCTATGACGCGACACAGACCGGGATGTTCATGGATGGCTCGCAGCTGCTGTCCTATGGCTTCGGCAGCTTCTACATCGATCCCTTCCTCGTCGAGCGGGTCGAGGTGCTGCGCGGGCCGTCGTCGATGGTCTACGGCTCCTCGAACCCCGGCGGCGTGGTGAATTTCGTCAGCCGCCTGCCCACCGATACCGAAGGCACCGTGACCGAGATCGGCGCCACCTCGCAGGGGCGCGCCTGGGTCAGCGTCGACAGCAACCGTCACCTCGACGAGAACACCGCCCTGCGCTTTGGCGCCCGCGTCCAGCGCACCGACGGCTACGGCATGTTCGCGCCCGGCACCACCGCGCTGGCCTTCGCCGCCGTGACCCATCGGTTCGAGAATGGCGGCACGCTGACCGTCGCCGCGAATTACACCGATATGGACGAGACCCATGTTGGCGGGACCTGGCTGCCCTACGAGGGGACGGTCGTGGACGCGCCTTTCGGCCGGTTCGGCGAATATTTCAACACCGGCGAGCCGGGCTTCGACAGCTATGACCGCCAGCAGGCGATGGTCACGGCGATCTGGCGGCAGGACATTGCGGATGGCTGGACGCTGAACAACACCTTCCGCTGGGGCCGGGCGCATGTGCGCGAACAGATGGTCTATGCCTATGGCTATGCCGGCTATTCGCTGACGCCCACCGATCCCGACGGGACCCTCAGCCGTCTGGTCTTTGCCCATGACAGCCTGACCACGGTGCTGTCCAACGACCTGCATGTCACCGGCCAGTTCGCCACCGGCGAGGTCGATCACACACTGGTCGCGGGCCTCGATGCGCGCCGGTACCAGCTGGATCAGGTGCAGGCCTCGGCCACGGGCACCGGCCTGACCTCGGTCGATCCGATCTACGGCGCGCCGCAGCCCGCGCCCGTGCCCTATCTGGATCAGGAGATCACGCAGCAGCAGGTCGGCCTTTATCTGCAGGACCAGATGCGCTTCGGCGAGGGCTGGATGCTGACGATGAACGGCCGCTACGACTGGGTCAGCACGACCTCGACCCGCGATGCGGCGACGGGGGTGGCCGGGGTCGACCGCTCGGATCGTGAGTTCTCGTGGCGGCTGGGCCTGTCGCGCCAGATCGGGGCCTTCACGCCCTATGCGACGCTGGGCACCTATTTCAATCCGCAGATCGTCGCCAATCCCGCCGGCAACGCGATCGTGCCGGAATCGGGCCATCAGGCCGAGATCGGCCTGCGCTGGTCGCCCGATGACAGCACCCTGTTCTCGATTGCCGCCTTCGACATCCGGCGTGAGAACGTGAGCCTTGACCAATACGACTGGGCGATCGGCAGCTATTACTACTACCAGATCGGCGAAATCCGCTCGCGCGGGGTGGAGCTGGAGTATCGCGGCCGCCTAAGTGACAGCCTGACGCTGGAAGCCTCGGCCACGCTGCTCGATGCCGAGATCCTCGCCGACCTGAACCCGGCCATCGTCGGCAACACGCCGATGACCGTGGCCGAGACGCAGGCCTCGCTGATGCTGATCTGGCAACCGGCCTCCATCGACGGGCTGACCCTGAGTGGCGGCCTGCGCTACACCGGCGCCAGCTGGGTCGACAACGAGAACTCGGCCCGCGTTCCCGGCCGCACGCTGGTGGACCTTGGCGCGCGCTATGATTTCGAGGGCGGCTGGTCGGCCAACATGTTCATCACGAACCTGCTGGATCGCGATTATGTGGCCTCGTGCAACAGCGCCTATTGGTGCTATCAGGGCGAAGGCCGCAACGTCAGCCTGACGCTGACCCGCAGCTTCTGATCCTTCGCGCCAGCCGGGGCCCCGCGCCCCATGCCAGCCTGCGAGACCCGGCGCCGTCATGGGCCGGGTCTGCGCCGTCCTGTCCCCTCGGTTCGCCGGAGCCCCCGATGCAGGCCCCCGTTGCCAGTCTGACCGTGACCGCCAGCCAGCGGCTTGGCCCCGCAATGATGCGGGTGTTTCTGCGTGTCACGACGGGCCGGCTGGCCTCGACGGGATTTGCCGACGAATACCTGCGGCTGTGGCTGCCCGGCGCCGATCCTGCCGCACTGGCGGGCTCGGCTGTGGTGAGCCTGCGGCAGTTCGATCCACTCTCGGGCGATCTGGCGGTCGATGTGGTGCTGAAATCCTCGGGCGCGCTGTCCAACTGGGCCAAGGGCGCCGAAGCCGGCCAGCAGCTGCACGCCGGGGCGCTCACCGGGCATCACACCCCGCATGGCGGTCTGCGCTGGCAATGGCTGATCTGCGACGAGGCCGGTCTACCCGCCGCCGCCCGCATCCTTGACGAGACACCGCCGCACGTCCCCACCACCCTGATCGCGGAAATCGCCCATCCCGCGCATCGGCTGGACCTGACCGCATCGGTGCAGGACTGGCGCATCGGCGGCAATGGCCGCGCCCCCGGTGGTCTGGCCGCGCGGGTCAGGGCCCGGCCTCTGCCTGAAGGCCCCGGCTTTATCTGGGTCGCGGCCGAGCAGAAAACCGTCCGCGCCATCCGCCGCCATCTGCGCAGCGCGCTGGATCTGCCGCCCGCTGCCTATGCCTGCGTCGCCTATTGGATCGACCGGGCCGAGGCCTGGAAGACCGCCTATGCCGCACTCGATGCCGAGACCCGCGCGCGGATCGACGCGCTCTGGTCCTCAGGGCACGAGGCCGAGGAAATCCGCGACCGCGTCGATGCCCTGCTGGAGGCGCGGGGACTATGAGCCGCGCCCTCCCCTTCCGTACCGTCGTCCTGTTGGCGAGCCTGACCTTGATCGCGGCCTTCGCGGCCAACCTGTTGCTGGGCGACCGGGTGATCGCCCCGGCCGAGGCCTGGCGCGCCCTCACGGCGCCCGATGGTTCGGAGACGCAGCTGATCCTGCGCGCGATCCGTCTGCCGCGCAGCCTGATGGCAATCGAGGTCGGCGCGGCACTGGCGCTGTCCGGGGCCTTGATGCAGGCGCTGACCCGCAACCCGCTGGCCGATCCCGGCCTGTTCGGCATCAACGCCGGCGCCGGGTTCCTGATCCTGTTGGCAACGAGCCTGTTCGGATTGTCCGGCCTCTCTGGCCTGATCTGGTTCGCGTTGGCCGGGGCGGCGCTGGGGGCCGCGGCGGGATGGCTGGTCTCCAGCGCCCCGGGCCGCGAGGCCGGTTCCGTCACGCTGACCCTGTCCGGCATCGCCGTCGCCGCGGTGCTGACCGGGCTGTCGACGGCGCTGGCCCTGTGGGACCCCGCGGCCTTCGACCGCCTTCGGCACTGGAGCGCCGGAACGCTGGGCGGCGCCAGTCTGGCCTCGGTCCGGTTCGCCCTGCCGTTTCTGCTGCTGGGCCTGATGCTGGCGGCCGGCAGCGCGCGGGCGCTGAATGCCCTCGCCCTCGGCGATGCGCTGGCGCAATCCCTCGGTGCGCATCTGTGGCGGCTGCGGGCGGGCGGTCTGCTGGCGATCCTGCTGCTGGCCGGAACCGCCACCGCCATCGCCGGGCCAGTGGCCTTCGTCGGATTGGTGGCGCCGCATCTGGTGCGCCGGGTGAGCGGGCCGGACATGCCCCGGCTGCTGCTGGGCTGCGCACTGGTCGGGCCGGTGCTGGTGCTGTTGGCCGATCTGGCGGGCCGAATGATCCTGCCGATGGGCGAGGTGCCGGTCTCCATCGTCACCGCCTTCCTCGGCGCGCCCTTCCTGATCCTGCTGGCACGGGGGCGATTGGCATGAGCCGCCCCCTCCCCCTTCTGGCCCTGAGCCTCGCCCTGCCCGTAGTCGCACTTCTGGCGCTGGCGCAGGGCGATTACCCGGTCTCGCTGCCCGAGCTTCTCGGCGCGCTCGCCGGGCGATCCGAAGGGCCGGTGCACCTCGTGGTCATCGACTGGCGCCTGCCGCGCGTGGGTCTTGCCCTGACAGCCGGCGCCGCGCTGGGGCTGGCGGGCGCCTTGTTCCAGTCGATCACCCGAAACCCCTTGGGCAGTCCCGATGTCATCGGCCTGAACGCGGGCGCCTATACCGGGGCGCTGCTGGCGCTGATCCTCGGCGGGGGGCAGGTGCTGAGCGGCGCGCTGCTGGGCGGCTTGGTCACGGCGCTGGCCGTCTACCTGCTGGCATGGCGCGGCGGTCTGCACGGGACGCGGCTGGTGCTGGTCGGCATCGGGGTCAGCGCCATGGCGACGGCGGCGAACACCTGGCTGCTGATGACCGCGCGGTTGGAGGTGGCGATGGGCGCGGCGACATGGGGCGCGGGCAGCCTCAACGGCGCGACGCTGGCGCAGTTGGGACCGATGGCACTGGCGCTGCCCGTGCTGGCGCTTGGCGTGACCCTACTGGCCCGTCCATTGCGGCAGTTGGAGCTCGGCGATGACCTGTCCCGCGCGCAGGGCGTGCCGGTGGCCTTGGTGCGTCTTTGCGGGCTGGGGCTTGGCGTGGTGCTGACCGCGCTGGCCACTGCAACGGCCGGGCCGATCGCCTTCGTCGCCCTTGCCGCACCGCAGATCGGCCGTCGGCTGACCGGCGCGTCGGGCGCGGCCTTCCTGCCCGCCGCGCTGACCGGGGCGCTGCTGCTGGCGCTGGCGGATCTCGTGGCCGCGCAGGGGCTGCCCGGCGCGCGGCAGATCCCCGTGGGGGTCGTCACCTTGGTGTTGGGCGGGGTCTACCTGCTGGCCCTTCTCAGACTGGAGGCCCGGAAATGACCGACACCCCGCTGATCGCCGAGGGCCTTGTGCTGGGCTATGATGGCAAGACGGTCCTGCACGACCTGTCCCTGCGCCTGCCGGGCGGGCAGTTCACCGCCATCGTCGGGCCCAATGCCTGCGGGAAATCCACCCTGCTGCGCGCGCTGGCGCGGCTGCTGACGCCGCACCGGGGCCGCGTCCTGCTCCACGGTCAACCGCTGGAGCGGATCGCGCCGCGACAGATGGCTCGGCAGGTGGCGCTGCTGCCGCAAAACCCGATCGCACCCGATGGGATCACCGTGCGTGACCTCGTGGCGCGCGGCCGCTATCCGCATCAGACGCTGCTGCGCCCGGCCTCGGCCGGGGATGCGACGGCGGTCGAACAGGCTATGGCGCGGCTGCAGATCACCGATCTGGCGACACGGCGGATGGCGGACCTCTCGGGCGGGCAACGCCAGCGGGTGTGGATCGCCATGGTCCTCGCGCAGGACACGCAGGTGATCCTGCTGGACGAGCCGACCACATGGCTGGACATCGCCCATCAGGTGGAGCTGATGACCCTGCTGGCGCAGCTTGCGCGGGAGGGGCGGACCATCGTGGCTGTCCTGCACGAGCTGAACCACGCCTTCCGCTATGCCGACCACCTCGTGGCGCTGCGCGACGGGCGCCTGATGGCCGAGGGCGCGCCGAGCCAGACCGTGACCCCCGCCCTGATCGAGGCGGTGTTTGACCTGCCCTGCGTGATCACCCCTGATCCGCTGACCGGCGCACCGATGGTGGTCCCGCATGCGTAGCCTGTTGCTCGCCCTGATGACCTTTCTCGCCTCGCCCGCGCTGGCGGACTTCCCGCTGCGCCTTCCCCACGGCTTGGGGACCTTGGCGCTGGAGGCCCCGCCCGAGAGGGTGTTGCCGCTGGGCTGGATCACCCCCGACGTGCTGGTCGCGCTGGGAATGCAGCCCGTCGCCCTGCCCCGTCAGAGCTGGGGCGGCGATGCCAACGGGTTGATGCCTTGGATGACCGAGGCGCTGGACGCCCGAGGCTGGCCCGTGCCGCCCTTGGTCGACGATGGCTACCTGTCCTTCGAGGCGCTGCTCACCCATCACCCCGATGCGATCCTCGCGCCGATGAGCGGGATCACCCCGCGAGACTATGCCCGGTTAAGCCAGATCGCCCCGACGCTGGGCTGGACCGGCGCGCCCTGGACCGGCAGCTGGCAAGGCGTGACGCGGCAGCTGGGCGACGTGCTGGGCCGGCCCGCGCAGGCCGAGGCGCTGATCGCCCGAACCGAGGAACGCCTCGCCGCCGCCGCCCGGCCAGACTTCGCCGGGCTGACTTTCCTCATCGGCTCGGGCAATCCCTCGGCCGGGACGATCAGCCTGCACCGGGGCGACGACCCAAGGGTGCAACTGCTGGAGGCGTTGGGCCTGACGTTGGCCCCGGATCTGGCCGAGGCACCCGGCGCGGGGTTTCAGGTCACGCTGGGGTTCGAGGCCCTATCACGACTGGACGCCGACCTGCTGATCCTGTGGCAATCGGGGCCCGAGGAACTGGCCGACCTCTCCGCCCATCCGGTCTTTGCCGCCTTCGGCCCGGTCGCGCGTGGCTGCGTCTTGCCGTTGCTGGACCGGGGGTCCGTCATGGCCACCTCGGCCCCCTCGCCCCTGTCGATCCCTTGGGCGCTGGACCGGCTTGTCCCCGCGCTGACCAATCTGCTGGCCGCCCATCCGGCCTGCCGCTGAGATCAAAGGTTCAGCGCCATCCCGGTCTTGACCGCGTCCATGGCGACGTAGGTGCGGAACTTGCGCACATTGCCGCCGGCGAAGAAGCAACGGCGGGTGAAATCCTCGTAGCTCGCCATGCTGTCGGTGACGACGACCAGCGTGAAATCCGCCTCGCCAATGACGTAGAAGCATTGCTGCACCTCGGGCGCCTCGCGGAACAGGCTTTTCATGCGGTCGATGTCTTCGGGCGTCTCGCTGACCAGCTCCACCTGCACGAAGATCGTCAGCGGCAGCCCGACCTTGGCCGGATCCAGCCGCGCGACATTGGCGGCAATCACACCCTCGGCCTCCATCCGCCGGCTGCGCCGCTGGACCGAGGGCGCGGAAAGGTTCACCGCCTCGCCGATCAACCTATGCGGGGTGCTGTTGTCCTGCTGCAGGATGCGTAGGATGGCGAGATCGAAGGAATCGAGCGGGGTCATGTGCAAGAAACTTGCACGAACCGAGGGTAAATGCAGCGCCTTTTTCGCGGCTGTTGGCCTATTCTTGCGGCAAGACAGGAGATGCCGATGTATTTGCCGAACCCCCTCCCCCTCCACCGCGAGCCGCTGACACCGGAGGATGCCACCCTCCTCGGGACAGAGGCCGCGGCCGAGGTCAGCCGTTTCCTCGCCCTGCGCGATGGAGGCGCGACGCCGCTGCACGCCCTGCCCGCCTTGGCCCGTGAACTGGGCCTCGGGATGCTGCATCTGAAGGACGAAGGCCAGCGTCTGGGGCTGGGTAGTTTCAAGGCGCTCGGCGGGGCCTATGCGGTGATGCGGCTGGTGCAGGAGGCCGCCGAGGCCGAACTCGGCCGCCCGGTCGCGCCCGACGAACTGCTCTCGCCCGAGATAAGCGCCATTGCACAGGGGCTGACCTTCGCCTGCGCCACGGACGGCAACCACGGCCGGTCTGTTGCACAGGGCGCACAACTGGTCGGCGCTTCGTCGGTGATTTTCGTGCATTCCGGCGTCAGCCAAGGCCGGATCGACGCCATCGCGAGTTTCGGCGCCCGGATCATCCGGGTCGAGGGCAACTACGACGAGTCCGTTGCCGAAGCCGCCCGCGTCGCCGAGGCCGAGGGATGGACCGTGTTGTCAGATACCTCCTGGCCCGGCTATGAGCGCATTCCGGGGCTAGTGATGCAGGGCTACACCGCCCTCGTGACTGAGGCACTGGCGCAACTGCCCGAGCCGCCCACGCATGTCTTCCTGCAAGCCGGCGTCGGCGGTTTCGCGGCGGCGGTGGCGGGGCATCTGGCCGTCCGTCTGGGCGAGGCCCGGCCGCATGTCACCGTGGTCGAACCCGAACGCGCCGCCTGCCTGTTGGCCAGCGCGCAGGCCGGTCGCGCGGTCAAGGTGGCCGAAGGTGCGGCGACGGTGATGGCGATGCTTGAATGCTACGAGCCCTCGCTCAGCGCGTTTCGGATTCTCGAACGCGTGGCCGATGGCTTCATGGACCTGCCCGAGGACGCGGCCCCCGCCGTCATGCGTCGCCTCGCGCGGCCCCTGCCCGGCGACCCCGCCGTGGTGGCGGGCGAAAGCGGTGGAGTCGGGCTGGCCGGGGTCATCGCGGTGCTGCAGGACCCCGCGCTTGCCGCGCGCATTGGCCTCGGGGCAAAGGCGCGGGTGCTGGTCATCAATACCGAGGGCGCAACCGACCCCGCCGTCTATGAACGCCTGACCGGCCTCGCGCCGAAGGCCGTGCGGGAGGGCGCGGCATGAGCGACCTGCAAACCCTGATGACCCATTGGCGCCGCGACCTGCATCGCCATCCCGAATTCGGCTTCGAAGAACAGCGTACCGCCCGCTTCGTCGCGGAGACGCTGCGCCGGTTCGGGCTTGAGGTCACCGAGGGGATCGGCGGCACCGGCGTGGTCGGCACGCTCCGGCGCGGCGGCTCGAACCGGGCGATCGGCTTGCGCGCCGACATGGACGCCCTGCGCATCCCCGAGGTGCCGGGGCGCGACTGGGCCTCGACCAATCCCGGCGCGATGCATGCCTGCGGGCATGACGGGCATGTCGCGATGCTGCTTGGTGCGGCGAAGACACTGGCCGAGGACGGAGGGTTCGACGGGACGATCCACCTGATCTTCCAGCCGGCCGAGGAATGGGGCCAAGGCGCGTTGGCGATGATCCGCGACGGGCTCTTCGACCGCTTCCCGATGGACGAGATCTACGGCCTTCACAACGCGCCCGGCCTGCCCGTCGGCCATCTGGAAACCCGCGCCGGCGCCCTCATGTCGGCCGAGGACATCTTCGAGATCACGCTCACCGGCCTTGGCGGTCATGCCGCCCGGCCCCATGCCACGCGCGAGGTGATGACTCCCGCCTGCGCGCTGGTGCTGGACCTGCAGAGCATCGTCGCGCGGAAACTCGATCCCGCGGATGTGGCGGTGGTTTCGGTGACGGAACTGCTGACCGACGGCACCCGCAACGCCCTGCCCGGAACGGCCCGAGTCCTCGGCGATGCGCGCAGCTTCCGCCCCGAGGTTTCGGCCCGGATCGAAGCCGAGATGCGCCGGATCGCGGCCGGTCTGGCCCAACAGCACGACCTACAGGCCGAGGTCCGCTATGCCCGCGAATTCGTGCCGCTGGTGAATGACGCAGCCCTGAGCGAGGCGGTGCTCGAGGCCGCCGCGCCCGTCTCGCAGGGTGTCCACACCATGCCCGCGCCGATGACCGCGTCCGAGGATTTCGCGCAGCTCCTCGCCCATGTGCCCGGCTGCTTCGCCTTCATCGGCAACGGCGAGGGCTCCGCTCCGCTTCACAACCCCGCCTACGATTTCAACGACGCGGCGCTGATGCATGGCACGCAGGTCCATGTCGCCATCGCCCGGGCTCGGCTGCCTTTGGCCTAGGCGTCAGGCAAAGCTGCGGATCGTCGCCAGGGTGCCGCGCAGCGCCTCGCCTTCAGCATCGCCAAGGGCCGCCGTGATCAGACGGCGCGCCCAGTCGGCGGCATCCGCCCGGCCCTCGACCAGCGCCATGCCTTTGAGCACGAGGTCGAACTTGCCAAGCCCCCGACTGTGGGTGTCGGAATAGCCTTTGATCAGCCGGCGCGCGATCAGCGTCTGCACCGCGAGGTCGTAATCCTGCGCGAGCCGCCCGTCCGCCAAGGCGAGCCACGCCTCGCGGTGCTGAGTCTCGGTCTCGTCGCGCCACAGGCGCCGCCGCCAAGGCCGCATCCCGGCCAGCGCGTGCAGCATGAGAAACGCGGGCAGTCGGTCGCTGCGATAGCGTCGACCCTTGTTCACCGCCCGGTCGAGCCAGTGCGACAGACGCGGCGAGGTCTCGACCCGTCGGCCAAGGCCGCGCGGCATCAACCCGCAGATCTCGGCCCCGCGCGGATGCATGTATTCGGTGACCGCCAGCACATCGCCGGGACTGGCCTGCGCCTGCGCGCCGACGCGACCAAAGCGGGCCGCGCGGGTTTTCAGATCGGCGACGCGGATGATGTCGTCATAGCACAAAGCATTGGCGAGATGCTTGGCCAGCGCGGTGGCATAGGCCCAGTCGCGGGCCGCGCTGTCCTTGGCGACCGCCGCCTCGACCCGGTCGAGATAGGCGGCACCATAGGCCAGATCCTGATAATCGACGACCTTCTCTAGCCCCGGCCCGGCGAGAGCGCGCACCGGCTCGGGCAAGGCCGCCAGCCGCGCGGTGAGGGCCTGATAGCGGCGCTGCAGGGCCTCGGGGCCGCGGATCGCCGGGCGCGGCGGTTCTGCGGTCGCGGCATGCGGCGGCTCGCCTTTCTGCGCGCCGTCATAGGCGCGGGCGAAGGCCATGAGGCTGGCCTGCACGCCGCGACCGGAGCCACGGACCACCGCCTCGAACGCCTCGCGCGGGAAGGGTAGCACACCCGATCCGGCCAGCGCGCCCAGAAGGCATGCGGTGATATGGCTGCCCGTCTCCTGCGCCATGCGCTGCAGATCGAGGGCGACGCAGCGGTTGGCCGCGGCCTCCAGAGCGTCCATCACCGGCGCGCCTTCCAAGCGGCCATCACCCGGCACCAGCTTTTCCGAAATCGCCAGCACGCGGTGGGTCGAGGCGATCAGCGTCGTGCGCAGGGGCGTGACGAAGCCGCGGGTCACGGCGCGGCCGGCCTCCATCAGCTCGGCGGCGATGACGATGTCCAGATCGCCCGGCGCCGGCATCAGCGCGAAGACCGGCGCGCCGCCGCGATCGGGCGCCATCTCGATGTAGTAGACCGTGGCCCCGGTGCGCTGCGCCACGCCGGGCACCGAAGTGCTCTGCGCGCGGTAGCCGTTGGCCTCGGCCAGTTCGACGATCCAGTCGGTGAGCTGACCACCCCCCTGCCCTCCCACCGCGAGGATGGCGAGGGTGATGAGCCCGTCGGCATCGGGCTGGAAATTGGTCAGGGACAGGGGATGTTCGGTCATCGGACGGCTTTCAGCTCAGGATCAGGCGGCGGGCGGCGCGGCGGCGTTGCAGCGCGGCGATCAGGCGGGCGGAGTGGCGGGCGATCCAGGCCTCGGCCCGGCCCGGATTGTGCACGAGGTCGACCTGATAGAAGGACGGGCACAGCACCGCCGCATCCGCGACCTCGCCGCAATTGCCGCAACCGACGCAGCTTTCGTCGATCGAGGCGACCGGATCATCGCGCAGGGGATCATCGAGCGCCTTCATCGTCAGCGACGGACAGCCCGAAAGCCGCATGCAGGCGTGATCGCCGGTGCAGACATCCTCATCAACGCCGAATTTCGGCACCACGGTGCGTTTGCCCTCCTTGATCGCGGCATTGCGCTGCGGGCGTTCCCGCCGCTGGCGGTTCAGCATGCATTCGGACGAGGCGATGATCACCTTGGGCCCGGTCTCGGGCGTGGTCAGGGCCTCGGTCAGCGTGTCGCGCACCTTGGTCACGTCATAGGTCCGGTCGATCTCGCGCACCCATTTGACGCCGACGCCGCGCACCGCGCCGGCGATGGAATTGTCGGTGATCTTCGAGCGGTTCTCGGCCCGCGAGGACAGGATGTCCTGCCCGCCGGTGGCCGCGGTGTAGTAATTGTCGACGATGACGATCACGCCGTCCGAATTGTTGTAGACGGCGTTGCCGATCGAGCTGGCGAGGCCGTTGTGCCAGAAGCCGCCGTCGCCGATGACCGAGATCGGCCGCCGCTCGCCGCCGCCATCAAAGGCCCCGTTCGACGCAGGCCCAAGGCCGAAGCCCATCGTCGTGCCCCCCAGATCGAAGGGCGGCAGGATCGAGAACAGGTGGCAACCGATATCGCAGGCGATCTGATGCGGGCCGATCTGCTGATCGACGATCTTCATCGCTGCGAAGATCGGCCGTTCGGGACAGCCGGTGCAGAAGCTCGGCGTGCGCAGCGGCACATGCGGCGTGAGGTCGGGCAGCGGCGGGCGGGCCGTGTCGTTGGGCGCGCGGTGGCGCGGATCGGCGGCAGCGATGCCGTGTTCGGACAGGAAGCCGGTCAGCCCCTCCAGCATCACCGAGGGCTGGTATTCGCCCGCCATCGGCAGATGCCCCTTGCCCTGCACCCGCGTCGGCAGCCCGGCGCGATGGACCATATGGGCGAGCGATTGCTCGATGTAATTGGGTTGGCCCTCCTCGATCACCAGCACGGCATCCTTGCCGGCGCAGAAGGACAGGAACTCGGCCTCGGCCAGCGGATAGGTCACGTTCAGCACATAGAGCGGGATGCGGCTGTTGCCCTGCAGATCGGCCAACCCCAGCCGGCGCAGCGCGCGCAGCACGGTGTTGTACATGCCGCCTTGCAGGACAAGGCCGACCTTGCCCTCGGCGGGGCCCATGATTTCGTTCAGACCATTCGCCTCGATGAACTCGACGGCGCGGGGCCAGCGTTTCGAGACCTTCTCCTGCTCGTGCCGGAAGGCGAAGGGCGGCATCGCCAGCCGCTCGGTCGAGCGGCGCGGGGCCTTCAGCGCCTCGGCCACCGACAACGGCGGACGCTGGTTGTCGCGGGCTTCGAAGGCGCCGTGAACATGGCAGGCGCGGATGCGCAGCTGCAGGATCACCGGGGTCTCGGTCGCCTCGGACAGCGCGAAGCCGTCGCGCACGGCCTTGGTCATCGACGGCAAGTTCGGCCGCGGGTCCAGAAGCCAGACCTGCGACTTCATCGCGAAGGCGTGGCTGCGCTCCTGCATGATGGCCGAGCCTTCGCCGTAATCCTCGCCGACGATCATCATCGCGCCCCCGGTCACCCCGCCCGAAGCGAGGTTGGCCAGCGCGTCCGAGGCGACGTTGACGCCGACCGGCCCTTTGAAGGCCACCGCTCCGCGGATCGGGTAATGCACCGAAGCCGCCAGCATCGCCGTCGCCGCGGCCTCGGAGGCATTGGCCTCGAACCGGACGCCCAATTCGCCGAGGATGTCCTGCGCATCGGCCAGCACATCCATCAGATGGCTGATCGGCGCGCCCTGATAGCCCCCGACGTAACCCACGCCGCATTCCAGCAGCGCCTTGGTGATGCCGAGGATCCCCTCGCCGCGGAACTCCTGTCCGGCGCCGATCCTGAGCTGTTCGACTTCCTTGGCAAATGATCGTTCGGCCATGGCGGGCTCCTTTCAGATCAGCGCGAGAACATGAGGTCCGGCAGCCACAGCGCGGACCCGGGCCAGACCACGATCAGCGCGAGAACGGCCAGCTGGATGCCGAGAAACGGCAGGACGGAGAGGGTGATGCGGCCGAGCGTGATCTCGGGCGGGGCCACGCCCTTCATCACGAACAACAGCAGGCCGAAGGGCGGGGTGATCAGCGCGATCTCCAGACACAGCAGGTACACGAGGCCCAGCCAGATCAGATCGACCCCCACCGCCTGCGCCATCGGGATGAAGAAGGGCAGGCTGATCATCATCATCGACACCTGATCGATGAAGCAGCCGAGCACGAGCAGCACCGCGACGACGATCAGGATCACCTGCAGCGGCGTCAGCTCCAGCGCGGTGAGGATGCGCAGAAGACCCGAGGCCGCGCCGGAAAACGCGAGGATCTGCGAGAAAGTGGTCGAGCCGACGATGATGAACAGCAGCATCCCCGAGATCTTGGCCGCCTGCATCACCGAATGGGCGAGGTTTGCCCAGCTCAGCCGGCGGTACAGCAGTGCCGCGAGGACCGAGGCCGCCACCCCCACCGCCGCCGATTCCGTCGGCGTGGCGATCCCGCCGAGCAGGCTGCCGACCACCGCAAGGAAGATGCCGAAAAGCGGTACCACATCACGCAGGAAGGGCCAGAGGCGTCGGCCGAGGCTCTCGCCGGTTGCCATGGTGTCCGGGGCCTTCGCATCGCCGCCCATCATCGAGCGGACGATGATATAGG
This sequence comes from Pararhodobacter sp. CCB-MM2, assembly GCF_001691415.1. GTDB lineage: Bacteria > Pseudomonadota > Alphaproteobacteria > Rhodobacterales > Rhodobacteraceae > Pararhodobacter. Next base: position 399,884 of record NZ_LRRR01000002.1, read on the forward strand.
CCACGAACAGCAAAGCCATGATCAGCGCGGGCACGATGCCGGCGATCAGCAGTTCGGAGATCGACATGCGGGCCAGACTGCCCAGCAGCACCGCCAGCGCTGAGGGCGGGATCAGGATGGCGATGCCGCCGACCGCGACGATCGGGCCGATCGCCAGCTGCGGCGCATAGCCCTGCCGCAGCATCTGCGGCAGAAGCGTGCTGCCCAGCATCGCGGTATTCGCCATCGACGAACCCGAAAGCGCGGCGAACATCGTCCCCGAGACCACCGAGACGATCGGCATCCGCCCCGGCACGCGCCGGATCAGCCGCTCGACCGCGGCGATGGCGGCGCCGGCCATGCCGGTGTGCAGCATCACCTCGCCCATCAGAATGAACATCGGGATCGGCGCCAGCGAGTAGTTCTGCAAGGATTGCACCCCGTTGCGGACCATGAGCCCGAGGCCCGAGAAGCCGCCGAGAAACAGCATCCCACCGAGGATGTTCACGCTGAGAAACACCAGCGCCACCGGTAGCCCGGTCATCATCAGCGCGGTCGCCAGCCCCAGAAGGAGCGTCAGTGCCCAGTACCATTCCATTGCCGGTCCTCAGATCGCCGCGCGTTCGTCGCCCCGCCGCGCTCCGGCCGCGCGCAGCATCAGCTCGATGCAGAGGGCGACGAAGCAATAGGGGACCACGGTGAGGATCCACCATTCGGGGATCACGAAGGCGCGGATGAACAGCGTGCCCCGCTGCGCCGCGCTCAGAAGCTCGTCCACGGCGAGCCAGCCGAGGAAGCCGCACAGCAGCGCTCCCCAGCCCCAAGCTAGTCTTTCGACAATTCCCGAAATTCTAGCAGGAAGCAGGTGCAGGACGATGTCCACCCGCACATGGGCCCCTTTCGCCAGCACCCAGGGCGCCAGCAGGAAGGTCGACAGCACCAGCCCCAGCTCCACGGCATCGACATGCCAGGCGAAGACTCTCCAGCCGACCATCCGGCCCAGCACCGCCCCCGCCGTCACCGCGACCGAAAGCGCCAGGATCAGGGCGCCGATCACGGCGGCGCCCTTCAGGATGGCATCATGCAGCCGAAGCAACGGGGTCACCGTCACTGCGTGGCCTCAGGGGCCAGAAGCGCCCGCAGCTCGGTGACATGCTCAGGCTGCAGGCGTTCCAGCTCCGCCCAGCCCGCGTCCGAGGCGCGGCGCAGGAATTCAGCCCGCTGCTCGCCCTCCAAGGTGATGACCTGCACCCCAGCATCGGCCTGACGCTGCAGCTCCTCGGCCTGCAGATCGACCAGCACACCCCCCTGCCCTTCGATCCAGATCCCGGCGTCGGTCAGGCATTCCTGCGCCGCCGCATCGAGGCCGTTCCAGCGATCGAGGTTGATCAGAACGTTGGTGTCCGAGCGGTAGAAGGCAGGCTCGACCCGGTAGCGGATGTGTTGGTCCCAGCCCTGATCGAACAGCCCGAGGCTGGTCCAACCGAGCCCCTGCACCACGCCCCGCTCCAGAGCCGGATAGACCTCGGCCGGCGGGATCTGCACGGTGGTCGCACCCAGGTCCTCGAAGAAGGCGCGATAGACCGGCGCGATGCGCAGGGTGACGCCGGTCAGATCCAGCGGATTCGCCTCTTCGGTCAGATAGAGGTGGAACGGAATGTCCTCTGACGTGCGCGCCAGATACCACGCGTTCATGCGCTCGTTGTGGATCTGGTTCAGCAGCTCCCAGCCACCATTCTCGCGCTGTTCGGCCACCGTGTTCGTGGACAGCCGGATCGCCGAGGCATCGGGCGCAACCGAGGTGTAGAAGCTCTGCGAGCTGAAGCCAACATCGACCACGCCCCTGCGCACGGCCTCGCCCAACTCGAAGGTCGGGATGGCTTCCGGGCCACCGACCAGCTGTAGCGAGACACTGTCGGTGCAGGTCTCGTTCACATGATCGATGAAGGCGGTGAGCGGGATATTCTGCATGGTCCCCTGTGGGAACGCGGTCACCACGCGCAAACTGGTCTGCGCGAAAGCGGGCATGGCGAACAGGCACGCAGCCGTCGCGAATGCGAACGTCGTCTTCATGGTATCCTCCCTGTGGCTACCCATCACGAAAAATACTGAGCTGGCTCCCCTCCAGACATCGGTACGGTGATAGGGCTAGGCGCTTTGATCCGTGCAATCGTCATATTTTGCGGGATGCGCCCCCTCAGACTTCCAGTGAGACCGGGAATATGCCAATGCTGATATCAGTCGAACCCATGCCGTTTTGTTATGAGCTTCAATCACCGCCACCTCACGGCCTTCGTCCATGTCGCCACGCTGCACAGCCTCGGGCGGGCCGCCGAGCAGATGCACATCACCCAACCCGCGCTTAGCCGGATCATCCGGAATCTTGAGGACACCGTTGGCGCGCCGCTGTTCGAGCGCCACCCGACGGGCATGGTGCTGACCGTGCATGGGCAGGCTTTCCTCCCCCGCGCCGAATTGCTGCTGGCCGATTGGGAAGCGGTGATGGAGGAGCAGCGCAGCCTCTCGACCCTGACCACAGGCACCTTGCGGATCGGCTGCGTGGCGGGCGCGGTGAACCCCTATCTGAAGCGCGCGATGGCCGAGATGCTGGAGCGTCATCCGGGTCTGAAGATCACCGTCCTAGACGCCATCGAAGACCGGCTGATCGACGGGCTGATCGCGGGCCAGATCGACCTTGCCATCGGCAGTGACATTGACGGCGCGCGCCGAGTGAATGTCCGCCAGCAGCACTTCGCCTATGACGCCTGGCACCTGTTCCTGCGGCCGGGACATCCGCTGCTTGAGCACCCTGCCCCGGTTCTGGAAGACCTCGTCGCCTATCGCTGGGTGATGGTGCCCGACGAGAGCATCGCTTCGGCCCATCTGCGGATGGTGTTCCGTAAGCGTGGGTTGCCGCCCCCAGATTACGTCGTCTCGACCCGGTCGATTACCGTCGCCGTTGCATCCGTCGACATGGCTGATTACGTCACCTTGATGCCGGAATCACTGCTACGAAGTGAAGTGGCGTTGGGGCAGTTGATCCGGCTGCCGATGCCCGAATTGGAATGGACACGAGAGCTGTTCCTGTATCGGCGCGACAAGGGTTCCTTGCCGCCCGCGGCCAGGGAATTCCTGTCGATCCTTGAGGCGAACATTGAGGGCCGGCGCTGACGCGGAGTTCACAGCTGTGAACTTTCGCCCGTCCTCCATGAGTTCACAGCTGTGAACTCTCTGACCCCTCATGCCGCTCGCCGCAGCAACGCCATCACCATCGGACCCGAGGAGAAACTGCCTTCGCTCGCTTTCCTCGCCAAGGTTCGAAGATAGCCGCCGGGAGAGCGGAGATCAGAGAAGCGTTCCAACATGGCCAAGAGGACAATCGCCGCTTCCTCGGCGCCGAGCGCGCGTTTCGCTTCCTCCCATGTCGGGGCGGTAATCCCCATCATCGGGCGGACTGCTTCGGCGGTTCTGGTGAGGTCGTGCCAGTGGCGGATCGGGCGATCGGCATAGGTCGCCGCTTCGGGGCAAGCGCTGACCACAAGGCGCAAGGGCACGCGCGGCCCCACGTTTCCATCCAGTGCGTCGGACTGCTCAAGGCGGGTGGGTGTCACGGGCACGTCCTCATGGCCCTGTTCAGATTCAGAAAGATCTTTATTTGAATCCTGTAGGTGGCGCTCATTCTCGGCGGCGCTGGTGCTCAAATCGGCTGTTTCATCGTGAGCTTCCGGTACGATTTCCACAGGGCTCAGGGCGTCGCGCGCTGCATCCAGGGCATCGTCCAGCTCAGCCTGAAGCGCCGCGAGTTGATCGGCATCCAGCTTTCTCCGGAGCAGCCTGGCCGCTTGCGACGCGAGGGCGGTCAGCTCACTCCAAAGGGGCGTCTCACCTTGTTCCTGACAACCCCAGTCCGACAATCCTGCGAGGTCGCGGCGCATCAGGCTGACTGTCTCGCGGAGGCGCTTCAGATGGTCACGGTCGGCGCGGATCCGGTCGGCCTCGGCACGGAAGGCATCGAACTGGCGGGCGAGGGGGCGGAGGTCGAAGCCGAAGGCCTCGGCGCCACGACGGGCGTAGCGTTTGCCGTTCGGGCTGTCGCGGCGGTCAATGACGCCCGCGGCGACAAGGCGCGCCAGATGCCGGCGCATGGTCGATAGCGGCATCCCGTTCAAACGGGTGCACAGCGCGGCGTTCGACGGGAAGACGATCAGGTGATCGCCCTCCAGCGGCGTCCGGGGGAAGAAGCTGAGCAAGGCCTGCAACACGCCCATATCGCGGTCGCTGAGATCCCAGCTTTGCCGCGCCTCGGACAGCTCACGCAGGGCGTCCCATTTGCTGACGGCCTTGGCCTCAGGGTCGGGGGCAGGGGGTGCGGATAGGGGTTCAGCTGCCAGCGCACGGTTCACCAGCGCAGCATCCATCATTCGCCGGAACGGCGTTACGGGTTGGTAGCCCATTTTTCCATCACGAAGACAATAAAATTCCGCGCCGCGAATCACTCAGGACTTGCGGAGAAACTGCGAGACGACTACCTTGAAGGTGCTAAAGACAAAGTCGGGGTCTCGTGGAGTGAAAGCTTTGCGGGACCTTTTCTATTGCCGGGTTCGTGCCTCCTGTTTTTCGTTGAAAGATTGGGTGAAAGGGGTCAGCCCTGCTGCTTCCAGCGGGCGTAAAGGTCTTGCAGGACGTCCTGCGCCTGCGCGTCCAGCCAATCCGCGAAATCCGAATCAGCAGGGTTGAGGTCCAGCCGCACCCCGGTCTTGGTGCGTTTCACCTGGCCGGCACGGGCACCGTTCAGATGCAACGTGCGCGCGGCTTCTCCCGTCTTCGGCGGCTTGGGGAGCAGACGATGCAATTCGCGTGCAACGCCGTCGAACGTCACGACGGAGGCATCCGGGGCCGGGGCAGCATCCGGGCTTTGCGCGGCGGCGATCTCCTCCAGAACGGCGGCCTCTCGTGTGGCCTGCGCGCGCTCGATCAGGCCGGAGAGGTCCGGCTTCGTGGCCGCCAGATCGGCGACCAGCGCTTCCCAGCGGGGGCGGCCGATACCATGCGCCGGACCGATCGCCTGGGCCAGTTCCGGCCCGACCGCACGCGCGACCGAGATCGCCATCGACACGGCAGATTTCGAGATGTTCAACACCTCGGCGATCTGCACCTGCGTGCCAAACCCTTGATCCAACAGCTGAGTCGCGAACAGCGCGCGCTCGATGAAGCTGAGGTCGCGCCGTCCGGTATTCTCGGAAATCTGGGTCCGCAGGGCCGAATCGTCGTCCAAGCTGGCGATCAACGCGCGCACCTTGGTGACACTGTTCGAACTACGGATCGCTGCCAGCCGCCGTCCGCCATAGACCAGCAGGTAGCGGTCCGCCGCCGAAGGGTCGCGCCGCACGAGGATCGGCACGCTCTGGCCGTTTACCTCGATGGAGCGGCGCAGATCCTCGACATCCGAGGCGTCCAGTCGGTCGCGCGGGCGGTCGTCGGTGATCTGTTCGGGGTCCAACTCCCATATGCGGTGCGAATCAACGGCATCGCGGGCCGAGCGCAGCGCCCGGTTCGTGGACATCATGCTGCCGGCCGCGTTGGGGCTGCCCGTCGGTGCGCCGGCACCCATGCCGGCCGCGGCCAGCGAGTCCAGCATGCTCATGCGCTTCTTTTTACTGTCGGTCATCAGCGGCCCCAGGTTTTCTGGATCAGGTCGGCGATCTCGTCGTTGACGGCGTTCAGGCTCTCGATGGCGCGGTCGTAGGTGGTGCGGGTGAAAGCGCTGCGCTCGACCTCGTAGAGGGTCTGCTTGGTCAGGCCAGCATCCGAAATCGCGGTGGATTTCAGCATTGGCGCGTTCAGCACCTTGTCGCCGTACATCGTGCGCAGGAAGGCGACGATGCGGTTTTGCGGCGCGTCGGTGGGCTCGTAGCGGGTGAGCAGATAGCGCATCCAGTCATGCGACATGTCCGCGCCCGATTCGGCGATCACGTCCATCAAATCCGCGGTCATCCGCAGGAACTGGCTCATCGACATGACGTCCAGCATCTCAGGGTGGATGGTGACCAGAACCCCGGTCGCGGCAGAAAGCGCCGACATCGTCAGGAAGCCCAACTGCGGCGGGCAGTCGATGACCACCACGTCGTAATCGCCATCGACCTGCGACAGCGCCTCTTTCACGCGGAAGAAGAACAGTCCGGCATTCCCCTGCGCCAGCGCGCGGGGGGTGTCATGCTCGAATTCCATCAGCTCCAGATTGCCCGGTATCAGGTCGAGATTGGGCAGATAGGTCTTCCGGATGACCTCGGCGATGGGGCAGGGGTCGTCATAGCGGATCGCGTCATAAAGCGTGCCGCCGTCCTTCAGGTCCAACTCAGGCTGCACGCCATAAAGCGCGGTGAGCGAGGCCTGCGGGTCGAGGTCGATGGCCAGCACGCGGTAACCCTTCAGGGCCAGACGTTGTGCCAGATGGGCCGAGCTGGTGGTCTTGCCGGAGCCGCCCTTGAAGTTCATCACGCCGATGATCTGCAGATGATCGCCTTCACGACGGCCGGGAAGGTAATCGCCGGGTTTGCGTGCGGTTTTCTCCAGCATCACCCGCAGCGCCTGCAGATCCTCGACGGAATAGAGGCGGCGGTTGCCGGGTGTCAGCTCGGGCGAGGGGCCCTTGCCGTCGAGGCTGAGCTTGCGCAGGTAGGAATCGTTCACGCCCAGCAAGGTCGCCGCCTCGCCGGAGGTGAACTTGCGCATCTGCTTCGACGCATCAGGCGGAAACAGGCTTTCGCGCTGGTTATGCAATTGCGCCGCCAGCCATTCGGAATGCTGGCGGATAACGGTGTTCAGGTCGTCTTGATGTGCCATACTGCTTTTGCCCTCGGGGTCCGTTCCGACATCTGCTCGCGTCGTGTTCACGGAATTTGGCGTTTGATCGCGCTTTTTCGTGACTATTGCCCGTCACACTCCCATGGCGCAAGGCTTTTTCCACATTTTGTGGTGTCACGGCGCTGTTTCACCGCTCGTTGGGGCGAGACCGAGGCCGATTTTGCGTCTGCTCGAGGGCTTTGCAGGGCGCGCAGCGGCCCCTTTGTCCGAATCGGACGCGGGTCAATCGCCCAGAAGATCCGTTGCCGGGTTCTCGGAGATCTCGACATCCGCGTAGTATTTCTGTGCCTGAAGCGCGGATCGGTGCAGCGATAGCTTCATCGCGGCGGCCAATGGGGCGCCGTCCAGCGCCGCCTGTGTCAGGAAGCCCGCGCGCAGGCCATGCGGGGTGGCGTAATCCTCGGGCAGGCCGGCGAGCGACAGGCGATGGCGCAGGATGACCCGCATCGCGTCGGGTGCCAGCCGCCGCTTGAGGACACGATCCGCGCGCGATACCGGCCGGAACAGGGGCCCCGAAGTGAGGCCTGTCACCTCCAGCCAATGCATCAACGCGCGGGCGGCGGGGCCTTTCAGCGGCAAGCGGGGGGCGTCGGCCTTTCGGGTGGTCTTGGTTTCCAGCAGCCGCAGCCAGACGAGCCCGCGCGCCTCGAACTCGGCCAGCGAGAGGTCGCTCACGTCGAGCGCTGTGACTTCGGATCGACGCCGCCCGCCGGACGCGAACGCGAGGCTCAACATCGCGCGGTCCCGGATGCCGCGATGGCTGTCGTCGCAGGTGCCCAGAAGGGCCGTGAGCACGTCGCGCGTTACGGGGCGGGGCGATTTGGGCACCCGTGGCGCGGCATTGGCGCGGCGGGCCTTCTGCCGTGCCTGTGCCACCAGTGGTGCGGCGAAAGGCGATGGCAGGTTCCGCATCCGGTGAAACGCCTGCCAACTGGCGATTCGGCGATCCAGCGTCGAGGGGGCAGGGGCCGTGAGCGCACGGCGCAGTCCCATCGCAATCAGCGCATCGGCCACGGCACGGGCGGGGCCGGACTGTGTGCTCAGATCCTCGGCATGGTGGAGGATGAAGCGGAGGGCGACGGCTTCGTCCTCGGGCCAGGTCAGAGGGGTGCCGAACGCGGCCTGCTTCCACGCGGTGATATAGAGGAGGTCGCGTTCCCAGGCGCGCAGGGTGTTGGCGGGTGTCCCGCGGCGAAACAGGTCGCTGAGCGCCTGTTCATCGGCGTCGGACAGCTGGTGATGATGGGGCAGGGGGAGGGTCATCTTGCCGTCTCGTCGGGGTGAGTTATACTCTTAGTGTAGGCGTATGAAGAGGGAGCCGTCATGGCCCGTGTGAAAGTCAACCTGACCCTCGATTCCGAGGTGGCGCAAAGCGCGCGGGCCTTGGGCTTGAACATGTCCCGGCTGGCCGAAGCCGCCATCGCCGAGGCCACGCGGGTCGAGCGTAACCGCCGATGGCGCCGCGAGAATGCGGCATCGCTGCAAGCCTATGCGCGCGAGGTCGAGGAAGAGGGCCTGCCGCTGAGCGAATACCGCAGCTTCTGATGGCGCAGTTCGACCTGTACCGATTGTCGGGCGGCCAGTTGGTGGTCGATCTGCAGACCGACCTGATCGGCATTGACGCCTCGCGCATCGTGGCACCGCTGCGTGAGGCCGAGCGATATGCCGCCTTTCCGGGCCTCACCCCCGTGGTCGAATTCGGCGACACCCGTTGGGTCGTGCGCATACAGGAGCTTGCAGCCGTTCCGGGGCGCGAGCTGCGCAACCGTGTCGGCACCCTTTCCGCGCATCGTGACGCGCTGAAACGTGCGCTGGATATCCTGATCGACGGCATCTGACCTCCGGTTCGCAGGCGATCTTGCGCGGTGGGGCGTCAGTTTTCAAGAGTCATGATAAGGCGGACTTATCATGAGTCATTGAGCTGGGCACCGGAAGCAAGTGTAGTGCGCAATTCAATGCCTTTATGCGCAGTAATGTGGTAAGCTCATTCACTGAACGGCAACTTCGCGCAGGAGAACTTGCCAATGACCGTGGTGTTAGAACGCCGCGACCCCACCGAGAACGTCTTCCGCTATTACCGGCTGGAGGTGGAACGTGACCTGTTCGGCACATGGTGCCTCATCCGTTGCTGGGGGCGGATCGGAACCATGGGTCAAAGCAAGATCCAGGCATTCGACAGCCGTGAACGGGCGGAGGCCCTTTGCCATCGCATCGCGGCACGCAAGCGCAAGCGGGGCTACTGGACGAAGACCGACGGGCCCTGACCGGCATCGATTGGCGGTTCAACTGCGGCATCAGGGCGGGTTCTCTTCAGAACAGCACCAAGGATGTATGCTTGGATGCTGGTCACCGGGGCCACGGCCTCTACATCGCTTCGGGCGGGGCGTGACCTGACGCGGCACGGCTTGCCCGTCGCCGGGGTCGGTGTCAGCTTGGCGCTGATCTTGGGACGGGGATGCCATGTCGAGCGGTGTTGAATTGACGGTCATGTCGCCGGTCGTGGCGATAGCCACGGTCGGGGTACTGGGGGTCGGCGCGCAGCTCTGGGCGTGGCGGATGAACGTTCCCGCCATCGTGCTGCTGCTGGCGGCCGGTTTCCTCGTGGGGCCGGTGTTCGGCCTCCTTGATCCGGCGCGCGACATCGGGCCCCTGACCGGGCCAATGGTCTCCATCGCCGTGGCGATCATCCTGTTCGAGGGCGGTCTGACCCTCAACTTCAAGACCCTGCGCGGGGCCGAGCGCGGGGTGTTCCGCCTCGTGGTGCTGGGCGCGCCCTTGGGATGGATCCTCTCGACCCTCGCGCTGCGCTACGGCGCGGGGCTGGGGTGGGAGGCCTCGACCGTGTTCGGCGGCATCATGATCGTCACCGGCCCGACCGTCATCGCCCCCCTGCTGCGTGGCGCGCGAATGAAACGGCGGCCGGCGCAATTGCTGCAATGGGAAGCCATCGTCAACGATCCCATCGGGGCGCTCGCCGCCGTTCTGGCGTTCACCGTGGTGCAGGTCTGGCACACCAATGCCTCGGGCAGCGAGATGGCGTTCCAGCTGATCCTCGGCGTGGTCGTGGCTTCGGTCGTGGGCCTCGGCGCGGGGTTCTTGCTGACCCAGAGCTTCCGCCGGGGCTGGGTGCCCGAATACATGAAGGTGCCGGTGCTGTTCGTGGCGCTGCTGGGCGCCTTTGCGGCGACCGATGCGGTCCTGCACGAAAGCGGGCTGTTGGCGGTGACGATCATGGGCATCTGGCTCGCCAATGCAGAGCTCGCCTCCTACGAGGAGATCCGCCGCTTCAAGGAGCATGCGACCACGCTCCTCGTCTCGGGCGTGTTCATCCTGCTGACGGCCTCGATCGATCTGGAGATGTTGCAGGCCCTGTCGTGGCGCGCCGCGTTGCTCGTCGTGCTGGTCATGGTGGTGGCCCGGCCCGCGACGGTGCTGCTGTCGCTTCTGGGCACAGATATCCCGTGGCGCGAGCGGGTGTTGGTGGCGTTGACCGGTCCGCGCGGGGTGGTGCTGGTCGCGGTGGCGGGCCTGTTCGGCGAGCGCCTCGCCGCGCTGGGGATCGCGGATGGCGAGTCGATTGCGCCCCTCGCCTTTGTGCTGGTGGCGGCGACGGTGATCCTGCACGGCTTCACCCTCGCTCCGGTCGCGCGGGCGCTGGGGCTTGCCAGTCAGGACAAGCGCGGGGTGATGATGGTGGGCGCGGCGCCGTGGTCCATCGCGCTGGCCGAGGCGTTGAACCGGGCGGGCGTCCCGGTCCTTCTGTGCGATCTCAACCATTACCGGCTGCGGCAGGCGCGTGAGCGAGGCATCCGCACCTATTACGGCGATGTCCTTGCCGAGGCGACGGAGCATAACGTGCAGCTGTCCGAGTTCGAGCGGCTGGTCGCGCTGACCGACAACGACGCCTACAACACGCTGATCACCACCGACCTCGGGCCCGAGCTGGGGCGGGACAACGTGTTCCAGCTGCCCCGCACCGCGCCGGAGAATGCCCGCCATGCCTTGCCCTCGACGCTGGGCGGCCGTCCCTTCGGGCAATCGGCCAGCTACGGCGAGATGTCGGCGCATCACGCGGCGGGTTGGGAGTTCCGGATCACCAAGCTGACCGAGCAATACACCCTCGAAGACTGGCGCGCCGCGCGGCCCGAGTCGCGCATCATGGCGGTCCTCTATCCCAACAACGCGCTGCGCTTCCCGACCGAGGACGACAGCCTGCGCGCCGGAGCCGGCGCGCAGATCCTGCATTTCTCGCCTCCGGCCCCGCGAGAGGCCGCCGCTGCCTCGGAACCCGCGCCGGCCTAAGCGCCGCCGGGTCAGGCCAAGGCGCCGGTCCGGTGTTCTTTCCACATCAGTGTGGCCTTCCCGCCAAGGGTGGCGAAGGGTTCAGGCGGAATGCGCGGGGGCCGAGGCTTTGCCGCGAAATCCGCCCCGAGGTCCGAGGAGACGCCCAACACCCGCTCCGCCGCGACGATCCCGTTGGCCGTGGCATTGGTCCCGCCGACGCCGTTGCAGCCAAGCGCCGTGATCAGACCGGGTTCGATCTCCTCGACCAAGGGCGCGCCGTTCCACGTCAGGGCCATCGCCCCGCCCCAAAGGAACTCGGTCGGCACATCCGCCAGCATCGGGAATTTCAGCGCCAGTTTGCGGCGATGCAGGGCGCCCGCACGGGCGAGGGGCCCGGCGCCCACCTCTACCGACGGGTTGTAGGTATAGCGTGCGCGGATCAGCAGCCGGTCGTCCTCCATCCCGCGGATCCGCCGCAACGTGGTGCCCATCGCCAGCGCCGGAGTGCCCGCCCAGTCCCGCGCGCCTCCCAGTCGCGAGGGATCAAAGGCGCGGGTCATCGAGGCATAGGTGAAGACGGGCATCAGCCGTCGCGGCACCAGCCCGAACCGCCCGGCATGACCGTTGCAGGCGAGGATCACCTTACCCGCCGTGACCGCCCCTTGCGCCGTCGTCACCCGCCAGAAGTTGCCTTGCCGCGCGATAGCGGTGACTGCCGAATACTCGTGCACCGGGCAGGGCAGGGCGTCGGCCAAGGCGCGGACATAGGCGGCGGGCTGGATCATCACCGTGCCCGGCGTGAACAGGGCCGAGGTGAAGCTCTCGGTGCCGGTCAGCGCGGTGACCTCGGCGGCCGAGAGCAACCGATGCGGTTCCTCCAGACGGTCCAGCTGCGCGGCATAGGCGATCAGGTGGCGGTCGCCCTCGGTATTGGCGGAAAACGAATAGCGGCCACAGGGATCGACGATCTCGCGCCCGAGGTTGAGGCCGGTGGCGATGGCAATCGCGGCACGGTTCTTGGCGATCGCACGCCGCGCGGTGTCCAGGTGATCGCCTCCCAGTTTCCCCGCCGAGACGTCATGCGGCAGGTCGATCAGGAAGCCCGAGTTGCGCCCGGCCGGCCCCTCGCCGATCTCGCCGGCCTCCAGCAGCATGACCGAGAGCGTCGAGTCAGCCTGCGTCAGCACCCGCGCGGCGGCGAGGCCGGCGAAACCGCCGCCGACCACGACCACATCGGCACTGGCCCCAGCCTGCAGGGCGGGCTTGGTCTGCCGCGGGGGCAGCAATGCGGTCCAGCCGCAGGGGCCGGGGTGCCGGGGCAGGGCGCCCCGAAACCGATAGCCGCTCATCAGAGGGCTTCCCGCTCGGCCAGATCCGCCAGCGCCGCGTGCAGCGCGTGCAGCTTGGCCGGATCGAGGGGGCGCAGCGGCTTGCGCGGCTGGCCGGCGCCGTAGCCGGTGATCTCGGCCGCGGCATAGACCGATTGGACGTAATCTCCGGCCCAGATCAGGGTCATCACCGCCTCCAAGGGGCGCCAGAGGTCGCGCGCCTCGGCCCATTGGCCAGCCATCGCCGCGCGCACCACGGCGAGGCAGGTCTTCGGTGCGAAGTTCGCCCCGCCCCAGATCAGCCCCGCCGCCCCGGCCAGCATCGCATAGGGCACCAGCGGATCGGCACCGTTCATCACCGGCAGCCCGGTGCGGATCAACGCGGCCTGCGCGGCCAGATCGCCGCTCGAATCCTTGACCGAGGCGAAACCCGGGATCGCTGCCAGTTGGCGGTACAGATCCGGCGTGATCTCAACGCCCACGGCATGCGGGACGTTATAGCCGATCAGCGGCAGGCCGGCGGCGCAGACCTCGGCGTAGAAATCGACGATGCCGGCGTCGTCGGACGGCCCCTCGAAGAACGGCGGCAGGACCATGACCCCGTCAGCCCCCGCATCGCGCGCGGCCTTGGTGCGGGCGACCACATCCTCGACCCGCAGGGCCGAGGTCTGGGCGATCACCCGCGCGCGCCCGTCGATCAGGCGGCAGCCCTGCGCGATGACCTGCTGGGCCTCGGCCTCGGACAGATAGACATGCATCCCGGTGCCCGAGGACAGGACGAAGCCCGTCACCCCGGCGGCGAGATAGCGTTCGATGTTTTGCTCCAGCCGCGCGAGGTCGAGACTGCCGTCCGGCTTGAAGGGTGTGGCAAGGGCGAGGTTCAGGCCGGGAAAGGCGAAATCGGTCATGGGATGCTCCGTAGGGTGTAGATGTGTGGGGGGTCAGGGCAGGGACAGCTTCGCCATCCGGCCGCCGTCGACGGTCCAGACCTGCCCGGTGACGAAGCCCGCATCGTCCGAGGCGAGCCAGCTGGCCAGTGCGGCGACTTCCTCGGGGCGACCAGTGCGGCCGACCGGATGGATCCGCCCGATCTCGCGCCGGAAGGCCGTGGGGTCGGGCATGGCGTCGACGAAGGCCTCGTTCAGCTCGGTGTCGATCCAGCCCGGCGCGATGGCGTTGCAGCGGATGCCCTCGGCCCCGTGATCGACGGCAACGGCGCGGGTCAGCCCGTGCAGCCCGGCTTTGCTGGCGCAATACGCGGCGTGGTGGGGTTCGAGCCCAGTCCCTCGATGGAACCGATGTTGACGATGCTGCCGCGCCCAACCCGCAAGGCCGGCAGCGCGGCCTTGATCATCAGGAACGGCGCGGTGAGGTTCACCGCCAGCGTGCGTTGCCAATCCTCAAGGCTCATGTCCTCGACCCGCGCCTCCTGCATGACACCCGCGTTGTTCACGAGGATATCGAGCCGCCCGGCGCGGGCGATGACCTCGGCCACCACGGCGGCGGGGCTCGAGGGATCGGCCATGTCGGCGGCGATCCCCTCGAACTCGCTGTCCACCCCCCGCTGCGCGGTGAACACACGCGCGCCGTCCTCGGCCAGACGCCGGGCAATCGCCTGCCCGATGCCGGAACGCCCGCCGGTGACCAGCGCGACCTTGCCCTGATGCCGGCTCATGCCACGGCCTTTCCGCCGTTCACCTCGACCAGCGCGCCGACCATGTAGCGCGCGGCGTCCGAGGCGAGGAACAGGATCACGTCGGCGATATCCTCGGGCTCGGCGATGCGGCCCAGCGGCACGGTCGTGCCGAGCTGTGCCACCGCCTTGTCCGGGTCGAAGCCCCGGCGCGCGAAGCCCGTGCGCAGCATCGGCGTGTTCACCTCGTTCGGGCAGACGGCGTTGATGCGGATGCCTTGCGGCGCGTGGTCCATGCCCATGCATTGCGTCAGCGACGCGAGCGCGGCCTTGGTCATGCAATAGACCGCGTGGTTCGGACCGGGATGCAGCCCCCAGCACGAGGCGACGTTGACGATCGCGCCGCCGCCCGAGGCCGCCATCAGCGGGATCGCTGCGCGGCAGACGCGGAACGGGGCCTCGACATTGACCCCGAGCGACAGGGCCCAGTCGGCATCCGTGGTCTCGGTCACCTGGCCGCGGGTGATGACGCCCGCGTTGTTGACGACGATATCGAGCCGCCCCAGCGCCGCCAGCGCCGCGCCCGGCAGCGCGTCGGCATAGGCGGGGTCGAGAAGGTCACCCGGCAGATGCGCCTCCGCCTCGACGCCCGAGACATCGCGGTCGGCGACCGCCACGCGCACGCCCTGCGTCCTCAGCGCCCGGACAACGGCCAAGCCGATACCCCCGGCGGCGCCCGTGACGAGCGCGCCCTTTCCCTGCAAATCCATGATATTGTCCTTAGTTGAACGAGAGAATGGGGGCGCCGAACAGGCTTTCGTCCGGCACCACGCCGAGACCCGGACCCGTCGGCAGGGCGATATGGCCATTCTCGATCCGCACGCCGTTCTGCGGGTCGTAATGGCCGTCGATATAGGGCTGCGCCAGCCAGACGCCCTCCATCAGCCGGGGCTGGACGGTCGCGCCGATATGGGTGCAGGCGGCGGCGATGATATCCCCGCCCCAGGCGTCGTCGCAGGTATGCGGTAGGGCGCGGGCCTCGCAGATGTCGCGGAAGACGGCCATCGGTTGCAGCCCGCCGATGCGCGTGACCTTCATGCCGAAGCCATCGACCAGCCCCTGTCCGGCGACACGGATCACCGTCGCCAGATCCTCGCCGGCCTCGTCGAGATAGATCGGATGGCGCACCTGCGCGCGGATCGCGGCGATCTCCTCGATGGAATTGGTTGGCTGCTCCATGATTAGCGGGATCTGCGCGCATTCAAGGCTGAGGCGCAGCGCGTCGCGCGTGGGCAGCCCCCGGTTGCCATCGGCGGCGAGGCGGATGCCCTTGCCGCCGATCCGTTCCCAGACCTTGCGCAGCGTCTCGATATCCTGCTCGACCGGACGACCGCCGATCTTCACCTGCAGGCGGGGATAGCCCTCGGCCACCTTCTCGGCGGTGATGCGGGCGATCTCGTCGGGCTCGCCGACGCCGGTGGCGTAGTAGGAAGGCACGCGCTCGGTCACCGCGCCGCCCAGAAGGTCGGCCACGCGGACGCCGTAAGCCTTGCCCATCAGGTCATGCGCGGCGATGTCGATCGCGGCC
This sequence comes from Pararhodobacter sp. CCB-MM2, assembly GCF_001691415.1. Lineage (GTDB taxonomy): Bacteria > Pseudomonadota > Alphaproteobacteria > Rhodobacterales > Rhodobacteraceae > Pararhodobacter. The sequence goes on from NZ_LRRR01000002.1 coordinate 415,560, forward strand.
TTGGCATAGCGGTGACCGTTCAGCAGCCCATCCATCCGCCGGCGCAGGGTCAGGGGCGTCAGTGCCTCGGCGCCGATCAGGCCTTGGCCCATCTCGGTCAGCGCGGCGATGGCGCCGCGCGCATGGTGTGGCTGATAGGTCGGGCCGACCGGGCAGGTCTCGCCCCAGCCAATAAGGCCGGTGTCGGTGACGAGCTTCACTAGCGTCGTCTCCAAGGACCAGACCATCGCATTGGCCATGCGGTAGGGGCCGTTCTTGACCGGCAGGGAGTGCGAATAGACGTGCAGTTCCGCGATTTTCATGGGGGGCTCGCAGCGGGGTGGGGGATCAGGTCAGGCCCTCGGCCGCGAGAGCGGCGCGGGCGGCATAGAGGGCGGCTTCGGTGGCTGTTTCGAGGCCCTGCAGGCGCGCGGCCTGCGTCATGCCCTCGTGCAGAAGGAACAGCGTGGCCGCGAGATGGTCGAGGTTCCGCCCCGGCGCGACATGCGCAAGGCGACGGTTGAATTGCCGGGCGAGGCGGGCCTTGTGGTCCTTGATCACCGCCTCGATCGCCGCGTTGTCCGGGTATTGAGCCAGCGCGTTGAGGAACAGGCAGCCGGTATTGGCCGCCTGATGCAGCCATTCACCCAGCCGGACCAGCGGGTAGAGCACATGGTCGATCCCGTCCTCGGGCCCTCCGGACAGCCACGCGTCATAGGTCCGGTCGCGTTGTTCCAGCGCGCCGATGATCATCGCCTCGCGGCTGGGAAAGTGGCGGTAGAGCGTGCGCAACGAGACATCGGCCTCGGCGCGCAGGGCTTCGACGCCTTGATCGGCGAAGCCTGCCTCGGCGAACGAGCGCTCCAGTTCCACGGCGATTCGGGTGCGAATATCGGTCATGGGAGCATCGGTAGAGCGATCACTCTCCCTCTGTAAATCGAAAAGTAGACAACATGTCTTCTTTTCCGATCCCCGACGACCCCGAGAGTCGTTTCCTGCAAGGGGATTTCGTTTTCCTGCAAGTCTTGCGCCGGCCACCCCGTCATTTTCGAAGGGAACACGGAGACCCAGCCATGAGCGACATCCAAGCCCCCGCCCGCAGCCGCTCTGGTGGCCGGGCCGCCCGCCGCACCCTGCGCACCACGCGCGACTTCACCATGCTGCCCGGCCTGACCCGCGCGATCCCGGAATGCGAGGTCATGGACGGCGCGCATGTCGAGAGGATCGACGCGGCCTCGATGGACATTCTGGAGAACGTCGGCGTCCAGTTCCGCGACCCCATCGCGCTGGCGGACTGGAAACGTGCCGGCGCCAAAGTTGACGGCGAGCGGGTGTTCCTGGACCGGGGTCTGGTGCGCGAGCTGATCAAGACGATCCCCGCGCAATTCACCTATCATGCCCGCAACCCGGCCAATAACGTCAAGCTGGGCGGCAAGCATTCGGTCTTCGTGCCGATGACCGGCGCGCCCTATCTGCGCGATCTGGAGGACGTGCGGCGCAATCCGCTGCTCGCCGACCTCGCCATGTTCCACAAGCTCAGCCACATGCTGCCGGCGCTGCATTCGACCGCGCATCACATCGTCGAGCCCTACGATCACCCGATCAGCCAGCGCCACCTGCGCATCACCTATTCGTCGATGAAGCATTCGGACAAGATGTTCATGGGCATGACGACCTCGCCCAAGAACGCCGAGGACGTGATGGACATGTGCGCGATCCTGTTCGGGGAGGATTTCCTCGACACCCATGCGGTCACCACCGGCAACTGCAACGGCAACTCGCCGCTGGTCTGGGATGAGACGATGCTGGGCGCGATGCGCGCCTTCGTGCGCCGCAACCAGCCGGTGCTCTGCTCGCCCTTCGTGCTGGGCGGGGCGAACACGCCCGCGTCGGTCCCGGCCTCGGTCGCGCAGCTGAATGCCGAGGCCCTGAGCGCGCTTGCCTATACGCAGGTGATCCGCAAGGGCGCGCCGGCGATCTACGGGCATTACCTGTCGACGGTCAGCATGAAGTCGGGGGCGCCGATGGCCGGCACGCCGGAGATCAGCCTGATGAACTTCATGATCGGCCAGATGGCGCGGTTCTATGACGTGCCGTGGCGGACCTCGAACACCTTGGGCGGGGCGAAGACCTTCGATGCGCAGGCGGGCTATGAGAGCGCAACGACCCTCTCCGCCGTGCTGCATGCGGGGGCCAATTACATCTGGCACTCGGCCGGCTGGAACGAGGCCGGGATGCACTGCTCGGTCGCCAAATTCGTCGTAGACGCCGAGCAATGCGCGATGGGCTACAAGATGGCCAAGGGCCCGGATTGGAGCGATTTCGACACCGCGCTGCAGGCCATTCCCGATGTCGGCCCGGGCGGCCATTACCTTGGCCATCCGCATACGCAGGAGAATTTCCAGAGCGCCTTCTTCATGCCCGAGCTGTTCGACAACAACTCGATCGAGCAATGGGTGGCCGAGGGCTCGAAGGAGATCACCCGCCGCGCGCTGGATCACGCAAAGAGCCTGCTGGCGGACTATGAGGAGCCGAAGCTTGAAGAAGGGGTGAACGAGGCGCTGCTCGACTACATCGCCCGGCGCGAGCGCGAGATCCCGGCGGTCGAGACGCTGAACCAGGATTACTGACCGCCCGATACCCCATCCGACGGGGCCCGCAGGTTTCGACCCGCGGGCACTTTGCCGTTCAAAGCCCGATCATCAACCGATAGGCATCGAGGATCGCGGCATGGATGTTGCGGCTGAACCCACCGATCAGCCACCAGCTTGGCAGCCACACTATCCTTCAGATTGCTCGCCTGCGCAGACATGTAGACGTGACGGACGGTTGCCTCGAGGCAGCTGCCGGCAGAATTGGAGGCCCGGAAGGTGTCGCCCAAGAGCGTCAGGAGCAGTAACGTCAACGCGGTCTCGGGAGAACGACCGACCGCTTCGCGCAGGGCCAATGTCCGGTGGTCCGTCAGCTCCATGACCAGCGACTCAGGCAGGGGCTTCAATGCGCCCTCGTCCTCGTCGTCGGAAGCATTGGCACCGAGCGCGTGACCTTCAGCGGTCGAACCTCGAGCTTTTCTATCGCGACTTCCAGCTCGCCGAGACGCCCCAGCACCTCTGCCCGTCGTATGAAAAATGCATTCCGGTGAAAGACAGTCGTGCGACTTCGCTGTCCTCGATAGGGCCGGATCACTGACTGCCGGGAATTGCCCGCCCGTTCGCACCCACGCTCAAGCGACGAATCGGCGTGACGAAGACCGGGATCAGGATCGCTCACCGGACGCGTCTTTCAAGCCTGCCCGCCGCGCCCCTGATGGAAGACATCCGTCCGAAGTCTGTCTCAACCCACCATCTTCGGGATCAGGAAGCCGACGAAATGAGGCCATTCAGCCGCTCATGGCCAAACCACCGACGAGGTGATTAAATTATGTGCATGGCATCATAATACGATGGAATCATTAAGTAATAACCTCCTCGTTGCGCCAAGATTCTGCCTCTTCTTCTGAGCGCAGTGACAGTTCTGTGAAAAATTTCATTGACGGTATACGAAATGGATACAAGACTGATCTCAACCTCGGCACTCAGGGAACAGACAGATGGACGGCAACGTCTCGAACACGGTTTCACAAGGGGAATGGCTGGTCGGCGTCGACGTCGGCGGCACCTTCACCGACTTCTCGGCACGCAATCTGGAGACCGGGCAGGTCAAGCTGCACAAGCGTCCCTCGACCCCGGATGATCCCGGCCGCGCGGTGATCGACGGCCTCGGCGAGCTCATTGCCAAGCACGGCATCGACCCCGTCTCGATCACCCGCTTCGCCCACGGCACCACGGTCGCCACCAACGCATTGCTGCAGCGCCGGGGCGCCCGGGTCGCGGTCGTCACCACCCGAGGCTTCCGCGATCTTCTGGAGATCGGTCGTCAGATCCGCCCGCATCTCTATGACCTGCAGCTCGACTATCCGGCGCCGCTGGCCCCGCGCGAACTGCGTTTCGAGATCGACGAACGCATCGGCGCCCGCGGCGAGATCGTCACCCCCCTGACCGACGCCGGCATCGCCGCGCTGATCGCCGATCTGAAGACCCATCCCGAGATCGAGGGCATCGCCATCTGCCTGCTGTTCTCGTATCTGAACGGCGAGCATGAAGAGAAACTCGCCGCCGCCCTGCGCGCCGCTTTCCCGGATCTGCTGGTCTCGGTCTCGCGCGAGGTGCAGCCCGAATTCCGCGAATACGAGCGGTTCTCGACCACGCTGATCAACGCCTTCCTGCAGCCCGAGGTCAGCCGCTACATCGACCGGCTGCGCGCCAAGGTCGACGACGCGGCGCCGAAGGCCAGCTTCGGCATCTTCCAATCCTCGGGCGGGCTGATGTCGGCGGCGCGGGCGGCGGAATTCCCGGTGCGCACGGCGCTCTCGGGTCCGGCGGCGGGCGCGGTCGGCGCGGCACGGGCGGGGGCTCTGTCGCAGATCGACGACATCATCACCCTCGATATCGGCGGCACCTCCAGCGATGTCTGCCTGATCCGCAAGGGCCGGACCTCGATCGCCCGGGCCCGCGATATCTCGGGCTTCAGCATCCGCCTGCCGATGGTCGATATCCACACCATCGGCGCGGGCGGCGGCTCGATCGCGGTTCTGGGCAACGACGGCTTGATGAAGGTCGGTCCGGAAAGCGCCGGCGCCGTGCCGGGGCCGGCCTGCTACAACCGCGGCGGCTCGCTGCCGACGGTGTCCGACGCCAACGCGATCCTCTCGCGTCTGCCGACGGAACTGGTGGGCGGCGGTTTCGCCCTACGCCGCGATCTGGCGGTGGCGGCGGTGCAGCCGATCGCCGACCGGCTGGGCATCAGCCTCGAGGCCGCGGCGATGGGGATCATCGATATCGTCAACTCGAACATCGTCCGGGCGATCCGTACGATCTCGGTGGAAAAGGGCCATGACCCGCGCAAATTCGCGCTGATGTCCTTCGGCGGTGCCGGCGGTCTTCACGCGGCAGAAGTGGCCCGCGCGCTGGGGATGACGCAGATCATCGTGCCGGAAGCGCCCGGTATCCTCTGCGCCGACGGCCTGATCGCCGCCGATCTGCAGGAGGATTTCGTCACCAGCTGTCACATGAAGCTGACCGGCGGCGTCGAGGATCTGGAGCAGATCGCGCAGGTCCTATTCGCGCAGGGCAAGGCCTGGCTGGAAACCGAGGCGACCGATGCGCAGGGCGAGCAGCTGCTGATGTTCCTCGACATGCGCTATGTCGGCCAGAACTATGAACTCCCGGTCGAAATCGAGGCCGAGGTCAGCGCCGATGGCCGCGTGGTCCTGCCGGGGGCCGAAGTGCTGAAGGCCGCCTTCTTCGAGACCTACGAGCGCAACTTCGGCCATCACGACCCGGCCGCGCCCGTCGAGATCGTCAACGCCCGCCTGCGTGTCCTCGCGCATCTGGCGCGCAACGACCAGCGTCAGGACTTCGTCGCCGCCGAGACCGGCGCGGCGCAGGTGATCCCGGTCTGGTTCGGCGAGGGCTACCGCGACACGCGCATCGTCGAGCGCGCGGGGCTGAAGCCCGGCGACAGCTTCGCCGGCCCCGCGATCGTCACCCAGATGGACACCACCACGATCGTTCCGCCCGACGCCACGGTGCGGATCGACGAGGCCGGCAACATGATCATGGAACTGAACAATGTCTGACCGCACGATCGACCCCATCGCGCTGGAAATCGCCTGGAACGGCCTGAAATCCATCGCCGACGAATGCTTCATCAGCATCATGCGCACGGCCTTCTCCACCAACGTGAAGGAGCGCCACGACCATTCGACCGCCATCGCCGATGCCAAGGGCCGGCTGGTCGTGCAAGCCGAGATGGCGCTGCCGATCCATCTCGCCTCGATGTCGGGGCTGTTGTCGGGGATCGTCGCGAAATACGGCGATACGATCCGTCCGGGCGATCTGTTCCTCGCCAATGACCCGCATGTCGCCGGCGGCACGCACCTGCCCGACATCAACATGGCAATGCCGATCTTCGAGGGCGAGCGGCTTCTCGGCTTTGTCGCCAACATCATCCACCACGCCGATGTTGGCGGGGCGGCGGTGGGCTCGATGTCGGGTGGGCTCGACGAGATCTACAAGGAAGGCCTGCGCATCCCGATCATGCGGCTGCATTCGGCCGGCGCGCTCAACACCGAGCTTCTGGAGCTGCTGCTCTTGAACATGCGTCTGCCGGACGAGCGCCGGGGCGATTTGAACGCGCAGGTCGCGGCCTGCCGTCTGGGCGTGATGCGGCTGGGCGAGATGGTCACGGAACTCGGTGGCGCGACGCTGGCGCAGATGTTCGACGAGATCGTCATGCGGACCGAGATGCGGATGCGGGCGGCGATCGCCACGCTGCCGGACGGGCGCTACAGCTTCGAGGATCTGATGGACGACGACGGATGCGGCACGACCGACATCCTGATCAAGCTGGCGATCACCAAATCCGGCGACAGCATCGTCTTTGATTTCGACGGCACCGACCGTCAGGTCCCCGGCAACTTCAACATGACCTGGAGCGCCACGCAGGCGGCGGTGTGCTTCGGCCTGAAGGCGCTTCTGGACCCCGAGGTCGCCAACAACCAGGGCATCTTCGACGCGATCGAGATCAAGGCCCCGGCCGGCAGCTTCGTCAACTGCGTGTTCCCGGCGGCGGTGGCGATGCGGGCGAACTCGTGCCAGCGCGTCGTCGATTGCGTGTTCGGCGCCCTGGCCGAGGCCGTACCCGGCAAGGTGGTCGCGGCCACCAACGGGGCCAACACCAGCGCCGTCTTCGCCGGTGTCGATCCGCGCAACGGGCAGGCCTATGTCTATCTCGAGACTTTGGGCGGCGGCATGGGTGCGCGGGCCACGCATGACGGCAAGGACGCGGTGCAGGTGAACATCACCAACACCTCGAACCTGCCGGTCGAGGCGATCGAACTCGAATACCCGCTGCGCGTCGAGGAATATTCACTGGTCACCGATACTGCCGGCGCGGGCCGCTATCGCGGCGGTCTGGGCATGCGCCGGGTGATCCGTCCGGTGGATCATACCTGCGAATTCAACGGGGTGGGCGAACGCTTCCGCCACAAGCCCTGGGGCCTGTTCGGCGGGCGCGAGGGCGCGGCCGGTCGCTTCCTGATCCGCAAGGACGACGGCAGCGTCACCTCGCTGGCGCCGAAAGCCAGCGAGATCCGCCTCTCGCCCGACGCGGCGGCGGTGATGGAGACGCCGGGCGCCGGTGGCTATGGCCGCCCCGAGGAGCGCAGCGCCGAGGATTTCGCCCGCGACAAGGCCTCGGGCAAGTTCTCCGACCAATGGCTGCACGAGAATTACCCGCAATTCGCCGCGGCCCCGGCCAATGCCGGCTGAGGCAGCGCGCGGCTGACAGACTTCCGGTCGGGCGGTGACGATCCGCCGCCCCTCCGCCAGAACGACGACCAACAATCAAACTACAGGGAAATGAGACGATGACTATCACGGCCAAGATCCTGACCGCCTCGGCGGTCCTTGTCGCCGGGCTGATGCCTGCGCAAGCCCAGCAGGTTCGTTGGGACATGGCGACGGAATACGGCGAGAGCACGATGCTGGGGCAGACCCAGCTCGCCTTCTCGCAGAAGCTCGCAGAAATCAGCAACGGCGAGATAGAGATCACCAACCATTTCGGCGGTTCGATCGGCTTCGGCTCGCTGGAGCAATTCGACGCCGTGGGCGAGGGCCTTCTGCCGATCGCCAGCACCTCTGTCGGTCAGGTCGCGGGGATCGAGCCGATCTTCCTGCTGCCCTCGCTCCCGTTCCTCGCCGCCGATACCGATGCCTCGCATCTTCTGTGGGAAGTCGCCCGTCCGGCTTATGAGGAAGCGTTCGCCCGCAACAACCAGGTTCTGCTGTTCGGTGTGCCGTTCACGCCGGCGGGCATCTGGGCCGACATGCCGATCCTGTCGCCGACCGATCTGGACAGCCTGATCGTGCGCGCTTGGGATGCCTCGGGCACGCAGACCCTGCAGCAAGCTGGTGCGCATGCCGTGCAGATGGGCTGGGCCGATGTTCCGGCGCAGCTGGCGACCGGCGGAATTCAGGCCGTGCTGACCTCGGCCGATGGTGGGGCTTCGGCCAACTTCTGGGAATTCCTCGATAACTTCACCGCCATCAATTACTCCCAGTCGGTCAACATGATCCATGTGAACCGTGACGAATGGGACGCACTGAGCGACGAACAGCGGGCGTGGGTTCTGGAAGCCGCGGAATTTGCCGAAACGCAAGGCTGGGAACAGCTGCGGACCCGCATCGACGAGCTGTATGTCCAAATGGAAGGCCATGGCATGACCATCACCCGCGAAATCTCGCCTGAATTCGCAAGCCAGCTGCGGGCTGCGGGCGAGGTGGTCTACACCGATTGGCTGCAGCGGGTCGGACCGGCCGGGCAAGAGGTGCTTGACGCCTTCGCCGCGGCACAGTCCGAATAACCCCGCTAGGGCAGACCGGGGCGGCCCGGGGGCCGCTCCGGGACGCCTCAACCTTTCGGAGACAGGACTGCCGATGTTCAGGACGTTTGAATCCCTCGTCGAAAAGCTGATGGCGCTGGGGCTGGTGCTCGCGCAGTTGCTGATCGTCTACATGATGCTGCACATCCTGCTGGAGATCGTGCTGCGCGTCTTCTTCCACACCTCGACCTATTCGATGCAGGAATTCGTGGGCTATGCGTTGGCCGGCATGGTGTTCCTCGGCCTCGGCGACACGTTCTACCAGCGGCGCCATGTGCGCGTCGGCTTGCTGATCAGCGCCCTGCCGCCCGCCGCGCAAAAGGTTCTCGACCTGAGCTGCCTGATCGCCACGGGCTTCGTGATGTCGTGGCTGACCAGCGTGGTCTGGTCGGTTTTCCAGCGTGACCTCGCCCGCGGATCGGTCAGCCCGACCGTCATGGCTGTGCCGAACTGGATCATCGACCTCGTGATCCTGACCGGCCTTGTGCTGTTCCTGCTGCAGATCGTCACGACGACCATCCGCACCGCCATTTCCGGCATGAAACCCGACGCTTCTCCCGAAGGCGAGTGAGATCATGGATCCCATCCTCATCGCGGCGCTGACCCTTGCGCTGATCATCCTCTTCCTCGGCGCGGGCGTCTGGGTCTTCGCGGGCTTGCTCCTCGTCTCCAGCAGCGCGCTGTATTTCCTGCTCGACATGAACCCGGCGCGGATCGGCGGCATCATGGGCTCGCTGATCATGCGCAGCGCCACCTCGGCCGATGTCGCGGCCATCCCGCTGTTCGTCTGGATGGGCGAGTTGCTGCTGCGCACCGATGTCTCGCGCCGCATGTTCGAGGGGCTGACCCCGATCGCCAACCACCTGCCGGGACGCCTGCTGCACACCAACGTGCTGGGCTCGGCCCTGTTCGCGGCAATCTGCGGATCGAGCGCGGCGACCACCGCGACGGTGGGCAAGATCACGGCCTACGAACTCGACCGCCGGGGCTATGATCGGGCGCTGAACTTCGGCTCGCTGGCCGGGGCCGGCAGCCTCGGTCTGCTGATCCCGCCGTCCGTTGTGCTGATCGTCTACGGCGTGCTGGCCGAGGTCTCGATCACGCGGCTGTTCCTTGCGGGGATCGTGCCGGGCCTGCTGATGGCCGCGCTGTTCTCGGGCTGGATCAGCCTGCGCTGCCTGATGGACGACAGCCTCGCGCCGCGCGCCCCCAAGACCGGCTTCCGTGACCTGCTGCGCGGGTTGTGGCTGCTGCTGCCGGTGCTGGTGCTGATCGTCCTCGTGCTGGGATCGATCTATTCGGGCTATGCGACCCCGTCGGAATCTGGCGCGGTAGCGGTGGGCGCGACGCTCTTGATGACCTTGGGCATGGGTCAGCTCAACTTCCGCATCGTCCGCGAGAGCCTCCGCTCGGCCGCCTATACCAGCTGCATGATCATCGCGATCCTGATCACCGCCTCGTTCCTGTCGACGGCAATGGCCTATCTGCATGTGCCGCAACAGGTGGCCGGGCTGATCGCCCATATGGACCTGTCTCCCTACGAGCTGATTGCCGTGCTGGCCGTGTTCTTCGTCATGCTGGGCATGTTCCTTGAGGGCATCTCGATCACCGTGATCTCCTTGCCGATCACCCTGCCGCTGGTCACCGCCGCGGGCTTCGATCCGATCTGGTTCGGCATCTTCCTTGTGATCATGACCGAGCTTGCGCAGATCACGCCGCCGGTCGGTTTCAACCTGTTCATCCTGCAGAACCTGTCGTCGCAATCCATGCTGAAGATCGCCGTCTATGCGGTGCCGTTCTTCCTGATCATGTGCCTGACCGTGACGATCCTCACCCTCTGGCCGCCCATCGTGCTGTGGTTGCCTGCCCTGATCTGACCGGACAAGACTCATGATCACACTCACCGATATCCTCGCCGCCCGTGACCGTCTGGCCGGGCAGGCCGTGCTGACCCCGCTTCTGGAGGTCCCGGCGCTGAACGATCTGGCTGGCGGGCGGGTTCTGCTGAAAGCCGAGCCGCTGCAGAAGACCGGCTCGTTCAAGTTTCGCGGGGCCTACAACCGCATCGCCATGATGACGCCCGAGGAGCGCGCGCGGGGCGTCGTCGCCTTCTCGGCCGGCAACCACGCGCAGGGCGTGGCGGCGGCGGCGCGCCGCTTCGACATGGCGGCGACCATCGTCATGCCGTCCGACGCGCCGGCGATCAAGTTGCGCAACACCCGCCGTCTGGGGGCCGAGGTCGTCACCTACGACCGCCAGCGCGACGACCGCGAAGCCATCGCCCGCGAGGTTCAGGCGCGCTCGGGCGCGATCCTGATCCCGCCCTATGACGACGAAGGGGTGATGGCCGGGCAGGGCACCATCGGGCTGGAGATCGCGGGGCAATGCGCGGCCCTGGGGCTGGTGCCGGATCTTCTGGCCTGCCCGGTCGGCGGCGGGGGCCTGATGGCCGGGATCGCGACGGCACTGGCGGTGCTGCTGCCCGCGACCCGCCTCTATGCCGTCGAGCCCGAGGGCCATGACGACACCGCCCGCTCGCTGGCGGCCGGCAAGCGGTTGGCGAACGAGGGCGCGCCGGCCTCGATCTGCGACGCGATCCTGACTGCGATCCCCGGCCAGACGACCTTCCCCGTGCTGAAGGCGCATCTGACGGGCGGCGTCGCGGTCTCGGATGCCGCGGTGCGCGACGCGGTGAACCTGCTCTACGATGAGGCGAAGCTGGTGGTGGAACCCGGCGGCGCCGTGGGGCTGGCCGCGATCCTGTCGGGGGCCTTGCCGCTGGACGGTGGCAGCGCCGTCGTGGTCCTGAGCGGCGGCAATATCGACCGTGCGGTGTTTGCCGGCGATATCGCGGTTTGATGGGGCGCCGCCCCTTGAGTTCAGCCCGACCGACCCTTAGCCTGACAGGATCAAGCCCATGGAAAAGCGCGGAATCGTCATGGAAGAACGGGTCAGGGACGGCAGCAGGACCTACCAGCGGATCCGCGAGGCGATCCTGAGGCTGGAATTGCGCCCGGGCTCGGTCATCGACGAAGCGACGCTTTGCGAAGCGATGGAAGTCTCGCGCACCCCGGTGCGTGAAGCGATCATCCAGTTGATTGCCGATGATCTGGTTGTCCGAGAGGGGCGCAGCGTGCGCGTGACGCCTCTCGATTTCGACGAGATCCCCCGTCTCGGCGAGGCGCTGCTGATTTCCAGCCGCATGATCCACCGACTGGCGGCCGCCAATTGTACCTTGCCGCAGCTGAAGGCGATTGAGGCCGCAATGCTGGCCTTTGAGGAAGGGGCGGAGCTGGGGGACGGCATGGCCCGCTCCGAGTTGAACTTGAAGCTGCATTTCGCCATCTCGGACGCCGCACAGAACCGTTATTTCCAGCGCTTCTACGAGCATGCGTTGATCGGCAATTTCCGCCTCGCCCGGGCGGCCTTCTCGCAGCATGAGAAGGCCAATGTCGGCAAGGCCCCGGACGCCGCCACGCAGGCGCACCTGCGCGAGACCTGCCGTCAGCACCGCGAGATGGTCGAGGCGATCCGCACCGGCGATCAGGACAAGTCCGAACAGATGGCCGTAGCGCATGAATCTCTGTCGCGCGGTCGACTGCAGCGGCTCTTGTTCGGCGATGCGACCGCTGCGCAATTCTCGCTCAGCACCGAGCTGCCTGCGGGTTAGGTCGGCGGGTCGGCGGGTAGCCGCTCGCGCAGCCAATCCAGAAATTTCCGCGCCGAGGTTGAGACCGCGCGGTGCGGCGTCAGCGAGGCCGCGAAGACCAGTGAAATCTCGGCCGCGCTGCCCTCGGGCGCGATGACCCGTCCGGCCTCGATCTCGGCCTCGCCATAGGTCGAGAACAGGACGCACAACCCCCCCGATCCCTTCACCACCTCCAGCGCGGTCAGGGTGTTGTCCACCTTGATCGGCGCCTGTGTCGGCGCAAGCGTTACGCCCATCGCAGCGGCCCAACGCTCCCAGAGCTGGTGTTTGCCCTGAGTATACACCAGCCGCCGCGCATTGACCCAATCCGCCAGCGCCTCGCCGGGCGCGGGCAGGGTCTCGCCCTTGGGGGCGACCAGCATCATCCGCTCGCGCCCCAAGGGCACCATGTCCGGCGTCAGCTGCACTCGGTCGACCATGGCGATGCTCAGATCCGCCAGCTCGACATTGGGATCGGTCCAGATGGTCGAATTTAGCCGCACCTCGATATCCGGGTGGCGGGTCTGGAAATCGTGCAGATGCCGCGCGATCCAGATCGACACGAACGAGATCGGCGCCGAGACCGTCACCACCCGCCGCGCGCGCGGGCCGGTCAGACCCTGCGTCGCGGCCTCCAGCACATCGAGCGCCTCGGCCACGCCGGGGCGATAGGCCTCGCCCACCTCGCTCAGTTCCAGCCCATTGCGCAGGCGGTTGAACAGCTGCCGCCCGAGATATTGCTCCAGCGCCCGCACCCGCTGGCTAATCGCCGATTGCGTGCAGTTCAGCTCTTCGGCGGCGCGGCTGAAGCTCAGGTGGCGGGCGGCGGCCTCGAAGGCCTGCAGATAGGTCAGATGGGGCAGATTGCGCATCACGGTCCCGGATTCTCTGGACGCCTCATTACGAAATCGGGGTCTGAGGGTAAAGTTCGATTTCTTGCGATCAGGGGCCGCAGCGGGCCATCTGGACCCGATAGAACAGGGGGCCGCGATGCCATTCAACCTTCTGAAATACGGGCTCAGATCGGGCCACGAACCCTTCCGGGACATCCCCGCCACGCCCGATCTGAAGGCCAGCTATGACGTCGTCATCATCGGCGGCGGGGGGCACGGGCTGGCCGCGGCCTATTACCTGTCGCATGTGCACGGCATCACCAACATCGCCGTGCTGGAGAAGGGCTACCTCGCCGGCGGCAACACCGCGCGCAACACCACGACGATCCGCTCGAATTATCTGACCCCGCCGTCCATCGCCTTCTACAAGGAGGGGGTCGAGCTCTATGAGACCCTCTCGCAGGAGCTTGGCTTCAACATCATGTTCTCGCAGCGCGGGCAGCTGACGCTGGCGCATTCGGACGGAGCGATGCGCAGCTTCCGTCTGCGGGCCGAGATGGGCAAGCACATGGGCACGCGGATCGAGGTCGTCGATCCCAAGACCGTGCGCGAGATCTGCCCGCAGGTCCACATGGACGAGGGCGGCAGGCACGAGGTTCTGGGCGGGCTCTGGCACGAGGACGCGGCGACCGCGCGCCATGACGCCGTCGCCTGGGGTTACGCCAAGCGCGCGGCCGAGCGCGGGGTCGAGATCCATCAGCGCACCGAGGTCACCGGGATGGCGGTCTCGGGCGACCGGGTGACCGAGATCCGCACCAACCGCGGCACGATCCGTGCGGGGCAGGTCCTGCAGGCGGCGGGCGGCCTCAACGGGCAGATCGCGGCGCTGGCCGGCATCGCCCTGCCGATCCGCTGCTTCCCGCTGCAGGCGATGGTCACGCAGCCGCTGAAGCCGTTTCTGGACATCCTGCTCAGCTCGTCCGATCTGCACACCTATCTGGTGCAATCCTCGCGCGGCGAGATCGTCATCGGCGGCGGCACCGACCCATATCAGCTGGCCTCGACCCGCTCGACCCTGCCGCAGAAGGAGGCGCTGGCCACCGGCGCGCTGCAGCTGATGCCCTTCCTGCACAATGTGAAGCTGTTGCGCCAATGGGCCGGGATCACCGACATCACCCCGGATTTCAGCCCGATCATGGGCGCCTCGGCCCTCCAGAACTACTGGCTCGACGCGGGCTGGGGGACCTGGGGCTTCAAGGCCACTGCCGTCGCCGGCAAGCGTCTGGCCGAAACCATCGCCACGGGCCGCGTGCCCGCGATCCTGCAACCCTTCGCGCTCGAGCGGTTCGACCGCTTCGCCCTTCTCAACGAGATGGGCGCCACTGCCGCCGGCCATTGAGGACAGAGGCATGAAACTGATGACCTGCCCGATGAACGGGCCCCGCAGCATCGCGGAATTCCAATGGCTCGGCGCGGTGCAGCCGGACGACGACCCGCAGGGCGGCGCGCTGGTGGAACGCCTGTTCTTCGCGCCCAACCTCTTGGGCGTGCTGCGAGAATGGTGGCGGCACACCCCCACCAACACCGTCTTCATCGCCGAACGGCACCTGACCACCAACGAGATCCTGCGCACTTATTTCCACAATGCCGGGACCGACAGCACCGCGGGGGCCGCGCAATGACCGACCGTCTGGGTTCCGGCTGGGGCAGCCGCATCGACCGCAGCCGCCGCTTCGACTTCCGCTTCGAGGGCCGCGCCATTGCCGCCCATCCCGGCGACACGCTGGCGAGCGCGCTGGCGGCGCAGGGCGAATGGGTGCTGTCGCGTTCGTTCAAATATCATCGCCCGCGCGGCGTGATGACGATGGCGGGGCAGGATGCCAATACGCTGGTGCAGGTGGGCGACGAGCCCAATGTCCGCGCCGATCTGCGCCCCGCCGCCGAGGGGCTGGAGGTCTCGCCGGTCAATGTTCTGGGCAGCCTCAAGCGCGATTCGGGCCGGATCATCGACCATCTCGGGCGCTTCCTGCCGGTCGGCTTCTATTACCGCACCTTCTTCGGCCCGACCCGCGGCTCGTGGGAAAAGCTGTGGGAGCCGATCATCCGCCGCTCGGCTGGTCTTGGGGTGGTAAGCCTCGATCCGACGCCGCGGACCTATCACAAGGCGACCCGCCATTGCGACGTGATGGTGGTCGGGGCCGGGCCCTCGGGTCTGTCGGCGGCGCTGGCGGCCTCGGCCAAAGGCGCGCAGGTGATGCTGGTCGAACGCGAGCCGGAACTCGGCGGCGCGCTGACCTATGCACGTTTCGACATCGACCGCACGGAGGCCGAGGCCCAGCTTCAAGATCTGCGCGCCCGCGTGCTGGCCGATCCGAACATCGAGTGCCTGCTCGGTGCCACCTGCAACGGTCGGTTCGAGGACAATTGGCTGCCGATCCTGCAGGGTGACACGCTGATCCGCGTCCGTGCGCGGGATCTGGTGATCGCCACCGGCGCGCATGAGCAGCCGGCGATCTTCCGCAACAACGACCTGCCGGGGGTGATGCTGTCCTCGGCCGCCCAACGTCTGATGCGCCATTATGCCGTGCGCCCCGGCCGCCGCGCCGTGGTTTTGGCCGCGCATCGGGATGGCTACCTGACCGCCTTCGACCTGCAGGACGCGGGCGTCGAAGTCGCATTGATCGTCGATCCCGAGGGGCGCGATGGCGACGGCTTCAACGCCGAATGCCAGCGCCGCCGCATTCCGGTCCTGCGGGGCGCCACGATCGAGAGCGCCCGGGGCGGGCTGCATGTCGACAGGGTGACGATCCGCGAGGGTTCGGGCACGATTCGGCACGAGGCCTGCGATCTGGTCGCGGTGGCGGGCGGCTATACGCCGGGCTACCAGCTGGCGCTGCATGCCGGGGCGAAACTGACCTCGGATGCCGAGGGTCTGACCTTTGCCCTGACCGGCCTTCCCGCGCATGTGCATGTCTGCGGGGCGGCGCAGGGTCTCAGCAATCTTTCCGCGGTGATCGACAGCGGCGCGCAGGCGGGTCTGCGGGCCGTGACCGGGGCCGCGGATGAAACCCCCGCCGCCGTGCCCGGCTGGCGGCGCGCGCCCCGGCTGGTGCCGCACAAGCAGGGCCGCGACTTCGTCGATTTCGACGAGGATCTGCAGGCCAAGGACATCGTCAACGCGGTCGCCGACGGCTACCGCGAGCTGGAGCTGGTCAAACGCTATTCCACCGTCGGCATGGGGCCCTCGCAGGGGCGCCATTCGGCGCTGGCGACGGCGCGGCTGGTGGCGGGGCAGACCGGGCGCACCTTGGGCGAGGTTGGCGTCACCACCTCGCGCCCGCCGTTCGGGCCGGAAAAGCTGGGCCTTCTCGCCGACACCACGCCCGAGCGCGAGCGCCACACGCCCCTGCATGGCGAACATCTGTCCGCCGGCGCCAAGATGCAGCCGGTGGGCGCCTGGTGGCGGCCGTTCCTCTACCGCGGCAACGAAAGCGTGGCCGAGGGCGTGACCCGCGAGATCCGGCTCGTGCGCGAAGGCGCGGCGATGCTCGATGTCTCGACCCTGGGCAAGCTCGACCTGCGCGGGCCGGATGCGGCGGAGTTCCTCGACCGTTTCTACACCATGGCCCATGCCAAACAGCCGGTCGGCCGCGTGCGCTATTGTCTCGCGCTCAACGAGATGGGCTCGATCCTCGACGACGGGGTGGCCTATCGCATCGCGCCCGAGCATTTCTACGTCACCGCCACCACCGGCGCGGTCGAGCGTGTCTTTGCCGAGATGATGCTGAAGAAGACGATCTGGGGCCTGCGCGTCGATATCCAGAACGTCACGCCGACCTTCGGGGCGATCAACGTCACCGGCCCGCAGACCCGCGCTGTGCTGGAGCGCCTCGCAGGCGATGTCGACCTGTCGCGCGAGGGCTTCGGCTTCCTCGATGGCCGGACCGGTCATCTGGCCGGGGTGCCGGTGCGGATCATGCGCATCGGTTTCACGGGCGAGCTCAGCTACGAGATCCACGCGCCGCAATCGCAGACCGTCGCACTGTGGCGTGCTTTGCGCGCGGCCGGGGCCACGCCCTATGGGCTGGAAGCCTCGCGCATCCTGCGGCTGGAGAAGGGGCATATCATCATCGGGCAGGACACCGATGCGCTGACCACGCCCGATGAGCTTGGCATGAGCTGGGCGTTGTCCGGCAAGAAGCCGTTCTACGTCGGCCGGCAGGCGGTGGCGATGCGCCGCGCGATCGGTCAGGCGCGCAAGCTGTGCGGTTTCACCCTGCCTGACCGCAGCGATCTGGGCGAATCCGCGCTGGTGATGAAGGGCGGCCAGCCGGTCGGGCATGTCACCTCGTTCGGCTTCTCGCTGACCTTGGACCGCTGGATCGGCATGGCCTATGCCGCGCCCGAGGATGCGGTGCCGGGCCAGAGCCTGCGCCTGCGTCGTTTCACCGGCGGCGAGGTCGAGGCCAAGGTGGTCCCGCTGCCGTTCTACGATCCCGAAAACACCCGTCAGGAGCTTTGAATGTCCGCTGCTCTCGCATCCCTTCCCGTCGCGGCGGCGCGTCACTGGCCGCTGGCGTTTCTGCCTCTGATCGATCCGGCCACGCCCGGCGACCTGTTTCTGGACCTGTCCGCGCAGCCCCGTTTCGGTCTGCGCGGGCCGGGCACCGGGGATTGGCTGACCGCCCGCGGCCTCGCGCTGCCCGAGGTCAACCGGACCACCACCACGCAGGGCCTGCGCATCGCCCGGCTGGGTAGCGACGAGGTGCTGGTGTTGCCGGCGACCAGCGACGCGACGCCCCTCGCCAACCTGCGCCGCGACTGGGCGCAGGCCGAGTGCGCGAAGGGCTTCGACGCCTGGCGCGATGAAGGTTGGGCCTGGCTGCGCGTCACCGGGCTGGAGGCTGTGCTGCCGCTGCTGACGGCGGCCGACACCCGCGACGCGGCCTTCCCGGCGGACGGCGTGTTGCAGACTCGGGCGCTCCATATGGACGTGGTGATGCTGCGCGACGGGGCCTCGGTGGATCTGTTCTTCGACGTGGCCTCGTCCCATTATGCTGCCGACTTTCTGGCCGCGGTCCTGCCCGGCCACAGACAGGGGCGGGTCTCGGCCGGCCGGGAGGAGTGACATGAATACCATGAAACGCGTCGGCCTGATCGGGGCCGGGACCATCGGCCGGACCATCCTGAAGGAGCTGCAATCGCTGCCGGGGGTCGAGATCGCCTTCGTTCTGGTCCGCGACCCCTCGGCCCATGCCGACCTCGGCCTGCCCGAGGGTTGCGTCATCGCCGACGAGGCCGTGGCGCTGGAGCGTGGCGCGGATCTGGTGGTCGAGGCGGCGATGGCCGACACCGTGCAGCGTCTCGCGCCGGATTTCCTGCGCCACGGCGATTTCTGCGGCTTCTCCAGCACCGCGCTGGCCGACCGCGCCACCGAAGACGCCGTGCGCGAGGCCGCGCTGACCCACGGCCGCCGCTTCTATGTCCCGCATGGCGCGGTGCTGGGGCTCGACGGGCTGGGCGACGGGCAGGGCCTGATCGACAGCGTGACGATCACCACGACGAAAAGCGGCAAGAGCCTCGGCATCGACCCTGACACCGAAGGCGCGATCTTCGACGGCCCGACCCGTGACGCCTGCCACCGCTTCCCGCGCAATGTGAACGTCCATGCGGCGATCGCGCTGGCGGGGCTGGGCTTTGACCGCACGATCAGCCGGATCGTCGCGGTGCCCGGACTGGTGGACATGAAACACCGGATCGAGGTCACGGGGCAGGGGCTTGCCTGGGATCTGGGCATCACCTCGCGATCCTTGGGCGGGGTGACGGGGGCCTATACACCGCGCTCGGCCGCGGGCACCGTGCGGCGCATTCTCGGCGGGGCAGGGGTGGTGGTCGCCTGAGCGCGTCCGCCCCGGAACAGACAACAGACAGGACAGACAATGAGCGTTGAGGACAAGTTCAAGCGGTTGGCGACGGATCATGCCCCCGGGCAGGAGACCCGTCAGGCGCGCTCGGGTGGCGACTGCAAGATCGGCGACGACTTGCCGGGCACGCCCGTCGATTTCTCGCATGGGGATGTGGATGCGCACGAGCCCACCCCCGGCTCGCGCGAGGCCTATCTCGATGGCGTCGCACGGGGCGGGTCGCAGGCCTATACCGAATACCGCGGCGGCGCCGCGCTGCGCGCGCAGGTGGCCGAGCGCCTTGCCGCCTTCACCGGCGCGCCGGTCGACGGTACCGACGGGCTGATCGTCACCCCCGGTACGCAGGGCGCCCTGTTCCTCGCGCTCGGGGCGCTGGTCGCGGCGGGCGACAGGGTTGCCATCGTGCAGCCCGACTATTTCGCCAACCGCAAGATCGTCGAGTTCCTCGAGGGGCGGATGATCCCGGTGCAGCTGCGCTACCGCGAGACCGAGACCGGCGCCGGGCTGGATCTGGCCGAGCTGGAGGCCGCCTTCCGGGACGGGGCGCGGGTGTTCCTGTTCTCGAACCCCAACAACCCCTGCGGCTTGGTCTATTCCGCGGACGAGATCGCCCAGATCGCCGCGCTGGCCGACCGCTACGGTGCGACGGTGGTGGTGGATCAGCTGTATTCGCGGCTGCTCTACACTGGCTCGACCTATACCCATCTGCGCGCCTCGGGGCTGATGTCGCCCGACAACGTCATCACCATCATGGGCCCGTCCAAGACGGAATCGTTGAGCGGCTACCGGCTGGGCGTGGCCTTCGGGGCGCCGGCGGTGATCGCGCGCATGGAGAAGCTGCAGGCGATCGTCTCCCTGCGCGCTGCGGGCTATTCGCAGGCCGTGCTGGCGACCTGGTTCGCCGAGCCCGAGGGCTGGATGGACGCCCGCATCGCCGCGCATCAGGCGATCCGCGACGATCTGGTCGCGCGCTTCCGCCGCATCCAAGGCTGCACCCTGCGTGTGCCCGAGGCCGGCAGCTACCTGTTCCCGCAGCTGCCGGAGCTGACCCTGTCGCCGCTCGATTTCATCCGCGCCCTGCGCGAACAGGCGGGTGTGACCGTGACGCCGGGCACCGAATTCAGCCCGCATGAAGACCGGGGAATCCGCCTCAACTTCTCGCAGGATCATGCTGCGGCGGTCGCGGCGGTCGAGCGGATTGCCGCAATGGTCGACCGCTACCGCGCTTGATCTGGTTGATTGTGACGTAACACGCCCCCGCCGAAGATGTTCGGAGGGGGCATTCTATTCTTGTGCCGTCGATTGCTGAACCGGCGCAAAATAGATTTTCCGCCAACTCAAGCAAGAAGCGCTTTGAGGTGCGAATTCAGAAACCGATCCTCGGGATCGAAACGTCGGCGCACTGCCTCGAACCTTGCGGCGTCGGGATAGGCGCGACGGAAGCTCTCGGGCGTGAGAAAGTGCAACTTGCCCCAGTGCGGACGGGCGTCGAACTCTGCCAGCAGGGTATCGACGGCACGCAGGAAGGGCTCATACGCCTCGCCGATGACGCCCGAGACGGACAGCGATACGCTGTCCCGGCCCGACTGCGCCGAGAGGAAGGCGCTGTCACCCTTTTGCCAGCGGACCTGCAGCGGCGAAATCTCATGCGGGAACCGGGTCAGCATCAGGCTTTGCAGCGCGAGCACCGCCTCACGCGCGCGAGAGGCTGGGACCATGTATTCGAGCTCGTGGAACTCGGCGTCGGTCGTGCCGTCGGGATAGATCCGGTAGGCGCGGTCGGTGCGGGCGTTCAGGGGGCCGGGTCGGGCCGGAATCGCCTCGGGCGGGACTTCGCGCAGCAGTTTGACGAAGCAATGATCGGCAGGCACGTCGCCAAGCGCATACATCGCGGCCGAGCGGTCGGTGGGCATCCACCAGAACGAGAAATGACGATAATCGCGGAGCAGATCATCCCAACGCTCGAATACCTCGGCCATCGGCAGCGCGCAATTCTCCTCGCGCAGGCCATAGGCCGGGACCAGTTGCAGCCCGATCCGCAGGGCCACACCCAGCATGCCGACCGAGACCTGCGCCGCGGCCAGCGCCTCGGGGTCCGAGGCGTCGATGTCCACGACCTCGCCCCGCCCGTCGATCAACCGCATCGAGGTCACCGCCGAGGACAGCGAACCGAACGCCAAGCCCGATCCCTTGGTTCCCGTTGCCACCGCGCCGGCGATTGACTGTACGTCCACATCACCTTGATTGGCGATCGACAGGCCGGCGTTCCAAAGCGGCTCGCCCAGCGACGCGATGGTCGATCCCGCACGGACCACGGCCTGCCGCTGCGCCGCATCGACCGAGATCACCCCGGTCAGCGCCGAGAGATCCACAAGCAGCCCGTCGGTTTCCACCACCGGCGTGAAGGAATGACCGCTGCCGGCCACCCGCACCCGCTGCCCGGCGCGCAAGGCTTCGCCGATTCGCGCGATGGCATCGTCTTCAGTGAGCGGGCGGAAAATTGCGGCGGGGGTGAACCGCTGGTTACGGCCCCAGTTCGTCCAGCTTGAAGGCATCGGGCATGTCCTTTGCGCAGGGCCGCAGCAGAAGCAGCCGAGGGATTTCCCCCAATATGCAATGTCATCGGATACCGTCAACGGGTAGTATATCACATGTTATAGTATGATATTGTCACCGGAGCCCTTTTGCCGCTAGACAGGTTTCAGGTGCTCGGTTATCGATTACATATCGTCGATAGGCGAAAGACCCCCGGCGCCGTTGGCGCAGAGCCGCTCCTCCCGCGGTCGCACGGCACCGGAGGGCATTGAGAGGATTATGATGAGCTCCACCATCTTCAGCGGTTGCATCCCCGCCCTGATGACCCCCTGCCGCCCCGACCGCAGCCCCGACATCGCCGCATTGGCCCGCAAAGGACGCGAACTGATCGACGCCGGCATGTCCGCGGTGGTCTATTGCGGCTCGATGGGCGACTGGCCGCTTCTGTCCGACGAGGACCGCATGGCCGGCGTCGCGGCGCTGGTCGAGGCCGGTGTGCCCACCATCGTCGGCACCGGCGCGATCAACACCAAATCGGCCGTCCGCCTTGCCGCCCATGCCCGTGAGGTCGGGGCGCAGGGCCTCATGGTGATCCCGCGCGTCCTGTCGCGCGGCACCTCGGTCGCGGCGCAGCGCGCGCATTTCGCGGCGATCCTCGAGGCGGCGGGCGACATTCCGGCGGTGATTTACAACAGCCCGTATTACGGCTTCGCCACCCGTGCCGACCTGTTTTTCGACCTGCGCAAGGATTTCTCCAACCTGATCGGTTTCAAGGAATTCGGCGGCAAGGACGATCTGACCTACGCGGCCGAGGCAATCACCTCGGGGCATAAGGAACTGACGCTGATGGTCGGCGTCGATACCACGGTGTTCCATGGCTTCGTCAATTGCGGCGCCGGCGGTGCGATCACCGGCATCGGCAACGCGCTGCCGAAGGAAGTGCTGAAACTGGTCGCGCTGTGCGAAGCCGCCGCCAAGGGTGACGCAGAGGCTCGCCGCCGCGCGCTGGAGCTGGAAAGCGCCCTCGACATGCTGTCGCGCTTCGACGAGGGCGTCGATCTGGTGCTGTACTACAAGTACCTGATGGTGCTGGGTGGCGACGCCGAATACGCGCTGCATTTCAACGAGACCGATGCGCTGACCGTCTCGCAGGCCGCCTATGCCAAGACCCAGTTCGACCTGTTCAAGGCGTGGTACGCCGACTGGGACCGTTGAGCCGACCCGCCGGGGCGGTCTCGCGCGCCCCGGCTCCTTTCTGACTGACCGCAGGACTTCTCCCGTGACCGACGCGCTGCACAAAGACCACCATATCGCTGGCCAGCTGGTGACCGAGCCGGACTCGACCCGGGCCGTGGCCCTCGCCGCCGAGGCGGCCGAGGCCGCGTTCGACGCCTTCTCGGCGCTGCCCGGCGCCGAGCGTGCCGCGCTGCTGGAAGCGATCGCCGACGAGATGACCGCGCGCGGCCCGGCGATCATCGCCGCCGCCGTCGCCGAGAGCGGCCTGCCCGAGGCGCGCATCACCGGCGAGCTGGGGCGGACCACCGGCCAGCTGCGCCTGTTCGCGGATCATGTCCGGGCCGGTCGCCATCTGGATCTGCGCCACGATCCCGCGCTGCCTGACCGCAAGCCTGCGCCGCGCCCGGATCTGCGTCTGATGCAGGTGGCGATCGGCCCTGTGGCGGTGTTCGGTGCCTCGAACTTCCCGTTGGCCTTCTCGGTCGCGGGCGGGGACACGGCCTCGGCGCTGGCGGCGGGTTGCCCGGTCGTGGTCAAGGAACACAGCGCGCATCCGCTGACCAGCCAGCGCGTCGCCGCCGCCATCGATGCGGCCATCGCCCGGACCGGCGCGCCGCGCGGCGTGTTCAGCCTGATCCGCGCGCAGGACCGCGCCGCCGGCACCGCGCTCGTCCAGCATCCGCTGATCAGGGCCGTGGGCTTCACCGGCTCCTTGGCCGGCGGCAAGGCGCTGTTCGACCTCTGCGCCGCGCGGCCCGAGCCCATTCCCTTCTTCGGCGAACTCGGCGCGGTGAACCCGATGTTTGTGCTGCCTGAGGCGCTCGCCGCGCGCGGAGAGGCCATCGCGCAGGGCTGGGCCGCCTCGCTGACGATGGGGGCGGGGCAGTTCTGCACCAACCCCGGTATCGCGATCTTGCCCGCCGGTGCGGCCGCCGAGACCTTTGCCCGCACCGCCTCACTGGCCCTGAGCCGTGTCCCTGGCCAAACCATGCTCACAGACGGCATCGCCGCCGCCTATCGCAAGGGGCTGGACGCGCTGGACGGCATGGCGGGGGTCGAGGCGCTGCTGCGCAACGACCAATCAGGGCGCGAGGCGCTGCCGAACCTCGCCCGCGTCGACGGCGAGACCTTCCTGTCAGAGCCGCATCTGGCCGAGGAGATCTTCGGCCCCGCCGGCCTTCTGGTCATCGCCGAGGACGCCGCGCAGATGCTGTCGATCGCCCGTGGCCTGCAGGGCCAGCTGACCGCGACGCTGCATCTCGATGACGCTGACCATGCCGAGGCCGCGCCCCTGCTGCGGATCCTGTCGCGCAAGGCCGGGCGGCTTCTGGCCAACGGCTTCCCCACAGGGGTCGAGGTCTGCGACGCCATGGTGCATGGCGGGCCTCACCCGGCCTCGACGAATTTCGGCGCGACCTCGGTCGGCACCCTTGCCATTCGTCGTTTCCTGCGGCCCCTGTGCTTCCAGGATATCCCGGCGGCCCTGCTGCCGGCCGAGCTTCGCTGAACCGCCCTCTCAGGACCAAGGCCATGTCACCCATCACCTCGATCGAAATCTACGGCTACGGGCTGACCTATGCCCATGGCGAATATGCCATGTCGAAGGGCCGCACCGCGACGCAGCAGCAATCGACGCTGGTGCGGATCCGCACCGCCGACGGGCTGGAGGGCTGGGGCGAGAGCAGCACCCTCGCCGGGACCTATCTGCCCGCCTTCACCGAGGCCACGCGCGAGGGCATCCGCGTCATGGCGCCCGCACTGATCGGGCAGGATGCGACCAACCTCGCGGTGATCCACCGGATCATGGCCTCGATCCTGCTGGAGCAGAACGCCGCGAAAAGTGCCATCGACATCGCCTGCTGGGACATCCTCGGCAAGAAGGCCGGCCTGCCGATTGCCCGGATGATCGGCGGCATCGCCCAGCCCGATTTCCCGCTCTACGAGGCCGTGCCGCTGGCCGATCCCGAGGCGATGGCCGAGTTCGTGCAGACCCGGCGCGAGACCGGCGTGAACCGCTGGCAGGTGAAGGTCGGCAACGATCCCTATGACGATGCGCGCCGCCTGACCGAGGTTCTGGCGATCTGCGACGACAAGGCGGTGATCGTGGCGGATTCGAACGGCGGCTGGACCCTGCCGCAGGCGATGCAGGCCGTGCGCCTGTGCGAGGACATGGACATCTTCCTCGAACAGCCCTGCCGCGACACGGCCGATTGCGCGCTGGTCAAGCGCAACACCCGGCTGCCCTTGTCGATGGACGAGAGCGTCACCAACGCAGCCGAGCTGTACCGCGCGAAATACGACGCCAATGCCTGCGCGCTGAACATCAAGCTGGCGCGGGTCGGCGGGATCTCGGGCGCGGTGACGATGCGCAACATGGCGCAGGATCTGGGTTTCTCGATGTGCATCGAGGATGTCTGGGGGGGTGACGTGACCACGGCCGCCGTCGCCCATGTCGCGGCCTCGACCCGGCCCGAGGCGCTGATGCACGCGGCCTTCTTCAACGACTGGACGGTCGAGAAGGTGGCCTCGAAAGGCATCCGCTCCGAGCGTGGCACCGGCCGCGTGACCGAGGCGCCGGGTCTGGGGATCGAAATTGACATGGCCGCCCTCGGCGCGCCGCTGGCGGAGATCGCGTGATGACGCCTGTGACCCTCCCCGCCGCCGCACTGGACTGGCTGGCGCGTGCCGACCGTCAGCCGCTGATCGCCGTCGACAGCCATACCGCCGGCAATCCGACGCGCATCGTGCTCTCGGGGCTCGACCTGCCCGAGGATGTCACCGGCGTCGATGCCGCACGCCTCTGGCTGCGCGACAATGCCGACCAATGGCGCCGCCGTCTGGTGCATGAGCCGCGCGGCGGTGGCCTGACCTGCGCCGTCCTGCCCATCGCTACCACCGAGGATGGCTGCGACATCGGCGCGGTGATCCTGGAGCCCGGCTCATACCCGCCGATGTGCGGGCATTGCATGATCGGCTTTGCGACCGTGATCGGCGAGCTGGACCTGCTGCCCGATCTGTGGCGCGCCGATCCGCTGGCCGCGCAGATCCGAATCCGCACGCCCGCCGGCCCGATCGGCGCCCGAATTACCCGCGAGGCCGTCGGCGGCGCGCTGACGGTGACGCTGGCCAATGTCCAATCCTTTACCGCGCTGCGGCGCGATTGCGAGGTGGACGGCCGGGTGATGCCGGTCGAGCTGCTCTATGGCGGCGATTACTACATGTCGGTCGATGCCAAGGCGATCGGGCTGTCGCTGGATCGATCCAACGCGACCGAGATCACCCGCATCGCCCGTCTGCTCAGCGCCGCCTTCAACGCCGAGGCGCCGGTCGATCCGCATACCGGCGCCGCGCTCGATGTCTATCAGGCGCTGTTCTACGACTACGACCCGGCCACGCCCGACCATGCCAAGATCGTCGTCGTCGCGCCTCCGGGCGTGATCGACCGCTCGCCCTGTGGCACCGGGTCGAGCGCCTTCCATGCCAAGCTGGTGACCGAAGGCTATCTCGCGCCCGAGGCCGTGCTGCACACCGAGAGCATCATCGGCACGCGGTTCCGTGTGACCTCGGGCGGCTTGGCCAAGGACGGCGCGCGGCTTCTGGTCAGCCCGCTTTTGACCGGGCAGGCCTTCATCAACGGCTTCCTCACCATCGCTGTCGACGGGGCCGATGCCCTGGCTGACGGCTTCGACCCCCTCTGACCATTCCTCAGGAGCATCCCATGGCCCTTCAAGGCGTCCTTTCCGCCATCGTCACCCCGTTCTCGGCGGATGGCGAAACCATCAACGAACCGATGCTGCGCAAACTGGTCGACCAGTCGATCGAAGACGGCGTGCATGGCTTCGTCCCCGCCGGCGGCACCGGGGAATTCTCGACGCTCTCGGGCGACGAGCGCCGCAAGCTGGTGGAGATCGTCTGCGAGCAGACCGCCGGCCGCGTCTCGGTCATGGCCTCGACCGGCGCCACCTCGACCCGCGAGGCGATTGCGCTGTCGAAACACGCTGAAGCCGCGGGCGCCGATGTGCTGATGCTGGCGACGCCGTATTACGAGGCCGTCGATGAAGACCGCGCATTAGCCTATTTCGGCGATATCGCCGCCGCGACCAGCCTGCCGCTCTGCGCCTATAACTTCCCTGGTGCTACCGGCTTCCATCTGAACACGGACTTCCTCGTGCGGCTCGCCGCCGAAGTGCCGAGCGTGAAATACGTCAAGGATTCCTGCGCTGACATCGGCCAGATGAACGCGCTTTTGGGCGATCACGCCGACAAGATCACCTTCCTGATCGGCGAGGACGTGCTGTTGCTGCAATCGATGATGCTGCGGGCGCCGGGCATGGTGATGGGTATCGCCAACTTCGTGGCGCCCGGCCTGCGGATGATCCACGAGGCCGCGCAGGCCGGCGACGATCTGAAAGTTGTCGATCTGTGGCGCCAGATGCATCCGCTGATCCGCCAGATGGGCAGCGCCAATTACAACGCCGGGGTCAAGGCCGCCTGCGAGATGCTGGGTCTCGATGTGGGTCCGGTGCGCAAACCCGTCGCCGGCTACACCGAGGCGCAGAAGGCCAGCCTGAAGGCCGTGCTCGATGCGATGGACCCGGCCCTGCTGACCGGCGCCGCGCGTCGCTGAGCCCGCAAACGACGACGCCCCCGCGATGCGGGGGCGTTTCGCTTTCGTCACGCTGTCAAAGCGTCAGCCGGCCCATTGCCCGACCATATGCGACAGGTGCTTTTTCATCAGCGATTCCGTGCGCGCCGCATCGCCGGCCTCAAGCGCTTCGAGGATCGGCAGATGCTCTTCGGCCGATGCGACGAGGCGCCCTTCGCGCGACAGGGCTTTCAGGCCATATTGCCGCGACTGGTCGCGCAGATTCTCGACGATTGTTGTCAGCTGATCGTTGCCGAGGATCTGCAGCAGGGTGATGTGGAAATCGCGGTCGGCAGTCAGGTAGCCGGCGATATCAGCCGTCCGGGCGCAGTCGATCATCCGGTTCGCGATGGCGGCGAATTCGTCCTTGCGGGCGCGGATCGCCTCGGCATGATCGCGGGCCAGACGCTCCATCGACGGGACTTCCAGCAACAGCCGCAGCTCATAGAGGTTGTTCAGCTCGCGGTCGGTGAGCGGGATCACCCGGAAGCCCCGATTGCGCACGGATTCCATCAGGCCCTGGTTCACCAACGTGAGCATTGCTTCGCGCACCGGGCTGTTGGACACGCCCAGCTCGCTCGCCAGCGAGGCGGCGGAATACACCTCGCCCGGCTTCAGATCGCCCGAGATCAACCGCAGTTTCAGGATCTCGAGCGCCTGGTCTCGAAGGTTGCTCTGTTTCAACGCCGGATGCATCAATCGCTGTCCCTCTTTGTGCTCGTGGGTAACATATAGCATGTGGTGTGTCGCCGCATAGGCGTTCTCGAATTGGGTCATTGCGTCATCCTAACGCAACGCGGCATCCCTGAGCGGCCGAGGCGTAAAGTGCCTCGATCACGCGCAGGGCGGCCATGGGATCACCCGTCGCCGCGGGCGAGACCGGGCCGCCGAGCAGCTCGGCGGTGATCCCTTCCAACAGGCGACGATGGGCATGGGTCGGGTAATCGCGGGGCTCGACCGGATCGCGGAACGAGAACCCGTCGGGCAGGGCGGTGATGTCGTTTGCCGCGTCGTCCTGCGTGCAGCGCAGGGTGATCTGGTCATGTTCGGCGTTGAAGACAATCGAGCCGCGGGTGCCAGAGATCGTGACCAAGTGCCGCTGGCCGGGATAGGCCGCGGTCGAGGAGCTGAACGTGCCGATCGCGCCGCTGGCGAATTCCAGGAGGGCGGCGGCGGTGTCCTCGGTCTCGATGGCGTGGAAGCGGGTGCGGCACAGGGCGGTGACGGCCGTGATCGGCCCCAAAAGATATTGCGCGAGATCGAGCATATGCGTCGATTGGGTGGTGACGCAGCCGCCCCCCTCGCTCGCACGCCGTCCGCGCCAGCTGTTGTCGGCGTAATAGGCCGGGGTGCGGTATTCGTTGTCGACGATGTTGACCAGCACCACATCGCCATAGTGCCCGGCGGCCAGATCGGCGCGGGCGCGTTCGGTCGCCTCGGCGTGGCGGCGCTGATAGACGAGGAACAGCCGCACCCCCGCCGCGGCGCAGGCGTCAACGATGGCCTGTGCGCGCTCGGGCGTCACCTCGATCGGCTTCTCCAACACGACATGCTTGCCCGCAGCGGCGGCGGCGAGGGCGGGCTCCAGATGGGCGGCGTTGGGGGTGGTGATGATGACCGCGTCCACATCGGGTGCAGCCACCAGATCCTGCAGGGTCTCGCAAACGCGAAGGCCGGGATGCAGGGCGGCATGGCGCGCGACAAACTCTGTCGCGCGCGCAGGATCGCGGGCCTGAACGGCAACCAGCCGGGCGTCCGGAACCGCCGCCAGCTCCCGTGCGTGGGTGCCGGCGGCCGTGCCTGTGCCAATCAGGCCGTAGCGGATCATCCCTGCGTGCCGGTGGCCGCGAACGGGGTCGAGTTGCGGCGACGCCAGTCGGTCAGGCGGACACGCGCGCGGCGGGCCGCCTCGTGGCCGGTGCCGGTGGCGATCTCCATATTTCCGATTTCTGCGAAATAGTCGCCGGCGAAGTGGATATCGACATCCTTGCGCTCGCTGTATTGCAGCATCGGCTCGAAGTCGAACCCGGCCGGACGGTAGGTGTTGCCCGGCTCCCAGCGGCGGACGACGCATTCTTTCACATGGCCATTCAGCTGCGGGAACATGCGGTAGACATCGGCCAGATAGGCGTCGCGGATCCCCTCGTCGGTCATCTTCAGCATCTCGCGCGCAGGGGCGCCGCCGGAATAGACCATCAGGCTGCCGCCCGGCTTGCGCGGGCCGGTGCGCAAGGGGTTGGCATGGTTGAAGAACATGTCGAAGGACGCATCCGGCGTGGTGATCGCGTAGATGTCGTCATATGGCATGGGCCCGGTTTCATCGGTGATGATGCCCATGGTCGGGAAGGGGCCGTATTGCACATTGGCGAGTACGTTGCGCACATTGTCGGGAATGTCGCGCACGATGGTCTTGGCGATGTTCGCCGGGATTGCCACGATCACCTGCGAGGCCGTCGCCACCCGCTCCTCATCGCCCTCGCGGTAGCGCACGGTGACCAGATCGCCGGTCTTCTCCACCGAAGTCACGGTCGCGCCATAGGTCACGCGGCCGTCCATCAGCTCCATCATCACCTCACCGAACCGGCCCGAGCCGCCGTTGAGGTTAAAGGCCATGGAATCGCCCTTGCCGGCCCAGACTGCGCCGAACAGCGACACGCCGACACCGGCGTTCTGGTCCTCCATTTCGGCGGCGGCGCGGCGGGCGGCGGATTGGAACAGCTTCTCGATGCGCGGCGAGGTCTTGCCGACGAAATCCTTGAAGCTGATGTCCGACATGAAGCGCGCGACGCGGGCGCGGCGCTTCTGGTTGCTCTCGCCATAGACCGGGGCCATCTCGGCCTGCCATTTCTTCACGGCCGCGAGGATGCGCAGGCCGATGCGGGCAAACTGGATACGCTCGCCCAGCGACATCGGCAGGGTCAGCGGCAGCATCGACACCGATTTGGGCGAGTAGACCTTGCCGCGCCATTCGATGGCGAATTTGTTGCCGGGGATGCGGATCACCTCCAGCCCGATCGAATGCAGGATGTTGCGCATATGCGATCCGGCGGCGGGGAACAGATGTCCGCCGAAGTTCATCCAGTAATCCCCCTTCGAGACCGAGAACAGCCGCCCGCCGAGGCGCTGCGTGGTCTCGAGGATATGGATGTCGCGGTCGCGCAATTCCCAAGCGGCCGAGAGGCCCGAGGGACCGCCGCCGATGATGATGACCTCGTGGTGTTGCTGGTTCATGATCCGAACTTTCAGAGGCGCCGCGGCGCCGGGAGGAGGGCAGGGCGGCGGGGCAAACGCGCGCCCCGCCGAAGGTTGGTCACAGGGTCAAAGTGATCCAGATGGTGCGTTTGTGGCTGTATTGATCGAAGGCCTCGATCCCCTTGTCGTAGCCGCCGAAGCCCGAGGATTTGTAGCCGCCGAAGGGCGTCGTGATGTTGCCCTCGCCATAGGCATTGACCGCGACGGTCCCGGCCTGAATGCGGCGCGAGACGCGGATCGCCTGATTGATATCGCTGGAGAAGACCGTCGCGGCGAGGCCGTATTCGCTGTCATTGGCCAGCGCGATCGCCTCTTCTTCGGTGTCGAAGGGGATCACCGCGACGACCGGGCCGAAGATCTCCTTGCGGGCGATCTCCATCTGCGGCGTGACGCCGGTGATCACGGTGGGTTCCACGAACCAGCCGCCGGTTTCCTCGAACAGCCGCTGGCCGCCCTGCGCGATGGTCGCGCCCTCGGCCTTTGCCGTGGCGATGGCGCCCAGCACGCGTTCGAGCGCCTTGGCCTCGATCAGCGGGCCCATCATCGCGGTCTCGTCGGTCGGCTGCGCGACTTTCCAGCCCTGCGCCTTTTCCACCAGCTTGGCGGTAAAGGCCTCGGCCAGCGAGGCATGGACAAGGATACGCGAGCCGCAGGTGCAATTCTGACCCATGTTCCAGAAGGCAGCCGCGGCGAGGTTGTCGGCCACCTCGTCCAGCCGGTCCGCGGCCGAGGGGAAGACGATCTGCGGGCTCTTGCCGCCGCATTCCAGCACCACGTTCTTTAGGTTGCTGTCGGCGGCGTAGCGCAGGAATTGCCGGCCGACGGCAGTGGAGCCGGTGAAGGTGATCATGTCCACATCCGGGTGCAGCCCCAGCGCCTTTCCAGCGACATGGCCATAGCCCGGAATGACGTTGAACACGCCGGCAGGGATCCCGGCCTCGACGGCCAGCTCGGCGATGCGGATGGTCGAGAGCGAGGCGAGTTCCGCCGGCTTCACTACGATGGAATTGCCGGCCGCCAGCGCGGGGGCGATCTTCCACGACAGCGTGCCCAGCGGGAAGTTCCACGGCAGCACCATACCGATCACGCCCAGCGGATCGCGCTGGATCAGGCCCAGATGGTCCTCGCCGGTGGGCGCGACCGCGCCATAGACCTTGTCGATCGCCTCGGCATACCAGCGGATGTTGTTCTCCACATCCGGCAGATCGAGAGTGCGGCAATCGGTGATCGGCTTGCCTGCGTCGATGGCGTCAAGCAGCGCCAGCTCCTCGGCATGGGCATGCACCAGATCCGCGAAGCGCAGCATCACGGCCTTGCGCTCTTCCGGTGCGATACGGCTCCAGCAGCCCGAACGGAAGGCGGCCCGCGCGGCGGCGACGGCACGGTCGACATCCGCCTCGCTGCAGGCCGCAACCTGGGTCAGGGTCTTGCCGGTGGCGGGGTTCGGCGTGTCGAACAGGGCGCCGCCTTCGGCATCGACGAGCTGGCCGTCGATGAAGGCCTGGGTGCGGTGATCGGGAGGGAGGGTGGTCATGTCGTATCCGGTCGTTTGGTCAGGTCAGAAGCGTCAGCTCACCTTGCCGAGGAAGGCACGGGTGCGCTGTTCGCGGGTGTGGTTGAAAACCTCGTCGGGCGTGCCTTCCTCGACGACGACACCGCCATCCATGAAGACCACGCGGTCGCCGACGTCGCGGGCAAAGCCCATCTCATGGGTAACGACGACCATGGTCATGCCTTCGCGGGCAAGGTCGCGCATCACCGTCAGAACCTCGCCCACCAATTCGGGATCGAGCGCGGAGGTCGGCTCGTCGAACAGCATGAGCTTCGGTTTCATCGCCAGCGCGCGGGCGATGGCGACGCGTTGCTGCTGCCCGCCCGAGAGCGTGGCGGGATAGGCCTGCGCCTTTTCCGTCAGGCCGACCTTGGCCAGAAGGTCCATCGCCAGGGCGACGGCCTCGGCTTTGCGCATTTTGCGGATACCGATCGGCGCCTCGATGATGTTCTCCAGCACGGTCATGTGCGGGAACAGGTGGAAGCCCTGAAACACCATGCCGATATCGGCGCGCTGGCGTGCGACTTCCTTCTGGCGCATCTCGTAGAGCTTGCCGTCGTGCTCGCGGTAGCCGACCAGCGAGCCGCCGACACGCAACAGGCCGCCGTCGATTTTCTCCAGATGGTTCATGCAGCGCAGGAAGGTCGACTTGCCGGAACCCGAGGGCCCGAGGATGCAGCAGACCTTGCCGTAATCGACGGTCAGGTTGACGCCCTTGAGCACTTCGAGACTGCCGAAACTCTTGCGGATGGCCCGGGCCTGTCTCTGATAAACATCT
>NZ_LRRR01000020.1 GCF_001691415.1 Pararhodobacter sp. CCB-MM2
AGGCGCGCGGGGTGGGTGGGCGGGAGCGTGCCTTGGCCGCCTTATCCCAGATGCCGCGCCGCTTCCTTGCGGGCGAAGGACTTCAACCCGGCCCCATGCGCGTCGATCCACGCCCGGCTGCGCTCAGGGTCGTGCTTGGAAAGATCGCGCACCCACCAGGCGACGGCTTTCTGCATGAACCAGTCGCGATCCGCGACGAAGCCTTCGCACCAGCCCAGAACCCGCTCTCGCACGGCCAGATCGGCCTCTTTCGGGTTCGCCATCCGCGCCCAGGGCAAGGTCATCACCAAACTCGCGCGCCGGGTCCACATGTTCTCATGCGCAATCCAGCGCTCCAGCCGGTCCAGCCGCGACGGATCGGCCACCAGCCGCCGCCCGCCCGCCGAACTGGCGTGATCCGAGACCGCCCAGCCGTTGAAGCCCTCGGCCCAGCTTGCGATCAGCGCCCAAGCCGCCTCGTCCGGCCGCAGCCGCGCCTGCGTCAACAGCTTCGCCGCCGCGACCATCGCCTCGTGGATGTCGCTGGCCCAAAGCCCCGAGGCCAAAGCCACGCGTTCCTCGACCGAGGCCTCGGCCCGCCATGCGGCGACGAGGTCATCGACCTGCGGGTTCGCAAGGCCCAGATAGGGGCGGTCGATCTTGTGATAGGCCCGCATTTCTTCGGCGCGGGCCGGATCGGCAAGGGCGGCAAGCTGCGCAAGCGCGTTTTCGGTGGCGGTGTCGGTGCTGGGTTCGGTCATTCTCGGGTCATCTCGAAGCGGACGCGCCCGACAGGGAGACCCCAGCGGCGCACAATCGCCTCGTTGATAACCTTTCCATCGGGCGCGCGGTAGATCACGTCGGAGAAAGCCAGGCGCGTCACTCCCTCGAGCGATTCGAAATCGGCGGTGTAATCCATCCTGATCGATTCGCCCTCCTCGATCACCACGGCCTCGCCCACGGTATCCTCGCGCCGTCCGGTCCAGCGGCCCGGCCCGGCGCGGTCGAAAACCCAGGTCAGCCGACCGGTCTGTCCGTCGTCATAGGTGAAGTCCTCGGCCACGGTCAGCCGATCACCTTCGAGGCGTCCGTGGAGCTGTGCATCGAAGCGACGCTCATCGCCGGTCAGATCGACGCGGAACACGCCCCGCCCCCGGATCTCGCCCACGAAGACATCGGCGAGGGTCAGGGACCCGGCGGTCTCGGGCGCGGTGGGGGTGCGGGCGCAGGCCGACAGGGCGAGCGCGGGGGGCAGCGAGCAGGATCAGGCGGCGGGAGACGTGCATGGGGACCTCCGAGGGGCTTTCCCCAAGGTACGGCCCCCTGCCCCGCCTGGATCACTCCTCGGCGTTGATGCCGGTCGGGAAGCCATCCAGCGTGCGCGTGTTCTTCTCGTCCCAATAGGCGGCCATCGCCGCCTCGTCGCGCTGATCCGCCCATTGCCGCAAGGTGTCACGATCGCCGCTGAACTCAAAGAACGGCACGGCATAGCCGCAGGAGGTCTGCACGAGGTCGACCTCCATCACATAGATCTGCCGCGCGCCCGGGATCGGATCGAACAGGGCGTAGAGGTCCGTCCACTCGGCATCGCGCTGATGCACGGCGCGGGCCTCGCCATAGGCACGCAGGATCACCGGGCGGCGGTCGAAACTGCACCACATCAGCGTCATGCGCGGGTCGAGTTGTAGATGCCCGGCGGTCTCGTTGCCCGAGCCCGTGACGTTGAGCCAGACCACCCGGTTCGGCCCCGTCACGCGCAGGCTGTCCATGCCCTTGGGCGAGATATTGACCCGGCCCGTGGGCGCGGCAGTCCCCACGAAGAACATGTGCTGCGCCGCGATCAGGCGCAGATGGTCGTCCTCGAAATGCGGGAACTGCTTGGCCATTATTCCACCGTCACGGATTTCGCGAGGTTGCGCGGCTGGTCCACGTCGGTGCCGCGCGCCAGCGCAGTGTGATAGGCCAGCATCTGCGCCGGGACCGCGTAGACG
The DNA here is from genome assembly GCF_001691415.1 of Pararhodobacter sp. CCB-MM2. Classification (GTDB taxonomy): domain Bacteria; phylum Pseudomonadota; class Alphaproteobacteria; order Rhodobacterales; family Rhodobacteraceae; genus Pararhodobacter. The sequence goes on from NZ_LRRR01000020.1 coordinate 1,971, forward strand.
ATGGGCGCGATCAGATCCGAAACCGTGGGCATCGCCAGCTGCGCCCAGACCTTGCCGGCCTCATCGAGCCCCGCGCGGTCCGAGATCAGCACCACGAGGCCCTGACGCGCCATGACCTCCTGCATGTTGGACACGGTCTTCTCGTAAAGCGCGTCGCGGGGGGCCATGACGATCACCGGCAGGGTCTTGTCGATCAGCGCGATGGGGCCGTGCTTCAGCTCGCCCGAGGCATAGCCCTCGGCGTGGATGTAGCTGATTTCCTTGAGTTTCAGCGCAGCTTCCAGCGCCAAGGGGTACATCACCCCGCGCCCCAAGAAGAGCACGTCCTGCGCCTCGGCGATCTTGCGGGCGAGCGCCTTGATCTCTTCCTCGCGGTCGAGGGCCTGGGCCAACGTGCCAGGCAGCATGCGCAGCTCGGCCAGCTTCTCGGCCAGCGCCGCATCGTCGAGGCGGCCCCGGTCATGGGCGGCCTTCAGGGCCAGCAGGCACAGGACCAGCAGCTGCGCGGTGAAGCCCTTGGTCGAGGCGACCGAGATCTCGGGCCCGGCAAGGATCGGCAGCGCCACATCGGTTTCCCGCGCGATGGACGAGGTCGGCACGTTCACCACGCCGATCGTCCGCTCCAGCTTGCCGTCCACATGGCGCAGGGCTGCCAAGGTGTCCGCGGTCTCGCCAGATTGGCTGACGAAGATGCCGATGCCCTTGTCGCTGAGGACCGGCTGGCGATAGCGGAATTCCGAGGCGATATCGATGTCGCAGGGCAGGCCCGCGATCTGCTCGAACCAGTATTTCGCCACCTGCGTCGCGTAATGGCCGGTGCCGCAGGCAACCATCGTCACGCGGTCGCATTGGCTGAAATCGACGCTCTCGGGGAAGGCCAGCGATTGCCCGTCCGGCGCAAGGTGGAAGGCCAGACCGGCGCCAAGCACCGAGGGCTGCTCGTGAATTTCCTTGGCCATGAAGTGCTTATGGCCCGCCTTGTCGACCCGCGTCTGATCCAGACGGATGGTGGTCACGGCCCGGTTCACGCGGTTGCCCGACAGGTCATAGAAGGTCGCGCCGGCGCGGGTCACGACGACCCAATCGCCTTCCTCAAGGTAAGTCACGCGGTCGGTCATCGGCGCCAAGGCAATCGCATCAGAGCCGAGGAACATCTCGCCCTCGCCCCAGCCCACGGCCAAGGGCGAGCCCTTGCGGGCGCCGATCATCAGGTCTTCCTCGCCCTCGAACAGGAAGGCGAGCGCGAAGGCCCCGTCCAGCCGCGCCAGCGTTGCGCCGACGGCCTGCTGCGGGTCCATGCCCTGATCCATGTGGTGCCGGGTCAGCAGCGCGACCGTCTCGGTATCGGTATCCGTCTCATGACCCAGACCCGCCGCCGCCAGCTCTTCACGCAGGCTGCGGAAGTTCTCGATGATGCCGTTGTGGACGACGGTCACCGGGCCCGACCGATGCGGATGCGCGTTCTTAACGTTAGGTTCGCCATGGGTGGCCCAACGGGTGTGGCCGATGCCGGCCTTCCCGGCGAGGGGTTCATGCACCAGAAGGTCCGACAGGTTCACCAGCTTGCCGACGGCGCGGCGGCGGTCGAGCTTGCCCGTGTTCACCGTGGCGATGCCCGCGCTGTCATAGCCGCGATATTCCAGCCGCTTGAGCGACTCGAGGATCAGCGGCGACACCTCATGCGATCCCAGAACCCCGACGATCCCGCACATGCTCTCAACCCTCTTTCTTTTTCGACGCTTTCAGCGCCTTCAATCGGTCCATCAGCCGAACGGCCAGACCGGGTTTGTTGTCCTGACGCGCCCGCGCGATCGCCAAAGCCTCGGCCGGGACGTCCTGCGTGATCACCGAGCCCGAGCCCGTCATCGCCCGGTCGCCGACCTTCACCGGCGCGACCAGCATGGTGTTCGAGCCGATGAAAGCGTTCTTGCCGATCACGGTGCGGTGCTTGAAGACACCGTCGTAATTGCAGGTGATGGTGCCCGCGCCGATATTCGTGCCCTCGCCCACATCCGCGTCACCAATATAGGTCAGGTGGTTCACCTTGGCGCCTTCTTCGATATTGGCGTTCTTGATCTCGACGAAATTGCCGACATGGGCATGTTCCGCCAGATAGGCATCGGGGCGCAGGCGGGCGAAGGGGCCGACCGTGGCGCCGCGGCTGACATGGCAACCCTCCAGATGGCAGAACGCGCGGATCGTGGCATCGGTCTCGACGGTGACGCCGGGGCCGAAGACCACATTGGGGCCCACGACGGCGTCGCGACCGATCACCGTGTCCAGCGCGAAATGGATGGTCTCCGGCGCGATCAGGTTCACGCCATTCTCGAACGCCTCGGCCCGCATCCGTTGCTGGAAGGCGGCCTCGGCGGCGGCCAGCTCGGCGCGGGTGTTGATGCCCAGCGTCTCGGCCTCGTCGCAGCGCACGGCGCCGACCGAGAGACCCTTTTGTCTGGCAATAGCCACAATGTCGGTTAAGTAGAATTCACCGGCAGCATTCTCGTTTCCGACACCATCGATAAGTTCGAAAAGTGTCATCGCATCCGCGCAAACAACGCCCGAGTTGCACAGGGTGATGGCGCGGTCGGCCTCGGTCGCGTCCTTGTATTCGACGATCCGCTCCAGCTGCTCACCGTCCATCACGAGGCGCCCGTAGCGGCCCGGATCGGCGGCCTCGAAGCCAAGTACGACGACGGCGTGACGCTCGCGGGCTTCGCGCATCGCTTCTAGCGTTTCGATGCGGACAAAAGGCGTGTCACCATAGAGGATCACCGCATCACCCTTGAAACCGCCGAGGGCCTCGCGCGCCTGAGCGACGGCATGGGCGGTGCCCAGCTGCTCCGCCTGATGGGCGATGTGAACCTCGGGATCTTCAGCGCGGGCGGCTTTGGCGACGGCCTCGGCACCGTGGCCGGTCACGACGACGACGCGCTCCGGCGACAGCTGCGCGCCGGTGCGCAAGGCATGGGCCAGAAGCGGTGCGCCACCCAGCGGATGCAGGACCTTCGGAAGGTCAGAGTTCATCCGGCTGCCAAGGCCGGCGGCAAGGATGACGAGGGAGACGGACATGCGGTACCTGCTCAAGATTTTCGCCCGTTTTACCCCACGGCAGAGTCAATGCAAGGCGGGGCCCGATCACAGCGCGTGACAGGCTGAAACACGGGCAGGAACCCGCGCGCGAAACGGTCACGATGATGCCTTGCGCGCCGCGGTGCGGCCCATGCTAGGCTGGGACTTCTCCCGGCAATCGGGAGGACGGAAAGACAGGGACGGTTTCGTATGAGGATCTTCGGAGCTTTCGCGGTGATACTGGCGCTGATTGCGGTCGGCTTCGCGGTCTATGTCCGCGTGGCCCCGTCAGACCCCGCGCGCTGGCATGTCGACCCGCTGACGGTGGCCGATCCTTTCCAGCCGCATTTCGCCCGTGTCGACCGTGTGGTCGCACAGCCGCCGCAGATCGTCGCGCAAAGCATTGCCCGGCACGCAGACATGGAGGGCGCCGTTCTGCTGGCCGGCGATGCGCAAGACGGCACCTGGGTGGCGCGGACACCGATCATGGGCTACCCGGATTATGTGTCGATCCGCCTGATCCCCGAGGGCGAAGGTACCCGCATCGTCGCTTTCTCGCGCTCAAGGTTCGGCTATTCCGACCGGGGCGTGAACCGCGCCCGGCTGGGTCGGTGGTTGCCCGAGTGATCCCCCAAAGTGAGCCGGCGTAGGGTGGGGTTTCACCCCACCGCTCGCGTCCCTCAGACCGCGTGCCCCATCCGTCCCGCGAGGTCGCAGAAGAACTGCCACGCCACCCGGCCCGAGCGCCCACCGCGCGTCGCCTGCCATTCGATGGCCTCGGCCCGCAGTTGCGCCGGGTCCACGACCAGCCCGTGCTCGGCGATATAGCCGTCGATCATCGCCAGATAATCGTCCTGCGAACAAGGGTGGAAGCCCAGCCACAGGCCAAAGCGGTCGGACAGCGAGACCTTCTCCTCGACGGCCTCGCCCGGCGTGATCGCGGTCGAGCGCTCGTTCTCGATCATGTCGCGCGGCATCAGGTGGCGGCGGTTCGAGGTGGCATAGAGGATCACATTGGCCGGACGGCCCTCGATCCCGCCATCCAGCACCGCCTTCAGCGATTTGTAATGCGTGTCGTCATGCGAGAACGACAGGTCATCGCAGAACAGCACGAAGCGGCGATCCGGCGCGCTGCGAAGATGGTTCAGCAGCCGGCCGACCGAGGGCAGATCCTCGCGCTGGATCTCGACCAGCGTGCAGGGGTGGCCTTGGGCCAGAACCTCGGCATGGACGGCCTTCACCAGCGACGACTTGCCCATCCCGCGCGAGCCCCAGAGCAGCGCGTTGTTCGCCGCATAGCCGCGCGCGAATTGCAGCGTGTTCTGCAGCAGGATGTCGCGCGCACGTCCGATGCCATGCAGCAGCGAGAGCGGCACGCGGCTGACCTGCGGGACGGGTTCCAGCCGGTCGGGCGTGGTGTGCCAGACAAAGGCATCGGCCCCGGTGAAATCCGGGGCCGGCGCGGGTGCAGGGCTGAGACGCTCAAGCGCCTCGGCGATGCGGGTCAGGATCAGATCAGTCATTCTTCCAGGTCTTCAGGGTCCAACAGGCCTTCGGCGATCAGCTCGGCGTTGCGCTTCTTCTCCACGCGACCAACGAGGATTACCGAGATCTCGTAGAGCGCATAGACGACCGTGAACAGGATCACCTGCGTCACCACATCCGGCGGCGTCACGAGGGCCGCGAGCACCAGGATCCCCACGACCGCCCATTTGCGACCCGCGCGCAGGGCCGCGGCCGAGATCAGCCCGGCCTTGCCCATCAGCGTCAGCAGCACGGGCAGCTGGAAGCACAGGCCGAAGGCGATGATCATCTTCAGCGTGATGTCGAGCGTCTCGTTGACCTTGCCGTTGAAGACAATGTCGATCCCTTGCGAGGCCGCCATCTCGACCGGCGTGGACCCTGCCCCGCCTTCGGTAAAATAGGCGGCGATCAGCGAAGGGACGTCGGCAAAGCCCAGAAAGAAGCCCATCGCCATCGGCACCACGACGTAATGCGCGAAGGCGGCGCCCATCAGGAACAGCACGGGCGAGGAGATCAGGAACGGCAGGAAGGCGTTCTGTTCGGATTTGTAGAGGCCCGGCGCCACGAAGCGCCACAGCTGGTAACCGATCACCGGGAAGGCCAGCACGAAGCCGCCGACCATCGAGATCTGCACCAGCGTGAAGAAATACTCCTGCGGCGCGGTGTATTGCATCACCGGGTTCGGGTTGCCCAGCGAGCGCATCGTGTCCTCGATCGGATGGAGCAGGAAATCGAGCAGCTGGTCACCGAAGGCGAAGCAGAAGACCATGGCCACCACGAAGGCGACCACGGACCAGATCAGGCGGCTGCGCAGTTCGGCCAGATGCTCGATCAGCGGGGCCGAGCTGTCGTCGATGGTATCGGCTTGGGGTTTCGCGGCCATGGTCAGCGTTCGGCTTCCGGCTGGGGACGCGGCGGGGTGGCGTCCGCGTCAGACGAAGTCTCGGGGGTCGTTTCGGCACGCGCGGAGGCCTCTGCCTCGCGGCGGGCACGGATATCCGCGGCCTGCTGGCGCGCGGCGTTCGATTTCTCGACCCGTTTCAGGCGCTCGGCCTCAGTCGCCGACAATTCGGCATTGCGACGGGCGAGGTCCTGCGCGGCGATTTCGTCATCCTCGGCCTCGGCCACATCCTCGATGGAGACCGGGCTGACCTCGGCGGAGGCGGGCGGCATCGTCGGGTTCGCCTTCGAGCCCGCAGCGGGGCTGCCGGGCTTCCGCACATCCGGTCGGTTGACGCCGATATCCTTGAATTCCTTCTCGATATCGTCGAATCCCGTGGCTTCCTTGAAGCCCTGCCCTGAGGCCGTGCGCTTGAAATCCTTGACGATGTCGTTGACGCCGGTTTCCTTGGCGGCCGCATCCATGGCGCGCTGGAACTCGCGCGCCATGCCCCGGGCCTTGCCGGTGACCTGGCCCAGCGTGTGGAACATCTTGGGCAGGTCCTTGGGACCGACCACGATCAACGCCACGACGCCGACGACCAGCATTTCGGACATGCCGATGTCGAACATGAGCCGCTCCTTGCGGTGTCAGGAAGGAAAGCGCGAAATCACGCGCGGTCGCGCGGCTCGGTCTGCGGGGTCACGTCGCGGGCGTTCTCGGCCGGGGTCTCGCGCTGGTTCTCCAGCTCCTCGCTGCCGTCCTTCACGCCGCGCTTGAACGCGGTGATGCCTTTGCCGACTTCGCCCATCAGGCTCGAGACCTTACCGCGGCCAAAGAGCACGAGGACGACCACGGCGATCAGGAGAAGGCCGGGAATACCGATATTGTTGAGCATGGCTCTGTCCTTTTCTGCGGGGCCCATTCGGCGCGGATCGGCCGGCCGGGCGCTGACTTCTCCCCTGAAATAGGCCTTTGCGCGCCGCGATCCTAGACTGATTCCGGCGCCAAAGGGGGTGGCGGGGCGGCTCTCCTGACAGTATTTTGTCAGTTGCTCCCGTCGAAAGTGAGGCGCCATGAACCGTGACCAGAGGCTCTATGACCTCGTGCAGATCCTGCGCGACGGCAAGTTGCACACGGCGAGCGAGCTGTCCGACCGGATGGGGGTTTCGACCCGGACAATCTGGCGCGACATGGCGATGATGGCGGCGACGGGCATCCCCGTCGAGGGCGAGCGCGGGCTTGGCTATATCCTGCGCGGGTCGCTGGTCCTGCCGCCGACCGCGTTGACACCGGACGAGGCCACGGTGCTGGGCGAGGCGCTGCGCAGCGTGGCCGAAGATGACAGCCATCCCCGTCAGCGTGCCGCCCGGACCCTGTTGTACAAGATCGCAACATTGCTACCGCAGGCCGGGCTGGGCGACATCTGAGCCTTGCTTCCGCCCTTGCACACGCAGGACGATCCTCACCGATTTACGATATCCGGACGACAGGCGCGGTGCTACGGATTTCACAGTTAACCCGTTCAGGATCGCCCATGATTCGCGCCGTTACCCTCCCCGCCCTTCTCGTTCTCTCGCTGTCGACCGGCATGGCCCTTGCGCAAACTGACAAGGACCCCGGCCAGCCCGCCAGCGGCGCGGCCCCCCAGCCAACCGTTCTTGGTCAGGTCGGGGAATGGACCCTGACCCGCTATGGCTCGGCCCAGCAGCCGGCGTTCTGCACCGTCTCGCACATCACCGCGAGCGAGCATGGCCTGTGGTTCAGCGCCGATGGCGTGAGCACAGCCTTCGGTTTCTCGGCCCTTGGCAGTGCGGCAATCGACACGACGATCCCGGTGACGATCGCGTGGGTCGGCAACCAGCGCGGCAGCGAGCAGGTCAACATGGTGCTGGATTGGAGCGAGGGTTTCCCGTGGCGCAGCTACCGCGCCTCGAACGCCGAGCCGGACGGGTGGATGGATGTGTTCCAGAACGCCTCGTCGATCAGCTTCCGCTATGACGGCGGCATGGCGGGCCAGCAGGAGGCGAGCTTCTCGCTGGCCGGGTCGAGCCGCGCGATGCGGGCCGCACTGGATTGCGCGATGCCGGGCAATTCCTCCGCGCCAGTGCAGCCCGATGCGGCGACGGCGGCCGCAGCGCCCCGCGTCGCGGGCGAGCCCTATGTGATCCGCGGCACCTGCCGACTGGTGGTCGAGGGCGTGACCTATATCGACCGGCGCGGCGATTGCCCGATCTGGATGGAGAATGACGGCTCGGGCGGTTTCTGGATCAACACCGACCGCGAAGGCACGCTGCCCGACTATTTCGCCGAGCTCTCGCCGATGGGGGATGGCACGGCCTCGGGCCATTGGAACGGCTCGCCCGGCGCGACCCATGCGCAAGGGTTCCTCGGCGAGGATTTCCGCATGGGCGCCGGCGGTTGCTGGATCGGTCAGCGCGCGACGATCTGCGCGGCGCGGTAAGGGAAGCCGGGCAAGCGCCGGCCCGTGGGATGGCGCTGTGACGGCTGGATGGGGCACTTTATCGGGCCAAATCCGCCTGACGGCCGAGCCGCGCTTGCGGCAACCAAAGCGCCAGCCCGTAGGGGCGGGCCGGCGCTTGCCCGGCGCCTTCGGCTTTTTCCGGGCTGACGGGTGGCAAGCGTGTCAGACCTCGGCCAGCACCCGTTGCGCGTCCACCGCGCCGACCGCCCCACGCACCCAGCCGCGGGCGCCGAAGCGGGTGGCCAACCACTCGCCGGCCAGCGGGCTGTCGGCCAGCATCACCGCGCCCGTGAGCAACATCGCCAGTGATTCCGCGAACCAGCGGGCTTCGGCTTCCATAGGCAGCCCCGGCCACCGTTCGCGATGCGCCGCCAGCGCGGTGTCGTAGCGCGGATCAAGCCCCCGCGCGCTGTCCAGCCGGGCGTTGAGCTGGGCCACGGCCTCGGGCTCCTTCACGCAAGAGCGCAGGATATCGAGGCAGATCACATTGCCCGACCCTTCCCAGATCGAGTTCAGCGGCGCCTCGCGGTAGAGCATCGGCAGGGGCGTGTCCTCGACGTAGCCCATGCCCCCCAAGGCCTCCATGCATTCATAGACCATGTTCGGCGCGAGCTTGTTGTTGAGGAACTTCGCCAAGGCCACCGACAGCCGCGCATAGGGTCTACGCGCCGGATCGTCGAAGGATCGCGCCACGTCCATCGCCAGCAGGAAGGCTCCCTCGGCCTCGAGCGCGAGGTCGGCCAGCGTCGCGGCCATCAGCGGCTGGTCAATCAGCGTCTTCTGGAACACCCGCCGCCCGCGCGCCCATTGCACCGCCTCGCCCAAAGCGGCCCGCATGAAACTGGTGGGCGCAATGGCGGTGTCGAGGCGGGTGTGATGCACCATCTCGATGATCGTCGGCACGCCGCGACCGGGCTCGCCCAGCAGATGGGCATAGGTGCCGTCGTACTCAATCTCGGACGAAGCGTTGGCCTTGTTCCCCAGCTTGTCCTTCAGCCGCAGGATGGTGAAGGGGTTGCGGGTGCCATCGGGTAGCCAACGCGGCACGAGGAAACAGCTGATCGCCCCGTCGAGCTGCGCCAAGGTCAGAAACCCGTCGCACATCGGGGCCGAGCAGAACCATTTGTGGCCGTGCAGCCGATAGCCCTCGCCATCCTTGACGGCGGTGGTCGCATTGGCGCGCACGTCCGAGCCGCCCTGCTTCTCCGTCATCGCCATGCCCAAAGTGGCCGAGCCCTTGCGGTCCACCGACACCCGCGCCGGATCATAGGCGGGCGCCATCAGCCGGGGCTGCCACAGCGCCGCCAGATCCGGGTTCGCCGACAGCGCCGGGATAGCGGCATAGGTCATGGTCATCGGGCAGCAGACCCCGGGCTCGACCTGCCCCATCATGAAGTTGATCGCGGCGTGGCGCGCGTGACTGCCGGTCCCGTCCCAAGCGGTAGCGGCATAGCCGGCCTCCATCCCCAGTTGCATCATGCGGTGATAGCCGGGATGGAAATGCACCTCGTCGATGCGGCGGCCGGAACGGTCGAAGGTCCGCAGTTGCGGCAGCACCGTCTGGGCATCGCGCGCGGCCTCGCGGACTTCATCCGAGCCCAGCGCGGCGCCCAAGGCCGCCAGCCCGGCGTCCTCGCCCATCAAGCGGCGCAGCGTGGCATCCTGCGCCCAGGGATCGCGGTGTCGCATCTGCGGCTGGTTGAAAACCTCATGCGTGCCCAAGCGGCTGCGCGGCGCGGCGGCGTCGGTCATACTCTCTCTCCCCTTTGGGCCGGAGCCTGCGCCCGTGCCCCGGGGTGTGGCAAGCATGACCCGGCGTCGGTGTTTCGCCGCCCGGTTGCGGCCACGGGGATTCCCTTTGCCCCCGGTTTCTGGCAGGGTCTGCCCAGACGGCCCCCAAAGAGGCTGCGAGCAGGTCCCATGAGCAGAAAACGCCCCGCCTTCGGGCCGGTCATCTACTACGCGATCACCGGCACCTTCGGCGCCTACCTGACCTTTGCCGCCGTGCAGGGGGAATACGGGCTGTTCCGTCGCATCCAGATCGAGGCCGACGCCGCCCAGCTGGAGGTCGAACGCGACCGACTGGCCGCCGATCTGTCCGAGATCGAGAACCGCACGCGGCGGCTGTCGGACGAGTACCTGGACCTCGACCTTCTGGACCAACAGGCGCGCGAAGTGCTGGGCTATGTCCGCGCCGACGAGATTGTCCTACGCTAACAGGATATCCATGCTAGTTTGATCCGCGAACCCTGCCATTTCGGGGGGGCGTCGGCGTGCGTTGCACAGGGCTGGCAGCAGCCCTGCGGAATTCGCCCTCGCTTTTCGACATGGCTTGGTGTAGTAGATTGTTTAATGCTAAACTATCCCGTACGCGACCAGGGGGAGGCACCGATGGCTGCGAGAAAAACCACCGAGAAATCAAACGTCTCGGGTGAGGAACTGCTCAAATATTACCGCGACATGCTTTTGATTCGACGCTTCGAAGAGAAGGCGGGTCAGCTTTATGGCATGGGCCTGATCGGTGGTTTCTGCCACCTCTACATCGGGCAGGAAGCCGTTGTCGTGGGCCTCGAGGCTGCGGCCAAGGACGGCGACAAGCGCATCACCTCGTACCGCGACCACGGCCATATGCTGGCCTGTGGCATGGACCCCAAGGGCGTGATGGCCGAGCTCACGGGCCGCGAAGGCGGATACTCGAAGGGCAAGGGCGGCTCGATGCACATGTTCTCGAAAGAGAAGCATTTCTACGGCGGCCACGGCATCGTCGGCGCGCAGGTGCCGCTGGGCACCGGTCTTGCCTTCTCGGACAAGTACAAGGGCAACGACAACGTCACCTTCACCTATTTCGGGGACGGCGCGGCGAACCAAGGCCAGGTCTACGAGAGCTATAACATGGCCGAGCTGTGGAACCTGCCGGTCGTCTACGTGATCGAGAACAACCAATACGCCATGGGCACCTCGACCAAGCGCGCGACCAAGTCGCCGAACCTGTGGGAGCGCGGTGCGGCCTACGGGATCAAGGGCGAGGCCGTCGACGGCATGGACGTGATGGCGGTCAAAGCCGCGGCGGAGAAGGCGATTGCCGCCTGCCGCGCGGGCGAAGGCCCCTATATCCTGGAAGTGATGACCTATCGCTACCGTGGCCACTCGATGTCGGACCCGGCCAAGTACCGGACCCGCGAGGAAGTGCAGAAGATGCGCGAAGAGCGCGACCCGATCGAGCGCGTGCGCGAGATGCTGGTGTCGAGCGGTCAGGCCTCGGACGAGGACCTGAAAGCCATCGACAAGGAGATCAAGGCGATCGTGAACGAGAGCGCCGAATTCTCGAAAGACAGCCCCGAGCCGTCGCTCGACGAGCTGTGGACCGATATCTACGCCTGAGGGAGGAAACTGATGGCAACGCAAATCCTGATGCCCGCCCTCTCGCCGACGATGGAAGAGGGCACCCTGGCCAAATGGCTGGTCAAAGAGGGTGACACCGTAACCTCGGGGATGATCATCGCCGAGATCGAGACCGACAAGGCGACGATGGAATTCGAAGCCGTGGACGAAGGTACCGTCGGCAAGATCCTGATCGCCGAGGGCACCGAGGGCGTGAAAGTGAACACGCCCATCGCGGTTCTGGTCGAAGAAGGCGAAAGCGCCGATGACGTGGAGGCTCCGGCCGCTGCGGCACCGGCTCCGGCGGCGGAACCCGCGCCGGCTGCGGCGCCCGCCGCTTCGGCCCCTGCGGCTCCGGCCGCACCTGCTGCTGCGCCCACGCCCGATTGGCCCGAAGGCACCAAGATGAAGTCGATGACCGTGCGGGAAGCCCTGCGCGAGGCCATGGCGGAAGAGATGCGCTCGAACGAGAACGTCTTCCTCATGGGCGAGGAAGTCGGCGAGTATCAAGGCGCCTACAAGATCAGCCAAGGCCTGCTCGATGAATTCGGCGCGCGCCGGGTGATCGACACGCCGATCACCGAAGCCGGGTTCGCCGGTCTCGCCGTCGGCGCCGCCTGGGGTGGTCTGAACCCGATCGTCGAGTTCATGACCTTCAACTTCGCGATGCAGGCGATCGACCATCTGATCAACTCGGCCGCGAAGACCAACTACATGTCGGGCGGCCAGCTGCCCTGCCCCATCGTCTTCCGCGGTCCGAACGGCGCCGCCGCCCGCGTGGGCGCGCAGCACAGCCAGGATTACGCCGCCTGGTACGGCCATGTGCCGGGCCTGAAGGTGGTGATGCCCTATTCGGCAGCTGACGCGAAAGGCCTGCTGAAATCGGCGATCCGCGACGGCAACCCGGTGGTGTTCCTCGAGAACGAGATCCTCTACGGCCGCACCTTCGAAGTGCCGGACATGGACGATTTCACCGTGCCGATCGGCAAGGCGCGCATCGCCCGTGAGGGCAAGGACGTGACCATCGTCTCCTTCGGCATCGGCATGACCTATGCGCTGGAAGCGGCCGAGAAGCTGGCCTCTGAGGGCATCGACGCCGAGGTCATCGACCTGCGTACGATCCGCCCGATGGACACCGCAACCATCCTCGCCTCGGTGAAGAAGACCAACCGTCTGGTCACCGTCGAGGAAGGTTTCCCGCAATCCTCGGTCGGCAACTTCATCTCAGCCACCGTGATGATGGAGGCCTTCGACTACCTTGACGCGCCGGTGATCAACCTGTGCGGCAAGGACGTGCCGATGCCCTATGCGGCGAATCTCGAGAAACTGGCGCTGGTTACCACCGCCGAGGTGATCGAGGCCGTCAAAAAAGTCACCTATCGCTGAGGAGGTCATCATGCCCACGGAAATCCTGATGCCCGCCCTGTCGCCCACCATGGAAGAGGGCACGCTGGCCAAATGGCTGGTCAAAGAGGGTGATACGGTCAGCTCGGGCGATGTCATCGCCGAGATCGAGACCGACAAGGCGACGATGGAATTCGAAGCCGTCGACGAAGGCGTCATCGGCAAGATCCTGATCGCGGAAGGCAGCGAAGGGGTGAAGGTCAACACCCCGATCGCCGTACTGCTGGAAGAGGGCGAAAGCGCCGATGCCATCGGGTCTGCGCCCAAGGCGGAAGCCAAGGCCGAGGCCCCTGCCCCGGCTGTCGCTCAGGCCGCGGCCCCTGCTGCGGCTCCGGCCGCCGCGCCGGCTCCGGTCGCGGATGGCAAGCGCGTCTTCGCCTCGCCGCTGGCCCGTCGCATCGCCGCGGACAAGGGGCTGGACCTGAGCCAGCTCAAGGGCTCGGGCCCGCATGGCCGCATCGTGAAAGCGGATGTCGAGAACGCGACCGCCACGCCGAAAGCGGCAGCTCCGGTGGCGGCGACTTCTGCCCCGGCAGCGGCGGCGGCTCCGGCCAAGGCCGCGATGGCCACGGGTCCGGATGCCAACACCGTGATGAAGATGTTCGAGGGCCGCGACTTCGAAGAGGTCAAGCTCGACGGCATGCGCAAGACGGTGGCCGCGCGCCTGACCGAAGCCAAGCAGACCATCCCGCATTTCTACCTGCGCCGCTCGGTGCAGCTGGATGCGCTGATGAAGTTCCGCGCGCAGCTGAATGGTCAGTTGGAAAGCCGTGGTGTGAAGCTGTCGGTCAACGACTTCATCATCAAGGCCTGCGCGATGGCCCTGCAGAAGGTGCCGGATGCCAATGCCGTCTGGGCCGGCGACCGGATGCTGAAGCTGAAGCCCTCGGACCTCGCAGTCGCGGTGGCCGTGGATGGCGGCCTGTTCACCCCGGTGATCAAGGACGCCCATCTGAAGTCGCTCTCGGCCCTCTCGGCCGAGATGAAGGACCTCGCCACCCGCGCCCGCAACCGCAAGCTCGCGCCGCATGAATATGTCGGCGGCAGCTTCGCGATCTCCAACCTCGGGATGTTCGGCATCGAGAATTTCGACGCCGTGATCAACCCGCCGCATGGCTCGATCCTGGCCGTCGGCGCGGGGATCAAGCAGCCGGTGGTCAAGGCGGATGGCGAGATCGGCGTTGCGACGGTGATGTCGATGACCCTCTCGGTCGATCACCGCGTGATCGATGGCGCACTGGGGGCCGAGTTCCTCGGGGCGATCATCGAGAACCTCGAGAACCCGATGGCCATGCTGGCCTGATCCTGCCCCAACAGAAACGCAGAACGGCCGCTCCTTCCGGGGCGGCCGTTTTGATTCTGGGTTTCAGAATATCGACATTCTGCACTCGGCATGCCTTGCACTAGCGCAGAAATGTCACTTTCCCAACATTGCCCCAAAGGCCTGACCTTCGCCCTTTCACTTTGTCGGAAATACTCGCGGGGGATCCAAGGGGGCAGCCAGCCCACTTGGCCGCGCTCTCGACAAGCGGGCGTCAGTTCTTGAAGCGGTGATCCATCGACAGCGCAGGCTGGGCGCAACCTGCCTCGCCGACGATCTTGGCAGGAATGCCAGCGACGGTCTTGCAAGGCGGCACATCGGCCAGCACGACCGACCCCGCGGCAATCCGCGAATTGGCCCCGACGGTGATGTTGCCCAGCACCTTCGCACCGGCGCCGATCAGGACGCCGTCACCAATCTTCGGATGACGGTCGCCGTCTTCCTTGCCGGTGCCACCCAGCGTCACCGAATGGAGCATCGAGACGTTGTCGCCGACCACGGCCGTCTCGCCGATGACGATGGAATGCGCGTGGTCGATCATGATGCCCTTGCCGATCCGGGCGGCGGGATGGATGTCGATACCGAACATCTCCGAGATGCGCATCTGCACGAACAGCGCCATGTCGCGGCGACCGGAATCCCACAGCCAATGGCCAACGCGGTAGGCCTGCACGGCCTGGTAGCCTTTGAAATACATCACCGGCTGCAGAAGACGGTGGCAGGCCGGGTCGCGCTCGTGCACGGCGACAAGGTCGGCACGCGCCGCCTCGCCCAGCCAAGGGGCGGCGGCATAGGCCTCTTCGGCGATCTCGCGGAGGATCTGCTCGCTGATCTCGGCCGAGGAGAGTTTCAGCGCGAAGCGATAGGCCAGCGCGCGCTCCATCGTCGGATGGTGAAGCAGATTGTTGTGCATGACCCCGCCGAGAAGCGGCTCGTCCTGCACGACTTCACGGGCCTCGTCACAGATGCGCTGCCAGACCGGGTCGAATTGCGAAAGGCGGGCTTTGATCTCGGGCATGGCGCATCTCCGGGGTTCGTCTATTTCGCAAAATAGCGATCCCGCGGAAGATTTCCAGTGGCCGAGGCTCAGGCCGGCGGCGAATGACGCAACAGCGCCTCGGTCACCTGCGCGAGGCAGGCAAGGTAGTCCCGCGCGCCGGGGCTGTCCGGATCGCGAGAGGGATGGGCGAGCGCGGCTTCCAGCAAGGTGCCGTGGCCATAGGCCGGGTGGCCGCGTCCGGCTTCACGTCGATGACGATCCGCCGTCTCAGTGCGGGCGATGAGCGCCGCCATCCCCGCCGCCCGCTGGGACTCAGGCAGAGCCAGAAGCACGCGGGCGGCGGCGGCAAGGTCCGTCAGCGTGACCGGACGCATCAGGGTGCGACGGACAGCGTGGCCCACAGGCCCGGCCCGTAGCTGCCCGAGACCTGCGCGACCTCGACCTCGACCAGGCCTGAAACACCGTCGCCCGATTGCATCGCCGCAGTATAGGTGAAGGCCGGCGCGCTCAGCGAGACCTCGCGCAGCAAGGTCCCGCCCTGACGGATGCGCAGGAGATAGGCCTCGACCTCCTCGCCCAGCGGCACGTCGGGGGCGTCCCAGCCATCGCCCGCGACGCGGGTTCGGCGGATCCAAGTCAACGACAAGTCACCGCCCGAGCGTTTGGCGGTCAGATGCGCCGGCGCATAGGGGCGCTGGCCGTTGCCCGCAAAGGTCTGGGTGCTTTCGACATAGATCGGGTCGTCATAGGCCAGCGCCGCCGGACCGACGCGCCAACGCCGGGCAACCCCGCGGGTCGAGGCCGGCAGGTCCAGCTGCTCCGGCGCGCCATCCATCAGGACGACGACGGCACCGGGTGCCCAGGCCTGCGGGATCAACGGCTCGGTCCCGAACTGACCGCGCAGCAAATCCTGCAGGCGCCAGACGCCGGGTTCGATCAGCGTGGCCGATTGGTACTGGAACAATTCCCAGCCATCCCCGGTCGAGATCGCCGCGAGGTTCTTGCCGTCCAAGAGTTCGGCCTCGGCAATCGAGGCGGGACCGACCGAGGCCGGGAAGCGCACCTCGACCCCGGCCCCACGTTGCAGCAGCGAGGGGGTTGCGGCGTCCAGCGCAGTCCGCGTCTCGCCCACGCTGGCGCGCAGGCCGATGAGCGTGTTCAAGGCAAAGCTGCCCTCGCTCGCCGGTGCGTCATAGACGGCGATCACGCCCGGCCAAGGCGTCCCGGTCACGGCCAGATGCGGCGCATGCGGGATCTCATCGCCCCGCATCAGCGGCAGATCCATCCAAAGGGGCAGCACGGGCACCGGACCGTCATAGCCCCCGACCAGTGGCAAGTCGTCCGAAGCGTCGCGATGGCGGTAGAGGCCGGGCTCGATCCGAACGGCGTCGAAGGCGCGGGCGCCGGTCAGCTCCATGCGGTCGATCCGGTAGTGCCGCGTGCCATCGCCCTGCGGCAGGGTGACGATATCGCCCACCCCCAGATCCGAGGACATCGGCAGGCCGAACCGGGCGGTATCGCGGCCGATCCGCGCCTCGGTCAGCCAACGTTTCACCGCCGTGCGGGCCTCGCCCCGCGTGAGGCCCATCGGCAACTCGCTGGTGGCTGCATCGCCCGCGGGGTCTTCCGGATGGACGGCTTCGGCCGAGCGGATCTCGAAGCTGCCCTCGGCCTCGACATAGGACAATCGCACGCGGCCCGCCGTTTCCGGGTCCGGGGCGCGGGTCAGTTCCAGATCGCCTCCCTCCCGCGCGACGAGCGTCGCGGGGTCCAGCGTCACCGCCGCCCGTCCGGTGCGCATGCGGAAAATGAGCTGCCCGTCACGCTCTAGCGCCTCGAAGCCATGGGCGAGCATCAACGGTTGCAGGGCCGCGCGCCCGGTCGCCGTCGAGGCCACGGTATAGCCGCGGACCACGCCGTACAGGTGGCTCACATCATAGCCGGTGATCCCGGCGGCATCGCAAATCTCGGCCACAACGGCGGCCAGCGGCTGGCTGGCGGACCGGCCGGTCAGCCAGTGGCCGCGCGTCCAGTTCTCGCCGTCCGACCACGTCCCGGTCAGGGCCGGGAACCAAGGCCAGGGCCGCGCATCCCACGCCCAGGCATGGCTGCGAGACCAGTCGACCATCGGACCGCCGTAATACTCCGACACCGGGTTGTTGGCCGGATCGGTCCAGAAACCGTGCATCGCCCGCAGGTATTGCATCTGCATCAGGTCGTCGCGCACGCCGGTGGAATAATAGGGCGCGAAGCTCTCTGAAGACTTGGGGTCGAGGAAGACGTTGGGCTGGTTCGCGCCCTTGTCGATCGCCGCGCAGCCGTATTCGGTGAACCACACGGGCTTGGAGCGCGGCAGCCATTCGGTGGCGTCGTCCTGCTTCACGCCGCCAAGACGCTCGGTATGGGAATTCTCCCACCACGCGCGCAGGTCCTTGTAGCGCCAGATCCAGGGTTCGGCCTCGCCCTCATCGGTGATCGGCGTGCGCAGCTGGGCGTCGCGGTTCTGCGGCGTCTCGTAGTACCAATCAAAGCCCTCGCCCGCGGCGACGTTGCCCGCGAGGTAATCGAGGTCATAGATATCGCGGAAACCGGCCTGCCAATCGGCATGCGCCTCGCCCTCGCGCCAATCGGCGAGCGGCATGTAATTATCGATGCCGATGACGTCGAGGTCATCGTCCGACCACAGGGGATCGAGGTGGAAATAGCGGTTCCCCTCTCCGGCGTCATAGCCGAAATACTCTGACCAATCGGCGGCGTAGACCAGCTTGACCGAGGCCCCGAGGATCGTACGGACCTCGCGCAACAACTCGATCAGCGCGGCGACGGCGGGGAAGCTGTCCCCCGCGCCGCGGATCTGGGTCAGGCTGCGCATTTCCGAGCCGATGCAGAACGCCTCGACTCCGTCAGACGCCGCGCAGAGCGCCGCGTAATGCAGGATGAAGCGCCTGTAGGACCATTCCGCGGGGCCGGAATAGTTGACCGCGCCCGGCATGACGGTGAAATCCGAGGCTTGCGCGGTGCCGAAGAAGGCCGCGACCTCGGCCTCGGCTGCTGCCGTGCGGTCGGTCGTTCCGGCCTGGCCGGGCGCCTTGGATGTGGTGATCCGGCCCCGCCATGGCAGCGCGGGCTGGTCGTCGGCCTCCGACCACGGATCCGGCAGGCCGTTGCCCGCCAGTTGCTCCATCAGCAGGAAGGGATAGAAGACCACCGCCTGCCCCGCCGCGTTCATGGCCGCAATCGCTTCCAGAACCGAAGCGTCATCGGGCGTGCCGCCATAGACCGGGCGGTCGGACACCTGTGCCACCACCTCTGCCGTGCTGCGATCCAGACCCGCGACGCTCCACGGCTGGCCGGGGTTGTCACGCTCGGCACTTTCGACCTTGGGGCGGATCTGGCAGTCACCACAGCGCAGATCGTCCCCGAACCACGAGGCGATCAGCAAACCGGACTGCACGTTCGGCAATTCCGCCTGAAGGGCATTCAACGAGGTGGTGAAGTCGCTGAAACCCGACGGCGTATGCACGTTGACCGAGGCATCCTGCGTGGCCTCGATGACGGAGAAGTCGTCAATGAACACATCCGTCTGGTTGCCCGAGACATGCCCTTTCGTCGTCGCCAGCGCGTATTCCCCCGCGCCGGGCAACCACGCCACCCCCTGCACCGCGTCTTGTAACGTGGTGACGCTCTCCGTCTGGGCCGCGCGTATCACCTCGAAGGCGAAGTTCGGCAGGCGGTTGCCGAACGGGCCGAGGTCCAGATCCTCAATCACCACATAGGCCGTGCCGCGATAGGCGGGCGCCGACGCTTCGCCCTCGACCGCAAGGATCTTGGGATCGGGCGACTGGTCCAGGCTGCCAGTGTAGACGCGCAGGTTCAGATCGGCCGAGGCGATCTCGTCGCCATAGGCCCAGATCCGCCCGATGCCGCCGATCTCGCCCTCGCACAGCGCGATGGCCACACTGACGATATAGCGCGACTCCTCGGTGATGCGCGGACCACCCTTGCGTTGGGACGAGGCACCCGGGATTTCCTCGAATCGCGACGCCCAGATGACGTGGCCCGCGGTGCGGACCCGGCCCCAGACGCGCGGCAAGGCCACGCCCTCGCCGGCACCGGTGATCTGCAGCCGTTGGATGCGACCGGTCTCGACCGCGCCCGAGCCTGATCCCAGCAGGCGCTGATCGATGAGACGGCCGAGGGTCGCCCCCACGGCCCGGCCAATCACCATGCCGGACAGGCCCAGGATCGCGCCGCCGAAATTCGCGCCGATCGCCGCGCCGGCACTGGAGAGAAGAAGCGTCGCCATCCGTGGGCTCCTTGTTTGGATCGGGGTTCAGATCAGGTCGAAGCGCGCCACGATCCGGCGCGCCCAGGGGCGGCTCAGCGGGCTCTCGACGACCCCGTGGCCGCTGTAGGCATGGATGAAGCGCGGGCTTGGCCCAGCCTCGGACAGAACGCCCAGATGCTTCGCGACCGCCCCCGCGCGCATGCGGAAAAGCACGATGTCACCCGGCTGCTCGGCGCTGTCCGCAGGACGCAAATGCCGCGCGAGCGCTTGCCAAAGCGCCTCGTCGCCGCGGCATTCCGCCCAATCGGGGCCATAGGCCGGCAGCGCCTCGGGCTCGGCGCCATGGTGCGCGCGCCACAGGCCCCGGATCAGCCCCAGACAATCGCACCCCGCCCCTTTGACCGAGGCCTGATGCCGATAGGGCGTGCCGATCCAGCCCCGAGCCTCGGCCACCAGAGCCGCGCGTTGCTCACTCATGGGTCAGGCTGCCGCCCGTGTTCCCGCCATTCACACGCGGTGAGGCCTGCAGCCAGTCCTCGCCCGGAACATGCGGGAAGCCCTGAAAATTCAGCTGGTTGAGGAACTTTAACCGGCAGGTGGCGAAACGCTTGTCGCACCCTGCCTCCAATCGCACCAGATCCCCCGCCGCGGGCTCAAACCCCGGCCTGGACCACAGGTGAAGCCGTCGCGCAGCAGCCCGACCTTCTTCACGGCGGATGGACACCGCCTGCCCCTCGGCAGCCCCCGTCAGGAAGCGCGCGGTGCCATCGACGAACCAAGCGGCGGTGAATTCGGGTAGCAGATCCACGTCGATCACCGCCCCGCCGTCTTCCACCGCCAGCAGCGGCACCTCGGCCGAGAAGCCCGGCTGCGACAGATCGAAACCGCAACGCGCATCGCCCAAGACTGCCGGACAGAGCGCGCCGAACACCCGCCCGCCCGACTTGGACAGCGGTTCCGTGAGGCCCCGCAGCTCTGCCCGGAAGGCGCCGCCCGCGCGGGTGATCTCGCCCAAGGTGCCGCGAAACAGCAGGCGGCGGGCATCGGGGTCGGCCCAGTCGACCTCCCAAATCACCAGCCCCGCGTTGTCATAGAGGCCCGCAAGGATGTCCCCCTCGGTCAGCGCCGCATCCGACAGCGCGCCCGAGGCCTCGGTGTTGTCCACCGCCAGCCCAGTGCCCTGCGTGATCGCGCTCGCGCTCATGCCGGTGCCGGCGCGGAAGGTCAGGCCCTCGAAGCTAAGATCGCGGTCATGGTCGGTGAAGCCCAGCACCGTGCCATCCTCGCGCGTCAGCGCCCAGGCGCGGGCGCGGGTCGTGGTCAGATCGTTCATTGCCGCACCTCGATCACCGGGACCTTGGGCACGTCGCCCGCCTGGAACGAGGCCACCGAGACCTGTACGAGGTCGGTGTCAAACCGCACCGGCACGTCGAATTCGCAGCCGATTGTCACCTCGGCGCCCACACCCGGCGGCGCGACCAAGGTCACAAGGCCTGTGGTCAGGTCGACCGACCACGCAAGCCCCTCAACCAGCTCGGTCCCGGCCACGGCGACGCGCACCGTGCCGTCGACCGGCTTCGCGATCACCCGCGCCGAAGCCCAGTCGCCCGAGCGATAGGTCTTCGCCAACTGAAACACGGTCTTGGCCCCGTCGCCAAAACCCAGCGACTGGTCCAGCGCTGTGACCTCGCCCGAGGCGCGGCAGGTCTTGAAGTCGGCCCAGTCCTTCCAGCGGAAGCCGTGCAGCATGCCCTGCCGCGCCTCGAAGAAGGCGATCAGCCGCTCCACATCATCGAGCGAGCGCAGTCCCAGCCCCGCGTCATAGCGCCGGCGCGCCTGCGCCCAGGGGGTGTTGCGCTCCTCATGGCCATTGGCCAGCGTGACGATCTCGGTCCGGCGCTCAGGCCCGCCGAGCGAGCCGAAGCTCAGGTTCGCGGGAAAGCGGATCTCGTGGAAAGCCATGTCAGTAGTTCCTTTGCCCCTGTGCGAGGAGCCGCTGCATTTGCGCGGCGATCTGGCTCTGGCTGCGCTGGAAGCCGGCGACATCGGGCGTGGTCACGTTGATGGTGACATTGGCGCTGCGGCCGCCCGCGCCCCGCACGCCCAGCTTGCCATCGGCGCCGCGAGCGAGGGGCAGGATCGCCTCGGGCCCCGCCTCACCCATCAGGCCGGTGCCGCCTCGCATCGGGAAGGTCACGGGCGAGGACACCACGCCGCCCTGCGCGAAGGGCATCACCCGCCCCTGCGCGAAACTCGCGCCATTGGCAAAGGGCAGAACCGAGTTCATCACGCCCCCCAGAACCGAGGACAAAGCCCCCCCGACCGCGTTGTGCACCGGCCGCATCGCCGCCGCGTAGATCGCGTTCGAAATGGACCGCCCGAGGCCCTGCATCGCATCCGACAACCGCTGGCCATCGAAGATCACCCCGTCAAACGCCCGGCGCAGACCGGAGCCGAGGCCGCGCGACAGCCCAGCCATCTCGCGGTTGGTCTCACCGAGGCTGCGGCCCATGTCGGCGAGACTGGAATCGAAGCCCGCCACCCGGTCCGAGGTCGCCCCGATCTGTGTCTCCAGCGCCGCCAGCTGTGCGTTCAACTCGTCCAGATTGGCCATTGCCGCCCCCCTTCGCCGCCCCTTTGTCAGGAAAGCGACCCATGAGCGCATCGAGACGCGCTCGCGTTAACCCGGGCCGGGCCGCACCGTCGCGCCCCAGCATGATCATCAACTCGGCCGGGGTGAGCGCCCAGAACTCGGCCGGACGGAGGCCCAGCCCATGCAGTCCCGCGCGCATCAGCCCCGGCCAGTCCAGCGCGCCCACCCCCCGCGTCATGCCGCGTCCTCGCCCGGCAAGGCGAAGGCCCGTGCGAGCAGCAGACCCGCCACCCGCGCACCCTCGATGGGCCCGCCGGCGATCTCGCCGCCGACAAGGGCCGAGGCCGCAACCGCATGCCCACCGCCATGGAGCCCCGCCAGCAGCACCGCTAGGACGTCCTTTGCCCGGAACCGCCCGGCTTCGAACCGCTCGACCAGTGCGACGAGGCTGTCAGCGCCCAGCGCCTCCTCCAGCTCGGCCAGCGCGCCCAGCGTCAGCTTCAGCACTAGCCGCTCGCCATCGAGCGTGAGCGCCACCTCGCCCGCCATCGGATTGGCCATCAGACCGGCTCTCCGCTCGGCTCCTCCTCGGGCGGCTGGTCGCCGCCATCGCCGAGGTAATCCTCAGGGTCCGCGGCGAGCGGCGTCACCGCCACGAAGGCCAGCGCGCCGGCCGAGGCCATCGACATCTCGAACGTCGCCTCGCCGTTGTAACTGCCGGCGTATTCCAGCGACGTGATCTGGAACGGGCCCTCGACGGTGCCGAAATCCGGGATCACCACCTGGAAATCCGGGATCTCGCCGTTGAAGAACACCGCCCGGGCACGCTCGTCCGTGGCCTCGTCGCGGAACACGCCCGAGCCCGACAGCGAGGCCGCCTTCACGCCCGCGCCCGCCAGCAATTCGCGCCAGCCTCCGGTGCTGTCGAGGCTCGTCACATCGACCGTCTCGGCGTTGAAGCTCACCCGCGTGGCGCGCAGGCCCGCGATGGTCTCGAACTGACCGGCGCCGGTCATGTCCATCTTGATCAGAAGATCCTTGCCGCTCTGCACAGCCATGAGCTTGCTCCTTTGAGTGTCAGATTTCGACGCGCACGCGGAAGCGCAGGTCGATGCGCCTGAGCGCATTGCCCTCGGCGCGGCGCGCCTGGGCCTGGTGGAACCAGATCGCCACGACCCGTCCCGTGGACAGTACGGGCGTCGCGTCGGGCAAAAGCGCACCGATGCGGGCGCTCGCGGCCTTGGCAGTGGCGAAACCGGCAGCATCCGAGACGACCTGCACCAGCACGCGATGCTCGGCGCCGGGGCCGGTCACGTCCGAGCGGTCGATCACATCCTCCTCGCCGAGCACGACATAGGTTCCCTGCGGCGTCGCGGGCGGCGGCGCGTCGAAGATCCCGCCGGGCACGAGGCCCGCAAGCGTCGGATCGCCCGTGAGCAGGTCATAGAGCGCGGTCTGCAGCGCGGCGGCGGTCTGGTAGCTCATGCCGGCACCTCCTCGCGCGCGTGGCAGACGAGGTAGGCCCCCGCCGGATCGGCCTCGCTGACCGCGAGGATGGTGAAAATGCGGGCGCCCTCGGTCAGGCGCTGATCGGGGCGCGGGCGCTGCGGGCTGCCCTGGGGCGCGGCGCGCAGGAAGACGCGGAACAGCATCCGCCCCTCGGGCGCAATGAGGCCCCGCCGTTCGCTGCCCGAGCCCGCGCGCAGCTCGCACCACAGCGTGCCCAAGGCGTCCCAGCTGGTCGAGTAGCCGCCCGCGCCATCGGGAGTGGTGACGGCTTCCTCCAGCACCATCGGCCGGTTCAGCGCATAGGCCATCAGCGATGCCCCCCGGCGGTCACCCGCACCGGCGCCCAGCGCTGCAGCAGCGCGGCAATCGGCCCGTCGATGGGCTCGGCCCCGGTGCGGCCATCGTAGAATTGCGCGGCCAGCCGCAGGACCGCCTGTTTCAGATCGTCCGGCACCGCATCCCAGCTCGCGCCGAAGCCCGCCGTGAAGGCGATCTCGACCCTTCCGTTTGTCGGCACGCCCGGCAGAACGGCGCCCGTGGCGAGGATCTGCGGGCGGTGACGATCCACCACCAGCCGCCACGCGGTCGCCGGGGCCTCGGTCTCGGTCCCCTCGACATCGACCAGCGTGACCGAGGCCACGGCGGTCACCGGCGCGACCGGGATCGCCTGCGCATCGGGCCAGCGCCAGCCGAGCAACGTCAGCCGGAAATCACGCGAGATCAGCGCCTTGCCGATCCGCCCTTCGATCAGCGCGATGGCACCGCGCAGGTGTTGCACCAGCAGCGCATCCCCGCTCGCGTCGTCGGCAAAGCCGGTGCCCAGCCGCAGATGCGCGCGGAAGGCGGCGACCGGCAGATCCTCGTCCGCCACCACGCTCGTCTCAATCAGGTCCATGCTTGCCTCCTGAAAACTCTCATCCGGCGGGATCGGCGCAGACACGCCCCCCGCACCGCTCGCACGGAGGGGAGCAGCCGGACGATGCGGATCAACCCGCGCGCCTGCGCCGCCAACGGGCGAGGGACCAAGGACCCCCCGCCCGATTCAGACCGCTTACGAGGCGGCGAATTTCAGCAGCTTGATGGCCGAGAAATCGGTCACGTCGCCGCCCACGCGCTTGGTGGCGTAGAACAGCACATGCGGCTTCGCGCTGAACGGATCGCGCAGCACGCGCAGATCGGGACGCTCGGCCACGGTATAGCCCGCGCGGAAGTCGCCGAAGGCCACGGCATGCGCGTCGGCGGCGATGTCAGGCATGTCCTCGGCAATGAGCACCGGGTAGCCCATCAGGCGCGCCGGCTCGCCGGCCGCCAGACCATCCGACCACAGGAAGCGGC
Source organism: Pararhodobacter sp. CCB-MM2 (assembly GCF_001691415.1). Lineage (GTDB taxonomy): Bacteria > Pseudomonadota > Alphaproteobacteria > Rhodobacterales > Rhodobacteraceae > Pararhodobacter. The sequence goes on from NZ_LRRR01000020.1 coordinate 26,760, forward strand.
CATCACCGTCCTTCATCTTGCGCACGGCGCCGGCGGTCTTCGAGTTCATCACGAAGGCCGCATTGGCGCGGTAGCCCGCCTCCAGCGCATAGACCAGATCGACGATGGCATCGGCCGGGTTCGACGCGGCGAAATCGCCGGCCGCACCCGTCGCGACATAGCCAAGCTCGCCCCAAGTCTCGGTGCCATTGGCGACGATGTCATGGTCGAGGAACCCGCGCGGCTGGTCGGTGCCGGTGCCGTTGATGAAGGCCGCAGCCTCGGCGCGGGCGAATTTCATCGCGATGCGCTCGGCCAGCCAACCCTCGACGTCGAAGGCGGAATCCTCGAGCAGCCGCTGCGAGGCCTTCGGCATCGCCGACAGCTCGTGCAGCTTGATCGAGATGCGGTCGATGGCCGCGGTGCCGGTCTCCGTCAGCGTCGAGGCTTCGTTCTCCCAGCCCGAACCCACATCGCCATGGTCGACCAGCACGTCGAACGAGCCCGCCTCGACCGCCACGACACTGGCGATGGCGCGGATCGAGGCCGAGGCGTCGAGCACCGCATGGATGCGCTCCGAGGTCTGCGGATCGACGAGGTAGCCGCCCTCGGCATTGACCGCCGTGTTCAGGCCCTTGCCCTCCAGCACCAGCCCGCGCAGGCCGTCGTCATCGCCCTGACGCAGATAAGCGTCGAACGCCTTAAGGTGCAGACCTTCGCCCGCGTCAGCCTGAGCCAGCACGGGGCGGGCGGTCTTGGTGGTGAATTTGCGATCCAGCATGGTCAGTCGCTCGTCCTGTTCTTTCAGATTGCCCATCACGTCGGCGCGGAAGGTCTTGATCTCGGTCACGAACCCGTCCAGCGCCGTCTTCAGCTGCGCGGCCTCGTCGCCGGGCTGCGCAGACTTCATCTCGACCGTCTGCTGGCGGCCGGGAGTGTCGCTTGTCATCGCATCCATCCTTTCATGCATGCCTTGCACGGGCTCCCGACAGGCAACCCGCCCCCACCGCGCGGAAGTCCCCCCCGCGCGCTGTTCCATCCCGAACCGGGAAATTCAGCGCCGCAGCGCGTCGGTCGCAGCCTCGATGCCGGCCGCAAAAGCTCGCAGCAGCCCGTCCGACTTGGCCGAGACGCGCGCCGCCGGCAGCATCGGGAAGGTCACCAACGAGACCTCCCAGAGCTCCAGCTCGATCAGCTTGCGGCCCCCGTCCGGCAGCTTCTCGGCGCGGATCGTGCGATAGCCGATGGACAGCCCGTCCACCGCGCCCGCCGCCATCAGCGCCGCCGCCTCGCGGCCCTTGGCCACATCGGTCAGCAACCGGCCCTTCACGCGCAGCCCATGGTCGTCCTCGACCACCTCGTCCCAGATGCCGATCGGCTGTGCCTGATCGTGCTGCCACAGCATCCGCACCCGACCCTCACGCGCTGCCAGCCGCTTCAGCGAGGCCGCATAGGCCCCCGGCGCGACCACATCACCGCCCTGATCGCGCAGCCCGAAGACGGAGGCATAGCCCTCGATCACAGAGCCCTCGGCCCGCACCAGCCCCGGCTGATGAAATTTCGTTTCCAGAGAGAGCATCCCCGCCTCCTCAGAATTGCGTCGCCAGAAAGGCCAGCGCGCCATGCACCACCACGCCCGAGGCCACGCCGTACACCGCCAGCCACAGCCGCTTTTCCAGCCGCACGAGGTCTTCCTCGATCTTGCCCAGCCGGAAATCGAGCCCTGCGCGGCGCTCTTCCTCGACCCGCTCCTGCGCGTCGATCCGCGCCTGCGCGAGGTCGAAACTGTCGTAGAGGAACCGCGACCCCCCCACGCTCTTGCGCTGCGCACTCGCCATCACTCCGCCTTGGGCGGCAGGCCCAGCATCGCGCGCTTCTCGGCCTCGGTCAGGAAATCCGCCTCGCTGACCCGGCGCCATTGCGCCTCGCGCTCGATGGACAAGGCCGGAACCTGATCCAGATCGGGCCGCAACACCAAGGAGGCGCCCAGAAAGCCCGACAGCCAATGCGACAGCGCATCCGTCAGCTTCGCCGCCATCGGCAGCACGGTGAGCCGGTAGAACGCCCGATTGGCCTCCTGGTAATTCGCATAGGTCGCATCGCCCGGGATACCCAACAGCATCGGCGGCACCCCAAACGCCAGCGCGATCTCCCGCGCGGCGGCTTCCTTGGTCTTGTGGAATTCCATGTCCGAGGGGCTGAACCCCATCGGTTTCCAGTCCAGACCGCCCTCCAGCAACATCGGCCGCCCGGCATTGCGCGCGCCCTGATGGTGCATCTCCATCTCGTGCTGCAGGCGCTCGAACTGCTCGTTGGTCAGCCCGCCCTGCCCGTCCGGCCCGGAATAGACGATCGCACCCGAAGGCCGGGCCGCATTGTCCAACAGCGCTTTCGACCAGCGCGAGGCCGAGTTATGCACATCAATCGCCGTCGCCGCCGCCTCGACCGCCGACAACCCGTAATGGTCGTCGAGCGGATGGAAGGCCCGGACATGGCAGATTGGCGCGGCCTCGTCGGTCATGGTGAAGCGGTGCTTGCGCCCGCCGACCGCGTAATCATAGCCCGCTGGCCAGCCATCCGCGCCCGGCACCACCGACATCCGGTCCGAGCGCAACACATGCAGCTCGCCCGGCAAACCGCCCTCCGGTGCGGCCACGGCCTCCAGATAGGCGTTGCCCGACAGCAGAAGCTGGGCATAGGCCGCCTCCAGAAACTCGGCCCGCCCCTGCGCCGGGTTCGGACGGCGCAGCAGGTCCAGCACCGGATGCGCCTCGTAGCGGCCGTCGCAATCCTGCAGCACCAAGGGCAAGGCGGCGGCGGCTTCCGACAGCAGTCGCACCACGCGGAAGCCGACCGGGTTACCCTGAAACCCCGCGCGGGTCAGCGAGACCGTGTCCCGCGCCGTCCAGCGCACCCCGCTGGCCCCCTGCGCCACGAGGCGGCCGGCGCCAGCGCCCCCGAACCCTGCCGTCAGCGGCCCCACGGCCGAGGCCTTGGCCTCGGGCACCGCATGGGCCCCAGTGTTGGGCTTGCGAAAGAAGTCGAACATGCCTCTGCCTCCTCGTCCTGCGGCACCTGCCGATCCCGAAGGATCCACCGCATCGGCCTTGGAGCGCAGTTATGAGCGACAGGCCTTACCATCGCGCGAGGTCACCGTGCGCTGCCACCACCGACACGCAACACCCCCGACGGAAAAGGGAGACCGAAGCCCCCCTCCCCCTTTCACAACGACCGCGCCCGTGGTGCCGCCACCGGCCTCGGGGCCGAGATCATGAGCTCGTGCAGGGCCCAGACCAGCGCATCCACCCGGTCAGGGCTACCAGTGCCGTGAAAGCCCCGCGCCGTCATCTGCGCCATCTGCTCCTCCAGCGCGCCGAGCCCCGGAAGATGTGCGACCCGCCCCTGCTCATACAGCGCGGCGACCGGCTCGGCCCGCGCGGCCTTGCCCTGCCGCGCATGCACCGCCTTGACCGGCACCAACGGGTCCACCTGCCGCAGAACGCTGGCCACCAGATCCCCGCCCTGGTTCACCTCGGCCACCAGCCGATCAGCCCCGTGCCGCTGCATCGCCGCGATCGCTGCCTGCGCCCAATCCGTCGGGCTGCTGGCCCGCAGGCTGGCATCCTCCAGCACCACCGCCCGCCAAGTCTCGGGTGGCCCCTCGGTCACCGCGCCGACGGCAACGATGCCGCACAGGTCCGAGGCCTTGCCGCCGCTCACGGCCGGATCGACGGCTACGACCACCCGGCTGAACGCGGGCAGCTTCGTGGTCCGGCAGCCGTCCAGCAGGGCCTGCGGGAACAGCGTTCCCTCGACATCCTCCAGCAGCACGCCCTCCAGCTCCTGCCGCCCCAGCCGAGAGCCGCCGTAGCGCGCCTCGACCTCGTGCAAAAACGACCGCGCCAGAAACGCCCGATTGGCCGACGTCGGCGCCTGAGTCTCCACAGTAGAGGGCAAGGCCAGCACCCGCTTCAACACCCCCTCGGCCCGGGGTGTGGTGGTCACCACGCAGCGCGGATCGTCGCCCAGCCGCAAAGCGAACTGCAGCTGGTCCCAGGCCTCTTCGGACTTCTTCCACTTGCCCAATTCATCCGCCCAGGCCGCATCGAACTGCGGGCCGCGCAGGGCCTCCGGCTCGTGCGCCGAGAACAGCTGCGCCACCGCGCCATTGGGCCAGACCAGCCGCTTGCGCGTGGCCTCCCAGACCGGGCGCCGGTCGGGCGGCGAACAGGCGAGGATCCCGCTCTCGCCGAACACCATTACCTCGCGCGCCTGATCCAGGGTCTCGCCGACCAAGGCCACGCGCCGGGCACGGCCGGGATCCCGCGGGCCCGCCCCCTCGACCTGCGCGCGCACCCATTCGGCCCCGGCGCGTGTCTTGCCCGCCCCGCGCCCGCCCATGCAGACCCAGCTGCGCCACGCGCCCTCGGGCGCCACCTGATGCGGCAGCGCCCAGAAGTCGAACAGCCACGGGAGGGCCAGCAGTGCTTCCCTACTCAACCCGGCCAGAAAGCTCTCCCGGATCGTTTGCGGCGCGCAGGCGAGCCATTCGGCGTCGCACCTCGGCCCCTGCGGCGGCGAGATCCAGCTCTCCGTCGCGTCGTCCCTCATCGCGTCCGATCTTCTCAAGTTTTGCCCGCTCACTGAACACGGCCTCCAAGGCTTTGCGCAAAGATGCCACGACCGTCGCCAACTCCCGCGACGCGGCGACATCCCCGCTCTTGATGGTTTGAATGATGAGATCCAGCTCGGCGCCATAGGCCGCCAGCTGCCGTTCCGCCTGAGCCACAAGATGGCCCGGCGGGTGTTCCCCCGTCGAAGGGTCGCGCTTTTTCATCGGTTTTTCCGCTGCTCGCTGCCCCGCGCGACGAGAACGGCAAAGGCCCGGGGCGCAAACCCCGGGCCTGAAGCCGAACTCTTCCAGCTTGGCAAGATCCTTACATCGGACCGTGCAAAAAGTCAACGCGCAACACTTTGGCGTTTAAGGGAAATTTCCCTAAAACCTTAGTTGTCGCCGCGCTGCGCCTCGATCTCGCGCCAGCGCGCGACGTTGCTGTTATGCTCGGCAAGCGTGCTGGCGAAGACATGCCCGCCGGTGCCATCGGCGACGAAATACAGGTAATCCGTCTCGTCCGGGTTCAGCACCGCCTCGATGGCGGCCCGGCCCGGATTGGCGATCGGCGTCGGCGGCAGGCCGTCGATGCGGTAGGTGTTGTAGGGCGTCTCACGGTCCAGTTCCGAGCGCCGCAGCCCCCGGCCCAGCGTGCCCTGCCCCAAGGTGATGCCATAGATCACCGTCGGGTCGGTCTGCAGCCGCATCGGCGCGCGCAGGCGGTTGATGAAGACGCCGGCGACAACGCCCCGCTCATCGGCCACGCCGGTTTCCTTCTCCACGATCGAGGCCAGCGTCAACGCTTCCTCGGGCGTGTCGAAGGGCAGCCCTTCTACCCGGTTCTCCCAGGCGGTCGCGAGGAAGGTCTCCTGCCGCGACTGCATCTCGGCCAGAAACGCCGCACGGTCCGCACCGCGGCGCAGCTCGTAGCCGTCGGGCGCCAGATGGCCCTCAGGCGGCAGCTCGCCGGCCTCGCCGGACAGGAATTCGGCATTGCTCACCGCGTTCCAGATCTGCCAGCTGGTCGCGCCCTCGGCCACGACGACGCGGAAGCGCGTGTCGGCCTGGTTGGCCACCTGGGTGTATTCCGCCGGGAACTCGGTGGTCTCCAGCGGCAGGTCCACCGTCTCGATGAAACGGTTGGTCTGCGGGTCCAGCTCGCGCACCTCGTAATTCACCGCAGTGACACCGATCCGCAGCACCACCTCGGTGCCGCAGGTCGAAGCCCCGCCGCGCGTCACGATATCGAGGATCTCATCCATCGAGGCCCCGGCCGGCACCAGATACGAGCCGAACCGCAAACGGCTGTCACGCCCGTCATACTGTGCACCGACGCGGAACAGCATCGGGCTGGTCACCGCGCCCTGCTCATCGAGCGAGGACGCGACGCCCCGAAGGTTAGCCCCTTGCTCGACCCGCAGGCAGATCGCCTGTTCCAGCGGTCCCTCGGACACGAACATCCGCTGACCCATCGCCACCAAGCCCGCCAGCAGGACGAAGGCGACGATCAGCAGCGTCAGCGCATTCGCCGCAACGTGTTTCCACATCAGCCGCGCACCTTGCCCAGCACGAGGCTTGCGTTGGTGCCGCCGAAGCCGAACGAGTTCGACAGAGCCACATCCACCTTGCGCTTCACCGCCTTGTTCGGCGCGAGGTCAAGCTTCGGCTCGATGGCAGGGTTGTCGAGGTTGATCGTCGGCGGTGCGACCTGATCACGGATCGCCAGCACGCAGAAGATCGCCTCGACGGCCCCGGCCGCACCCAGCAGGTGCCCGATGGCCGATTTGGTCGAGGACATGGTCGCGCCCGAGGCCGCATCGCCCATCAGGCGCTCAACGGCGCCCAGCTCGATCGTGTCGGCCATGGTCGAGGTGCCATGCGCGTTGATGTAATCGACGTCCGAGGGCTGCAGGCCCGCGCGCTTCAGGGCTGCCGACATCGAGCGGAAGCCGCCATCGCCATCCTCGGAGGGGGCGGTGATGTGATAGGCGTCGCCCGACAGGCCATAGCCAAGCACTTCGCAATAGATCTTCGCACCGCGCGCCTTGGCGTGCTCGTATTCCTCCAGCACCACGCAGCCCGCGCCCTCGCCCATGACGAAGCCGTCACGATCCGAATCGTAGGGGCGCGAGGCCTTCTGCGGCTCGTCACCGCGCTTCGTCGACAGCGCCTTGCAGGCGTTGAAGCCGGCGATGCCGATCTCGCTGATCGGGGCTTCTGCGCCGCCCGCGACCATGACGTCCGCATCGCCCAGCATGATCAGCCGCGCCGCGTCGCCGATGGCATGCGCGCCGGTGGAACAAGCCGTGACCACCGCGTGGTTCGGGCCCTTGAAGCCGTATTTGATCGAGACCTGACCCGAGACGAGGTTGATCAGCGAGCCGGGGATGAAGAACGGCGAGACGCGCTTCGGCCCCTTCTCCTTGATCAGGATCGCGGTGTCGGCAATCGTCGTCAGACCCCCGATGCCCGAACCGATCATCACGCCGGTGCGCTCGCGGTCCTCATCGTTCTCGGGGGTCCAGCCGGAATCCTCGACCGCCTGCGTCGCGGCAACCAGACCATAGAGGATGAAGTCGTCGACCTTGCGACGGTCCTTGGCGGCCATCCAGTCGTCGGGGTTGAACGTGCCGTCCGAACCATCACCGAAGGGGATCTCGCAGGCATAGGTCGTCGCCAGATGGCTCGCATCGAAGCGCGTGATCGGGCCTGCGCCCGACTGGCCCTCAAGAAGCCGCTTCCAGGTTTCTTCGACCCCGCAGGCCAGCGGCGTCACCATTCCCAGACCCGTCACCACGACTCGGCGCATCTGCATTCCTCCGAACTTGGGCTTCGCCCGTCATTATCTGTTGTCTTGCCACATACACATTGTTCCCGCGCGGGAAAAGGCTCCCGAACCGTCCCGGCGGCATCCTGCGCGCTGGCGCCACCGCTTCGTGACTGCTAGAAACCCCGCCAATGCGCCGGGACCTTGGTTTCGGCAGCGACGCGACACTGACAGAAGGATCAGCCCCATGTTCGACCTCAGCGGCAAACGCGCCCTCATCACCGGCGCCTCGGGCGGCATCGGCGCCTCCATCGCCCGCGCCCTGCACGGCGCCGGCGCGACCGTGGGCCTGTCCGGCACCCGCGAGGCCCCGCTGCAGGAGCTGGCCGCCGAACTCGGCGAGCGTGCCTTCGTGCTGCCCTGCAACCTGTCGGACCCGGCCTCGGTCGAAGCCCTGCCGAAAGCCGCCGCCGAAGCGATGGGCGGTCTTGATATCCTCGTGAACAACGCCGGGATCACCCGCGACCAGATCTTCATGCGCATGTCGGATGACGACTGGGCCTCGGTCATCGACGTGAACCTGACCGCCACCATGCGCCTGTGCCGCGCTGTGATGCGCCCGATGATGAAGGCGCGCTGGGGCCGGATCATCAACATCTCGTCGATCGTCGGCGCCACCGGCAACGCCGGTCAGGTGAACTACGCCGCCTCGAAGGCCGGCATGGTGGGCCTGACGAAGTCGATCGCGGCCGAAGTCGCCTCGCGCAACATCACCGCCAACGCCGTCGCGCCCGGCTTCATCGCCACGCCGATGACCGACAAGCTCAACGACGAGCAGAAGGACAAGATCAACGGCCAGATCCCGGCTGGCCGCATGGGCACGCCCGAGGAAATCGCCGCCGCCGTGCTGTACCTCGCCTCGAACGAAGCGGGCTACGTGACCGGCACGACGCTGCACGTCAACGGCGGCATGGCGATGCTCTGACCCCTACGGGCTGGCGGCTCACCCGAACTGCCAGCCCTTTCCGGTCCACAGGCGGCGCAGCACATGCGCGAAAAGCCCCAGCGGACCGAAGACCAGCGCCAGCAGCAGGACCGGCACCGTTCCGGCGTGCCGCAGTCCCAGCGCCTGCGCATCCCGCGCGATCCACGCCCCGACGAACAGGTCGAAGACGAGGAAATGCGCCCATCCCGTCAGCGTGCCCACGGGATGCGAGAACAGGGCCATCACCCCCGCCAACGATCCCATGCCCGCGCCGGGCGCCGAAAAGCCCAGAACCGCGCCGCAAAACAGCAACACGGCATAGGCTGCGCCCAGGATCAGCGGAATCACCCCGGAATGAACGTATTGCCGCGTCAACGCGGCCTGCGGTGCGAAGATCAGCAAAGCCCAGGCCGGAAGCACCGGCAGGTGCAGCAGATAATACAGAAACGCCAAGAAAAACCCCCTGTTGCGCGACGCCCCCCGCGCGATGTAGCGTCGATCCTACTGGGGCTTCGCAGCTTGCGAAAGCGTTTGCCTATGGTCACGCTTGTGCTATAGGCGGCGTCGATCGAGGCAGGGCCTGCCCCTGCAGGTCCGGCAAGGGCGTCAATCGGGCGTCCACGTCGACAGAGCCGCGCAAGCGGTTTCAACCACGGGGCGGGTTCCGCCGAAAGGTAAACGAGGACAGAACATGAGCGACATCGCTGATCGCGTGAAGAAGATTGTGGTCGAGCACCTGGGCGTCGAAGAAGACAAGATCACCGAGAACGCTTCGTTCATCGACGATCTGGGCGCCGACTCGCTCGACACCGTTGAGCTGGTCATGGCCTTCGAAGAAGAGTTCGGCATCGAGATCCCGGACGACGCCGCCGAGAACATCCAGACCTTCGGCGACGCGGTGAAGTTCATCAGCGAAGCGGTCTGAGTGGCCCCGGCCCTGCCCCAGCGTTGACGCGGGCGGGCCGAGACCCCGACCCAGAGACACGCGCGGCCGTTCCTTGCCGGATCGGCCGCGTTTTTCGTTCCCCAATGTCCGGACGCGCATGACGCTCCCTGACGATCCGCTCGCCGCACCACAGGATCCCGCACCGCCCCCGCGTGAGAGCGGTCGTGACCGGGCGATCCGCCTCCTTGTCGATGCGCTGATGCTGCTGCCCTTCCGCCTGCGGACCGCGCTGGCGTATCGGGTCGGTCGCTTCGCTGCCGGACGCAGCCGCTCCAGCCAGCGCGTCAATGACGCCATCCACCATTTCCTGCCCGATCTGCCGCCGGCCGAGGTCGCCCGTATCGCCACCGAGGCCCAGGGCAATTTCGCCCGCATGATCGTCGAGGTCCTCTCGGCCCGCGACATGGCCGCGTTGGCGCCGACCCTGCCGATCGAAGGCCCCGGCCTTGCCGCGCTCGATGAGGCGCATGCGCAGGGCCGGCCGGTGATCCTCGTCTCCGCGCATTTCGGCAATTACGACGCCTGGCGGCTGGCGCTGATCCGGCGCGGCTTTTCCATCGGCGGCTATTTCAAGGAACTCGGCAACCCGGTGATGAACCAGCGCTATGTCGAAGCCGTCTCGGCCTCGGGCCAGCCGATGTTCCCCGATACCGGCGAGGGCCTGCGCGCTTTGGTGAAGTTCCTGCGCAAGGGCGGCATGCTGGGCATCCTGATGGATCTCGACCGACCGCAGGGCGTGCTGCTCGATTTCCTCGGGCGGCCCACCCGCACCGTGCTGTCGATGGCCGAGATGGCCCTGCGCTACAACGCCCTGCTGGTGCCCGTCTGGGGCATCCGCACCGAGGGTAAGCCCGGCTTCCGTGTCGTGGTCGAAGCCCCTGTGCCGCCCTCTGACGCCGAGACGATGACGCAGGCCCTGAACGACGCCTTCGGCGCGCAGGTCCGCGCCCATCCCGGCCAATGGGTCTGGTGGCACAACCGCCGCAAGGGCGATCACCCCTGACGCCCCGCTGCCACCGCTCTGGCCCCGCATCTCTGACCCGCCGATGTGGCCCGCCCTTGCTGGACAGCCATCTAGGCCGGGACTAGAACCGCAGGCATGAGCCAGACAAGCGACATCCCTCCGCAACGCCTCTCGGTCCGCCACTGGATCGAGGACCGCGCGGGCGCCTTGGTGATCGGCGCCGCCAAGCAGGTGCCCTATCGCTGGCGCGTGCCCTTCATGGGCTGGTTCAGCCGCACCGTCCTTGCCCCCTTGGCGATGAACCGCCGGGTCCGTGCGAATCTCGACCATGTCTTGCCGGACATGTCTGACGCCGATAAGCGCCGCATCTGCCGCGAGATGGCCGACAATTTCGGCCGCTCGCTGATCGAGCTGCATTCGGGCCGGGAATTCGCCGAGCGTGCCGCGCAGTTCCAGCCCTCGGGCCCCGGCCTCGCCGCGCTGGACGAGGCCCATGCACAGGGCCGTCCGGTGATCCTGATCTCGGCGCATTACGGCAATTACGATGCCTGGCGCGCCAATCTCTCGGCCCGCGGCTTTGCCGTGGGGGGGCTCTACAAGCCGATGTCGAACCCCGCCACCAACCGCCGCTATGTCGATACGATCGAGAGCATCGCCAAACCCCTCTTCCCGCGCGGGGCCGAGGGTATGACCGACATGATCCGCTTCCTGCGCAAGGGCGGCATGCTGGGCCTTTTGGGCGATCAGCACATGGCCCATGGCGAGCTGGTGGATTTCCTCGGCAAACCCGCGCGCACCGCAACCTCGGCCGCGAAGATGGCGCTGAAGTACAAGGCGCTGCTGGTCCCGCTCTATGCCACGCGCAATCCGGACGGGCTGACCTTCACCATCACCGTCGAGGAACCGATCCCGCACAGTGACGCCCTGACGATGACCCAGGCGATCAACGACAGTGCCTCGGCACAGGTGCTCGCGCATCCCGGCCAGTGGTTCTGGGCACATCGTCGTTGGAAAGGCGCGGCGGATACCGGCGATCTGCCGGACACGCTGCCAGAGTAAATCAGCGAAAGAAGGAGGGCCTTAGCGCAACCGCGCCGAGGCCACGACCTCGCCCTGCCCGGTTTCCTGCACGATGACCACGGCGGGCTCGTCGCCCTCCAGCGGCACGGTCACTTCCAGCGGAGACATCATGTCCCAGCTGCCCAGGACCTGCCAGCTGGTGACGATATTCGCGTATTGCGAGGTCCGGCCAGCATTCTCGCCGCCAAGAATATCGACCTCGTCCATCGGGCGATAGCGGACCAGTTGCACGGCATAGGGCCCGCTTCCGGGGCGGCCCAGCGTGTTACGCGCGGGCTCGGCCTGCGGAGCGGGAATGGCCAGCCGGGCCTCTGGCGCCGCGGCGATCTGCGGTGCGGCCTCGGCCTCGCCAGCGCCGCCTTCCGCGACGGGTGCCTCAGGCTCGGCCGCCGCAACCTCGGGCGCATCGGCGGCTTCGGCCTCGGCGGCCTGCGGGCGGGTCATGGTCAACGTGCCGACAACGGAATTTGTCCCCATCCCCGCGGTCGCCGACCGGCGCGAGGCCATGGCGATCTGCGGCGCGGCCTCTTCGGTCGGCACGGCGCGGATCGTCAGCCCCTCGGCCGAGCGCGACAGGCTCAGCGAGACCTCGCCTGCCCGTTCCCGCTGCATGGAGATCGTGTCCATGACCTCCATCACCCGGAAGCCCTCGACAATCTGGGTGCCGTTGACGATCACCTGCGGCGTATAGATCGTGGAATGACCATACCGGCGCGCGTAACGCTGTTGACGCTCGGTATTGGCGCGGCTGGCGAAGGTGTCGGCCCAGCCGATGTAATCCCAGTAATCAACATGAAGTGCCAAGGCGATGACATCCTCGCGCGAGGCGAGGTCAATGAGCATGTCATCCGCTGGCGGGCACGAGGCGCAGCCTTGGGCGGTGTAGAGCTCCAGCAGGACCGGATGATCAACGACACCGCCGGTGTTCTCGCCCTGCGCCTGTCCGGCGACCGGGGCGAAGACCAGAACCATGCCCAGACAGGACAGCCGCAACGCCCGCAGGGTTGCCCGTGACATTCCGGCCGCGGGGTCAGTGACCACCCGCGCCAAGATGCCCTTCTGCATCCGTGCGATCAGCGTCATGCGCTCTCTCCTGAAACCTTGCGCTACCAAACCGGCAAATGGACTGCCACGCAAGCCGGGGCAACCCGCCCGGGGGCCGGTTACACCAGCTTGTGACACCCCGGCAACGCCGCGTGAGCCTGACCGCCACACCCTGCCCTGCCAAGGTTGCGAGCGTCGAAAATTGGCCACTGGGCCGGGAGACCCAATGCCACAAGGCTCCCCCTTCTCCCCGGAGCGCAGGACCGCTTGGCAGCCCCGTGGCAAGGCGCCGCCGGATCGGGCGCTAACACCGATTTTCTGTGCACAATGGTATACAAAATGCCGTCGCCCCCCTTGATCGGTGGGGCCAGATGAGGCATGTGCAGGACAGCCAAACCCCTCTTGACCCGAAGGGAGCCTCCCCCAATGACTGTTATCGTCGGTAAAGACACCGCCAAGACGCGCAAGACGCTGACCGTTGGCGGTCAGTCGATCGCCTATTATTCGATCCCGGCCGCTCAGGCCGCGGGCCTCGGCGACTTCTCGAAGCTGCCCGCTTCGCTGAAAGTCGTGCTCGAGAACATGCTGCGCTTCGAGGATGGCGGGTTCACCGTCTCGGTCGAGGACATCAAGGCCTTCGCCGAATGGGGCGCCAAGGGCGGCAAGAACCCCCGCGAGATCGCCTATCGCCCGGCCCGCGTGCTGATGCAGGACTTCACCGGCGTGCCCGCCGTGGTCGACCTCGCCGCCATGCGTGACGGCATCAAGGGCCTCGGTGGCGACGCCCAGAAGATCAACCCGCTGGTGCCCGTCGACCTCGTGATCGACCACTCGGTGATGATCGACGAATTCGGCAACCCGCGCGCCTTCCAGAAGAACGTCGACCTGGAATACGAGCGCAACATGGAGCGCTACGAGTTCCTGAAATGGGGCCAGACCGCGTTCGAAAACTTCCGCGTCGTGCCCCCCGGCACCGGCATCTGCCACCAGGTCAACCTGGAATACCTCGCGCAGACCGTCTGGACCGACAAGGACCAGTCGGGTGAGCAGGTCGCCTACCCGGATACGCTCGTCGGCACCGACAGCCACACCACCATGGTCAACGGCGCGGCCGTTCTGGGCTGGGGCGTGGGCGGTATCGAGGCCGAGGCCGCGATGCTCGGTCAGCCGATCTCGATGCTGATCCCCGAAGTCGTCGGCTTCAAGCTGACCGGCAAGATGGTCGAAGGCACCACCGGCACCGACCTCGTGCTGAAGGTCGTGCAGATGCTGCGCAAACACGGCGTGGTCGGCAAATTCGTCGAATTCTACGGCGAAGGCCTCGACAACCTGCCGCTGGCCCAGCGTGCGACGATCGCCAACATGGCACCGGAGTACGGCGCGACCTGCGGCTTCTTCCCGATCGACGACGAGACCCTGCGCTACCTGCGCAACACCGGCCGCGACGAAGCCCGCGTGGCCCTCGTCGAAGCCTATGCCAAGGAAAACGGCTTCTGGCGTGGCTCGGACTATGCGCCGATCTACTCGTCGACGCTGGAACTGGACATGGGCACCATCGTGCCGGCGATCTCGGGCCCGAAACGCCCGCAGGACTACGTCGCGCTGACCGACTCGTCCTCGTCCTTCACCAAGGTTGTCGCCGATTACCGTGGCCTCGACATGTCGGACGCTGCGAAGGACATGGCCGACGAAGGCCCCGTCGCGACCAAGCCGGTCGACATCTGCAAGACCGCAGCCGTCGAAGGCGAAGACTACCAGCTGCGTGACGGCTCGGTCGTGATCGCCTCGATCACCTCGTGCACCAACACCTCGAACCCCTATGTGCTGATCGGCGCCGGCCTCGTGGCCCGCAAGGCCCGTCAGCTGGGCCTGAACCGCAAGCCCTGGGTGAAAACCTCGCTGGCGCCGGGCTCGCAGGTCGTCGAGGAGTATCTGAAGGCCGCCGGCCTGCAGGACGATCTGGACGCTGTCGGCTTCAACATCGTCGGCTTCGGCTGCACCACCTGCATCGGCAACTCGGGTCCGCTGCAGCCCGAGATCTCGAAGGCGATCAACGAAAACGACCTGATCGCGACCTCGGTTCTGTCGGGCAACCGGAACTTCGAAGGCCGCATCTCGCCGGACGTCCGCGCCAACTACCTGGCCTCGCCGCCGCTGGTCGTGGCCTATGCGCTGGCAGGTGACATGAACATCGACCTGACCTCCGAGCCGCTGGCGCAAACCGCCGACGGCAAGGACGTCTACCTGAAGGACATCTGGCCGACCGATGCCGAGATCGCCGAGCTGGTCGACCGCGTCGTCACCCGCGAAGCCTTCCAGGCCAAGTATGCCGACGTCTTCAAGGGCGACGAAAAATGGCAGGGCGTGAAGGTCTCGGGCGGTGAAACCTACGACTGGCCGGCCTCGTCGACCTACATCCAGAACCCGCCCTACTTCCAGGGCATGTCGAAGGAGAAGGGCCATATCGCCCCGATCACCGGCGCCCGGGTTCTGGCTGTGCTGGGCGACATGATCACCACCGACCACATCTCGCCCGCGGGTTCGTTCAAGGCGACCACCCCGGCCGGCAAGTACCTGACCGAGCGTCAGGTCGCGCCGAAGGACTTCAACAGCTACGGTTCGCGCCGCGGCAACCACGAAGTCATGATGCGCGGCACCTTCGCCAACATCCGCATCAAGAACGAGATGCTGGACGGCGTTGAAGGCGGCTACACCAAGGGCCCGAACGGCGAACAGACCTCGATCTACGACGCCGCGATGGAATACCAGGACGCCGGCGTGCCGCTGGTGATCTTCGGTGGCATCGAATACGGCGCCGGCTCGTCGCGCGACTGGGCGGCCAAGGGCACCAACCTGCTGGGCGTCAAGGCGGTCATCGCCGAGAGCTTCGAGCGTATCCACCGCTCGAACCTCGTCGGCATGGGCGTCATCCCGTTCGAGTTCACCGGCGGCGACACCCGCAAGACGCTGGGTCTGACCGGCGACGAGACGGTGGCGATCGACGGGCTGTCGGACGACATCAAGCCGCTCTCGACCGTGCCCTGCACGATCACCTTCAAGGACGGCTCGACCAAGACCATCCAGCTGAAGTGCCGCATCGATACGGAAATCGAGGTGGATTACGTCAAGCACGGTGGCGTGCTGCACTACGTGCTGCGCGATCTGGCCAAGAGCTGATCGGTCCCGATCCGAGATTGAAAGGCCCCGCCCCGTGCGGGGCCTTTTGCTGTTGTGGCTGCCGGAGAGGGGTTTCGCCCTTGTCCCCCGCCCCTTCGGGACGGGCTCCGCGGGCGACCGGGGGCCTCGCTACGCTCGGCCGCCTGAAGGAAGGAAGGGGGCGCTGCCCCCTCGCCCTGCGGGCTCACCCCCGGGATATTTTAGGAACGAAGATGACAAGGGGCGCGACGCAGGGAGCTTCGAGCCTGAACACGGGGGTGTTATCGCTCGCGGCTGCGGCGTTTTCCCCTCCCCCCCTCGCTTGAACTCGTATCAGCCCCCATATAGGGTGCGCGCCAATTCTGCCGGGCTTTCCCGGCCCGATGATCAACCGAGGAGCCCCATGTTCATCACCCCCGCCTTTGCCCAGACCGCCGGTGCCGCCGGTGCGGGCAGCCTCGTCTCGTCGCTCGTCCCCTTCGTCCTGATCTTCGGGATCATGTGGCTGCTGCTGATCCGTCCGCAGCAGAAGAAGGCCAAAGAGCACCGCAGCATGATCGAGGCCCTGCGCCGGGGCGACCAGGTCGTCACCGCGGGCGGCCTGATCGGCAAGGTGTCGAAGGTCAAGGAAGACGGCGAGGTCGAGATCGAAATCGCCGAGGGGGTCAAGGTCCGGGTGGTCCGTTCGACGATCACCGGCGTGCTCTCCAAGACCGAGCCCGCGGTCAGCGAATAAGCCGCTCTCTCCCGGCCGCCGCGCTCCTGCGCTGCGGCCTTTCGCGTTTCCGGGCCCCGGCGTTCCCGCCTCACGGGCCCGTTCGCATCGCAAGGTATCCCCATGCTGCAACTGTCCCTGTGGAAGCGCGCGCTGATCTTGCTGATCTGCCTCGGTGCCGTCGCTTTCTCTGCCCCCAACCTGTTCTACGACCGGGTCGAGCGTCACAATGACGCCGTCACCGCCATCGAGGCCGGCACCGACACCGCCGAGACCCAGGCCGCCCGCGCGCTCTGGCCCGACTGGCTGCCCACCGACCTCGTGAACCTCGGCCTCGACCTGCGCGGTGGCGCGCATCTTCTGGCCGAAGTCCATGTCTCCGACGTCTATGCCGACCGCATCGACGCCCTCTGGCCCGAGGTCCGCGACCTGCTGCGCGGCGAGCGTGCGACCTTCGGTGGCGTGCGCCGCATGCCGTCCGATGATGCGGGCACCCTGCGTGTCGCCATCGCCAATGCCGAGCATCTGCAACAGGCGCTGACCATGGTTCAGACGCTGTCGCAGCCGATGCAGACCCTGACCGGCATCGGCCAGCAAGACCTCGACATCCATATCGAGGGCGAGCAGATCGTCGTCACCCTGTCCGAGGCCGAGCGTCTGGCCACCGATGATCGCACCATGCGCCAGTCGCTGGAGATCATCCGCCGCCGCGTCGACGAAGTCGGCACGCGCGAGCCGACGATCCTGCGTCAGGGCGCGGACCGCATCTTGATCCAGGTGCCCGGCATCGGCTCCGCCGAGGAGCTGAAGGACCTGATCGGCACCACGGCCCGCCTGACCTTCCACCCAGTGGTCCGCGTGACCTCGGATGCCGAGGCCTCGCTGGAAGCCCGCCAGATGATCGCACCGTCGATGAACGATGAGGGCCTCTACTACATCCTCGAATCGACGGCCGTCGTCAGCGGCGAGCAGCTGACCGACGCCCAGCCGACCTTCGACCAGAACAACCGCCCCGCCGTGAGCTTCCGCTTCAACCCGGCCGGTGCGCGGGCCTTCGGCGTCTACACCGCCGAGAACATCGGCAGCCCCTTCGCCATCGTGCTGGACAACGAGGTCGTCTCGGCCCCGACCATCCAGTCGGCCATCCCCGGCGGCTCGGGTATCATCACCGGCCGCTTCACGGTTGAGGAATCGACCCAGCTGGCCGTGCTGCTGCGTGCCGGCGCCCTGCCCGCCCAGATGACCTTCCTCGAAGAGCGCACCATCGGCCCGGAACTGGGTCAGGACAGCATCGACTCGGGCAAGATCGCCGCCGTGGTCGCCATGGTGGCCGTGCTGCTGTACATGGGCCTCAGCTATGGTCTGTTCGGCTGGATCGCGAACCTGGCGCTGGCGTTCAACATCGCCATGATCTTCGCCATCCTCTCGCTCATCGGCGGCACCCTGACACTGCCGGGCATCGCCGGGATCGTGCTGACGATCGGTATGGCCGTCGACGCGAACGTGCTGATCTTCGAGCGTATCCGCGAGGAACTGCGCACGACCCGTGGCCCTGCCCGCGCCATCGAGCTGGGTTACGAGCGGGCGATGTCGGCCATCCTTGACGCCAACATCACCACCTTCATCACCGCCGCCATCCTGTTCGCCCTCGGCTCGGGCCCGGTGCGCGGCTTTGCCATCACGCTGGGACTGGGGATCATCACCTCGGTCTTCTCGGCGATCTTCGTCACGCGGCTGATCATCGTCTGGTGGTTCGAACGCCGCCGTCCCAAGACGCTGAACCTCTGAGGAGCCTGCCATCATGTTCCGTCTGAAAATCGTCCCTGACGACACCAACTTCAACTTCATGGCGCCGTGGAAATACACCTTCGGCCTGTCCATGATCCTTGTGGTCGCCTCGATCGTCGCCTTCTTCTCGATCGGGCTCAACTTCGGCATCGACTTCCGGGGCGGCACCTCAATCCGGACCGAGGCCACCCAGCCGATCGACATCGGCGCCTACCGCGACGCCATTGCGCCGCTGGAGCTGGGCGACGTGGCCATTACCGAGGTCTTCGACCCGACCTATGGCCCCGAGCAGAACGTCGCCATGATCCGCATCCAGGCGCAGGGCGAGGCCGAATCCGTCACGCCCGCGACCCTGTCGCAGGTCGAGGCCGCGCTGCAGGGCTATGACGACACGCTGCAGTTCACCTCGGTGGAATCGGTGGGTCCGAAAGTCTCGGGCGAGCTGGTGCAGGAAGCGATCCTCGCCGTCATCGCCGCCCTCGGCGCGGTGCTGGTCTACATCTGGCTGCGGTTCGAGTGGCAATTCGCCCTCGGGGCCGTCGCCGCGCTGGTGCACGACATCATCCTGACCATCGGTGTCTTCGTCGTGCTGCAGATGCGCTTCGATCTGACCACCATTGCGGCCCTGCTGACCATCGTCGGCTATTCGCTGAACGACACCGTGGTGGTCTTCGACCGCGTCCGCGAGAACCTCATCAAGTTCAAGCAGCGCCCGGTCGAGGAGATCATCAACCTCTCGCTCAACGAGACGCTGACCCGCACCTTGATGACCTCGTTCACCACCCTGATCGCACTGATCTCGCTGTTCGTGCTGGGTGGCGACGTGATCCGCGGCTTCGTCTTCGCGATGATCTGGGGCGTCTTCGTCGGTACCTGGTCGTCGGTCTATGTGGCTGCGGTCGTCGTGAAGCGCCTCGGCGTGAAGCGTGATTGGGGCAAGGGCGCCGACAAGGCCGGAACCCAGTTCAAGACCTCGGACGCGAAATGAAACTGACCGAGATCGACTTCGGTGAAGCGAAGCCCATCGAGGGCTATGGCGCGGATTACTTCCGGCTGGATGGCACCGCCCATCCTGCGCCGGTGGTGATCGCGCCGGGTCAGGTTGTGGCCTGGGGCGGGATTGGCGACCTCGAGACGCTGAAGCCGCTCGCCGGTCAGGTGGACGTGCTGTTCATCGGCATGGGCCCGGACGTGGCCCATCTGCCGCCTGAGTTCCGCAAGGCGCTGGACGAGGCCGGTGTCCCGGCCGAGGTCATGGCCTCACCCGCCGCCTGCCGGACCTACAACGTTCTTCTGTCCGAAGGCCGCCGCGTCGCCGTGGCGCTGTTGCCGGTGGGCGAGACAAAGGCCTGAACGGGCCTGCAGCAAAACGAAAACGGGCGCGCCCTCACGGCGCGCCCGTTTTTCATCGCCGGGTTCAGGCTGCTCAGACCCGCTCGGCCTCGGGGACGCTCACCGCGACGCCGTCGGCAGTCAGGGGTCCTTCGGCCCGGTCCAGCCGCATCAGCGCCAGCCCCTTGCCGCCCGATTGGGTGTACAGCACCCCGGCCTCGCGCCCGTCGGCCATCAACACCGGCGTACCGACCGGCACCGACGCCGCCACCTCCACCCGCACCAGACGTTTGCGCAGGGTGGTCTTGTGGTGCATGCGGGCGGTGACCTCCTGTCCCACATAGCAGCCCTTGCGGAAATCGACGCCGCGCAGACGCTCGAACTCCAGTTCGAGGATGAAACTGTCGCCCGACACCAGCTCGGCCCCCGTCTCGGGCACGCGGGCGGCGATGCGGAGCGCATCCCAATCGACCGCCTCGCCCTGCTCCAGCGCCGCGCCATACAGCCGCCAACCCATCCCCTCGGCCCGCGGATCCGCCAGCGCGCCCTCGGGCGCCGGGCCCACGCCAAGCGTCACCGGCATCGCCACCGGCTCCAGCGCGACTTGGCTGCGCAGCTTGAACATCGACAGACGCCGTGCCAGATCCTCGACCAGATCCTCGGCCACATCGACAAGGATCGCCTCGCCCTGCACCACGAGGAAGAAATCCGCGATCAGCTTGCCCTGAGGCGTCAGCAGCGCGGCATAGCCGATCCCCTCGCGCATCACGCGGCCCATGTCCTGCGTCACGAGGCCCTGCAGGTACTTCTCACGGTCCGGCCCCGTCACCCGCAACAAGGCACGGCCCGAAACGGGAGCGCAACGGGTGTCAGGCGAAAGCGGGGGCGTCTGGGTCTGGGTCATGCCCCCGATATAGGCGCGCGATCCGGTCAAGGACAGCCCCGCGGCCGTGGCTATCGCTTGAGCCAGCGCTGGAAACGCTCGGGCAGGCCCTCAGGGTCGTAAAGAGTTGCGGCCCAGTCGCGCATCCCTATGCCCTCGGCCTCGCCCTGCGCCGCGTAGTCCCGCAAGATCTGGCCCATCAGCCCCGCCCGCCCGCGCGGATTATGGCCATGCAGCCACGACAAGGCCCGCGAGGCCTCGGCCACACTGTCGCCCTGCCGCAGGATCCGCCACAAAGCCACGGCCAGCCCGGTCCGATCGGCCCCGGACTTGCAATGCAGCACGACCGGCGGCTCAAGCTCCGTCAAAAGATCCACCAGCGCCAGCAGCATCGCGCGATCGGGCGCCTTGCGCGAGATCAACGGCAGGTCGATCAGTTCCAGCCCCTCGGCCCGGCAGGCCGCTGCCTCGTACAGATACGGCCCGCGGTCCGAGGCCCCGCGCAGGTTCACCACCCGCTGGATCCCCATCGCCGAGAACCGCGCGATATCCAGCGGCCCCGGTTGATTCGAGCGCCAGACGCCCGGCGCCACCTGCGCACGGGTCTTCCACCAAAGCCGCAGCGCGCCGTGATCCTGCCAAAGCGCCTGCGCCCATGCCGCGCGCCTCTCGGCCGCGCTGCGCTGCGTGACGCAAACCACCCGCTCGGCCAATTCCGTTTCGGCCAATGCCGCCTCGATCATCCCGTCCGTCTCCGCAAGGGGCGGGAACGCGCCCATGATGCAGGCAACCGCGCAGAGCCTGCATCTTTACACCTGTTCAGCGTTGACCCTGCTCGGGCCCGGATCTAACGATATCGGCGTAAGGAGACACTGCTATGACCCTGTCCAACGGACGCACCTACCTCGCCATTCCCGGCCCGTCGGTCATGCCCGACCGCGTGCTCAACGCGATGCATAACGCCGCGCCGAACATCTACGAGGGCGACCTTGTGGACATGGTCGCCGGCCTGCGCGAGGACCTGAAGACCGTAGCCCGGGCCAAGCAGAACCTCGCCATCTACATCGGCAACGGCCACGCGACCTGGGAAGCGGCGAACACCAACGTCTTCTCACGCGGGGACAAGGCCATCGTGCTGGCGACCGGCCGTTTCGGCCACGGCTGGGCGGAACATGCCGCCGCGCTGGGGGTCGAGGCGCTGATCACCGATTTCGGCCTCAACTCGCCCATCGACCTGAACCGGGCCGAGGCCGCGCTGAAAGCCGCGCCCGACGCCAAGGCCGTGCTGGTCACGCATGTCGACACCGCCACCTCGGTGCGCAACGACGTCGCCGCGATCCGCAAGTTGATGGATGACCTCGGCCATCCGGGCCTTCTGATGGTCGATTGCATCGCCTCCCTTGGCTGTGACGAGTTCCACACCGAGGCCTGGGGCGTCGACGTGATGATCACCGCCAGCCAGAAGGGTCTGATGACCCCGCCGGGCCTCGGTCTGGTGTATTTCTCGGACAAGGCCCGCGACGTCGGTGCCAAGGCCGATCTGCGCACCCCCTATTGGGACTGGCGCACCCGCGGCAGCGCCAAGTTCTTCTATGAGAACTGGTTCGGCACCGCGCCGACGCACCACCTGTTCGGCCTGCGCGAAGCCGTCACCATGCTGCTGGAAGAGGGCATGGAGAACGTCTGGAACCGCCACACCGCGCTCGCCTCGGCCGTCTGGGCCGCGGCAGAGGCCTGGGGCACCGACGGCGCCTTCCGCCTGAACATCGCCAATCCCGAGCACCGCGCCCATGCCGTGACCGCCGCCCGCCTCTCGGGCGCCGACGGCACGCGCCTGCGTCAATGGACCGAGCATGAGGCCGGTGTCACGCTGGGCATCGGCCTCGGTATGGCCGAGCCGGGCGATCCCAAGGGCGACGCCTTCTTCCGCCTCGCGCATATGGGTCATGTGAACGCACCGATGACCCTCGGCATGCTGGCGGTGGTCGACACCGGGCTCAAGGCGCTTGGCATTCCGCATGGATCGGGCGCGCTGGATGCGGCGGCCCGCACCCTCGCGGATTTCAGCGCCGGGGCGAAACTGGCCTCAACCTCGAACGCGGCCTGAAGTTTTTCTCGCGAATTGAAGGCGCCGGTTTTGAACCCGGCGCCTTTTTGCCTAGACTGACCGGAAAGCGACCCCTTTCCGGAGCCTGCTCATGTCCCGACCGCGATTGTCGCTCAAGGCCGCGACCAGCCCAGTGACCCTCTGGCTGGGGTTGGTCCTTGTCGTGCTGATGGCCGTCTTCGGCTACGGCGCCAGCCAGACGCTGGGCGAAGCCGCCCTGCTCGCCCGGGACGGGATCGAGACCTCCGCCGTTGCCATCGACCGGGCCCGTGAGCGGCACCGCAGTGGCACCGGGCGGATCCGCATCACCTATGCCATCGTCCTGCGCTACGAGGATCAGACCGGCGCGCCCCATTTCGCCCGGCAACCCGCCAGCTCGTCGGAATATGACAATTTCGAACCGGGCGAGGTCGTCGCCCTGCGCTACTCAGCCTCTCGCCCCGAGATCTGGGAGCTGTCCGACGGCGGCACCCAACGCACCGCTTGGGGCGCCCTCACCGGCGCCACGATCTTCGGCGTCTTGGCCGCCGCCAGCCTCGGCGCCTACGCCCGCGGCCTGTTCCGCCAGCGCCGCGCAGCCCGCAAGGGACAGCCGATCGTCGCCGAGGTCACGGACATCCGCCGCTACGGTCGCCGCAAGGGCGGCAAACGCCCACCCCGGGCCGAGATGGCATGGATCGGCCATGCCTATGGGGGTGGCGCCACCGGCCTGATCGCCGGGCGGACCCGCCCGCTTCCCCGCGCGGACCTGCCCCCGGAAGGCAGCGAGATCACCGTCTGGATCGACCCCAAAAGTGGTCGTGGCTATTGGGAGGGAGAGTTTTGACCCAAACCACCCCCCGCCCGGCCCCGCCGCCTTTCCGCCCGTTCCGAAGCGCTGCCTTCGTGATCGGACTGCTTCTGATGCTAGCCGCTGCCGGCCTGCTGGCCCTCTCGGCGTGGCATGCGTTTGAGGCCTCGACACTGGCGCGCGGCGGCGTGCAGGTCGAGGCCCTGATCCCCGACCGCCGGATCGATGACCGCCGCTCGACCAATGGCACCCATCAGCGCAGCTACCGCGTCACGGCGCGCTACACCCTCCCCTCGGGTCCGACGACCACCCGCGAGTTCGGCGTGTCCGAGAGGTTTTACGAACAGGCCCGCCCCGGCACATCGTATCCGGTCACGCTGCTGCCCGACGCCCCGGAGATCGCCCAGCTCGACCCTGGCCGAAATGCGGCGGTCGGTGGGATGTCACTCTGGGTCGGGCTGGCGCTGCTGCTGGCCGGCGGTGGACTTTGTGGCCTCGGTCAGCGCGCCCATCAGCCGCTCCGTCGCGCGGCCCGCCACGGCGAACGGCGCGAGGCCGAGGTCCGCGCGATCCAGCCCGTCAACGCCGCCTCTCCCTCGCCCGCGATCCTCGCCTTTCGCGACAGCGCCGGCGTGATCGGCACCTCCCGCCCCTACCCGGCCGTCGATCTGCCCGCGTTGGGCGAGACTGTCACCGTCTACGCCGATCCCGCGACCGGCCGCACCTTCTGGGAGCGCGACCTGCAAGGCTGATCGCCTGCCCCTTGCCCTCGGCCCCTGCGCTTGTATCCTCCCGCCCGACAGGATGGGGGAGGATCATGCGCGCATTCGGAAAATCGCAAGGCGTCGCCCGACGCGAGGATATCCGCTTCCTCACCGGCACCGGACGCTATCTGGCGGACACCCTGCCCGAGGGCTGCCTGCACGCCGCCTTCCTCCGCGCACCCGTCGCGCATGGGGTGATCACCGAACTCGACACCTCGGACGCCAAGGAGATGCCCGGCGTCCATGCCGTTCTCACCGCCTTTGACCTGAAGCAGGCGGGCGTCACGGCGGGCCTCTGGGCCGTGCTGTCCAAGGACCGTCTCGGCCGCCAAGGCCGCGCCACGCACCGCCCGATCCTCGCCGATGGCGTCATGCGCCATGTCGGCGAGCCCGTCGCCATGGTCGTGGCCGAGACGCTGGAACAGGCCCGCGACGCGGTCGAGGCGATCCTCTTGGACTTCGACGAACAGCCCGCCCATCTGGACCTCTGGCGCGGCGGCCCTCTCGTTCATGCCGAGGTCGCTGAGAACCTGCCCGTCGAATTCCACCTCGGCGACACCGAGGCCGTCGAGACCGCCTTCGCCAAGGCCGCGCATGTGACCACCCTCTCGGTGCGCCAGAACCGCGTCACCACCGTCAGCATGGAGCCCCGCGCCGCGCTGGCCGATTGGGACGGCGAGCGGCTGCATTTCGCCTTCAACGGCCAGGGCGTCTGGAACCACAAGCGCGAACTCGCACGCGTGCTGAACCTGACGCCTGAGCAGGTCCATGTCACCACGCCGGACGTGGGCGGCGGCTTCGGCATGAAGACCATGCAATACCCCGAGCAATACGCGACCGCGCAGGCGGCGATCCAGCTGGGCCGCCCGGTCGCCTGGATCTCCGACCGCTCGGAAGCGATGCTCGCCGACAACGGCGCGCGGGATCTGGAAAGCACGGCGGAACTGGCCTTTAACGCCGACCACCGCATCCTCGCCTACCGGGTCAACACGCGCTCGAATCTCGGCGCCTACAACTCGCAATTCGCCCAGAACATCCAGTCCGAGCTGTTCTCCAAGGTCTTCACCGGCGTCTACGCCATCCCCTGCGCGACCCTCGACGTCGAGGGCATCTACACCCACACCACCCCCGTCGACGCCTATCGCGGCGCCGGCCGGCCCGAGGCGATCACGCTCTTGGAACGCACCATGGACACCGCCGCGCGCGAGCTGGGCCTCTCGCCGTTCGAGCTCCGTCGCCGCAACTTCATCCCCGAAGCCGCCTTCCCCTACACCACGCCCGGCGAGATGACCTATGACGTCGGCTCCTTCGCCCGCGTGCTGGCCCGCGCCGATAACCTCGGCGAGGTCGACGGCTACGAAGCCCGGCGAAAAGCCAGCGAAGCCAAGGGGATGCTGCGCGGCTTGGGCCTCGCCTATTACATCGAATCCATCCTTGGCGAGGATACCGAGGGCGCGGTGATCGAATTCACCGAGACGGGCGTGAAGCTCTATGTCGGCACCCAGTCGAATGGTCAGGGGCATGAGACCGTCTATGCCCAATACCTCGCCGACATCACCGGCCTGCCGTTCGAGCAGATCGAAATCGTCCAGGGCGACAGCGATCTGATCGTGCGTGGCGGCGGCACCGGCGGATCGCGTTCGGTCACCGTGCAGACCACGGCGGCGCATGGCACGGCCGAACAGATGGTCGCCGCCTTCACCAGTTTCCTCGAAGCCGAGATCGAGGCCGCTCCCTTCAGCTTCGAGGACGGCATCTTCTCGGCCCCCGGCTCGAACCGCCGGCTGACACTGTTGGAGGCCGCCGACCTCGCGCGTTCCAAAGGCCGCACCGACCTTCTGCGCCATGAGAAGCGCACGAAACTGCCCGGGCGGTCGTTCCCCAACGGCGCGCATCTCTGCGAGGTCGAGATCGACCCAGAGACCGGCGCGCTGAGGCTGGACCGCTACCTTGCCGTCGATGACCTCGGCGTGCTGATGCATCCGCAGCTGGCCGAGGGGCAGGTGCATGGCGGTGTCGTGCAGGGTTTCGGGCAGGCGGTGATGGAAGACATCGCCTTTGACGCCGATGGCCAGTTGCAGACAGGCAGCCTGATGGATTACGCCGTTCCGCGCGCGGCGGATGTGCCGAACATCCGCTTCGTCAGCGAACCCACGCCGTCGAAGAACAACCCGATCGGCATGAAGGGCTGCGGCGAGGCCGGCACCGTCGGTGCGCTGGCCGCCCTGTCCAATGCCGCGCTGGATGCGCTCTGGCCGCGCGGGGTGCGCCATGTCGACATGCCCCTGACCCCGCTCCGCGTCTGGAGCTGGCTGCAGAACCCTGAGGAAACCGCCGAATGAGCCCCCGCTACACCGCCCTCGTGCAGACCCTGCCCGCCACCGTACCCTTCGTCGGCCCCGAGACGCAGGAACGCGCGCGCGGCGGCGCCTTCGAGGCCCGTTTGGGCGCCAACGAGAACGGCTTCGGCCCCTCGTCCCGCGCTATTGCGGCGATGGAGGCCGCTTCGGCGGGCCAGTGGATGTATGGCGACCCTGAGAACCACGACCTGAAACAGGCGCTTGCCGCGAAGCTGGGCGTCAGCCCCGCCAATATCATCGTGGGCGAAGGCATCGACGGGTTGCTCGGTTATCTGGTCCGGCTGCTGGTGGAACAGGGCGATCCGGTGGTCACGTCCGAGGGCGCCTATCCGACCTTCAACTACCACGTCGCAGGCTTCGGCGGCACCCTGCACAAGGTGCCCTACAAGGGCGACCACGAGGACCCCGAGGCGCTGATCTCCAAGGCTACCGAGGTCGGCGCGAAGATCGTCTACCTTGCGAACCCTGACAACCCGATGGCCAGCTGGCACCCGGCCGAGGTGATCCAGAAGGCCATTGATGCCGTGCCGGCGGGCACCCTGCTGGCGCTGGACGAGGCCTATATCGAATTCGCCCCCGAAGGCACTGCCCCGGCGATCGACCCGAGCGACGAGCGCGTGATCCGCTTCCGCACTTTCTCGAAGGGTTACGGCATGGCGGGCGCGCGGGTGGGCTATGCCATCGCTGCACCGGGCCTCGTCGCGGCCTTCGACAAGGTGCGCAACCATTTCGGCATGAACCGCGCGGCGCAGATCGGCGCGCTGGCCGCCCTGCAGGACGAGGCCTATCTGGCCGAAACCGTCGCCAAGGTGGTGGCCGCCCGCGCCCGCATCGGCCAGATCGCCGCCGATAACGGGCTCACCGCCCTGCCCTCGGCCACCAATTTCGTCACCATCGACTGCGGCCGCGACGGCGATTTCGCCCGCAAGGTGCTGGCCGGGGTGGTGAAGCGCGGGGTCTTCATCCGCATGCCCTTCGTCGCGCCGCATGACCGCTGTATCCGCGTCAGCGTCGGCCCCGACGCCGAGCTCGACGCCTTCGCCCGCGTCCTGCCCGAGGCACTGGCGGAAGCCCGCACCGCCTGATCACCAAACCGATCCGATCCGGGGAACCCGCACCGCCCGTGCCGGGTTCTCCCTCCGTCCCCGATCCGAGAGCCCTCCATGTTTCGCCTTCTCGCCGCCTTGACCCTGCTTGCCACCCCGACCCAGGCCCAGACGCCCAACACCCCCTCGGGTCAGGCCATGGCCGCCATCGACATGCAGGCGGCCGAGATGCTCGACGTGCCCCTCACCGGCGACGCCGATCTGGATTTCGTCCGCGCCATGGTTCCCCAGCATCAACGCGCCATCGAGCTGGCCGAGGTCGTCCTGACCCATGGCTACAGCCCCGAGGTCCGCGCCATGGCCGAGGAGGTCATCGCCACCCGCCGCCCGCAGTTGGAGGAGATGCTCGTCTGGCTGGCCCGGCACGAGTGATGGTCCCCAATTGATCCGGCGCGCCATGACGTTGCGTTCCCGCGCGCCGTGCCTACTGGCCCCAGCCGCCTGCGCTGCCTAGCTTTTCCCGCAGCAAGGGAGGGGCTCATGCCGGAACAATTCGTCGCCAAATCGCCCGAGGAACTGCCCAGCCGCGCCGAAGTCGCGGCGATGTCTGGGCTCGAATACATGCGCGCGATCCTCGAGGGCCGGGTCGCCGGCGCCCCCATCGCCGAGGTCATGAACTTCCGCCTGCACGAGGTGAACGAAGGCGAAGTCGCCTTCCGCGGCACGCCGGAATTCAAGCATTTCAACCCGATGGGCGGGGTTCACGGCGGCTGGTACGGCACCATCCTCGACTCGGCTCTGGGCTGCTCGGTGGCTTCGGTGCTGCCGGCGGGTTCCGGCTATACGACGCTGGAATACAAGGTGAATCTGACCCGCGCGCTGAAACCGGGCACGCTGGTCGAATGCCGCTCGCGCGTGCAGCACGCCGGGCGCTCGACCGCGGTGGCCGAGGCGACCATCGTCGGCGTCGAGGACGGCAAGATCTACGCGACGGGCTCGACGACCTGCATCATCCTGAAGGCTTGAGGGCGGTCAGCCATCCCAGGTTGGCGCCTCGTCGTTCAAAACCCGGCCGAAGACATTCTCTCTGTGCCACTGAAGGTTGCGTGGATGAGGCCGGTCATTCGGATCAAGGGGCAAGATGAGTTTCCGGTCCGCCGGCAGCAGCCGATCGATCACATCGCCGGAAACCTTGTTGTGAGAGACAAGGATCGTTTGGCAATCGTCAGCGACCGAGAGCAAGCCGCGGTCAAACATCCAATGCAACGTACCGGAAAGCGCAAAGCCATTCCGTACCGAGTCGCTGCCTTGGTCCTGCACGGGCCGGATATGGGCCGCTTGCACTTCGGGTCGGCCACCACCATTGCGCAGCATCAACCCTGACATCGCGCATCGGTAGCCATAGGCCTCGCGTACCTTTCGACGAAAGGCGACCTCGCGATAGGGACGCTGCACAAGGCGCTCCAGAACCGGCCGTTCAAAGGTCTCGGCACCGCTGGCAAACTCATCTGCCGTCGCACCGTAGCGGCTGGCCTCCATCGCGATGAGGTCCTGTGGCAATCCGCGATTGACGATCCGCGCAAAGTCAACCTCCGGGAGCCGTCTCACCGCTAGCTGAACAGCACCGCCTTTCTTCGGTGTGCCATCGGCCTCGGCCAGCGTCGTCTCGAAGGGAGTCCCGTTTTCGAGCCGGGGTACCGGGGTGTCAAAGGGCAAGAAGCTGCCCGGCTCGATCAGGGCGAGGTAGCGTCCCGCGACTTTCGGCTTCTCGATGACCTGGCTGATTTTCGCGACGGCGAAATAGCCGCGCGGGCCCGCCTTGACCGGCTCGTAATAAAGGATCCAGTCCCCGACAGCCTCCTGCACGGCCTTCAGATAAGCGCGTGGGAAATCATACACGACGTCCGGCTCATCCTCGTAGATTGAGTCGGCCTTATGCATCAGAATTAACTTTACCATGCTGCCAGGAAACGACTAACAGCAAGAAACGCAAGGATTATCGACCGGCACCAGGCCTTAGGGCTTCGTGGCGACGAAGTCGATCAAAGCCGAGCGGCCCTGGTGCCCGCGCCCCTCCTGCACCTCGCGCTCATAAGTGGCGAGGCGCTCGATGCGCCAACCGGGGAAGGCGGCGGTCAGGATCTGCGGCGTCCACATCTGCGCCGGATCGGGCGGGCCGCCCGTGCCCAGTGCCACCTGCTCGGGGGTATAGCCATGCAGGACCAGCCGACCCCCGGGTTTTAGGGTCCGTGCGAGGTCGGCGAATTGTGCCGGTCGTGCCTCGGGCGGCATGAATTGGATGAAGATGCCCAGCACCAGATCGAAGGGCCGCTCCCATTCCCAGCCCTTCCAGTCGCAGACCCGAGCGTCAATGGACACGCCGCGCCCCGCCGCCAAGGCCCGCGCGCGGCCCACGGCTGTGGGCGACAGATCGAACGAGGTGACATGCATCCCTGAGGCAGCCATGTGCACCCCGTTGCGCCCCTCACCGTCCGAGACCGCCAATGCGGTGCCGTTCGGGATCACCAGCCACGGGTTCTCCGTCAGGAACTGCGCCGGGGCGGTGCCGAACAGATAGTCGTCTTGGCTGCGATAGCGGTCTTCCCACATGGCACTCTCCTTCTTGCGCGGCAAAGATAACCCGCGCGCGCCGGATCACCAGAAGTTCTGCGGGTCGATATCGACGGCCAACCGCGTATCGCCCGGCAGCTTCAACCCCGCCAGCCAGCGCCGGATCGCGCCTTGCAGCGGCGCACCCTTCGCCGCCTTGATGAGCAGCCGCACCCGGTGCCGCCCCCGGACCCGCGCAATCGGCGCCGGTGCCGGGCCGAACAGCTGCGCGCCGATGGCGAAGAGCGGATCGGCGTTCTGCGCCAGAAGGTTCCCGGCCTCGAAGGCATGTTCCACCGAGGTCGAGGTCAGGATGATCCCCGCCAACCGTCCATAGGGCGGCATGCCCAGCGCCTGCCGCTCGGCAGCTTCGGCCTTCCAGAACCCCTCGTCATCGCCCTTGAGGATCGCCTGAATCACAGGATGGTCCGGCTGGTGCGTCTGCAACAGCGCGAGGCCCGGCCGGTCATGCCGCCCCGCCCGGCCCGCGACCTGCCGGATCAGCTGAAACGTCCGCTCGGCCGCCCGCAGATCGCCGCCATGCAGACCCAGATCCGCGTCGATCACGCCGACCAAGGTCAGCAGCGGGAAGTTGTGCCCCTTCGCCACCAGCTGCGTGCCGATGACGATATCCGCCCCGCCCGCCGCGATCTCGGCGATCTGCTCCTTCAGCGCGCGGGCCGAGCCGAACAGGTCGGACGACAAAACCGCCACCCGTGCGTCGGGCCAGGTCGCGCGGACCTCCTCTTCCAGTCGCTCGACGCCGGGGCCGATGGGGTGCATGGAGCCCTCGGTCTTGCATTCGGGACAAGCGGTCGGGATGGGGGCCGTCGCGCCGCATTGGTGGCACATCAGGCGGTTGTGGAAGCGGTGCTCGACCATGCGCGAATCGCAATGCTCGCACTGGATCTGATGGCCACAGGCGCGGCAGGTGGTCACCGGCGCATAGCCACGGCGGTTGAGGAACAGGAGAGACTGCTCCTTCGCCTCGATCCGCTGATCGACCTCGGCCTTCAGCGCCGGCGCGATCCATGTCCCATGCGGCAGCTTCTGCCCGCGCAGGTCCAGCGCGCGCATCTCGGGCAGCTCGGCCACACCGAAGCGCGCATGCAGGTCGAGCCGCTCGTATTTGCCCGTCTCGGCATTGACCCAGCTCTCCAAGGACGGCGTGGCCGAAGCCAACACCACCTGCGCCTGACATTGCGACGCGCGCAGCACCGCCATGTCGCGCGCGTTGTAATGCACGCCCTCGTCCTGCTTGTAGGAGCCGTCGTGTTCCTCGTCGACGATGATCAGACCGAGGTCGCGATACGGCAGGAACAGCGCCGAGCGCGCGCCCACCACCATCTGCACCCCGCCCTCGGCGGCCATGCGCCAAAGCCGCCGACGCTCGGTCATCGTGGCGCCCGAGTGCCATTCGCCGGGCCGGTGACCGAAGCGCGCCTCGACCCGTTCCAGGAAACCCTCGGTCAAGCCGATCTCGGGCAACAGGACCAGCGCCTGCCGCCCCTTGCGCAGGCATTCGGCCACGGCCTCCAGATAGACCTCGGTCTTGCCCGAGCCGGTCACGCCCTTCAGCAACGTCACGCCAAAGGCGTCGGCGCGGGATTTCAGCACCTCGGCGGCGGCGGCCTGATCCTCGGACAGCACTTTGCCCGCCCGCGCGGGATCGAGCGGCGGATAGGGCTGGTCCTTCGCGGCCTCGGTCTCGATCAGCCCGCCCTGCGCGGCGAGCGTATGCACCACGCTGCCTGTCACCCCGGCGGCGCGCGTGATCTCGCCCACCGTCAGCGCGGCCCCGCCATAGGCGTCGAACACGTCCAGCACGCGCTTCCGCGCCTCGGTCATCCGCACCGGCGGTTCGCCCGGCAGGAAGACCTTCACCGTCTGCGGCCCGTTGAACAGCCCCGGCGCGCGAGTGGCCATGAACAGCATCAGGGACAACGGCGTCAGCGTGTATTCCGCGGCCTTGGTCAGGAAGG
Organism: Pararhodobacter sp. CCB-MM2; assembly: GCF_001691415.1. GTDB lineage: Bacteria > Pseudomonadota > Alphaproteobacteria > Rhodobacterales > Rhodobacteraceae > Pararhodobacter. The sequence goes on from NZ_LRRR01000020.1 coordinate 58,670, forward strand.
ACCGCAGCTCGTCCCGCATCGGCGGCACGTCCAGTACGCGGCTGACCGGGCGCAGCTTCTCGACCGGGAAGTTGCCCTCGGCCTGCCCCCAGACACAGCCCAGAACCTTGCGCGGCCCCAAGGGCACCTCGACGAAATCGCCCAGACGGGCCCCGCCCTCCGGCGCGCGGTAGTCGAGCAGGCGATCCAGCGGCTGGGTAGTCAGGACAGCGAGAGGCTGACCGGCAGGGAAGTGGGGCTGCGCGAGCAGGTCCAAGGGGTCAAATACCTTTCGGGCCGGGAGGGGATAGGATATGACGCGGGCCATGCCCTCTGCAAGCGGACCCGTCCGCGACGTGGCGGGCACAACACCGATGCAGGCTTGGCACACTTGCCGGGCGACGGCAAAAAAACGGGTCAGAAATCCGCCGGACCTGATGTAGGATCGCGCGGAAGACGGAAGATCGAGGCAGAGATGGCAGTCAGCGGACCGGCCCAGGACACCGGCACCCAGGAGGAATGGCGCACCCGCGTGCTGGCCGATCCGGGCCTCGTGCTCGACGATCCCGAGCTGATGCGCGCGCTGGTGCTGACCTCGGAACGGGCGATGGGCGGCAATATCGTCGATCTTCGCGGCATGGCGATGGAGCGGCTGGAAACCCGGCTGCAGCGGCTGGAGGAAACCCACCGCGCCGTCATCGCCGCGGCCTATGAGAACTTGTCCTCGACCAACCAGATCCACCGCGCCCTGCTGCGCCTGCTGGATGCCGACCGCTTCGAAGGCTTCGTGCTGGACCTAGGCGGTCCGGTGGCCGAGATCCTCGGCGTCGATGCCGTCCGGCTGGTGCTGGAAAGCGTGGAACTGGGCGGCAGCCTGGGCAAGCTGGACACGATCCTGCGCGTGCGCAAGCCGGGCTTCACCGAGCACTATATGTCCGCCGGACGCCCGGCCCCCTCGCGCCCGATCGTGCTGCGCCAGGGCGTGCCGCCGTCCTCGGGCCCTTACGGCGAAGTCGCCGCCGATCTGCGGTCCGAGGCCCTGATGCGGCTGGATCTCGGCAAGGGGCGCCTGCCGGGCATGCTGGCGATGGGCTCGGAAGATCCGCATCGCTTCAAGCCGGGACAGGGCACCGACCTTCTGGCCTTCTTCACCGGCACCTTCGAGCGCGTCCTGCGCCGCTGGTTGTCGTGAGTCTGGCGATCTCTCCGGCGCTGCGCGATGCGCTGGAACACTGGCTGACGCATCTGGCCGCGCTGGATGATGCCTCGGATCACACGATCAACGCCTACCGCGCCGATGTGGCGCAGTTCCTCGACTTCCTTGCCCACCATCACGGCGGCGCGGCGGGCATGGCGCAGCTGCGCGCGGTGGAGACCCGCGACCTGCGCGCCTGGATGGCCAAGGCCCGCGCCGACGGCCGCGGCGCGCGGTCATTGGCGCGCGCGTTGTCAGCGCTGAAGGGCTTCGCCCGCTGGCTGGCCGACCGCGAGGGCGATTTCGACGCCACGGCGATCCTGTCGGCCCGCGCCCCGCGCCATCAGCGCCCCCTGCCCCGGCCGCTGGACGAGGACGCCGCCCGCGCCGTCACCGAATCGATCAGCGATGACAAGGCCGAGGAATGGATCCGCGCCCGCGACATGGCCGTGGTGACCCTGCTTTACGGTTGCGGGCTGCGGATCTCCGAGGCGCTGGGCCTCTTGGGCAGCGATGCCGAACTGGCCCGGACGCCCGGTGCCAGTCTGCGGATCCTCGGCAAGGGCGGCAAGGAGAGGATCGTCCCGGTGATCCCCGCCGCCGCCGAGGCCGTTGCGCGCTACATCCGCCTCTGCCCCTTCCCGGTCGAGCCGAGCCACCCGCTGTTCCGCGGTCAGCGCGGCGGGCCCCTGAACCCACGCCTGATCACCCGCGCGATGGAGGGGGTGCGGCTGCGCCTCGGCCTGCCGGCGACGGCAACGCCCCATGCCCTGCGCCACAGCTTCGCCACCCATCTCCTGGGCCGGGGCGGCGACCTGCGCGCCATTCAGGAGCTGTTGGGCCACGCCAACCTGTCGACGACCCAGATCTACACCGGCGTCGATGCCGCGCGGCTGATGGAATCGTACCGCGCCGCCCATCCCCGCGCCCGCGGGAACGCTTAGCGCTTGGCCCCGACGGTCCAATCAGGGTACAGAGCGCGCGCAAGCTGCCCCAACCCGGACCCCACGCCATGACCGCCAACAAGCGCCTCGTTCTTTCCTCGGACCACGCCGCCATCGAGCTGCGCCGCGCCGTCGCCCAGCATGCCGAAAGCCTCGGCTGGGAGATCGTCGACATCGGCCCGCAAACGCCCGAGAGCACCCATTACCCCCTCCATGGCAAGGCCGCGGCCGAGCGTGTCGTGTCGGGCGATTGCGCGCTGGGGATCATCCTGTGCGGGACCGGTCAGGGCATCATGATGGCCGCCAACAAGGTCGAGGGCATCCGCTGCGGCGTCTGCTCGGACACCTTCTCGGCCAAGATGATCCGCCAGCACAACGACGCCAACATGCTGTCGATCGGCGCCCGCGTCGTCGGCGAGGGTCTGGCGCTGGAGATCGCCGAAGCCTTCCTGACCGCCGAGTTCGAAGGCGGCCGCCACGCCACTCGCGTCGCGATGATCGAGCCCGCGCAGGCCTGATCGCCGCGCGCCCGCACAAAGATTGAACCGGGCATCGGGCCCGCACGACCCATGGACATCACAGGCGCCTAATCCGCGCCGCCGCATGAAGTCCGAAGGTCCGTCCCGATGCCCGCCTCCTCCCTCGTCCTCCGCCTCGGCACTGCCTTCGGGCTTCATGCCCTCACCGCACTCGTGGCCCCGGCGCTGCCCGACGACCTGCCCCCGCGCCCGGCGCAGGCCCTGATCGCGACGCTGCCCGCGCTCTCCGATCCGCAGATGATCCCGCAAACCCTGCCCGCCGCCTGAGCACCCCACCCCATGCGTCCGCCCCGGTGCTGCAGTTGCGAAATCGTGTGCTGCGACGCCTTGCCACGGGGCGCCAAACGGTCCAGACAGAGGCGATGATGGAAACCTTCCGCGCCTACTCCGTCCATATGTTCACCGCCACCGGCGTCGTCTTCTCGATGCTGGCCATGCTGGCTGCCGTGGACGAGAAATGGTCGCTGATGTTCCTGTGGCTGGTCGTCGCCTTCATCGTCGACGGCATCGACGGCCCGATGGCGCGGAAATACGACGTCAAGACCAAGGCCCCGATCATCGACGGGGTGCTTCTGGACCTGATCATCGACTTCCTGACCTATGTGTTCATCCCGGCCTTCGCGCTGTTCAATTCGGGCCTGCTGCCCGGCTGGACCGGCTGGATGGCGATCATCGTCATTACCTTTGCCTCGGTGCTGTATTTCGCCGACACGCGGATGAAGACCTCGGACAATTCCTTCTCGGGCTTTCCGGGATGCTGGAACATGCTGGCCGTGGTGATCTTCGCCACCCGCCCGGATTTCTGGCTGATCCTCGCGCTGGTCGTGGTGCTGTCGGTGACGATGTTCCTGCGCATCAAGTTCGTGCACCCGGTCCGCACCCAACGCTGGCGCGCCATCACCCTGCCGGTCGCCCTGATCTGGGTCGCGCTGGCGACGGCCGCCGCCTGGGCCGACTTCGCCCAGCCGCAATGGGTGACCACCGCGCTGATCGTCACCAGCCTCTATCTGCTGGGCGCCGGCGCCGTGCAACAGGTCCTGTTCCGCGAAAAGCTCTAAGCGGGCGTCAGATCAACAGCCCCCCGGCCCGCTCGTGCTTGAGCAGCCAGACCTTCGTCTCCACCCCCTCGGGCGCGGAGAAGCCGCCAAGGCCGCTTGCGCCCAAGACACGGTGACAGGGCACGATCAGCGGGATCGGGTTGTTCCCGCACAGCTGCCCCATGGCCTGCGCGCTGACCTTCAACTCGGCCGCCAACTGGCCATAGGTTCGCGTCTCACCCATCGGGATCGCCAACATCGCGGCGCAGGCCATCTGCTGCGCGCGGCTGGCCTCGATCCTGAGCGGCAGGTCGAAGACCTCCAGCCGGCCGTCGAAATAGGCCTCGACCTGATGCGCGGCTTCGGTCAGCAGCGGCGTCTCGTCATCCAGCACCGCCCCGCCCCAGCGCGCGCCGGTCAGGACGCCGTCCTTCTCCAACAGCGTGAAGGCGCCTGTCGGGGTGCCGAGGGTCAATCCCGCCACGGCCCCGGCTGGCGCGGTGCTCAGCGGTTCAGCCTGCACGGACATGGGCAGCCTCCATGCGAAAGGGGCGGGAATGACCCCGCCCCATCCTGATCACATCGCGTGAGTCGATCAACCCAGCGCGGCGTCACAGCGCGCGCAGGTGCCGGGATGCTTGTGCGTGCCCACATCCGGCAGGATCTTCCAGCAACGCTGGCATTTCTCGCCCTCGGCATGGTGGAAGACCACGCCCACGCCCGGCACGTCCTCGGCCGTGAAGGCCCCTTCCGGCGCGGCATCGGTCGTCAGCGTGAGGGCCGAGGTGATGCACAGCGTCGCGAAGGTATCCGGGTTGGTCACGATCTGCGCCAGTTCCGGCGACAGATAGACCGTCGGCGCGGCCTCGAGGCTGGCACCGATAGTCTTGTTGCGACGCTCGACTTCAAGCGCGCCGGTGACGACGCGGCGCACGGCGCGGACCTTCTGCGAGCGGGCGGCCAGCTCGGCGTCGAGCCAGCTTTCCGGGGTCGCCGGGAAGTCGTGCAGATGGACGCTCTCGCCCTCGCCGGGGAAGCGCGACAGCCAGACGTCTTCCATCGTGAAGGGCAGGATCGGCGCCAGCCAGGTCGTCAGGCGGTGGAACAGCGCATCCATCACCGTGAGGCAAGCCTGACGCACCGACGAATCCTTCGGATCGCAATAGAGCGCGTCCTTGCGGATGTCGAAATAGAAGGCCGACAGATCGGTGGTGGCGAAGGCGAACAGGGCCTGGAAAACGCCCTGGAAGTCGAAGGCGGCGTAGGATTTGCGCACCAGCGCGTCGAGCTCGGCCAGACGGTGCAGCATCAGCTGTTCCAGCTCGGGCATATCCTCGCGTGCGACGGCCTGCGCCGGGTCGAAATCGCCCAGTGCGCCCAGCATGAAGCGCAGCGTGTTGCGCAGACGGCGATAGCTGTCGGCGGTGCCCTTCAGGATCTCTTTGCCGATCCGCTGGTCGACCGTGTAGTCGCTGAGCGCCACCCACAGACGCAGGATATCCGCGCCGTATTGGTCGATGACCTCCTGCGGGACCACGGTGTTGCCGATGGACTTGGACATCTTCATGCCCTTCTCGTCCAGCGTGAAACCGTGGGTCACGACGTTGCGGTAAGGCGCGCGGCCCTTGGTGCCGCAGCCCTGCAGCATCGAGGAATGGAACCAGCCGCGGTGCTGGTCGGTGCCTTCCATGTAGACATCGGCGATACCGTCGGCCACGCCGTCCTCGCGGTCGCGCAGCACGAAGGCATGCGTTGAGCCCGAGTCGAACCAGACGTCCAGAATGTCAAAAACCTGCTCATAGGCTTCCGGATCGTGCAGGTCTTTCAGCACCTTTTCCTTGAAGCCTTGCACATACCATGCATCCGCACCTTCTTCCTCGAAGGCCAGAACGATGCGGGTGTTGACCCGCGGATCCTTCAGCAGGAAGTCCGAATCCGAGGGTTTCGCGCCCTTCTTGACGAAGCAGGTCAGCGGCACGCCCCAAGCGCGTTGACGCGACAGCACCCAATCCGGACGCGTCTCCATCATCGAGTGCAGGCGGTTGCGGCCCGAGACCGGGGTGAACTTCACCAGATCCTCGATCGACTTCAGCGCGCGCTGGCGGATGGTATCGCCATACTGGCCCATCCCGTCTTCGAGCGGCTTGTCGATGGCGGCGAACCATTGCGGCGTGTTGCGATAGATGACCGGGGCCTTCGAGCGCCAGCTATGCGGATAGCTGTGCTTCAGCTTGCCCTTGGCCATCAGCGCACCGGAATAAGCCAGCTGCTTGATGACGCTGACGTTGGCCGGGCCTTCCTTGCCGTCGGGCAGGATGATGTGCTGGCCACCGAAGAGCGGCAGATCGGCGCGGTAGCTGCCGTCCGGCTCGACGTTGTAGGTCATCGGCAGCTTGAACTTCAGGCCCAGCTGGTAGTCGTCGTCACCATGCGACGGCGCGGTGTGCACGAAGCCCGTACCGGCATCGTCGGTGACATGGTCACCCGGCAGCATCGGCACGTCGTAATCCCACTCGCCCTGCCCCTCGGCCACGCCGCGGAAGGGGTGTGCGCAGGTGACGATCAGCGAGGGATCGATGGTGCTGACCAGCTCCAGATCGCCGTTCTCCAGCTTCGCCGCCGTCAGGAAGTCCGCCACGCGGGCCTTGGCCAGCACCAGCGTCTCGCCGACCTTGAGCAGATGCTCGACCGGGGCGCGGGCGACGGTGTAGAGCCCGTATTCGATCGCCGGGTTATAGGCGATGGCGCGGTTCTGCGGGATGGTCCAGGGGGTGGTGGTCCAGATCACCACGCGCGACTGCATCAGCTGCTGGCGGTCGGCCTCGCCGAAGAACTCGGCTTCCTCGCTGCCATAATTGCCCGACGGCTTCACCTCGGTGACCGGGAAGGCCGCGAAGACCTGATGCGAGGTATGGTCGTGGTATTCGACCTCGGCCTCGGCCAGCGCGGTCTTCTCGACCGGCGACCACATCACGGGTTTCGAGCCCTGATACAGCGCGCCGTTCATCAGGAACTTCATGAATTCCTCGGCGATCACGGCCTCGGCGTGGAAGTCCATGGTCAGGTAGGGCTTGTCCCAGGTGCCGGTGACGCCAAGACGCTTGAACTCCTCGCGCTGAACATCGACCCAACCCTCGGCGAACTTGCGGCATTCCTGACGGAAGGCGACGATATCCACGTCGTCCTTGTTCAGACCCTTGGCGCGGTATTGCTCCTCGATCTTCCACTCGATGGGCAGACCGTGGCAATCCCAGCCCGGCACGTAGCGGCTGTCGAAGCCCATCATCTGGTGCGAGCGCACGATGATGTCCTTGATCGTCTTGTTCAGCGCATGGCCGATGTGCAGATGCCCGTTCGCATAGGGAGGGCCGTCATGCAGGATGAAGGGCTTGCGCTCGGTGCCGGCCTTGGCCTTCTCGCGCAGTTTCTCGTAGACGCCGATCTGCGCCCAGCGGGCCAGCCATTCCGGCTCGCGCTGGGGCAGACCTGCGCGCATCGGGAAGTCGGTCTCGGGCAGGAACAGGGTGTCTTTATAGTCGGGGGTATCGGCACACATCTCGTGGGCTCCGCTCATCGCTGTCTTGGGGGATTTAGCAAAGGTTGGCGCAGAGCTCTAGTCGGCTCTCCATGCGCCTTGTCCCGGCTACTCTGGGTCAGAGCGCCGGGCTGCTAATTCGAATGATGATCGCCATGCGATACCACATGACAGCGCGTATATCCCCGCGCCGGGGCCGGGTAAAGAGGGCCCGAAGCCGCTTAGCCGCAAGGCCCGCCGATGAAGCCCAGCCCGTAGCCCAGACGCCACAGACCGACCAACAGGGCGAGGCCCCCGGCCATGCGGTTGATCCCCGCGGCCTCGCCTTCGCCGGGTTTGGCGAGGGCGATGGCCCCGAACAGGATCGCCAGCCCGCCAAAGGCGATGGCGCCGTAATCGACGAACGAACAGGTCCGGACCCCGTTCATCGAGCTGGTGCTGAGAGAGGTGAAGCTTACGATGACGCTGAGCAGCGCCAGAATGGCAGCCGCCTTGGCCGCGCCGGTAATATCGCGCCAGTTCATGGGCAAATCCTTCAAAAATAGGCTCAGATCAAAGAAGGACACTGTGCAGGATAAGGGCCGTTGCGTCAAACTTCGGGCATTTGCCGGGACCGAAACGCGCGGGTCGCGACAAAATGTTTCACCCGCGAAAATGACACTTGATTTTGCATGCGAGAGTCTGATTGTTACCACATGAAAACAGAATCCGCTCAAGCATTCCAAACCGACCCCGAGGCCATCCCTTCGGGCAAGGAATACTATGAACGCTCGTTGACCGTGGCCCTGCTGAGGGCGCGGGAATCGACGATGCGGCGCTTCAAGAAATACGCCGATCAGGAAGACCTGTCGCTGCCGCAATGGCGGGTGCTGCGGGCGCTGGCCGATGGCGAGGCGCTGGACGCCGGCACCCTGTGCCAACGTTGCGTGATCCTGCCGCCGTCGCTGACGCGGATCCTGCGCGCCCTGTCCGAGCGCGGGCTGATCATGCCGGTCGAATGTGCCGATGCGCGCCGCCATATGGTGACGTTGACGGACAGCGGTCAGGCCCTGTTCGACAAGCTGGTGGGTGCCTCGCAAGAGACCCGGCGCGAGATCGATCACGCGTTCGGCGAAGAGAAGATGTCGCTGCTGCTCGATATGCTCAACGAGCTGCGGATCGTCACCGACGGGTTGCCCAGCAACGACTGACCCGCGCCTCAGCGCCATGATAGAAGGGCCGCAGCCAGTCTGGCGCGGCCCTTTTCGGTTCGCGGGGCTATGCCCGGCCCGAGACCGGCGACAGGCTGAGGGGATCGACGCCCATGGATTTCAGCGCCTCGTTCCACTGATGCCCGCCGGGCTTGCGGTCAAAGATCAACGCTTGCGGCGCCGCGGCCGTCAGCCAGGCGTTCTGCGCCAACTCCGCCTCCAGCTGGCCGGGGCCCCAGCCCGAATAGCCCAGCGCCAGCAGCCAGTCGCGCGGCCCCTCGCCCTTGGCAATCGCCTTCAACACATCGGTCGACGCGCTGAGACTCAACCCGTCCGGCAGCGCCTGTGCATGGCTGTCTTCGGTGTCGCAGGGGCCATGCAGCACGAAGCCGCGCTGGGTCTCGACCGGGCCGCCGGACAGAACCGGGGTTGCGGCCAGCTCAGGCCGCTCGCCGGGCAGGGCCTCGTCGCCGATGCCGATCTGCTCGAACACGTCGCCCAGCGTCAGATGCGTCAGCGGCCGGTTCAGGATCAGACCGAAGGCCCCTTCCTCGCTATGCGCGCAGAGATAGATCACCGAATGCGAGAAACGGGGATCCGCCATCGACGGCGTCGAGATCAGGAGTTTGCCGGTCAGATCAAAGCTCATGGATGCCTACTGCAATGCCTTCTGCGCGGGCGGCTGGGGTCTTGGATGCCTCTGCAATCAATGTGGCCTCTGGTCAGGGAAAAGCCAAGCATCGCTGCGGCTCGCTCTCGCCGTTTTGTGACTTTCCGGCCGGTCGGCATCTGGTAATCAGGGTCCATGACCAGCCTTTCTTGCCCCGTCACCTCCCGTGCCCTTCCCCCATCCCGGCGCGCCCGCCGGACCGGCCTTCGCCGTCGTCTGCAGGCGGCGGCTCTGGCTGTGACGACGGCCCTCGCCGCCCTGCCCTTGCAGGCGCAATCCGGCCCGGTCGTCGAGGCCGAGATCCTGCCGGGCTGGACCACAGATCGCGGGACGCAAATGGTCGCGCTGCACCTGCGCATGAGCCCCGGCTGGCACACCTATTGGCGCATTCCCGGCGAGGCAGGCATCGCGCCCCGGTTCGACTGGGGCCGCTCGCAGAACGTCGCCGCCATTGCGCCGATCTGGCCACATCCCGAGATCTTCGACCAGAACGGCTATCGCTCCTATGGCTACGAGGACGAGCTGATCCTGCCGTTGGAGATCACCCCCAGCGATCCCTCGCGCCCGATGGCCCTGATGGGAGACCTGTCGATCGGCGTCTGCAACGAGACCTGCGTGCCGGCCGATCTGTCGGTGACCGGCGTCCTGCGCCATGACAGCCAGCGCGATCCCCGGATCGACGCGGCGCTGGCCAGTGCTGCCCGCCCGGCCGAGCGTGCGGGTGTGACCCGCGCCCTGTGCAGCCTCGCGCCGGCCGAAAGCGGTGCGCGCCTGACCCTGCGCGTCAGCGTGCCCACGCGCGGTGCCGACGAGACCGTGGTCGTGGAATTGCCCGGCTCTGGCTACCGTGTGACGGAAAGCCGGACGTGGCGCGAAGGGGGCGAGCTGGTCACCACCGCCTACCTGCGTGCGCCGCGCCGGGCCGAGGCCGTGGGCCTGACCCGTGGCTCGGTCGCCTATACGGTGCTGGGCGACGGCCCGATGCTTTGGGCGCAGGGCTGCACGGGCGGCTGAGCCGCCTTATTCCGCGGCTTCGGGCGCTGACGGCGGGGCTTTGCGCCGCAGCAAGGTCAGCAGCCCGCCAACACCCCATAGAACCAGTAATCCGGCCCCGGCCGCGGCGGCAAACACCGCCAGCTCGGCCGTCATGCCCTCGGCCCCCGGCAGCGCCAGCGCGGTCAGCGGCCCCGTCTCGTCCTGCACCAGATCCCAGCCCATGGTCGCCGCGAACACGCCGGCCACCCACAGCAGCGCCAGCCACGGCACCGCGCGCAATCCGCCGCCCACCTGCGACGCCGGCATCCGCAGCGCCCGCTTGAGCGAGGCCACAGCGCGGGACAGGTCATGCCCGGTGGCCAGAAGCGACGGCACGATCAGCAGCACCAGCACCATGCCGAAGCCCAGCCCGTAGGACAGCGTGACCACCGTCGGCCGCAGGAACTGCGCGTCGTTCGAGCGCTCGAACAACAGAGGGCCCAACCCGAAGACCGTGGTCGCCGTGGTCAGCAGCACGGGCCGCAACCGGTCGGCAGCCGCCTCGGCGATGGAGGGGAACAGCCCCCTCTCCACCGAATATTCATCGACCGTCGAGACCAAGACGATGGAATCGTTGATGATGATCCCGGCCATGCCGATGATGCCGACGACCGAGAACATGGTCAGCGGGATGTTCCACGCCGCATGGCCATAGATCACGCCGATCAAGCCAAAGGGGATCACCGACATCACCACCAAGGGCCGCAGCCAGCTGGAAAAGACCCAGGCCAGCACAAGGTAGATGGCGATCAGGCAGCCAATCGCACCCAGAGTCGCATCGCCGAGGAACTCGTCTTCCTGCTGCGACAGGCCCGACAGGCGGAAGGTGATGCCGAAATCCTCGGCCAGACGTGGCAGGATCTCACTCTCCATCTGCGACAGCAGCGCGGCAGCGGCGGCGGCATCCTCGTCGTCCAGCACGCCGCTGACGGTGACCAGCTGCAACCCGTTCTCCCGCTGGATCGAGCTGAAGCCCTGCTGCGTCTCCACCCGGACGATATCGCCCAGCGGCAGGTAGCGCCCGCCCGACGAGCGCAGCAGCGTGTTCTCCAGAAAATCCGCGGCGCGCTCGTTCTCGGGCAGCGTGACCCAGATCTCGGCCGAGCGGACGCCATCCGGGAACACCGCCGCCTCGATCCCGCTGAGGCGCTGCCGAAGCTCCCGCGCCAGAGCATCGGTCGAGAAGCCAAGCGCCTGCCCCTGCGGCGTCAGGGCGAGGACCAACTCTTCCTTGTCATAGGCCAGCGAATCTTCCAGCCCGGTGACGATGGCAAAACCCGAGAGCAGCGCTTTCAAAGCCTCGGCCGCCGCCTTCAACGTCTCTGCATCCGCGCCGATCAGGTCCACGGACAGGCTGTCGCCGCCCGGCCCCATGCCGAAGGAGCGGAAGCTCAACTCCTCCAGCAGCGGGTTCTGGCGAACCTCGTCCTGCAACATCGAGGTGAACTCGAACGAGGAATAGGGCCGGTGGTCCGCCCCGATCAGGTCGATGGTCAGCGAGCCTTGCTGATCCGGAGAGCGGTTCTCGGCCGCGGCCAGCCCGCGCCCGGTATTGCCGCCCACCTCGGCCACGATCGAGGCGACGGGCCAAGCGCCATGTTCCGCCTCCAACCGGGCCGAGAGATCCCGCGCCGCGCGCTGCAATTCCTGCATCATCGCCATGGTGTCGGCGCGGGTGGCATCCGGCGCCATCAGGAAGTTCGCGCTCAGCGTCCCCTGCTCGGGCGAGGAGAAGAAGCGCCAGGTCACGTCGCCGCGGATGAACATCGTCCCGGCCCAGGCGAGGCAGACGACCAGCGCCGCCAGCACGACATAGCGCGCGCGGATCACCAGCCGCATGAAGGGCAGGAACAGCTTGTCGCGGAAGGCGTCGAAGCCCTTGTTCACCATGCGCGAGGGCCAGTCGTACCAATGGTCTTTGGCCGATCCCGCCAGCGCATGGGCCATGTGGTTGGGCAAGATCAGGAAGCATTCCACGACCGAGGCCACCAAGACCGCGATCACCGTCCAGGGAATATCGGCGATCATGTCGCCGAAGCGCCCGCCGATCACCGTCAGCCCGCCAAAGGCGATCACCGTCGTCAGCGAGGCCGCCAGCACCGGCATACCCATGCGCGTCGCCGCATTCTCGGCCGCTTCCTGCGGGCTTTCCTTCAGCACGCGGTAACGGAAATCGGCGTGTTCGCCCACGACGATGGCGTCATCGACGACGATGCCCAAGGTGATGATCAGCGCGAACAGCGAGATCATGTTCAGGCTCATGCCCGAGGCATACATGAATGCCACGGCGGCCAGCATCGACACCGGGATCCCCGCCGCCACCCAGATCGCCGTGCGGGCGTTGAGGAACAGGAACAGCAGCAGGACGACCAGCACCAGCCCCTGTGCGCCATTGGTCAACAGGATGTTCAACCGGCCCGAGATCATGTCGGCCCGCGCCGAGGTCAGCTCGATCCGCATGCCCTCGGGCAGGGACAGCAGCATCTCGTCCGCGACGTCCTGCACCGTGGCCTGAATGCCGATGGCGTCACCATTCTGCGAGCGTTCGACGCGCACCACCACCGCTTGATGATCGCCCGAGTAATAGGACCGGTCCCGGTCATAAGCCTCGGCCCGGACCGTAGCCACATCGCCCACCGTCAGCGTGCTGCCATCCGCGCCCGAGCGCAGGACGATCGCCTCGATCTCGTCAGGGCTGCGCCGCGCCTCGCCGGTTCGTACCCGCTGCGTGCCGCCGGCCAGCTCGCCCGACGGATCGGCCGAGACCGAGGCATCGATAGCCTGCGCGATCTCGGCCAACGTCACGTCGTATTGCACCAGCCGCATCGACGGCACCTCGACCGAGATCTCGGGCGAGGCGATGCCGGCAATGCTGGCACGAGTGATCCCTGCCGCGAACAGCCGGGCCACGAATTCATCGGTGAAGTTCACCAGCTGGTCCATGCCGACCGGACCGGCGATCACCACATTGGTCACCCGGTCGCGCCACGTTGAGCGGGTGATGCGCGGGTCCTCGGCATCCTCGGGCAAGGTGGTGATGACATCGAGCGCATCTTGCACATCGCTGGTCGCGCGGTCGATGTCCCAGCCGGGTTCGAACTCCAGCTCCAGCCGCGCCCGCCCCTCACTGGCGGTCGAGCTGCTGGAACTCACCCCCTCGACGGCCATCAGCGTCGGCTCCATCACCTGCACGATGGCCGCATCCACGTCCGAGGCCCCGGCCCCCGGCCATGAGACCGAGATGCTGACACTGTCGACCACGACGTCGGGGAAGAATTGCGCATGCATGCGCGGCACGGCGAACAGCCCCGCCGCCAGCATCAACACAAGAACGAGGTTCGCGGCCGTGCGGTGACGGGTGAAATAGCGGAACAGGCCCAGCGAGGTGGCGGCGATGCGTCTTTCGCGGGCCATGGATCAGCCCCCCTGCCGGGCGCCGCCGCCCTGTTCCAGCCGCTCGATCAACTGGGCGGGCACACTCTCCTGCTCCAGCTGGGCGAGGATGCGAACGCGCACGGGCTCGGGCATGCGGGTGTTCGCCTCGACCCGGGCAATCAACGCCGCGCGGCGCTCCGGGTCCAACGACACCAGATCGGGCACAGCCGGCGCCTGCCCGGCGGCAGCACTGTCGCGCTGCGGGCGCACGCGGATGCCCGCGCCCAGAAGCGGCGTGCGGGCGGCGACGATCTCGCGCCCGGCCAGATCGCCGACGCGCACCAGCACATCGTCGCCCTGCCTTCGTACGACCTCGACCTGACCGTCCTCCAGCCTGTCATCCGCACCCAGCAGCAACACGCCGCCCAGCGCATCCACGGCCGAGGCCGGAACCATGGCCACGCCCGGCAGCACCGGCTCGGTGATCCGCACGGTGACGAAATCGCCCGGCCGGAACCCGCGCGGCGCCTCGATCGAAGCATAGACCAGCCGTCCCGACTGCCCCTCGCCGACCGAGGGCGCGACACGGCTCACCTGCGCGGGCGAGGTGATCTCCAGCCCGCCCAATTCCATCGCCACCTGCGCCTCGGCGGGCAACAGCGCGCCGCCCTCGTCCAGAAGCCGCAGGTATTGCGCGGTCGACAGCCGGAAGCTGACCTCCAGACGGTCCGGATCGATGACCGAGGCCAGCAGCGCGTTCGACGCGACATTGCTGCCCGCGACTGCCATCGTGCCGCTGAGGACACCACCGAAGCTGGCGGTGATCTCGGTCTCGGCGACACGGCGTTCGGCTTCCGACAGGTTGATCCGCTGACGCTCCAGCGCTGTTTCCGCCTGTGCGACGCGGGCCTCCGCACTCGCCTCGGCCTGACGGCGCGAGATCAGCGCGGCACGGGCGCCGGCAAAGGCCAGCTCCGCCTCCTCGACCCCGGCCGAGGATCCGACACCGCGCTCAAGCAGCGTTTGTTGACGCTCGAAAGCCCGCTGGCGCAGGCCCACCTGCGATTCCGCTTCGGCCCGGTCCAGCCCGGCCAGCTCGGCCGAACGCTGGGCTTCGCGCAGCTCGTCCTCGGCTTGTGACAGGTCGGCGCGCACAAGGGCCAGCGCCGCCGTGGCATCCGCCGGGTCCAGACGCACCAACACCTGCCCGGCCTCGACCACGGCGCCTTCCTCGAACCCGTCGGCCAGCTCCAGAATCCGCCCGCCCGAGGGCGCGCGCAGCTCCAGTGTCCGGCGCGAGACGACCTCGCCAAAGGCTGACAGCACCGGCGAGACGGCGCCCGGCTCCAGCGTGACCATCCGTGCCGTGAACACCCTCTCGCGCGCCATGCGCGGCATCGCCTCGCGTTCGGCCCGGGCCTGCAGCGTGTCGCGCACCATCCCTCCGGCAAAGGCCAGAAGGCCCAGCGCCATCGCGCCAAGGAACACGGCCAGCAAACTGCGGGTCAGAAAACGCATCGGGTGCCTATCATGGTGCCTTCATTCTACGTGAGATGGCCCGCGCCGGATCTGCCGGCAAGTCATAGAGCAGGCCTTGCACGGCTCAAACGCGCGTGCAGATCATTTCCGTCGCAGATGTTCGTCCAATCGAGGCATGATTTCGACGAAATTGCACGGACGGTGCCGAAAATCGAGCTGCCAGTGCAGAATCTCGTCCCAGGCATCCTTGCAGGCCCCGGTCGACCCCGGCAGCGCGAACAGATAGGTCCCGCCCGCAACCCCGCCCGTGGCGCGGCTTTGAACGGCAGAGGTGCCGATCTTCTGCATCGAGACCATGGTGAAGACCGTGGCGAAGGCTTCGATCTCCTTCTCGTAGACGTCACGATGGGCCTCGACCGTCACGTCGCGCCCCGTCAGCCCGGTGCCGCCGGTCGAGAGGATGACATCGACCCCGTCATCCTCGATCCACAACCGAAGCTGCTGCGCGATCAGGTCACGCTCATCGGCGACGATGACGCGGCCGGCCAGCACATGGCCATCCGTGGTCAACCGCTCGACCAAGGTATCGCCCGAGCGGTCGTCCTCCAGCGTGCGCGTGTCCGAGACGGTCATCACCGCGATCCGCACCGGGATGAATTGTTTGCTTTCGTCGATCCGGCTCATCCGAGCCTCCCTGCGCAAGGAGCTTTGCGCGCAGACTAGGCCCCCCGCCGCGGACGGCAAGGGGACAAATCGTGTCAGGGCAATTGCCGCAGCCTGGCTTTCAGCGCCAACAGATCGGCCCAGGCCTCGCGCTTGGCCTCGTTGTTGCGCAGCAGATACGCCGGATGGAGCATCGGCAGCGCCGGACGCCCCGCGACCTCGGCCCATTTGCCGCGCAGACGCAGGATGCCGCGCTGCTCCAGCAGCGCATCGCAAGCGACGTTGCCCATGATGACGATCAGGTCCGGCTGCGCAAGCTCGATATGCCGCATCAGGAACGGCTTCAGCATCGCCAGTTCGGGCTTCGAGGGCTCGCGGTTGCCGGGCGGGCGCCACGGCACGGTGTTGGTGATATAGAGCGCCTGCGCCGGGTCGGGCGCCGTGCGTGACAGACCAATCGCGGCGAACATCGCGTCCAGAAGCTGCCCCGCGCGTCCGACGAAAGGCTTGCCCTGCCGGTCCTCCTCGGCCCCCGGCCCCTCGCCTACGATCATCACCCGCGCCTGCGGATTCCCGTCCGCAAAAACGCAGCTGCGCGCGCCGCGCTTCAGATCGCAATGGGGAAAGGCCGCCAAGGCCTCGGCAAGGGACGGCAAATCCGCGGCATAGGCGGCCGACTGCTGCGCCGCCCGGATGGCGACCTCAACCTCATCCTCGACCGGCGCGGCCACTGGCGCGGGCGCCCCACCCCGCTTCGGCACCACATCCGCCACAGGGGCGGCGCGTTCGGCCTCGCGCTCGGCCTGTATCTCGGCCGCGCGCGCGAAACGGTCGACGGGCGCGTCCATCAGCGCCTCGTCCACCCCCAGTTCGACCTGCCACTCCAGCAGCGCCCGGGCCAGATGCCAGTCCATTTGTGCGTTCATGCCCCGGACCCTACCCGATCCCCCGCGCCCCGCCAATGAGTCGGCGCCCCGCGTGTCGTTGCCCTGCTCATCTTTGCTCCACAAATATCCTGGGGGGTGAATTTGCGCAGCAAAGAGGGGGGCAAAGCCCCCCTACCCGCCTGCCTTCAAAGACGAAATCCGGATCACTCGTCGCCGGGCAGGATCCGCACGCCACCCTTCGCCGCCGAGGAGGCGAACATGGCATAGGCCTTCAGCGCGGTCGACACGGCACGCTTGCGCGGCGCGGCCGGTTTCCACGGCAGCGGCCCCTTGGCCTCACGGCGCGCGGCCAGAACCGCATCATCCACCGCCAGATTGATCGAGCGGTTCGGGATGTCGATCTCGATCTTGTCGCCGGTCTCGACCAGACCGATCAACCCGCCTTCCGCCGCTTCCGGCGAGGCATGGCCGATCGACAGGCCCGAGGTCCCGCCCGAGAAACGACCGTCCGTCAGCAGCGCACAGGCTTTGCCCAGACCCTTCGATTTCAGGTAGCTGGTCGGGTACAGCATTTCCTGCATGCCCGGACCGCCCTGCGGACCCTCGTAGCGGATGACGACCACGTCGCCTTCCTTGACCTTGCCGGTCAGGATGCCGCTGACCGCATCGTCCTGGCTTTCATAGACGCGGGCCGAGCCGGTGAACTTCAGGATCGACTCGTCCACGCCCGCCGTCTTCACGATGCAGCCGTTCTCGGCGATGTTGCCGAACAGCACGGCCAGACCGCCGTCCTTCGAGAAGGCGTGTTCGACGTTGCGGATCACGCCGCCGTCGCGGTCGGCATCCAGCGCCTTGTAGCGGTTCTCGGTCGAGAAGGCCTGCGTGGTGCGCACGCCGCCCGGGGCCGCGCGGTAGAACTCGTCCACCTCGGGGTCGTTCGCGGTCTTGATGTCCCAGGTCGCCAGCGCCTCGGCCATCGAGCGCGAATGCACGGTGCGGGCCTCGCCATGCAGCAGGCCGCCGCGATGCATCTCGCCGAGGATGCCCATGATCCCGCCCGCGCGGTGGACGTCTTCCATGTGCACGTTGTGGATGTTCGGCGCGACCTTGCACAGGCACGGCACCTTGCGGCTGAGCCGGTCGATATCGGTCATCGTGAAATCGACACCGCCCTCATAGGCGATGGCCAGAAGGTGCAGCACGGTGTTGGTCGAGCCGCCCATGGCGATATCGAGGGACATCGCGTTCTCGAAGGCCTCGAACGTGGCGATCTCGCGCGGCAGATGCCCGGCTTCCTCGCCCTCGTAATGGGCCTTGGTGATCTCGACGATGCGACGGCCGGCGCGCAGGAAGATCTCCTTGCGGTCGGCATGGGTCGCCAGCATCGAGCCGTTGCCCGGCAGCGCGAGGCCCAGCGCCTCGGCGAGACAGTTCATCGAGTTCGCGGTGAACATGCCCGAGCACGAACCACAGGTCGGGCAGGCGTTCTGCTCGAATTCCTCGACTTGTTCGTCGGTGTAATTGTCGTCCGCAGCAACGATCATCGCGTCGATCAGGTCGACCTTGCGCACCAGATCGCCGACCTGCACCTTGCCGGCCTCCATCGGACCGCCCGAGACGAAGATCGTCGGGATGTTGAGGCGCATGGCGGCCATCATCATCCCCGGCGTGATCTTGTCGCAGTTCGAGATGCAGACCATCGCGTCGGCGCAATGGGCGTTGACCATGTATTCCACGCTGTCGGCGATCAACTCGCGCGAGGGCAGCGAATACAGCATGCCGTCATGGCCCATCGCGATGCCGTCATCGACGGCGATCGTGTTGAATTCCTTGGCCACACCGCCAGCTGCCTCGATCTCGCGGGCGACCATCTGGCCGAGGTCCTTGAGGTGCACATGCCCCGGCACGAATTGCGTGAAGCTGTTGACGACGGCGATGATCGGCTTGCCGAAATCGCTGTCGGTCATGCCCGTGGCACGCCAGAGGCCCCGGGCCCCGGCCATGTTGCGCCCGTGGGTGGAACGCCGGGAACGGTAATGCGGCATGTTCGGCTCCTCAGTCCTGACCGGTCTGTCCGGTCTTTCACCGCGCTCAATAGCGCAGATCGGCCTTTGTAGACAAGGAAGCTCGGCCATGCGTCAGGCGAATTCCTCCGCTGCAGCGCGGCATGAGCAGGCGGAAGCCTTGGACTTCTTCCGATGGCGGGCTAGGGTCTGCCCCGTAACAGGGAGTATCGCATGAGCATCCGCAAGCTGGCCGCCGGGAATTGGAAAATGAACGGGCTGACCGCCCAGCTGACCGAAGCGATGGCGCTGGCCGCCGCGCATCCGTCACCCTCGGTCGATCTGCTTCTCTGCCCGCCCGCGACCCTGCTGGCGCCGATGGCAACGGCGATGACCGGCACCTCCGTCGCGGTCGGCGGTCAGGATTGCCACGCCGCCGCGAAAGGCGCGCATACCGGGGATATCTCGGCCGCGATGCTGGTCGATGCCGGCGCCTCGCATGTGATCCTTGGCCATTCCGAGCGTCGGGCGGACCATGGCGAAAGCTCGGCCGACGTCGCCGCCAAGGTGCAGGCCGCCTGGGCCGAGAACCTGATCGCCGTCGTCTGCGTCGGCGAGACCGAGGCCCAGCGCGACGCCGGCGAGACTTTGGCGGTGATCGGCGAGCAGCTGGCAGGCTCCTTGCCGGAGGGCGCTACTGCCGCCAATACCGTCGTCGCCTACGAGCCCGTCTGGGCCATCGGCACCGGCCGCACCCCCACGCCCGAGCAGATCGCCGAGGTCCATGCCTTCCTGCGCAACAAGGCGCCGGACGCAGGCATCCGCCTGCTCTATGGCGGCTCGGTCAATCCCAAGAACGCCGAGGCGATCTTCGCCATCGCCCATGTCGACGGCGCGCTGGTCGGCGGTGCCTCGCTCAAGGCCGAGGATTTCGGCAAGATCGTCGCGGCGCTGGAAAAGGCCTAATCCAGCCGCAACCCGCGCGCGCGGAACAGCTCCTCGGCGATGATCAGCTTGCGCACCTCGGTGGTCCCACCGCCGAGGGAGGCGATCCGTGCATTGCGGTAGTGGCGGTTGACCTCGGTCTCCCACACGAAGCCCGAGCCGCCGTGGATCTGCACCGCCAGATCCGTGACCTTGGCGATCATCTGCGCCCCGTGCAGCACCGCGCCCGCACAGAGCCGGTGGATCGAGCCGCGTCCGCCCTCGCCCCGCTTGAGCGCGTCACAGGCCGCCAGCGCCTGATAATTGTAGATCCGCGCGCTTTCCAAGGCCGTCGCCATCTCGGCCAGATGCGACTGGATGATCTGGAACGACCCGATGGCCCGGCCGAATTGCTTGCGCGTCGCGGCATAGTCCAGCGACAGATCGAGGCACCTCTGCGCTGCGCCGATATAGGGCAGCCCGAGGAACGCCCGCTCGATATCCAAGCCCGACATGACGATGGCGACGCCGGCATTCTCGGCGCCCAGCAGGTTCTCGACCGGCACCCGAACGTCCTCGAACACCAACTCGCCCGTCGGACAGCCGCGCCAGCCCATCTTGGTCAGAGTCTGCGCGACCGAGAAGCCGGGCGTGTCCGTCTCGACCACGAAGGCCGAGATGCCCTTCGCGCCCCGCTCCGGCGCGGTCTTGGCATAGGTCAGCACGATATCCGCGACCGGCCCGTTCGAGATGAACATCTTGCGCCCGTTGAGCACGTAGTGATCCCCGTCCCGCACCGCCCTCAACGCCATCGAGCCCAGCGCGTCCGACCCTGCCCCCGGCTCGGTCAGCCCCAGCGCGCCGACCTTGCGCCCGGCGATCAGGTCAGGGACGAAGCGGGCGACCTGCTCGGGCGTGCCGTTCCTGAGAATGTTGTTGAGGCACAGGTTCTCATGCGGCCCCCAGATGAAGGCGGCATTGGTGTTCCAATAGCCGAACGCCTCGGCCACCAGCCCCGCCGACAGAAGATCCATTCCGGCCCCACCTAAGGCCTCCGGCGCGGTCAGCCCGCAATAGCCATCGGCCCCGAGCCTCGCCATCAGATCCGGCGGATACCAATCGTCGTCATCCATCTTGGCCAAGAGCGGATGCAGCTCGGCCTCGGCGTATTTGAAGGCCGCGTCATAGAGCGCGCGTTGGTCGTCCGTCAGATCGAATTGCATATGCTCACCCCAGCAATGGCTGTCCCTGATCATTGGCGCGCTGGAACCCCGGCCGTTCCATCAGCCGCTCCAGATAGGCCCGCGTCTGCGGCTTCAGATGCGCGCCGAGGCCGATGAGCTCGGTCAAGTACAGCGCATAGCCCACAGTGATGTCGGCGGCGGTGAAGCGGTCGGCGCAGAGGTACTCGTGCCCCTCCAGTCGCGCATTCACCAGCTTCAGGCGCGAGAAGAACCATTGCGTATAATCGTCGACCACCTGCGGCTGGCGACGCTCCTTCGGCTCGAACCGGCCGTAGCGCAGCACCAGCGTTTGCGGGAAGGTCAGCGTGGCGTCGGAATGGTACATCCAGTTCAGCCAATCGCCGTAATCGGGGCTGTCCGGCGCGACCGCCAGCGTTCCCTCGCCATAGCGCGTCGCCAGATAATGGGCGATGCCGCTCGATTCCGTCATCCGCGTCTCGCCGTCTTTCAAGTAGGGCACGGTGCCGAGGGAATTGACCTCGGTGAAGCCCGGATCGGTGAACCGCGGCGGGAATTTGAGCAGGTGCAGCGTATAGGGCAGCTCCAGTTCCTCGAGCGTCCAAAGCGCGCGCAGCGACCGCGCGTCCTTGCAATGCCAAAGCTCGATCATAGGTCCTCCGGGATGATATCCATCAGCGGCTGGCGCGCCTTCAATTGCGCGCCCTGCTGGGTGTTCAGAGTGGCGATGCGCCCTGCGATGGGCGCGCGCAGCGGGTGTTCCATCTTCATCGCCTCCATCACGCCGAGGGTCTGGCCCTTCTCGACCACGGTCCCCTCGGTTACATGCAGCGCGATCAGCGTGCCCGCCATCGGCGCGAGGATACGCCCGTCGCCTGTGGCCTCACGGCTCGCGGCCGGGGTGAGGCTCGTGTCGCGCAAGCTCAGCGCCCCGAGGTGCAGCATGTCCCCGTCCTTGGCATAGGGATAGTCCCGGGCGATGCCATCGATCCGCGCGCGGGCATGGCTCTCGCCCAGCGCCTCCAGCGTTACCCGCCGTCCGTCCGGCAGGACCGCCGTCGCGCCCTCCAGCGTCAGGGTCACGGCGTGGTCGCCAAACCGCCGCGTCAGCACCGGCGCAGGCCCGGTCGAGAAGCCGAACCGCAGCCCCGGCCCGCCCGAGTTGATAAGCACCGCCAGCGCCAGCATCACCGGATCGGGCTCCTGTTCCGAAAGCGTCTCATCGCCCGCGAAATCCTCCGTCAGGAAGGCCGTCGTCGCGCCGCCCTCGGCAAAGACCCCATGATCCACCACCGCCTTGAGGAACGGCAGGTTGGTCCTGAGCCCCAGCAGCACGGTCCGCGTCAGCCCCTGGGACAGGTGTCGCCGCGCCGCCTCGCGGTCCGGACCATGGGCGATGAGCTTCGCCAGCATCGGATCGAACCCCGCGCCGATCGCCTGCCCCGCCGCCAGCGCATCGTCCGAGCGCAACCCCGCCCCCGGCGCCCAGCGCCGCAGAATGCCGGTCTGTGGCAGGAAGCCCGTCGCCGGGTCCTCGGCATAGACCCGGACCTCGATGGCATGGCCGCTCAGGCGGATCTCCTCCTGCCGCAGCGGCAAGGCCTCGCCCCGCGCGACTCGCAACTGCCATTCAACCAGATCGAGGCCAGTGATCGCCTCGGTCACCGGATGCTCGACCTGCAGCCGGGTGTTCATCTCCAGAAACCAGAAGTCCCCGTCTTCCAACAGGAATTCCACCGTGCCCGCGCCCTCGTAGCCGCAAGCCTTGGCCAGCGAGACCGCCGCCGCGCCCATCCGTTCCCGCAAATCCGGGTTCACCGCCGGCGAGGGCGCTTCCTCGACCACCTTCTGATGCCGTCGCTGGATCGAGCAATCCCGCTCGCCCAGATGCACGACATTCCCGTGCCGGTCGCCGAAGACTTGCACCTCCACATGCCGAGGCCGCAGCAGCGCCTTCTCGACGATCAACGCGCCGTCACCGAAGGCCTTCTCGGCCTCGGACGCGGCACGCGCCATGGCCTCGGGCAAGTCGGCGAGGTCCGTGCCCAGCCGCATCCCCTTGCCCCCGCCGCCCAAGGCCGCCTTGACCATCAGCGGCACGCCGATTGCCTCCGCCGCCTCAGCCCCGCCGCCCGGCAGGCAGGGGACACCCGCCGCCGCGGCCGCCTCCTTCGCCCGCCCCTTGTCGCCCATCAGGGCGATGGCCTCGGGCGAGGGGCCGACGAAAATCAACCCCGCCTCCGCGCAAGCCCTTGCGAAACCGGCATTCTCCGACAGAAAGCCATAGCCCGGATGCACCATCTCGGCGCCTGCGGCCCGCGCCGCCGCGATGATCGCCGCCCCGTCCAGATAGGACGGCACCGCCACTGCCAGATCGGCCGCGAGCACATGCGGCGCGCCCTCTTCGCCGGGCACATGCACGGCGACGCAGCCATAGCCCATCGCCCGCGCTGTCCGCATGATGCGCAGGGCAATCTCGCCCCGGTTCGCGATCAACACCCTCATAGCCGCGCCACTCCGAAGGTGTTCTCCCGCGTCACCCGCGCGCCTTCCGAGGCAATCAGCCCCAGCACCAGCCCCAGAATATCCCGCGTCTGGCAGGGGTCGATGATCCCGTCGTCCTCCAGCCGCGCCGACGAAGCCAGCGCCGTCGTCGCCTCGGCCAGCATCGCCGCGGTCCCCTGCTCCAGCGCATCGAGCTTCACCGTGTCCACCGCCCCCGCCCGCGCCATCGCCGCCTCGGTGACGATGCGCATCACCTGCCCCGCCTGCGAAGGCCCCATGACCGAGGTCCGCGCATTGGGCCAGGCAAACAGGAAGCGCGGATCGAACCCCCGCCCGCACATCGCGTAATTCCCCGCGCCATAGGAGCCGCCGACCACCACCGACAGCTTCGGCACCCGCGCATTCGCCACCGCCTGGATCATCTTCGAGCCATGCTTGATGATCCCGGCGCGCTCGGGCTCGGTCCCCACCAGAAACCCGGTCGTGTTGTGCAGAAACAGCAGCGGCACGCCCGCCTGATCGCAGAGCTGGATGAACTGCCCCGCCTTCGCCGCCCCCTGCGCAGTGATCGGGCCGTTGTTGCCGATGATCCCCACGGCATGCCCCTCGATCCGCGCATGACCGCAGATCGTCGCCGCGTCATACTCCGGCTTGAAATCGAGGAACTCCGACCCGTCCACCAATCGCGCCACGATCTCGCGGCAATCATAGGGCCGCTTGGGATCGGCAGGCACCAGCCCGACCAGATCCGAGGCCGGGAAGAGCGGCGCCACGAAGCCCCCCTCCCCACCGTCCTTGGGCCACGGCAAGGCCCCGATCACCTCGCGCGCCAAGCGGATACCGTCCGCATCATCCTCGGCCAGATAATCCCCCACGCCCGAGACCTGCGTATGCATCTCGGCCCCGCCCAAGGCCTCGTCCGTCGCGATCTCCCCGGTCGCCGCCTTCAACAGCGGCGGCCCGGCGAGGTACATCGTCGCCTGCCCCCGCACCAGGATGACGTAATCCGACAGGCCTGGCTGATACGCGCCCCCCGCCGTGGCTGAGCCATGCACCACCGTCACCTGCGGGATGCCCAAAGCCGAGAGCCGCGCCTGATTGGCGAAGCCGCGCCCGCCGGGGATGAAGACCTCATGCGCATATTGCAGGTTCGCGCCGCCCGATTGCGACAGCGATACTAGGGGCAGCCGGTTCTCGCGCGCCACCTCCTGCAACCGCAGCTTCTTCGCCAACCCATCGGGCGTCACTGTCCCGCCCTTCACCGCGAAATTGTCGACGACCACGACACAGGACCGCCCCTCGATCCGGCCGATCCCGGCAATGGCGCCTGCACCCGCGCCGGTCCCGTCCTTGTCGCCATAGCGCTTCCACCCGGCGAAGGGACAAAGCTCCAGCCAAGGCGCGCCGGGATCGAGCAACAGGGCCAACCGCTCACGCGGCAACAACATCCCGCGCTTGGCATAGCGCCCTCGCGAAGACTCCGCCGCTGCCTCGACCGCCGCGCGTACGGCGGAAACCGGCGCCATCGCCTCACCCATCGCCGCCGCATTGGCCGCGAACTCCACGCCGCCCGCGTCAAAAGAAGATGTCAGAACCGCCAAACCCGCGCCCCCATCCTGTCCCTCATACACATCTCCTACCCCACGTGTCTAGGCCTGATCTCGTATGCCTTCTTCTGCCTGACATCTTCTACTTCACTAAACACCAAAAATCTAATCTGAGTCCCTGA
>NZ_LRRR01000021.1 GCF_001691415.1 Pararhodobacter sp. CCB-MM2
TCAGCGAAAGGGCGCCGCCATTGATGCCGGCATGGACCAGCCGCGTCTCGCCGGCGAAGTCCAATTCGATTGCGTAGGCATAGGTATAAAATTCGGCACCGGGGATCTCGGGGAAGTCATGCGAGGCCCCGATATCGAGCAGTGGCATTGAGCCACCCACGATGGAGCCGCCGGCCTCTGCCACCATCGCCCGAAGTTCGGCATCGCCGTCTGTCATCAGCTGGTGATAGCGCGTGTGGTCGAAGAAAGACTCGACCTCGGGCTCCGACTGCACTTGGCAAACGGCGCGGCGCCGCACTGACGTATCGACCAGCTCCATCATGTGCCAGACGCCGCTATGGGTCGTGCGGCTGGCCATGACGATGCCGCCATCCTGCGTCCGATGCACGACCTGTTCCGCCGTTGGATCGGGACGTGTGTGCGCTTCGACGTAGGCTTCGGGATCGGTCACGAAATTTGAGCAGGATTCCAAAAAGGCAGACCAGACCTCCGACATCGGCGCCGTGTGCAGAATGGCATATCCGTGATCATCATGGCCGCCGTGCTGCGCGCTGGCCGATGTGCCTAACCCCATGACGAGCGCGCAGGTCGTTCCCCGGACCAAACCGAAACCGCCGAATGCCATGTCGAACCTCTTACACACTTATCCCGAACATACACTTCAGACGCGAAATTGCGACGTCAACCAACATCACCTGAGACGGCCCACGAGGCAAGCTTTTCCCGACCAGAGGGCGTTTTCGTTCGCAGGTACGGTTGGAGTTGAGCATCAACGGCGTGACCTGTGCGAACTTGTTAGGCTGAACTTGCGTGGTCGAGAAACGGCCCGGGCTCTTAAGTTTCTTCGTCTGTGCCGTTGATTGCAATGGCACGAGTGGTTTGAAACGATCGGCAGGAACCGTGGTACACCTTTCCGGGTAACTCATTGAAATTGCTTGGGCGGGATACACTGAGCCATGGATCATACGCTTTCAATGATTTCAGTGCGTTCCGTTGATTGTGGCACGCCCACAGCGGCTACCACCCTTCGTGAACACAATGGGAATATAGCTGACCTGCTCCCCTGTGTCCGCGTTTACGAGTTCGCTCGGCTCTGTTGCGCAAAAGAGCTGATGGCCGGGGTTCCCCTTTGCCCGGACAGACCTATCCCATGGCATTTGTGACCGGGATGCCGAGCGCCGTGTCGCCGTTCAGAATGGCGATGTGGACCTGAAGCTCGGCGACCTGTCGGTCGACGTCCCTTGCGATGAGGCGCTGCGCCAGAAGCTTCACGCAGTGCATCTTCGTCTCGACGCGGCTTCGGCGGTGGCATCCGCTCCATCGTCGCCAGACGGCACGACCGAGGTCTTTCGATGCCCGCAGTGCTTCGTTTCGTGCGACCGCGCCGGCGGTGACTGTCTTCCACGGTCTGGCGCTCTTGCGGGGCGGAGTGAGGACACGAACGCCTTCGGTTCGAGAGAGCGTCCGAACGCGTGGGCGCCGTGGTCAGCGATGGCATCGTGGCCTCTGCGGGTGTCGTAGGCACCGTCGGCGGTAACGCTGCCGATCTGCTCGTGCGCCGGGATCTGCCAGGGCTGCGGCGCGGGAGGCGCTGAGATCAGGGCCTGTCGCTGCGAAGGTCTTTGGTCCGGCAATGGCCCGCTCAGGTGTGACCGGCCCGAAGGGTGTCAGAACCTGCCGGCAATGGCTCAAGAACTTCTTCATCGGCTTCGAAGGAGAGGGCAGCCGGCCAGAGCTGATTTACGCTCTAACGAACCCATGAAAAAGGGGCCCGCAAAGGGCCCCTGTTCCGATCGCTGACGGGCGCCTCAGAGGGCGGCCATGACCTCGTCCGAGGCTTCGAAATTGGCGGTGACGTTCTGCACGTCGTCGTCGTCTTCCAGCGCGTCGATCAGCTTCATCAGCTTCTGCATGCCGTCGAGATCGAGCTCGGTGGTGGTCTGCGGCTTCCAGACCAGCTTGGTCGACTCGGATTCGCCCAGCGCCGCTTCAAGCGCGGTCGAGACCTCGTTGACGTCCTCGAAAGCGCACCAGATCACATGGCCGTCTTCGCTGCTTTCCACGTCCTCGGCGCCGGCCTCGATGGCGGCTTCCATGACAGCATCCGCATCGCCGACCGAGGCCGGGTAGATGATCTGACCCATGCGGTCGAACATGAAGCCCACCGAGCCGGTCTCGCCCAGGTTGCCGCCGTTCTTGGTGAAGGTCGAGCGCACGTTCGAGGCGGTCCGGTTGCGGTTGTCGGTCATGGTCTCGACGATCACCGCCACGCCGTTCGGGCCATAGCCCTCGTAGCGGATTTCCTCATAGGCGTCGGCATCGCCGCCCACGGCCTTCTTGATCGCGCGTTCGATGTTGTCCTTGGGCATCGACTGCGACTTGGCTTCCTTGATGGCCAGACGCAGGCGCGGGTTCTTGTCGGGATCAGGGTCGCCCATCTTGGCGGCGACGGTGATCTCCTTGGAGAATTTCGAGAACAGCTTCGAGCGCGCGGCGTCCTGCCGGCCCTTGCGATGCTGGATGTTGGCCCATTTGGAATGGCCTGCCATGGGATGCTCCGGGTCTTCGTATCGGGGTCTTCGGGATTGCCGTTGGCTATAATGCAGTCAGGCCTCGGCTGGCAAGTCCGCGCTCTCGTTGCGGGCAAGTCCGGCGGGACGCCGTCCCGTCACATCGCCGAGCAGATCGACCAGCAGCGCGCGATCGTATTCGGCCGGCACCTCGATCAGGGGCAGATTGGCCAGCCGCAAGGCCCGCCGCTTCTCCCAATCGCGACGTCGCGCATCGCGGGCCGAGTCACGGTCGTGGCCGAAATGCCCGGTCCCTTGATATTCGATCACGCACAGGGGTTCGAAGCTGCCGCTGGTGACGAGAAAATCGACATACTTCCCCCGGATCGTGTGCCAATCCCGCGCGTCCTGCGCATAGAGGATCGCACCGAGGCTCACCTGCGTGTGCAAGCGCGCCTGAGGCGAGAACACGGCAGGCACCAGATCCGTCAGATCCCGGTGCAGCCGGCGTTCCGATTTGTTCACCAGCGACTTGACCGTGAAATTGCCGGGCGTGAATTCGTGCACGCCGTTGGCGCGGCCCCGCGGACGCCCCTGCCCCCGAACACCGAGGATGCGCTTCAGCAGCGATAGCAGAAAGGAGAGGGCCAGCACGATCCCGCCCATCAGGATCAACGTGGGCCCGCTATGGGTCCAAATCGCGCTTAGGAGCGGGTTTGAGAAATCGAAGAGACCCTGACCGGTCGAGACACTGATACGTTCCATGCCCCGGAAATGCCGCGCGATTTCGGCAAAATTGCGACCACCAGAAAGCGAAAACCCCGAGCCGAGGCCCGGGGTTCGCAAACTGTCGGTCTTCGAAAGGATCAGGCCGCGCGGGCGACCAGAACCTCGTCCACCTGCTTGGCGGCGCCGGCCTCGTCGATGCCCGAAACGGCCGCGACTTCGCGGGTCAGGCGCTCGAGCGCGGCTTCGTAGAGCTGACGCTCCGAGTAGGATTGCTCACGCTGGTCGTCGGTGCGGTGCAGGTCGCGCACCACTTCGGCGATGGCGAGCAGGTCGCCGGAATTGATCTTCTGCTCGTATTCCTGCGCGCGGCGCGACCACATGGCGCGCTTCACGCGGGCCTTGCCCTTCAGCGTCTGCAGCGCCTTCGACACCACGTCCGGGGTCGAGAGCGACCGCATGCCGACGGCGGTCGCCTTGTCGGTGGGCACGCGCAGGGTCATCTTGTCCTTTTCGAACGAGATGACGAAGAGTTCGAGCTGCATCCCGGCGATTTCACGCTCCTCGATGGACACGATCTGGCCGACGCCATGCGCCGGATAGACCACGAACTCGTTAGGACGGAATTCAGCCTTGCGGGTTTTGCTCATGCTACAGCTTCCTCGAGTTGAGCCCAGCTTTTCAGGCGACAAAAACCCCACGGGAAACAGCTGTTTCCCGCCGGATCACATCATTGAAGCCAAAAAAAACATCGCACAGGCGAGCAGCACTGCGGATGCCGGGCAGATCATTGTTGTGGCAGTCTTGTAACACGAATCGGGCCCGAATCAAAGAGCCGAATGGGTCGCGACGCAGCGGCGCAACCCGATTTCGGCCCTCTCGGCCAATCCTTGCCACCCGAACGGGTAGTCTCGGCTCAGCTGCCCTCGCCGGGCGCTTCCGAGAAATATTTGGTCAGCTTGTCAGCCTCACCGTCGCGGTCCGAGGCCTCGGGCAGCGGGTCACGACGCTGGGTGATGACCGGCCAGAGTTCGGCGTATTTGCGGTTCAGCTCGACCCAGTTTTCCAACCCCGGCTCGGTGTCGGGACGGATCGCGTCGGCCGGGCATTCCGGCTCGCAGACGCCGCAGTCGATGCATTCGTCGGGGTGGATGGCGAGGAAGTTCTCGCCCTCGTAGAAACAGTCGACCGGGCAGACCTCGACGCAATCGGTGTATTTGCAGGCAATGCAGTTGTCGGTCACGACATAGGTCATGGCGGGGCTCGCTCTGGTATCCGGTTCGGCTTCGCAGCGGACTTAACGCTGTTGCTGCGATCAATCAAGCCACGGGCCAGCGGTAAATCGCCCCGGCAGGTCCGGAAACTTACCGCTCAGAGGGGACCGTCGCCTTTGAGGGCATCCATCTGCCGACGTGCCTTCCCCGTAGGCCGGCCACCGGCCTCGGCGCGGGGCTCGCCTGCCTCGGCCGGCGAGGGCACGGGCGGGGGCGAGAGATCTTCGTACAGCGCCTGCGCCTCGGGCGCGGGACCGCGGCGAAGACCGGGTGCCAGCACCTTTACCACGCGGACCTGACGGCCCTGCAGGAAGGTGATCACATCCCCGGCCCGGACCGCCTGCGAGGGCTTGGCGACCGGGTTGCCGTTCAGACGGATCGGGCCGCCACAGGCCGATGCCGCAAGACTGCGCGACTTGAAGAACCGCGCGTGCCACAGCCACTTGTCCAAACGGATCGGCCCCTCGCCAAGAGGCGAAGGGCCGGTGTCCTTGTTCCGATCAGCAGCGGTCACTGCTTGTCCTTGAGCCCCATCAGAGCGGCGGCGAAGGGATTGTCCGGATCGATCCGGTCCCGCTTGCGCTCAGGCCCCGAGGTGAAGCTGCGCGGCTGTTGATCGCGCTTGCCCCCCTTGGGACCGCCCTTGCCCTGCGGCTTGCCACCCTTGCCACCCCGGTCAGGACGGTCGCCGCCGCCCTTGCCATCGCGGCGCGGACGGTCGCCGTCACGCTTCTCACGCGGGCCACGCTCGCCCTCGGCCTGCTGACCGTCGCGACGCGGACCACCGCCACGGCGCTGGCCGTCACGACCCTCGCCGCGGTTGTTGCGCGGACGCGGGGCCCAGCGGAAGGTGTAGAACGACTCGAGCTCTTCGGCGGCCGGTGCGGCGGCCTCAGCCGGAGCCTCGGCCTCAGCGGCGGGCGCTTCGTCAGCCGGAGCGTCCTCAGCCGGGGTCGCGATATGCGAGGCATCGGCTTCGGTCTGCGCCTTGGCGGCGATATCCTCGGCCGAGGCTTCCAGACCGGCGGCCGGACGGGTCTTGGCTCGCTCGCCCTTCTCGGCGGCATAGCCGAGGCCCTGCATCAGATCCGCGAATTGCTCCAGCGTCATGCCGGTGATCGACAGCATCTCGGGCGTGGCTTCGAAACCGGCGCGCGCGTCTTTAGTGCGCAGCAGGTCCGCCAGACGCTCCAGCATGTCGATGCGGATCGCGCGCGAGCCAGCCGGACGGAAGCCCGACAGGGTGTAATGCTGGGCCGGCACATCTTCGATATTCGGGATGGTGACCAGACCGGGGGGCGGGCTTTCCGGGAAGGTGTCCAGCCCCTCGGCCAGCGACCACAGCACCAGACGCAGACGCGTCGGCGCGGGCTTCAGCAGGGCCGGCAGGAAGATGGTGAACTGACCGAAGCGCACGCCATGCTTGCGCAGCGCGCCGCGCGAGTCCTGATCGAGCGCCTTGACCTCGTCGGCCACGCCGTCGCGCGGCAGCACGCCCAGCGCCTCGACGAGACGGAAGGCGAAGCCACGCGGCAGGCCGGTCAGGCTTTCATCGCGTTGCAGGTTCGCCAGCGGCTCGAACAGCGCGGCGACCTTGCGGTCGATGAAATGCTGGAGGCGACGACGCACCTTTTCAGCGACATCGGGACCGGCTTCCTCGTCGACGAAAGCCTGCACCTGCGGGCGCAGGGCGTCCGGGCCGGCGATCAGCTTGCCGACGGCTTCCGAACCCCACATCAGGCCACCTTGCTCGGTGAAGTCCATCTCGGTGTCGGGCGCATTGTAGAACTTGTCGGCGCGCAGGTTGAACGCCGGCGCCAGCGCGGCCACAGCCGCCTGATGAAGCGTCTTCGCTTCGTCCGGCGATGCGGTCTTGTCCTGGCGGAAACGGAACCCTTCCAGACGGCCGATGAACTCGCCTTCCACCGTCACTTCACCCTTGTCATTCACCTCGGCCACAAGGCTCTCCTTCTGTTTCAACCGGCGCAGCAACACAGAGGTGCGCCGGTCGACAAATGCTGCGGTCAGTCGCGCGTGAAGCGCATCCGACAGGCGGTCTTCTACCGCGCGAGTTTCGCCGCGCCAATGACTTTCGTCATCAACCCAGCCCGCGCGCTGTGCAACGTAAGTCCATGTCCGGATGAAGGCCAGACGCCGGGACAAAGTATCGATGTCCCCTTCGGTCCGATCAATGCGTTTGATCGATTTTGCCAGCCAATCGGTGGGGATTCGCCCGCCATCATGCAGGAATTCGTGCAACCGGGCGAGCAATGTCGAATGTTCGGTATGACTGATGCCGCGGAAATCGGGGATTCGGCACACGTCCCACAACAGCCGCACGTCGCGCGGGTTGCGCAGACGGGCCGTCACCTCGGGCATCGCGGCGAGGCTTTTCAGCGCCATCAGGTCGTCGGCCTCGCGCACGCGGGTCAGCCATTCGTCGCGGGTCGGATGCTCCAGCGAGCCGATCAGCCGGTCGATCGAGCCGAATTCCAGCCGCGCATTGCGCCATTGCAGCTTGCGCACTGGCAGGAACTGGTGGTTCTCGATGGCCTCGACGACTTCGGGATGCAGCGGACGCGCCTCGCCGGTGACGCCGAAGGTACCGGCCGCCGTGTGCCGCCCTGCCCGCCCCGCGATCTGCGCCAGCTCATCCGGGTTGAGCATCCGCATCCGGCGGCCGTCGAACTTCGACGTGCCGGCAAAGGCGACATGCCGGATATCGAGGTTCAGGCCCATGCCGATGGCATCCGTGGCCACCAGATAATCCACATCGCCGTTCTGGTAGAGATCGACCTGCGCGTTGCGGGTCCGGGGGCTGAGCGCGCCCATGACAATCGCGCAGCCGCCTTTCTGGCGGCGGATCAACTCGGCAATGGCGTAGACGTTCTCGACGCTGAAGGCGACGATGGCCGAGCGCGTCGGCATCCGCGCGATCTTCTTCGAGCCGGCATAGGACAACACCGACATCCGCTCACGCCGGACGAATTGTACGCCCGGAACCATCGCCGCGATGGCGCTGCGCATCGTGTCCGAGCCGAGGAACAGCGTCTCATGCAGCCCCCGCGCATGCAGCAGCCGGTCGGTGAAGACGTGGCCCCGGTCCGGGTCAGCGCAGAGCTGGATCTCATCGATGGCGACGAAATCCGCGCCGATCTCCAAGGGCATCGCCTCGGTGGTGCAGACCCAATATTGCGTGCGTTCAGGGACGATCCGCTCCTCGCCCGTGACCAGCGCCACGACCGAGGGCCCGCGCAGGGCGACGATGCGGTCATAGACCTCGCGCGCCAGCAGGCGCAGCGGCAGGCCGATCACCCCCGTGCGATGGCTGAGCATCCGCTCGATCGCGTAATGCGTCTTGCCGGTGTTGGTGGGGCCCAGAACGGCCGTGACCCGGCTTTTCGTGCTCATCGTACTGCCTTGTGAAACGCGCGGTCTGCGTCTGTGACGGACCTAAAGCGACTGTCCGGCCGAGGCAAGCTCAAGCCGGTTGACCGCGTCCATCACCGCCTGCTGATGGGGATGGATCGCCAACGAGGCCTGATAGGCCTCCAGCGCTTGCTGCGGCCGGTCGAGCGATTCGAGGATCATCCCCATCCCGGCCAGCGCCCCGAAATGATGCGGATTGAGCCGCAGCACCTGCTCGATATCCGACAGCGACTGCCCCATCCGGTTGGCGAGGTAATAGGCCGTCGCCCGACCGTTCCACGCCTCGGCGAAATCGGGGGCATAATCCAGAACGGCACTGAAATGGTCGATGGCAATGTCGGCGCGACCGGCCTGCAGGGCCTCTTCGCCCCGCTGGAACAGGTAATCGATGGTCGGCGAGCCCGATTGTCCCCAACGGCGCAGGATCTGGCGCTCCAGCCGCATCCAGCCGGCTTCGTCGGGGTTTGCCAGTTCATCCAGAAGGTCCTCGACACTGACCTCCTGGGCCAGCGTGGGCGCCGGTGACAGCACCAAGGGAGACAAAAGTGACGTTAACGTCAAAGATGCCGCCACGACAGGATTGAGGAAGAAACGCGCCTGCTTCATAGTCCCAAGATAACGCGCCCGCGGCGAAAAGCGAGGGGTCCGAGGGACGCGCATCACGCCATTGCCATCACGTTCAGGACACACACCATGAGCAGCATCATCGATCAGGCCGTCGAGGCCCTTTCCGCCAAGGTTTCCAGCTTCGACGGCTCGGCCAAATTCGTCATCGAAGACGAGGGCGCGATCGTCCTCGCCCAGTCGGGCGTGCGCGCCGGCGACGAGGAAACCGACGTCACCCTCACCGCCTCGGCCGAGACCTTCGAGGGCATGCTGTCGGGCGACGTGAACCCGACCATGGCCTTCATGCAGGGCAAGCTGAAGATCGACGGCTCGATGTCGGACGCGATGAAGCTGGCCTCGGTGCTGGGCTGATGGACCTGCCCGTCGCGCCGCTGTCGGAATGCGGGGCGCCCGATCACGGGCGGGCCTTCTGGCTGGCGGCGGCGGACGGGGTGAAGACGCGGCTGGCCTTCTGGGCCATGCCGGCGGGGGGCAAGGGTCATGTGATGATCCTGCCCGGCCGCACGGAATACATCGAGAAATACGGGCTGGTCGTGCGCGACCTTGCCGCCGCTGGCTGGGGCGCTTTCGTCATCGACTGGCGCGGACAGGGTCTGGCGGACCGCGCCTTCGACGACGGGCTGCTGGGCCATGTCGGCGATTTCGCCGAGTTCCAGCTGGATCTGGATGCCGCGCTGGCCGCTGCCGAGACACTGGCCCCCGGCCCCAAGCCCTGGCTTGCGCATTCCATGGGCGGCTGCATCGCCACCCGTGGGTTGATGCGCGGCCTCACGCCCCCCGCCGCCGCCTTCAGCGCGCCGATGCTGGGGCTGGCCAATGATCCCGGCCAGTTGAAAGCGCTGAAGCTGGTCGCGGGGCTGGCCCGCCCCTTCGGGCTGGATCGCCGCTATGCGCCGACGACCGGGCCGAATTTCGGCATCGCGACGATGGGGTTCGAGGGCAACAACCTGACCACCGATCCCGAGCAATACGCCCGGATGAAGGCCCAGATCCTCGCCGAGCCTCGCTTTGGACTGGGCGGGCCGTCCCTGCGCTGGATGGGGGCGGCTTTGCGCGAGATGGCCGAACTGGCCGCCCTGCCCTCGCCTGCCGTGCCGGCCCTGTTCGGGTTGGGCGACGACGAGGCGATCGTCAATCCGAGCGCCATCCGCGACCGGGTGGGGCGCTGGCCGGGCGTCGAGTTCGCCGAATACCCCGGCGGGCGGCACGAATTGCTGATGGAGCGTAAGGAGATCCGCGCGGACTTCCTGTCGCGTGTCGTAGTCCTGTTCGACCGTTACAGCAGTTAGGACAGATAAGGGGGGCTGTCTGCCCCCCTCGCCTTCGGCTCACCCCCCGAGGATATTTCTGGATCAAAGATGATAAGGCGGCGAACCGGCGCGCGGGCAGGGCTAGGCAGCGAGCGTGCAGGCGGATAAGTCGAAGGCATGCAGCGCGTGACCCTCTCCTCCGTCTCCGACCTTTTCGCCTTGCCCTATGACGAGGTGATCGACGTCCGCTCGCCCGGCGAATTCGCCGAGGATCATGTGCCGGGCGCGGTGAACCTTCCGTCCCTCGACAATGACGAGCGCGCGCGGGTCGGCACGGTCTATGTGCAGGAGAGCCGGTTCCTCGCCCGGCGGATGGGGGCGGCGCTGGTGGCCAAGAACGCCGCACGGCATCTGGAGACCTACCTCGCCGACAAGCCCGCCGATTATCGCCCGCTGGTCTATTGCTGGCGCGGCGGCATGCGGTCCAATTCCATCGCCATGATCTATGGCCAGATCGGCTGGCGCGTCGGTGTCGTCGAGGGTGGCTGGCGCAGCTGGCGGCGGCTGGTGCAGCAGGCGCTCTACGAGGCGCCCTGCCCCGCGCCCATTCTGGTGCTGGACGGCAATACCGGGACGGCAAAGACCGCGATCCTGCACAAGGTCGCGGCTCTGGGCGGTCAGGTCATCGACCTCGAGGGGTTGGCGCGTCATCGCGGCAGTCTGTTCGGGCTGGTGCCGGGCGACACTCAGCCAGCACAGAAAGGGTTCGAGAGTGCCTTGGCCGTGGCGCTGGCACGGATGGACCCGACGCGCCCGGTTCTGGTCGAGGCCGAGTCGAACCGGATCGGCGCCCTGCGCATCCCCCCCGCCCTGTGGCAGGCGATGCAGGCGGCGCCGAGGATCGAGATCGACGCGCCCGTCGAGGCCCGTGCCACATGGCTGACCCGAGCCTATGCCGATATCACCGCCGACCCCGCCGAGCTGCAGCGCCGTATCGCCGCGCTTCAGCCCTTCCAGTCACGCGAGACCATCGCCGAATGGCAGGGGATGGCCGAACAGGCGGATTTCGCCCCGCTGGCCGCGCGGTTGATGGAAGAGCATTACGACCCGCGCTATGCCCGGACCAAGCTGCGTCAGGACAAGCCCGCCATCGCCAGCTTCCATGCGGAGACCTTGGATGACGCCGCTCAACAGGGCTTGGCCCAGCAGATCACGGACTACCTACGCTAAGACTTTTCCAACATGAGAATGCAGAAATCCCGGCGCGACTGCGGCCGGGGTTTCACTTTTCCTACTTCGGCGATTTGTCTGGCCTTAGCCGCGCCAGCTGAAGAAACCGGCCGGTGCGCGCGACAGAAGACGTCGCGCAAGGTCCGCGCCAAGCTCGGCGGCATCGGTGATGGCGGCGCGCCCCTCGTCGGTCAGCGACTCCGAGCCGTCCGGGCGCAGGATCTCGCCGCGCAGCCAGATCTCGTCACCTTCAATCACCGCAAGGCCCGCAATCGGGGTCTCGCAGGAGCCATCCAGCATGCGCAGGAAGGCGCGTTCGGCCTCCAGCCGGTAGCCGGTGGCGGCGTGGTGAATCGTAGCCAGCATCGCCTCGGCCCGTTCATCCGCGGCCCGACGCTCGATGCAGATCGCGCCTTGGGCGACGGCGGGGAGCATCTCCTCCGGGGCAATCGCCGAGCTGGCGACATCGGCCATGCCGAGGCGGTTCAGACCGGCCATGGCGAGGAAGGTGCAATCCGCCACGCCTTCGGACAGCTTGCGCAGGCGGGTCTGCACATTGCCGCGGAAGTCGACGACCTTCAGATCGGGCCGGCGATAGAGCAGCTGGGCGCGACGACGCAGGGACGAGGTCCCCACCACCTGCCCCGGCGCCAGATCCATCAGGCGCGCGACGCTGGGCGATACGAAAGCATCGCGCACATCCTCCCGCGGGAGGAAGCAGTCGATCATCAACCCCTCGGGCTGCTCGACCGGCATGTCCTTCGAGGAATGCACGGCGATGTCGATGCGACCATCGAGCATCTGCTCCTCGATCTCGCGGGTGAACAGGCCCTTGTTGCCGATCTCCTTCAGAGGCCGGTCGGCCTCGATCATGGCGCGGTCGTCGCCCGTGGTCTTGATGACCACCACCTCGAAGGCCTGCTCGGGCAGGTCGAAGGCGGCCATCAGCCGGGCGCGGGTCTCATGGGCCTGGGCCAGCGCCAGCGGCGAGCCGCGGGTGCCGATCTTCGGGGGTTCGGCGGGGGTGGGAGGGGTCACGGTCATGCCGCTTGCCTAGACCAGCGCGCAGCCCCGCGCAACGCCCGCGATGTCGCGGCGATTGAACCGCCCCGCCCCGCGCAGCGACCCATGGGAAAGCCCCGCCCATCCAGCCCGGAGACACGCCATGCCGCTCTATGCCAAACCCCGCCTGAACGCCCTGCGCCTGTGGTCTGCCGTCGCCTTGGCCCTGATGCTGGCCGGGGCCGTCACGGCCCTCGATGCGCCGGAAAGCCCGGCAAACCCGCATCAGACGCTGTTTTCGGGTGCGATTTGAGGGTATTTTCCCTGAGGGCGCCCTTTTCTCGCCCCAAACGAGGCGCACCACGACCCTGACGCAGGATAGGGACGCGGCTGATGAAAGACCTCTCAGGGACGAAAAACTTGATGGCTGGAGCCGCTTCTGCCTCGCCAACCTGCCCGTTCACCGCGGCCCCGTTGCAGCCCGCGCGCCCCTTGGCCATGGACTGGCGGCGCCCGTCCGACCCGCGCCAATGGACGATCTGGTGGACACCGGATCATCGCTACGGCCAGATCCATCCCCGTCCCACCCCGGAGGAGGTCGGCGCCTTCTACGAGGTCGAGACCTACTACACCCATATCAACCGCGCCGAGATCCGCGCCGAGGAAGAGGCCCTGCGCCCCGGCAAGCTGCAGCGCGTCTTGGGCTCCATCGCCTATCGCTTCGAGAACGGGGCCGAGCCGACGTCCGAATGGTGGCGCTCGGTCATCCCGCAGGGCGCGCGCGAGGGGCTGGAGATCGGCTGCGGCAATGGCGACCGGATGCTGACCATCGCTCCGCATGTGCAGCGCGTGATCGGCGTCGAGCCTGACCCCGCGGCGACCAAGCTGGCGCGGGCCAATGGCCTCGATGTCCGCGAAGGCACGGCCGAGGCCTTGCCGGACGCGGTGCTGGACCGTCGCTACGACGCCATCGTCTTCGCGCATGTGCTGGAGCACACGATCGACCCGGTGCTGGCGCTGAAGAATGCCGGCAGCCTGCTGACCGACACCGGCGTGATGTCGGTCGAGGTGCCCAACAACGCCTGCGAGGGCGCGAAGATGATGGGTGACAGCTGGCGCTGGCTGGACGTGCCGCGCCATCTGAACTTCTTCACGCCGGACAGCCTGCGCGCCTGTGCCGAAGCGGCCGGGCTGAAGGTGCAGGCCGTGCTGTATCGGGGTTATGTGCGCCAGTTCATGCCGGACTGGATCCTCGACGAAGCCCGGATCGTCGCCACCATGGAGGGCCGCGCCGTCACGCAGGCGGATGTGGACCGGCAGGTGCGTCACTCGGCCCGGCTGCTGGCCCGAACGGCGATGGCCGCGCCGGAGAAGAAATACGATTCCGTGCGTGTGCTCTGCACCCGGAACTGAGCCGACAAACGTTTGCCTAGAATGAAAAAACGCCCGCTTGCGCGGGCGTTTTTTTCGTTTGCGGTGAGGGGGATTAACCGGCGTCGCTGGGTCCGACCGCCTCGCATTGTGCATCGCGGGCCACCAGCCGCAGGCAGGCCAGCTCGGCCTCCTCTTGCGTCAGCGAGTTGACCTCGGCCACGAAGCGCCCGCCCCGTGTGGCGATGGAGCGTACACCCCGGCCCAGGGTGGCGGCTTCTTGCAGCGCGACACCCAGAAGCACGCGCTCGGCTGCGAAAGAGGTGTGGAAGCGGCCCAGTTCGACCCGCCACAGACGCCCGCCGGAGGTCGAGACGCTGGTGACGATCTCGGGCGCGGGAGCGGTGTGGGGCTCGTCGGCGCCATCGTCGGCGCTTGTCAGCACGATGACCGGCGGCAGGATCGGCTCCTCGGGGTTCTCGGCATCGAGGGCGTGGAGCAATTCCTCATCGCGCCACAGGATGCGGCCCGAATCATCGACCGT
Source organism: Pararhodobacter sp. CCB-MM2 (assembly GCF_001691415.1). Taxonomy (GTDB): domain Bacteria; phylum Pseudomonadota; class Alphaproteobacteria; order Rhodobacterales; family Rhodobacteraceae; genus Pararhodobacter. Next base: position 13,964 of record NZ_LRRR01000021.1, read on the forward strand.
CAGATCAGAGGCGACCGGCTCGATCGACGGCACCGGCGGGGCGACGGCGATGACCGGCGCGGCCTGCGATTCCATTGGCGCGGCCAGCGACGGGGCGGTCCCGATGGCGCCCAAGGTCGATTCGGTGGCCGCGGCGACGGCCGTCTGCACGAGGCTTGCGGCAAGCGAGGGCTCGGAGGAACCCGTCACCTCATCCGGGAGGGATTCGCCGGTCAGGGCGGCCAGCTGCTCGGGCTCGATCACGGTGAAGCCCGAATCAGCGGCGCGGGCCACTTCGACGCCCGGCCCGTCCTGTCCGGCCGGTCGGCGGCGCGGCAGGGGCGAGGCCGTCAGGGCGGCCAGAACGCGCACGGCCTCGGTGGCGTCGACATCGGGCATGTCCGGGTCGCTCGCGGCGAGGATCGTCTCGTCCGGCTCTTCCGAGGTGACGCCCTGCGCCACGCCAGAGTCGTCGGTATCCGCCTCGGGATCGGGTTCGCGGATCTCGTCGATCAGCTCGTCGATACCGCTGGACAGGGCGAGCAGCATCTCGGGCGCGGGCTCGGCCCCCGGCAGCGGCCGGGCGCGCGGGAAGCGTGAGGTGGTCGGCGCTGTCTGTAGGCGAATCGTCCGTCCGGCAGCAACCCCGCTGCCGCGGTCATCCGCGCCGCGCACGTAATCCGGTCGGGCCGGACGGCGCACGGCGGCACGTCGAGGCGCCTCGCGGAAGCCCCGGTCCAGAAGGCCCGAGACGCGGCGCAGACGGTCCTGCGAGGAGCGGGCGCCGAAGACGACAGCCAGAAGGCGGACGCCGTCACGCTCGGCCATGGCGGCAAGGTTGTAGCCCGCGGCGTTGGTGAAACCGGTCTTGATACCGTCGGCGCCGCGATAGCTGCTGAGGAACAAGCGGTTGGTATTGTTGACCGTTGCGATTCCGGCGCTGTCCGACATGCGCGAGAAGATGTTGTAGTAATCCGGGTGGTCGAAATACAGCTGCCGCCCAAGGATCGCCATGTCGCGGGCCGAGGACAGGTGCCCTTCGGTGGTCAGGCCATGCGGGTTGGCGAAATGGGTACGGGTCATGCCGATGGCCCGCGCGGTGCGGTTCATGCGCGCGGCGAAGGCCGACACCGACCCTTCCAGCGCCTCGGCAATGGCCACGGCGGCATCGTTGCCCGAGCGTAGGGCCGCGGCGCGGATCAGGTAACGGAAGGCGATGGTCTGACCAGAGCGCAACCCAAGGCGCGAGGGCGGCTGAGCCGCGGCATGACGAGAAATCCGGACCGGAGTGTCCTCGTTGATCTCGCCATTCTCCAGCGCCTCGAAGGCGATGTAGAGGGTCATCATCTTGGTCAGCGACGCCGGGTGAAGGCGCGCTGTCGCGTTATCCGTCTGGGAAAGGATCTCGCCGGTTCGCACGTCCATGAGCACGGCTGCATAGGGTTGAGCCGAAGCACGTGTCGCCAGCCCAGCCATCGTCAGCGCGGTCAACATGACCACAATGCCCATAACACCAAAGCCGCGGAACCAACGCCGATACTGCGTTGTCACGTGCCTGTCCTCTGCCTCTGCGGAACCGTCATCGCGGCCCCGTCATTTCTGCTGGTAGCAAGCTAACATTAAAGGTCTGACAAGAAAAGCCCCGGACTTTTCAACGTGTTTTACGGTGTTGTTAAAGCACCCCACTAAATCTGGGGCTCACCCACCGGTTGCGCCACTACATTCAGATGGCGCTGATCGCGTCGATCAAATCCGGCAATTCCGCGAGGGTGGAAATCCGCCGATAGCGCGGATGATCCACAGGTTCCTCGGCGCGTTCCAGCGCCCATTCCAGACCATGCGGGACGAACACGCCCCAGGCCCCGGCCTCAATCGGCGGACGGACGTCCGAGGCCATGGAATTGCCGGCCATCAGCGTCGCCTCTGGGCTCTCGGAATGGGTCTGGAAGATGCGGGCGTAGGTCTCGGGCGTCTTGTGGCTGACGATCTCGACGGCATCGAACAGATCGCCCAGCCCCGACTGCGCCAGCTTGCGCTCCTGGTCCAGAAGATCGCCCTTGGTGATCAGGATCAGCTTGTGACGATCGGCCAGCGCCTCGACCGTGTCCTGCACGCCGGGCAGCAATTCGATCGGATGCAGCAGCATCTCCTGCCCCGCGCTGATGATCTGGCCGATGACGTGACCGGGCACGCGGCCCTCGGTCACCTCGATGGCGGTTTCGATCATCGACAGCATGAACCCCTTGATCCCGAAGCCATAGCGACCGACGTTGCGACGCTCGGCCTCCAGCAGGCGTTCGGCCAGATGATCGCGCTCGGCATGGTCGGCCAGAAGCTCGGCAAAACGGCCGTGCGTGAGGGTGAAGAAGCGCTCGTTGTGCCAGAGCGTGTCGTCGGCATCGAGCCCGATGGTCGTCAGACGCATGGTCACCTTTGTCCCGTCAGGGTTTTCTTGGACGTTTTCGGCGCTATATACTGCCCGGAACTCGAATCTGTCACCCCCCGGCCCCACCGCCGCCCCGATCGCGGCTCAGACCGCTGCGGGGGTCACTCCGCCCCTAGGACAACCGCAAGGTCCCATTGCCCATGGTTCACCCGATCCTGATGACCGAGCGCAAGGATGGTCCCGGCGACGACGATCCCGGCCTCGCGCTCAAGACCCGGACGCGCACTCAGCGCCCGCCCATGTACAAAGTCATGCTGCTCAACGACGATTACACGCCGATGGAGTTCGTCGTGCATGTGTTGGAGCGGTTCTTCGGCATGACCCATGCCGAGGCGTTCGAAATCATGCTGACGGTCCACAAGAAGGGGCTTGCCGTGGTCGGCGTCTTCAGCCACGAGATCGCCGAAACCAAGGTGGCGCAGGTCATGGACTTCGCGCGCCGCCACCAGCACCCGCTGCAATGCACCCTGGAAAAGGAGTAGGGCGCCAACGCGCCCGCTGATGCGCATGTCCCCCAGTGATCCGGCCCCGCGACACCAGCGGCTGGAGCTTGCCGTCGAGGCCGGGCTTGCCCTGCCCGAGGCTGGCCCCATCGCCATTCTCCACCCCCGCATGGGCGAGTTCTTCTCGCCGCTGCCGCGGGAACAGCTGGAGATCGTCACCCCCCACGCCCCCGACCACGCGTCCTTCAAGGCGCAAGGCTTCGCCTGCGCCACCGCGCCCGGCGAAAGCTATGCCGCCGTCGTGGTCTGTTTGCCCCGCAGCCGGGCCGAGGCGCGCGACCTGATCGCGCAGGCCTCGGCGCTGACCAAAGGGCCGGTGGTCGTGGACGGGCAGAAGAACGACGGCGCCGAGGCGGTGCTGAAGGAATTGCGCGGCCGCGTCGAGCTGTCCGAGGCCATCTCGAAAGGCCACGGCAAGATCGCGTGGTTCGATTCGGTCGGGGACGCGCTGTCCGATTGGCGCGCCGAGCCCGGCGAGACCCGCGATCACGAGCGCGTCTATCGCACCTTGCCTGGCCTGTTCTCGTCCGACGGAATCGACCCGGCCTCGGCGCTGCTGGCCTCCGTCCTGCCCGCCGGTCTGAAGGGCGTCGTCGCCGATATGGGCGCCGGATGGGGCTACCTGTCCGCACAGATGCTGGCCAAAGCGCCCGGCATCGCTGCGCTGCACCTGATCGAGGCCGATGCCCGTGCGCTGGACTGCGCCCGGATCAACGTCACCGATCCCCGCGCGGTCTTCCACTGGGCCGATGCGACGCAACCGTTGCCGAAACTGCCGCTCGACGCGGTGATCATGAACCCGCCCTTCCATCAAGGCCGCGACGCCCGCCCTCAGCTGGGGGCCGCCTTCATCCGTGCGGCGGCGGCGATGCTGAAGCCCTCGGGCCAGCTGTTCCTCGTCGCCAACCGGCACCTGCCCTACGAGACCACGCTGGCGGAGTGCTTCCGCAAACATGAGGAGCTGCCGGGCAACAACAGCTTCAAGCTGTTCCATGCCGAGGCCCCCTTGCGGGCCGGCAAGACCGACGCCGCGTCCAAGCCGCGCAGCCGTGTGACGCATAGCAGAGGACGACGCTGATGAGCTTTTCGATCCAAGGGAAGACCGCGATCATCACCGGCGCCGCGACCGGCATTGGCCATGCCATCGCCCGACATTTCCTCGACGAGGGCGCGAATGTCGTTTTCTCGGACATGAACGAGAAGCGGCTGAAGGCCAATTGCGACGACCTCGCCGCGCAGGAGAATTGCCGCCTCTTCGTCGGCGACCTGCGTGAGAAACTGGCGGTGGCGAACCTTTTGTCCACCGCGCTCGATGCCTTTGATCGGGTCGACATCCTTGTCAACGCAACCCGCAGCTTCGGCGTCACTGACATGCTCGACCCGACCGACACCTCGGTCGAGACGCTGCTGGATCAGAACCTGAACGTGGCCCTGCGGACCTCGCAAGCCGTCGCCCGCCGGATGATCCTTCAGGCCGAGCAGGAAGACGAGAAGCCGCAAAGCGCCGGCGCGATCATCAACATCTCGTCCATCGCCGCGCATCGGACCCAGCCGGAACTGCTGGGCTTTTCCATCTCCAACGCCGCGCTGGAACAGATGACCCGCTCGATGGGCGTCGCGCTGGCACCGCATGGCATCAGGGTCAATGCGGTCGCCGTGGGGTCGCTCATGTCGGGGACCTTGCGCGACATCATCGCCGAGAACCCGGAATACCGCGATGCGATCATTCAGGGCACGCCCCTGCACCGGATTGGCACGGCTTCCGAGGTTGCGGAGCTGGCGCAATTCCTGTCGTCCTCGGCCTCGGCCTTCATGACCGGGCAGATCGTCACGCTGGACGGCGGGCGCTCGGTTCTGGACACCGTGCAGCGCGCCGCGCACTGACGCTCAGCGCGCGCGCTCGATCAGCTCTTCGACCATCGGCCCTAGTTGCTCGACGATCAGCCCGACGCCCGTCGGGTTGGGGTGGATCATGTCGCCCTGCATGACGCTGTCGGGCGCCGCACCCTCAGCCACGCGGGCCATCAGCGGCGCCATCATATCGGGGACCAGAAGCGCGCCATGCGCCTCGGCCAGTTCCGGATACATCGCCGCGAATTGTTGTTGATACTCAGCGCCGTAGTTGCCCGGTGCCGGCAGGCCGACGAGCAGCGTCGGGATCCCCTCGGCCTCCAGCCGCGTAAGGATCGCCTCGAGATTCTGACGGCTCAGCGCCGGGTCGATCCCCCTGAGCAGGTCATTGCCCCCCAAGGCCACGATCATCGCATCCGGCTGGTCCGACAGCGTCCAGTCGAGCCGCGCGAGGCCGCCCGTCGTCGTGTCGCCGCTGACGCCCGCGTTGATCAGCGTGACGTCCTGCCCCCGTGCGTCGAGCCAGGCCTGTAGCTGCGGTACCAGCCCCTCGCCCTGCGGCAATCCGTAGCCCTGTGTCAGCGAATCCCCCAAGGCGGTGATGGTCAAAGTTTCGGCAAAGGCGACGGAATTTCCGGCCCCGAGCGTGAAAACCACCGCCGCGCCGAGGGCCAGCCGCTTGCCTGCGGCGCGCCAGACCCCATATCGGCGAGAGCTTAAGAGGATTGTTTTCATGCCTGATCCCGTTCTTTCCCTGAAGGATGCCCGCCTGACCTTGCAGGGCAACGCCGGCCCTGTCGAGATCCTGAAGGGCATCTCGCTGGAAGTTGAGCGGGGCCAGTCGGTCGGGTTGATCGGGCCTTCGGGATCGGGAAAATCCTCGCTTCTCATGCTGATGGGCGGCTTGGAGAAGGCCACCGCCGGCAGCGTCACCGCGCTGGGCCATGACCTGACGGCGATGAACGAGGACGCCCTCGCCCGCTTCCGCCGCGGCAATATGAGCGTGGTGTTCCAGTCCTTCCACCTGATCCCGACGATGACCGCCTTGGAGAATGTCGCGACGCCGCTGGAGCTGGCCGGCGTCAAGGATGCCTTCGAGCGGGCCGAGGCGGAACTGACAGCCGTGGGGCTCGGGTCGCGCATGCACCATTACCCCGCGCAGATGTCGGGTGGCGAGCAACAGCGTGTCGCTCTGGCTCGTGCCGCCGCCCCCCGTCCGGCGATCCTGCTCGCCGACGAACCCACCGGCAACCTTGATGGCCCCAACGGACAGGCGATCATGGACCTGCTCTTCGGGCTGCGCGACCGCCACGGCGCGACCTTGGTGCTGGTCACCCACGCCCCCGAACTCGCCGCCCGCTGCGACCGGGTCGTCACCCTGCGTGATGGTCTGATCGACGCCGAGACGTCGATGGCCGAGGCCGCGCAATGAGCCTTTCCGTTGCGGCCCGGCTGGCCCGGCGCGAACTCCGCGGCGGCGTCGCCGGCTTCCGCATTTTCCTCCTCTGCCTTGCCCTCGGCGTCGGTGCCATCGCCGCTGTCGGCTCCGTCCGCTCGGCCATCGAAGCCGGCCTCGCCCGCGAGGGCCGCGCGCTGCTGGGCGGCGACGCCGAGTTGCGCATGACCTACCGACTCGCGGATGACGAGGAACGCGCCTGGCTCGACGCGAATAGCGCCGCCTGGGCCGAGGTCGTCGATTTCCGCTCCATGGCCGCCTCGCCCGACGGCGAGCGCGCGCTGACGCAGGTCAAGGCCATCGACGCGAACTGGCCTCTCGTCGGCACGGCCGAATTCGACCCTCCGATGTCTCCCGCCGAGGTTCTGGCCGGCCGCGACGGCCTGCCCGGCGCCGCGCTCGACCCGCTGCTGATCGACCGTTTGGGCCTTGAGGTCGGCGGCGTCGTGCGCCTCGGCACGCAGGATTTCGCCTTGATGGCCGCCATCGAGCGCGAGCCCGATACCGTCGGCACCTCCTTCGGCTTCGGCCCCCGGACCTTGGTGGCCTTGGACGCACTGCAAGACGCAGGCCTCCTCGGCGCGGGCTCGATGTATGACAGCTCGTACCGCCTGACCCTGCCCGAGGGCGCAACGCTCGACACCACCCGCCGCTCGCTGATCGACACCTTCCACGACGCCGGCATCCGCTGGCGCGACGCCTCGCGCGCCGAGCCCGGGATCGCCCGTTTCGTTGATCGCCTCGGCGCCTTCCTCGTGCTGGTCGGCCTCGCGGGCCTCGCCGTCGGCGGGATCGGCGTCGCCTCGGCGGTGCGCGCCTATCTCGACGCGAAGACCGGCGTGATCGCGACCCTGAAGACCTTGGGCGCCGAAGGCCGCATCATATTCCTCACCTATTTCCTGCAGATCGGCGCGCTGACCCTTGCCGGGGTCGGCGCCGGTCTGGTGCTAGGGGCTGGCGCGCTCTTGATCGGCGTCCCGCTCGCCTCGGGCTCGCTGCCCGTGCCCATCGCCAATGGCATCTACTGGCAACCTCTTGGCGAGGCGGCACTTTACGGCGTGCTGACCGCCTTGGTCTTCACCCTCTGGCCGCTGGCACGGGTCGAGCAGGTCCGCGCCGCCGCGCTCTTCCGTGGCACCGGCAATGACCGCTCCTTGCCCCGCGCCCTGCCCCTGCTGGCGCTGGCGCTCAGCACAGTCGCTTTGATCGGCTCCGTGCTGTGGCTGTCGGGCACCTGGCAATTGGCGGCGGGGGCGGTGGTGGGCATCCTCGGCGCGCTGGCGATCCTCGCGGTGGTGGCCCTGATCCTGCGCGCGCTCGCCCGCCGCTCGGCAAGGTCGCGCGCCGTGCGGGGGCTCACCGCCCTGCGGCTGGCCCTGGGCGCGGTTGGCAACCCGCGCGAAGGGGCGGTGGCCGTGGTGCTGTCCTTGGGGCTCGGCCTCAGCGTTCTGGCCGCCGTCGGCCAGATCGACGCCAATCTGCGCAACGCCATTTCGACCGAAATGCCCGACCGCGCACCCTCCTTCTTCTTCCTCGACATCCAGCCCGCCCAGCTTGACGCCTTCACCGAGCGGCTGGCCGGGTTCGAGGGCGTTGACGACATCCAGACCGCGCCTCAGCTGCGCGGGGTGATCAGCCAGATCAACGGCCGCCCAGCCCGCGAGTACGGCAACCACTGGGTGCTGCGCGGCGACCGGGGGCTGACCTATGCGCAGGATCAGGGCGCGCTGCGGCTGACGCAGGGCGAGTGGTGGCCCGAGGATTACGCCGGCCCGCCGCTCATTTCCTTCGGGGCCGAGGAAGGTGCCGAGCTGGGTCTCTCGCTGGGCGACACGGTGACCGTCAACGTCCTTGGCCGCGACATCACCGGCACCATCGCCAATTTCCGCGAGCTCGATTTCCGCACCGGCGGCATCGGCTTCGTGATGACCTTCAACCCCGCCGCCCTGCAGGGCGCGCCGCACACGGTCATCGCCACCGCCCGCGCGCCGGAAGGCACCGAGGGTCAGATCCTGCGCGAGTTGGGCCGCGACTTCCCCGCCGTCACCGCGATCCCGATCCGCGAGGCCGCGACCCGTGTGACCGAGGCCCTCGGCGCATTGGCCGCCGCCACCTCCATCGCCGCCTTGGCGACTTTGGCCACAGGCTTCGTCGTGCTGATCGGCGCGGCGGCGGCAGGCGAGCGGACACGTGTCTTCGAGGCCGCCGTGCTGAAGACCCTCGGCGCCACCCGCGCGCGGATCCTGACCTCCTTCGCCCTGCGCTCGGCGCTGATGGGTGCTGCGGCGGGGCTCGTCGCCATCGGCGCTGGCGCGCTGGCGGCCTGGGCGATCCTCACGCAGGTGATGGAGCTGAGCTACCGTTTCGAGCCCATCTCCGCGCTGGCCATCGTGCTGGGCGGCGTGATCGCGGTGCTGATCGCGGGCCTCCTCTTCGCCCTGCGCCCTCTCGCTGCCCGCCCGGCCGGGATCCTGAGGTCGCAGGAATGACCCCGCATCTTTGCTCCTGAAATATCCTCGGGGGGTGAGCCGAAGGCGAGGGGGGCAGACAGCCCCCCTACCCCGCTTTCCGCTTGCTCCGACGCGGCCCCTTTCCTATACCCCGGCGCAAATCCCAAGGAGGGCCCGGCATGACCTTCACGCAACGCCATCTGCTCGGGATCGAGCCGCTGCACCCCATCGAGATCACCGCCATCCTCGACAAGGCCGACGAATACGTCGCGCTGAACCGCTCGGGCGACAAGCATTCCGAGGTGCTGCGCGGCCTCACCCAGATCAACATGTTCTTCGAGAACTCGACCCGCACACAGGCCTCGTTCGAGCTGGCCGGCAAACGGCTTGGGGCGGATGTGATGAACATGTCGATGCAGTCCTCCTCGGTGAAAAAGGGCGAGACGCTGATCGACACGGCGCTGACCCTGAACGCGATGCACCCCGATCTGCTGGTCGTCCGGCACCCGAATTCCGGCGCCGTGGACCTTTTGGCCCAGAAGGTGAATTGCGCGGTGCTGAACGCCGGTGACGGCAAGCATGAGCATCCGACACAGGCGCTGCTCGACGCGCTGACCATCCGGCGCAAGAAGGGCCGGCTACACCGCCTGACCATCGCCATCTGCGGCGACATCGCCCATAGCCGGGTGGCCCGTTCGAACCTGATCCTTCTGGGCAAGATGGAGAACCGCGTGCGCCTCATCGCGCCGCCGACCTTGATGCCCTCGGGCGTGCAGGAATTCGGCTGCGAGGTCTTCGACGACATGAAGAAGGGCCTCGAGGGCGCCGATGTGGTGATGATGCTGCGTCTGCAGAAAGAGCGCATGGATGGCGGTTTCATCCCGTCCGAGCGCGAATATTACCACCGCTACGGCCTCGATGCCGAGAAGCTGGCCTTCGCCAAGGAGGACGCCATCGTCATGCATCCCGGCCCGATGAACCGCGGTGTGGAGATCGACGGCACCATCGCCGACGACATCAACCGCTCGGTCATTCAAGAGCAGGTCGAGATGGGCGTCGCGGTGCGTATGGCGGCGATGGACCTGCTTGCCCAGAACCTGCGGGCCGCACGCGCGGCCTGACGCGCCGGCTAACACGGGCCAACGCAGGGCGCTTGCCGTCGCAACCGCCCTGCCCTAGCCTCGGGCCATGACCGAGGCCCTCTCATCCACTCCGCCGCCAGAGACCGACACCTCTTGGCTGACCCGGCTGGAACCCGGCGAGACCCTGCTGTGGCAGGGGCGTCCGGACGGCCGGCTGATGTTCCTGTGGTCGCGCCTGATCGAGACGGTGATGGGCCTCGGCTTTGCCAGTGGCGCCGTGATCTGCCTCGCCATGGTGTTCCTGCTGTTGCCTCAGCTGGTCGCGCTGGCCGTCCTGCCCGGCGTGGTGTTCTTCACCCTCGCCGCCTTCTTCTTCGGCTTCTGGCCCCATTACGCCGACGCCAAACGCCGCCAGCGCACCCGGTATGCCCTCACCGACCGCCGCGCGATCATTGCGCAGGCCGACCGGCTGGGCCATGTCAGCCTGCGCAGCTTTCCGATCCATGCGGACAGCCCCTTGGGCGGCGGCTACGACCGGGTGATCTTTGCGACAGAAAGGCAGAAATGGCGCGGCCGCAGCCATGACGTCGACATCGCCTTCGAGCGTATCGGCAATGAGGCGCGGGCGGTGTACGATCACCTCCTCGCCATCAAGACCGCGCGGCGCGACGAAGGCGCTTGATTGCCCCGGCAAGGCAGGTCACGCTGATCGCATTGCAGTATGACTTTTCCCCGAGGCATTCATGACCAACCAACCCGCAGGATGGGAGGGCCTTCTTGAAGACGGCGAGACCATCCTCTGGCAAGGCCAACCCGCAACCGGCGTGATCTGGCGCGACCTCATCAGCCTCGAGACGGTGATCGGCGCCTTCTTCACCGTCTTCTCCGGCGGCTGGGTGATCGGCACCGGCGTCATGGTCGGCAGCTTCGGCGCGGCGGACCCCTTCGCCTACCTCTTCCTGCTGTTCCCGCTGGCCGGCACGCTGTTCCTCGCCATCGGGCTTTATCTGCTGGTCGGGCGGCTGTTCATGGATTCCTACCAGCGCGGCAAGACTTGGTACACGCTGACCAACCGCGCCGCCTTCATCGCGACCGAGACTTTCGGCCGCCGTCGCCTGCAACGCTGCGGGATTGAGCAGATGCGCGGCTTCGATCTGGTGGATCAGCATCCCGGCACGATCTGGTTCGGCTACAGCGCAATCCGCAGCAGCAATGGCAATGGCCGGGTTGTCGCTACCCGCACCGGGCGGCTGGGCTTTCGCCAGATCCCCAATCCGCGCGAGGTCTGGACCCTGATGGCCCCGCATCGCCGCGAGGCGGAAGAATGAGCGCCATCGACAGCTGGCAGCCGCCCCTCGACCGCGATGAGACCTTGCTGTGGCGGGATCGCCCGCAAACGGGCCTCGGCTGGCGCGATTTCATTAACGGGCAGGCCCTCTTCGGGCTGTTCTTCACCGCCTTCTCCTGCGTGTGGTTCCTCGGTGCGCGGGCGATGACCTCGGGCGACGGGGCGTTCGGCCTCTTCCCCTATTTCGTCACGCCGTTTTTCCTCGTCGGGCTCTACATGGTCATCGGCCGCCCCTTCCACGCCGATTACCAACGCCGTCACACCACCTACGCCCTGACCGATCGCGCCGCCTTCATCGCCCGGTTGTCGATGGGGCAGGTGAAAGTGCAGCGCTTACCCTTCGCCGAGATGAACGTGCTGGAACTTGAGGACGACAGTCCCGGCACGGTCTGGTTCCGCCGCGAGGAGCATATCCGCACCTATCGCACCCGCTCGCGCAATGGCATCAGCCACCGTCGCCGCCAGCGCGTGGTGGTCGCCATCGGCTTCGAGCGGATCGGCACCGCGCGGCAGGTCTACCGGCTGATCGCCGACCACACCCGTTCCGAGACCAAGGCATGAGCCCGCCTGCCATCCTGTGGGAAGGAAAGCCCGACCCCAGCGTCAGGATACGCGACCTGTTCACGCGGCAGACAGTGATCGGGCTGGCGGGCACGGCCATCTTTGCCGCCGTGTTCTGGAACATCTGGGGGACCGAATTCCTGCCCGCGCGGATCTTCGCCCTCGTGCTGGCCGGTTTCATGCTGCCGATCCTGCTGTGCTTCGCCTTCTGGGTCGTCACCAGCGCGATCCAGCGCCGCCAGACGCGGTATCGTCTGACCGATGAGGGCGCTGAGATCATCACCAGCGTTTTCGGCTTCACCAGTACCTCGCTCACGCCTTGGGACCTGATGAACACTCTCGCGCTGCAGGATGGCGATCCCGGCACCGTCACCCTGCGCCGGGGCTTCGACGACTATCAGATCACACGCTACCTGACCGCGCCGCGCTATGGCGCGCGTAAACGCGGCCTCGCGGTGCAGCGCGAATGGAAGTTCGAGCGTATCCCCGACGCCCGCGTCGTCCATCGTTTGATCTCGCGCGAGCGGATCCGGCACATGAACTGAGCCGCCCGCGAAAACGCGACGGAAATCTACGGATTTTTTCCCCGCCCGCAGGGGCCTCGACCTTGCTGCCCCCCGACCCGGCCCCTACATCGGGGGCATGAAAAACGCCCTTGCCCTGCCCGCCCGGCTTTTCGACCGGTCCCCGCGCGTGAACATCGTCCGCCTGCAGGGCATGATCGCCGCCGGCGGTCGTGGCCGCCTGTCCGACGAAAGCACCGCCCCCCTGCTGGAGCGCGCGTTCCGCACCGGCAAGCCCAAGGCGGTGGGGCTGGTGATCAACTCGCCCGGCGGCTCGCCCGTGCAATCGGCCCTGATCGGTGCACGGATCCGCCGCCTGTCCGACGAGACCAAGGTGCCGGTCCATGCCTTCGTCGAGGATGCGGCGGCCTCGGGCGGCTATTGGATCGCCTCGGCGGCGGATGACATCTTCTGCGACCCGGCGTCGATCCTGGGGTCGATTGGCGTGATCTCGGCCAGCTTCGGTCTGCATGAGGCGATCGGTAAACTGGGGATCGAACGCCGCGTGCACACCGCCGGCCGCTCCAAGAGCCAGCTCGACCCGTTCCGCCCGGAGAACCCCGAAGATATCGAACGCCTCGACAGCCTTCTGGAGCAGATGCACGGCGTTTTCATCGACCATGTGAAGGAACGACGCGGCGCCAAGCTGACCGCCGAGACCGACCTCTTCGACGGCCGCTTCTGGCTGGGGCGCGAGGCCGTGCGGCTGGGTCTTGCCGATGGCATCGGCCATGCCGTGCCGACGCTGAAGGCGCGCTACGGCGACAAGCTGCGGTTCCGGGCCTTCGGCCCCCGCAAGCGGCTGCTGTCGCGCTTTGGCCTGTCGTTGGCGCAGGAAGCCGTGAGCGGGGTCGAGGAAGCGGCCCTTTGGGCGCGGCTGGGCCTTTGACGCGATGATCATCCGCGTCGTCGTCCTCTTTCTTCTGTTCATGCTGGTGATGGGCATGGTCCAGAAAGCCCTGCGCCCCAAGGGCCGGCTTGGCAGTGCGCCCAAGCGCACGGCGCTGGACCGGCTGCGTTGCCCGACCTGCAAGCGCGTGAACTTCTCCAACCAACCGACGCCCTGCGAGCGTCCTGACTGCGGAAACCGCTGATGTTCCTCGATATCGTGATGGTTGTGGCCGGCCTCGTCCTGCTGGTGCTGGCCGGTGATGCGCTGGTCAAAGGCGCCGTGAACCTGAGCCTGCGACTGGGCGTGCCCGCCCTGATCGTCGGCCTGACCGTGGTCGCCTTCGGCACCTCGGCGCCCGAATTGCTGGTGTCGGTCGATGCCATCCTCGACGGCGCCCCGGCGCTGGCCTTGGGCAATGTCGTCGGCTCCAACATCGCCAACATCCTGCTGGTGCTGGGCATTCCCGCGCTGATCGCTGCCGTGCCGGTCTCGCGCAGCCTGATGCATGACTTCGGGATCATGATGGCTGCCAGCGCCCTGTTCATCGCCCTCGCCTGGCTGGGACCGATCACCTGGTGGCACGGCCTGATCCTGCTGGCGGGCCTCGGTGCCATGCTCTGGAACAGCTATGCCCGCGCTCAGGCGCACCGCAAATCCGACGAGGCCGAGCTGGAAGGCGCCGAAGACGGCATCTCGGGCGTTAGGATCGGCCTGTACCTGCTGGGCGGCATCATCGGCCTGCCCCTGGGCGCCAACCTGCTGGTGCAGGGTGCTACGGATATCGCGCTGGTCTTGGGCGTGTCCGAGGCGGTGATCGGCCTGACGCTGGTCGCCGTCGGCACCTCGCTGCCGGAACTCGCCACCACCGTCGCCGCCGCCCTCCGCCGCGAGGCCGGTGTGGCCATGGGCAACGTCATCGGCTCGAACATCTTCAACCTGCTGGGCATCATCGGCATCGCCTCGCTGGTCGGGCCGATCCCGGTCCCCGAGACGATGCTGCACCTCGACCTGTGGCTGATGCTGGGCGCCTCGGCGCTGCTGGGCCTGTTCGTGGCGACCGGGCGCAGCATCGGCAAAGTTTCGGGGGTGATCCTGATCCTCGCCTATGTCGTATATGTCGTGCAGATGTTCTGAGGGATTGGCATGAGCGGCAAGGCACTGATTACCGGCGCGGGTCAACGACTGGGCGCAGCGATGGCCCTTTATCTCGCCGCTCGCGGCTGGGACGTGGCGCTGCATTACGCAAGCTCCGCCGACGGGGCCGAGGCCACCGCCGCCGAATGCCGGGCGCTTGGCGTGACGGCGGTGACCTTGCAAGCCGACCTGCTGATCGAGGCACAGACCGAGGCCCTGCTGCCCGCCGCAGCCGAGGCCTTGGGCGGCCCGCTGACGCTGCTGATCAACAACGCCTCGATTTTTGAGTACGACAGCCTGCACAGCGCGACCCGGGCGAAATGGGACCGGCACATGGACTCGAACCTGCGCGCGCCCTTCGTGCTGACGCAGGCCTTCGCCGCCCAATGTCCCAAGGCAAAGCCCGATGCGCGTGGCGAGCCCGTCGCCGCCGGTCTGGTGGTCAACATGGTCGACCAGCGCGTGCTGAAGCCGACGCCCGAGTTCATGACCTACACGCTGGCGAAGATGGGCCTCTGGGCGCTGACACGCACCGCGGCGCAGGCCTTGGCCCCGGATATCCGCGTCAATGCCATCGGCCCCGGCCCGACCCTGAAGGGCGCCCGCCAAAGCGAGGATCACTTCACCCGCCAGCGCGCCAATACCGTGCTTGAGCGCGGCTCGGACCCTGAGGATATCACCGCGGCGCTGGGATACCTGCTGGATGCGAAGGCGGTGACCGGTCAGCTACTCTGTGTGGATGGCGGTCAGCACCTTGGGTGGAAAACCCCCGATATTCTGGGTGTGGAATAACCCTTTTGGCTAACCCTGCGGCAGGTTGTCCACTGTGCCGCAGCGCGTCACAATCCTGTTAAGAAAATCATAAGTATTTCAGTCCCTTGCTGCGACTGCAAAATCTTTTCCTTGAAAAACAAGGGGTTGATTTTCCGCCTAAAAATTAGGCAGCTCACAGAAAAGGCTTTGCAGCAAGGGGATTCCGATCAGGCTCACAGCGCCTCCACAGACTTATCCACAGAAACCGTGGACAGCTTTGCCCTTGTACTCACCCGCGCTACAGTGCAGCGCAACCGCAGAATCAGCCCCCCGATCACGCCCGTGATCCTGCCAGCCCGACCATGAGCGACACGCCCGACCTGCCCCCTCTGACGCCCGCCGACGATGCCAAGGCAACTGACGGCCCGCAGCTGACCGGCCACGCGCTGATTGCCAGCTACGTGCGCACGCTCGACGGCTCTCCGGGCGTCTACCGGATGCTCGATGCCGAGGCGCGGGTGCTCTATGTCGGCAAGGCGCGCAACCTCAAGGCGCGGGTGTCGAACTATGCCCGGCCCTCGGGGCATAACGGGCGCATCGCGCGGATGATCTCGGAAACGCGCTCGATGATGTTCCTCACCACGAGGACCGAAACCGAGGCGCTGCTTCTGGAGCAGAACCTGATCAAGCAGCTGAAGCCCGTCTACAACGTGCTGCTGCGCGACGATAAAAGCTTCCCGAACATCCTGATCGCCAAGAACCACGCCTATCCGCAGATCCGCAAGCATCGCGGCAAGCGGACAACCAAGGGCAGCTATTTCGGCCCCTTCGCCAGCGGGTCGGCGGTGAACCGGACGCTGAACCAGTTGCAGAAGGTGTTCCTGCTGCGGTCTTGTGCGGACAGCGTGTACAACAACCGCAGCCGCCCCTGCCTTCTGTATCAGATCAAGCGTTGCTCGGGCCCCTGCGTGAACCTGATCACGCCCGAGGCTTACGGCGACCTCGTGTCCGATGCCGAGCAGTTCCTGTCGGGCAAGACCTCGAACATCCAGACCGAGTTGGCCGCGCAGATGCAGCAGGCCTCGGACGACATGGAATTCGAGCGCGCCGCCGCCTTGCGGGACCGCATCCGCGCCCTGACCGCCGTGCAGCAGTCGCAGGGCATCAACCCGCGCGGGGTCGAGGAGGCCGATGTCGTAGCGCTCCATCTAGAGAAGGGGCAGGCCTGTGTGCAGGTCTTCTTCATCCGGGCGAACCAAAGCTGGGGCAACGCCGACTTCTACCCCCGCACCGGCGCCGGCGCCGAGGAACCCGAAATCCTCGAAGCCTTCCTCGCCCAGTTCTATGACGGCAAACCGCCGCCCCGACAGATCTTGCTCTCGCATCCGATCGACAACGAGGACCTGATCCACGAACTGCTCTCGGCCCGCGCCGGGCGCAACGTGGCGCTTGCGGTGCCAAAGCGCGGTGAGAAGGCCGAGCTGGTGGAAAACGCGCTCAGAAACGCGCGCGAGAGCCTCGGGCGGAAGATGTCCGAGAGCGCCGCGCAATCGCGCCTGCTCACCGGGCTGGCCGAGGCCTTCGGGCTGGATGACGTGCCGCAACGGATCGAGATCTACGACAACTCGCATATTCAGGGCGCGCATTCGGTGGGTGCGATGGTGGTCGCGGGGCCGGACGGCTGGATCAAGAACCAGTACCGCAAGTTCAACATCAAGACCGCGCCCGGCGACGATTTCGGCATGATGAAAGAGGTGCTGACACGCCGCTTCGAACGTCTGTTGAAAGAGGACCCCGCCCGTGCGACGCCCGCCTGGCCGGACCTGCTGCTCATCGACGGCGGCGCGCCTCAGGTGACCGCGGTGGGCGAGGTTCTGGCGGAACTCGGCATCGACGATGTGCCCTTCGTCGGCGTGGCGAAGGGGGTGGAGCGTGACCTCGGCCGCGAGGAATTCCACATCCCCGGCGAGAACCCGTTCGCGTTGAAGCACAACGACCCGGTGCTCTATTTCATCCAGCGCCTGCGCGACGAGGCTCACCGCTTCGCCATCGGCACCCACCGTGCCGCCCGCGCGAAGGCGACGACCAAGACGCCGCTGGACGAGGTTCCCGGCATCGGCGCCGCGCGCAAACGGGCGCTGTTGCAGCATTTCGGCTCGGCCAAGGCCGTGACGCGCGCCGGCCTGTCGGATCTGATGGCCGTGGACGGAATTTCGCAGGCGATGGCGGAAACCGTCTACAATTATTTCCATACGGGCGAATAGAAGGGTCGGAACCGGGGCCGATAGTAACCTTGCAGAAAGGTTCTGTGCGCAGATTGAGGGGCAAATCTTGCACAGGCAACGAAGGTCATGACCCAGGTGTCCCAAACGAATTCCTACGCCAACGCCCCGCGCGATGCGGGGCAGGAAGTGCCTTTCGACCTGCGCGAACTGATTTACTCGCGCACCGATGATCGGGGCGTCATTCAGGCCGCGAACGATGTCTTCGGGCGTCTCGCGGGCTATTCCTTCCGGGAATTCATCGGCGCGCCGCACAAGCTGATCCGCCATGCGGACATGCCCAAGGGCTTCTTCCACATCTTCTGGCAGTACCTGAAGGCCGGTGAGCCCGCCGTGGGCTATGTGAAAAACCGCTCGAAGGACGGGCGCTACTATTGGGTTCTGGCCGCTGCCATCCCCTGTGACGGTGGCTATTTCTCCGTCCGGATGAAGCCGAATTCGAACCTGTTCCACACGATCCGCGCGGAATACGCCAATCTTCGCCGCCGTGAGGAGAAGGAAGATCTCTCGGCCGAAGCCTCGGCGGAAATCCTGCTTGAGCGGCTGAATGAGCTGGGCTTCTATTCCTATCCGGAATTCATGTCTCAGGCCCTGCAGGAAGAATCGGCGGCGCGCGACGCCGGCCTCGGTCGCCCGGCCGACAAGGTCGCCGCGCATCTGACCGGGCTGGTCACCGCGCTGACCGATGCGCTGAAGGAACAGACCCGCCTCGTCGGCCTGTTCGACAGCTTGAAACTGCTGCCGGTGAACATGCGCCTGATCGCCGCAAGGTTGGAGCCGCAGGGCGGCCCGATCAGCCAGATCTCGATGAACTACAAGACGTCGTTCGACAATATCTCGGAACGGCTGACCAAGTTCGTCACCGGCGAGGCGAATATCTGCGGTCGCATGGATACCGCCGTGCGCCGCGGCCTGATCCTGACCAATTGCGCCCGGCTGCACCTTGAGATGTCGAGCCATATCCGCCGCCCCGAGAGTGGCACAGAAGGATCGGAACGACGCAAGGAACATCTGATCGTCGAGAAACTTGGCAGCGACAGCCAGAAGCGCGTGCAGGCGTCCCTCGCTGATGCGGCGAACCTCGCCGCGTCGCTGATTGCCGCCGCGTTCGAGATCCGGCGTCTGGTGCTGGGCCTGGACACGATCCGCATCCTCGGCCGAGTAGAAAGCCGGCGCGACCATGTCTTCGAAGCCGCCTGTTCGGCCACGCTGGACCAGATCGACTCGGTTCAGGCCGAGATTTCGGAAAGCCTGCAGAGCCTCTCCAACCTCGCCGTGCAGATCCAGACCAGCCTGTCGATGATCAACGCCACCCGCGCCAAGGCGGAAAGCGCGCAGGCCGCCCAAGCGGCGGCCGAAGCCGAAGCGGCGGGCGACGACGGCATCGAGCACGGCTTCATGTCCGGCGATCCGTCCGATGCGGCAGACATGGGGCTTTCCGCCGAGAATGACATCAGCGACGGTGCGCCACGCTACGCGGCCGAATAGCCCTCTTTTCCCGGCGCAGCGCATGGGCTACGAACAATCCCATGCGCTGGACCATCCCCAATACGCTGACCTTCCTCCGCCTGATCGCCGCCCCCGGCGTGGCGGTGATGTTCCTCTATTTCGCCAGGCCCTGGGCGGATTGGCTGGCGCTGATCCTGTTCCTCGGCGCGGCGATCACCGATTACTTCGACGGCTACCTCGCGCGCCTCTGGCGGCAGGAGAGCCGCATGGGCGCGATGCTGGACCCGATCGCCGACAAGGCGATGGTGGTGATCGCGCTTCTGGTCATCACCGGCTATTCCGGCATGGACCCCTGGCTCATCCTGCCCGCGACGGTCATCCTGTTCCGTGAGGTCTTCGTGTCAGGCCTGCGGGAATACCTCGGCAACACGTCGCGCCTCTTGGCGGTGACGAAGCTCGCCAAGTGGAAGACCACGGCGCAGATGGTGGCGATCTCCACCTTGTTTGCCGCTCTGGGTCTGGAATACGTCCGTGAGCAGGCGCTGGCGTCGAATGCCGCCGTCATCACCGAGATGGCCGATGCGGGCATCGACGCGGAGATCAACGTGCTCTCGCTGGCCAATGTCAGCGGCGAGGTGGTCTGGGCCATCGGCCTTGCGCTGATCTGGATCGCCGCGATCCTGACCGCGATCACCGGGTTGGACTACCTGCGCAAGGCCCTGCCCCATCTGAAGGATTCGGGCGAATGAGCGTGACAATCCTGTATTTCGCCTGGCTGCGGGAGCGCATCGGTCTGCCGCGCGAGACGGTCGAGACCTCGGCCACCACGGTCACCGAGCTGGTCGAGGAACTGCGCACGCGAGAGGAGCGCTACGCCTTGGCGTTCTCGGACCTGAAAGCCGTGCGGGTCGCCTTGGATCAGGAGCTGTCCGACTTCGACGCGCCGCTGGCCGGGGTGCGGGAAGTCGCCTTCTTCCCGCCGATGACCGGGGGCTGAGCCCATGGCCATCCGCGTCCAAGCCGAGCCCTTCGATTACGGCGCCGAATGCAATGCCTTCGCCCAACGGGTCGACGGGGCCGGCGCGGTCGTCACCTTCTGCGGGATCGTGCGCGACAACGAGGGCCGTCTGCAGGGCATGGAGATCGAGCATTATCCCGGCATGACCGAACGCGCCCTCTCAGCCATCGAGGACGAGGCCCGTCAGCGCTGGTCCTTGGCCGACGCGCTGATCGTGCATCGTTTCGGGCCGCTGGCGCCGGGTGAGATGATCATGATGGTCGCCACGGCCTCGCGCCATCGGGCCGATGCCTTCGCCGCGGCGGAATTCCTGATGGATTACCTGAAGTCGCGCGCGCCGTTTTGGAAGAAGGAGCACTCGGCCGACGGCGAAAGCTGGGTCGAGGCCCGCGATGTCGATGAAGAGGCGCTGAAGCGCTGGTAAACGTCTGGGCGCGGCGGGCTTATTTCTCGGCCATGTTCTCGGGCGAGACGGGATCGGCGAAGATCACCGGCAGCCGGAACTCGGCGCGTTGGCCGGTCGCCCGGTCGACCACCAGCGTCCGCAGCACATAATCCCCGACCGCCCCGTTGATCCGATAGGTCAGGTGGAAGAAGCCGTCCACCGGGCTGGAGAAACTGTCGAGCTGCACCTCGCCCATCGGGATCAGCGAGTCGGTCATCTGCTGGCCCTGCGGGGATTCCAGCGTGAACGAGACATCGAACAACAGCCGGTTCGCACCATTGGTCAGCTGGCTCATCGAGAAGCCGTAGACCTCGACATAGGCATAGACCGGCTCGCCCAGCGCGAAGATGTTGTTGGGACGCGGCTGGAACATGCCGAAGCCCTCGGCCGGGGTGACGGTCAGCTGGGCATTGGTGACGCCGAAGCCCACCTGCCCCGTGACCTGCCGCAGGAATTGTCGTGCCGCGGCAACGGCTTGCGGCCCCTGTCCCGTGTCGATCATCTGCTGAATGGCCTGCGCCGCCTCTGGCAGGGTTTGCGCGCCCGAGAGCGACGGCAGGGTCGCGCTGGCCAGAAGGCAGGCAAGGGCCGGTCCCGTCACGGGGCGGGCTCGGCGCGGGAAGGTACCGCTCATGTCAGGGTCTCGTGCGGCGTCGGCATGGGGCCTACATTGCCCGCCCGCCGGGCACCGGGCAAGACCTGCTCGCGGCGATGTGTAGCGCCGGGATGAAGCCTTGGAGCGCCGCCGGACAGCGCGGCCGATCACTCGTGGCCCGAGAGTTGCTGGCGCAGTTGCTCGGCCTCGTGGCGGGCGCCACGCAAGCCGTCCATGGCGGCGTGCAGCTCGGCCTGCAGCTGGGCCATTTCGCGGCCCACTTCCTCGTCGCGGTGCTGGATATAGGCGATCGCCTGATCGCGCGTTTCCTCAGCGTCGTGCAGGGCCTGCGCCATCCGCTCCAGCTCGCCCAAATCGGCCTGGGTGACGCGGGTAAAGCGGTGAACCAACCAATTGACGAACCATCCCAACGCGAAGGCGGCGGTCAGAACGATCACCGTCACGATGACGAATTCGGTTCGGTTCATGGGTGGGTCTCCGGCGGCAGTCAAAAAGCGGGTCTGCGGGTTAAGGGGATGTGGCGCGGATGGGGCGCCGGCGTCAACCGTCTTCGGGCGCTTCCTCGTCGCCGCTGCCTACGGTTTCCTCCACCGGCGGCTCCGAACCGGGGCGCGGACGCGGGCGGGTCGTGTTGTCATCGGCGGACTGGATCTCGAAGGTCAGTTCGGCTTCCAGCGCGGGGTCCAGCGGTTGGGGCTCGGGTTCGGGGCGGATCAGGCGGAACTCGATGCGGCGGTTGGCTTCGCGGCCGGCCTCGGTGCCGTTGTCGGCAATCGGATCGGCCGCGCCATAGCCATGCGCCTCCAGCGAGGCGACCAGCACCCGGCGCGACAGCAGGGCGTTGATCACGGCCTCGGCGCGGGCCTGGCTGAGGTTGAGGTTGGTTTCCTCGCGGCCCTGGCTGTCGGTATAGCCGGCGACCTCGAAGGGCAGCTCGCCGCATTCGCGCAGCACATCGGCGATGCGGTCGATGACGCGCCCGGCCTCGGCGTTGATCTCTGTCGAGCCGGGGTCGAAGGTGATCTTCGTCTCGGCGAGGATGTCTTGGATGCGCGCTTCGCAATTGTCGGGCGTGGGCGCGTTGACGACCGGGTCCAGCGCCTCGTCATAGGTGACGTTGACCTCGATCGGGGCATCCGCCCCAAGGCCATTGAGCAGCGCCTGCGTGACTTGGCTACGGGCGTCGGGATTGCCCGAGACGCCGGAGATCGACACGCGGTCCGCGCGCACGGTGGCGCGACCGTCATGGAGTTCGGCGAGGGCTTCGATAACGGTCAACACTCGCACCGCCCAGCCCGCCGGCAGTTCCGGATCAAGGCGGGTGGCGATTTCCACCGCGTCGGGGCCAAAGCGCGCGGCCGAGAAGGCGCGCACGGTGGCGCGGATACGCTCATCCGGCAGGCGGCCTGCGACCGAGAAACGGCCCTCGTCCGTCAGGGTCAGCAGGACCTCCGGCGCCGCGGCGGTCTGCGCGCCTTCCTCGACCGGGGCTTCCAACTGGCGGGCGCTGAGGCTGAAGGCGTCGGGCATCGCGGTTTCCAGCCGGCCGACCACGCGGTCGAAATCGGCGGTGTCCACGGTGTGCGGCACGGAGAGGATCACGGTCCCGTCCGAGATCGTCAGGCTGCCATCCCCCAGTTCGGCCAAGGCGCGAATGGCCACGGCGGCCCCTTCGCCCCAACGCGGGGTCGGCGCGCCCAGCGCGAGCGGGCAGTTGACGCCCCGGGTGAGACCGGCCGTGCGCAAGGCGGTGCCGATCCGCTCCTGAGCCTCGGCGGTGTCGGCCACGCAGCTGCCCAGCGTCAGGGCGCCTTCGGCGGCATCGACGCGCAGCAGGAACGGCGCGGCGACGGGACGCGGGGCGACCAGATCCAGCGACAGCACCTGACCGCGCGGCGCGATGCCCCGCAGCGCCTGTTCCAGAGAGCGGCGTTCCTCCGGGCCATCGACCAGCGCCTCGACCTCGATCCGGCCGGCGGTAACGGAAATGCGGCCCACGTCGAAGCGTTGCAGGGCGTCCAGCGCGAAGTCGACCGCGGCAACCCAGCCGCCGGGAATCGCATGGTCCGAGGTCTGCAGCATGTCCTCGATTTCCAGATCCGGCAGCGCGTCGGCCAGACGGTCGATGATCCGCTGGCCCTCAGGGCGGTCGGGCACAAGGCCGATCACGGACAGATCGTCGCGGTTGCGCATCACCTCGATCCGGTAGACGGGGGCGACGACGGCGGTGCGGACCGGCACCACGATCTCCTCGGACAGGCGGGAGGCGTCGATCACCTCGCCCGCCACCTGCAGCGCGCGGATGCGGGCGCTTTCGGTCGGTGCGGTGCCCGTCAGCGTCGCGGTAAGGCCGTTCACCTCAACCCGGGTCCAGCCCATGTTCGCCTCGGCGAAGGCCTCGCGCAGCTCGCTCGCGGTTCGGTTTTCCACCAACGAGACGAGAAACAGCGCGGTCAACAGCGCCAGTACCGCCGCCGCCAGAAAGGAAGCGATGGAGACGAGCAGGGTTTTCTGTGACATGGAGATTCCGCAAAGGCAGCCCGGGCGGGCCCGTCAGCTTGGCCTAGCCCCATATGCCGCGTGATGCAATCACACCAGCAAGGCAGCGGCAAGAATCAGCACAACGATCAGCCCCGCGTCGCGGTTGGAGCGGAACAGCTTCAGCAGCAGCCCCGAATCGTTGATGTTCAGCCGACCCAACTGCCAGTTGAGATGCGCGCCAAAGGCCCAGGCGCCGGCCAGCGACAGCGACAGGATCAGGGGTTCGCCCCGCTGGGCCAGCGCGTAGATGATCGCCAGCGACATCAGCACGACCGAGCCCACGAGGAAGCCGCGCAGCCAGTTCTCGGTATTCTCGCCGAACAGGCGGGCGGTGGATTTCACGCCGATCAGCGCGTCGTCCTCGCGGTCCTGATGGGCGTAGATCGTATCGTAGAACAGCGTCCAACTGATGCCCGCGATGTACAAGATCACCGCCGGCCAGCCGAGCGAGCCAGTGACAGCTGTCCAGGCCAGCAACGCGCCCCAGTTGAACGCGAGGCCCAGGAAGACCTGCGGCCACCAGGTGAAGCGCTTGGCGAAGGGATAGATCGCCACCGGAACCAAGGCCAGAATGCCCAAGGTGATCGCGGCGGCGTTGAAGGTCAGCAGCAGGAAGAACGAGGCCACCATCTGCACGGCCATCCAGATCAGGGCCTCGCGCACCGTGACCGCGCCCGACACCAGCGGACGGTTGCGGGTCCGCTCCACCCGACCGTCGATGTCGCGGTCGGTGATGTCATTCCAGGTACAGCCGGCGCCGCGCATCAGGAACGCCCCGGCTCCGCAGGCCAGCATCACCCAGAACACGCGCCCGCCCGAGACCTCGGGCAGCGACAGGGCCCCCAGCAGCGCGCCCCACCAGCAGGGCAACAGCAACAGCCAGGTGCCGATCGGCCGATCCGCGCGGCTGAGGCGCAGATAGGGACGCAGCTCCTCAGGAGCCTTGGTATCGACCCAGCTTCCCTCGACCCGGTCGGCGATCTTGGTATCGCGCTCGCCGCCCTCTGGTGTTTGCCCTTCGCCGGTCATACAGTCCCGCCCATGCCCGTATCTGCCCCCGAAAACGCCGCTGCGCCGCGCCCCAAGGTTCGGCTCTATGTAGAGCAAGCCCTGTCCGAAGGGCAACAGGTTGAGGTGACGCAGGATCAGGCGCATTACCTCTCCAACGTCATGCGTCTGCCCGAGGGCACGCCCGTCGCCTTGTTCAACGGCCGCGACGGCGAATGGCGGGGGGTGATGGGCCGGATGGCCAAGCGCGGCGGGGTGCTGACGGTCGAGGGCCCGACGGCCCCGCAGCTCGATCCGCCGGACCTGTGGCTGGTCTTCGCGCCGATCAAGAAGGCCCGCACCGATTTCATCGTCGAGAAGGCCGTCGAGATGGGCGCCGCGCGCATCCTGCCGGTGCAGACCGAATTCACCAATTCCGAGCGTATCCGCCGCGACCGTCTGCAAGCCCATGCCATCGAGGCCGCCGAGCAATCCGGCGGCACCTTCGTCCCCGAGGTGGCCGAGCTGACGCGGCTGGACCGCCTGCTGGCCGATTGGCCGGCCGATCGGCTGCTGTGGTGGGCCGACGAAAGCCTCGTGGGAGAGGACATCGCCGATCCCGCCCCCGCGCCGGCCGCGATCCTGATAGGTCCCGAGGGTGGCTTCTCGCCCGCTGAGCGCGCGCGGCTGAAGGCCCTGCCCTTCGTGCGCCGCCTCAGCCTCGGGCCCCGGATCCTGCGCGCGGATACCGCCGCCGTCGCGGCGCTGGCGTTGTGGCAGACACGGCACGGCGATTGGGTGGCCGGCTGAGGCCTGCCCCTCGTCCCGGCCAGCCGCCTTTACACAGGCGCCATTTCGGGCCACCAAACACGCCTGAGTGTCTTGCCCTGGAGCCCGTGACCCGTGCCCCGTCCTGCCGATCCCCTGCCCCCGGCTCCTCTGTCTGCGGCGCGTGATGCCGACCTGCCGGCGATCGAGGCTTTCCTCGCCCGGCATGCCGACAGCTCGATGTTCCTTCGCTCGAATCTGGCCGAGCATGGCTTGGGGGACCGCCGCTCGCCACGTGCGATGGCGGTGGCTGTGACCCGCGAGGGCGCCACCATCACCGGGGTCTTCGGCGCGTCGAACGCGGGCTACGCCGTCTTCCAAGCCCCTGAGGCCGGGCCCGAGGTCTGGGCCGCCTTTGGCCGCTGGCTGGACGGGCGTCCGCTCTCCGGGTTGACTGGCGAGGCCACGCAGCTCCATGCCTTGCGGGCGGCGATGGCGCTTGATGACGCGCAGCTCGCCCATGCCCATGACGAGCCGCTCTACCGTCTGGCGCTGACCGACCTGCGCCTCGATGCGCTGGCGCCGGGCCAGATCCGGGCACCCGAGCCGAGCGACCTCGAACTGCTGGAGCATTGGTTCACGATCTACGAGGGCGAGACGCTGAACACCCCCGCCCCCCGCGCGGCGGCCTTGGGGCGGCGCCGGGCGGCGCAGGCGATCCTTGAGGGACGCATGCGTATTTTAGAGCATGACGGCCAGCCCCTCGCCATGACCGCCTTCAACGCGCGCCTGCCCGACCGGGTGCAGGTCGGCGGCGTTTTCACTCCGCCCGAACACCGCAACCGCCACGCCGCCCGCAGCGCCGTCGCCCGGCATCTGGCCGAGGCCCGCGCCGAGGGGGTTACCCACGCCATCCTCTTCGCCTCAGGCCCGGCCGCGTCGCGCGCCTATGAGGCGATCGGCTTCACCCGTGTCGGAACCTACGGCCTTGCCCTGCTGCGCGAGCCCCGCCTCGGAGGGCCCGATGATTGACTTCATGCGCCCCGAAGCGAAGGCCGTGATTGCGCGATGGGCGGAAACCGCCGTGGCGACGCTGCTGACCCTGATCGGCCTGTGGTGGCTGTGGAAAGGCCCCGGCATCGTCCACATCGGCGGCGCGCTTCTGGCGCTGATCGGTGGTGGGCTGTTGTTCAGCGCGCTGCAACGGGTCCGCTTCGCCACCCGCAACACCGGCGTCGGCATGGTCGAGCTGGTCGAGGGCGAGATCCGCTATTTCGGCCCGCGTGGCGGTGGGATCGTGGTGATCGACCATGTCCTCGCGCTGTCCCTCAGCGCCGATGGGTCGTTCTGGCTGGTGGAAAGTTTCGACGGCAGCATCCTTGCGATTCCGCGTGACGCGACCGGGGCCGAGGCCCTGTTCGACGCCTTTGCCGCCCTGCCCGGCCTCGACATGCCGCGCCTGTTGCGCATCATCGCCCAGGGCCCTGCCCCGCGCGCGCGCCTGATATGGCGCCATCCGACCCGCCGCCTCTTGACTTGAGGTCGCCCGCGCTACAGGTCTGGGGTCCGAAACTTGAGCCCGGAGCGCCAAAGACATGTCCATCCCTCAATCCGGCGGCGGGCCGATCGAGCACCAAGATCAACTGGCTGAATACCTCGCCTCGGGCGGCAAGCCGAAGGACGATTGGCGCATCGGCACCGAGCACGAGAAGTTCGGCTATTGCAAGGACAGCCTGAAGCCGCTGCCCTATGACGGCGAGCGCTCGATCCGGATGGTGCTGGAGGGGCTGCGCGACCGCTATGGCTGGCAGCCGGTGCTGGAAGGCGACAAGATCATCGGCCTCACGCTGAACGGGGCCAATGTCAGCCTTGAGCCGGGTGGGCAGCTGGAACTCTCGGGCGCGCCCTTGGAGACGATCCACCAGACCTGCGACGAGGTGAACGAACACCTGCGCGAGGTGAAATCCATCGCCGACGAGGTGGGCGTGGGCTTCATCGGCCTCGGCGCCGCGCCGATCTGGTCGCATGACGAGATGCCGATGATGCCCAAGGGGCGCTACCGGCTGATGACTGATTACATGCCGACGGTCGGCACGCACGGTACGCAAATGATGTACCGCACCTGCACCGTGCAGGTGAACCTCGACTTCGCGTCCGAGGCCGACATGGTGCAAAAGCTGCGCGTGGCGCTGGCCCTGCAACCCGTTGCAACGGCGCTGTTTGCCAACTCGCCCTTCTTCGATGGCAAGGTGAACGGCCACAAATCCTGGCGTTCGCGCATTTGGCGCGACCTCGATTCCTCGCGCACCGGGACCCTGCCCTTCGTCTTCGAGGACGGCATGGGCTTTGAGCGTTATGTCGACTACGCCCTCGATGTGCCGATGTATTTCGTCTACCGCGATGGCAAGTATATCAATGCCTTGGGTCAGTCCTTCCGCGACTTCCTGAAGGGTCAGCTGCCGGCGCTGCCGGGTGAGGTGCCGACGCTCAGCGATTGGGCCGACCACCTGACGACGATCTTCCCCGAGGCCCGTCTGAAGAAATACCTCGAGATGCGCGGCGCCGACGGTGGCCAATGGCGCCGTCTGTGCGCCCTGCCCGCCCTGTGGGTCGGCATGATGTACGACCAATCGTCGCTCGATGCCGCCTGGGATCTGTGCAAGGACTGGGACACCGAGACCCGCGAGGCCCTGCGTGTCGCGGCCAGCGTCGATGGCCTTCAGGCCGAGACGCATGGCGTAAAGATGATGGATCTGGCCCGTCAGGTCGTCGCCATCAGCGAAGCCGGCCTGAAAGCCCGCGCCCGCAAGGGGGCCGGCGGTCTGGTACCCGACGAGACCCATTTCCTCAGCGCGCTGCAGGACAGCCTCGAAACCGGGATGGCCCCGGCGGACGAGCTGCTGGCCCGCTATAACGGCGACTGGAATGGCGATCTGTCGCGCATCTACGGCGAGTACAGCTACTGATCCGTCACGCTTGCGTGCGGCAATGAGACAAGGGGCGCGCACGGCTTGCCGTGTCGCGCCCCTCGTGCTTTCCTGACGGCCTGAGCTTTTTTCAGACCTACATTTTCCAGGAGAGATCCATGCGCGACTTTTTCATCAACATGCTCGAGAAGCTGATCAACGTTCTCGTCATCATCCTGCTGATCGGGGTGCTGTTCGGCACCGTGGCGACGCTGTTCATCCCCAGCCAGAACGGTATCCCCAGCGCCCTCGTCGCCGTCGGCGTGCTGATCGGCGGGCTGCTCTATGTCACGCTGATGGCGGGCTTCATGTACCTCGGCCTCGGCATCTACCAGAACACCCGCCGCACCGCCGCCGCGATGGAAGAGTTGGCCGCGCGTTGAAGTGCTGAATAGCGAAGGGGCGCCCCGAGAGGCGCCCCTTTTGCTTTGCCATCAGGCCCGGTTCAGCTGGCCTTGGCGCGGAATTCTCGCATCAGGAACTCCGGCACATGGTCGCCCATGCCGACGACCGGCTGGTCATCACGATCACGGCGGCCACGACCACGGCTGCGACCCTCGCCCGACTTCTCGTTGCGATTGTCATTCCGGCTGTCATTGCGGTTGTCGGCGCGGTTGTCCGAGCGGCTCTCGCGGCGCGGCTCTTCGCGGGCGGGCTTGGCCTCGACCTCGGCGGCGGCCTCCTGCGCGACGGCTTCCAGCACCTCGGCCTCGACACGCTCGGCCCGTTCGGCGCGGGCCTTGTCGGCGACCTTCTCGCTGGCTTTGTCGGCGGGCTTGTCACCCTTGTCGCCACGACGGCTGCGCGAACGCGTGCTGCGACCTTCGCTCTTCTCCGAACGCTTGCGGTCGGGACGTGCCTCGGCAGCGGCTTCGGCGAAGCCTTCCGGCGCCTCACCGCGCGGCAGCGGCTTTTGCAGCAGATGCTCGATCGCAGCGAGATACTTCTCATCGGCCGGGGTGGCGATGGTGAAGGCCTTGCCCTTGCGACCGGCGCGGCCGGTGCGGCCGATGCGGTGGACGTAATCCTCGGAATGCGAGGGCACGTCGAAGTTGAAGACGTGGCTCACGGCCGGGATGTCGAGGCCACGCGCCGCCACGTCCGAAGCGATCAGCAAACGGATCGAGCCGTCGCGGAACCCTTCAAGCGTGCGCATGCGCACCGACTGATCCAGATCACCATGGATGGGCGCGGCGTTGAAACCGTGCTTGGCCAAGGACTTGGCGACCACGTCCACGTCGATCTTGCGGTTGCAGAAGATGATGGCGTTCGAGCAGGCGTCGCCCTCGGCGGCGATGAGCGAGCGCAGCATGGCGCGCTTCTCGCTGAAGGCGCGGTCGCGACGGGTCGGCGACAGCTCGATCAGCTTCTGCTCGATGGTCTCGGCGGTCGTCGCCTGACGCGCGACTTCGACGCGCACCGGGTTCGACAGGAACATGTTGGTGATGCGCTCGATCTCGGGCGCCATGGTGGCCGAGAAGAACAGCGTCTGACGGGTAAACGGCGTCAGCTGGAAGATGCGCTCGATATCCGGGATGAAGCCCATGTCGAGCATCCGGTCGGCCTCGTCGACCACCATCACTTCGACGCCGGTCAACAGCAGCTTGCCACGCTCGAAATGGTCCAGAAGACGGCCCGGGGTGGCGATCAGCACGTCGACGCCACGGTCGATCAGCTTGTCCTGCTCGGCGAACGAGACGCCACCGATCAGCAGCGCTTTCGTCAGCTTGGTATACTTCGCGTAGATGTCGAAGTTCTCGGCGACCTGAGCGGCCAGTTCGCGCGTCGGCGCCAGAACCAGCGAGCGCGGCATCCGGGCGCGGGCACGGCCACGGGCCAGACGAGTGATCAACGGCAGCGTGAAGCTGGCGGTCTTGCCGGTGCCCGTCTGGGCGATGCCCAGCACGTCACGGCCTTCCAGCGCCTCGGGGATCGCCTGAGCCTGAATCGGCGTGGGGTTTTCGTAGCCAGCTTCGGCCACGGCCTTCAGGACCTTGGGGTCCAGCTTGAGGTCAGAAAATTTGGTCATGTACGTCCGTCGTTTGCGGCATCGGGCCGCAAGGAATGTAAGGGACGCCAGTCACCGCGCCCCGGCAGCGGTTCGGACCCACCTTGCGGCAGGACCGGATGGCGCGCCCTACCGCAAATATGCCCACAGGTCAACGGAAACAGGGGATTTGCCCCATTTTGCCCCTGAACAGAGGGTTAAATCGGCCCCGCCCCCGCAACAATTCCCCGCCACAGCCCGGACCGACCACTAATCGCGGCAGAATTAAGGCAAAGTTAACGGGGCGGTCATGGTTAAGTCGAAATTAACCTTCTTTTCGCCCTACAGCGTCCCAAACCCGGTCTCAATCCGGCTCGATAACGGCAAGGTCCCGACACGTCAGCCGAGGATGGAGCCGATGAACGCCCATGCCGCCATCACCGAGTTCGAGTATGCCGCCGATCCGGCGGATGAGGCCAGTTCTATGCTGAATACCCCGATACAGGCCGCCCTGCCGGCTCCCGCCCAGTTCTCGGCGGTGACGGACCTGATCAAATCCGTTTTCCACGTCCCCGCCGTCGCGGTGGCGCTGCATGGGGCTCCGGCCAATTCGGACGGCGGCGTCTATCGCTCGTTTCTGGAAATTCCGCTGATCTCCGAGGAGTCGGTGATCGGCACCCTGCGCATCCTCGACACCGCTGACCGCAGCTTCTCGGACCGGGATTGCCAGTTGTTGGAGGGTTTTGCCAAGCTGGTCGTCGATCAAGTGAGCTTGTGGTCCGAAGCCAGCCGCGATGTGCTAACCGGCGCCATGACCCGGCGCGCCTTCTCGGACATCCTGCGCAAGACCTTCGCCGCACGCGCCCGCAACCATGCCAAGGCGTCGCTGGTGCTGTTCGACCTCGACCACTTCAAGAAGATCAACGACACGTGGGGCCATGCCGCCGGTGATGCCGTGCTGAAGACCGTGGCCCGCACCGTGCTGCGGGAGCTGCGGGTCGAAGACAGCTTCGGCCGCGTGGGCGGCGAGGAATTCGCGCTGCTGGTGGCCAATGCCGATTCCATGACCGCCGCCGATGTGGCCGAGCGGGTCCGCCGCGCCATCGAGGCTGCGGTGATCCCCGGCCATCCCGAGATCAAGGTGACCTCCAGCTTCGGCGTGGCCGAGGCCTGCGATTCGCTGCTGGATGTCGAGGATTGGACCGACCGCGCCGATGCCCAGCTGTACGAAGCCAAGGCCAGCGGCCGGAACCGGATCTGCGTCGCCTCCAACGCGATGCGCCGGAAGGTCATGGTCAACTGATCCACCCGACAGCCCCTATGAAAAGCGACGCCGCGATCCCCGGATCCGCGGCGTTTCGCTTTTCAATTTTTTTTTCGCGAAACACGGGAACCAAAGGCTCAAGCCGTGCGTTGACCTCGCGAACTCAGCGCGGTCGGTGTTCCCTCGTGCCGCTGCGCTGTTGGCCCCGGGGAGTCAGCGCCCCGCTGCCGTGTTGCGTGAGTATCGGCCTGCCGGCGTATTTCCTCCGGCACGCCATTGGCCGACGTTCGGCCGTCCCTTGTCCCCCGTCCCTTCGGACGTTTCTCGACCGCCCCTCGGGGCGGTCTTTTTTATCCGGCCCTTCGATTGAACCGAAGAAGGCCCCGGCGCGACCCATGGCCATGTTCCCCCAGTTGTCCGGAGTTTGCTGCCATGACCCGCCTTGCCCTCACCCTTGCGACCCTCGCCACGCTCACCCTCAACGGCGCGCAAGTCAGCGCGACGGAAAGCGCCTGCAACGACCGTGGCGTCTGCGCCCTGTCCCTGCGCATGCTGACCCCGCCGCCGCCGCGCCCGGCCCATATCCATGCCTCGACGCAAGCCGCGTCGGCTACCGAGGCGCAGGCCGACACCCCTCGGGTTGCGACTGTCCACAGCTAAATTTCTCATGGGCGGGAACCCGCGAGTCCTGAGCGTCGTTCTCCTTGCAACACCTGCACAAGGATGACCGCCATGACCCGCACCGCCCTCGCGCTTGCCGCCCTGCTGACCCTCTCGCTGAACGGCTCCATCGCCGTGGCCGCCAGCACGGACACCGCCCCGCAATGCAACGCCCAAGGCGTCTGCGCTGTCTCACTGCGGATGCTGACCCCGCCGCCGGCCCGCCCCGCCGTTGTGGTCAAGGCCGACGACGTCCAGCAAGCCGACTAAACCCTTCCTGACAAGGGCGCGGATCGAGGCGCCAGTAGACTTGCCGCGCGCCTTCGGCTAGAGCCTCGCGCATGCTGGACAATCGCCCCCAACTTCCGCCCGAAATCGCCCGCCGCCGGACCTTTGCGATCATCTCGCACCCCGACGCCGGCAAGACCACGCTGACCGAGAAGTTCCTCCTGTTCGGGGGGGCAATCCAGATGGCCGGACAAGTCCGCGCCAAAGGCGAAGCCCGTCGTACGCGGTCGGACTTCATGCAGATGGAGAAGGACCGGGGGATCTCGGTCTCGGCCTCGGCCATGTCCTTCGATTTTGACACCTACCGCTTCAACCTCGTCGACACGCCCGGCCACTCGGACTTCTCGGAAGACACCTACCGCACGCTGACCGCCGTCGACGCCGCGATCATGGTGATTGACGGGGCGAAGGGCGTGGAAAGCCAGACGCAGAAGCTGTTCGAGGTCTGCCGCCTGCGCGACCTGCCGATCCTGACCTTCTGTAACAAGATGGACCGCGAGAGCCGCGACACCTTCGAGATCATCGACGAGATCCAGGAGAACCTGGCGATCGACGTGACCCCGGCGTCCTGGCCGATCGGTCAGGGCCGCGATTTCCTTGGCTGCTATGACATCCTGCACGACCGGCTGGAGCTGATGGACCGCGCCGACCGCAACAAGGTCGGCGAGAGCGTCAAGATCAACGGCCTCGACGACCCGAAGCTGGCCGAGCACATCCCCGCCGATATGCTGGCCCAGCTGCGCGAGGAGCTGGAGATGGCGCGCGAGTTGCTGCCCGCCTTCGACCGCGCCTCGGTGCTCAATGGCTCGATGACGCCGATCTGGTTCGGTTCGGCGATCAACTCGTTCGGGGTGCGCGAACTGATGGCCGGCATGGCCGAATTCGGCCCGGAGCCGCAGCCCCTGAACACCGACAAGCGCGAGGTCGGCCCTGAGGAAGGGAAGGTCACGGGCTTTGTCTTCAAGGTGCAGGCCAACATGGACCCCAAGCACCGCGACCGGGTGGCTTTCGTGCGCCTCGCCTCGGGGCACTTCCACCGCGGGATGAAGCTGACGCATGTCCGCTCGGGCAAGCCGATGTCGATCACCAACCCCGTGCTGTTCCTCGCCTCGGACCGCGAGTTGACCGAGGAAGCCTGGGCCGGCGACATCATGGGCATTCCGAACCATGGCCAGCTGCGCATCGGCGACACGCTGACCGAGGGCGAGGCGCTGAAGTTCACCGGCATCCCGTCGTTTGCGCCGGAACTGCTGCAATCGGTGCGCCCGGGCGACCCGATGAAGGCCAAGCATCTGGAAAAGGCGCTGATGCAATTCGCCGAGGAAGGCGCCGCGAAGGTGTTCAAGCCGATGATCGGCTCGGGCTTCATCGTCGGCGTCGTGGGCGCGCTGCAGTTCGAGGTCCTCGCCTCGCGGATCGAGCTGGAATACGGCCTGCCCGTGCGTTTCGAGGGCTCGCAATTCACCTCGGCGCGTTGGATCTCGGGCGAGAAGGCCGAGGTCGAGAAGGTAGTGAACACCAACAAGGGCCATATCGCCACCGACCATGACGGCGATCTGGTCTATCTGACGCGCCTGCAATGGGACATCGACCGCATCCAGCGCGACCATGAAGGGGTCAAGCTGACCGCGACCAAGGAAATGATGGTCTGAGAGAGGCCTCAGGCCTTCCCAGCTGACAAACGCAAAGCGCCGACGGGAAACCGTCGGCGCTTCGTTTTTCTTGTGTCAGTTCATCAGGCTGGGGAACGAGGCGCTGTCGGTCCGGCGCACCATGCTGAAGCTGAATATCTCCGGATAGCCACCGTCGAGGGTAACCCCGGTGGACACCATGCCCGATGCTTCGGTCGGCCGCTCGTTCCGGCCACGACCCGGCGCCGAGAGGCTGCCGTTCAGGGCCAGCGTATCCGAACCCTCGGCCGTGGTATGCGAGGCATTTCCGGTGAAACCGCAGGCCCCGTTGATGACCAGCCGACCGGACATGGTGGCGGGGATAGGCAGGGCGTCACCAAACTCATCCTCGGCATAGGTCACGCAATTGCCCGAGAAATTGCCGCGTGCACTGGTAAAGTTGACTTCGCAGATCGTGTTGGCCGAATGCGAAACCTGAAGGAACCAGACAGAGCCGCGAGGAATGGCACGGGCACCACAAATGGTATCGGCCGAAGCGGTTGTCGCGAAAGATGCCAGAAACGCGGCAACAGGAACCCATGTGAGAACTTTGGACATATGTCTTCTCCGTCAAAGTAAGCAAGATTGGCTCACCGTGAGAAATGCCACGGCCAGCGTCTGCTCAGGGTGCAAGCCCCGCCCACATTGATCAATATTTATTCACCCGGAGAAATTCAGTTGCCCCGTCAACTAGTTAGACTGCTGCCCTAAGGTCACAACATCACCCCTCGACATTGTATCGGCCCCCACCCGATCAACCGCAGAGCGCAATGAAAAAAGGCGAGGCTACTGCCCCGCCCTTCCCTGACGTTGAGGCTCGGTCGGTCAGACCAGCCGGCTGACCTCGACCGCGGCGCGCACGAAGTCCGCGAACAGCGGATGCGGCGCGAAGGGCTTCGACTTCAGTTCCGGGTGGAACTGCACGCCGATGAACCACGGGTGATCCTTGTGCTCGACGATCTCCGGCAGGCGGCCGTCCGGCGACATGCCCGAGAAATGCATCCCGCAGGCTTCCAGCTTGTCGCGGTAGCGGATGTCGACCTCATAGCGGTGGCGGTGGCGCTCTTCGATCGCCGTCGCGCCATAGACCTTGGCCACCAGCGATTCCGGGTCCAGCGCGGCGTTATAGGCGCCCAGACGCATGGTGCCGCCCTTGTCGTCGCCGACCGAGCGCTGGACCTTGTAGTTGCCCTGCACCCATTCCTTTAGGTGGTAGACCACCGGCTCGAACCGCTTAGCGCCGCGCTCGTGATCGAATTCTTCCGAGCCCGCATCCTCGATGCCGGCGAGGTTGCGCGCCGCCTCGATGACCGCCATCTGCATGCCGAGGCAGATGCCCAGATAGGGGATCTTCTTCTCACGCGCCCAGGCAGCAGCGCGAATCTTGCCTTCGGTCCCGCGCTCGCCGAAGCCGCCCGGCACCAGAACGGCATGATAGCCTTCCAGCACGGCAGTCGGGTCGCCCTTCTCGAACAGCTCGGCGTCAATCCACTCGGCCTTGACGCGCACCCGGTTCGCCATGCCGCCATGGGTCAGCGCCTCGGCGATGGATTTATAGGCGTCTTCCAGCTGCGTGTACTTGCCGACGATAGCGACGCGAACCTGACCCTCGGCATGGGTCAGACGGTCCATGACGTCTTCCCAGCGACTCAGATTCGGGCGCGGCGCGGGGGTGATGCCGAAAGCGTCCAGAACCGCCTGATCCAGCCCCTCGCGGTGATAGGCCAGCGGCGCCTCGTAGATCGTCTTCAGGTCATAGGCCGGGATCACGGCATCCGGGCGGACGTTACAGAACAGCGCGATCTTGGCGCGTTCCTTTTCCGGGATCGGATGTTCCGAGCGGCAGACCAGCACGTCGGGCGCGAGGCCGATCGACTGCAGTTCCTTGACCGAGTGCTGCGTCGGCTTGGTCTTTAGCTCGCCCGAGGCCGCCAGATACGGCAGCAGCGTCAGGTGCATCAGGATGCACTGGCCGCGCGGACGCTCGTGGATGAACTGACGGATGGCTTCGAAGAACGGCAGGCCCTCGATGTCGCCGACCGTGCCGCCGATCTCGCAGAGCATGAAATCCACCTCATCGTCGCCGACGCGGAGGAAGTCCTTGATCTCGTTGGTGACATGCGGAACGACCTGAATGGTCTTGCCGAGGTAGTCGCCGCGGCGCTCCTTCTCCAGAACGTTGGAATAGATCCGGCCGGAGGAGATGGAATCGGTCTTGCGCGCCGGCACGCCGGTGAAACGCTCGTAATGGCCGAGGTCGAGATCGGTCTCGGCGCCGTCATCGGTGACGAAAACCTCGCCATGCTCGAAGGGCGACATCGTGCCGGGATCGACGTTCAGATAGGGGTCCAGCTTGCGCAGCCGGACGGTGAAGCCGCGGGCCTGCAGAAGCGCGCCCAGCGCTGCCGATGCCAGACCCTTGCCAAGGCTCGACACCACACCACCGGTGATGAAGACATAGCGCGCCATGCTGGAAACTCCCGTGTTCGTCGCGGTCAAATAGGAACGGATCACGGGATTCGAGCTATAGCGCAAACCCACGCGATCCGCAATACGGACGCAACATGCAGCGTCAACGGGGCCAAGACCCCAAAATCTGGGTAATCGTTACTCGCCCGCCGGAGGCAGGGCCGGCGCATCGCCCGAGGGCGGCAGCTGGATATCCGGCAGCGGGATCGACGGGGTCTCGGGCGAGGTACCGGCATCGGCGGGAAGCTCGACGCCCAGACGGTCGAGGACCGAGGTATCCGACGAGTTCGAAGCGGCGATCACGGTCAGCGCCAGCGAGGTGATGATGAACGCCCCGGCGAAACCCCAGGTCAGCTTGGCAAGGCCGGTCATCGGGGGACGACCCGCCTGCGGGCCCATGGCGCCCCCGCCGATGCCCAGACCGCCGCCTTCCGACCGCTGGAGCAGCACCACGCCGATCAGCGACAGCGCGAGGAGGAGGTGAATGATCAGGACGACAGTCTGCATGGGGCGGGCCTTTGTCTCGGTTCGGGCCTATCTATGACGCAGGATTTGGGGGTGCAAGCCCTTTGGCCGTTGCATTTGGCCATCAGGTCAGCGTTTCGCCCCCTGTAGCCCAAAGGCGAGGCCCGACGGCCCCTGCCCGCCTCAGCCCTCGGAGAACTCGCAGACTGCCGACAGCTTGTTGCCATCGGGATCACGAAGATAGGCGGCGAAGAAATGGGGGCCGTATGGCCGAAGCCCCGGCGCGCCTTCGTCCGTCCCTCCAGCAGCGAGGCCCGCCGCATGAAAGGCCGTGACTTCTGCCCGCGATAGGGCCTGAAAACAGGGCATCGAGCCATTGCCGACGCTCATCGTCTGCCCGTCGAACGGCAGATTGGCCCAGAAGCGGCACGGACCGCCCGGGCGGCCATAGCCGATCTCCCGCGCGTCCGTATGCAGTCGCTCCAGCCCCAACGCCCCCAAGGCTGCGTCGTAGAAGGCCGCGGCCCGTGTCAGGTCCGAGGTGCCGACCGTGACATAGGAGAAGACATCATTCGACATCCACGTCGTCCACATCCGCCTGACCGCTGATTCGCCGCCGTACCAGCGACCAGCTCAGCCCGATGCCCAGAACCAGCGACGCCACCAGGATCCCCAGCCAGGCGTTAAGGCCCGGATCATCGGTGCGGATGATGCCGTAATCGACCAGCACCCAGATCAGCGCCGCGAACAGGGCGGCGACCAGCGCCATGCCGATCGGCCCGATCGAGCGCAGCGTTGCCCGCAGGTAGATGATCCAGCCGACCAGCAGGATCAGGCCCGCCAGCACGGTGATCGGCAGCTCGGCCTTGCCATTCTCGATCACCCAGCGGGTGAAATTCCATTCGGTCGGATTCCAGGTTGCGGCGACCAGAATGAAGGCAATGAGCCAGCGGATCACAAATGACATCGGGCAAATCCTTTCGTTAACCCTTCGATTGGTGCGACAGCTGCGGCATGCTGTCCAGTGCCCGGAACCCGCCGGATCATCAAAAGGGTGTTTCGCCCCGGCGCGGGCATCGCTATAGAACGCACGGTTTCACCAAACCGGGGAAGGACTCCGTCATGGCCAACGTGGTTGTCGTAGGCGCCCAATGGGGCGACGAAGGCAAAGGCAAGATCGTCGACTGGCTCAGCGAGCGCGCGGATGTGATCGCGCGTTTTCAGGGGGGCCATAACGCCGGTCATACTCTCGTCATCGACGGCAAGGTCTACAAGCTGAACGCGCTGCCTTCGGGCGTGGTGCGCGGCGGCAAGCTGTCTGTCATCGGCAACGGCGTGGTTCTGGACCCCTGGCACCTGGTCAAGGAGATCGCCAAGATCCGCGAGCAGGGCGTCGAGATCAGCCCCGAGACGCTGATGATCGCCGAGAACACCCCGCTGATCCTGCCGATCCATGGCGAGCTGGACCGTGCCCGCGAGGAAGCGGCCTCGAAGGGCACGAAGATCGGCACCACCGGTCGCGGCATCGGCCCGGCCTATGAGGACAAGGTTGGTCGTCGTTCCGTCCGCGTGGCCGATCTGGCCGATCCGGCGACGCTGGCTGCCCGCGTTGACCGCGCGTTGCAGCACCATGACCCGCTGCGTCGCGGTCTGGGCATCGAGCCGGTGGATCGTGAGCGTCTGCTGGCCGATCTGAACGCCATCGCCGCCGAGATCCTGCCCTATGCCGCGCCGGTCTGGAAAGTGCTGACCGAGGCCCGCAAATCGGGCAAGCGCATCCTGTTCGAAGGCGCTCAAGGCGCGCTGCTGGACATCGATTTCGGCACCTATCCCTTCGTGACCTCCTCGAACGTGATCGCCGGTCAAGCAGCGACCGGTGTCGGCATCGGCCCGACCTCTATCGACTATGTGCTGGGCATCGTGAAAGCCTACACCACCCGCGTCGGCGAAGGCCCCTTCCCGACCGAGCTGACCGATGAGGTCGGCCAGCGTCTGGGCGAGCGCGGGCATGAATTCGGCACCGTGACGGGCCGGAAGCGCCGCTGCGGCTGGTTCGACGCCGCGCTGGTGCGTCAGACCTGCGCGACCTCGGGCGTGACCGGTATCTCGTTGACGAAGCTCGATGTTCTGGACGGGTTCGAGACATTGAAGATCTGCGTCGGCTACGAGCTGGATGGTCAGAAGCTGGATTACCTGCCCACCGCGGCGGACCAGCAGGCACGTTGCACCCCGGTCTATGAGGAGATGGCGGGCTGGTCGGAATCGACCGTCGGCGCGCGCTCCTGGGCGGATCTGCCGGCGCAGGCGATCAAGTATATCCGCCGCATCGAGGAGCTGATCCAATGCCCGGTGGCTCTGGTCTCGACCAGCCCCGAGCGTGACGACACGATCCTGGTCACCGACCCCTTCGCGGACTGATCTGATGGCCCTGTCCCTCAAGGCCCGCAAGCGGCTGTCGATCCTGATCCTCGTGGTGGCGCTGCCGGCCTATATCGTCGCGGCGGTGAGCCTGATGGCGCTGTTCGACCGCCCGCCGATCCTTGTGGAACTGGGCATCTACATCGCCTTGGGCGTGATCTGGGCCTTCCCGTTGAAGGCCGTGTTCAAAGGGGTCGGCCAGCCCGATCCCGAGAAGGCCGAAGACTAAGCGAAGGCGCCGGTCTCCCGGCGCCTTTTTCGTTGCGAGAAGCCGCGCATTGCCGGCGCGCGCGGGGGCGATCCCCGGCCAGAACGACGCGCTTTATGCCGGCCAAGCCCCTCCGACACCTGAGCGTCGCGCCAGCCCCGGCCAAATCGCCGCCGCGTGGGCGCGCGCCGGCGATGCGCGGCGGCCTTCGGCCTTGGCTCCGCGCAAGGCACCTACCCTAAACGCGAAAAGCGCCGGTCTCCCGGCGCTTTCCCCATGGATTTCCGTAGCCTTACTTCTGCGCGAAGCGGCGGGCCTGTTCGCCGAATTCCGAACCCTGCGCCAGCTCGAACTGACCGCGGCGCGAGCGCTGCATCGTGCCCTGACGCATCAGCATGCCGAAGCTGCGCAGGAGGTTCTCGCGCGAGCGGGTCATCGGCAGCCCGGTCGACACCACATGGCGCATGACCTGCGGGCGGGTGAATTCCTCCAGTCCCTCGATATGCGTGACATAGGCCGCAGCGGCCTCGGTCAGTTCCGCCAGCGTCGTCAGGTTCATCGGCCCGACGAAATCGGCAAAACGCTTGCCGCGCGGGGCTTCCTGCGCGGGCGCGTCCTCGTCGTAGAGCTCTTCCATGGCCAAGGCGCCGGTGTTGATCCGGCGAGGGCGCACGACCTCGGTATCCTTCGGCTTGTCGATCCGCTGTTCGCTGACCAAAACCAGCGGCGGCTGGGCACTGCGCGGACGTTCGGTCCGCTGCACCTGCGGGCGCGACGGGCGACGCGGGGTTCCATCCCCGGCCTCATCCCCGCCCCGGCGCACCGAGCGTTCCAGATCGGCACGGTAGCGCGCGATCTCCTGCTGTTGCTCGGCCTCGGCGTTGCGTGGGGCGCCCGCTTCTTCCTCGGCCCGGGTCGCCACGACGGCGGCTTTCAGATGGCTGAGCGTCGACTGGCGACGCTGCGCCTCGGCACCCGAGAGCGCCGAATCAGCTTGGCTGATCAGCCGGTCGACAGCCGCATCGGCGGCCTCGCCGCGCAGCATGGCACGGCGTTCGCTTTCCGCGCGGCGAGCCTGCTCGGCCTCGCGCTCGACTTCCGCCAGCTCGGCGACCAATTCGGCCTCGTTCTCGGCGTCGAGACCCGTCCGGCCCAGAGCCTGAGCCACACGCGCCTCGAAATCGTCATCCTCGTCCTCGTCGTCATCGAGGTCGTCCTCGTCAAAGGCGTTCTCGTGCGACGTCGCCTGCGTTTCGGGCTCGACCTGAACAGCGGGTTCTTCGGCGACCAGCGGGGTGTCTTCCTCAACCTCGACCGGGGCTTCCTCGGCGAAATCGGTCTGAGCCGGGACAGGCTCAACCAGATCAGCAACCGCGGCTTGGGTTTCCGGCGCATCTTCATCGGCGAAGCCGTCCGAGGCGAAAGCCGCCATTGCCGCGCGCACCGAATCGGCGGTGCTGGCGGGTTCGGCCGGGGTTTCCGCCACGGCCGGAGCCTCGGTTGCCGGACGCTGGGTCGGGCGCACCACGACGACACGGCGAACCGGACGCGCCGCGGCCTCGTCGCCGCCATCACGGCGCGCGATTTCGGCGCGGATTTCGTCTTCCAGCCGGCGGCGCTCGGCCGCGAGACGGTCGCTTTCCTCATCCGGTTCGACGGCGGCCAACGCAGCTTCTTCCGCAGCACGACGATCGGCCTCAGCGCGTTCGGCCTCTTCCGCCGCGAGACGCTCCGCTTCTACGCGTTCCGCCTCTTCCGCGGCCAGACGCTCAGCCTCAAGGCGCGCAGCTTCTTCCGACGCGAGACGCTCCGCTTCGGCGCGCTCTGCCTCTTCCACGGCCAGACGTTCAGCCTCGGTGCGGGCGGCTTCTTCGGCAGCCAGACGCTCAGTCTCAAGCCGCGCAGCTTCTTCCGCAGCAAGACGCTCGGCTTCGGCACGCTCTGCCTCTTCCGCGGCCAGACGTTCAGCCTCGGCGCGGGCAGCTTCCTCGGCAGCCAGACGCTCAGCCTCAAGGCGCACCGCTTCTTCCGCCGCAAGACGCTCGGCTTCAACGCGCTCCGCCTCTTCCGCGGCCAGGCGTTCCGCCTCGGCGCGGGCGGCTTCTTCGGCAGCCAGACGTTCGGCCTCGAGGCGCGCAGCCTCTTCCGCCGCGAGACGCTCCGCTTCGGCGCGCTCGGCTTCTTCCACGGCCAAACGCTCTGCCTCGGCGCGGGCAGCTTCTTCGGCAGCCAGACGCTCAGCCTCAAGGCGCGCAGCTTCTTCCGCCGCGAGACGCTCCGCTTCGGCGCGCTCCGCCTCTTCCGCGGCCAGGCGTTCCGCCTCGGCACGGGCGGCTTCCTCGGCAGCCAGAAGCTCGGCCTCAAGGCGTGCAGCTTCTTCTGCCGCCAGACGCTCAGCCTCAGCGCGCTCAGCCTCTTCCGCGGCCAGACGCTCAGCCTCAGCGCGAGCAGCTTCCTCGGCAGCCAGACGCTCGGCCTCAAGGCGCTCAGCTTCTTCCGCCGCGAGACGTTCCGCTTCAACGCGCTCGGCCTCTTCCGCGGCCAGACGTTCGGCCTCGGCACGCGCGGCTTCTTCGGCAGCCAGACGTTCGGCCTCAAGCCGCGCAGCTTCTTCCGCCGCGAGACGCTCAGCCTCAAGCCGATCCTCTTCCTCGGATGCAAGGCGCTCGGCCTCGAAATCCATGTCGTCGTCAAACAGACCCACTGTCATCGGCGTTTCGGCCGGCTCGATGGCGGTGTCCTCGGTTTCGTCCTCAGCCTCCTCGACCGGCTCCAGCTCGCGGACCTTGGCGACGGCGGCGCGGATGCGCTGCAGCTTAGCCGAAATCCCCGACATCTGGCCTGCATCCAGCGGCTCCGCACCGGCCACGAGATCGGCCACAGCCTGACGCGTCGTCGGCGCAGGCGTCTCGGAAGCCTCGAC
This sequence comes from Pararhodobacter sp. CCB-MM2, assembly GCF_001691415.1. Classification (GTDB taxonomy): domain Bacteria; phylum Pseudomonadota; class Alphaproteobacteria; order Rhodobacterales; family Rhodobacteraceae; genus Pararhodobacter. The sequence goes on from NZ_LRRR01000021.1 coordinate 56,406, forward strand.
TCCGACAGGCTGGGCGGCGGCCTCAACGGCGGCAGCGGCGGCCAGAGGCGAGGACGGCGCCATCGCAGGACGCGGGGCGGCGGGACGCGCAGCCATCGGAGCGGGCGCCGGTTCCTCGCCTGCCTCTATCTGCGGGCGCAGGATCACACCGTTATCTTGAATCTTGGCCTCGACCCGGCGCTTGATCTCGCGCTCGGCAATCTTGTGCAGCATCTCGGCATCGGGAGTCGGCGGTTCGGCGCCGAAATAGCGATCCTCGGCCGCGAGATCCCGGAAATACTCGGCAATCGCTTTCATCGTGTCGAACGGTTCGTCAAACCCTTCGAGCGTGCACGAGAAGGTGCCGTAGGATACCGTCAGAATCTTGCTCGGACCGACCATGCGTTTTCGTCCCCCGCCTGAACTCAGGCCTTGTCTTGAACCACGCTCGATAATGGCTGCCTCGACGTACGCCAGTAAGGAGCGCACAAGGTAATTTCTTGATCGGATTGTGGCCAAGCTTGCCTTCACGCGCCCCAATTGACAAGAAAACCAAATGAACACGCGCTTTGCAAAACATGATGGCATCACGCTTGTGGGAGGCGGCGCGCCCAGCCTCGCCTCGCTGCAGAGGGCCCTGTCCGTGGCGCCGCATCTGGTCGCGGCCGATGGTGGCGCGGATGCGGCACTGGCCTTGGGGCATAGACCCGATCTGGCCGTCGGCGATTTCGATTCGATCTCGGACGCGGCGCGGGCGCTCTTGGGGCCGGAACGGCTGCACCACGACCCGGACCAGATGACCACCGATTTCGACAAGGTGCTGGCCGCGGTCGATGCGCCGCTGATCGTGGGTGTGGGGTTCTCAGGCGCGCGGCTGGATCACACGCTGGCGGCGATGAGCACGCTGGCGCAGAACCCGCATCGGCGCATCGTGCTGGACACGGGCGAGGACCTTTGCCTGCTGTGCCCTCCCCGGCTGTCTCTGGATCTGGCGCCCAGAAGCCGTGTCTCGCTCTATCCGCTGGCGCGGGTGCACTGTGGCTCCAGCGGCTTGCAATGGCCGACCGATGCGCTGGTTCTGGACCCGTTGGGCCAGATCGGCACCTCGAACGCCGCGACCGGGCCGGTCACGCTGACGCCCGAGGGGCCGTCGCTGTTGCTGCTTCTACCGATCGACGCGCTGGAGGCCCTCAGGGATGGGCTGGCGGCGGCACCTTCCTGGCCAGCGCCCGTTCCCGCGCGATGACATAGAGGCCCGAGGCGACGATCACGCCGATCCCCAACCACGACAACAGGTTGGGCCAGTCGCCGAAGAACAGGAAACCGAACAAGACGGCGTTGACGATCTCAAGATAATGCAGCGGCGCCAGTGTGGCCGAGGGGGCGAAGCGCAGCGCATAGGTGATCGCCATATGCGACACCGTCGCGGCCAGACCCACGCCGAAGAGTTGAGCCCAAACGACGGGTTCGGGGTTCGAGAGGGTGAACATCTCCACCCCGAAGCCATGGCCGATTGCCAGGACCGGCAGCATCAGGGCGGTGCCCATCCAGGCGGTGTGGAACTGCATGGCTTCGGGCACAACCTCGCGAGAGACGCGGCGGGTGAGCAGCATGTAGAAGGCAAAGAACACCGCCGTCGCCAGCGGGTACAGGGCCACCGCGCCGAAGGCTGCGAAGTTGGGCTGGATGACAAGGAGCGCGCCCATGAACCCGACGACCGAGGCAATGATCCGGCGCGGCCCGACCTGATCGCCGAACAGCAGATAGCCCAGCGCCAGCAGGATGAACGGCTCGACAAAGACGATGGCCAGGGCATCGGCCAGCGGCATCACCTGCACCGCGCCGACGAAGGCATAGGTCGAGCCGATCAGCATCACCGAGCGTAGGACCTGCAGCCACAGCACCCGGCCCCGAATGGCCAGCGACTGGCGCAGGATCAGGACGACCGGGGCCATCAGCAGGGCTTGGAACACCAGCCGGAAGAAGGTCACCTGCGTGATGGTGACATGCTGCGAGGACAGCTTGGCGGCCACGTCGATCAACGGCGCGATGGCGCAAAAGCCGATCATCATCGCGATGCCGAGGGGCACACGGTCGGTCGGGGTATGGAAAGCGGCACTGGTCATGCCTCAGCGGTAACGGGCGCCCCGCGACGCGTCCACTCCATTCGCGACATCGCAGCGGCATCTTTTCGCGGAAGGCACCAGCCTGTCGGCTGGCACTTTTCCTGCAACCCTGAAGCCAATATCGGACAGCCCCGGGGCAGTTGCTTTCAGAAATCCGACAATTGCTCGAAGGCCTGACATATTGACCTCCCGCGTCTCACCTTGTCGGAAATACTCAGGCACCGATTGCCATCAGTGCCCCTCCCCCTGATCACAGCCGCGACAGGAACCCCGCAAGGTCGTCCGTGTGGTGATGCACATGGTCGAAGGCGGCGGCTTCGGGCGTCACCAGTACCGTCTTCATCCCCAGCGCATGCGGCACTTTCAGGTTGCGCACATCATCCTCGAACATCGCGGCACGGGACGGGTTGAGGCCATCCTTGCGAAAGACCTTCTCGAAGGCCTCGGGGCGCGGCTTGGGGTGGTAATCGGCATCCTCGACGCCATACACCGCGTCGAACAGCCCCTCCAGCCCGCGCGCCTCCAACACCCGGCGGGCATAGGGGGCCGAACCGTTGGTATAGACGATGCGCCGGCCTTTCAGGGCCTCGATGGCGCGGCGCAGGGCGGGATCGGGCTCCAGCACCGAGAAGTCAATGTCGTGCACCTCGACAAGATAGGGCACCGGATCGACCTGATGATGCGCCATCAAACCGGCCAGCGTGGTGCCGTATTCCTGCCAATAGCTATGGCGGAGACGGTCGGATTCCTCGCGCGCGGCACCTGTGACGCGCATGACGAAATCAGTCATCTTCGCGTCGATCTGGTCGAACAGCCGCACCCGCGGGTGGTAGAGCGTGTTGTCGAGGTCGAACACCCAGGTGTCGACATGCTGGAAATCTTGCTTGGCCATGCGCCTTGGCTACGCTCTTCCCCTTCCAGCGACAAGCACGGACCGGTCACCATGCGGCGAGATGAGGCCTTTTCACCGGCCCGGCCCGCGCATAGGCTTCGCTCCCTGCCCGTCCCTGCCCCGCCGAGACCCCATGACAGACCTGCGCCAGAACCTGCTCGATGCCTATTCGCTGATCCTCGCCGCGATTGATGACGGGGTGTACAAGCCCGGCGACCGGCTGGTGGAATCCGAACTGGCCGAGCGCTTCGGGGTCTCGCGCACCCCGATCCGCGAGGCGTTGCAACGGCTGGAGACGCAATCGCTGCTGACGCGCGACGGACGCTCGCTGATCGTGGCTTCCCTGGACCACAACCAGTTGGCGGAACTTTACGTTGTGCGCGCTCAGCTGGAGGGGCTGGCCGCGCGACTGGCCGCCAAGCATGCCTCGGTCGAGGAAATCCGCGTGCTGCGCGACATGGTCACCGACGACCGACGGTTGATGAACGATCCCAAGGCGCTCAGCCGGGCCAACAAGCGCTTCCACCGACAGATCCATCTGGCCAGCCACAACCGCTTCCTCGTGCAGCAGCTGGATCTGGTGCACCGGTCGATGGCGCTGCTGGCGACGACCTCGCTGGAGGCCGAGGGCCGGGGACGCACCGCGCTCGACGAGCACGAAGCCATCGTCGAGGCCATCGCCCGCGGCGACGGCGAGGCGGCCGACAAGGCGCTGCGCGAGCATATCAGCCGCGCCTTCGAGACCCGGCTGAAGCTGGAATCCGGCGACCGCCGCCGCGCGCGCTGATCCCGCCTCAGGCGTGGGCGGCGAGGCTCTTGCCGTCGTGCAGACCGTGGGTCGTCTTGTCCCAGTAGAACGGGCTGACCACCAGTTCCCAGATCCCTTTCCACGCGGCGATGGCCGCCAGCGGGAAATAGAAATGCAGGCTGGGGGTCCAGATCCGCAGGAATTTGTGACGCGGGGCCTGCAGGGCTGCGATGTTGATGGTCAGCGAGATCACCTCACCCGACAGGAAGATCACCGCGATCGTCACAGGCACGATGCCCGGCATCGCCCCGCCCAGCGGGTGCCCCAAGCCGAACAACATCAGCCAGAAGCTCCACAGAATCGGGGCCAACAGGAACTGCACCAGCGTCCCGAGGAACAAGAGCTGCACACCGAAGAACCGCCATGCCCCCAGCTGTCGCCACAGCAGGCCCGGGTCGCGCATGTGCACGGCATAGGTCATCGCGTAGCCCTTCAGCCAGCGGGAGCGTTGCTTGATCCACGGCCAAACGCGGCAATTGGCCTCCTCCATCGTCACCGAGGACACCAGCTCCGTCCAGTAGCCGTGGCGCGCCAGACGCAGGCCCAGATCGGCGTCCTCGGTCACGTTATGCGCGTCCCAGCCGCCCAGTTCCTCCAGCAGGTCGCGCCGGAAGAACAGCGTCGTTCCGCCGAGGGGAACGACCAGCCCCAGCCGCGCCAGGCCCGGCAGGATCAGCCGGAACCATGCCGCGTATTCGATGGTGAAGCAGCGCGACAACCAGTTGGTCGACGGGTTCACGTAATCCAGCACCCCTTGCACGCAGGCCAGCTTGGGGCCGCCTGCCGCGAAGGCCTCGATCACCCGGTGCAACTGGTCCGGAGCCGGGGCGTCCTCGGCGTCATAGACCCCGACGATCTGCCCCCGCGCGAAGTTGAGCGCGTAGTTCAGGGCGCGGGGTTTGGTACGCAGGGTCGAATCGGGCACCGGGATCACCCGCATCCATTCCGGCAGCTTGCTGGCGGCGAGGGCGTCGCGCGTCAGGTGGTCATCCTCCTCGACGACCAGCATCACATCGAGCAGCTCTCGCGGATAGCTGATGGCCCCCAGCCGCCGCACCAGCCGCGGCGCGATATCGGGCTCTCGGTACAGCGGAACCATGATCGACACAGGCGGCTTGCGCAGCGGCAATGTCGGGCCATCGGGGGGGCGCCGGCGTTGGGCCCGTAGCTGCGCGATGGCGGCGGCGAGCTTCATCAGGTTCCCGGCCAGCAGAAACGTCAGGATGATTCCGAAGAGCAGCAGGAAGGTCATCATCGGCGCCACCAGCGTCGTCGCCACAATCCCCAACGCCGCCGAGGCCATCCAGCGGCTGAAACGCCGGCTGTCCCAGATCCGGCAGCTTTCCTCAACGGCAACACAGGTCTCCGCCATCAGCCGCAGAGTGCTGCGACGCGAGGCCAGAAGGGCCCGGTGCAAGGCGGCCTCCGGGATCACCGCCATGGCGACGGGGCCGAGGCAGGCCTCAAGCTCGGGCCGGTGGTCATCAAAGCTGTCGGGCCGGGCGCAGGCGACCAAGGTCACCGCGCCGCGGCGTGCCCACGGCAGGCAGGCGATCTGCAAGCAGCGCCGCGGCCCGAGCCGGTCGATCAACCGCGGGTCCGGCCGCGAGGCCTCGGCGTCGATCACCGTGGTGCCGAATTGCTCGGCCAGCGCCGCGATCACGTCCTCGTCCGAGGCGAGGCCGTGCGCGCGCAAAATATCCCCCAACCGCGACTGCTGCCGGCTTTGGATCTCCAGCGCCCGCACAAGGTCACCAGCCCGAATCGCCCCTCGGCGCAACAGCAGGGTTCCCAAGGGCAGCCGCCCCGGTGTCGGCTCCGTTGCCGTCGTTTGATCCACCGTCCCAGCCATGCCAGCCCTCGCAAGTCCTGCGTGAAAGGCTGCGGCCGTTGCCCTTAAACTTTGGTTAATTCGCGTTAGGAATTTCCGCCGGAAAAGCAAAAGGCCCCGCCGGAGCGGGGCCTTTGTCATCGGGTCAGGCGTGGCTTAGGACGCCTTGCGCTCGGCCATGGCGGCGGCGAAACGCTCGAACAGGTAGTAGCTGTCCTGCGGGCCGGGGCTGGCCTCTGGGTGGTATTGCACCGAGAACACCGGCTTGTCGGCCAGACGGATCCCGCAGTTCGAGCCGTCGAACAGCGAGACATGGGTCTCGACGACGCCCGCAGGCAGGGTCTGGCTGTCGACGGTGAAGCCGTGGTTCATCGAGGTGATCTCGACCTTGCCGGTTTCACGGTCTTTCACCGGGTGGTTCGCACCGTGGTGGCCGTGGTTCATCTTCACCGTGCGTGCGCCCAGCGCCAGAGCCAGCATCTGGTGCCCCAAGCAGATGCCGAACACCGGCAGGTCCGCCGCCAGCACACCCTTGATCATCGGCACGGCATAATCGCCGGTCGCCGCCGGGTCGCCCGGGCCGTTCGACAGGAAGACCCCGTCCGGGTTCAGCGCGAGGACTTCCTCGGCGGTGGCATTGGCAGGCAGAACGGTCACGTCGCAACCGGCCGAGGCCAGGCAGCGCAGGATGTTCTTCTTCGCGCCGTAGTCGATGGCGACGACCTTGTGCACCGGGTTTTCCTGCGGCTTGTGGCCGTCAGGCCAGGCCCAGCGCATCTCGTTCCAGCGGTAGGATTGCGCGCAGGTCACGTCCTTCGCCAGATCGAGGCCGACAAGCCCCTTCCAGCCGCGTGCCTTGGCCAGCAGGCCCTCGATGTCGAAGTTGCCCTCGGGGTCATGCGCCAGCGCGACATGCGGCGCGCCCAGCTGACGGATCGCGCGGGTCAGGCGACGGGTGTCGATGCCGCCGATGCCGATGCGACCTTGCTTGGTCATCCAGGCGACCAGATCGGTGGCCGCGCGCCAGTTCGACGGCTCGGTCGGGTCCCATTTCACTACCATGCCTTCGGCGACGGCCTGTCCGGCCTCGTCGTCGTCGGTATTCACCCCGACGTTGCCGACATGTGGGAAAGTGAAGGTCACGACCTGCCCGGCGTAGGAGGGATCGGTCATGATCTCCTGATAGCCGGTCATCGCGGTGTTGAAGCAAAGTTCAGCCACCGTCTCGCCGGTGGCGCCGAAACCATGGCCATAGAAGATGGTACCGTCGGCAAGAACAAGGCAAGCGGTCGGGCGCGGCTGGGCGGGTGCTGCGGACATCGGACGGCTCCTGTGTGAATCGGGCTGTCATTAAGGGGTCGGCGGAGGGGAATCAAGGCCGCGCGCATCGGGAATCCGGTGCGAGGAGCGGATCGGCCCTTCACGCCCTTAGAAAGTGAGTATTTAGTACAAGGTGAAGGAACTCAGAGCTTGATGTCGTAGGTCTTCCACGCCGTGGCATCGGCCAGCTTGTCATAGAGCGCGCGGGCACGGGCGTTGTCCTCGGCGGTGATCCAGCGGATGACGGACCAGCCACGATTGCGCCCCTCGTCGGCCACGGCCTCAATGAGGGCGCGTGCCGCACCCGAACCACGCGCCTCGGGCGAGACGAACAGATCATCGAGGAACCCGCCGACCGTCGCCGCCAGCGGACGGGCATAGGGGCGGAAATGCGTTAGGCCGACCAGCGTGCCATCCTCGGCCTCGGCCACGAAACACTCGACCTCATGCTCATGGTCATGGATCCAGCCCCAGACTCGGGCGCGCATCTCGTCGGTCTGGGTGACCTTGTAGAACTCGGCATAGCCCGCATAGAGGCGTTCCCAATCGGCACGGTCGCGGTCCTGCGGGCGGCGGATGAGCATGGTGGTCCCTTTCGTTCAGATCAGGCCGCAGGCTAGCCTCCCCTTTCTGCCGCGTCCATCGGCCGCCATTCGCCTTATTTTGCAGCTTCCTCTTTCCAAGCGCGCGCCTTTCCCGTATGGCCCACGCTTGTTCAAAACGGAGCCGCGACGATGCAGGGTAGCGCCAACCTCAACCTCATGATCAAGGCCGCGCGCAAGGCGGGCCGCTCGCTGGTCAAGGATTTCCGCGAGGTCGAGAACCTGCAGGTCTCGTCCAAGGGTCCGGGCGACTTCGTGTCGAAGGCCGACCGCGAGGCCGAGCGCATCCTCAAGGAAGAGCTGATGGCCGGCCGCCCGAACTATGGCTGGCTCGGCGAAGAAACCGGCGAGACCGAGGGTACCGACCCGACCCGCCGCTGGATCGTCGATCCGCTCGACGGCACCACCAACTTCCTGCACGGCCTGCCGCATTGGGCGATCTCGATCGCGCTGGAGCACAAGGGCGAGATCATCGCCGGCGTGGTCTTCGACGCCGCCAAGGATGAGATGTTCTACGCCGAGAAAGGCCTCGGCGCCTATATGAACGAGACCCGCTTGCGCGTCTCGGGCCGTCGCTCGATGATCGAATGCATCTTCGCCACCGGCGTGCCCTTTGGCGGCCGCCCGGCCCTGCCGGCAACGCTGCAGGACCTCGCGCGGCTGATGCCCGTCTGCGCCGGTGTGCGCCGCTTCGGCGCTGCGGCGCTGGACCTCGCCTATGTCGCGGCCGGTCGCTACGACGGCTATTGGGAGCGCGGGCTGAACGCCTGGGACGTGGCTGCGGGCGTGCTGCTGGTCAAGGAAGCCGGCGGCTTCTTCGGCCCGATCCGCGATGGTCAGGACCCCGTCGAATCGGGCAACCTGATCGCCGCCAATGCCGAGATCTACGAGCCCTTCGGCAAGGTCATCCGCAGCCGCGACTGATCCCTCACTCTGCCGGAAATACGCAAAGCGCGCGGTGGCCCTGCCCCGCGCGTTTTTTGCATCTCACCTTGTCGCAAATACTCATCGCCACCTGCCACCCCACGACACTGCCCCCTCAAGGGCGCTGTGCGTGGCAGAGCCACGCCGGGCGCGCAGGGGGCTCAATGCCCCCAAGCGCCCGCCCCTTTCGACGCCGGCCCAAAGCACCAACGAAAAGGCCGCCCCGAAGGGCGGCCGTATTCTTGTCTCGACAGGACTTCCGATCAGGCGACGAACAGCGATTTCGCTTCTTCGCCACTCAGGACCGGGCGGGCCGCGGTATAGGCCGCGCGGCCTTCCTCGGTCGCCAGCTCCGGGAAGATCGCCAGCAGCTCGGCCCGCGTTTCCTCGGCCAGGGCGTTGATCACTCCGGCGGCGGGCTGGAAGCTCTCGGTCCACGCGCCCTCGGCGCGGATGATCTGGTGCGCCTCGCACATCACGTGGATATAGCTCACCGCTTCACCCGAAAGCTGACGCACGCCCGGCAGGCCCAGCATGTCACCGGCCGCCACCAGCACCTCGCTCTCGCCGAACATCAGCTCGGCGCGCGGCCCGGTGATCAGCATGCGGTGGCGCGGCGAGACGGTCAGGTCGCGCTCCGGCAGGCCACGGCCCAGCGCGCCGGCTTCGATACGGATCGGCGCGACCGAGGGGACCAGCGCCAGCTCGTCGGCCGACAGGTCACGACGACCGGTCCAGCTGAGCGGCTGGTAGCCGTGGTCGCGGGTCAGCACCTTGTCACCAGCCTGCAGCTCTTCAACCGCGACGCGGCCGCGCAGGGTGTCGATCAGCGTGCCCGGCGTGAAGCAGACGCATTTCTCGATCTCTTCGAAGCTCTCGAAATCGAGGCGCGTGCCGTCCTTGAACAGCACATAACCGGTCTTCGAGGTCGCGCCCGGCACCGGATCATAGGGCACTTCGCTGGTGATCACAACTTCGTCGACCTGCGAGTCCATCGGCAGGACCAGACGGTCATAGCTGTAGCCGCCATGCACATAGCCCGAGGTCGCGTCCAGCACTTCCACACGGTCGTCGCCGGTGCCGAGATAGGTCTTCTCGATCTCCTCGAAGCGCATGGTCGCGCCGTCGCGGAAGATGCGGCCTTCCTCGTCACCGGTGTAGAAGACCTGCAGGCCCTCGCCCACGGTGTTCATGTCCAGCGTATCGCCGACCTCGGTCTCGCCGGTTTCGCCGCCGATGATCAGGTGGTTGCCGAAATTGTCGAACACGCGGAACACGTCGTCGCCCGAGCCGCCCTTGGCGGTGTCGTTGCCGGAATCGGTGACCAGCGTGTCGTTGCCGTAGCCGGGCTCGGCCGGATCCTCGGGCGACATCCCACCGCCGTCGCCGGGGTTGTTGTCGCCGATCAGGAGGTCGTCGCCTTCGTCGCCGTAGATCAGGTCGTCGCCAGCACCGCCGATGACCTTGTCGTCACCCTCGTTGCCGTGCAGCGTGTCATCGCCCGCATCGCCCCAGAGCGTATCGTTGCCAGCATCCCCGAACAGCATATCGAGGCCATCGCCACCAAACACCCAGTCCGACCCGGCGCCACCGTTCAAGGTGTCGTCGCCACGGCCGCCATAGATGGTGTCGTTACCGCCCATGCCATCGACATTCGCGCCGGCGTCGGTGAACTGGTCCCCTTCGCTGTCGGTATACGGAACCTGCAGGACGTCATCGCCATCCGTACCCTCGACGATCCCGAGGACCTGGGGCGCAATCGCAATGGTATCGTCGTTTCTCGGCGGCATGCTCAATCTCCTCGTGCCCGCTGGGGGCGTCACCTGTTCACGCACCGCCACAGGGGCGGCAATCGGGTCGGTCCTTGGGACCGAAACGGGTGCTGTCGCAGGGCATCAGAGGTGAACGCGGTGCATGACCACGGAAACAATCTTCTCACACCTCGGAACACTTTTGGCAGCATCCCGCCAGATCACCCCCATGATCCGGCCGCCCATGCTGGGCTATGGGTGAATATAGCAGACTCCCCTGCAAAACAAAAAAAAATCCGTGGGCAGGAGGCAGGTTACACGGTTCCAAGGGCCGCAAATTCCACCCCAGGGCGGGCCATTGGCGCCGTTCTGGAAACAATGCTCGCCCCATTTCCGACACATTTGCACCAAATCACCGCCGCGATTGCGCCATTCTTGCCGAAATCGGGTCTCGATGCCGCCTTGTTGTGGCGGGATTGTTCGCGCTGAGGAACCGCCGGCACACGTTGTCGTGAGGCAAAAATAGGGGCGCCGGCCCGCGCGCGCCGTTTCCCATCATTGCGCGGGCCGATCATGTTCACGCGAATTGTCCGCAATTTCGGAATAGAGGCTGATTCGGGCTCACCACAGCTCGGACGGCGGGCCGGCCTACAGCCAAGGCACGACCCGCCCGCCGATCATTCCCGCAGCCCGAGCAGCGCCGACATCACCGCCGCGCTGTTTGCCCCGCTACCGGACAACGGCGTATCTGCCGTCACCGTCATCCCGGCGCCAGTCAACGCGCCGACCACCGCGTCGGTCGAGGTGCCAAGGATCGGCGCGATCTCGGCCGGGCTCGCGGCCATCATCGCCTCGGCGAAGGCGAATTGCGGAGGGCGTCCGCGGCCTGCCGTCTCGCCGCCGGTCGGGATCACGAAGACCAGCGCCATCACCAACGAGGCCGCCAGCGCGATCCACATCGGCGCGCGCTTGAAATAGCTCACGACCGGGCGCCAGTTCTTCCACAGGTGCAGCACGAAAGGCAGGATCAGCATCATGCTCAGCCATTCATGCATGCTGTGAAACCAGCTTTGCCCCCAATGGAAGAACAGCGCCACGCCTGAGATCAGCGAGACAAGAAAAAGGCCGGTGATGAAAGGGGTTGCGTAACGATTGGCGAGGGAAGGCATAACAGGCTCCGTGGCTTCGATAGAACATCGGCGCGCATATTCGCGTCACTTCATACACGGGCTCTTGCAGGCTTTCCGCCGCGGCGCGGCACGAAAAAAGGGGCGTCCGAAGACGCCCCTTCCTGTCACTGCGGCAAGCCTCAGCCCTGCTTGCGATAGGTCTCGCGCGAGGCTTGGTGGATCGGCCAGGGATGCACCTCGGCGCCGACTTCCATCTGCACATGCTCTTCGACATGCGGCTTGGCGGAGCCGCCATTCGCCTCGCCCCAGAGGATCGAGACATGCGAGCCCTGCTCGGCTAGATCGGCGCGGACGATGGCCAGCGAGATCCAGGCGCGCTCGTTCGCGGAATAGACCGGATAGGTCGAAATCCCGACCATTTCGCCGTCCTTCAGCACCTGATCATAAGGATGCGCGGCATAGTGGCCGGACGGCATCTCCATCAGCTTCGGCCCGGGGAATTCACCCATCAGACCGTCGAAGATCTTCAGCACATCGGCGCGGTCCCAGACCAAGGTGACCTTCACGCGGTGCGGGCCGTCGACCATCTTCTCCAGCGCCTCGCGGCCGATGAAATCGTGGTCGAACTTGATCACGCGGTGATAATCCAGATCCCACGGGGTCAGGTAGTAGTCCTCGACGTTCGACGGCTCGAACGAGCCGCCGACCGAGCATGTCGCCTCGAAGCTGTTCGCGCCGAGCCAGTCGCGGTAGGGCTTCATTGCCTCGCCCGAATAGATCGCCGGCAGCGGCGAGGGGATCCAGCCCGATTCCTGCGAGGCGGTCGAATAGGCCCGCGCGCCGGCGCGCAGCATGCCGTATTTCGCGCCCACTTCGAGCAGCCGGTCGTAGACTTTCTGGTGCTCCTCGTACGGCCCCCAGATCTCCAACCCCTGCGCACCGCCCATGCCATGCGACAGGGTGCGAGCCTTGCAGCCGGCGATGGTGATCTCGCCCATGTTGAAGAATTTGGTGGTCAGCGGACCGCCCTCGTTCACCTCGTTGAGGATATCCAGCGCCTTCGGCCCCTGCACTTCATAGCGGTAGAGCTTGCGCGGCTTGTCGGCATTCTCAAGGCTGCGGATGTCGAATTCGGTGGTCACATCGAGGCCCGAGATCTCGGCCTGATAGGCGACCCAGTTGCAGACCGGCGGGCGGCCGATGAGCAGCGCCTCGTCCTCTTCCAGCCCGAAAACGATCACGTCGCCAATGACATAGCCGTCCGGGTTGCAGCAGACGAGCTGCTTGGCCTTGTTCTTGCCCCAGGTCGCGAAGCTGTTGACGCCGACACGTTCGAGCAGCGCCTTCACGTCCGGGCCGCGCACATAGAGGTCGGTCATGTGGTAGGATTGGTTCAGCAGCACCGCGCCGTTGCGCCAGGCGCGCACTTCCTCGACCCAGTTCGTATAGGCGGCGGGGATCGGGAAAACATAGGGGCCGGTCTGCGCGTTTTGCAGCATATGGGCCGGGTTGCCGCCCGCCTCGGCGATGCGGTCGGTTAGGGTCTTTGCAGTCATGGTGTTCCTCCCTCGGATGGGCAGAGGTTAGCGCAGGGGCGCGGGCCCGTCATATGCGGGAATTGAATAGCCTGTTCCGTTTTGCTTATGTCAGGGCGTTGAACCCGGAGCGCCCATGATCCTGACCGCCCGCGAGGCCCGCGTGATCCGCGCCTTGGCCGACCACCGCCGTCTGACCGCCGCCGCCGAGGTGCTGGCGCTGAGCCAGTCCTCCCTGTCGCGCGCGCTGGCCGAGGCCGAGGCGCGGCTGGGCGTGACGCTGTTCCAACGCGGCTGGACCGGCAGCGAGCCGACCGCGCCGGGCGATGTGGTGGCCGACCAATGCCAGCGCATCCTCGGCGATATCGAGGCGGTCGAGCGCGACGAACTCTCTCCCCGTGCGCCCCGCCTCGCCGCTCTGGTGCAATGGCGGCATCTGGAGGCCCTGTCCGCCGTCGTCGCCACCGGCAGCGCCACCGGGGCCGCGCGCGCCTTGGGCCTCAGCCAGCCCGCGATCAGCCAGGCCCTGCGCGACCTCGCCGCCTATGTCGACGTGCCGCTCTTTGCCCGGCGTTCGGCGGGGTTGGAGCCCCTGCCCGGCGCTTTCGCCTTGGCCGCGCTCTGGGCCCGGATCGAGGGCGAGTTGAAGGCCCTGCCCCGCCTGCTGGCCGAGGCCGAGAGGGGCCTCTCCGGCCGGGTCGCGGTCGGGCTCATGCCGTTCTCGGGGCAGGCCTCGGTGATGGCGGCTTTCGGGGATCTGACCCGCGCGCATCCGAACCTGCGCCTGATCGGCGTGCCGGGGAATTATACCGCCCTCTGCGAGGCGCTGCGGAGGCGCGAGATCGACGTCATCGTCGGCCTGTTGCGCAGCCCCGCGCCCTATCCCGGCTTCACCGAGACCCCGCTGTCGGATGAGCGCTTCACCCTTGTCGCGCGGCAAGATCACCCGGTCCATCAGGGCCCGGTGACGATCGAGACCTTGGCCGCCCAGCGATGGGTCGTGGCCCCGCATGGCACCCCCGTCCGGCGCTATTTCGAGACGGTTTTCAGACGCTTGGGGGCGGTCCCCCCGGCGCAGAGCTACGAGATCTGGTCCTTCGCCGATGCCGAGCAGATGATCGCCGACAGCGATTCCGTGGCGCTTCTGTCCTATTCCGACCGCACCCTGTCGGCCCTGCGCCGGGACCTGCGGCCGGTGGATTTCGCGCTGCCGGATGCGGGCATCGCGGTGGGCCTCACGCGGCTCGGGGATCAGGCGCCCTCGCCCGGCGTCGCGGCCTTCGCGCAGGCGCTGACGGCGCGGCTGGAATGATCACCAGAAGGACAGCTGCGCCTCTTCGTCCGGCGTCCCTTCCTCCTCGCCTGAGAGGCTGGAGAGCGTGACACCCAGAAGCCGGATGCCCTTCCTCGTCGGGAACAAGGGCTCCAGCAGCGCCAGCGACAGCGCCCCCATCTCCTCCCCCGATCCCAATGGCACCGAGAGGGTGCGCGAGCGGGTGATCTGCTGGAAATCGTTGTACTTCACCTTCAGCACGACCGTCCGCGCCTTCAGCCCCTTGTCCGTCGTGTGCCGCCAGACGCGTTCCACCAGCTTCAGCACCTCGTCGCGCGCGGGCTCGAAGCTGTAGATATCCTCGAGGAACGTATCCTCCGCCCCGACCGATTTGCGCTCGCGATGCGGTTTGACCTCGCGGGTGTCGATTCCGCGCGAGATACGCCAATACCAGCCGCCCGATTTGCCGAAATGCTGGGTCAGAAAGTCCTGCGATTTCTCGCGCAGATCGGCCCCGGTGACGATGCCCAGCCGCGCCATCTTCGACGCCGTCGCGGGCCCCACCCCGTGGAACTTGGCAACCGGCAGCGCGGCCACGAAATCGGCGCCCTGCGACGGCCGGATCACCGCCTGCCCGTTCGGTTTGTTCAGGTCCGAGGCCATCTTGGCGAGGAACTTGCAATAGCTGATCCCGGCCGAGGCATTGAGGCCCGTCACCTCTTTGATCCGCGCCCGGACGACCTGCGCCAATTCGGTGGCCGAGGCGATGCCCTGCTTGTTCTCGGTCACGTCGAGATAGGCCTCATCCAGCGACAAGGGCTCGATCAGGTCGGTATGCTCGGCGAAGATCTCGCGGATCTGGCCCGAGACCTCACGATACACATCGAACCGGGGCCGCACGAAGATCAGCTCGGGACATTTGCGCCGCGCGGTGACCGATGGCATGGCCGAGCGCACGCCGAATTCCCGCGCCTCATAGCTCGCCGCCGCCACCACCCCGCGCGGGCCGGCGCCGCCGACCACCACCGGCTTGCCCCGCAGCGCCGGGTCGTCGCGCTGTTCCACTGACGCGTAGAAAGCATCCATATCGACATGGATGATCTTGCGCGTCGGCGCGGTCTCGGTATCGGCCTTCTGCTCTTGCGTCACCGGCGGGTCCCCGTGGTGGTCCGGGCGCCAATCTACCGCATCCTTAGGGGAAGAGAAAGAACATACGGGGAACCTTTCGGCCCGGCACTTTGCCACGCTGGGAATGCAAAGGTCGGAAAAGGGGAAGTGTGCCCGAGGAGAGATGAAAACGCGCACACTTGTTCGAGGGCGCGGCTCTGTTGCACAGAAGAGCTGATGGCCGGGGCTCCCCTTTCCCCGGACAGACCTATCCCACGGCCTCTGTGACCGGGATGCCGAGCGCGGTGTCGCCGTTCAGAATGGCGATACGGACCTGAAGCTCGGCGACCTGTCGGTCGAACTCCCTTGCGATGAGGCGCTGCCTCAGAAGCTTCACGCAGTGCATCTTCGTCTCGACGCGGCTTCGGCGGTGGTCTCCGCTCTATCGTCGCCAGAGGGCACGGCCGAGGTATTTCGATGCCCGCAGTGCTTCGTTTCGTGCGACCGCGCCGGCGCTTTAGCTCTTCATTGTCGGCTGGCCGGTTTCTGGTCCTGTAGATCGTGGGTGTCGGCCTGCTCAGGCATCCCAGCTACCGCACGAGATCAACGAGATGAATCCCTCATGGAATTTGTGCAACAGAGCCGCGCGAACCAGCGCTTTAGAATTGGTTGATCCAGCTTTGGCTCTGAGTTCTCGGATGGGGACGTGGCAGGTCACCCGCACCCTGAATCACTCATTACAGCGCAGCTGAGGACAGAGGTATGTCGACTGTGCCGAAGACCCGGCCAGAGGGCCGGCCCGTCAGCGATCCGCCCGGCGGTTCCTCCGAGACCCCCAGTGTCAAGACCCCCTGCACCGCGGCGATCTCGGCAGGCAAACGGAGACGGACACTTTCGCCCTCGGGCCAGAGGCCGACGGACTGCGCGGGCTCATCTGGTCCATGAGCCCAGACTTGCAGGATCCGCCCCTCAGGAGCCGCGCCAGCGGTACGGGACAGGGTAACCTCGTCCGACTGCATATCGACCAGCGCAACGACGCGGAAATCCCCCTCGATTGAGGCGATTTCAGCGGAATAGAGTGCCGAGGGTATCGGCCCATTGTCAGGCTGGAAGACCAGAACGGCCAGCACGAGGGCGGCCGCCGTCACACTGCCGGTGAGCGCTTGCCACAATCCCAGCCGCTGCCAGAAGGGAACCCGCTGAGAGGCAGGGAACAGACGCGCCAGCAGGGCCGCGCGGGTGGCTGCGGGCGCGGCGATCGGTTCCAGATCCGCCATCTGCGAGAGTTGCGCCTCCCAAGCGGTCACCTTCGCGGCGAACTCCTGATCGCGCGCCACACGCGCGCGGATTGCGACACGCTCGTCGCCTTCCAGAAGGCCCATCGCATACTCGGCAGCCAGCATGTCATCATCGGGCACGGTGCTTTCCGGGAGTTCGCTCATCTCGCCACGCAGTCCTTCAGCGCCATCAGGCCACGTCGCAGCCATGTGCGCATGGTGTTCAACGGAATTCCGGCACGCTCCGCCAGTTCGGTGTAGCTCAACCCGTCCAGATAGGCCCCGGTGATGGCAAGGCGACGATCCGGGCCCAGCTCGTCAAGGCAGGCGGCAATGCGCCCCGCTTCGGCGCTTGCCAGCATCTTGCTCTCGGGGTTGGAGCCGGCGGCGGGGTGGATATCGTGGTATTCGGTGACATCGCCGCCGCTGCGCTGCGCCCGCAGGCGGTCGATGGCCGTGTTGCGCGCGATCGTGATCAGCCAGGTCATCGGTGAATGGCCTGTCACTCGATACCGTCCGGCGTGGGTCCAGATTTTGACGTAAGCGTCCTGCATCGCGTCCTCGGCGCTGTGTCCACGCCCCAAGATACGGCAGCAAACGGCATGAAGTTTCCCGCTCGTGGCATTATAGAGCGATTCAAATGCGCTCCGGTCACCGATAGCGCAACAGGCGATCAAGGCCTCGAGCTCGGTCTGGGAAGTGCTCAGCCCCGCCGCATCGCGCACGGGACGGTTGCCAGAAGTATCGTCTGTCAGGGTGTCGATCCCGCTCACCGTTAAAAAAATGCCACGCGTTGAAACTCCGGTGCGACTTGCACCGTGGCTCTGGCGAATTGGCCCGCACGGAGTGGTCCAATGCAAGCAAAAAGGACGTTATCGATGCCCTTCAAGAACACTCTCGCCCTGACCGCCGCCACCATCACCTTCGGCACGGCCGCTCTGGCCGATGACCATGCCGGCATCATGGGCTACGCCCTCGCCGAGGACGGCAGCACGCTGGTCACCATGGCCGACATCGCCATGCCCGGCACCGTGGAGACCCACGCGCTCGAGACGCCGCTGCGCGCGATCGCCTATCGTCCCGTGACCGGGCAGCTGCTGGGCTATGCCGATGGCATGATCTACGAGGTCGACCCGGCCACGGGCGCGCTGACGGATCTGAGCGCCTCTTTCATGGAGAATGCCATGATCGGCGAAGGCGCCGTGGCCTTTGACTTCAACAACCAGATCGACGCCGTGCGTGCGGTTGGTGCGGATGGCTCGAACCTAGTGTATTTCCCGGACGGGTTCGGCGACAATGACGAGCGCGCGAATTCGGTCCGCCGCTTCACCGACGCCTATTACGCCGAGGGCGATATGTCCGCCGGCACCGAGCCGCTGATCTTCGCCAATGCCTATACCAATGCCATTTCCGGCGCCAAGGCTTCGTCCACTGCGCAGTTTGCGCTCGACGCCAATGCCGATGCTCTGGTGACGCTGGCCAACAATGACGGCACGCTGGCGTCTGTGGGTCATCTGACGGTCGATGGCGAGCCGATCGACGTCAGCTACTGGGGTGGGTTCGACATCGTCTCGCCGGAAGAGGGCTCGGACATGGCCTATGCGATCCTGCAGCTTGAAGGTGCGGAGACTGCGGGTCTCTACTCGGTTGACCTGAGCAGCGGCGCCGTGAGCGAACTCGCGGATCTGGGCATGGGCGGCTTCAGCGGCTTCGCCCTGTCCCGCGGCATGTAAACGATCTTCGGAACCGAAGAATGCCAAAGGGCCTCTCGACCACTGGGTCGAGAGGCTCACCTGCTTTCGCTCGCGCGAGAAGCCGGGAAGCTGGCTTTGAATTGCCGCGTGTATCGTGGTCGCCTTCCGCGCGTGGCGCACCGGCCTCGGCGCCAGAGCCGCCCCATACTCGCTGCACGGGCTGAGAAAGGTCGCCATCATCCGACTAGCAGAGGTGGGCTGCACCGATGTGCAGATCCAGACCGCAACGAATCAGAGCGCCGAGATGGTCCGATACTATCGCACCAAAGCCTCCCGCAAGAACCTGAGCAAAGCAGCGTTCAAGCTTCGAGATACTGCGTTCTGAACTGCCGGGTTCCGGCCCAATGCGGACGTTCGAGCCACGGACTGCCGGCGACCGGAGCCAGCTCATTGTTGGCCTTGGCGTGAACAGTTTTGATCAGCAGCAGCCAAGCCTCGGTGCCCAATCTCAGTGCTCTTAGCGGATCGCCCCACCATCAGTTTCCTCGGGTGTCACGAGCATTGACAATCCAGGGGATGCCCCACGAAGCGAACGCTATCACGCAAGAAGTCATGAGACGCACGTCGAAACTCGGAAGACCCATCGCTGATCTCGCCAGCGCAAGGCCCACTAAAACAGGCGCAACTGACAATAGAACGTGCTTGAGGCCCTTGACTTCGCGATAAAGAAGAGAAACGCCGTAAATCAAGAAAAAAATAATCAATATTTCTGACTTCACCAGTAGACTCGATAAAAACCCGTGGCGTTCCATAGCCTCGACGATCTGATCAGGCGACAAAGAGTAGTCGTATTCCGGCGACATCATTCCAATCCACTGAAGGCGAAAGAACAAATAGAGAGGAACGGCAATTCCCACCGCAAGGAGAAGACTCCTTTGAACTAATGAAATAGTAGATATCTCGCTTTGCGATCGCCAGATTTTCACTTCAAATACGCCCCTTCTACCCTGAACACTCTGTCCATTTTCGCGGCTCCGCTGCCCGTTGACATCGAAACTGATGCGCAGCGTTCCTTCCTCAGTCAACGTCTCGCCCAGAACCGCGATCTTTGGCGGCGCAAGGTCTTCGATTGCACAGCAAAGGATATACGGCCGAGCCTGACATCAAACATTATAGTACCGCCGAATTTGTCTGCATCGGCTTCACCGCTGGCGAAGGCACTCCTGTCTGGACGGCCTATCCGTTTGCGTTGCAGCCCCCTCCCGGGACCCGGATTCCGTGATCGCAATGCTGCAACCAGATACAAGATTTCTCAGAACATCTGCAGATGTTGTGCCGCATGGCAATTCGTCTGATCCCCGCTCGAATCGTGCCCCCCCACCGCCCACAAACGAGAACACTCGGGCTACGCGCTGCGCGGTACAAACAGGAAACAAAATATGAAAGGGTGAACTGGCGAGGTGATTAGCCGGTTTTCCTGATCCGCGGAAAACCGGCTAAGTCAATGGTGCCCGAGGCGAGTGGGTGCGCTCGGTTGTGTTCCCGTTCCAGGCATCGCCGCTGTCGATTTCCTCAACAAATGAAGGGATAGCAGGGCGTCGAGTCATGGGTCAACAGGCGCGTTTGGTACTACGATCTGTTCTACGGCTTGGTGTCGTCGCGTGTCTTGGCTCGCATAGACCCCCCGCTACCCCCGGGGGGTCATGATGCCCCCCCACGGGGGAGATTTGGCGACAGCCATTGGTGATATGTCTTCGTAGATCCCCAGGAATTTTTTGGGGTCGGTAGCGCCGCTGCTCGTTGACCCCGAGAGCGCGCACCAGACGCACGCCCCTGTTTTTTCGTCCTGCCAGGTGGGGTGCCCCAAATAGCGCGACGAATTCCTGTGCATACTCGACCAGAGAGTCGTTGGACGGCTATGCGCCTCCTCCTCGGATCTCTGGGTCTTGTCATCGAACAACGCCCAGGAACAATCATGTATGACCTCGCCGCTACCTTCGCTGCCGCGAAGCCCAAGCCCCCAGTTGAGACCTCCCGTAGCTTTGGCCGCGCATCACTCTTTGTGAATGGCGAACACGCTTTCGCGGACGAGGTGAGCTGTCAGATCGGACTGTCATTGCTCCAGGAACTCAAGAGCCTCCCTATGCCGTCGAACGGCGACACCAGTGCCCTGGGGGTCAAAGACCGCCAGCGCCTGGAGAAGCATCTCATCTTTGTAGCGTCTTTCCTGCGGGCTGCCCTCAAGGTGCGGAACTTCGCCATCCCTATGAACCGGCATTATTGGACAGGACGCTCCTGCGGCTACCAGGCGGCACGGGAGACCACCGAGGCGTTGCTGTCCAAGGGGCACATTGTCAGAGACGTGCGTGCCAGACCGGGCCGCAGTGCGGTCTATCGGTGTTCCCCCGACTTCAAGCGACGGCTTGAGGACTGGAGTCCTCTGCTTCGCTTCAAGACCCTACGACCAGACTGCATCGAGATCCGTAGCCCCAAAGTGCGTCAGGGCTGGCTGGTTGTGCATGGCAAACGACTGCCGTTCGGCAGGTTCGACCTCGAGGAGGTCAAGCGACACCGCGCAAGGGTTCAGAGGATCAACGACGTGCTGTCAGATCATGTCCTTCAGGACCCATCCGGAACCCGTCTCGGCACCGCGTTGGTGCGCATCTTCTCGGGCAGTCTGACCAAGGGAGGACGCTTGTACGCATCAGACTACCAAAACCTGCCCGAGGCAACCCGGCTGGACTGCCTGATCGACGGGGAGCCTGTGTGCGAGATCGACCTCAAGGCATCGCACCCGAGCATTCTGGCTGCGCTCTACCAGCACCCTGTCCCGCTGCCCTCGGACCCTTACGTTGAGATCCCCTGGGTAGACACACGGGATCGCAGGAAGGCAGCAAAGACCTTGGTGCAGTGCATGGTCCATGCTGACGGCGGTCGTCTGAAGCGGTTTCCACGCGGCGAGAAGGGGGTCACCTTCAAGCAGAAGCATGGGCTTCCTCCAGACTGCAAGGTCGGGGATCTCGTCGAGGGCATCCTCAAGGTCTTCCCCTTCCTGGACGGATCGCCAAGCCTGACGATGGACCTCCAGTTCATCGAGGCAGCGATCCTGCTCGAGGTCCTCGAGGCGCTCCTAGGCGCAGGGATCCCGGCCTTTCCCGTCCACGACAGTCTGTTGGTGAAACGGTCAGACGAGGAGGAGGCCGTTCGGGTCCTGGGGGTCATACTCCGGGACTACCTTGGACACCATGCTCCGTATCTCGACGTCAGCACATCGGGTCATCAGCCGAGGTTGGTCGCCCCGTTGCCGTTCAGCAGATACCAAGAGTGTCGTGTGCTGGAGCTGGCGGAGGACCTTGGCCTGTCTCTCGAGTACGAGGGACAATTCGTCGAGGAGGACGATCGCGTGATCGACGATGATGACGACTGGGACTTCTAGTCGGCTCTCAGGGAATCTGGGGGGTATCTACATGAGGACATACAGTAAGTACCCCTCAGCTGGGGAGATATTCGGGGTTCTCCATCCTCTTGGTATATAGAATACGCGTGTTTCCCTGATGATGCGTTCAAGGCTAAGTGGCTAGGACCAATCAGGCCTAGAAGTCGCTCGGTTGCATGTGCAAGCATCGGCACATCGCCCGCACCGAGAACCTCATGCGATGCTCGGCCACGAACGCGTATCTCACTTGGCATCACTGGCGAAATACGCGCTCACCATTGTCCTCGGACCAATGGCGGTCAATGGCTCGCCCTTTTTTAGGATGTCGCGCTCTTCGGCAACCCGCATCAACTCCCGCTTCAGGCGTTGAATCTCGGCATCCTTGCCTCAAAAATAGGGAAGAAGGCATCTGCGAATCTAGGGGCAGTTCAGTATCCTATTGGGTTCTCGAGCCGAAGCGCCACCTTCCGCATTGCTACTCGAGAAGAACGCCGTCCCTTAAAGTGCCCAAAACGACACGAGCATCTATAAGTCGAAATTCCTACTTGAGGATGTTACTGGAAGCGGGTTCTATGTCGCCTGACTAGTCTGCTCCGATGCGTGGGCGACTGATATGGTACGTTTGTGCCCGCACACAGGAGCTCACCGTGGGTGTGAAAGAGTTTCTAACACATGTCCCCGAGCGTGAGATGGGTGGTCAGACTGCATTAGATCGGTTTGACTATCAGACAGCTTGGGGTGTTTCTAGACTGTTGGATTTGCACGAGAAGGGATCAAATTACGCTGTCGCCTTCGAATTCCATGATGACATCGTCGCGCTTGACGACGCAGATGAGCCGTCATCCGCGATCTTTTATCAGGTTAAGACCAGAGCAACTGGTAATTGGTCCTTCGCGAAGATCACGCAACGCCCCTCCAGCAGAGGCATCAAAAAGAGCTCATTCGCCGGAAAGATGTTCGATAACTGTGTTCGTTTCGGCGCCACCGTTGAACGATTGGTTTTCGTCAGTAATCAGCCATTGCCGGAGGTGATTGTTGCTCATGGTGAGGAAAAGTTTTCGTCAGCGGAGAAGGCGAAACTCGAGAAGTTCGTAAAGGCGATTTCCGTGGAAGTGGACGGTTATGATGACAATGTTCATACCGTTCTTTTCTTCTTTTTTTCTCGGATCTAAATCTATCGAACTACCAAAACACGGTGATTGGACGCATTGCTGAATTCCTTGAGGCAGAACTTGGCACCGATATCCCGCCAAAGACGTTCGCGCTGACTCTGAATGATTTCTGCCGTAAGCGTTCCAAAGCGCTAGCAGATCTGAAGAACTTCGAAGCGCTGAAGGCTTCGAAGTTCGTAACGCGAGCGAACATGATGAAGTGGCTGACCCAGGCTCACGATCGCCATTCGCATCGCCCAGACTGGAAGACTGCCTCGGATGATTTGACCGTGCCCTTCAAGGATAAGGTCAGCATCCAAGGCGCTTGGCGTGAATACGAAACGCTCGTGCGGTCCCGCATGAACGCAGCAACGGTGGCGTTCGTTCAGGAACTTCATGATGTCGTGCATGCCGGTGTCGAACAGGCCGATGATAAAATGCACCTATTTGACATCGTGTTTACAAAAGCGAAAAGCTTGGTTGCCGCTTGGCACCCAGGCGCGAGCGATTTTTTGGTCAAGGCGGCGATCTTGTATGAGCTGCAGCGATGAAAAACAACGAAAATCAACTCTTTCAACTCTTGATTAGAAATCTGCGAAAAAAGAACGATGAAAAAATTGATCTTCGAAAGCTTGGAGTTGCTGTCCCTCAAAGAGCGGAGGGCGCGGCGGATTTCATTTCATCCGAAGATGACGGTGATTACCGGAGAGAATGACGTCGGAAAGTCGTCGGTTATCAAGAGCATTTTTTGGACTCTAGGGGCCGAGGCGGCGAAGGTTCATCCCAACTGGGTGGAGGCGAACATCAAGTCGCTCCTAACGTTCACCGTGGATGATGTCCGCTATCGGGCTCTCAGAGAGCGGAACGGCTTTTCGTTCTTCACGGATGACGGGAAACTCCTCATTCGAGCCAATAGTGTCGTAAAGGAGCTCGCGCCCTTTATGGCGGAACTGCTAGATTTTCAGTTGGTTCTATCGAACCGGGTCGGGGAGCCCGAAATTCCGCCACCCGCCTATGCTTTTCTTCCCTTCTACATTGACCAGGACAGCGGCTGGGCCAAGCCACTCGAATCCTTCGCAAACCTTACTCAATACAGCGCCTACAAAAAGCCGATCATCGAGTTCCACACCGGCATTCGGCCGAACGAGTTCTACGTCTTGGAGGCGGCCAAGCGTCAGATCCAGGTCAAGCAGCGTGAGTTTCAGGCGGATCGAAACGTTGTTCAGAAGGCCATGGAGAAGGTCGGGCTTACGGAGACCTTCGATGGCCTAGAACTCAGCACAGAAGGTCACGAAGTCGCAGTCGAGCGGCTGCTAGTCCGGCTGAAACAGCTTCGCGAAGATCGCCGGACCCGCGCGGCAAAGCTCGCCGAAATCTTGGATCAGAGGGTCGTAACCGAAAATCAGATTGCCACCGTGCGCGCGGCGCTTCGGGAGATCGAGAAGGACATCGTATTCGCCCGTGATCTTCCTGAGGAGATCTTCTGTCCTGTTGATTTCCACCCAGAACTGACCCGGGTTTTCCATCGAGAAGTGACCCACCTTGGATTATGCTGAGCGGGTCATGTTTGGGTCAAGACATGGCTTCCCTCCCTCTTTTTCCGCGTTGCTGCAGC
>NZ_LRRR01000022.1 GCF_001691415.1 Pararhodobacter sp. CCB-MM2
AGATGTTTATAAGAGACACCCCGCAAGTGCCGACCCTGACCCTCCCCTTCCTCCCCGGAGACTGCACCGTGACCCAGATGAACCGCCGTTCCTTCCTTGCGACCCTCGCTGCCTCGGGCCTGATCCCGGCCGGGCTGATGGGCTCGCGCCCCGCGCTGGCCCAGACCGCTGGCGGCGTGCTGCGCACCCCGGCCTGGCCTGCGCCGACCTACCTGAACTCGGCCATCTCGACCGGTGGCCCGGAAAGCTTCCTGTCGCCGAAATTCTACGACGGCCTGCTGGGCTATGAATTCGGCATGGCCCCCAAAGCCTCGCTCGCGACCGAATGGTCGATGTCGGACGACGGCCTGACCATCGAGTTCAAGCTGCGCGACGGCGTGAAATGGCACGACGGCGAAGCCTTCACCTCGCATGACGTGGCCTTCACCTTCATGGAGGTGCTGAAGGTCCACCACGGCCGCGGCCGCAACACCTTCGCCGCGCTGGAATCGGTCGAAACGCCGGACGATCTGACTGCGATCTTCCACCTCTCGCGCCCGACGCCCGCGCTGATGCGCGCCCTCGACAGCCGCGAGAGCCCGATCCTGCCCGCGCACCTCTATGAGGGCACGGATATCATGGAGAACCCGGTCAACACCGCCCCCGTCGGCACCGGCCCGTTCAAGCTGGCCGCCTACGAGATCGGCTCGAACGTCGTCATGGTGAAGAACGAGGATTATTGGGACGCGGGTCTGCCGCTGCTCGACCGGATCGTCGTGCAGTACATTGCCGATCCCTCGACCCGCGTGGCGATGCTGGAATCGGGGCAGGCGGATGCGATCTTCCTCAACCAGATCCCGGCACAAGACATCCTGCGTCTGGCCGAACTGCCGGAATTCGAGATGACCACCGACGGGTTCGAGGCCATGCCCTCGGCCCAGCAGATGGATTTCAACCTCGACAACGAGTATCTGGCCAACCCGCTGGTGCGCAAAGCCATCGCCCACGCCATCGACGTCAACTGGATCACCCAGAACGTCTGGTACGGCATGGGCCAGCCCGGCAAGTCGCCGCTGCACTTCGACCAGCGCGCCTATTTCACCACCGAGGGCGTGCCGGAATATGCCTTCGACCCGGCCCGTGCCAACGAACTGCTGGACGAGGCGGGCTATCCCCGTGGCGCCGGCGGCATGCGCTTCGACCTGATGCTGGACCCCTCGCCCTGGGGCACGGAATCGATCACCGCGGCCAGCTATATCCGCGAGGTGCTGCGTCAGGTGGGCATCAACGTGACCGTGCGCACGCAGGACTTCGCGGTCTTCGTGCAGACCGTCTACACCGACCGCGCGCATGACCTGTCGCTCTACACCGCCTCGATGGGTGTGGACCCGACGATCGGTGTGCATCGCTTCTACGACAGCCGGAACTTCAACCCGGGTGCCGGCTTCTCGAACGGCTCGCACTACGCCAACCCCGAGGTCGATGCCCTGCTCGATGCCGCGGCCGTGGAAACCGACGAGGCCGCCCGCGCCGAGCAATATGCGCAGTTCCAGCGCCTCGTGTACGAGGATCTGCCGACGCTGAAGGTCACCGATATCTCGATGGCCACCATCGCCAATGTTAAGGTGAAGGATCACACCATCGACGCCCTCGGCGCGCTGGGTAGCCTGAAGCAGGTCTGGATCGACGAATGACGCAAACCCTTCCCAACTCCGGGAACGGCAAGACCACGACAGGGCCGCGCAAGGCCCTGTCACCCGCCCTGCGCTATGTCCTGCGCCGCCTTTTCCAGGCCGCGCTGGTCATGGTTCTGGTGATGGTCGGCAGTTTCCTTCTGGTCAAGCTTGCGCCCGGTGACATGGTCGATGCCATGGCCGGCACGCGCGATCTGACCGCCGACCAGATGGCCGCCCTGCGTGAACGCTACGGGCTGGACCAACCGGTCATCGTGCAGCTGCTGCGCTACATGGCGCTGCTGGTGACCTTCGATTTCGGCTATTCGCCGATCAACGCCGCGCCGGCGATGGACGTGATCCTGAACCGCCTGCCGGTGACCGCGATCCTTGTGGTTTGCTCGGTCTCGTTGTCGATGGTGATTGGTACGGTGTTCGGTGTCATCGCCTCGCGCAATGCCGGAAAACCCGTCGACCTGCTGCTGTCGATGTTCATGCTGCTGCTCTATGCGACGCCCAGCTTCATCATCGCCGTGCTCATGATGCTGGTGTTCTCGGTGAAGCTGAACCTCGTGCCCATCGCCGGGTTCGAGAGTATCGGCATGGGTTATACCGGCCTCACGCGGTTCTTTGATATCGCGCATCACCTGATCCTGCCGGTGACGGCGCTGTGCACCTTCTACATCGCGATCTATGGCCGGATCGGCCGGGCCTCTATGCTGGAAGTGCTGAAGCTGGATTTCGTCCGCACCGCCCGGGGCAAGGGTCTGGGTGAGGGCCGCATCTTCTACGTCCATGCCCTGCGCAACGCGCTTTTGCCGCTGGTGACGATGGCCGGCCTGCAGGTCAGCTCGCTGTTCGGCGGCGCCGTGCTGATCGAGACGATCTTCGGCTTGCCCGGCATGGGACGCACCGCCTTCGATGCCGTCTTCCAACGCGACACCAACCTGCTTCTGGGCGTGGTCTTCGTCTCGTCGCTGGTGGTGGTGATCGTGAACTTCCTGATCGACCTGCTGTACATGGTCCTTGATCCGCGGGTGAACCTGAAATGACCCTCACCCTGTTTCGCCGACTTCTCCGTCACCCCTCGGGCCTTGTCGGGCTGTTGCTGCTGGCGCTGGTTCTGGCCATGTCGCTGACCGCCGGCTGGCTGTTCCCCGATGGCCCCTGGACCATGGCCGGACCGCCCCGCGCCTGGCCTGGCGCCGATCCGCGCTTCCCGCTGGGGACCGACAGCTTCGGCCGTGATCTGGTCGCCTCGATCTTCTACGGCTCGCGCATCTCGTTGATGGTCGGGGTTTCGGCCGCGGGCGTGGCGCTGGTGGTCGGCATCATCGTCGGCGCCGTCGCGGGCTATTTCGGCGGCTGGGTCGATGACACGCTGATGCGGATCACCGACGCCTTCCAGACGATCCCGAACTTCCTTCTGTCCATCGCCATCGTCGGCATCATCGGCGCCTCGATCGGGACCATCACCTTCGCCATCGCCATCGTCGCCTGGCCGATGATCGCGCGTCTGGTGCGGGCGGATGTGCTGCGGCTGCGGACCTATGACTTCGTGCAGTCGTGCAAGATCATCGGCATGTCGGACCTGCGCATCATCTTCCAGCAGATCCTGCCGAACTGCATGGCGCCGATCATCGTCACCGCCTCGGTTCTGGTCGCCAATGCCATCGTCGTCGAGGCCAGCCTCGCCTTCCTCGGGCTCGGCGATCCCAACGTGATGAGCTGGGGCACCGTGCTGAACATCGGCCGGCAGGAGCTGCGCAGCGGCTGGTACATCACCGCCGTGCCCGCTGTCGCGCTGGTGGTGACGGTGATGTCGCTCAACCTGATCGGGGATGCGCTGAACGACGTGCTGAACCCCCGCCTGAAGGAGCGCACATGACCGCGCTGTTGGAAATCGAGAACCTGCGCATCGGGCAGGGCAACAACGCCCCCATCGTCGAGCAGCTGAGCCTGTCGGTGAGCCGCGGCGAGACCGTGGGTCTGGTGGGTGAATCCGGTTGCGGCAAGTCGCTGACCGCGCTTTCGGTGATGGGCCTTCTGGCCGGGAACCTTGGCGTGCGCGACGGCAAGATCCGGCTGGAGGGCGACGAGATCCAGTCGCTCCCCCAGCGCAAGCTGCGTCATCTGCGCGGCGAGAAGATGGGGATGATCTTCCAAGAGCCGCTGACCGCGCTGAACCCGGTGATGTCGGTGGGCGTGCAGATCACCGAGGTCTTGCGCAACCATCGCGGCATGGGCCGGGCCGAGGCTCGCACCCGCGCCGTGGAACTGCTGCGGCTGGTGAAGATCCCCGACCCCGAGGCGCGGCTCGATGAGTATCCGCACCAGATGTCGGGCGGGATGCGCCAGCGCGTGGTGATCGCCATCGCCTTGGCCTGTTCCCCCTCGCTGCTGATCGCCGATGAGCCGACGACGGCATTGGATGTGACGGTTCAGGCGCAGATCCTGCGCTTGCTCAAGCAGTTGCAGCGTGATGAGAACCTCGGCCTTCTGCTGATCACCCATGATCTGGGTGTCGTGCGGCAGGTCGCGGACCGGATCGTGGTGATGTACGCGGGCTCGGTCGTGGAAGAGGGGTTGGTGGACGAGGTCCTCGACAACCCCCGCCACCCCTATACCGCCGGTCTGATCGCCGCGCGCCCCAGCGGCAGCTTCGCCGAGGGTGCCGCCCGTCTGGCTGAGATCACTGGCTCGGTGCCGGCGCCCGCCGACCGGCCTGCCGGCTGCGTGTTCCGCGATCGCTGCAAACAGGCGCGGCCCGAGTGCGAGGCCCGTCGTCCGGCGCTGGAGCGTGCGCCCACCGGCCACGCCGTGCGCTGCCACTTCCCGCTTGCCGAAGGGAGCCCCGCATGAGCGCCGTTCTGACCACCGACGCGCTGGAATTGCACCATGACACGCCGCGCGGCGCGCTGCGGGCCGTGGATGGCATCTCGTTGACCATCGACAAGGGCGAGACCTTGGGGCTGGTCGGCGAATCCGGCTGCGGCAAGTCCACATTGGCGCGCTGCATCGTCGGCATCCAGCAACCGACCGGCGGACAGCTGGAGATCGAGGGCGTCCGCCCCGGCAAGGGCCGCGCCATGCGGCTGGAACGCGCGCGCAATGTGCAGATGATCTTCCAAGACCCCTCGGGCGCGCTGAACCCCCGGCTGACGGTCGAGCGGATCATCACCGAGCCCCTGCAGGTCGCGGGCATCGGCAGCCGCGCCAGCCGCAAGGAAGCGGTGCTGGAGATCGCCAAGAAGGTGGGCCTGTCCGCCTATCATCTGGAGCGCATGCCGCATGAGCTGTCCGGCGGGCAGCGTCAGCGGGTCTCGATCGCGCGCGCCTTGGTGCTCAATCCGAACCTGCTGGTCTGCGACGAGGCTGTCTCGGCGCTGGATGTGTCGGTGCAGGCGCAGGTGCTGAACCTGCTTTTGGACCTGCAGAAGGAGCTGGGCCTCAGCTATCTGTTCATCTCGCATGATCTGGCCGTGGTGCGCTATATCTCGGACCGGATCGCGGTGATGTATCTGGGCCGGATCGTCGAACTCGGCCGGGCCGAGGATGTCTGGGCCGGGCGTCTGCATCCCTATACGCAGGCGCTGGTCAACGCGATCCCGGACGAGGCCGCCCGGACGGAGGACGCGCCGATCCTTGAGGGCGATGTGCCCAGCCCGGTGAACCCGCCCTCGGGCTGTCCGTTCCGCACGCGCTGCCCGCATGCCCGTGCCGCCTGCGCCGAAACCCGGCCCGAGCTGCGCTTGGTCGGCACGCATGAGGTGGCCTGCCATTTCGCCGAGGAGATCGGCGCGCAGGTCGCGGCGGGGCACTGACTTTCGCCGCGCGCCGGGATAGGACAGGGGCATGAGCGCCCCTGTTCCCCATGCCCAATTGTTCCAGCGCCTGCTGCTGAAAGGCCGGTTGCGCCATTTGCAGATGGTGGCCAGCGTCGCGCGCTCAGGCTCGATGCAGGCGGCGGCGCGGGCCTTGTCGGTCAGCCAGCCCGCCGTGACCAAGGCGGTGGCCGAGATCGAGGAAGACATCGGCCTGTCGCTGTTCGATCGCCACGCGCGCGGTATCCGCCTGACACGCGCGGGCCACGAGCTGGTGCCGCTGATCGAACGCATTCTTGAAGCCACGGACCTGTTCGCGCAGGGCGTCGCCGTGCAGCGCGATAGCGGCTCGACGATCCTGCGCGTGGCCTCGGTCGCGGCGGGGATCTCGGGCCTGTTGGCCACCCACGCCCCGGCCTTTTGCCGCGCCCATCCCGACATCGTGCTGCGCGTGGACGAAGCGGACGGGCGCCAGATTCTGAACCATGCAGCGCGGGACGAATACGACATCTTCGTCTGCCGCCCGCCCGAGATGATCCCCGAGGGCTGGATCTTCACCGAGGTCGAAGGCGACGAACATGCGCTGGTCGCGGCGGCCACGCATCCCTTGGCCGGACGCCGGGATGTGACGCTTGAGGACCTTTACGCTTGCAACTGGCTGATGCCCCCCGCCGGCGTTCCGGCCGAGGGGCTGATGGTCGAGCTGTTCGCCGGACGGCCCCTGCCGCATATGGTGCAGCTGCCGTCACGCTCGCGCACGTTGAACCGCGCCGCAATTCAGGAGCTGGGGCTGATCTCGGCCGCGCCGATCAGCATCTACCGGGCCGAGCTGGCGAACAAGACCTTGGTGCGTATCGATTTTCCGCTGTCCAGCGCGCTGCCGCCGCTGGGCCTTTTGCACCCGGCGCAAAGCAAGGGCGCGGCGATGGACCGCTTCCTCGCGCGGGTTCTGGGCCCCGCGCGCAAGCGTCAGTCGCGATAACCCAGCCGCTCAAGGCAGGCATCGACCAGCGCCGGGGCCTCGCCCATGGCGCTGTCGGCGTCGGGCAGGGTGACACCTTCGCAGCGCGGATCGGCGGCGAGGGCTTGAGCCAGCGTCAGCCCGTCTTTCCTCATGCGGGCGACGATCTCGCGCATCAGCTCATGCGCGCTGCGGCGACCCAGCCGGTCAGCCAGCGCGACGGTCACGGCCTCGGTGTAGATCGCGCCTTGCGTCCGGTCGATATTGGCGCGCATCGCCTCGGGGTGGACGACCAGCCGGTCGAGGAGACCGTCGGCGCAGGACAGAAGTTGCGCGGCATCGGTGCACATCTGCTCCAGCGCGCCGAAATGCAGCGCCGAATCCCGCTCGTGCATCGTTACCACCCAACCCAGCAGCACCGACAGGCTGGCCGAGACCTCGGGCGCGCGGGACATGATCTCGATGCACAGCGTCGGGTTGACCTTGTGCGGCATGGTCGAGGACCCGACGGCGCGGTTGCGGATCGACAGCTCGCCGATATCGTCGCCCTGCATCAGGAAGACCTCCTGCGCGACGCGCTGCAACCCGCGCACGAGGATCGCCACCAACGCGCCGAACTCGGCGAAGATATCCAGCGCGCCCTTGGTGTCCACCGGCTCGGGCGCGGCGAGGCCAAGGCGCTCCATCACCGCCGCTTCGACCTGACGCCCCAGCGGGCCCATCGCCGCATGGGTGCCGACCGCGCCGCTGAGGACCCCGGCCCCGGCATAGCGTTTTCGCCAGTCAGCCAGCCGCGCGCGGTCGCGCTCCAGTTCAGACAGCCAGACCGAGACCTTGTAGCCAAAGCTGATCGGCAGCGCGTGACGGCCCAGCGTCCGGCCGATCATCGGCGTCGCGCGATGGGTCCGGGCCAGCGCCGCCATCCGGTTGCCGATGGCGCTGAGGGCCGCGTCGAACTGCGCGGCGACCTCGTGCAGCTGCTGGGTGGTCACGGTGCGGAAGACATCCGCCGTGGTGGTGCCGAAATGCAGCCACTCGCGCCCCTCGGGGTCGATCCGGTTGCCGAAGGCCTCAAGGATCGCGACCATCGGATGGCCGACCTTGGCGCGCTCGGTGGCAACGGCCTCGGGGTCGGGGTCCCAGCCGGCGCCGGCGCGGGTGATGGCCTCGGCAGCGTCGGCGGGGATCAGGCCCAGCTCGGCCTGCACCTGCGCCAGCGCGACCTCGAACCGAATGATCCGCGCGAGCATGGCCTTCGGGGCGAAGTACGCGGCCACGACGGCACGGGTGCCGGCAGGGTCGTGAAGGGAGCGGTCGTCAAGCATGGGTCTTCCGGGGTCAGGGGCAGGCAGGGAACGTCAAGGGCGCCATCACGGACGGGGCATCATCACCGAGGGCAGCCAAGTCGACAGCTGCGGCACGAAGGTGACCAGCAACAGCAGCCCCAGCATCAGGCCGAAGAAGGGCAGGGTGCCGCGCAGGACCTCGGCCACCGGACGGCCCGTGACGTTGGACATGACGAACAGGTTCAGCCCGATCGGCGGCGACAGCAGGGCCAGTTCGATGTTGATGACCATGACCACGGCGAAATGCTCGGGCGCGATGCCGATCTGGTGCATCACCGGCGCGACCACGGGCACCACGATCAGGATGATCGCCACGCCTTCCAGGAACATGCCCATCACCAGCAGGATCACGTTCAGCACCAGCAGGAATTGCCAAGGCTTCAACCCGCTGACGATCACCCAACGCGCCAGATCCTGCGGCAGGCCTGAGCGGATGATCCACGCCGACAACAGCGAGGCGCCGATGACGATGACCACGACGACGGCGGTGCGGTCGATGGCCTCGACGAAGAACCCGCCGATCTCGCGCGGGCGGCGGCTGCCGAAGAAGATCACCACGACCAGCAGCGACACCACGGCGCCCAGCACGGCGGCCTCGGTCAAGGTGACGAACCCGCCATAGAGCCCGCCGAGGATCACGATGGGGATCAGCAGCGCGGGCAGGGCATTGAGGTTGGCACGGGCGAATTCGGCGCGAGTGGCCAGTGCCATCGGCGCCCCGCCGACCTTGCGCGCGACCAGCAGCACATAGCCCGCGAACAGCGTCGCCTGCAGCAGGCCGGGGATCACGCCGGCAAGGAACAGCCGGGGGATCGAGGCCTCGGCGATGAGTCCGATCAGGATCAGCGGCAGGCTGGGCGGGATCAGGATGCCCAGCGTGGCGGCGGCGGCGGTCAGGCCCATGGCGAAGCCGGGTTTGTAGCCCTTCTCGATCATCATCGGCACCAGAAGCGAGCCCATCGCCAGCGCCGTCGCCACCGACGAGCCGTTGATCGCGGCAAACAGCGCGGTCGCCGCGACACCGGCCAGCGCCAGCCCGCCGGGCAGCCAGCCGATCCAGGTGATCGCCGCGTCGAACAGCGCCTTGGCGACGCCGCCGCCGCGCATCAGCACGGCCGCCAGCAGGAAGAACGGCACCGACACCAGCGCGGGCGAGTTCAGGTGATCGACGACATGCTGCGCGATCCCGGCGACGGATTTGCCGTCCAGCATCAGCGCGGCCGTGGCGATGCCGGTCAGCACCAGATAGATCGGCACGCCGAGCGCCAGCAGGATCACAACGGCCAACAGGCCGCAGAGCAGAAGCACGGGGGTCATGGCATCAATCCGAAAGGTCGTGGGCGGGGGCCGAGTGGGCCGCGCCGCGCAGAAGGTCCGTCGCGCGCTCCAGCAGGAAGATCAGCTGCAGGGCAAAGCTGGCGGGGAGGGCGGCGTAGTAGATCCACAGCGGCATGCGCAGCGTGCTGATGGAACGCTCGTCCCACATCATCGCCTCGGTCACCACCTGCCAGCCGGACCACACAAGGAAGGCGCCAAGCGCGAAGGCGAGCACCAGCGCGAGGAATTCCGCCGCCTTCTGGCCCGCGGGCGGCAGACGGTCGAACAGGAAGTCGACGCGGATATGGGCCGAGCGGCGCAGCACCCGGGCGGCGCCCAGAAGCACCGCCCAGATGACGAGGTAGATCACCACCTCGCCGCCCCAATCCGGCGCCAGCGCCGAGGACAGATAGCGCCCGGCCACCCCGGCCAGCGACAGGACCAGCGCCGCCCCGAAGAGCAGGGCCACGATCAGGCCGACCAGCCCGTCGAGGAAGCCGAGCGCGCGTTTCATTGCACGGCGTCCCGCGCGAGGCTCATGACCTCGTCATCGATGCCGAGGTCCGAGATCATCTGCTCCTGCGCCCCGGCGAGGCGTTCACGCAGGGCGGCGGCTTCCTCGGCCGGTTGCTCGACGAAGACCATGCCGGCGGCTTCCAGCGTGGCGCGGGCCTCGTCCTGTTGGCGCGCGGCGTCTTCGCGCTGGCCGGGGGCGAATTCGGCCCAGGTCTCGCGGAACAGGGTCTGTTGCTCGTCGCTCAGCTGGTCCCAATAGGCGTGGCTGACGATGGGCATGTAGAAGCCCGTGAGCATGTTGTTGAGATAGGCGTAGCCCAGCCCGGATTCGTGCAGCGAGGCCGAGACGATCGACGCGTTCGACGACACGATGGCATCGACGGTGCCCTGCTGCAGCGCCAGCGGCACGTCGGTGAAGGGCATCGAGACCGGGGCTGCGCCCAGCTCCTCCAGATAGGCCACGGCACCGACGCCACCGGGGTGGCGGACCTGAAGGCCGCGCAGATCCTCCAGCGAATTCAGGGGGGTGGTGGTCGAATAGGTGTTGATCGCCCCCAGCATGTACCAGCCGTCCAGCGCGACGACATTCATCTTCTCGCCCAGCATCTGGCCCAGTCGCTGGCCCAGCGGGCCGTCGACGATCTCGCCCATGCGCTCGGCCGGCACGCCCGAAAACATCGGGAATTCCAGCACGGTCAGCGCGGGTTCGATGCGGCTCAGGGGCGCGGTCGAGACGATGGCCATGCCGGCGTCGCCACGGGCCACGGCCCGGCCGGCGTCACGGCTGGAATAGAGCTGGCCGGAGTCGAAGATCTCGACACTCAGCGCGCCGCCGGAGCGTTCGGTCAGCGCCTCGGCGAAGCGGCCGACATAGACGTTGCGCATGTGGCTGGGGGGTGTGTCCAGCGTGATCGTCAGGGTCGGTTCAGCCAGCGCGGGCAGGGCGGCGAACAGCGCGGCTGCGGCGGTGGCAGACGCAAGGAAACCCGCGCGGCGCAGGGGGGGCAGGACGGTCATCAATCTCTCCTCCAAGGGTGGAGCCTCCACTCCATCCCGGGGACGCTATCCGGCCCAGCCATGCCTGAAAAATAAAGTCTGCGCCTGAGATATAACCATTGGGAATATGTCGGCGGCGACTGCATCCGGATCGCACGGCAGGAAATACCAAGCGGGCCGATCAGAGTCGATTGACAGGTCAGTACACTTATGTCTCGATAGCGACAGGATCATGACACGGGAGAAGACGATGCACGGACCTGCCTTGACTGCCTGCCTTCTGGCCTCGGGCCTGATGCTGGGAACGGCGCTGCCCTGGACCGGCGCGGCACAGGCGCAATCGGTCACCTTGCGGCTGGCCACGGATTCCGGCGCGCGGGGCTCGGCGCCCGGCGATGCCATCGAACGCTGGGCCGCGCTGATCGAGGAAGCCTCGGGCGGGGATATCGAGGTCGACGTCTTCTTCCAGAACGAATTGGGCGGCCAGCAAGAGGTTTTCGACCTTTTCGTCGCCAATGAAGTGCAGCTGATGCTGAACTGGCCGATGACCAGCTATGACCCGCGCATCGCCGTTCTGTACACGCCCTACATGGTCGCCAGCTGGGACGAGGCGCTGGAAGCCTATCGTCCGGGTGGCTGGGTCAACGGCATGCTGGGCGACATATACAACGATATCGGCCTCGAATTCTTCGGCGCATGGCCCGAGGGTTTCAACGGCGTCGCGACCCGCGGCAGCTATGCGCTGAGTGTCGAGGATGCCTCGGCTCTGCGCATTCGTGTACCGCCGGTTTTCCCGATGGCCGAGACGATCCAAGCCATGGGCTATCAGACCGCGACCATCGATTGGGGTGAGGTCTTCACCGCCATCCAGACCGGTGTGGTCGATGGCGACGGGGCCAACGTGATCTACTGGGATTACGAGTATTTCCGCGACACGCTGGATTACTACACCCGCACCCGCCAGCAATTCCTGACCGGTATCCTGTCGATGAACCTCGAAGCCTGGGAAGGGCTGGACGAGGCGCAACAGACCATCGTCCGCGATGCCGCCGTCACGGTGATGGAAGAGGGCTTCGCCAATGCTCAGGGCCTCGACGAAGGCTATGTGCAGCAGGCGATCGAGGCGGGGATGGAATACATCGACCCCACGACCGAGCAGCTGGCCCCCATCGCCACCGCCGTGCGCGACACGGTCTGGCCGATGCTGGAAGAGCAGGTCGGCACCGAGATCATGGACGTGATCCGCGCCAACGCGACCGAGTTCTGAGCCCATGGGCCGAACCTCTGTCGGCAAGATCTTGGCGAGCGCGCTTGATGCGCTCGCCATCCTCGCCACGCTGGCGGTGGCGGCGCTGACCTTCTTCATCGTCATCGCCCGCTTCACCGAGATCGCCGTGGTCGGCATCTACGAAATCATCCTGCTGGCGGCCGTGCTGATGTACATGCTGGGCGCGGTGATCGCCTCGCGCAATGGCTCGCATCTGCGGGTCGATTGGCTGGACACGCGGCTGACCAGCCCGGGCGCGCGTCGGGCGCAGCGGCTGGCCATCGCCACCGTCAGCCTGATCACCACCGGCTTCTTCGTCTACTGGACCTACCGCATGTTCGCCTGGGGCCTCGTCCGCCCGCAGCACACGCCGGCCTATGGCATCCCGCTGTGGATCCCGCAGGCGGCGTTCCTGATCGGCTCGGTCGGGTGCTTCCTCTGCGCATTGCGCGACACGATCAACGCCCTGAGGGGGACCGCATGACCGGCCTGTTCGCCATTCCCCTGCTGGTGGTCCTGATGGCCATCGGCGTCCCCGTCGCCTGGTCCTTCGCCGCCGTCACCGCCTTTCTGGTCTGGATCTATGACGTCGGGCTGAACACGCTGATGCTGCAGGGCTTCCGCTCGCTGAACTCGGTGATCTTGCTGGCTTTGCCGCTGTTCATCCTGACCGGCTACCTGATGGAGAAGGGCGGCATCGCCCGGCGGATCGTCGATTTCACCGGCCTCGTCGCGCGGGGGCGCGCGGGGATGGGGCATGCGATCATCCTGTCTTCTGCGCTGTTCGGCGCGATTGCCGGCACGGCCAGCGCCGCCGTTGCTTCGATGGGTACGATCATGGCCGGCCCGATGGCCGAGCGCGGCTATCCCAAGGGCTATGTCGCGGCGTTGCTGGGCGTGTCGTCGCTGTTGGGCATCCTGATCCCGCCGTCGATCACCATGATCCTGTTCGCGGTCGTCACCCGCCAGTCGGTCGCCACCCTGTTCGCGGCAACCATCGGCCCGGCGCTGCTGCTGATCGGCGGCTTGATGGTGTTCAACGCCTTCTACGTCCGCGCCCACCCCGAGATCACGCTGCCTCCGGTCGCGAAGGGCGAAACCGGCCGCCGCGTTCTGGTCGCGCTGCCCGCCCTGAGCCTGCCGGTCATCATCCTCGGCGGCATCTACGGCGGCATCTTCACGCCGACCGAGGCCGCGGCTGTTGCGGCTGT
Source organism: Pararhodobacter sp. CCB-MM2 (assembly GCF_001691415.1). Classification (GTDB taxonomy): domain Bacteria; phylum Pseudomonadota; class Alphaproteobacteria; order Rhodobacterales; family Rhodobacteraceae; genus Pararhodobacter. The sequence continues at coordinate 13,091 of NZ_LRRR01000022.1, forward strand.
CGCCGCCGGGCTGATCGGCGCCTTCGTCTACCGCGAATTGACGCCCAAGGGCCTCGGCGACGCGCTTTTGCGCACGGCCGAAATGACCGGGACCATCATCGTGATCCTGATGTTCTCGTTCCTGATCTCGCGCATCCTCTCGGCCGAGCGCATCCCGCAGGAGCTGGGCGAGGCGCTGCAGGGCTTCGCGGGTTCGCCGCTGGTGGCGATCCTGATGGTCAACGCGATCCTGATCGCCGCCGGCGCGCTGATGGATGACGTCTCGGTCACCGTCGTCGTCGCGCCGCTGTTCCTGCCGCTGATGGAGGCCGTGGGCATCTCGCCCGTGCAATACGGTGCGATCGTCGCGACCTCGGTGGTGCTGGGGGCGAATTCGCCGCCGATGGCGCCTATTCTGTTCATGGCCTGCCGGGTCTGCGATGCCTCGGTTCTGGCGGCGGTGCGACCGGCGCTGATGATCCTCGCCTTCGTGGCCTTGCCGGTGATGCTGGTCACCAGCTTCTGGGCCGATCTCTCGCAGGCGCTGCCGCGGCTGATGGGCATGCTCTGACCGGCTGCGCCCTTTACTTGAGGGCGCAGCCATCCCACAAAGAGTATGACAAAGCCGGAGTGCCTGCTCAGTGACCCTTGATAATGCCACCGCGAGCGAGCCGCGCGAGCCGACCCTGACCCGCGAGGACTGGCTGGCGCTGGCGTTGAAGACGCTGGTCAAGGACGGCATCGACCGGGTGAAGATCCAGATCATGGCCCGCAAGCTCGACGTCGCGCGCTCCAGTTTCTACTGGCATTTCGGCGGGCGCGAGGATCTGCATTCCGCGATGCTGGAGGAATGGCTGACCAAGAACACCGGCCCCATTCTGGAACGCGCGATGCGCCCGGCGGCGGATGTGAACGCGGCGGTGATGAATGTGTTCGAATGCTGGGTCGACAAGCGCTTGTTCGACCCCGAGCTGGACATCGCCGTGCGGCTCTGGGCCCGGCGCGATGCCAAGGTGCGGCAGGTGGTGCTGCAGGCGGATCTGACCCGGGTCAAGGCGCTGACCGAGATGTTCCAGCGCTACGGCAACAGCCCCGAGGAAGCCCTGATCCGCGCGCGGGTGCTGTATTTCACCCAGATCGGGCATTTCACGCTAGATGACACCGAGAGCCCCGAGACCCGTGTCTCGCACGCGCCGAGCTATCTGAAGATCTTCTCAGGGGTCGAGGCCGACCCTGTCGCCTGCGCCCCTTTCATGGAGCAGGCGCTGAAGACGCTGGCGGCGTCGAAACCTGGTCGCGGGCGCAAGAAGCGCGAGGGCTAGGCCCTCAACGCTCCGCTCGCTTCGATCCAGTCGAAGGCGTAATCCACAAGCCCGCGGTCCAGATGCAGCCGCATCCCGGTGCCGTGGCGATAGAGCACCGCGTTCATCCCGGCGAACAGAAGTGCGGCGCTGGGGCTGGCTTGGGTCAGGTCGACGGCGGTGCCTCGGGCCAGCAACTCGCCGGCGCCCGGGCCGTCGAGATGCAGAACCGCCAGACTGCCCGTTGCCGGGGTCAGCGCATAGCCATCGCGCAGGCCGCTGTCGGCATGGGGCAGGGTGACGCCGACCGCCAGCATCCGGTTGCGGGCCAGCCGGATCGCGGCGCGGGGGCCGTCCGCCGGGGCCATCAACCCCACGGGCGGGGGCAGGTCCAGCGCCGCGCAGGCCGCCGCCAGATCGCCGCTGATGCGTAGTTGCGGCACCGGGTCCAGAAGCGTGACGGTGATCCCGTCGCCCGAGAGCTGTCGGGGCTGGACGAGCCAGAAAGGGGCGCGATCAAGCATCGAGGCGGTCTCCGTTCGGATCGAGGAAGCAGGGCGCGACAAGCTTGGCGCGCCTTGTGGTGCCGAGGTGATGCAGGATGATCTCCTCGCCATGGCGCTGCGCCCCGCGCTCGATCAGGCCGAGCGCGATGGGATGATCGACGCCCGCGCCTTGGTGGCTCGAGGTCACATAGCCGATCGAGCGTTTCGCGCCTTGATGCGTCTCGACCCCATGAGCGCCGACGGGCAGCATGCCCTGACCATCGGCCGGAAGTAGGCCGACCAGTTGGTTGCGATCCGGTCGTTGTGCCTCGGGCAAGGTCAAGGAGCGACGGCCAAGGAAATCGGCCTTCTTGCGCAGCAAAGGCGCGTCCGAGCCCAGATCCATCGGCCGGGTCATGCCGTCGGTATCCTTGCCGATGACGATGAAGCCCTTCTCGGCCCGCAGGATCATCAAGGCCTCGATCCCCATCGCGCCGCCGCCTTCGGCCTCGGCTGCAGCGACAGCGCGGTCCCACAGAAGGGGCGCCAGATCCTGCCGGACCGACAGCTCATAGGACCGATCGCCGGTGAAGCTGACCCGCGAGACGCGCAGCTCATGCTCGTCGAGTTGGGTCCAGCCGGTCGCCATATGCGGCAGTTCGGCCGCGTCGATGCCGGCGCGTTCCAGCACCGCAAGCGCCTTGGGGCCGGTCACCGTAACCGTCGCCGTCTCGGGCGTGGCGTCATGGATCCAGATCTGCCGGTCGGGATAGCGGTCCTGCCGCCATTCTTCGAGCAGGGCATGGACCGAGGCCACATGCGACGAGGAACAGGAGACGATGAACCGCCCCTCGTCCAGCCGTACCAGCACCCCGTCGTCATGCACGATCCCGCCCTCGGTCAGCATGAAGCCATAGCGGCAGCGGCCGGGCTTCAGCGTTGACATCGTGTTGTAATAGACGAAATCGAGGAATTCGGCGGCGTCGCGCCCCATCACCTCGATCTTGCCCAAGGGCGAGGCGTCATAAACGCCGACCGTGGCGCGGGCGCGTTTGGCCTCGGCAAGGATCGCGCTGTCGTCGGTGCCGTAATGGATCGGCCTCAGCCAGCCGCCGTATTCGCCCATCTTGGCGCCTGCCGCGCGGTGCTGCGCCTCCAGCGCCAGACGGCGGACCGGGTTCATCCGCGCCCCGCCGCGCGGTCCGGCGAAGCTGGCCAGCGGGACGGGGGTGAAGGGCGGGCGGTAGGTGGTGGTGCCGACCTCGGGGATCGTGCGCCCGGTCAGCGCGCCCATCAGCGCGAGGCCCTGCAGGTTCGAGGTCTTGCCCTGATCCGTCGCCATGCCGAGGGTCGTGTAGCGTTTCAGATGCTCGACCGAGATGAAATTCTCGCGCCGCGCCAGCTCCACGTCCTTGACCGTCACGTCGTGCTGATAATCGATCCAGACGCGCCCCTTCATGCCGGGCTTGGGCCAGGCCTCGGCCACGCGGTAGCTTTGCGGCTCGGCCTGCGGCGCTTGCCCCAGGCCCAAAGCGGCGGGGAGGGCGGCGAAGGCTTCCGCCAGCGTGAAATGCCCGGCCACGCCGCCGAGGGTGATGACCTTGCTGCTGCCCGGACGGGGTACGAAGGCCAGTTTCGCGGCGTCCCAATCCAGCTTGCCGCCCGATTGCGCGTGCAGGTGGATCGTCGGCGTGAACCCGCCCGAGACCAGCACCGCGTCGCAGGCGATCGCCTCGCCCGTCGATAGCGTCACGCCCGTCACCTGTTGGCGCCCCTGCGCCGACAGGATCGTCGTGCCCTTGCGGGTGTCGATCAGCGTCGCCTCGGCCCCCGCGTCGCGCAGCGCGCGCAGGACTTCCTCGCCGGTGTCGTTGTTGGCGGCGATCACCACGCGCTTGCCCGCGACGACAGCATAGCGGCGCAGATAGGTCAGGCCCGCCTGCGCGGACAGGATCCCGGGCAGGTCGTTGCGGTCGAAGGGCAGGGGGCGCTCGATGGCCCCCGCCGCCAGCACGATCTGCTGCGGACGGATGCGCCAGAACAGATCGGCCTGCCCCTCGCGCCGTTGATTGAGGGCGATGAGGCCGTGGTCATAGACGCCGAAGGCCGTGGTCCGGGTCAGCAGCGTGACGCCCGCCGCGTTGAGCCGCGCCAAGGCCTGCGCCAGCCATGCCGCGCCGTCCATACCGTCGATCACCGCCACGCGCGACAACAGGCTCCCGCCCGGCCGAGTGCCGTCATCGCACAGGACCACCGATAGGCCCCCTTCGGCCAGCATCAGCGCGGCGGCGATGCCGACCGGCCCCGCGCCGACCACCACCGCGTCGCAATGATGGTTGCGCTGTTCGCCCTGCATCCCCTCGGGCTGCGTAGCATCGACCCGGCCCAGCCCCGCCATCGCGCGGATCGAGGGCTCGAACAGGTGCCAGTTCGGCCGCATGAAGGTTTTGTAGTAAAACCCGGAGGGGATGAAGCGCGCAAACAGATCGACAAAGCGCGTCCGGTCCGAGCGCGCCCCCGGCGCAGCCCCGCAGGCGCGCAGCTGCGCGCCGTTCTGCGCCGCCTCAGTCGTGACCCGCTGGTTCAGATGCAGCGCGCCGTTCAGCCGGATGTCGGCATGGATGTTCGGCTCCTCGACGCCTGCGCCGAAGATCCCGCGCGGACGGCGGTATTTGAAGCTGCGGCCCAGCACCGTCTCGCCCGACGCGAGCAGCGCCGAGGCGTAGCTGTCACCGGCAAAGCCCTGCACCGTCCGGCCGTCATAGGTGAAACTCAGCGGCTGCGTGCGGTCGATCTCGCCCCCTTGGGGCAGGCGGTAGGCGCTCATGCGTGACCCCCGAGGGCTTGGCCCGGCTCGGCGCGCATGCTCAGCGTGTCGCGCTCCATCACGAAGACCTCGAGGCAGGTCGTATGCATCCAGATCTCTCGCGCCGCGCCCTTGGGGTTGTGGCGCAGATGGAGATAGGCCGCCCAGTCCTGAGCCGGGACCGAGGCGCCGCCGTGGGGGCGGTCGTTGCCGGCCTCGCCGCCGAAATGGAACTCGGTCTCCGGGCGCGGGCCGCAGAAGGGACAGGAGAAGATCTGCATGATGGGCTCCTAATGCGCGATGCCCGACCCGGCGGCCTCGTCGATGAGACGCCCGGTGGTGAAACGATCAAGGTCGAAGGGCCGCGAGATGTCGTGGTGCTGCCCGGTCGCCAGAAGATGCGCGAGCAAAGTGCCGCCGGCCGGGATGGCCTTGAACCCGCCGGTGCCCCAGCCGCCGTTGAGGAACAGGCCGGGCAGGGGGCTTTCGCCCAGAATGGGCGAGCTGTCGGGGACCACATCGACGATCCCCGCCCATTGCCGCATCAGCTTCAGCTGGCGGAAGGCCGGGAACATCTCCAGAAGGCCCGCGATCACCGTCTCCAGCACCGGCAGATTGCCGCGCTGACCATACGAGGGCACGCGGTCCAGTGCGCCGCCGATGACGATCTCGCCCTTGTCGGACTGGCTGGCATAGGTGCCGGTGCCGGGCGACAGGACCACGGTGTCGAGGATCGGCTTCACCGGCTCGGACACGCAGGCCTGCAAGGCGTAGGAGGTCACCGGCAGACGGAACCCGGCTTTCGTCGCCAGAACCGAGGAATGCCCGGCGACCGCCATGCCGACGCGATCCGCCCGAACCTCGCCGCGCGAGGTGCGCAGGCCGCGACAACGCCCGCCCTCGATCAGGAAATCCTCGACTTCGCATTGCTGGATGATGTCCACCCCCAGCTTGGACGCGGCGCGGGCATAGCCCCAGGCGACCGCGTCATGGCGCGCGGTGCCGGCACGCCCCTGCCAGATCCCGCCAAGCGCCGGATAACGCGCATCCGGCCCGCCGTGGTGGATCGGCAGCCGCTGGCGCACGCCGTCTGCATCCAGCAGCTCGGCATCGGTGCCGTTGATCTGCATGGCGTTGACGACGCGGGCCGACATCTCCATCTCGGCCGGGGTATGGGCAAGGCTGACCATGCCGCGCTGCGACAGCATGATGTTGTAGTTCAGCTCGATCGACAGCTTCTCATAGAGCTTCAGCGACAAGTCATAGAGCCGCACGCTCTCAGGGAAGAAGTAGTTCGAGCGCACCACCGTGGTGTTGCGCCCTGTGTTGCCGCCGCCCAGCCAACCCTTCTCGATCACCGCGACATTGGTGATGCCATGGGTCTTGGCGAGGTAATAGGCGGTCGCCAGCCCCTGCCCGCCGCCGCCGATGATGACGACGTCATAGCGCGGCTTCAGCGGCCGGTCGTCCCAGGCGGGTTGCCAGCCTTTCTGGCCGGACAACCCTTCCTTCAGAAGCGAGAGCGCGGAGTAGCGACGGGTCATTTCCGCAGCGCCGTCCCGTCGGGGTCATAGGGCGAGGCGGGGATCACCCGCGCCGTGACCTCTTCGCCGACGATATGCAGTGTCAGGTCGGTGCCCGGTTCGCTGACGGCGCGGTCGACCATGGCCAGCGCGAAGCTGCGGCCCAGCGTGTGGCCATAGCCGCCCGAAGTGACGTAGCCGACCAGCTTGCCGTCGTGCCAGATGGGCTCGTAGCCGGTGGCGTCGGCATCCTTGGCGTCGACCTCCAGCGTGACCAGCAATTTGGCGGGCGGGTTGTCCCGCTCTGCCAGCGCGGCGTCGCGGCCGATGAAGGCGGGCTTGTCGAAGTCGATGAAGCGGTCGAAGCCGGTCTGGGCGGGCGTGTAGCCCTGGGTGAATTCCCGCGACCAGATGCCGAAGCTTTTCTCCAGCCGCAGCGAGAGGACGGCGGCGAAACCAACCTCGCGCAGGCCCAGATCGGCGCCGGCCTTCAGCAGGGCGCGGCGGAGCGACACCTGCTCCAGCGCGCCGCAGTTGATCTCGTAGCCCAGCTCGCCCGAGATCGACATGCGCGCGACCTTGGCGCGGATCAGGCCGATATCGATGGTCTTGCAGCCCATGAACGGCAGCCCCTTGGCCGAGATGTCGTCCTTGGTCAGGCGTTGCAGGATGGTGCGCGCATTGGGGCCGAACAGCGCCATGCCGGTAGTCGCGTCCGAGAGATCGCGCAGGGTGACGCCGTCGCCCATGTGGTCCTCGAACCAGCGCATGTGCCATTCGCGCAGGTAGTAGGAGCCCATGATCCACCAGCTGCCGTCGCCCCAGTTGAGGACGGTCAGATCGCCCTTCAGCTTGCCGTTCTCGCCCAGCATCGGGGCCAGACGGGCGCGGCCCGGTCCGGGCAGGCGGCAGGCCAGCAGGGTGTCCAGCCATTCCTTCGCGCCGGGGCCGGTGACCTCGTAGCGCGAGAAGGCGGTCATATCGAGAAGGCCGGCCACTTCGCGCGCGGCGCGGGCTTCCTCGCCCACCAGATCGAAGGCATTGGAGCGGCGCAGGGTCGGTTTCTCGACGAAATCCTCGGGCGCGAAATAGAGCGGTTGCTCCAGGCCCCAGGCGGCGCCCCAGCGGCAACCGGCGGCGCTGAGGTCGCTGTAGACCGGCGGGGTCTTCAGCGGACGGCCGGCGGGCAGCTGCTCGTTCGGGTAGGACATGATGAAACGGCGCGAATAAAACTGGCCGGTGGTCTGGCGGATGAACTCGCGGTTGGCGGCGAAATCGCCGTAGCGGGCGATGTCCATGCCGAAGATGTCGGCCTCGGGCTCGCCATGGATCATCCATTCGGCCAGCGATTTGCCGACGCCGCCGCCCTGCAGGAAGCCCGCCATCACGCCACAGGCGACCCAATAGTTGCGCACCCCGCGCACCGGGCCGACCAGCGGGTTGCCATCCGGCGAGAAGGTGAAGGCGCCGTTGACCCAGCGCTTGATGCCGACATTCTCAAGGCAGGGGAAGCGGCTGAAGCCGAGGCTCAGTTCCTCCTCGATGCGGCCCACGTCCTCTTGCAGCAGCTCGATGCCGAAGTCCCAGGGCGCGCCGTCCATCTGCCAATGCTTGAAGTCACGCTCGTAGATGCCCAGCAGCAGGCCCTTCTGCTCCTGACGGGTATAGGAGAAGCCCTCGGGGTCGACGACCAGCGGGATCTCGCGGCCCAGCTCGACCAGTTCGGGGATCGATTCCGTCACGAGGTAATGGTGCTCCATCGGCGTGACCGGCAGCTCGATCCCCGCCATGCGCCCGACCTGCTTGGCCCAGAGGCCCCCGGCATTGACGACATGTTCGGCCACCACGACGCCCTTGTCGGTATGGACCTCCCACATCCCATCGGCGCGCTGCGACAGGCTTTCGACCTTGGTGTGCTCAAGGATCGAGGCGCCCCGGTTCTTCGCCGCGCGGGCATAGGCATGCACCACGGCCGAGGGGTCGATATGCCCCTCGCGGTCGCTCCACATGCCGCCGAGTACGCCCTCGGTCGAGACGATGGGGCAGCGGCGCTTGATCTCGTCGGGGGTGATCAGCTCGACATCGTTGATGCCCAAGGACTGGAAGGTGCGCAGCGAGGATTGCAGCCATTCCCAGCGCTCGGGTTCGCTGGCGAGGGTGATCCCGCCGGTCATGTGCATGCCGATCTCGATGCCGGATTCCGCGCCGACCTCTTGCAGCAGGTCGATCGTATAGGATTGCAGCGCGGCGATGTTGGGATCCGAGTTCAGCGCATGAAAGCCGCCGGCGGCGTGCCAGCTGGAACCGGCGGTCAGAACGTCACGCTCGAAGATCGCCACATCGGTCCAGCCGAACTTGGTGAGGTGATAGGCCACCGAGGCCCCGACGACACCGCCGCCGATGATGGCCACCCGATAATGCGATTTCATGCGCTGTCTCCCGAGGCTGGTTGATTCGGGTTCAACGTACATTAGTGTACGCAAATCGTGCTAGTGATTTTTTCGCCTCGTGCTGAGTTTCAATTGAAGGATGAGCGAAAACGGCCCGCCTGTTGGGGTCAACCAACGGACGGGCCGTACAAAGGTGTGTGCTTGCGGCTTACATGGTCGAGGGCAGGAACAGCACCAGCGCGGGGAAGGCGACCAGCAGGATCAGCCGCAGGATGTCGGTGACGACGAAGGGCAGCACGCCCTTGAAGATCGTGGTCAATTTCACCTCCTTGGCGATCATGTTGATGACGAAGACGTTGATCCCCACGGGCGGCGTGATCATCCCCAGCTCGGCCACCATGACGATGATCACGCCGAACCAGACCGCGTCGAAGCCAAGGTGCATGACGACCGGAAAGACGATCGGCACCAAGAGCAGGATCATGGCCATCGTGTCCAGAATGCAGCCCGCAAGGATGAAGGCGATCAGGATCAGCGCCAGCGTGCCATGCGCCGAGAGGTCCAGATCCACCAGCCAGGCCGTCAGCTTCTGCGGCGAGCGGGTGATGGCGAGGAAATAGCCAAACAGCACCGCGCCGATCAGCACCGTGAAGACCGAGACCGAGGTGCGCAGGCTCTCGACAAGGCAATGCAGGATTTTCGGCCCGTCCAGCTGGCCGCGCAGCACGCCGATCAGCAGGGTGGCGGCGGCGCCGATGGCCGAGGCCTCGGTCGGGGTGGCGACGCCAAGGTAGATCGACCCGATCACCGAGAAGAACAGCAGCGCCACGGCCCAGACGCCGGACAGCGCGCGCATCGCCTCGGGGAGGGAGAAGGGCTGGCCCGCCGGCAGGCCCTTGCGATGGGCGATGAGCACGGTCGCCATGTAGAGGACGATGGCCAGGGTGCCGGGGATGATGCCGGCGATGAACAATTTGCTGACGTCGGTTTCGGTGATGTAGGCATAGACCACCATCACCACCGAGGGCGGGATCATGATCCCCAAGGTACCGCCCGCAGCGATGACGCCGGTCGCCGTCTCCTCGCGGTAGCCGAAGCGGCGCATCTCGGGCAGGGCGATGCGGGTCATGGTGGCGGCCGTCGCAACCGACGACCCGCAGATCGCGGCGAAGCCCGCGCAGGCGGCGATGGTCGACATGGCGACGCCGCCCCTCAGCGCGCCGAACCACGCATTCGCGGCGCGGAACATCTCTCGGCTCATGCCGGAATGGGTGGCGAAGGACCCCATCAGGATGAAGAACACCACCAAGGACAGGTGGAAATCGGTCAGCACCCTGATCGGCGAGGTCGCCAGCAGGTTCAGCGCCGGGTTCAGCCCCCGGATCGCGCCGTAGCCGAACACGCCCACCAACCCCAGCGCCACGCCGATCGGCACGCGCAGCAGCAGCATGGCAAAGAGGGCGACGAAGCCCGAGACGGCGATCAGATCAGCGTAGGCCACGCTTTGCCTCATCCAGTTCCTGATTGTCAGCCGAGGCGAGGGTATCCGCCCCGGTGAGGATGCGTGCCAGCTTGACCGTGATGGTCAGGCAGCTGGCGGCCAGCCCGCCCCAGATCAGCGCAAGGAAGGGCCATAGCGGCAGGCGCAGGTCGAAGGTTGTCTCGCCCGAGGCGCGGACGGACAGGATGCGGCCCCAGATCTTCCACGCCAGCAATACGGCGAAGACCAGCAGTGCGGCCCAAGCCAGCGCGTCGACCGCGCGGCGCAGGCGCGGGCCGAGGCTCTCGGCCACCAGATCCACCTGAATATGCCCGCCCCTGAGGCCGATCACGGCAAAGCCCCACGCAAGGCAGGCGCCGAGGATCAGGCGCGAGATGTCGAAGCTGTCGGGCACGGGCATCGCGAACAGGTAGCGGCCCAGCGTCGAGACCACGACCAGCGCCGTGACAGAGCCCAAGAGGATCGCCGCCACCCATTCGACGGTGCGGCAGAAAAGGTCGAAGAAGCGGGTCATTTGTCCCTCGATGGCAAAGCCCCGGCCCTGTGACGGGCCGGGGGAGGGGATCATTCGTAGGCGCCGCCGGCAGCCTCAAGGCGCGAGACCAGATCGGCCAGTGCGCCTTCGGGGTCGGCCAGACCGGCGGTCCCGGCAGCCTCGGCCCATTCGCCGCGCAGCTGCACGGCCAGTGCCTGCCACGCCTCCATCTGCGCCGCGTCGGGTGTGTAGAAGGTGTGGGCCTCGTCGGTCTTCAGCCGCTCATAGGCCGCGACGTCGACGCGGTCCCAGCCGGTGGCAATGCGCTCGGACCATTCCGGCGTGCAATGCTCGTCGATCACCGCGCGGTTCTCATCCGACAGCCCGTCGTAGCTGGCCTGATTGATCGCATAGACGAAGGCCACGCCATAGAGCGGCAGGTCGAGGTGATGAGTCACCACGTCCTCGACCCCGAACAGACGCAGGCTGTCCCAGGGCGAGACGGTCGCATCGGCCCCGCCCGAGGACAGGATCGCGCGCATTTCCGGCGCGGGCACCTGCACCGGGCTCGCGCCCATCAGGCTGATCATGCGGGCGATGGTGGCTTGCGGCGGGCGGATGTTCATGCCGGCAAAATCTTCCGGGCCGGCAATCGGGCCACGGGTCGCATGCAGCGCGCCCGGATGGTGCAGGTGCACGAGGCAGACATGCACGTCCGGCATCTCCTGCGCGGCGTATTGCGCGTACCATTCGTGCAGCGCGCGACTGGCGCCGGTGGCGTTCGAGGTCAGGAACGGCAGTTCGGCCGCGGCGATGATCGGGAAGCGGCCGGCCTGATAGCCGGGGTTCACGAAGCCGATGTCGACGATGCCGTCGCGGGCCATGTCGTAATGGTCCGGCGCCGAGCCCAGCTGCTGGGCCGGGAAGACGTCGATCTGGATGCGGCCGTCCGAGGCCTCGTTGATCGATTGCACCCAAGGCTCGAAGCCCGAGATCTGCACTTCGGATTGCGGGGGCACCCAATGCGAGAAGGCCCAAGTGACCTCCTGCGCGGATGCCATGGTGGCAGCGGCCGAGAGCGCAAGCGCGCTCACGGCAGTCCAGCGAACTGCTTTCATCGTCTCTCTCCCTGATATGGGCGCGGGCCTCCGTTCCCGCGCCGGGCCGCACCGTCACCGCGACGGGCCGCCCCTCCCTCCGGCGGTTCTTACATCCGCCGGAAATTGCTGATGACGCGGTCCAGCATGCCGCGCAGCAGTGCCACTTCCTCGGGGCTGAAGCCCTGAAGCGTGGCGTCTTCCACGACATTCGCCTGCGCGCTGAGATCGGCGACGATCGCCTCGCCCTGCGCCGTTGCCCAGACCGCGTTCGAGCGCCGGTCGCCATCGACCGCGCGGCGCTCGACGATGCCCGACTTCTCCATCTTGTCGAGGATCGGCACGAGGCTGGAGCGTTGCAGCCCCACGGCCTCGGCCAGCTTGATCTGCGACTGGCCCGGATTCTGGCAGATGATCGACAGAAGCCCGAGGTAACGCGCCGCGCCCCCGTGATCCGGCGTGTTCGCCTCGAACGCCTTGTAGGCAAGGATCTGCGCCATCCGCAGGCGGAAGTTCACGCTGTCGGCCAGCGCCGGCTGCAGGGCCAGCATCAGGTCGGCTTCCGTGTCCTCAGACAGTCGGGCGGCGGCGCTTTGCATGGGTCGTCCTCGAACTGGTCATCGTCATATTGATTGACGTCGAACAATTCGATAACACTCGGATTGGAGGCTGTCCAGCCTGTCGTTGGAGAGTCAGGGGAGGAAGACATGAGCGAACACGCCTTGGCGCATTGGCCGGCCAGCAGCGATGGCCCGGAATTGTGGGAGATCACTCTGGGGGGTCTCTTGGACCGGCAAGCCGCCGCGCTGCCCGACCGGCTGGCGGTGGTGGGCGACGAAAAGGCCGGTGCCGTGTCGACCCGTTGGACCTATGCCCAGCTGAAGGCCGAGGCCGATGCGCTGGCCCGCGGCATCGTCGACTGGGGCATTCCCGCCGGGGCGCGCGTCGCCGTCATGGCGCAGAATTGCGCGGCCTGGGTGCTGCTGGAATACGCGCTGGCCAAGGCCGGTGTGGTGCTGGTCACGGTGAACCCTGCGCTGAAGCCCAATGAGCTGGCCTATCTGTTGGAGCAGGGTCAGGTCGCCGCGTTGTTCTTCGCGGCAGGCTTCCGGGGCAGCGATATTCCGGGCGACCTTTTGTCCCTGATGCCGGATCTGGCCGAGGTGACGGGTGGTTTGCGCAAGGCCGACGGCCCCTTCCCCGCCCTGCGTCGCCTTGCGGTGATCGGCGGTGAGGCCCCCTTCGCCCGCCGGTTCGAGGATGTCGTGGCCGCCGGCCTGCCGCTGGATGACGCCGCCCGCGCGGCCCGTCAGGACGCGGTGCAGCCGCGCGATGTGGCACAGATCCAGTACACCAGCGGCACCACCGGCAAGCCCAAGGGCGCCATGCTGACCCATCATTCCACCGTCAACAACGCCCGCCTGATGGCCGATCGCGGCGGCTATTCGCCCGGCGACACGATGCTTTCGGCGATGCCGCTGTTCCACACGGCAGGCTGCGTCTGCAACGTCATGGCGCTGGCGGCCTGCGGCGGCACTCTGGTGACGATGGACAGTTTCGAGGCCGGGCGGATGCTGCAGCTCTGGGACGAGTTCCGCCCGACGCTGCTCAATGCCGTGCCGACGATGATGGTGCGGATGCTCGAGCACCCCGACAACGGCCAATACCAAACCCGGACCCTGCGCCGGATCATCACCGGTGGCACCTCGATCCCGCCGAGCCTGATGCTGAAGATGCGCGAGGCCACGGACGGCGAGCCGCTGATCATCATGGGCATGACCGAATGCAGCCCGATCATCACTCAGACCCGCGATTCGGATGATCTGGAGACCCGCGTGTCCACCGCCGGCGTTCCCTTGCCCCATACCGAGATCCGCATCGCCGATGTGGAAACCGGCGCGACCCTGCCCTTCGGCCAATCGGGCGAGCTGTGCATCCGGGGCTATCTGGTGATGAAGGGCTATTTCGACATGCCCGAGAAGACCGCCGAGGCGATCGACGCGGACGGCTGGCTGCATTCCGGCGACCTCGCGGTGCTGGAGGATACCGGGCATCTGCGCATCGTCGGGCGACTGAAGGACATGATCATCCGCGGCGGCGAGAACGTCTATCCGGTCGAGATCGAGGAATGTCTGCTCGATCACCCGGCGGTCAGTCAGGCGCAGGTGGTGGGCGTCCCCGACCCCGATCTGGGCGAGGAGAGCTATGCCTATGCGGTGCTGGTCGAGGGGGCCTCGGCCGATGCGGCGGCCTTGCAGAACCACTGCCGCGCGCGCATGGCCCGGCACAAGATGCCGAAATACGTGGAAATCGTGAAGGAGTTGCCGATGACGGCGAACGGCAAGATCCAGAAATTCGCCTTGCGCGAGGCAGCCATCGCCGCGTTGCGGGACGGTCGCGTCACGGCGGTCCGCGCATGACGCTGCCGCTTCTGTTCGAGCGCGACGGCGCGGTCGCGATCCTGACCCTGAACCGCCCCGAGGCGCGCAATGCGCTGAGCCCGGAACTGGCCTGCCGTCTGGCCGATGCGATGGACGAGATCGCCGCGGACGAGACGATCCGCGCCGTGGTTCTGACCGGCGCGGGCGACAAGGCCTTCTGCTCTGGCGGCGATCTGGCGCTGTCGCTGCCGCTCCTGTCCGGCGCGCGCCAGCCCGAGACCGAGTGGGACCGCCGCTTCCTCGCCGACGACGGCGTCAATGCCCGCATCGCGCAGCGCGGCTTTGACATGCCGAAGCCGGTGATCGCGGCGGTGAACGGCCCCTGCATGGCCGGGGGCATGGAGACGCTGCTCGGCACCGACATCCGCATCGCCGTGCCGCATGCGACCTTCGCCCTGCCCGAGGCCGCGCGGGGCGTGATCCCCTTCGCGGGCGCGCTGGTGCGCCTGCCGCGGCAGATCCCCTATGCGCTGGCAATGGAGATGATGCTGACGGGTGCGGCCATTGACGCCGAAACCGCGCTGAACGCGGGCCTCATCGGCCGCATCGTCGCGCCCGGCGCGCTGATGGACACGGCCATGACCCTCGCGCGCAAGGTCGCGGCCAATGCGCCGGTCGCCGTGCAACAGATCAAGCGCACGGTGATCGCGGCGAGCGGCGTCACGCTGGCCGAGGGCTATGTGATGGAGGACCGCGCCAAGCGTGTGGTCATGGCGACCGAGGACGCCCGCGAGGGCCCGCGCGCCTTCATGGAAAAACGCGCACCGATCTACAGGGGCAAGTGATGCTGGTTGGGAAAGTGGCAGTCGTGACCGGTGCCGGGTTGGGCATCGGTCGCGCCTCGGCGATGGCGCTGGCCCAGGCCGGGGCCTCGGTCGTGGTGAATGACATCGACGGCGCGGCGGCGCAGTCGGTGGTCGATGCGATAACGGCGAAGGGCGGCAAGGCGGTCGCGGTGGCGGCGGCGATTGGGACAGACGGATCGGCCGAGGCCTGCGTGCAGGCGGCGGTCGACAGCTTCGGGCGGCTCGACATCTTGTTCGCCTGCGCTGGGGTGTTGCGCGATTCCGTGCTGTGGAAGACCGAGGATGCAGCCTTTGACCTCGTGATCGGCACCCATCTGCGTGGCAGCTTCCAATGCGGCCGGGCGGCTGCGCGGCAGTTCAAGGCGCAGGGCGGCGGCGGGAGCCTGATCCTGACGGCCTCGCCCGCCGGACAGCAGGGGAATTTCGGGCAGGGCGCCTATGCGGCGGCGAAGGCCGGGATCGTCGGCATGATGCGCAGCTGGGCACTGGAGCTGGCGCGCGACGGGGTTGGCGTCAACGCCATCGTGCCGACGGCCCTGACCCGGATGACGGCGACGATCCCCGCGCTGGCCCCGCATGTTGCGGCGCTGGAACGCGGCGAGCCTCTGCCGCAAAGCCTGCGCGAAAAGGGCATCGGCACGCCTGAGGACGTGGCGCCGCTGGTGGTGTTCCTCGCCTCGGACGCGGCGAAGGGGATCACCGGGCAGGCGCTGGGGATCGGGGGTGATCGGCTGTCGCTGTGGACCCATCCGTCCGAGCCCGAGATCCGTCACGCTCCGGGCGGTTGGACGGCCGAGGGCATCGCCAAGACCCTGTCTCAAGCGATGCCATGGCAAGTCGTGGGTGTCCCGATGGACTTTGGCTGAGGCCTGTCAGGCCTTGGCGGGATAGTTGCGGCGCAGGGTGCCGAGCGAGATCGCCCCGCGCGGCGACAGGCAGTCGATGCCCGGATAGGCCCGGCCCAGCATGCGGGTCAGATCATCCGCCGACATCGTCTCCGCCGACGGCGCCTTGGCGCTGTAGGGACGGTATTTCGTGTCGGGCCGGTTGGCCGAGGTCAGCAGGACGCGGACCTTCTCGACCCGCGCGATCTCGGCTTCGAGCTCGGCCAAGGTCACGCCGTCACGGCGCGGGCCGCTGGCATGGGTCGAGGGGATCTCGTTGGGATGCAGGCGCCGGGTCTCGGCGGGAATGATCTTGATCGTGTCCATCTGACGCGGCGCCGGCGGCGTCGCGGGATGGCGCGGGTGACGGCGGAGGAAGTCCGTCGCCATATGCCCAACCGGAGTCCGGTTGGCGGCAATGCTCTCGATTTCGCGGTAGGCGTCGGTTTGGCCATTCTCAAGGATGGCCCTTTTGGCGTTCTGGAAACGCTCCAGGGTACTCGGCATCGTTAACCTTACAGGAGAAGCTGGGGAGCAAATTCTACCAAAGGATGATTGCCGTGAAGGGCTTGGAGGTCAACCCCCTAGATCAATAACCAACCATTAAGGTTACCATTTCGGGACGTTAACCGCATTTCAGGGGGTATTATTCACCAGTTCACGATTGTCTGCGGACTTTGTTTCCGGTCGGGCGAGCAAGCTGCGGGTGTAGGACTCGCGCGGATGGGAGAAGACCTGCGCGACCGGACCGGATTCGACGATGCGTCCGCGGTGCATCACCGCCACCCGGTCGCATTGATGCGCCACCAGCGCGAGGTCGTGGCTGATGAACAGCATCGCCAGCCCCATCTGTGCCTGCAGGTCCGACAGCAGGTTCAGGATCTGCCCCTGCATCGACACATCCAGCGCCGACACGGGCTCATCGGCGACCAGCAGGCGGGGGCGAGTGACGATGCCACGGGCGATGGCCACCCGCTGCCGCTGCCCGCCGGAGAATTGGTGCGGGAACTTGGCGCCATCGGCGGGGCGCAGGCCCACCTGCTCCAACGCCTCGGCCACGCGCTTGCGGCGGGTCGGGGCGTCCAGCGCGGGATCGGCGAGCAAGGGTTCGGCAATGGACCAGCCGACGGGACGGCGCGGGTCGAGCGACCCGAACGGGTCCTGAAACACCATCTGGAACCCCGCGCGCAGGCGACGCAGCTCAGGCGCGGGGAGGGCGTTGATGTCCTGTCCCAGCACGGTGATCCGCCCGGCGTCCGGGCGGTCGAAGCCCATCACCAGCCGCGCCAATGTCGACTTGCCCGAGCCGGATTCGCCCACAATGCCAAGGGTTTCGCCCGCCGACAGGGTCAGGCTGGCGTCGCTGAGGGCCTGAAGCATCGGGCGCGGGCCCAGAAGGCGACGGCGGGGCAGGGGATAGGCGCGGCTCACGCCGGAGAGGGACAGGACGACGCTCATGCCGGGACCTTTGCGGGCAACAGGGGGGCGAGGCAGCGCACCTGCCGTTGGCCGGGGCCCAAGACGCTGACCGCGGGGCGCAACCCGGCGCAGGCGGGGCGCTCGATCGGGCAGCGACCGGCGAAGCGGCAGCCCTTGGGCAGATCGGCCAACGCGGGGACGGAGCCGGGGATGCTGGCCAGCCGGGGCCTCGGGGCGCCATCGGCCCGCAGGGTGAGCGCATCGAGCCGCGGACGGGCCTCGATCAGGCCCTTGGTATAGGGATGGCGGGGATCGGCCAGAAGCTGCGCGGTCGGGCCGCGCTCGACGATGTCGCCGCCATACATCACCAGCATCTCCTCGGTGACGCGGGCGACGGCCTCGAGGTCATGGCTGATGAACACCAGCGCCATGTCCCGCGTCTCGCTGAGGCGTTTGAGCAGGTCGAGGATCCGTCCGGCGACATGGGCATCGAGCGCGGTGGTCGGCTCATCCGCGACCAGCAGCTGTGGATCGCAAGACAGGGCGGCGGCGATCAGCACGCGCTGGCGTTGGCCGCCGGACAACTGGTGGGGATATTGGTCGAGCCGGGCCTCGGGGTCCGGGATGCCGACCTCGACCAGAAGGTCGCGGGCACGGGCACGGGCGGCGCGACGGTCCAGCCGCAAATGCAGGCGCATCGGTTCGGCGATGATGTCGCCCACGCGCTTCAGCGGGTTCAGAGCGGACAGGGGTTCCTGGAACACCATCGCCACCTTGCGCGCCCGGTAGGAACGCCACAGGCGCTCTGGCGCGGCGGCCATTTCCTGCCCGTCGATCTCGATCGAGCCGGAGACGCGGGCCGAGGCCGGGGCCATGCCCAGCAGCGCCAGTGCGGTGATCGACTTGCCACAGCCGGATTCGCCGACCAGCCCCAGCCGTGCCCCGCGCGGGATGTCGAAACTGGCGCTGCGGACGGCCTCATGCCCGTCGAAGGACAGGGACAGGTTGCGGATCTTGTACATCAGCGGGCCTTCTCTCGGCGCGGATCGGCAAGGTCGCGCAGACCGTCGCCCAGCAGGTTGAAGCCCAGTACCGTGGCGACGATGCACAGGCCCGGCAGCACCGTCAGTTGCGGCGCGAGGAACAGCAGCGTCTGGGCCTCGGACAGCATACGGCCCCAGCTGGGCTCGGGCGGTTGCACGCCAAGGCCGAGGTAGCTGAGCGCGGCCTCGATAAGGATGGCGCCGGCGAAGTCGATGGTCGCCTGCACGATGACGATGGCGGCGATGTTGGGCAGGACGTGGTCGCGGGTGATGGCCAGCCCGCCCCGGGCCGAGGCGCGGGCGGCCAGCACGTAGTCGCGCTGCCAGACCTGCCGGGCCGAGGCGCAGGAGACGCGCACGAAAACCGGGATGTTGATGAAGGCGATGGCGACGACGGCGTTGGCGAAGGAAGGGCCGAAAGCGGCGGCGAGCATGATCGCGAATAGAAGCGCGGGGAAGGCGAAGCTGAAATCGGCGAGGCGCAGCACGATTTCCTCGGTCCAGCCGCCTTTCGCGCCGGCCAGCAGCCCCAATGCGGTTCCCAAAGCGCCGCCAAGGCCCACGGCCACCAGCGCGATGGTCAAGGAGTTGCGGGCGCCGACCATCAGCTGGGTCAGCACGTCGCGGCCCAGCTGATCGGTGCCTAGCCAATAGCGGGCGGAGGGGGGCTGGAACCGTTCGGACACGGCGACGGTGGCAAAATCCTGCGGGGTCCAGACCAGCGACACCAGCGCGGCGAGGGCGATGACGCCCACCAGCGCGCCGCCGATCCACAGAGAGACAGGGAGGTTGCGCATCAGCTTCGACCTTCACGAAGGCGGGGGTCGATCAGCAGGTAGATCATGTCGACAAGGAAGTTCACGATCACCACGATCGAGGCGAACAACAGGACCAGCGCCTGCACGGTGTAGAGATCGCGGTTGTTGATCGCCTGAAACATCAGCCGGCCCAGACCGGGCAGGAAGAAGACATTCTCGATGACGATGGTGCCGGTGATCAGCCCGGCCAGCTGCATCCCGGCGACGGTGACCATGGGCACTAAGGCATTGGGCAGGACATGGCCCCACATGACCCGGCGCGGCGACAGGCCGAGGGCGCGGGCGGTGCGGGCATAGTCCAGCTTCGCCACTTCCAGCACCGAGGCCCGCGTGACACGGGCCAGAACCGAGGCCTGCACCAGCACCAGCGCGGTGACCGGCAGCACGAGGGATTTCAGCGCCTCAAGCGGTTCGGCCCAGCCGGGAAACCCGCCCGAGGGCAGGACGCGAAGGGTCACGGCGAACAGGAGGACCAGCAGGATCGACAGCCAGAAGGCGGGGATGGCGATGCCCAGCTGGCTGAGGATCATCGTCACCCAATCGCCCGCCTTTCCGTGGCGCGCGGCGGCGAACACGCCCAAAGCGGTGGCCAGCGCGATGGTCAGGATGCTGGCCAGCAGCCCCAGTGTCAGGGTCAGCGGCAGGCGTTCGAGGATCAGCTCGGTGACCGGAACGCGATACGCATAGGAGGTGCCGAAATCACTCTGGAGGATGCCGCCTAACCAGTCGAGATACCGCGCCCAGACCGGCTGATCGAGGCCCAGCTGCGCGCTGAGGGCGGCGCGGGCGTCCTCAGTGGAATCGAGGCCGAGGATAGTCAGCGCGGGATCGCCCGGCAGGACGTTCATCACCGCGAAGACGACGAGGGAGATGCCGGTCAGCGTGGCCACAAGGCCCGCGAGGCGGCGCAACAGGAAGGGCATGGAGGGGGCTCGGACGGAAGGGAACGGCGCCCGCGGCTGAGGGCGGGCGCCGGGGGGTCAGGGGTGGATCACTCGGTCCAGCGCAGGTCGGCCAGCGGCGAGAAGATCACCGGCGACGAGACCCAGTAGCCCGACAGCTCGGTGCGGTAGACGCCGAGGCTGGGCAGCTGGAACAGGAAGCCATGCACGGCCTCGTCGGCAACGAAGCGCTGCGCGTCCTGCAGCAGGGCACCGCGCGCGACCGGGTCGGCGGTGGCGACGATCTGGTCCCACAGCGTGTTGAAGGCCGGATTGTCGTAGCCGTAGAAGTAGTTCGGGCCACGGGTGAAGTTGCTCAGATCGTTGGGCGAGGTATGGGCGATGATCGTCATCTCATAATCCCGCCCGTTGTAGACCTGATCCATCCACGCGGCCCATTCCAGCTGCTCGACCTCGACGTCGAGACCGATCGCGGCCATCTCGGCCTGAATGATCACTGCCGAGCGGGTGGCATAGGCGAAGGGCGGAATGCGCAGGCGGATGCTGGTGCCTTCGGCGATGCCGGCATCGGCCAGCAGGCTGCGGGCGACCTCGGGGTCGAAGGGATAGAGGCCGGTCAGATCGACGTAATTGGCGTCCGAGGGCGGGAAGAAGCTGCCGATCGGCGTGGCATAGCCATACATCGCGCCGTCGATGATCTCCTGCCGGTTCAGGCCGTGGTTCACGGCGCGGCGGGCGTCGATGTCGTCGAAGGGGGCGCGGCCGTTGTTCAGCGCAAGGATCACCTCGCCCTGCGTGGTGCCGACGGCGACGGTGAAGCGCGGGTCGCTCTCGAACATCGGCAGCAGCTCGGGCGAGGGGAAGCCCGCAGTGCCGTCGATCTCGCCGGCCATCAGCGCGTTGGTGACGGCGGTCGGGTCGGCGATGAAGCGGAAGGTGATGCGCTCCATCATGCCGTCCTGCAGGTCGCGGTAATCGTCGTTGCGCACCAGCGTCAGGCGGTCGCCGCGGGTCCAGCTGTCAAAGCGGAACGGGCCGGTGCCGACCGGGCTGGTGGCGTTGCCGTCGACGCTTTCCGGCGCGACGATCGAGGCATCGCCCTGCGCGAGGTTGAACAGGAAGAAGGCGTCGGTGTGATCGATGGTGATCACCACGGTCTGCGCATCGGGGGCGGTGATCTCGGTGATCGGCTCGAAGATGCGCTTCGACGGGTTGGTCGAGTCTTCGGCCATCGCGCGGTTGAAGCTGAACAGGACGTCCTCGGCGTCGAAGCTGGTGCCGTCGTGGAAGGTGACGCCGCTGGCCAGCGTGAAGGTATAGGTCAGGCCGTCCTCGGACACCGTCCAGTCGGTGGCGAGGGCGGGGATGACTTCGCCGGCCTCGTTCACCGAGGTCAGCGATTCATAGACGTTCTGCGTCAGCATCGAGTCGATCGAGGCCGTGGCATCGGCCGTCGGGTCCAGCACGGTCGGTTCCTGCTGGGTCGACAGGGTGATTTCGGTGCGCGCCCAGCCCGGCAGGGCCATCAGCGGAAGGGCGACGAGGGCGGTGGTCAGCGCAAGGGCGGTACGGCGCATGATCAGGTCTCCGGTTGGAAAAGGGGCGCATCCGACGCCGGGGCGGCGGCGGATGTCTCGTCGTGAGGCCGGGTCAGGCGGTGGCGCAGGGCGCGCTGTTCGGACGGGGTCAGGCCCGCGTCGGACAGGTAGCCCTCGGCACCGCCGTGCCGGTCGTCGAGCGCGGCGAGGAAGCCGTGCATCGTCTCGGCCTCGCTGCGCCAATAACGCGACAGCAGGGCCAGATCCCATTGATGCGCCACGGCGCGGGCGCGCAGGCGCTCCAGAACCGGGCCGATGTGGCGGCCGGTCTCGGAGTAATCGGCAACGATCTGCGCGTCGGGCACACCGGCCAGCCGCAGCATCAGCGCCACCATCATGCCCGTCCGGTCCTTGCCGACCGTGCAATGCACCAGCACCGCGCCCGTGGGGGCCTCGGCCACCAGCCGCAGGGTGGAGGCGAAATGCGCGGCGCTGTCCTCCAGCGCGCGCAGGTACAGCGCCAGCAACGGGTCCGGGGCCTCGACGATCTCGGGCGCGGCGAGGTTCAGGCCGCCGAACAAGGGCGCGTTGTGATAGCGCAGAGGCGTCGGGTACAGGGTGCGTGCCGGCCCGGCCTCGGCGGGTTCCCGCAGGTCGATGACGGTTCCCAGCCCCTGCCGGCGCAGCGTCGCGACCTCGTCGGCGCCGATGCCCTGCGGGTCGTCGGCACGCCACAGCCGGCCCGGCGCGACGGGCCCGAGCCCGCCGAGGTCGCGCAGATTGTGCAGGCCGGGCAGGGGGATGCGGCGGTCAGGCATCGCGGCTGGCCTCGCGCGCCATCAGCCCGGCGATATCGATCCGCTTGATCAGCGCACGGGTCTGGGCATGCGGCACGAAGGTCGCTGTCAGGCCGCTGTCGCGCAGGTGGCACAGGGTCAGGCCCGCGCCCTCGACCAGCCGGATCTCGCCCTTCGGGGCGGTCGGATCGGTGGCGGCGTGATGGCCTTGGCCGATCACCACCGGCACGCCGTGCCAGAGGCTGACCTCCTCCATATGCACATGGCCCGAGAGGATGCCGACCACGTCGTGCCCGGCCATCGCCTGCCGCAGCGCCTCGGTCGAGGCCGCGTCGAGCCGGTCCCAGGCCTGCGTGCGGTTCAGGTCCAGCAACGGCGCATGGTGCAGCACCAGCAATTTGCGCAGATCGGGATGGGCGCCCAGACGGTCGCGCAGCCAGTCCTGCTGGGCCGCGTCGATCTCGCCACCGACATGGCCGGGGATCGCGGTATCCAGCGTGATGACATGCAGCCCGGCGATCACCGCGTCATGGTCATGCGACGCCTCGCCCGCGCCCAGCCCGAACACCGCCCGGAACGGCCCGCGCTGGTCGTGGTTGCCAAGCGCCAGCACCAGCGGCAGGTCGTCGGCCTCCTCGGTCAGCAGGTCCTTCAGCGTCTCGTAATCCTCGGGCCGGCCCCGGTCGGTCAGATCGCCCGAGATCACCACGAAGGCCGGGCGCTGCGACAGGCCCCGGATCGCCGCGAACGAGGCGCGCACGGCAGACATCGTGTCGCTGAGCAGCAGCGGATTGGCCAGCTGCGGCGCGGAAAGGTGCAGGTCGGTGAGGTGAACGAAGAAGAGCGGGTCCTGGGTCATCGGGGGTCTGTTTTGCCTGTCATGCCGGTTGTCATCCTGTTGGCGCCGTCGTAGCGTCCGCTCATGACAGTAGAATGAACGTTCATTCTATTTTTGCCGGAGATGAGTGTGGCCAGAAACACGCGGGAACGGATCCTCGAGGCGGCGGGCGAGTTGCTGGTGCGCGCCGGGCCGCAGGCCTCGATGCAGCAGATCGCGACTGAGGCAGGGGTGGCGATCGGCTCGCTCTACAATCACTTCGCGTCGAAAGAGGCGTTGATGCGCGCGCTTTACGGCCAGCTGGCCGAGCAATTGGACGCAGCGGTCACGGTGACGCCCGGCGCCACGGCCGAGGCGCGGCTGATCGCCTATATCGACGCCTATATCGGATTCTTCCGCGCAGATCCGGGCCGGGCGGTGCTGTTCGAGCTGCTCTCGTGCCTGCCCTTGGTCACCCCGGCGGAATTGCGCGATTACTTCCGGGTCAGCGCCGATCACGTCGCGCGGTTGATTGCCGAGTACGGCGACGAGATCGGCCAGCCGGTGGCCGAGCCCGGTCAGGTCGCGGGGTTCATCGGCGGGGCGCTGCGCAACACGCTGAAATGGCGCCGGTTGCGGGATGATACGCTGTCCGCGACTGAAATTGCCCGGCTGAGGGCGATGTGTCTGGCGGCGATCCGGGCCTAGGCACTGCCCTGCGCTTCGGCCAGCGCGCCCTCGATCTGCCGCGCCGCGTCGCGCAGCAGGGGCAGGGCGCTGGCGGCGATCTCGGCCTCGGTCGCGGCACTGGTCATCCATGACAGGTTGACGGCAGCGATGCGCCCGCCGCCAAGGCGGACCGGCACCGCGATGGCCGAAATCCGCCCCTCACGCGGGAGGATGACATAATAGCCGCGCTGTCGGGTGGCATAGCCCCGGGTGCGGATCTCGGTCAGGTAATCGTCGAAATCGGGGCCGGGGGGGACACGGTCCACGCCCTCGCCGCGCGCGGCCATGATCGAGAGTATCTCGGCCCGCCGCGCCGGTTCGGACCAGGCCAGGATCACTCGCCCCATCGCCGAGGGCAGCATGTGAATGCGATGCGTGGTCACGTTGCGGTTCACGAGGAAGGGCGAGCGGCGGCGCGAGGTCTCCAGCACCTGCACCGCGCCGTCCTGAAACACACCGATGTCCGAGGGCCAGAGGATTTCGCGGCACAGGCGGTCCAGCACCGGGCCGGCCAGCTCGGCCAGCAGGGCATCGGCATTGTCGGGGCGGGCGGTCGGCATCTGCGCGCCGGTGCGCCAACGCCGGTCTGACAGCGCCTGATAGGCCACGCGCGACGCCGCCAGCGTGCGCAGGATGCGCAGCACGGTGGGCTTGGGCAGGCCGGCTTCGCGGGTGATCTCCTCCAGCGTCGCCGGCTCGAGGTCACGCAGGATCTCCAGCACCTGCAACCCGCGCTGCAAGGCAGTGATGACCTTCATGCGGACCCTCCAAAAATGTCACCTGGTGAAACGCTATCGATTTGTCATAGCCGCGGGGCAGGGGGTTTGTCACCTTTGGGCTGCACGATTGCGAACTTGTCGAGGGAGGAAGACATGGATCGTCCATCGGTGCCGACTCTGTCCGTTCAAGGGGGCCTTGCGTCTCTTGCGGCGTTGCTGGGCGTGGCTCTGGCATTGGTCGGGATCTGGATTGCGGGCTTTGGCGGCTTCAACGAGAGCCTCTTGCGCGTGGGCACATACGCGCTGGGGGGCGCGGTGTTGCTGGCCGTGGCGCTGGATCGCCACCTTCTGACCCGCAAATGGATCTCGCTGATCTTCGACCTCGTGGTCGTGGGGGCCTTGGCCGTCTCGGTCTGGCGCTGGCTGTCGATCGGACAGGCGCTGGAGACAGGCCTGTATTTCTTCAGCTCGGACGACATCCTGATCGGCGTGATCGGTCTGTTCGCGCTGCTGGAACTGACCCGGCGCAGCTTTGGCCTGCCGCTGGTCGTAGTCTGTCTGTTGCTGCTGGCCTATGCCTATTTCGGGCGTAGCCTGCCGTCGATCTTCCGGCATGGCGGCTATTCGCTCGATCAGATCGTGCGGACCGTGTGGTACAGCTTCGATGGCGTTTTCGGCGGGCCCCTGTCGGTTGTCGTCACGCTGATCCTTGTTTTCATCGTCTTCGGCGCGGTGCTGGAGGCCATCGGCGCGGGCGCGGTGCTGCTGCGCTTCGCCGTGGTGGCGACCGGGCGCTTCCGGGGCGGTCCCGCACATGCAGCCATCGCGGCCAGCGGGGTGTTCGGGACCATGTCGGGCTCGGTCTCGGGCAACGTGGTCGGTACCGGCGTGATGACCATCCCGATGATCAAGGAGCGCGGCTTCAAGGCGTCGTTCGCAGGGGGCGTCGAGGCTGCGGCTTCGGCCGGGGGTCAGTTCATGCCGCCGATCATGGGGGCCGTGGCCTTCATCATGTCGGACGTGACCGGCATTCCCTATCTGACGATCTGTCTGGCCGCCCTGCTGCCCGCGATCTTCTACTACGGCGCGCTCTTCGTCGCCGTCCATGTCGAGGCCGTCGCCCGTGGCGTGAAACGGGTGCCGCAAGCCTCGCTGCCGAAGCTGACGGCGCAGGATTGGCGCATGTCGCTCTGCTTCGTGCTGCCCTTGGTGCTGATGCTGGCGATCATGATGAGCGGGCGCTCTCCGGCCATGGCGGGCTTCGTCGCGGTGATTGCTGTCGTCGTGCTGGGGCTGATCCTGAACCCTGAAGTCCGGCGCAAACCGCTGATGATCCTTGAGGGGCTGAAGCAGGCGGGCATCGCCTCGGCGCAGATCCTCGTCGCGGTGG
The DNA here is from genome assembly GCF_001691415.1 of Pararhodobacter sp. CCB-MM2. GTDB lineage: Bacteria > Pseudomonadota > Alphaproteobacteria > Rhodobacterales > Rhodobacteraceae > Pararhodobacter. The sequence continues at coordinate 38,951 of NZ_LRRR01000022.1, forward strand.
GCTCCATCGGCATCGTCATCGGGGTGATGAACATGACCGGCCTCGGCCTGCGTTTCGCCGGGCTGATCCAGTCGGCGGCAGGCGAGTCGCTGCTGTTCTCGTTGGTCTTGATGATGCTGGGCTCGCTGGTTCTGGGCATGGGCATGCCCACGGTCCCGGCCTATCTGATCGTCGTCCTCGTCATGGGCCCGGCCATCGAGCAGATGGGCGTGCCGACCCTGATCGCCCATCTGTTTGTGGTGTATTTCGGCGTCCTCAGCGCGATCACGCCCCCCGTCGCCATCGCCGCCTTTGCCGCAGCCCCCATCGCCAAGGCCAACCCGGTGGCTATCGGTGCGGCGGCGACGCGGCTGGCGCTGGTCGGGTTCCTGATCCCCTTCGTCATGGTCTACAACCCGTCGCTGACGCTGGTCGTCGACGTGACCGTGACGGGGCTGGTCTGGGTTTGCATCCGCCTCGCCTTGGCGATCTGGATGCTGACCACGGGCTTTGCGGGCTATGGCGGCACCCGGCTGCCGGCATGGTCGCGCGCCCTGCGACTGGTGCTGGGCTTCGCGGTGCTGGTCCCCGAGATCAGCGTCGAGGCCGCCGCCACGCTGGTCGCCTTGGCTCTGTGCTGGCTGGACTGGCGCGCGGGCCGCAGTGACGATGCCCCGGCGGTGACGCCGGACGTGACACAACCCTGACATTGCCAACCTGAGGGAGGAGAACGCATGTCATTCTTGAGAAAGACCGCCATCGGTGCGGCCATGGGGGCCGCGATGGTCCTCGGCGCCGCCATCCCCGCCGCCGCGCAGCAATACTTGCGGCTGGCGACACTCGGCCCGGGCTCGTCGCCGTACATGGTGATGAGCACCTTCGCGCAGATCGTCGGCCAGCAGCTCGATGACGTGGAGATTCAGGTCAACGCCACCGGCGCCGCGACCCAGCACGCGCTGGAAGCCGGCGCGGGCCAGCTTGATTTCTTCATGTGGTCGGCCTCGGTCCATGCCAACATGATCCAGGGCACGGCGATGTATGCCAACGTCCCGCAGGCGCCCGAGCTGTCGGAGAACCTGCGCGCGGTCTTCGCCTTCCCGCTGGGCGTCTACCACATCACCACCTATGCGGATTCCGGCATCACCCAGCTGGAAGACCTCGCCGGCAAGACCGTCTTCCTCGGCCCGCCGGGCGGTGGTGCGACGGCGATCATGCGCAATGTCGTGCAAGCGGCCACCGGGCTGGAAGCCGGCACCGATTTCGAGCAGGTGCAACTGGGTTGGGACGCCGCCGCGCAGGCCTTCCAGGACGGGCGGATCGATGTCTATGTGAACTCGACCCTCGTACCCTCGCCGGTGATCCAGCAGATCGCGCTGACCCGCGAGATCCGCTTCCTTGGTCTGACGCCCGAGCAGATGGAGCTGCCCGATGTGCAGCGCATCCTGAACCGTCCGGGCGGCCTGCTGGGTGAGATCCCGGTCGGCGCTTACGGCGAGAATCAGGTGAATACCGAGGCCGTGCAGACCCTGGGTTCGACCGTCGGCGTCGGCGCTGGTGCGCATGTGGACGCGGATACCGTCTACCGCATCACCCGCGCCTTCTGGGAGGGTGCCGAGGCCGCCCGCGCCTCGACCCCCTGGCTGCGTCAGGTGACCATCGAGGCCGCGCTGACCGACCTGAACCTGCCGCTGCATCCCGGCGCCGCCCGCTACTACCGCGAGATCGGCATCGAGATCCCGGCCGAGCTCGATCCGGGCGAATAAGCCCCAAGAACCCGGCCCGTCCCCGATCCCCGGGGGCGGGCCATCCTATTGCCGGAGACCCGCATGAGCGCCGTTCGCAACATCCTTTTCATCATGGTCGACCAGCTGCGCGCGGATTACCTGTCCTGCGCGGGCCATCCGCACATGAAGACCCCGGCCATCGATGCGCTGGCCGCACGCGGTCTGCGCTTCTCGCGCGCCTATGTGCAATCGCCGGTCTGCGGGCCCTCGCGCATGTCCACCTATACCGGCCGCTACGTCGCCTCGCATGGCTCGAGCTACAACGGCATTCCCCTGCGTGTGGGCGAGATGGGGATGGGCGATCACTTGCGCCCCTTGGGCCTGCGCACGGCTTTGGTCGGCAAGACCCATATGACCGCCGACCGTGCGGGGATGGAGCGGCTGGGCATCGACCAGAGTTCGGACAAGGCCGTGCTGGCCGCCGAATGCGGGTTCGAGCCCTTCGAGCGAGACGATGGCCTCTGGCCGGATGAGGGCAACCCGGTCGGGCTGGCCTATAACCAATGGCTCAAGGCCAAGGGCTATGACGGCGACAATCCCTGGCACAGCCATGCCAATGCGGCCAAGGGCGAGGGGGGCGAGGTTCTGTCCGGCTGGCATATGCGTAACAGCCATCTGCCCGCGGACATCGCCGAGGAAGATTCCGAGACGCCCTACATGACCGACCGCGCGATGGCCTTCATCGAGGACGCGGGCGATCAGCCGTGGTGTTTGCACCTGAGCTATATCAAGCCGCATTGGCCCTATATCGCGCCCGCGCCCTATCACGACATGTACGGCCCCGAGCATGTGATCCCGGTCAATCAGAGTGCGGCCGAGCGCGCCGATCCGCATCCGGTGCATGGCGCCTTCATGCAGCACGAGGAAAGCGTGAACTTCTCGCGTGAGGAGGTCCGCCAGCGGGTGATCCCGGCCTATATGGGCCTGATCGCGCAGATCGACGACCAGATCGCCCGGCTGATGGCGTTCCTCGACGCGCGGGGCCTGAGGGACAACACGCTCATCGTCTTCACCTCGGACCACGGCGATTATCTGGGCGACCATTGGCTGGGCGAGAAGGAGCTCTTTCACGAGGAAAGCGCCAAGGTGCCGCTCATTGTCGTCGACCCGCGCCCCGAGGCCGATGCGACCCGCGGACAGGTCGATGACGCGCTGGTTGAGGCGATCGACCTCTTGCCGACCTTCGTCGAGGCGGCGGGGGGCACGGTGCCGACACATATCCTCGAAGGCCGTTCCCTGATGCCGCGTCTGCGGGGCGAGGGGGGGCAGTGGCGCGACTACGCGATCTCGCAATGCGACTATGCCTTCCGGGGCGCACGCAAGACCTTGGGTCGGGCGCCGTCCGAGGCGCAGGCCTGGATGGTCTGCGGCCAGCGCTGGAAATACGTCCATTACGACGGCTTCGCGCCGCAGCTCTTCGATCTGGAGAATGACCCGAAGGAACAGCACGACCTCGGCACCTCGCCCGATCATGCGGCGGAACGGGCGCAGATGAAGGAGGCACTGTTCGACTGGCTGACCCATCGGCGCATGCGGGTGACCCTGCCCGACGCGGCGGTCGAGGCGCGGACGGATACGCACAAGAAGCGGGGCTATCTGTTCGGCGTCTGGTGATCTGTTGGGAGAGGAGGGTTCCGGATCACGCTCACAGGGCTGCGCGCCAGATCCGGAACCGGCCTTGTCCCGTCACCTCGGTCACCAGCTCGCGCGCGACGAGACGGTCGAGGTTGCGCTGAACGGCCGCGCGCGAGGCCCCGGTTTCGGCCTCGGCCAGCGGGGCAGGGACCAGCGGCCAGCCCTCGATCACATCGAGCAGCAGCGCTGGCACCCGGCCTGACAGATCCGCCGTCGCCGCATCGGCCCGTGCGCGCCAGTCGCGCAGCCGGTCCAGTTGCAACAGGCACGACAGCACCGATTGCTCGGCCCCGGCGATCCACGCTGCCAGCTTGCGCGGCACCTCGCCCTGACCCTGCAACGCGCCCGGCCCGCCGCTGGCCAAGGGCAGGAACGAAGCCCCCCGTCCGGGCAGCCGGCTCATCGCCGCGCCGTGGCGGGCGGCCAGCACTGCGGCCTCCAGATCGCGCGCGGTTTCCGGCCCGATCAGGCGCCAGGCATGGAACAGGATCGCCGATTGCGTGACGGGATGCAGGCCGCGCAGGGTGAGGAGCAGGTCGGTCAGATCCCAGGCCTCGCCGCCGCCCCGGTCCTCGTCACGGTCGAGGAAGGCGGGAATGTCGGCGGAGGGCGGCGGGCCCTCGGTCAGGCGACGCACGGCCCAGCCGCCGCGCGACAGGGCCTCCTCGTTCTCGGCGGTCGAGCCGACGCGCAGGGCCAGCCACAAGCCCAGCCGCTCTGCCGGAAACCGCGCCCCGGCCCACCAGCTTTGATCCGCGGCTTCCTGCAGGGCCAGCCGCAGGCGCAATCCTTTCGGCGCCCCGCGAAGCCGCGAATCCAACTCGCCAAAGGCCTGTGACAGCCGTGACAGTGGCTCCGACAATCCGTTCTGTGCGGCCAGCCATTCCTCAGGATCGAACAACGCGCGGCGGTCGGCACGGGGCAGGGGGGCGAGGGTGAAATCCTCGTCCTCGATCGGGCCCGGCAGGAACCACAGATCCGCCTCGTCTGTGCTGCTCTCGGCCTCCGGCAGAATCGGGTCGTCGTAATCGTCCTTCCCCGGTGTCATCGCCGATCACCCACAGGGGCTGTGCTGCACGCGGGGCGGCGGGTGTGGCGGGACAAGGGCGCGATCATGCGGGCAAAGGATCACGAGGCCGCGCAGAAATCAAGAATTCTGCGCATTGAATGGGGGCAAGCAGGCTCAGCGGCGCGATGGGCTAAGCCGAGGGGGCCTGTCGGGCCGGGGGAGCCGAGGAGCAAAGGCGCGAAGAATTTTCCTTTCTGAAAAAGTTCTCTTTCCTATCGGAAAATTCGTGGTAGCGTCATGAAAACGAGAAGGGCCAGATGCAGCGCTTGGTTGACCACATTTCCTCAGGGATTCACGACCCTCATGCGGCACGAGCCCTCCGGGCGCTTGCGCTTGTTTATCGCGCTGTGACGCATTGCGACGCGCCACGAAGCAAGGGGACCGTCGCATGATCTGGCTCGCCCCCCTTGTCGGTGCCTTGCTGCTGGGGTCGGGCCTGGCCATCGCCTATGTCGTCGGTGGGGCCACGGTGCTGGCCTTCTACGGCGCGGGGCAGGAACGCTATCTTGCCATTCTGCCGCAACAGATCTTCTCGAAGATCGACGTTTTCGCGCTGATGGCGATGCCGCTCTTCATCCTTGCGGGTGAGATCATGAACCGGGGCGGCGTGACCCGCGTGCTGATCCGGCTGGCCATGGCCATCGTCGGGCGGCTGCCGGGGGGCTTGGGACATGTGAACGTGCTGACCTCGGTGTTCTTCGCGGGCATCTCGGGCTCGGCCGTGGCGGATAGTGCCGCGGTGTCGAACACGCTGGTCCCCGCGATGCGCGAGCAGGGCTACAAACTGCCCTTCGCGGCGGCGATCACGGCGGCCTCGTCGATCATCGGACCCATCGTGCCGCCGTCGATCGTGATGATCTTCTACGGCGCGCTGATGGGCACCTCGGTCACCGCGCTGTTCATCGCCGGCATCATCCCCGGCCTGTTGTTGGCCGGCGCGCTGATGGTCGCCAATGCCTTCTACGCGATGCGCGACCACCACCCCCGCATGACGCGCGAGGAAGTCCCGTCCTTCTTCCCGACGCTGTTCCGCGCGCTTCCGGCCCTGTGCATCCCCTTCATCATCGTCGGTGGCATCGTGCTGGGCTGGATGACCCCGACCGAAGCGGCCGCCGTCGCCGTCGTCGCCGCTACCTTCGCAGGCATGGCCTATGAACGCATCCAGATCTCGCAATTGATCGAGGCGCTGAAGCGCACGGCGATGCTGTCGGGCTCGATCTTCATGATCATCGCGGCGGTGTCGGCGCTGGGATACCTCGGCGCGCTGGAGCGCCTGCCCGAGATGATCGCCGAGACGGTCACGCAGCTGGGCCTCGGGCCGGTCGAATACATGATCCTGCTCAACGTGATCTTCCTGCTGTCCGGGATGGTGCTGGACACGCCGGTCGCACTGGCGCTGCTGGTGCCCTTGCTGGCCCCGGTGGCCATCGAGCAGGGCGCCGATCCCATCCACCTTGGCATCGTGCTGTGTTTCAACCTGACGCTGGGCCTGATCTCGCCACCTCTGGGGGGTGCGCTTCTGGTCGTCAGCACGGTGACCGGCATCAACTATTGGCAGCTGGCGCGCAGCGTCCTGCCCTTCCTGCTGGTCGAGATCGCGGTCCTCGCGGTGCTCGTCTGGCTTCCCGAAATCACGCTCTGGCTGCCCCGAACCATGGGGTTGATGGGCGAATGACCAATAAAAACAAGACTGACCGACTGACACAAACCAACAGATCCCACGGAGGTACGACCATGACGAAAACCCTTCTGACCGCCAGCATCCTTGCCCTTTGCGCCGGCACCGCCGGAGCGCAGGTGAAAATCGCCCTCGACAGCCCCGCCGATCTGGAAGGCTCGGGCAGCTATGTCTGGGCCAACGCCTTCTCGACCTATCTGAACGAGCACGGCATGGAGGCCGAGGAATACCAGCGCGGCGCGCTGGGGGGCGATGACGAGGTCTTCGACCAAGTGAGCCAAGGGCTGCTGGAAGTCGGCATGGCGCCCTTGGCGATCACCGCCTCGATCGACACGCTGATCTTCGGCCTGCGCCTGCCGTATTTCTTCTCGGGCATGGAAGAGATTGATCAGGCGCTCTACGACGGCGGCATGCTGGCCGCGATCAACGAGGGTCTCGACGGCTCGGGCGTGCAGGTTCTGGGCGTCGACACCGTGGGTGCGGCTTCGGGCATCTTCAACACCCGCCACGCCATCACCTCGATGGAGGACATGGCCGACCTGCGCATGCGCGCGCTCGATGAAAGCCAGATCGCTCTGTTCGAGGCCTGGGGCTCGAACGGCACCATCGTCAGCTGGGCCGAGGTGCCGAACGCGCTGCAGACGGGCGTCGCCGATGGCTACCTGAACCCGGCCTTCGTGCCGCTGCTCTTCGGCCACACCGACTTCATCACCCATTTCACCCCGGCCGAGATCTCGCCCTCGCTGCGCATCGCCATCGTGTCCGAGGATTGGTACGAAGGCCTGTCCGAGGAAGACCGCGCCACGGTCGACGCCGCTGTCGATGCCGCCAACGCGGCGAACCGCGCGTGGCTGGGCAGCCAGACCGGCGTCTACGAGCAGCTGGAAGAAGCCGGCGTGACCATCACCGAAATGTCGCCCGAAGCTCGCGCCGCCTTCCAGGAGGCTTCGGCTGCGACCTACGACGACATCGTGACCGCCGATCAGCTTGCCCAATGGCAAGCCGCCCTCGGTCGCTGACGGTTCCGTTGGGGAAGGACTGCGCGCGATGATCCACTCGCTTGCCCGGGGTCTGGACCGGCTGTCGTCATGGCTCAATGCCGTGGCGGTGGCCGGGGCGATCCTCGCCGTTCTGGTGATGGTCTATGCCGCCGGCTGGCAGGTCATCGCGCGTTACCTCCTGTCCCAACCGCCGATCTGGACCGAGGAACTGGCCCGCCGCGCCATGGTCTGGGCGGGCATGCTGGGCGCCTCGGCCTCGTTCAAGGCGATGGCCGATCCCGTCCTTTTCCCCGGCGCCTTGGCACTGCGGGGCAGGTTGGGCGGGGCACTTGCCCTGATCCGCGCCGCGGGGGTCGTCCTGTTTCTGGGGCCGGTGCTGTGGTTCTGCCTCTTTGGCCCCAACATGAACATGGCGCGGGGCTTTCTGGGCCGCAGCCTCTCGCGCACGGCCGAGATGATGGATGTGTCGATGATCTGGTTCACCGCCTCCATCCCGATCGCGCTGGCGCTGATCCTGCTGCACCTCCTCGCGCAGACGGCGATGCAATTGACCGGGCAGGCCGCGACACCGGCGTCAACGGCCGAGCAAGCCTGACGTTCAACGACTGAGCCTGCCGCGGTTCTTATCCGCTATCCGCATCTGAACATCGCCCCGGTAATCGACCTGCGTCAGGGGCTGACGCGCTCAGCGGCGCGCCACCCTGGGGGTCAGACCATGGGCTCTTGGCCCGTGCGCTGCCGGCGGGCGAAACGCAGGGTCCGGCGCAGGGTTTCCGGCGTAAGATCGATCACCGCCATGGCGATCAGGATGAAACCCGCACCGAGCGCGGTTCTGATCGTCAGCGCCTCGCCCAGCAGGACCATCCCGGCCAAGGTGGCGAAGAGCGGTTCGCAAAGATAGGTGAGGCCGATCTTCTCTTCGGGTATGTAACGCTGCGCCACGTTCTGCACGGCATACATATAGGCCGTCGCGAAGATCGCCGCGAAAAGGATGCCGCGCCAGAACGCGGGCTCGGGCGTGAACCAGATCGCCCGGTCGTCGAACCCCGCCGCGACCGCGCAGCCCGCGGCGCAGAAGCCCAAGGCGACGATCACCGTCTGGATCGGGTCGTGCAGCGGGGCAAAGCGGCCCGCGCCGACGACGTAGGAGGCAAAGAACACCGCGCAGGCGACCGTCCAGAGGTCACCCTGGTTCAGCGACAGGCCGTCCTTCGCAACGATGAGGTAGAGCCCCGTCAAGGCCAATCCGCAGGCGATCCAGACCCGGCGGTGGACAGACTGGCGAAACAGGCTCCATTTCAGCACCGGGATCAGCAGGACATCGAGGCCGGTGATGAAGGCGGTGTTGGTGACGCTGGTGTGTTGCAGGGCAATGGTCTGGAAGACATTCCCCAACAGCAACGGCACGCCGATCAGCAGCCCGGCGATGAGGGCGCTGCGGTCCATGCGGCGAAGGCGTCGGTGGAAGAGGAAGGCCAGCACCAGCGTCGCCAGCGCGAATTTATAGGCGAGGAACACGAAGGGCGATCCGTCCTCCACGCCGATCTTGACGAAGGAGAACGAGACGCCCCAGAACGCCGTCCCGAGGATCAACAGAAGAAGATAGAGGCGCGTTTTCGGCATTGGTGACCACCATGACGTTCGTGATGGCCAGAGTATGCGAACCGCAAGAGGACCAGCCGCGCTCCCAATGTCTTCTCTGGCGATGGAGCGAAGCCGACGGATGTCCTCCGTTGCCGCCCAGTAGCCAAGCGATATGGGCCGTGTCAAGCCGGGGTGCAGACCGGCTTTACGCGCGATGCTGGCAATACATCACTAAATTACATAACACGGGTTATCGGTATTTCGGCTGCGAGGCGGAAGGCCAACCCCGCAGCCTTCGTCGTCATGAGGATTCTGCGTCCGAACGGGCGTGCGCCTGGGCATAGGCTGGTCGGCGCTTTTCCCGGAACGCAGCCAGCCCCTCGGCCAGATCATCCCCCTTCAGATGCGCGCGGAAGGCTGTGATCTCGGCATCCAGCAGTGCCTGTCTGTCCGGGCTGCGACCCGCCGTCGCCAGCGCCTTCATCTGTCGGAGCACCTCAGGGCTGTTGCGGGTCATCTCGGCGGCCAGCGCGACGGCACGGTCCAGAAGCGTCTCGGCCGGGACGGTTTCGGTGACCAGCCCCCAACGCTCGGCAATCGGGGCGTCGATCATCCCGGCGGTGTAGAACAGTTGCGCCGCGCGCGTGGGACCGACCCGCTCCGCCAACCGGACCGAGGCCCCGCCGGCCGGAACGATGGCGAACTGCGCATGGCCATCGGCGAAGCGTGCGGTCTGGGACGCGATCACCACGTCGCAGCACAAAAGCAGTTCCAACCCGCCTGCGACGGCCACGCCATTCGCGGCGCCGATCACCGGGACCGGCAGATCCTCGACCATCGAGATGACGCGTTGGTTGTAGGCCAGAGTCTCGATCAGCGCCTCGGGGCTGTGGCGCAGGGTGTCTTCGAATTCGCGCAGATCGCCGCCGGCGCAGAAGGCCCGCCCTGCCCCGGTCAGGATCACCGCGCGCAGATCAGGCATCGCCGCCAATTGCCGCAGCCGGGCGTCCAGCGCGTGCATCAGGCTGCGCGATGCGGCGTTCAGGCTGCCCGGACGGTTCAGCGTCAACGTTGCCACCGGGCCGTCGAAGGTCAGCATCACGGCCTCCTCGCCTGCCGTCAGGCTGTAGCGTTGCGGCAAGGGTGCCAGCGCCTCGGTCAGTCCGGCGATCTGGGCGGGGTCGGCGCCGTAGACGGTGGCCTGCACCTCCACCCGGCCCTGCACATCGGTGCCGATCCTTGCGTCGGCGACGGCATGGGGGCCGCAATGCATTGCCACCTCCTGCCGCAGCTTCTCGCGGATCGCGAGGTCGCGCAGCGCCGGTTTGAAGATCTTGCCGACCGCCGTCACCGGCAGCGTGTCGATCACCAGCACCGCACGGGGCCGCGCCGGGGGTTCGTGCAGCCCGGCCTTCACGAAGGCCTCCAACGCGGGCAGGTCGATGACCTTGCCCGGCGCGGGCACGACGAAGAGCGCAGGCACCTCGCCCGCATATTGGTCGGGCATGCCGACAGCGGCGGAGATCTGCACATCGGGGTGCTGGTTCGCCACATCCTCGATGGCAGCGGGGTCGATATTGTGGCCTGAGCGGACGATCAGGTCCTTCTCGCGCCCGGTCAGGATCAGCCGTTCCTCAGGATCGAGGTAGCCCACATCGCCCGTGGTCAGCCAGCCGTCCTTGTCCATGACGCCCTTGTTATGCGCCGCCTCGATATAGCCGCGAAAGACCTGAGGGCCGCGCACTTGCACCAGCCCGGCCTCGCCCGGCGCGCAGGGCGCGTGGTCCGAGAGCCGCAGAATCCGCGTCTCGGAATAGGGCGCGCGGAAGCCGACCGCGCCGGCGAGGGGATCACCGCGACCGGGGTTGAAGGCGATGGCGGCCGAGGTCTCGGTCATGCCGTAGGTCTCGAAAAGGCGGATGCCGGTCACCTCGGTGAAGCGCGCATTGACTGTTGCCGGGCAGACTGCGCCGCCGGTGCCGGCCATGCGTACCGTGGAGACGTCGATCTCGGGGCGGTATTGCGCGGTTAGCGCGGCGATGGAGGTCGGCACGCCGCCGATCACCGTCGCGCGGAAATGCTCGACCAGCCGCCAGTAGTTGCGCACCACTTCGGGCGGACGCAGGGCATAGGGCGAGGGCACGATCATATGCCCGCCCGCCGCCAGCACCGAAAGGCCCACGGTCATCGTCCCGCCGACATGGAAGAAGGGGAAGCCGTTGATCACCGTGTCGGTCGCGTCATAGCCGAAGACCTGCCCGAAGCCGAACGCCGCGTGTATCTGGTTGCCATGCGAGAGCGGCACCAGCTTGGGCCGCCCGGTGGTGCCGCCGGTGTGGAACAGCGCACAGACGGCGTCGCGGTCCTGCGTCGGCTCGAAGGTGAGTGCGTTGCCGTCCTGCGCGGCAAGGAGCGGCGCGAGGGCGGTGAAGCCTTCGGGCAGCGGGCCCTCCGCCCCGATCACCAAGATGCGGGTCAGCGAGGGGACGGCCTGCAGGATGCCCTGCGCCTTGTCCCAGCAGGTCTGGTCCAGAGGGGCGGCGGGGATCACCAGCAGCGTCGCGCCCTCGGCGTTCAGCAGGTCCATGATGGCCTCGGCGCTGAGCAGGTAGTTGAGCGTGCTCGCCACGCCCGCCACCTGTGCGCCCAGATGCAGGACGGGAAACTCGGGCAGCGTCGGCGCAAGGAAAGCGGCGACACCCTTGCCGGGCTTCAGCCCCAAGGCGCGGAACAGATTGGCGGCGCGGGTGACCTCGGTCAGCAGCTCGGTATGGGTCAGCGAGACGCCCACATCGGCGGGATCGGTCGAGCGCAGGACGGTCAGCGCCTTCTGCTCGCCGTGATGCTGCGCGGTGGCGCGGAAAAGGTCGTAGAGATTGCGCGCGGTGACCTGCTGGTCATAGGGCGCGGCCTCGATGGCGCGGATGTCCTCGATGCTGCGCACGAGGCGCACGGGGGCGGTGGTCTTCAGGTCGGTCATTCAGTGAACTGCCGCGTACATGATGGTTTCCTCGTCGGCGCGATGGCCCTCGAATTCCTCGACGATGCGGCCCTGCCGACAGACGAGGATGCGGTCCGAGAGATGCAGGATCTCGGGCAGATAGGATGAGATCACCATGACCGCGATGCCCTGATCGGCCAAGGAATTGATGATCTGGTGGATCTCGGCGATGGCGCCGACATCGACGCCGCGGGTGGGTTCGTCGAAGATCACGAGCTTCGGTTTCTGCACCAGCGATTTGGCGATGACGACCTTCTGCTGGTTCCCGCCCGACAGCTCGATCACCCGCGCATCGGCGTTGATGGCGCGCACGTTCAGCGCCTTGACCCAATGCTCGGCCAGGTTGCGCATCTCGGCCATGCTGACGGAACTGCCTTTGGTCTGGCCACCCGCCAAGGCACCCAGATGGATGTTCTCGGCAATCGACATGGTTTCGAAGAAACCCTCGGCCTTGCGGTCCTCGGTGACGTAAAGGATCCCGTCGCGCACGGCGGGGCGCGGCACGCGGTAGCGCACGGGCGCGCCGTCCAGCATCACCTGCCCGCCATGGAACAGGTCGCGCTTCATCACGCCCGAGACGACCTTTGCGGCCTCGGTCCGGCCCGAGCCAATCAGTCCGAAGACGCCGGTGATCTGCCCCGCGAAGACCGAAAACGAGGTGTTGCGGACCATGTTGCCCATCGACAGGTTCTGCACGCTCAGGACCTTGCGCCCCGCCGGGCGGGTCTGCCGGTCGCGATGCGCGCCGTAAAGCTCGTCGGTCAGGGTGCGGCCGACCATCGCGCGGACAATGCTCTCGCGGTCGAAATTCGCGGTGGCGTCGGTGATCACATGCTCGCCGTCCCGCAGCACCGTGATCCGGTCCGAGATCGCGAGGGCCTCTTCCAGCGCGTGGGAGATGAAGATGATCGACACGCCGCGCGCCTTCAGCCGTTCGACGAGGGCGAAGAACTGGTGCTTCTCCTCGGGCGTCAGGGTGGCGGTGGGTTCGTCGAAGATGATGACCTTGGCGTCGTGATGGACCGCGCGGGCGATCTCGACCATCTGCTTCTGCCCCGCGCCGAGGGCCGAGACCATGGCGGTCGGATCGACGGGGAAGTTGAGCGACTGCAGGAACTGTTGCCCGGCGATGTAGATCCCGCGCAATCGGTGGAAGCGGCGGTTGTCGGACAGGTAGATATTCTGCGCGACGGTCAGCGAGGGGACGAGGCTCGTTTCCTGATAGACCATCGCGATGCCGCGTTTCAGTGCCTCGGCGGGGGTGGTCAGGACGGCGGGCTCGCCATCGATGAAAAGCTCGCCGGCGGTCGGATCGACCACGCCCGAGATCATCTTGGTCAGCGTCGATTTGCCCGCGCCATTCTCGCCCAGAAGCGCATGGACCTCGCCCTTTTCCAGCGTGAAGGTGACGTTCTTCACCGCGGGCACGCCGCGATATTCCTTGGTGGCGTTGCGAAGCTCGATGAGGCTGGTCATGCGCCCTCTCCCTGCGGCAACACGGCGACGAGGCCGTCGCCTTTGGCCGCGACATGCAGGCGGCCCTGCGTTTCCAGCGCGTCGGTGACGCCATGGGTCTGCCCATCGGCGCGGCTTTGCAGGCTGCCGGTCGGCTGGAACTGCTCGTCGAGCCGGATGCAGAACCCGGCGCTCATCGTCGGGGCCCAGGGCTTCAGCTTGCCCAGCTGCTTCACCCCGCCGCCCTGCAGCGATTCATAGAAGCTGTGGCCTGAGCGGAGCTTCGGCGCGACCCAGTACTCCATCGGCACTTCGGCCATCATGCGCTGGCGGTAACCCGGCTCGCGCAGGACGAACTCGACCAGCTGACTGCGCGGCGCGAAGGCCGAGAGCCACCAGCCGCCGGGCGCCTTCGACAGCCGGCCCGGATAGGCGGGCAGGTCCGACAGCAGGACCTGCCCGCCCGCCAGCCGGACCAGTCGGTGGCGCCAGCCCTCGGCCACGACGATGCCCCCCGCATCGACGGCCAGACCCGAGGGCCAGGCGAGACCCGCAGCGATCCGCGTCATCCCGCCGTCGCAGCGCCAGACCGAGCCCGTCGCGCCGCGTTGCAAGAGATCGCGCTGCCAATCGGTGTTGTGCTCGGAGCCATTGGCGAGGATCAGCGTCTCGCCCTCGACGGCCATGGCGGTGATCGCATGGAGCCCGGTTTCCAGCCGCGAGCCGTCCGGCAGGTGGATGCTGCCGTCGTTCAAGGCCACGGCCAGCCCGTCGCGATAGGCGCTGAGCGCGGCGATGGGGGCGTCGAAGCGTTGACGCTCGGCCCAGACGTCGCCCTCCAGCGCGTAGAGCACCGATCCGGCGGAGGCATGGACCACTCCCGCCACCTCGGCCAGCGCGTCCACGCCCTCCAGGGGCAGGCGCAGGGGCGCCTCGTCCAGCGCGGAATTCGCCCGCAAGGCGCCGTCCAAGGGCGGCACGGTCACCGCCGCCTCGCCGCGTCCGAAGAAGGTGTCGACCCGGCGTTTCAATCCCGAAATCATGCCTGCCCCCAATAGGATTGCGGCCCCGTCCATGCCGGATCGACGCCGTCCAGCTTCAGTTTCCCGACCCGGTTGTTCGAGATCCCGCCGATATAGAGATGCCCTTTGTGTTCGCGCATCGAGGTCACCATCGGATGGCTCTCGCCGCCCAGATCCCAGAAGGTTTCCAAGACCTTGCCCGTCTCATCGAAGCGCAGCACGCAGCCGGTGTTGATGTTGGGGAACATCCATTCGTCGGGTGCGACGCGCTGCGCCATCCGCTGCCGGAAGCCCGGCATCCGGAGCGCGAGGTCGAAAGCGGGCGTGCGCATGCCGACCAAGGCCAGCCAATAGGTCCCGTCCGAGGCGCGGTTGATGTTATCGGGAAAGCCCGGCAGATCGGGGATCACCGCTTCGACCTGACCCTTCTTCGGACCGTCGAAATAATAGCGGCTGATGCGGCAGGCCCAGGTCTCGGCAAACAGGAACGACTGCCCGTCATGGGTCATGCAGATGCCGTTCGGGAAGACGAGGTTCTTCAGCACCGTGCGGGTGGATTTCGTGTTCGGATCGTAGCAGATGATCCGCCCGTTGCCGCGCGATTCAAGGCAATCGACCGGCCATTCATGCATATCGTAGCGGATCGTCGCTTCGGAGAAATAGACCCGCCCATCGGGGGCCACATCGAGGTCGTCGGCGAGCCGGAGCCGGCTGTCGTCGATCACCGAGAACCACGAGCGGTTGGTCTCGTCCGTCAGCTTCTCGATCTGCCGGTCCTTGCCGACACGGTAGAGCCCCATCCCGCCGATGCACACCAGCAGCGCGCCATCCGGGGCGAAAGCCATGCCGAGGGGCCGCCCGCCGACATGGGCGAAGACCTCTTGGCGGGTGTAATCGGGGGCGAGGAAGCGGACGATATCGCCGGTGCGGTTGCCGACATAGATATGGTCGTCCTCATCGAGGATCACATCCTCGGGCCCGTCGATGGCGCCCAGACCGATCGCCTCGACAGGCCGCAGCCGATCGTTCAGCGCATAGGGCGAGGCTTCGGTGGTCGGCGGGGCCTCGGGCAGGTCGGCCCAGGTCGGTGAGACATAGACCTTGGACAGAAGCTTGTGGCGGTTCTTCAGCCAGCGCATGTCGGCGGCGACCGCGACCAGCAGCACGACGCCCAAGAGGAGCGAGCTGCCGCCGCTGGTGACGCCCAGCCGGACGAGGCTGTTGATCAGGATCATCACGATGACCGAGCCGATGATCGCCTTCGCCGCCGATCCGCGCCCGCCGCCGAGGCTGTTGCCCCCCAACACGGCCGCGGTCAGCGCGGCGATTTCCAGCCCGATGCCGATGTCCGCCCCCGCCGCGCCGAGGCGCGAGGCGAAGAGGAAGCCGGACAGGGCGGCGAGCGCGCCGGAGGTCACATAGGTCAGGCAGATCACCCGGCGCACCGGGATGCCGACATTATGCGCCGAGCGCCGCGAGCCGCCCACGGCCAGCACCTGCCAACCCAGCCGCGCGCGGCTCAGGGTCAGATGGACGATCAGGGCCACCACCAGCGCGACCACGACGCTGACGGGCAGGCTCAGGAACGACCCCTCGCCGAACCAATACCACAGGTCGGAATCCGGGAAGGCCGAGGCGATGGCGACGGCGTATTTCAGAAGCAGCATGTCGACCGCCGCGCGCACGATGATCAGCGTGACCAGCGTGGTCAGAAAGGCCCTGAGCCGCAGGTAGCCCACGAGCAACCCGTTCACGAGGCCCACCGCCGCGCCGCAGGCGACGGTCAGCAGCATCACCACGGGGACCGGCAATTCGACCAAGCCGATCAGCGCCAGCGCGACGATGTTGCCCAAGGCGAAGATCGAGCCGACGCTCAGGTCGATCCCCCCCGCCGCCATGACTACGGTCAGCGCCAGCACGATGAGCCCGAACTCGCCCCATTGGCGGGCAAGGTTGGTCAGACTCGCTTGCCCGAAAAAGCCGGGGATCAGCGCGCCGAAGACGGCGACGACGAGGATCAGGATCAGCATCGGCAGGGCGTTGTCGACCCAGCGCTTGGACAGGATCTCGCCCAAGAGGTGATCGGGGATCAGCCGGTAGCGCGCGCGGATCAGGCGGTCGGTGAAGGTCATGGGAAATCCTCAGGGGGTACAGACGGCGCGAGGTTGCCCGCGCCGTCCTTGGCCTGTGATTAGTTGGGCCCGGCTCAGTTGGGCATGTCCCAGCAGGACGCGGCGGTCATGGTGTCCCGGTTGAGGAACTGCAGCGGCGTGAACAGCGTCGAGCGGGTGGTGCCCGGCGCTTGTCCGTTCTGCAGCAGATGCTCGATCATCACCGCCATGTCGCGGGCCTGCGTCGGCACGTGGTAGACCACCACCTCCGAGAAACTGCCGTTCTCGATATTGTCGCAGGCCATCCGGCTGCCGCCGCCTTGGGTCAGCAGAAAGACGTCCTGCCCGCTCTCGCGGATCGCGGCGGCGGTGCCGATGTCCATGACGTCCCAGAAGCCGACAATGCCGCAAAGGTCGGGATGCTGCTGGATCACCGTCGCGGCGATGGCGCGGGCGCGGGTCGAATCCCAATCGGCCGCCTGATTGGACACGAGCTGGATCTCGGGATGCGCATCGAGGACGTTCTGGATGCCCTGCATCTGGTAGACCGAAGCCGCCGCCGTCAGCACGCCCTGCGTGATCGCGATCTTGCCCGAGCCGCCATTCGCGGGCGAGCATTGCTCGGCCATGCGGTTGCCGATCGCCTCGCCCATGCCGACGTAATCCGCGCCGACGAAGACATCGGTCGAATAGCTCGAGCGCATGTTGACCTGCACGACATAGATCCCGGCCTGCTCGGCCCGGCGCAGGAGGCGGGCATAGGATTGCACATCGGGGTTATGCACGACGATGACGTCCGGATGCTCGTCGATCAGCGAGGTGATCGCCTGCGCGCCGGCATCGGTGCTCCAGTTCGGATCGCGGATCTCGAATTCCACGCCCAGGGGCTCCAGCGCCGAACGCAGGCCGGCGGCCCAACCCTCGGTCAGGTCGAAGCCCATGGCGACGGGCACATAGGCCACGCGGCGCCCGGCGAGGCTTTCGTAGAAGGGCGCGCGCGCCGGATCGTCGATCCCCTGCGCCAGCGCGCCGGTGACGGCCGTGGCAAGCCCGGCGGCGGCCAGAAGTAGCGGTTTGAACAGTCCCATGGTTTCTCCTCCTCCCGTTGAAACCTGTCAGATGTCCCCTTGCTGAGCGGTCTGCTCGTCGCGGGGATTCAGGATCGTGTCGATCACGATCGCTGCCAGCAGAAGGCCACCCTTGATGACGTTCTGAAGCGTGTACTGGATGTCCATGATGGTCATGCCGTTGAGCAGCACGCCGATCAGCAGCGTGCCGACCACGACATTGCGGATGCCGCCCTTCCCGCCCGAGAGGCCGATGCCCCCCAGCACGACGACGAGGATCACGTCATAGACATAGGTCGACAGCGCCAGCCGCGTGTTCATGCTGTCCACGGAAGCCGCGGTAATCAGGCCCGCGAGGAAGCCGATCCCCGAGGACAGCACATATTGCAGCACGATCACCGGGCGCACCGGGATGCCGGTGATCCGCGCGGCGGGCAGGTTGTCGCCCACGGCGCGCAAATAGCGGCCCGGAATGGCATAGCGCAGGAACAGATGGCCGATGAGGCAGGTGCCCGCGAACAGGAAGATCGGCAGCGGCACACCGAAGAGGTCGCTCTGGCCGAGGATCAGGATCGGCCGCGCGCCCTCGGGGATATAGGCGACGTCCATCGAGAACAGGAAATAGCGCCCGAAACCGTAGATCAGCGTGCCCATCGCCAAGGTCGCGAAGATCGCCGGGATCTCGGCATAGGCGACAAGCCAGCCGTTCAGCGCGCCGACCAGCAGGCTGAAGCCCAAGGCGACGGCCAAGGCCAGCGGCAGCGGCATGCCGCCCGAGACCAGCGTCAGCATCCACGCGACCGAGACCGCCATCAGCGCCACCAGCGACAGGTCGATCCCCCGCCCGATCACCACAAGGCCCATCGCCACCCCGAGGATCCCGAGGATCGACACGCTGCGCAGAAGGTTCAGCACGTTCTGCGTTGTCAGGAAGCCCGGCAGCGCCAAGGCAAAGCCGAGGGCCAGCAGCACGGCCAGTGCAAAGACAATCTTCTCCTGTGTCAGGTTTGCACCCAATGGCATCGCGTCCCTCCCCTGCCCGCCTCCCTGCGGATCGACGAAGCGTGGACCGCCGCCACTGGTGTTTCTTTCGCCGCCGCGCAGGGTTTTTTCACCAGCGCGCAATGGAGGCAGAAAACTGGACAAATGTTCAGCTTGCGCCTAGGCTGACCCACCGGGAAGAGGCAGGCTTGGGAGAGCCGCCCACCCGGCAGGCTGGGAGGCGCCGATGGACAAGGTATTCTCGACCGACGATTTCGCCCCCGCCGAGCGCTATGCCGCGTGGCGCGAAGCGATCTGCGATGTCTATGTGAATGTCGATGTGAAAGCCTCGGACCCCGCCCGTTACTGCGGCTTCATCCACGAGGCGCAATTCGGGGCGGTGTCGCTGACCGATATCCTGCTGTCCGAGCAGCGCATACGGCGCGGGCGCACGCATCTGTCGCGGTTGGACAAGGATTGCTACTACGTCCAGCTGCTGCATCGCGGCGGGATCGAGGTTCACCAACGCGGCGCGCAGCATCATTCGACCGCCGCGCGAGGGGCGATCTTTCTGGCCTCCGAGGAATACGAGCTGCAGGGGCACGGCGAGGTGCGGTCGTTCTACCTCGAACTGCCGCGCGCCGAATTCGCGCAGCGGTTCTCGTCGAACCGTGTGCCGGTCTCGGCGCCGTTGAACACCGCGCAGGGGCTCGGCCGGATCGTCAGCGATTTCTGCGCGACCCTCGCCACCGAAAGCCCCCGTTTGCAAGGCCCGCAGCGCGAGGCGATGGGCGCGCAGGTCATGGACCTTCTGGCCATCGCCCTGCAAGCCGCCGAGGACGATGCGCCGATGGGCGAAGCCTCGGTCAAGGCGGCGCGGCTACGCTCGGTCCAGCATTGGATCGAGGGGCATCTCGCCGATCCGGAACTGACGCTGGAGCGGGTAGCGGCGGCCAATGGCATGTCCCTGCGTTCCCTGCATCTGCTGTTCGAAGGGGGCGAGATGTCGGCCTCGGAATGGATCTGGCACCGGCGGCTGCAGCGGGCGCATGATTGCCTCGCGCGCGGTGAAGGCGGTACGATCACCGGGGTCGCCTTTGACCACGGCTTCAACAGCTCGGCACATTTCTCGACGATGTTTCGGCGGCGCTTTGGCCTGTCCCCGCGCGACGTGGCCCGCAGGCGACATTGATCAGGCGGGTTCGGGTCCCAGCAGCGCGGCGAAAGCCTGACGGGCCTCTCGCAACCGGTCCAGATCGCCCCCGGCGGCCACGGCGCGGATCAACATGCCGATGAATTGCGCCTGAACGCGCAGGGCGGTGCTCTCGGCCGGCGGCGGATTGGGCAGGCTGGCAAGGCGGCGACACCACGCCCGGTGCTGGTCCCTCTGCGCGGCAGCGACGACGCCCCGCAGCACCGGCGATTGCGCGGCGACGACCCAGACCGAATAGAAGCCGACGCTTTCGCGCGGGTGCTCCAATACCTCGCGGAAGAACACGGCGGTGGTGAGGTCGAGCAGATTGGCCCGCGTGGTCACCGGCCCCCCTGCCCCGGCCAGCGCATCGCGGTAACGGGTCTTGGCGCGGGCGAAGAGGGTGCGTTGCGCGGCCTCGATCAGCGCGTCGATGCTGGCGAAGTGATGGGCGGGGCCGGATCGCGCGAGGCCCGCGCGCTCGGCCACGGCGCGGTAGCTGATGCCGGCGACACCGTCGTCGATCAGGATGGCGATGGCCGCGTCGATCACCCGTTGCCGCGCCGGGCTGGCCGCGTCGTCGAGCGGCGGGTCGGACGGCAGGCGGTCCAGAAGGGCCGAGAGGGTAGACTGGCCGGTGAGCAGGTCTTGCACCTCGGCCGGGGTCGGTTGCAGCGGATGCAGCAGGAAGGTCAGGCCGACCACCTGATCGACAGCGTCACGAGCCGCCTCGGCCTCGATCGTCGGGTCCAGATGGCGTGCAATCCGCAGCCAGAGGCGATCGGTTTCGGCGTACCAGGCGGCGACCGAATCCCGGCGTGCGGGGTCTCGACCGCCTTGCAGCATAATCTCGCACCACGCGAGCGACCGGATGCGCGCGCGCCCCAGCGCATTGCCGGCAACCCGCTGCACGAGGTCGGGCAAGCCGCTGATCCCGGTCGCCTCCCCCGCCGCCAGCCGCGCATCGACCCGGTCGAAATCGGCGACATAGCCGTCGAGAAGCGCTTGCGAGGCGGCCTCGATCATCGCGCCCTTGGTGTCGAAGTGGTAGGTCGTCGCCGCCAGACTGACACCCGCTGCCTTGGCCACCGCGCGATGGGTGCAGCCCGCGGCGCCCTGCCCTGCCAGCACCTCGATCACGCCGGCGGTGATGCGCGCACGCGTCTCGGCCGCGCGCTTTTGCAGCGGGCGGGGCTTTGGGGCGTCACTGGGCTCGGCGGAGATATCCATCTCGGTGTCGGCGATCCTTGGCGCGGGGGCGCACAAGGCCCCTCTCGCATCCTTTCCGACAGCCTGCAAGCAAACTGAACAAACGTACAGCTTTTTCTTGCGCCATGCTTCGGGCGCTGTTAAGCCCGATGCAAAGCCTTCAAGACAGGACGAGACGATGACGATTGATCTGAGCGGACGGGTAGCGCTGGTGACCGGCGCGGGCGCCGGGCTGGGGCGTGAGCACGCGCTTCTGCTAGCCGCGCGCGGCGCGAAGGTGGCGGTGAACGACCTCGGCGCCGACAATGCGCAGGCCGTCGCCGACGAGATCAACGCGTCGGGCGGGCAGGCGATGGCCGTCGCCGCCTCGGTCTCGGATTTCGAGGCCGTGCAGGGCATGGTCGGCAAGGTCATCGCGGAATGGGGGCGGCTCGATATCCTCGTGAACAACGCCGGCATCCTGCGCGACAAGACCTTCGCCAAGATGGACCTCGCGGATTTCCGGCTGGTCGTGGATGTGCATCTGATGGGCGCGGTGCATTGCTGCAAGGCCGCTTGGCCGCATATGCAGGCGCAGAACTATGGGCGGATCGTGATGACGACCTCGTCGTCCGGGCTGTACGGCAACTTCGGCCAGTCGAATTACGGTGCCGCGAAAATGGCACTGGTCGGGCTGATGCAGACCCTGTCGCTGGAGGGCGCGCGCAACGATATCCGCGTCAACTGCCTCGCGCCGACGGCGGCGACAGCGATGACCGGCGGCCTGCTGCCCGAGAAGGAGCTGGAGCTTCTGACCCCCGCCCGCGTCAGCCCCGCCGTTCTGGCGCTGGTGCGCGAGGATGCGCCGACGCGCACGATCCTCTGCGCCGGGGCGGGCTCGTTTGCGACCGCCAACGTGACGCTGACCCAGGGCCTGCGCCTGCCTGATGACGGCGCGCCCGAGGCGATCGTCGCGCATTGGGACCAGATCAGCGACCGCGCGGACGAAGCCGTCCCGGGGTCGGGGGAAGCTCAGGGAAGACAGGAGCTGGCACATGCCGGCTATGCACGAGGAGGCCTGTAATGCGTTCTGCCGTCATCGTTTCCACTGCCCGCACGCCGATCGGCCGCGCCTATCGCGGGGCGTTCAACAACACCCCGGCGCCGACCTTGGCCGCCCATGCCCTGCGCGCCGCCGTCGAGCGCGCCGGGCTTGAGGGGGCCGAGATCGACGATTGCATCGTCGGCTCCGCCCTGCCGCAGGGCTCGCAGCACACGATCGGCCGCACGGCGGCGTTGCGGGCCGGGTTGCCCGTCTCCGTCGCCGGGATGACCATGGACCGGCAATGCGCCTCGGGGCTGATGGCGATCTCGACCGCCGCGAAGCAGGTGATCGTCGACCGGATGGACATTGTGCTGGCGGGCGGGGTCGAGTCGATCTCGCTGGTGCAGACGCCGAAGATCCGTGTCGATGCGGACCCCGGCCTGCTGGCCATGCATCCTGACGCCTATATGGCGATGCTCGACACCGCCGAGACCGTCGCCAAGCGCTACGACATCTCGCGCGAGCGGCAGGATGCCTATGGCCTGCAGTCGCAGCAGCGTACCGCCGAGGCGCAGGCCGCCGGCCGGTTCGACGCCGAGATCGTGCCGATGAGCGCCGAGATGCTGGTGACGGACAAGGCGACGGGCGAGACGTCCACGAAAGCCGTCACCCTGTCGAAGGACGAGGGCAACCGGCCCGAGACGACGCTCGACGGGCTGCAAGGGCTGAAAGCCGTGCGCGAGGGCGGCTCGATCACCGCCGGTAACGCCAGCCAGCTGTCGGACGGGGCTTCGGCCTGCATCGTCATGGAGGAAGCCGTCGCCGCGGCGCGCGGGCTGCAGCCCTTGGGCCGCTACCTCGGCATGGCCGTGGCGGGGACCGAGCCCGACGAGATGGGCATCGGTCCGGTCTTCGCGGTGCCAAAGCTTTTGAAGCGGTTCGGTCTCTCGGTCGATGACATCGGCCTGTGGGAACTGAACGAGGCCTTCGCGGTGCAGGTGCTCTATTGCGCCGATACGCTGGGCATTCCGATGGACCGGCTCAACGTCAACGGCGGCGCAATCTCGATCGGCCATCCCTATGGCATGTCGGGCGCCCGCATGGTCGGCCACGCGCTGATCGAGGGCAAGCGCCGGGGCGTGAAGTACGTCGTCATCACCATGTGCGTCGGCGGCGGCATGGGTGCGGCTGGCTTGTTCGAGGTCCTTTGATGACCCGTCTGCTGAAGCCGTCCGAGCTGGACGGGCTGATCGGCCACGAGGTCGGTGTCTCGCCCTGGGTCGAGGTTACGCAGGCGATGATCGATACCTTCGCCGACGTCACCGTGGATGACCAGTTCATCCACACGGACCCGGCCCGCGCCGCCGGGACGGATTTCGGTGGCACCATCGCCCATGGCTTCCTGACACTGTCGTTGTTCAGCCACTTCTATGCCGAGGCCGTCCCCGCGTTGGAGGGCGCGGCGATGGGGCTGAACTACGGCTTCGACTCCGTCCGTTTCCTGACGCCGGTGCGGTCCGGCAAGCGGGTGCGGGCGCGGTTCACCCTGTCGGGCGTGAAGGCGCGCGGTGAGGGGCGGGTGCAGATGACCTGGGCCGTCACCGTCGAGATCGAGGGCGAAGATCGTCCGGCCTTGGTCGCCGATTGGCTGGTGCTGGGCGTGCTGGCCGCATGACATCGGGGGCGCGCGGTGTTCCGCTGCGCCCCCTCCCCCACTGTCTGGGTTCTCAGATCACCTGCGCGGCTTCCATCGCCTGCAGATCCCCGTCCGAATAGCCGAGGCTCGTCAGAACATCGCGCGTGTCGCGGCCCAGTTCCGGCGGCAGCTCCGTCGGCGCCACGGCCTGCCCGTTCGCCTTGAAGCCCAAAGTCGGCAGATGCAGCGCGCCCTTGCCATGTTCCCACGGCAGCGCGGCGGCGATGCGGCGGGTGCGCATATGCGGCTCGGCCAAGGTTTCGTCCAAGGACCGCACCCGCGCGGCCGGCACCCCGGCGGCATCGAGCTGCGCCTCCCAATGCTCGGCCCGGTCGGACAGGAACACCTGTACCAGTTCCGCCCGCAGCGCCGGCGCGTTCTTGGCGCGGTTGGCGGGGTCGGCCCAGCGGGGATCCGTCAGGATATCCTCGCGGTCGAGCCCCTTGCACAGGGCGCGGAACTGCTTGTCGTTGTTGGCGGCTATCATCAGAAGCCCGTCCGAGGTCTCGAACGCGCCCGAGGACGGCGACAGCGACCAGGCCTCGTTTCCGGCGGGGCGCGGCATCCAGTCGGCGGTCAGGTGGCTGGTCATCAACGACGCCATCAGCAGCATCGAGGTGTCCAGCATCGCCACGTCCAGATGCACCGACTCGCCCGTGCGCTTGACCTCATGCAGGCCGGCGGTGATGGCGAAGGCGGCGTTGAGGCCAGTGGCGTAATCGATGAAGGGCGAGCCGACCTTGGTGGGGCCGGTCTGCTCGGTCCCGGTGGTGCGCATGATCCCGCACATGCCTTGAATCACATGGTCATAGGCCGGGCGATGGCGGAAGGCGCCGTCCTGCCCGAAGGCCGAGATCGAGCAATAGACGATCCCCGGTTTCAGCTGCCGCACCACGTCATAGGAGAGGCCCAGCCGCTCGATGGCGCCGGGGCGGAAGTTCTCGATGAACACATCGGCCGAGGCTATGAGGCGCTTCATCGCCTCCAGCCCCTCGGGCGTTTTCAGGTCCAGCGTGACGGATTTCTTGTTGGCGTTCTGGGTGAGATAGGTCAGCCCCATCCCCAGCGCATTGGTCTCGGGCAGATCGCCCCGGACCCGGCCCCAATCGCCGGTCTGAGGAGTCTCGACCTTGATGACCTCGGCCCCCATCAGCGCCAGTTGATAGGCGGCATAGGGTCCGGCCAGCACCTGCGTGAGGTCGACGACGCGAAGCCCGGAAAGCGGTTTGAACATGGGGTATCCTCTCGGGGTTCAGCGGTAGTCGAAGGTGAGGGTGCAATCGCCGATCCGGCCCGGCGTCGCGCGCAGGGCGTCGCGGGCCTCGGGATCGGCTTTCAGCGTGGCATTCAGGAAGTTCGTGGTAATCTGGCGCAGGGCCTCGGCTTGGGCCGGCACGTTGCGCGGGCTGGCCCCGTCGAAGCCGCCGAGGAAATGGTCGCCGTCTTCAATCACCGCGAGGTATTGATCGGGCGCATGGGCCAGCGTGTAGGGTTCGGATTTCCAGTCGACTCCGCCGCCATTCGCGCCCCGGTCCAAAGTGCCGGTCACGGTCAGCGTGGGGATCGTCAACCGGTCCCATGAGCCCTCGCGCAGCCCCTGCTGGTCGCGCCCTTGGCCGGACAGGATCAGTGCGGCGCGGAAACGTTCGTCGCGGAAGCTGCGGCCCGGATCGCCGGGCAGGTCGATCTCGACCCCCGCCAGCAATTGCGCGGTATAGGCGCCGAAGGAATGGCCAGCCACGGCGGCGGGCAGATCGGCCGCGCCGCAGGTCTCGGCCAGAATGCGCGGCAGGGTGTCCATGATCGCGCCGACCGTGCGCACCCGGCCCAGCCAATTGGCCGGAGCGTGCAGGATATGGTGCATATGCGCGCGGACCGTGGGCAGGGTGACCCAGCGGCGTAGGTCGGACGTCGGGTCCAACCCCAGCGCCGGGTTGCGGGCTGCGACCAAAGCGATGGAATCGTCGAAGGTCGGGTGGATGACCAGATAGCCCTGCGCCGCCCAATGGCGCGAGATCGCGGCATATTCCCCGCCGTTCGAGCCGAGGCCATGGCAGAAGACCACGACGCCCGCGACCGGGATATCCGAGGGCCAGCGGCAGACCAGCGGGCGCTCCAGACCGGGCGGTAGGGCGCCGGCCAGCACGTTGACAGCGGTATCGACCTGAGCGGCGCTCATGCGGCCCCCTTTCGGGTCTGTTCTTCGACGAGGAAACATTGCGCGGTGCCGCCGCCTTCGACCTGATAGGCCGGGGGCATCGAAGCCTCGCAGCGCGGCATCGCCAGCGGGCAGCGGTTGCGATAGGGGCAGCCGGTGGCGGCGACGCGCTGCAGATCCGGCGCGGGCGCCGCCTTGCGCGCGGCGCGGCGGCGGGCCTGTTCGGCGGGGTCGAGCTGCGGCACGGCGTCGAGCAGCGCGCGGGTATAGGGATGCGCGGGCTGGTAATAGACGCGGTCGGCGGGGCCTTCCTCGACGATATGGCCAAGGTACATCACCGCGATCCGGTCCGAGATATGATGCACCAGCGCGAGGTCATGGGCGATGAGCAGATAGGCCATCCCCAGCGCGTCGCGGCGTTCATAGAGCAGGTTGATGATCTGGTTCTGCGTGGACACATCCAGCGCGCTGACCGGCTCATCGAGCACCACCAGCTTCGGCTGCAGGGCCAAAGCGGCGGCGATGGCGATGCGCTGCCGCTGCCCGCCCGAGAATTGATGCGGATGGCGGTTCAGGTGGTCCTCGTTGAGGGAGACCATCTTCATCAGCTCGACCGCGCGGGCGTGACGTTCGGCCTTCGACATCTTGGTGTGGACGCGCAGGGGTTCGGTGATGATGTCCTCGACCGTCATCGCGGCATTCAGCGAGGAATAGGGGTCCTGGAACACCGCCTGAATCTGCCGCCGGATCTCCGCCGGGTAGCGGGTCTTCAGCGCGCCGAGGTCCTGGCCGTCGAAGACCATCTTGCCTTGGCTCGGCGGCACCAGCCCCAGCACGGTGTTCGCGATCGAGGATTTGCCCGAACCGCTCTCGCCCACCAGACCCAGCGTCTGCCCGGCCTCGATGGTCAGGCTCGCGCCCTTGACGGCGTGGAAGGGTTTCGCGGCGAAGCCCAGCATCGAGCGGGAGTAATAGCTGACCCAGAGGTCATCGAGTTGGAGAAGGGGAGCCTCGGTCACGACGCGGCCTCCAGTTTGAAGCGCTCTGCATGGACGCAGCGGATGAGGCGGCCGTTCTGGCCCTCCAGCGGGACGGGGTGGTCGCAGGCGGCAGTGTGGAAGTCGCAGCGATTGCCGAAGCGGCAGCCCACGGGCCAAGCGCCGGGACGCGGGACGGAGCCGCGGATCGTCGGCAAGGGCGGCTCACCACTGGCCGCGTGGGGCATCGCGGACAGAAGGCCGCGCGTATAGGGGTGGCGCGGATCGGCAAACAGCTCGGCCACCGGCGCCATTTCGACCATCTGGCCCGCATAGAGCACGCTGATCCGGTCGCAGATATCGGCGGCGACGGCGAGGTCATGCGTCACGAAGAGGATCGCCATGCCGTATTCGTCCTGCAGGTCGCGGAAGAGATCGAGGATCTCCTGCTGCACCGTCACGTCGAGCGCCGTGGTCGGCTCGTCCGCGATCAGCAGCGAGGGGTTGCAGGACAGGGCGCGGGCGATGGCGATACGTTGGGCCATGCCGCCCGAGAGTTCATGCGGATAGGCACGGGCGCGTTCCTCAGGCCGGGGGATGCCGACGCGGTGAATGAGCTCGACGACCTTCTCCCAAGCCTCGGCCTTGGTCAGGCCCTGCTTGGTGCGCAGGACCTCGGCGATCTGGCTGCCGACGGTGAAGGCGGGGTTGAGGCTGGTGGTCGGGTCCTGAAAGACCATCGCCACCTGATTGCCGCGCACCTGTTCCAGCTCACGCGGCTTCAGGGTCAGAAGGTCGGTGCCATTAAGCTTGATCGCCCCCTGCGTGACCTGCACGCCGGCCCCGAGCAGACCCAGCACCGACAGGCCGGTGAGCGTTTTCCCTGAGCCGGATTCGCCGACCAGACCCAAGGTCTCGCCGCGTTTGGTCGACAGGGACAGGTCGGTGATGATTGGGGTTTCGGTCCCACCCTCAGGCACGATGGCGGCGGTCAGGCCCTCGATGCGCAGGACCTCGTCTTCGGTGGGCGCGGGCAGCACGGTGACGGGCTCAGCCGGGCGGACCTTGCGGCGGCGCGCGGCGGCGGAGGGCGCGGTGGCGATGCCCCGGCCCACATTGTCGCGGATCACGTCGCCCAGCAGGTTGACCGACAGCACGGTGACGATGATCGCCACGCCCGGCGGCACCGCGAGGAACCAGTTCAGGTCCATGTAATTCGCGGCGGTGTTCAGCATCGTGCCCCAGCTGGCATGCGGCGGCTGCACGCCGAGGCCGATGAAGCTGAGCCCGGCCTCGGACAGCAGCACCGCGCCCACGGTCAGCGTGACCTGCACGATCAGAGGCGGGGCGATGTTGGGGAAGATGTGGCGCACGAGGATCCGGCTGTCCGAGGCGCCGATCACGCGGGCCGAGCGGACATAGACCTCCTCGCGCTCGGCCAGCACGACGCCGCGGGCGAGGCGCAGGAACGAGGTCGAGAACAGGATGCCGAGCGCGATCATCGCCCGGTGCAGGCCGGCGCCCAGCAGCGCGATGATGACGATGGCGACCATGATGCCGGGGATCGAGACGACGGCCTCGACCACGCGCATGGTGATCCAGTCCCACCAGCCGCCGCGATAGCCGATGAACAGGCCCAGCGGCACGCCCAGCAGGATGGCGATGGCGGTGGCCTCGGCGGCGGCGATCACGGCGATGCGGCAGCCATAGATCAGGCGCGAGAGAACATCGCGGCCCAGATCGTCGGTGCCCAGCCAATGATTGGCCGAGGGGCCTTGCAGCGCGTGCATCAGGTTCTGACGCAGCGGGTCATAGGGCGTGATCCAGTCGGCGGCGAGGGCAAGGACGGCCAGCACCAAAAGGATCAGGATCGCCGTGCCAGTGATCAGGCCGGAGGCACCCGGGCGGCGCAGCTTGCGCGGGCGGAGGGGTGTAGCTTGGGTCAAGACGGGCGCGCCTTCGGGTTGAGCAGGCCGTAAAGGATGTCGGTGGCGAGCTGGACGAGGACGACCATGCCCACCATGACCAGCACGAGGCCCTGAATCATGGGAATGTCCTGCTGACGCACGGCGGTGATCGCCAGCGTGCCGAGGCCGTTGATGGCGAAGACCTGCTCGACGATCAGCGCGCCGCCGAGAAGGACGGTAATCTGGAACGACAGGACCGCGATCACCGGAACCATGGCATTGGTCAGCGCGTGACGCAGGATGACGCGGCGGGCGGAGAGGCCCTGCGCGCGGGCGGCGCGGATGTAGTCCATCTGCAGGACGCCGACCATGGCCGAGCGCACCTGTCGCGCGATCGCCGCGCTGGACGAAAGGCCTAGGGCCACAGCGGGCAACGTCACGCTGCGCAGCCAGTCCCAGGGCGATTGCGAAATCGGGGTGAAGCCGGTCGCGGGGAACCAATGCAGGTTCACCGCGAAGATGGCCACGAGGATCAGGCCGAACCAGAAGTTCGGAACGGCCTGACCGAAGGTTGCGCCGATGGTTGCCAGCCGGTCGATCCACGAGCGCGGATAGAGCGCGGCAGCCACCCCGGCGGCGATGCCGGTGGCGATGGCGATAAGCGCCGCCACCGCCGTCAGCGACAGGGTGACGGGCATGCGCTGCATCACCGCACGGGTGACGTCGACGCTGTTGAAGAACGAGGTGCCGAGATCGCCTTGCACCGCATTCCCCAACCAGCGGGCGTAACGCACCACGACAGGGTCGTTCAGGCCCATGCGCTCGCGCAGCATGTCATGCTGCTCGGTCGTGCCCGTATCGCCGAGGATCAGGTCCACGGGATCGCTGGGCAGCATCGCGGTGAAGGAAAACGTCAGCACCGAGACGAGGAACAACAGGGGCACGAGGGCCAGAAGCCGCCGAAGCAGGAGCCTGAACATGGTCGTGGGGCCTTACTGGTTGGGCGCGAGGCCGCGCATGTCGATCGTGTCCTGACCATAGCGGTAATGCACGGTCGGGTTCTCGGCGGTCGCGTTCGAGACGCCGAACAGGATCGGGGTATTGGCGACGAAGATCAGGAAGGCCTCGTCGGCGATCTGCGCGGCCATCTGGCGATAGGCGGGCGAGCGTTCGGCGGTATCGACCGATTGCAGACCCTGCGCGACCAGAGCGGCCATGTCCTCGCTGGGGGCGCCTTGGAACGGGTTATAGGCCCCGTCCGCATTCAGATAGCGCAGGCCCAGATACTTCGGGTCGCCCACGGTGTTCCACACGAGGTTGGTCGCCGGGAAATCCGTGGTACGCGAGCGGCGGGCCAAGGTGCCGGGCTCGACGGGGACGATGTTCATCGTGATGCCCACATCGGCGAAGAAACCGGCGAGGGCTTCGAGGCGCGACTGGTAGATCGGGATCGAGGGCATGTCGAAGGTGAAGCCATCGGCATAGCCGGCCTCGGCCAGCAATTCGCGGGCGCGCTCGGGATCGTAGGGATAGCGCTCGCTCAGATCCGGGTTCGACCAGGGGCCGGTCGGATAGGCTTGCCAGGTCGCCTCGCCCAGTCCGAAGAGGATCGCCTGATTGAAGGCCTCGCGGTTGATGGCATAGGCCATCGCTTGGCGCACACGCCGGTCGGCGAAGGCGGGAACGACGCTGCCGGCGCGGTCCGAGATGATGACGTGGTAGTTCAGACCGCCCGAGTTGCGGATCAGCTGCAGGTCCGGCGAGCGGTCGATCATCGCGGCTTGCGGGTTCGAGAGCCAGATGCCGGCATCGATCTGCCCGGTGCGCAGCGCATTGAGGCGCGCTGTGTCATCGGGGATTTCCCAGACCTCGAAACGGGCGAGATCCTGCTCTTCGGGTTCCCAATAGGTCGGGTTCGGCGTGTAGACCCGTACTTCGCCTTCGCGCGATTCCTCGGCGTTATAGACGAAGGGGCCGGTGCCCACGGGGTTACGGTCCAGCGCCGGGTCATCCATCGCGGCGGGGGCGATCATCATGCCTGCGGTGCCAGCGAGGGCCATGATGATCGACGGATCGGCCTCGCGCATGGTGATGCGGACGGTGGTGTCGTCGATGGCCTCGGCCGAGGCAACGGACAGCAGGCCTTCCAGCACGCCGATCTCGACGCCGCGGTTGATATTGGCGACGACGGCGGCGGCGTTGAAGGGCTCGCCGTTGGAGAAGGTCACGCCTTCGCGCAGGGTCAGGGTGACGGTGTCGCCCTCGACGGTATAGCCGGTGGCCAGCATCGGCACGGGCAGGCCTTCGTCATCCAGCTCGAACAGGGATTCATAGACCGGGCGCAGATAGGGAATGCCGCCGCCCGAATGGCGCTGCGGGTCCATGGTGACCAGACGCACCTGATCGGCGAAACGGAACTGGCCGGTGGGTTCGGCCATGGCGCCGCCCGCGGCAAGGCCCATGGCCAGCGCGAGCAGGACGGATCCTGCGATTGTTTTCTTCATGTCGGCCCTCCCAGACCCTGTTGGATGCACTCTGTCACGGGTCGCTTGGACCGGCGCGGCGCATTCACTCCTCCAGCAATCGATCGTGTCGATTGTGATTGAGTTATAGCACTTTGACACAATGAGTCCAGCGTGCCAATATGGCTGCGGGGCGATTTCCGGCGCTTTTCCGGAAAATTCCGCCCCTGCCGGAGTTTACCCTGTCCGCCGTGCAGCGGAGGCTTTACCAAAACAGAAGATCCGCGCCGAAAGGACATGCAAAGGTGCCTAAGACCGCCGAGCTGAAAACCGACACGAAACCCGCGCTGCGCGAGGATGGGACCCCCTATAACGTGCAGCTCGCG
Source organism: Pararhodobacter sp. CCB-MM2 (assembly GCF_001691415.1). GTDB lineage: Bacteria > Pseudomonadota > Alphaproteobacteria > Rhodobacterales > Rhodobacteraceae > Pararhodobacter. Next base: position 70,329 of record NZ_LRRR01000022.1, read on the forward strand.
GCGGTGATTCGGCGTCAGATCGCGGATGGGGCCTTGCAGATCGGGGACCGCCTGCCGACCCTGAAGCAGCTGGTGTCGACCTATGGCGTGTCGAGCATGACGGTGCGCCATGCGCTGGCCCGGCTGGAGGAAGAGGGGCTCATTTCGGCCGAACGGGGCCGCGGGACCTTCGTCACCGGCTCGCCGGCGCCGGATCAGCAGGTGCCCTATCAGTTGATCCGCGCGCCGGGTCAGGTCGGCGGTGCGCTGTCGTTCCGGGTGCTCGACAGCCATCCCGCGCGCGACGAGCTGTCGATCACGCCCGAGGAAGGCGAGGCCGCCGCGCCCTACCAGTATATGAAGCGGATTTTCTCGCGCTCGGGTGCGCCCTTCGTGATGGGCGAGTATCTGGTGGAAAGCCGGGTGCATGCGGCGATCCCCGAGGGGCAATGGGCGACCGAGCTGATCTCGACCCTGCTGTTCGACAGCAAGGACGCGGCGCTGGCGCATGTGCGGCAGACCTTCCGGGTGATCTCGTCGACGCCGGAGGAGGCCGAGATGCTGGGCATCCGCCTGCATGACCCGGTGATGCGCGTGCGGCGGATCTTCCTCGATGCGCAAAAGCGGGTCGTCTGTCTGGCGCAGCTGGTCTACCGCACCGATGGCGTGGTCTTCGACATCAACATCGACCTTGAGAACCGCAATCGCTTGCTGGAACTGGGCGGCTTTCCCGAGAGTTGAGGGGCGGTCAGTCCCGCGCTGCGCCATCGCCGCAGATCTGGTGGAAGCCGGCGGCCATGAAGCGGGCCATGCGGTCCTTGATCGCCTCGAAATCCTCGGATTGGCACAGGCCGCCGGACAGTTTGTCGATCCGCCCGGTGCGTGCCAGCGACAGCATCAGCGCGCCGGTGGTGAAGTGATAGCCCCAGAACAGGTCTTCCTCGGTCGCGTCGGGCAGCGCCTTGCGCAGGATTGCGATCAGCCGAAGCACCACCGGATCGAAATGCTGATCCATCAGCTCGGCCCCCCAGGCGGGCGAGTTCGACACCAGCGAGGCCAGCGCGCCGTAATTGCGCCAGCCCTCGTCGCCCTGCCCATAAAGATCGAGGTCGGTATCAAGGAAAGCCCGCAACGCCCCTTCGACCGTGGGGCTGTCGCCGGCCTCGGCCTCGTAATCCGCGAGCGCATCCATCCGGCGCTGCGCAGTGACGCCGGCGCGCCGGGCGAAGACCGCGTCGAACAGCGCGGTCTTGTCGGCGAAGTAATAGTGGATGAGGGTGTGATGCACCCCCACCCGCCCGGCGACATCCTTGAGCGTCACGCCATGCAGACCGTGGCGCGAGAACAGGAACTCGGCCTCGGTCAGGATGCGCTCGATCATCTCGGCGCGCTGTTCTGCCTTGCGGGGCTTGGCGCGCGAGGGGGTCTTTGTCATGGCTCTTCCTTCGGCAGCGGTGTCGCCGTTCCGACCTGCCAGTTCCACGGCACGGTGCCAAGCGCCCGACGGTGGGTGAATTCCCCCTCCACATAGTCATAGAGGCCGGGCATGAAGTCCCGCACCAGTTCCGGCCTATCGGCAAAGTGCAGAACCGGCTCGCCGTCCCGGTAATCCGGCCAGTCCGGCGCGCCTTCCGAACGCGGCCGGCCGTCCCGCGCGAAGCTGGTCCAGTAATCGCCGATCACGCGCGTGAGGTCCCGCTCCGCCTCGGTATCCGGCGCTTTGGGCCAGGCGGGCGGGGCGTCGGCCATCGTGTCGAAGACATAAGCGATCTCGCAGGCATGGAAGCCGTGCAGGCCTTTGTCGTCGGCCTCGGGATAGCCGTGGTCGAAGTAATAGAGGTAGGCGCCGCGCCCGTTCGCGACCTGCGCCTTGACCGCCGCCATCGCCGTCCAGCCAAACAGTGCGTCCGACGCGGCGGTTTCCAGGCTGCGTTTCAGATCCGTCGCGGGATAGCGGGCGAGGAAGGCCCCTGCCCTGTCACCATAGCGCGCGCGGATCGCGGCCTCATAGGCCTCGGCGCTTTCGGGAACCGGCGGACAAAGGAACTCCAGCGTCAGGATCTCGCCGCTGTTGAAGCCCGCCAGCAAGGGGACAGCGTGGCTGCGTCCGTCGCGCATCATATCGGCCGGCTGGTCCGGGAGGGTGATCCCGTCGATCACCGCCTGCGCCGCGAACCCCTTGGCCACGGCCTCGACCGCCAACTCCTGCGCGTCGCGTTCGCGCAGCTCGGCGATGGAGTCGGCGCCGAGGGCCTGCAGGATCGCCTCGCCCGAGGCATGGCCAGTCCCCATGCCGTATCGGTCCTCGCTCAGATGCTGGGCGGCACAGATATGGCCGCTCTGCGCGATGGCCCGTTTGAACAGGCCCTTCGCAGCGGGCGCACACAACAGGTAATAGACACTGAGGGCGCCGGCGGATTCTCCGGCCACGGTGACATTGGCCGGATCCCCGCCCACCGCCGCAATATTGCGCCGCACCCATTCCAGCGCGGCGATCTGGTCCAGAAGCCCGTAGTTCCCAGAGACCCCCTCAGCCGATTCCGCGCTGAGCTCCCGATGCGCCAGATAGCCAAGGATCCCCAGCCGGTAGTTGATGGTCACCACCACCTGCCCGCGTTTGGCCAGTTCGGCGCCGTTGGTCAGCGGCTCGCTGCCCGCACCCCGCAAAAGGTTGCCACCATGGATCCAGACGAAGACCGGCAGATCCTTCGCGCCCTCCGGGGCCCAGATGTTCAGGTTGAGGCAATCCTCCTGCCGGTTCGGGATCTCTACTTCATAGACACTGCCGGGACGGCGGAAGCTTTGCGGGCAAGCGGGCCCGAACTCGGTGGCATCGAGGACGCCCGGCTGATCCGGCACCGGCACCGGCGGCTGCCAGCGCCGCGGGCCCTCGGGCGGCAGGGCATAGCGCAGGCCCCTATAGACGTGGAGCCCCGCTTCCGTGCGGCCCCGGGCGGCGCCGCACGGAAACTCGGCGATAGGATCAGCCACGGGTGTGTGGTCCTCGGACATCGGAACTCTCCTCCTTGTTCACGACGGCAGTAATCCGGTGGCGCGGCCCTGAGTCAATATTCACTCTTGTGAGAGCGAAAGAAACGACATGCGGCTGACTGATTCCGGGCCCAGAAGCGGTTTCGAAAAAGATTCGCCCCGAGTCGCGGCCGAGTCGGCGGTGATTCCGGGCCGATTCTGCGCCGATTCCGGCCAAAGCGACTCGGATCGGCGGGCTGACCCCGGGGAAGCCCCCTGCCCTGCTCCGTTGCGACGGATGCAGGTGCAGAAAAATGCGGTGCTGAAACCCCTTGTTCCATTGGCCCTGCGCTGGTTTCGCAGCAAAAAATCGCCGCGACCTGCATTTTGTCTCTTGCGGCTTTTCGGCGTGAGGCCTAGATACCGCCTCACCGAAGCGGCGGGGACGCGGAAACGCGAACGAAGCAGCGACGGCAGCCGGCGGGCTGGGTCGAGAGGCTGAAACGAAATCTGGATGCGAGGCGAGCGAAGGCGCTGGGTGACTGGCGGGTTCTGCGTGTTGTGTTCGGAGCGCTTTTTGAAAATTTGGTGATGAAGGGATATGCGGGCGGTTTGGTTCGTTTCGATGGATCGGACGTCTGTATATCGGCTCACTAGGGTTTATTCCCGATGATGTGAGTGTCAGCTTCACTGTTTTGC
>NZ_LRRR01000023.1 GCF_001691415.1 Pararhodobacter sp. CCB-MM2
GGCTCGGAGAGGGTGGCGGGGCGGGGCATGCCTCGATTTCGCCCGATTCCCGTTGAGAAAAGGTTAATTGGCGCGGGAAAAGAAACGGCGCCCCGAAGGGCGCCGGTTTGTCTTGTCGGGGGAGGGGCACTTACGCCGGCCCTCGGCGTGGCCTCGGGCGTGAAACCCTGAAAAGGCTCCACCGGAGCCTTTTCGCGCTGCCGCCTTGGCGGCAGCGCCGGGTTTCACCCCTTCATCCCATCCCAGAAGCTTTTGACCTTGCCGAAGAAACTGCTGCCCTCGGGATGGTTGTCTTGCGACAGCCCCTCGAATTCACGCAGCAATTCTTTCTGACGCGCGGTCAGGTTCACCGGCGTTTCGACGCCCAGCTCGATCATCATGTCGCCCGAGCCACCGCCCCGCAGGGCCGGCATGCCCTTGCCGCGCAGGCGCATGGTCTTGCCCGATTGCGAGCCCGCCGGCACCTTCACGCGCGAGCGGCCACCGTCGATCGTCGGCACTTCGACCTCGCCACCCAAGGCGGCAGCGGTGAAGCTGACCGGCACGCGGCAATGCAGATCCATGCCGTCGCGCTGGAAGATCGGGTGTTCGCGTACCTCGATGAAGATATAGAGATCGCCCGCCGGACCGCCCCGCAGACCGGCCTCGCCCTCGCCCGTCAGGCGGATGCGGGTGCCCGTCTCGACCCCGGCCGGGATGTTGACCGAGAGCTGACGCTCCTTCTCGACCCGACCGGCACCCTTGCAGCTGTTGCAGGGGTTCTTGACGATCTGACCGAGACCACCACAGGTCGGGCAGGTCCGCTCGACGGTGAAGAAGCCCTGCTGCGCGCGGACCTTGCCCATGCCCGAACAGGTCGGACAGGTCACCGGCTCTGCGCCGCCCTCGGCCCCGGAACCGTTGCACGAGTCGCAGGCGGCCAGCGTCGGTACGCGGATGGATTTCTGCGTGCCCTTGTACGCCTCTTCCAGCGTGACGCGCAGGTTGTAGCGCAGGTCGCTGCCACGGCTGGCACGGGTGCGTTGACCACCACCGCCGCCACCACGGCCGCCCATGAAGTCGCCGAACAGGTCTTCGAACACATCCGAGAAGGACGCGCCGAAATCGCCGCCACCGCGCGGACCGGCACCGGGGCGCGGGCCGCCCATGCCGCCGTCGAAGGCTGCATGGCCGAAGCGGTCATAGGCCGCCTTCTTGTCGGCATCTTTCAGGACGTCGTAAGCCTCGTTCACTTCCTTGAACTGGTTCTCGGCGTCCGGATTGTCCTTGTTGCGGTCGGGGTGCAATTCCTTGGCCTTGGCGCGGTAGGCCTTCTTCAGCTCCTCGGCGGAGGCGCCCTTCGATACACCCAGAACCTCGTAGAAATCGCGCTTGGCCATTCGTGGACCTCACTTATCACAGGCAAGGCCCCGGCCCGGTATCTCTCCGGCCGGGGCCCCGCGTTAGGTTCTGGCGTCAGCCGCGACGCTTGTTGTCGTCGAGGTCCTCGAAGTCGGCATCGACGATGTCGTCATCCACCGGGCGCGGCTCGTCCTCGGCCGAGGCTTCCTCGCCTTCCGCCTGCTCCTGCTGCGCCTTGTAGATGGCTTCACCCAGCTTCATCGAGGCGTCGCGGACGTTGTTGATGCCGGATTTGATCTTCTCGGCATCGTCGCCGTCCAGCGTGTCCTTGAGCGCGGCGATGGCCAGCTCGATCGCTTCGACCGTAGTCGGGTCCACCTTGTCCTTGTATTCGACCAGCGATTTCTCGGTCGAATGAATGAGGCTTTCCGCCTGGTTCTTCGCCTCGACCAGATCCTTGCGGGCCTTGTCGGCATCGGCGTTCTCTTCGGCGTCCTTGACCATCTTCTCGATGTCGGCGTCCGACAGACCACCCGAAGCCTGGATCGTGATCCGCTGCTCCTTGTTGGTCGCCTTGTCGCGGGCCGACACGTTGACGATGCCGTTGGCGTCGATGTCGAAGGTCACCTCAATCTGCGGCATGCCGCGGGGCGCCGGCGGGATGCCTTCCAGATTGAACTGGCCGAGCATCTTGTTGTCCGCCGCCATCTCACGCTCGCCCTGGAACACGCGGATGGTCACCGCGTTCTGGTTGTCCTCGGCGGTCGAGAAGACCTGGCTCTTCTTGGTCGGGATCGTGGTGTTGCGGTCGATCAGACGGGTGAACACGCCACCCAGCGTCTCGATGCCCAGCGACAGCGGGGTCACGTCCAGCAGCACGACGTCTTTCACGTCACCCTGCAGAACGCCGGCCTGAATGGCGGCGCCCATCGCCACGACTTCGTCCGGGTTCACGCCCTTGTGGGGCTCTTTCCCGAAGAACTTCGTCACTTCCTCGATGACCTTCGGCATGCGGGTCATACCGCCGACGAGCACGACCTCGTCGATGTCGCCTTTCGACAGACCGGCATCCTTCAGCGCCTGCGCGCAGGGCTTCATCGACTTGACGATCAGATCGCTGACCAGCGATTCCAGCTTCGAACGGGTCAGCTTCATCACCATGTGGAGCGGCTGGCCAGTGTTCTTGTCCATCGAGATGAACGGCTGGTTGATCTCGGTCTGCTGCGAGGACGACAGCTCGATCTTGGCCTTTTCCGAGGCTTCCTTCAGACGCTGAAGGGCCATCTTGTCGAGGCTCAGGTCGACGCCGTGCTCTTTCTTGAACTCGTCCACGAGGTAGGTGACGATGCGCATGTCGAAGTCCTCGCCGCCGAGGAACGTGTCCCCGTTGGTCGATTTCACTTCGAACAGGCCGTCGTCGATCTCGAGGATCGAGATGTCGAAGGTACCGCCGCCGAGGTCATAGACCGCGATCGTCTTGGTGCCTTCCTTGTCCAGACCATAGGCCAGCGCGGCTGCGGTCGGTTCGTTGATGATGCGCAGGACTTCCAGACCGGCGATCTTGCCGGCGTCCTTGGTGGCCTGACGCTGGGCGTCGTTGAAATAGGCCGGAACCGTGATCACCGCCTGGGTGACGTTCTCGCCCAGATACGATTCAGCGGTTTCCTTCATCTTCTGCAGAATGAAGGCCGAGATCTGCGAGGGCGAATACTTCTCGCCACGGGTTTCCACCCAGGCGTCGCCATTGCCGCCGTCCACGATGTTGTACGGGACGAGCTTCTTGTCTTTCTCGACCTCGGCGTCGCCCAGGCGACGGCCGATCAGGCGCTTCACCGCGAAGACGGTGTTGGTGGGGTTGGTGACGGCCTGCCGCTTGGCGGGCTGACCGACGAGACGTTCGCTTTCGGTGAAACCGACGATCGACGGCGTGGTGCGCGCGCCTTCCGAGTTCTCGATGACCCGGGGCTGCGAGCCTTCCATGATCGACACGCAGCTGTTCGTCGTACCGAGGTCGATCCCGATGACTTTAGCCATGATGAAATCCTTCTTCCTTCGGCGATGTTGTGGGGCGACGATCCCGTCAGGCTTCGTGGCCCCGATCCCAGAACCGGGCGTCCCATCTGGGGCGTCGTCCCGGCTTCGAGGGCTATATAGGGAGGGGGTTTGGGGCCTGCAAGCGGCTGGTGGGCGTCTATTTCATCAGAGTTTCATGGTTTACGCAGGCTCTGGTTAACAATTCAACCCGTGAAACGGGCCAGGATCAGCGGCAAGGTCAGCACCGAGAGCCCGGTCGAGATCAGGATCGCGGCCGAGACGCGGGCAACAGCCACGCCGTAATGCTGTGCAAGGATGTAGACATTGCCTGCAACCGGCAGCGCGGCGGCCGAGATCAGCACCCCTGCGGCGAAGGGTTCGACCCGGAAAATGAACAGCGCGGCGCCGCCCACGGCCAGCGGGTGCAGCACCAGTTTGGCGAAGCTGAGCCAGCCGGCGACGGTCAGCCGCTCGGCCCGGCTTTGGGTCAGGGTGGCGCCGATGGCGAACAGCGCGCCGGGGGTGGCGGCGGCGCCCAGCAGTGTCATGGTCGCGGCAATCGGGGTGGGCAGCGGCACGCCGGTCGCCGACCACAGCAGGCCCGCCGCCATGGCCACGACCATCGGGTTCTTCAGCAGGCCGACGACAATCACCTTGGGCAGCGCCGGCGAGATCCGGCCCTCGCGCGCCAGCGTGATGATGATGGTCAGCAGGCTGGAGAAGACGATCAGGTCGATAGAGAGGACCAGCAGCACCGTCCCCGCGGCCTCGGCCCCGAGGATCATCACCAGCATCGGTACGCCGAGGAAGCCGGTGTTGCCGATCACGGCGGTATGGGCCTCCATCACGGACTCGGTCAGGGGGCGCAGGCGGATGAAGGCCACGCCCAGCGCAATCAGGTAGATCACGCCGCAGCCCCAGAGATAGGCCATGGCCGCGCGGGGCTCGAAGATATCGGACAGCGACATGCTGGCGGCAAAGCCGAACAGCATCGCGGACAGGGCGAAGTAGAAAACGAACTTGGTCAGCCAGGCCGTGGCCTCGGGCGGGAAGAAGCCGGTCTTTCCGGCGCCGTAGCCGACGGCGATGACCACGAAGAAGGGCACGACCTGGAAGAAGGTAATCAGCATCGGGGCGGTCTTCGGGGTTTCGTGTTCAGGGTCAGGATAGGAAAAGCCCCGCCCGGTGAAGGGCGGGGCAGGGCTGTCTTTGGATCAGTACAGCAGGTCCGGCAACCAGGTGACGAACTGCGGGAAGATGAACAGCAGCGCGATCACGGCGATCTGCAGGAACACGAAGGGGATGATCCCGCGGTAGATCATCATCGTCGACACCGAATTCGGGGCTACGCCGCGCAGATAGAACAGCGAGAAGCCGAAAGGCGGTGTCATGAACGAGGTCTGCAGGTTCACGCCGATCATCACGCCCAGCCAGATCGGGTCCACGCCGAGGCGCAGCAGGATCGGGGCGGTGATGGGCAGGACGATGAAGATGATCTCGAAGGCGTCGAGGATGAAGCCGAGGAAGAACATCAGCACCATGACGGTGATCATCGCACCGACCCAGCCGCCGGGCATGGCCGACAGCATCTCATGCACCAGGTTGTCGCCGCCCAGCTGGCGGAACACGATCGCGAAGACCGAGGCGCCGAACAGGATGATGAACACCATCGAGGTGATGACCGCGGTCTGCTTGGCGACTTCGTAGATCACCTTGAAGGTCAGGCGACGACGGGCAGCGGCCAGCACGGTCGCACCCACGGCACCCACCGAGGAGGCCTCGGTCGGGGTGGCAATACCGCCCAGGATCGAGCCCAGAACGGCGACGATCAGCAGCAGCGGCGGCACCAGCGCGACCAGCAGCTCACGGCCCAGACCCGCACGCTCTTCGGGGGCGACGGGGGTGGCCGGGCAGCTCTCGGGGTCGACGGCGGCCTTGAACAGGATGTAGCCGATGTACACGACGACCAGCAGCATGCCCGGGATGAAGGCACCGGCGAACAGGTCGCCCACGGAAACCGTTTTCGGGGCGAAGTTGCCGAGGCTCATCTGCACCTGGCTGTTCATGCCGGCGATCATGTCGCCCATGAAGATCAGGATGGTCGAGGGCGGGATGATCTGACCCAGCGTGCCCGAGGCGCAGATCGTGCCGCAGGCGAGCTTGGGGTCATAGCCTGCGCGCAGCATGGCCGGCAGCGAGATCAGGCCCATCGTCACCACGGTCGCGCCGACAACGCCGGTCGCGGCCGCCAGCAGGGCGCCCACGATCACGACCGAGATGCCCAGACCGCCGCGCATGTTGCCGAACAGCTTGCCCATGTTGGACAGAAGCTGCTCGGCAATGTTCGACCGTTCGAGCATCACGCCCATGAAGATGAACAGCGGCACCGCGACCAGCACCTCGTTCACCATGTAGCCGGTATAGCGGCCGGCGAGGGCGCTGAGGTTCGACATGTCGAACACGCCGAAATTCATGCCGATCAGGGCGAAGACCAGCGCCGAACCGGCCAGCGTGAAGGCGACGGGGAAGCCCAGCAGCATGAAGCCGATCACGCCGAGGAACATGACGCCGGAGAGGATTTCTCCAAGGAGAACGGGATCCATGACGCCTTACTCCGTTTCGATCTTGTAGCGGTAGTCTTCGGGCACGAGGTCCTCGCGGCCGGCAAGGGTCAGGATCGAGCGGATCAGCATCGACACCCCCTGCACCGCGATCACCACGGCGAAGACCAGGATGAAGGTTTTCAGAATGAACAGACCCTGCGCGCCGCCGGGGTTGGCCGAGGCCTCCTGCAGGCGCCAGGCGCGCATGACGAAGGTCTGGCTATAGCTCCAGACGACCCAGGCGAAGGGCAGCAGGAAGACCAGCGTGCCGAACAGGTCCAGCAGGGCCTTGGTGCGGAAGCTGGCCGGGCGGTACAGGATGTCGACGCGCACATGGTCGTTGCGATAGAGCGCATAGCCCGCAACGCCGGTGAACATGGCACCGTTCAGCCAGGGATAGAGGTCCTGCATCCACAGGCGCGTGGTCGAGAAGGCATAGCGCTCGACGACGACCCAGAAACAGACCAGCACGATCCCGACGGACAGCCAGAGGAAGATGTTGCCGATCAGCCGGTTGGCCAGGTTGATCGCCCGCATGATGTAGGACAGGAAGACCACGAGACTCTCACCCTGTTCGAGGCGGCGCCGGTTCGTGCCCCTCGGGCGGTGCCGGGTCGCCGGTGTGGATTGGCGCTTGGAAGGTGGCCCAGCCGGGGTCGGGGGCCGCGCGGGGGCCATGCCGGATCGGCCGGTCCGCGTCAAGCAAAATGGCCGGCCCCCTGGGGGACCGGCCGATACCTGTGGCGCCGGATTAGAGGTCCGACAGATCCAGGAAGCGCTGACGGGCGCTCATGAAGCCCTGGTCGGTGCCCTGGGTGCGGGTGCGCATCAGGGTCAGGCCGTCCACGAAGCTGCGGGCCACGCGCTGGGTCAGTTCGTCATCCGAGTTCAGCAGGTTGCGGATGATGTCCTTCGAAGCGTTGGCGCCGGCTTCCAGGATGTCGTCCGGGAACGACTCGTGGACGGTCACGCCATGCTCTTCGACCAGAGTGCGCAGGGCGCGCGGGTCGTTGGCGACGAAGTCCGAGTAGACGTTCTCGTACTCGGCCTGGCAGACGTCCTTGACGATCGCCTGCAGGTTCGACGGCAGCTCCTGATACTTCGCCTTGTCGACGACGAGTTCCGTGGCCAGGCCCGGCTCGACGAAGGACGAGGTGTAGTAGTGGTTGCAGACCTGGTGGAAGCCCAGCGCGAGGTCGTTGTACGGCCCCACGAATTCGGCGGCGTCCAGCGTACCGGTCTGCAGCGCGGCGAAGATCTCGCCGGCGGCCATGTTGGTCACCGAGGCGCCCAGCGCCTGCCAGACCTGACCACCCAGACCCGGGGTGCGGAAGCGCAGGCCCTGCACGTCAGCCAGGCTGTTGAGCGGGTTGCGGAACCAGCCGCCAGCCTGCGTGCCGGTGTTGCCCGACAGGAAGCCCTGCAGGCCGAACTGATCGTAGACCTCGTCCCACAGCTCCTGACCACCGAGGTAGCGCATCCAGCCCGAGATTTCCGACGCGGTCATGCCGAAGGGAACGCCCGTGAAGAACGACAGGGCGACCGACTTGTTCTGCCAGTAGTAGGCAGCGCCGTGGCTCATCTCGGCCGAACCGTCGATGACGGCGTCCAGCGATTGCAGCGGCGGAACCATTTCGCCGGCCGAGAAAACCTGCACCGTCAGCGCGCCATCCGAGGCGGCGGTGATGCGGTCGGCCAGACGCTGCGCGCCGACACCCAGGCCCGGGAAGTTACGCGGCCAGGTGGTGACCATGCGCCAGGTGATGTTGCCCTGAGCAATGGCCGGAGCTGCCAGCGACGTTGCGGCAGCGGCTGCGCCGCCCACGGTCGAGGCGCGCAGGAAAGAACGACGATCCATTAGTATCCTCCCAAAGGATTGCATGTGGTCAGTTTTGCTGACCAATGCAGCGGTTATACACGGCTCGTTGGCCGAGGGAACCCGATTTGCCTTGCCGGACCGGCTGGGTACGGGTTTGCGGCATCCTATCGCAGCGCCGTCAAGACGCCAGCGATTTCGCTGCATCATCCTTGTGCGGGTTGCCGCTTGCTCAGGCGCATATTGGCGAAGTTTGCCGAGAAAATGATCGCCGCGCCAATGAAGACGAAGGGGTCGAGCGATTCGTTGTACAGCGCCACGCCCACCAGCGCGATGATCGGCAGGCGGATGAATTCCATCGGCGCGACCAGCGTCGCCGGCGCCAGCCCCAGGGCCGAGGTCAGCGAGTAATGCGCCGTCAGCCCGGTGATGGCGATCACCACCAGCCAGGGGCTCATCGCCAGGCTGGGCCAGGTGAAGCCCGTGGCCACGGCCAGCACCAGCGCCATCACGGTCTGGCTGAGGGTCATCCAGAACAGCACGCAGAGCACGGTGTCATGCAGCATGATGCGGCGGGTAAAGATCAGGTTCATGGCAAAGCCGATCGCCGCCATCACCCCCGCCGCATGGCCCCAGTTCAGGGGCTGCACACCCGGTTGTGCCACGACCAGAACACCGGCGAAACCGATCACGGTCAGCAGCAGCTTGGTGCCGGTCAGCCGCTCGCCCAGCAGGAAGGGGGCAAGGATCACCACCCAGATCGGGCTGGTGAATTCCAGCGCCACCAGCTGCGACAGCGGGATCATGATCAGCCCGTAGAACCACATGTTCTGGCCGAAGAAGTGGAACAGGTTGCGGATCAGGTGCTGGCCCGCCATCCGGGTGCGGATCTGCGCGAAATTCCCGCTTCGGATACGGATGATGGCCGCGACGATGAAGAAGCCCAGAAGGGAGCGCCAGAACATCAGCTCGAAGGTGTTGAGTTCCTGCTGAACGGCCCGCCCCGCCACCGCCATCATCACGAACGAGACGATGGCCCCGCACATCCAAAGCGCCGCCTTCAGCGGTTGATACTGTTGGGTGCTCATGGGGTCCTCCTCGGCGCCGGGGCGCTCTCTCCTCCCGATGGATAGGCCTCCGGGGCGGGTAGGGCAAGCCAGTTATCAGGTTAAGTAACTCTCCAAGGCCGTGGCGGCGAGGGGGGCTACGGCCCGGTTCCGGTGCGGCAATTCGGGGGGATGCAGGCTGCCCGGAAGCCCGATAGAAAGACTCGGGATGGATCGGGAGCTTGCCATGAAACGTCGCCAATTCCTCGCCAGTTCGGGCCTAGCCATGGCCGGAGGGCTCTCGGGCCTGAGCCTGCTGCCGCGCCGGGCCGAGGCCTCGCCCCTGTCGCTGGTGATCCAGCCCGCCCGCTATGCGCTGGAGGGGGCGGTGACCGAGGGCATGGTCAGCCTCTCGCCCGATGGCCCGCCGCCCGTGCTGCGTCTGCGCCGGGGCGAGACCTTCGTGGCCGAGGTGACCAACACGCTCGAGGATTACACGGCGATGCATTGGCACGGGCTGCGGGTGCCGAATGTGATGGACGGCGTGCCCTATCTGACGCAGGTGCCGATGGGGCCGGGCGACAGCTATCGCTACGAGTTCACGCCGCAGGATGCCGGCACCTTCTGGTATCACCCGCATTGCAACACCATGGCGCAGATGGCGCGGGGCCTGACCGGCGTGCTGATCGTCGAGGATGACGAGGATCCGGGCTTCGACCTCGACCTGCCGGTGAACCTGCGCGATTGGCGACTGGGCGATGACAGCCAGTTCATCGACCTGTTCACCGCCCGAGGGGCGGCCCGCGCGGGAACCCATGGGACGGTGATGACGGCGAACTGGCAGCAGGAGCCGGTCTATGACGCCCCGGCCGGCGGGCTGGTGCGGCTACGCCTCGTCGCCACCGACACCACGCGGATTTACCGCGTGCAGCTGCCGGGGGCCGAGGGGCAGATCATCGCCGTCGATGGCCATCCCGTCGAGGAGGACGTGCCGATGCCGACCGAAGGGGCGCCGCTGATCCTCGGGCCGGGGCAACGGGCGGACATCGCCCTGCGCATACCGGGGCAGGAGGGGGCCGAGCTGGTGGTGCTGAACGAACAGCCCGGCCGGGCCCGCACGCTTCTGACCCTGCGCGCGACGGGCGCCGACCGGGGCCGCGCGCTGGACGAGCTGCGCCCGCTCAGCGCCAATCCCATCGCCATGCCGGACCTGTCGCAGGCCGAGACGATCGAGTTCGTCTTCGGCTGGAGCCCTGAGCAATCCTCCGAGAACAACGGCTTCTGCGGCACGTTGGGCTATACCTTCTGGTCGATCAACCGCACGGCATGGCCCGGCGATGCCTCGGGCACCGGGCCGCTGGCGGTGCTGGAGCGGGGTAAGACCTACGTCCTGCGCCTGCGCAACGAGAGCCCCAACGACCACCCGATCCATCTGCACGGCCTGCTGTTCATGCCGCTGGCGTCGAACCAGCGTTATGTCCCGGCGAACTGGACCGATACCGCCATGCTGCTGGAGCAGGAGGTGATGGATGTCGTGCTGGTCGCGGACAATCCCGGCGACTGGGCCTTCCACTGCCATGTGATCGAGCACCAGAAGAGCGGCCTGACCGGCTATCTTCGCGTTACCTGAAACCCGCCGATCCCGCGTCCCGTTGCAGAAACTTGTTTTTGACGGGGCGGGGGATTGGGATACGCTCCTCTCACCGGGCGCTTCGTCCGCGATTCAGAGATCTGTTTGAGGAGTTTCATTATGACCAAGGGCGTTCCCACCAGCGGCAAGGGCTCGACGGCCAAGGGCCAGATGCCGGGCGGCGACAAGAAGCAGGCCGGCAGCGGCGGCAATTCGGACGAAAGCCGCGTGACCTCGGGCCTGCCGAGTGGCGGCAGCAAGGGCGGTAGCTCGAAGTAAGCGCCCCGCCGTCGCGACACCGCCAACGGCATGAAAAATGGCCGGCCCCAAGGCCGGCCAGTCAGCACTCTCTGACCCGAGGGAACAAGTCAGAGCAGGACACTCACCAGATATCGGGACCCTTCTCGGCGAAACGATCGACGAGGAAATCGATGAAGGCGCGCACCTTCGGCTGGGTGAAGCGACCCGGCGGATAGACCGCGTAGATCCCCAGCGTGGTCTGCGGCAGATCCGGGATCACGTCCGACACCAGCCCCTGCTGCATCGCGTCGTGATAGAGGAAGCTGGGCAAGTAAGCGATGCCGAGGCCCTTCACCGCCGCGTTCAGCAGCGATTGGCCGTCATTGACCGTCAGCCAGCCCGTGCCGCGCACCTGCCGGACCTCGCCCGAGGGGGCGGTGATCTTCCAGACGTTGGCGCTGGCCTGGTTGGAATAATGCAGCAGGCGGTGTTCGTTCAGGTCGTCGATCTTCATCGGGCGACCATGGGCCTGGAAATACTTGGGCGACGCGATCAGGCGCTGCGTCGTCTCGGTGATCTTGCGGGCGCGGAGCGAGCTGTCCTCCATCTCGCCGACGCGGATCGACATGTCGAACCCTTCCGAGATCAGTTCGACATAGCGGTTCTTCAGCACCATGTTGACGCTGATCTCCGGGAATTCAGTCAGGAATTCATCCAGCACCGGGGACAGCAGCGAGACGCCGAAATCCGTGGCGACCGACATGCGCAGCACGCCCGAAGGGGCCGATTGCATGGCGGTGACGATGCTGTCGGCTTCGCCGGCGTCGTTCAGGACGCGGCGGGCACGGTCGTAATAGACCAGACCGATCTCGGTAGGGCTCACGCGGCGCGTGGTGCGGTTCAGAAGGCGGGCGCCGAGGCGCGCCTCCAGCGACGAGACATGTTTCGAGACGGCGGATTTCGAGATCCCCATCTTGCGTGCCGCGTCGGTGAATCCACCCTGATCCACAACCGTGGCGAAGGCTTCCATTTCGGTCAGACGATCCATCGCGCTATCCGTAACCCTGACTGTTTCGATGTTTCCGTTACACACCCCAATTGGGGCGCGATCTGGGCGCAGCCGGGGAATTGGCGGGGCGATTGTCGGGTATTCAGAAACGGTTAGCGGCTCATCAACCTGAATGTTTCGTTAATGGCCCGGCATTGTACACGTCACGTTAAGAATGCCGTGAGCGCGATCCAGAACGGTAGGGTCGCTACGCTGATCAATGTCGATTGAGCGACGACAGTTGCGGACAGCTTGCGATCCGCCCCGAAGGCTGCCGCAAGGATATGGCAGGCCGAGGCGGTGGGCAGCGCGGCGAACATCACGAGGATCTGCGTCAAGGCCGGTCCCGCGGCGAGCATCAGGCAGACGGTCAGGGTCACGGCGGGAAGAAGCACCAGCTTCACCCCCACCAGCACGCCGCTGAAGGCATCGAGCCGTGCCAGCGCCCGCCAGTCCATCGTCGCGCCCAGAGACAGCAGCGCCACCGGGATCGCGCCTTGCGACAGCAGGTGCAGGGGCGCCATCAACAGCGCCGGTGGCGTCCAGCCCGAGATGCCGACCAGCACCCCCGCGACCGAGGCCAGCAGGAAGGGGTTCAGCGCCACCTTGCGCAGCGTGGCTCCGAGGCCAAGGTTGCCGCCCCGCGACAGGGCCGAGACGGCGAAGATATTGGCCAGCGGCACCGCCATGCCCGCAACCACGGCCATCATCGCGGCATCCGCGAGGGGCAGGGTGGTCACGGCGACAAACCCCAGCGCGGTGTTGAAGCGCCACGCGGTCTGCCACGATCCGGCGAAGTCGAGGAAGCTCTCAGGTCCGAAACGCCGGGCGAGATAGCCGCCGGCCAGCCCCAGCGTCAGGATCGCCCAGACCCCCGGCGCGATCGCGGCGACGAGGCCCAGATCCATCGGTCGTCCGGCGGCGGCGGCGAACAGCAGGGCGGGGAACAGGATCTCGAAATTCAGCCGGTCGAGGCCGGTCCAGGCGTTCTCGGACAGCCGGTTGCGGACGAGGCCGCCCAGCCCCACCAGAAGGAAGCTGGGCAGAAGGCCCGCAAGCACGGCCGTGAGAATCATCGGAGCCCTTTCAGAGTTGTGCGGCCAGCCGCGCCCCCTGATCGATTGCGCGCTTGGCATCCAGCTCGGCGGCCAGATCGGCCCCGCCGATGACATGCACCTTTTTGCCCGCGGCCTCCAGCGCATCCGCCAGCGTCCGGTTCGATTCCTGCCCGGCACATAGCACGATGGTGTCGACCTCGAGCAATTGCGGGCCGTTCGCGGTGCCCAGCGTCACGCCCTCGGGCCCGATCGCGTCATAGGTGACGCCGCCCAGCATCTTCACGCCGCGCGCCTGCAGGCTGGCGCGGTGGATCCAACCGGTGGTCTTTCCCAGCCGTTTTCCGGGCTTCTCGGCCTTGCGCTGCAATAGCGTGACCGCGCGGGCGGGCGCGGGCGGCGCGGGTTCGACCAGACCGCCCGGCACGTCCGAGGGATCGCCAACGCCCCATTCCTTGCGCCATTCGGCGGGATCCAGCGTCGGCGAGACGCCTTCATGCGTGACGTACTCCGCCACGTCGAAGCCGATGCCTCCCGCACCGATCACTGCCACGCGCGCGCCCACCGGGGCCTTGCCGCGCAACACGTCGATATAGGAGAGCACATTCGCCCCGTCCTGCCCCGGAATGCCCGGATCGCGAGGGCTGACGCCGGTCGCGACGATCACCTCGTCAAAGCCCATCAGCGCCTCGGCGGTGGCTTCGGTCCCCAGCTTCAGCTCGACGTCCGAGGCCTTGAGCATGGTCTCGAACCAATGGACGAGGCCGTGGAACTCCTCCTTGCCGGGGATCACACGCGCCATGTTCAGCTGCCCGCCGATCACCTGGTCGCGCTCGAACAGCGTCACCTTGTGGCCGCGCTGATCCGCGACCAAGGCCGTCATCAGCCCCGCGGGGCCCGCGCCGATCACGGCGACGGTCTTGGCGGCCTCGGTGGGCGAGTAGTTCAGATCGGTCTCATGGCAGGCGCGCGGGTTGACCAGACAGGTCGAGATCTTGCCGCTGAAGGTATGATCGAGGCAGGCCTGATTGCAGCCGATACAGGGGGCGATGGTCTCGGCCTTCCCGGCGGCAGCCTTGTTGACGAACTCGGCATCGGCAAGGAAGGGGCGTGCCATCGACACCATGTCGGCGCAACCCTCGCGCAGGACGGCCTCGGCGGTGTCGGGGCTGTTGATCCGGTTCGAGGTGATGACCGGGATCGACACCTTGCCCATCAGCTTCTTCGTCACCCAAGCGAAGCCCGCGCGGGGAACCGAGGTGGCGATGGTCGGCACGCGCGCCTCATGCCAGCCGATGCCGGTGTTGAGGATCGTCGCGCCGGCCGCCTCGATGGCCTTGGCCAGCGTGACGATCTCGTCGAAGGACTGGCCGTTCGGCACCAAATCCAACAGCGAGATGCGGTAGATGATGATGAAATCCGGCCCGACGGCCTCGCGCACGCGGCGGACGACCTCGACGGGCAGGCGCATCCGGTTCTCATACGAGCCGCCCCAGCGGTCGGTGCGTTTGTTGACATGCAGGCAGAGGAATTGGTTGAGGAAATAGCCCTCGGAGCCCATCACCTCGACGCCGTCATAGCCGGCCTCGCGCGCCCGGACGGCGGCGGTGACGAAATCGGCGATCTGCTTTTCGATGCCCTCCTCGTCCAGCTCCTTAGGCGGGAAGGGGCTGATCGGCGACTTGATCGCCGAGGACGAGACGCAATCCGGCCCATAGGCATAGCGGCCGGCGTGCAGGATCTGCATGGCGATCTTGCCGCCCGCCTTGTGCACGGCGTCGGTCACCAGCTGGTGGTTGGCGATGTCCTGTGGGGTGTAGAGGCCCGCCGCCCCCGGAAACACGCCGCCTTCCGTGTTCGGGGCCATGCCGCCGGTGACGATCAGCGCGACGCCCCCCGCCGCGCGTTCGGCGTAATAGGTGGCGACGCGAGCCCAGTCGCCGCGCTCCTCCAGCCCCGAATGCATCGAGCCCATCAGGACGCGGTTCTTGAGCGTGGTGAAGCCCAGGTCCAGGGGGGCAAGCAGGGTCGGGTAGGGGCTGGACATCGGGTCTCCTCCGGTCTGGCGATGGCGCTCCACGGTAGCCGGGCGTGGGGGATTGTCATCCGAAACCTTGCGTCAGGTGGGCGGGACGGAAAGGGGGGCTGTCTGCCCCCCTCGCCCTGCGGGCTCACCCCCCGAGGATATTTTCGGAACGAAGATTTGTAAGTCGAGTCGCGTGGCTCAGACCGGGCGCCCGGCCCTCTCACCTTGTTGCAAATACTCAATGCGACGGGCGCAAACGGCGCATAACGGGCTCGTCGGCGCGCGCAATCACGGCCTCGAGGTCCTCTTCTGTCACGGCCATGTTGTGCGCGTTGGCATGGATGACCCGGCCCGGTCCGGTCACCACGGCGACATGGCCTGCCCAGAAGATCAGATCGCCCGCTTCTTCAGATCCCGGCACGACCTCGGCCCCGGCCATCAGGCTCTGGATGTCGCTGTCACCCGGACAGTCACGTCCGGTGGCGCGGAACACCGCCTGCACGAGGCCCGAACAATCGATCCCCTCACGCGAATTGCCGCCCCAAAGATAGGGCGTCCCGAGGAAGTCGCGCGCCACAGCGATGCCATCCGCCCGCCAGTCGCCGATCGTGCGCAGGTGCTTGGCGGGAATATAGCCGTGCGGCGTGACGGCGAAGCGCCCGGCCTCGTCCGTGACGGCCACGCGGGCGCCGAGGCTCAATGCCATGCGTTCGCGCTGTTTGATGTCGGCGGCGGGATAGACATGCGTTGCGGGGGCCGAGACCCAATGCGTCACCGCCGAATCCTCGCCCAGCGCGTCCTCGGCGATCCAGCCACAATAGCCCTCATCTCCGTCGAAGCCGAAGGCATAGCCGTCGCATTCGGTGATCACGCAGAACCGCGTGCCCAGCAGCATCTGACGATCCCGCGCGCCGGCGGGCGTGGCGCAGAGGTCGGTCAGCGGCACGGTCACACGTTGCCAGCGGCCGGGGACGAACAGCGCGCCGTCCAGCGCGCCGCGCAGGCTTTCATGCGCGACCCCTCCGGCGGCGCGCAGGTAGCGCCGGTCGGTCATGCCTTGCCCTCGATCTCTTCGCCCAGCACCTCGGGCAGCGCCCAGAGCACAGCACGGGCGCCTTGCCCGATCCCGCCTTTCGGCCGCGCCGGGGCGGCGGCGGGTTGCCAGCCGTAGATGTCGAAATGGGCGAAGCGTTGTGCGCCCTCGGCAAAGCGGCGCAGGAACAACGCGGCGGTGATCGAACCCGCCATCCCGCCCGAGGGCGCGTTGTCCAGATCCGCGATCCCCGGTTCGATCATCGCGTCGTAAGGGTCGTGGAAGGGCAGGCGCCAAAGCGGGTCGCGCTCATGTGCGGCGCCGTCGGAGAGGGCCAGTGCCAGATCCTCGTCGTCGGTGTAGAAGGGCGGCAGGTCAGGGCCCAGCGCCACCCGCGCCGCGCCGGTCAGCGTGGCCATGCAGATCAGCGCCTCGGGCTCTTCCTCGCAGGCCAGCGCCAGCGCATCGGCCAGCACCAGACGCCCCTCGGCATCGGTGTTGTTGATCTCGACCGTCTTGCCGTTGCGCGCGGTCAGCACGTCGCCCGGCCGCATCGCGCTGCCGGAGATCGAATTCTCCACCGCCGGGATCAGCACCCGCAACCGCACCTTCCAGCCCAGGGCCATGATCATCAGCGCCAACCCGGCCACGGTCGCCGCGCCGCCCATGTCCTTCTTCATCAGCCCCATCGAGGCGCCCGGTTTGATGTTCAGCCCGCCGGTATCGAAGCACACGCCCTTGCCGACCAGCGTCACGCGCGGCCCCTCCTGCCCCCAGCGCAGGTCCAGAAGGCGCGGCGTCCGGTCCGAGGCGCGGCCGACCGCGTGGATCAGCGGGAAATTCTCGTGCAGGAGGTCGTCGCCATAGGTGACCGAGACATCGGCGCCGAATTCTTCCCCCAGCGCAAGGATGGTCGATTCCAGCTCCTCAGGGCCCATCTGCGAGGCCGGGGTGTTGATCAGGTCGCGCGTCAGCCATTCGGCGCGGGCGAGGATCGCCAGCCGGCCTGCATCGATGCCCGCCGGGGCCTTCAGTGCGGGCTGCGGGATCTCCTCGGCCGGACGGTGGCGGAAACGGTCAAAACTGTAGCCGGCCAGCAGCCAGCCGAGAGCCTGTTCCGGCAGCGCCTCGGCGTCGAAGCCCGAGGCGAGGTGATAGGTGCCCTGCGGCAGCTTCGCGCGGGCGGTCCCAAGGGCCATGCGCGTGCGCCGGCGTGCTTTGGCGTTGCCCAAGCCGAACACCACCAGCGCAATGCCGCCGGCGGCGTCGGGCACACAGAGCGTCTCACCATTGCCGGCTTTGAAATCCACGGCGGCCAGCCAGGTCCGGACCCTTTCGGGCTGGGTATCCAGCCAGGCGGCCAGATCCTCGCTGGCGATGGCGTGCAGCGGGATCGAGGGGGTGTCGGCCGGGGCGAAGGTGGCGAGGCTGTGGCGCATCATTCGTCTCTCTGATCGTGGTCGTCCCACCCTACGCCGCAAGCGCGGCGGAAAGGAAGGGACATGCCACGGACAACGCGCGAGGCCGGAAAACGGCGCCGAATCAGAGGGCTGTTAACCCTTTCTTTACCAACCGTGGATAGTTTGTTTCCCAGATCGGCAAAATCGGCGGGGTTCTGAGGCCCGTGCCGTGAGCCGCTCGAGGGCCCAAACGTCACGGGCACCGGAACAGGGGCACCAGAAGGGGAGACCGCGCCAGAACGAGCAACGACGCCGCGCGCCGATGACGCACAACGCACCCCACTGCGCTCAACGCAGGCGGGTCAGCCGCAAGCCGGAAGGCTTACAGCGAGAGGCCGGGCATCTCCCAGACCATCGCCAACGAGCGATCACCGATCCGGACAAGACGTTCCCAGACCGCGCGGAACGCGACCATGTCCTGCCGACGCGCCGAGATCGCCATGTCGCGGGATACCCGCGCCAAGGAGGTCAGGCCGATTTCGGCACAGAGCCGCGAGACCTGCTGGGCCCGCGGTGGAATCTCGTCATAGGCCTCGTGTCGCACGAAGGCATCGACTTCGGCCAGGATGTCCGAAATCGTCTCGACGGTCTGCATGACGAAGCCTTCGGCCCCGCGGTCACCCAACCGTTTGAACAAGTCATCCAAGGTTGCGGCGTCAATAATGACGCGCTCACTCGGACGCATCTCGATGACAAACGTCACAATCGCACCCTTTCTGCCCCTAACGGCCTTCCCTTATTCACCCGAACCGAGGATCTTTTCTCGGTGCTAACAAAAGGTTGCTCCGGGTCTGGGAAGCTGCTCGATTTTCCTGCAAATTGAGCATAGCACTGGGATGGCCTGTGATTAAGGCAGAATTAAGGGGATGGACCGATGACGCACGCCCGCAAGTTGCCCGGATATCTGACGAACAGATTCCGCGGTTGGCGCGCCACGCAATATGCCGAAAACAAGAGCTGGTTCAGGCACTTAGCCCAAGAGGGCCAGCATCCGCGATCAATGCTCATTGCCTGCTGCGACTCACGCGTGCACGTCACGGCGATCTTCGGCGCCGATCAGGGCGAGTTCTTCATCCACCGCAACATCGCCAACCTCGTGCCGCCCTACACGCCGGACGGACAGCAGCACGGCACCTCGGCGGCGGTCGAATACGCGGTGACCGCGCTGAAGGTCGCGCATGTGATCGTGGTCGGCCATTCGAACTGCGGCGGCGTGCGCGGCTGCCATGACATGTGCGCCGGCAAGGCGCCGGAGCTGGCGCAATCCTCCAGCTTCGTCGGCACCTGGATGGAAATCCTGCGCCCGGGCTATGAGGCGACCGCTGAAATCGGCGATGCCGAGGCCCGGATCTCGGCGATGGAGAAACAGGCGGTACGCATCTCGCTGTCGAACCTGATGAGCTTCCCCTTCGTGAAGGAAGCCGTCGAGAACGAGACGCTGACCTTGCACGGCCTGTGGCACGACATCGGGGAAGGCGGGCTCGAGGCCTATGATCCCGAGACGGACAGCTTCCACTCCGTGCTGTGACAACCGGCCCGCTTGCGTGATTTGGGGACGGCGCGATAGGCTCGCGCCGTCTCTGTCATTCTGGCGGCCCCGATGCCCTATTCCGACCGGCTTGTCCCGGCGCTGATCCCCGTCCTGCGCGAGGGTTACACCGTCGATCACCTCAAACGCGACGCCGTGGCGGGCCTGACCGTCGCCATCGTCGCCGTGCCGCTGTCGATGGCCATTGCCATCGCTTCGGGCGGGACCCCGGCGATGGGGCTCTATACGGCGATTGTCGGCGGCTTCGTGATCTCGGCGCTGGGCGGCAGCCGCTATCAGATCGGCGGACCGGCGGGCGCCTTCATCGTGCTCGTCGCTGCCACAGTGGCGCAGCACGGGATCGGCGGCATGGTGATGACAACGCTGCTGGCCGGGTTGTTGATGGCCGCGCTGGGGCTGCTCAGGCTGGGCTCCTACATCCGCTTCATCCCCTATCCCGTCACCGTGGGCTTCACCGCCGGCATCGGTACGATCATCTTTGCCAGTCAGATCAAGGACCTGCTGGGCCTGACCCTGTCCGGCCCCGAGCCCGGCCCGATCCTGGAGAAACTGCCGGTGATCTGGCAGGCGCTGCCGACGGCGAACCCGGTGACCATCGCCTTGGCCGCCGTGACCATCGTGCTGATCGTCGGGCTCAAGCGCTTCGCCCCCCGGCTGCCGAACCTGCTGATCGCTGTCGCCGCGACGACGCTGGCGGTGGCGTTGCTGGGGCTGGACACGCCGACCATCGTCTCAACCTTCGGGCCCGTCCCCGCGATGTTGCCCGCGCCGGAATGGCCGCCCCTCTCGGCCGAGCTGGCGCTGGCGGTGCTGCCCAATGCCGTGGGCTTCGCGCTGCTGGGCTCCATCGAGGCGCTGCTGTCGGCGGTGGTCGCGGACGGGATGAGCGGGCGGCGGCATTCGTCCAACATGGAGCTGGTGGCGCAGGGCGTGGCCAATATCGCCTCGGGCCTGATGGGGGGCATGGTCGCGACCGGCACCATCGCCCGGACGGCGACCAATGTGCGGGCCAACGCCCATTCGCCGGTGGCGGGGATGCTGCATGCCCTGTTCGTTCTGGGCTTCATGCTGATCGCCGCGCCCTTGGTGGGCATGATCCCCTTGGCCGCGCTGGCAGGCGTGCTGGCAACCGTGGCGTGGAACATGATCGAGCGCCACGCCATCGTCACCCTGATCCGCAGCGCGCGGGGCGAGGCCGCCGTGATGGCCGTGACGCTGGGCCTGACCGTGTTCCGCGATCTGACCGAGGCCATCGTCGTCGGTTTCGCGCTGGGCTCGGTGCTGTTCATCCACCGCATGTCCCGCGCGGCTGGGGTGTCGCGCGATGGCGACGAGGCTGAGGCCGGTCCGGCCCGCGACGATGCCGTGCTGGTCTACCGCATCCGGGGGGCGTTCTTCTTCGGGGCCGCGGCCTCGGTCGGGGCGGTGCTGGAGAAGATCGGCGATCAGCACCGCGCGCTGGTCATCGACTTTTCCGAAGCCTCGATGGTGGATGCGACGGCGATCAACACTGTCGAGGGCCTGGTCGCCTCGGCCCGGAAGCGTGACGTTGTGGTGGTGCTGACCGGGGCCGACATGCCGTTGCGGATGCGCATGGCCGCCCATGGTCTGGCCGAGCCGCATATCCTGCTGGCCGCCGATGTGACGCAGGGCGTGGCGCGGGCACGGGCGGCGCTGGGGGCCGAGGCCCTGCCGACGGCGGCGCTTCTGGCCGCCCGTTGACCTGCGGGCGCCCGCATCCTATGCACCCCTGAACGGCCCAGACGCCGGCTAATTCCAGCCCGAGGACCTGCCATGCCCCATATCGTTCCTATCGGAGACATCCGCATCGGAGGGTCCAACCCCTTCGCGCTGATCGCCGGTCCCTGCCAGTTGGAGAGCCTCGACCATGCGCGGGCGATGTGCGCGGGCATTCTGGAGGCCTGCGAGCCCACGGGCACCAAGCTGATCTTCAAGGCCAGCTACGACAAGGCAAACCGCTCGTCGATTTCGACGGCGCGGGGGCTGGGGATGGAGAAGGGGCTCGAGATCCTCGCCGCGATCCGCGAGGAATTCGGCGTGCCGGTGCTGACCGATGTGCATGAGCCCTGGCATTGCGCCAAGGCCGCGCAGGCGGTCGACGTGCTGCAGATCCCGGCCTTCCTGTGCCGCCAGACCGACCTGCTGCTCGCCGCCGGTGAGACCGGCAAGGCGATCAACGTGAAGAAGGGCCAGTTCCTCGCGCCGTGGGACATGAAGAACGTGGCCGACAAGGTCGCTTCGACCGGCAACCAGAACATCATGCTCTGCGACCGGGGCACCTCGTTCGGCTACAACACGCTGGTCACCGATTTCCGCGGCCTGCCGGTGATGGCGGCGACCGGCTATCCGGTGGTGTTCGACGCGACCCATTCGGTGCAGCAGCCGGGCGGGCAGGGCGCGACCTCGGGTGGGCAGCGCGAATTCGTGCCGGTGCTGGCGCGCGCGGCCTGCGCTGTCGGCGTCTCGGCCCTGTTCATCGAGACGCATGAGGACCCGGACAACGCACCGTCCGATGGCCCGAACATGGTGCCGCTGCATCAGATGAAGGTGCTGCTCGGCCAGCTCTCGGCCTTCGATCGTCTGTCGAAGGAGAGCCTCGATGCGTGATGCCGTCATCGTCATCCCCGCCCGCTATGCCTCGACCCGCTATCCGGCCAAGCCCTTGGCGACGCTGAAAGGCGCCTCGGGCACCGAACGCACCCTGTTGGAACGCTCGGTCATGGCGGCCCGCGCCGCCGCCGTGTCCACCCGTGGCGTCACCGGCATCTTCGTCGCCACCGATGACGAGCGCATCGCCGACGAGGCTCGCCGCATCGACTGCGACGTGATCATGACCGCGCCCGAATGCGCCAACGGCACCGAGCGCGTGACGCAGGCGGTGGAACGCGCGGGCCTCGGCCAGCCGATCATCGTCAACCTTCAAGGCGACGCGCCACTGACCCCGCCGCATTTCGTCTCGGCCCTGATTGCCGCGATGCGCGAGGATGAGACGCGGCAGGTCGCGACCCCCGTGCTGCGTTGCGACCGCGAGGCGCTGGACAATTTCCTCAACGATCGCCGCAACGGCCGCGTCGGCGCCACCACAGTCGTGCGCGATCTGGTCGGCAATGCGATCTATTTCTCGAAGGAAGTGATCCCCTTCACCGGCTCCTTGAAGCCCGACGCGGAAATCCCGGTGTTCCACCATGTCGGCCTCTATGCTTATACGCCGGAGGCGCTGAAACTCTACGCAGGCCTCACCCCGGGCACGCTGGAGCAGCTCGAAGGGCTGGAACAGCTGCGCTTCCTCGAGCATGGGCACAAGATCGCCGCGGTCGAGGTCTCGGCCCCCGGCGCCGCCTTCTGGGAGCTGAACAATCCCTCGGACGTGCCGCTGATCGAAGGCTATCTGAAGCGGATGGGCATCGACTGACACCGTCTCTCCGGGGCACGCCTGCAGAGACGTTGTCTACCGGCGGGCGACCGCTCAAGCGCTCGGCACCCCCCTTGCTTGCTGCGATGCAGCAATGCTAACGTCATACCACTTTTGCTGGAAAGACGGCGATAGCGTACTCGTTTTCCGGGAGCAGGGCGAAATAAATGCTGAAACAAGCGGCAAATCGTGCAAAGCTGAGTCGCAGTTCTCGTGGCTCGCAGCGGTTTGCTGACACCGCCAAGGCCCAATCAAGTCATTCTGGTTCTTTTTTTGGTTTCCGCATGTTGTCGCGTCTTACGACCTTATCCAGGCCGGCCAAGCAACTGATCCTTCTGTCGCTGGATGTATTGCTCGTTCCCGTGTCGATGCTGGCCGCGATGGCCATTTCCATCGGGGCAATCCCGACGTCGGGCGAGGTCCGCGCCGAGGCGCCTGCGCTTGTGCTGATGTCGATCGCGGCTGTTTTCCTGTCCATCGGTCTGGGGCTGCCGCGGGTTCAGTTGAAATCCTACGAACTCTCGGCCCTCAGTCGATCCGCGGCATTGGGCGGCGTTCTGGCCGGGCTTCTGATCGTTCTGCGGCTTGTCCAAGTATCTGGGGTCGAGAATGGCACCCCCATCGTGCTGGCGCTGATCTATTCGGTGTTCAGCGGCGCGTCGCGGGTTGCCTTGCTGAAGATCCTGATGGCGATCTACCGCCATAACCAGCCGGAAACGCGCGTGATGATCTACGGCGCGGGCAAGACCGGCATCCAATTGGCCATGGCGCTGCGCACCTCAGACGAGGTGCGGCTGGTCGGTTTCGTCGACGACAACAGTGTTCTTCACGGCATGAGTGTTGCCGGGCAGACGGTGTATCCGGCCCAGCGGATCGAATCCCTGATCCATGCGCATGGGGTCGATCGGGTTCTGTTGGCCATGCCGTCCCTCAGCCAGCCGAGGCAGGCGCAGATTGCACGACGGATCGCCGGTCTGCATGTGGATGTGCAGGCTCTGCCCTCGTTCGCGCAGCTGATCGGCGAGGAGGAGATCGTCAACAAGCTGACGCCGGTCCTCCCGAATTCGGTTCTGGGACGAAAGCATCTGAAGGACGCTCTGGACGGTGGGTGTTCTGCTTACGAGGGCCGCGTGGTGATGATCACCGGCGCGGGCGGCTCCATCGGGTCCGAGATCTGCCGCCAGATCCTCGCGTGCAAACCGCGCAAGCTGGTCCTCTTCGAACTCACCGAATTTGCCCTGTTCAACATCGACCGCGAGCTGCGGGCCCTGGCCGAGGGCACAGACTGCGACATTGTGCCGATCCTCGGGTCGGTGACGGATCGCCGCGTGGTCGAGGCGACAATCGCGCGTCAGTCGGTTCAGGTCATCCTTCATGCGGCGGCCTACAAGCATGTGCCGATGGTCGAACAGAACCCGCTCGCCGGCATTGCCAACAACGTATTCGGCACGCAGGTCGTCGCTCAGGCTGCCAACGATGCAGGCCTTGAGCGTTTTGTGTTGGTGTCGACCGACAAGGCGGTGCGGCCGATCGGGGTGATGGGGGCAACCAAACGCATGGCCGAGCTGATCGTCGGCGATATGGCACGACGCTCTGCCGGGACGATCTTCACCATGGTTCGGTTCGGGAATGTCCTTGGCTCTTCGGGGTCGGTCGTGCCGATCTTCTACGAGCAGGTCAGCCGGGGCGGCCCGGTCACGGTGACGGACAAGGATGTCACCCGGTATTTCATGACCATTCAGGAGGCGTGCCGTCTGGTCTTGTGGTCCGGGACGTTGGCGCAGGGTGGCGAGATCTTCGTGCTCGACATGGGTGAGCCGGTGCGCATCGCCGATCTGGCGCGGCAAGTCATCGAAGCGGCCGGTTATTCGGTGCGTGACGGGGCCAACCCCGAAGGCGATATCGAGATCATCACCACGGGCCTTCGTGACGGCGAGAAGCTGCACGAAGAACTGACGGTCGCCCGCAAGCTTGAGCGCACGGCCCATCCGAAGCTGGGAAGTGCACGGGAGTCGATGCTCTCCGAATTCGAGATCACCCGCGCCCTTCATGCGCTTCAGACCGCCCTTGAGGCCGATGATGCAAACACCGCGGTGGACGAAATGATGCGCTGGCTGCGTCGGGATCTTGAGAACCAGACCTTGCCGGCGAATGGCGACATGGGTGGGCCGCCGAAGAAAGCCGAGCGCACCTCCGCCAACCTCCGCGACACGGACTGACGCGCGTTCGCCTTGGTATTTGCGGGGGACCGTGGCCCGCGTGGCGCGAGCCACCCTTCCTGCTAAAGAATGTTCCTGGGGTCGATACCCCGCCATCACATGATCTCGATATAGTCAGGCAACGACTCCAGATCGTCATAGCCATTCAGGGTCACGACATTGCCGCCCACATCGGTGAAGTCGAGAACGACATTCCCATGCCCGTCGACGGAGCCGAACCGTTCCACGACCTCTTCTGCCGTAAGATCGCCCAGCGAGAACCAGATCCAGTCGTCCAGCTTGATCAGATCGCCTTCGTTCGGATTGAAGTCCATGACCCGCCCGGTATCGTGATCGCGGAAGAACTCGAAGACATCGGCCCCCGCGCCACCCCAGAAACGATCGTCGCCAGAGCCCCCGCGTAGCGTATCATTGCCCGGCCCTCCGCTCAGGACATCGTTGCCGCTGCCGCCGGAGAGCCAGTCATCCCCCCAGCCGCCATGAAGCGTGTCGTTGCCTTCATCGCCCCAGACGGCATCGTTGCCGCTGCCGCCGTCCAACTCGTCGTCGCCGATGCGTCCGAACAGCCGATCGTTGCCCTCGCCGCCATCGACACTGTCATCGCCATCCCCCCCGTCCAGCGTGTCGGCCCCATTGCCGCCCAGCAGGGTGTCGTCGCCGCCATCCCCCTGCAGATTGTCGTTGCCGTCCCCGCCATCGATGACGTCGTCGCCCGACCGACCGCGCATCACGTCGCTTCCGGCATCGCCGCGCATCGTGTCGTGGCCACCGCCGCCATCCAGCGTGTCCGCGCCGTCGCCGCCTTCCAGAAGATCCTGTCCCGACCCACCGAGGATCCGGTCACTGTCGGAACCACCCCGGGCGGTGTCATTCCCGCCGCCGCCTTTGATGACATTGCGCCCTTCAGAATCGATCAGCAGATCGTCGCCCCCTCCGCCGAGGAGCTTGTCATTGCCGGTCCCGCCGTGGATCGTGTCCTGCCCGGCGCCGCCCTTGAGCTTGTCGTTGCCGGATCCCCCTTCGATGGAATCCCTGCCGCTGCCGCCGATGACCCGGTCAGCCCCGTCGCCGCCGATCAGCGTGTTGTCCCCGCTTGCGGACCGCAGGACATCGTTACCGCCCCCACCGACGAGCAGATCGTCGCCTCGGCCGCCATCGAGCGTATCGCGACCGTTCCCGCCGTCCAGCGTATCGTCGCGCGCCGTTCCGCCGAGGTCATCGTTGTTGCGGCTTCCGACGCGCCAGACGCCGGGATTGTCCGATTCCTCGCCTTCCGGAGGGAGATAGGGAAAATGATCGGCCCAGTCGAAGCCATCCGGGAACAGGTCGCGGATCTGCAACGGTTGCCCCAAGGCGGACGAGATCACCACCACATGTCCGCGGTATTCGATCACCGCCCCGGAGGATGTGCTGGTCACCGTCAGCTGCGACGGGTCCCGCAGCATCGGCAGGTCGCTCAGATCCAGCCGATCCTCGCCCGGCCGGAAGTCCTGGATCGCCGTTGCCCCACTGCCTTCGCGGATGACGAAAGTGTCGGCCCCGGCCCCGCCGATCATCTCGGTACCGGTTCCGTCCGACACGAGGATGTCGTCGCCATTGCCGCCGATCAGCGTGTCATTCGCGCCGGAGGCCATCAGGATATCCGCCCGATTGGTCCCCGAGAGCTCCTCGCGGCCGCCTTGCCCCTCGATCACCCGGCCCAGATCCGAAAGGTCCAGCGTGAAGGTGGTGATGCCGCCCTCTCGCTGCGAGCCGACGAAGACATAGAGTGTGTCGCCGGACACCGCGATCTCCAGCGACGAGACCGAATGCATCGACGTGTTGTCGGCGTCCGCCAGCGTCTGCAGTTCCAGAAGGGTGCCATCCGGCAGCATGGTGAACAGGGTGATGCCGTTGTCCGCGCCGCCGGCGACGATGAAGACGCGGCCATCGACTTCGGTGACGGCGAGGGCTTGCACCCCCTCGAACCGGGTCGCGCCCGTGTCGACGACGTGATCCGTCGGAACCAGATCGCCGCCCGCCGTCAGTTGCATCACCGATATCGACGAGGTATTGGCCGAGGCCAGCAGCACGAAGGTCTGGCCGCCCAGCGTCACGACCTCCATCGCGGTCGGCGCGTCGATGCCGAGGCCTTGCTCTGCCCCCATTTCCGACACCTCGACCAAGCGGCCGGCGCGGGCATCGAACCGGAATGCGGTCACGCTGTTCCCCACGGCATCCGCGACCAGCACGAATTCCTGACTGCCGACCGTGGCGCCGGCAACAGACACGACATGGGTGCTGTCAAACCCGCCGGGGAAGCAGCCGCCGGTTTGATCGGACAGCTCCATCAGGGCTGCCAGATAGGCGACGCTGCCCCCTTCGATCGCGGTATCCAAAGCGCCCCAGCCCGTCGTGCCCTGCTGGCCCAATCCACCGTTGCCGGTGATGTTATAGCCGATCAAGCCGCTGCCGCGGCTGCCGACCATCAAAACGGGACCATTCGGCGTGTCGACGAGGACAAGATTGTCATCAACACTGCCGGTGATGTTGTCGGGAAAGATGACGCGACTGTGGAGAGTGACCTGCCCGTCAGCGCCGATCACATACTCGGCGACGCCGCCGTTGCGACCGGTGGACGCGTAGAGATGAACCACCCCGTCCACCACCGCCACCTCGAAATCCGTAATGCCGGAATCGAGCAGCGAGACGCCTGTCTGCACTATGCCGTCAAGCCGAAGCTCCATGGCCAAACCCCTACTAACACACTAACAAACACTCTGACCGGAAACGACGGCAGCGCTTTGAGCGGGATTGTGGCGAAACAGTGGTCTTCATGTTGCATTTGACCTGTTCCTTTTTGGCAGATCGGTGTTCGTGGCCCCTCGTTTGACACGCCGCGCAGGGTGGGCCTAGTTGGCCGCACAAGGGAAAAGGGCGACGGGACATGGACGGGACTGAGGGTCTGACAGGGGCGCAGGGACGCCTCGTTGCCGTTGTCGTGACGTATCGGCGTCTGGAGCAGCTTCAGGTGACCCTGCCCGCGCTCCTTGCGCAGGCGGAGGAGGATCTGGCGGCGATTCTCGTGGTGGACAACGCCTCGGGCGACGGGACCGGCGCCTATCTGGCCGCGCAGCAGGATCCACGCGTGCATGTGCTGACGCTGCCGCAGAACGGGGGCGGCGCCGGCGGTTTCGAGGCCGGGATGCGGCACGCGATGACCCATCTGGCGCCGGACTGGATCGTCGTGATGGACGATGACGCGCGCCCGGCGCCCGGCGCCATGGCAGCCTTCCACGCTTTGGATCTGGACGGCTATGACGGGTTCGCGGCGGCTGTCCGACACCCGGACGGCACCCTGTGCGAGATGAACCGGCCCACCTTCAACCCGTTCTGGCACAAGCGCATTCTGGCCCACACGCTGCTGGGAGGCGGTCGCGGGGCGTTCCACCTCGGCGCCGAGGATTTTGCCCGTCCGGGACTGCGCAGGATCGACGGCGCATCCTTCGTGGGGTTCTTTGTCCGCGCAACGACCGTGGCGCGGCGCGGATACCCGGATCCTGCGCTGTTCCTGTATGGTGACGATGCGATCTACACGATGGGCCTGACCGCGGCCGGCCATCGCCTGGCCTTCGACCCTTCGGTCCGGTTCGAGCATGACAGCTCGACCTATTCCAATGCGGACCCCCGGATCAGGCCGCTTTGGAAGGTCTATTACTACCACCGCAACCTGCTGATCCTGTACCGGATCGCCACGGGGATCTTCTTTGTCCCGGTGCTGTTGCTCTACATCCCGCGCTGGCTTCTGCGACTGCGCCACCACAAAGGCGAACGCCGGCGCTATCTGCGGCTGTTCAGGCTGGCGTTGTGGGACGGGCTGCGCGGACGAACGGGCCGCCCTCACGACGACGTGATCTCGCATGCCGAGGGTGAATGACCGCGCCGATCAGCGGTTCAGCAATTCCAGATGGTAGCGCCGTACCAGCAACAAGCCGAGGCACAACGGGATCAAGGAGCAGGCGAGGACATACGGGATCGAGATGTAGGAAGGCTGATAGGTCGAATAAAAGCCTTCGCGCATGAGGCCCGTGATGTGCATCACCGGATTGTACCACAAGAACTTCTGCCCCAGCGGCGGCAGGTCGTCGTAGAGCATCAGCACACCGGAAGCGATCATAAGCGGTGCGGTCATGATGCCCCAGACGTTCGACCAGATCGAGATTCTCTCGACAAGGAAGCAATTCAGCATCCCGATCCCGAAACCGAGCAGGGCGGCCAGCAGCGTCGCCATGGCGATCCTTGGCCAATCGAGGATCAGGGTCAGCCCTTCAAAGTAGATTATTCCTGCCAGAATCAGGATCGTGACGACCAAAGACACCGCGACGTTCAGGAACAGGCGCGCCAGCACGGCGTCGATCCAGTTCACCCCGGGATAGGCCAGCAACTGCTTTGAAAAGGACAGACTCTTGCCGACCATGTTCGATGTCGTCTTGAACATGCTGAACGGCAGCATACCCGTCGCCTTGAACATGATGAAGCTGGTGCCCAGAGACGGCGTGCGTGCGATGAGGGAGAACGCGAACCCAAGGACGATGATCGTCGCCAAGGGCTGAAGGACGGCCCAGATGAAGCCACCGGGCGTCCGACCGAAGCGGGTTGCCACCTCGCGCAGCATCAATGCCGAAATCGACCGGAAAGCGCGGTATTTGATGCGTTGCGGTGCCCTCGGCAACTCACTGCCAAACTCTTCAAGGGAACCGGAGGCGACACTCATTGCGCAACCCTTCTTCTGGCCAATGCAGCCGGGACTATGTAGAAATTCGCAACGCAGTGCAATTCGCGCGGAACCGCGACGTGGAGCAGGATCAGGCCGGCATGGAAAAACAGGGACGCCTTGGTGCACGGGGCACGCAGGCCAGACGAAACCGGCGTGCCGCCGCCGATACCGCGCAGCTCGATCAACTCGATTCCATGTCGGAGGAAAATCCGGAGCATACCGATCCTGCGCGTGACGTCTCCGGCAAGGCCCCGCAGGGCCGCCCCGCACCCCGTGGTGACACAGCCGAGCCGGCGGTCCGACCTGTAGCCGCACGCGCGCGTCTCAAGCGTCGGCACAGCGGCCTGTTTCTGGCCTTCGTGATCATGGTGATCGTGCCGACCTTCCTGTTTTCGCTGTACCTCAATGTCTTTGCGCAGGACATGTATGCCTCGAAGACCGAATTCACCGTCCGCAGCGAGGAAACGACCTCTGCTTCGGAACTTGTCGGGGGCCTCAGCGCCTTCGTCGGCGGTAGTACGACCTCCAATGCCAACGTGCTCTATGCCTATGTGCACAGTCAGCAGATCGTGGAGCGGACGCAGGAACAGGTCGATCTACGCGCCCATTACTCTGAATTCTGGCGCACCGACCCCCTGTTCTCGATCTGGCCCGACGCCACGATCGAGGATCTGATGTGGTACTGGCACCGCATCGTGACGGTGTCCTACGATCAGAACTCGGGGCTCATGGATGTGCAGGTGAACGCCCATACCGCCGAGATGGCGCAGCGCATCGCGCAGGTGATCGTCTCCGAGAGCGAGGAGATGATCAACGCGCTCAATGAACAGGCGCGCTCGGACACCATGGCCAACGCCCAGCGCGATCTGGACGATGCGCTGGAGCGTCTGCGCACCGCGCGCGAGGAGCTGGCCAGCTTCCGCGCCCGTACGCAGATCGTCGACCCGCAAGCGGATATTGCCGGTCGAATGGGCGTGATCAACGGGTTGCAGCAGACCCTGGCCCAGGCCTTGGTCGATTACGATCTGCTGCTGCAGACCTCGGCCGAAAGCGACCCGCGGGTCCGTCAGGCCGAGCGCCGGATCGAGGTCATTCGCCAGCGTATCACCGAGGAACGCCGGAACTTCGCCACGCAGGACGTCACGACCTTCGATACCGATTATCCCCGCCTGATCGCCCAGTTCGAGGCACTGACGGTCAATCAGGAATTCGCGGAGATGACCTATACCGCCGCGCTTCAGGCCCTCGACAGTGCGCGGTCGAATGCGCAGCGGCAATCGCTTTATCTGGCGACCTATGTTCGCCCGACGCTTGCGGAACGCGCCGAGTATCCCCAGCGGATGCAGCTCACGTTGCTGCTGTTCGGGTTCTTGCTGTTGGGCTGGGCCGCACTGGCGATGATCTACTACAGCCTTCGCGATCGCGGTTGAGGACTGGGTCGCCATGATCCGCTTCGAGCATCTGTCCAAGGGTTTCTGGGTCCGAAACGAATTCCATCCGGTGATCCGGAACCTGAACCTGACCCTGCCAACCGGAAAGTCGCTGGCTTTGCTGGGGGGGAACGGGGCCGGCAAATCGACGCTGCTGTCGTTGATCGCCGGGACCATGCCCGCCGATTCCGGCAGGGTGTGGAGCGACGGGTCGATCTCGTTTCCGGTCGGCCTTGGCGGAAGTTTCCACAAGGATCTGACCGGCGCGCAGAACACCCGGTTTCTCGCCCGGGTCTATGGCGTCGACACCGAGGAATTGGCGGATTTCGTGCAGGACTTCGCGCAGATCGGCAAGCATTTCGACATGCCGATCCGAACCTATTCCTCGGGGATGAAATCCCGCCTGACGTTCGGGATCTCGATGGGCATCCCCTTCGACACCTATCTTGTCGACGAGGTGACTGCCGTCGGGGACCAAAGCTTCCGTCGCAAGTCCAAACAGCTGTTCAGGGACCGCATGCTGAAATCCAGCGCCATTCTGGTCAACCACAACCTTGAGGAGCTGCGCGAGTATTGCGACGCTGCAATCGTGCTGCACCAAGGCAAGCTTGCGTATTTCGAAGACCTCGAAGAAGCGGTCAATCACCACAAGAGCAATATGAAATGACGCCCCGGCGCCATCCGGATCCCGCATGACCCAGACCCGCGACATCATTCTCCATATCGGCCATTTCAAGACCGGGACCACCGCGCTGCAGGTGTTCTGCGCCAACAATGCCGAGGGCCTTGCCGGGCTGGGTCTGCATTATGCGCAGACCGCGCGCCATCACGACAAGCACTCGACACTGCCGCTAACCCTGCTGCACGAAGCAGGCGCCCACAAGATGATGTTCAGCTTCGATCCTGTGGAGGATTCGGATGCTCTGTGGGACATCTTCCTCGAGGAAGCCCGGATGCTCCCCGAAGGTCATGCCCTTCTCATCAGCAGTGAAGAGCTTATCCGCCTCGCGGCCTATCCCGGCGCCGTCGAACGCTTCAGGGCCTTGGTCGAACGGACTCCGGACATCCGGATCCGGGCCATCGCCTACCTGCGCGCGCCGCAGGATCATCTGGAAAGCTACTATAACCAGCTCATCAAGATGGGGCGCGACGTGCCCGGCTTCGACGCCACTGTTTGCCATTGGCTGGAGCCCGTCCACTGGGACTATGCCCTCGCCCTGCATCCCTGGCTGGAGATCCTCGGCCCTCGGAATGTGATGATCCGCCAGTTCACGGACGATCTTCGGAACGAGGACGCGATCTATGCAGATTTCCTCGCGGCGCTCGACAAGCCGATGCTGTTGCATCCCGTTGGCTCTGGCCGAGATCCCAATCCGAAACTGGACCCAAGGCTGCTGCCGCTGCAGCGTGGGCTGGGTCGGTCCGATCTGAAGCCGCGCCATATCCGCGACGTGGTCGAGAGCGCACGTGAGACCCTTGCAGCCGAGGCGGGCACGGGATTGGGCGGTGGACCCGATTTCGCCGCCATCGCCAAACGCTCCCGCGAGGGGCTGGAGCTTCTGGCCGCCCTGCCCAACGCGTCGATCGACCTGCCGACCATGCTTGACGCGCTGCCCCGCGCCCTCGACGATGGGCAGCGAAAGATGGATGAAAGTGTTGCCATGCTCAGCGCCGAGATCGGCCGCCTGCGCAGCCTCGTGCTGTCCCAGCAGGCACGGATCGCCAAGCTGGAGGGAGCCCTGGGCGACGACGGCCCGGACCGCCCCCGTGGCGGCCGGGGCCGCAAGCGGCGGAAAGACCCTGAAGCGTGAGGATCCTGTTCTACAACTGGGCCGACCCGTTCGATGCCGACAAGCGCGGCGGTGGCGTCACCGTCTATCAGCGCAATCTCCTGCATGCGCTGGGCCGGCAAGACGGCATCGAGACGGCGATGCTCTGCGCCGGATTGGCCCATGACCTTCACCGGCGCGATCCCCATGTCGTCACGCGCGGCCAAGGGGCGCAGCAGCGGCATGTGCTGGTCAATTCCGGGGTCATCGCGCCGTCGCATGCCGGCTACGGCCGCCCCGAGCAGCTGGAACACGCCCCGACCGAGAAGGCCTTTGCCGATTTCGTCGAGCGGACAGGGCCCTGGGATGTCATCCATTTCAACAACCTCGAAGGCCTTCCCGCGAATGTCCTGTCGCTGAAGGACCGTTGGCCCCAGACCAAGTTCGTGCTGTCGCTGCACAATTACTACCCGATCTGTCCGCAGGTGAATCTGTGGTTCTCCGAGCGCGAGACCTGCGATGATTTCCACGCGGGCGAGAAATGCACGCGCTGTCTCGTGGCGCGGCCCTCGCAGGGTTCGGTCCGGATGGCCTATGCCACCGCCTGGGGCCTGTCGCGGATGGGTATGGGCCCCGGCTCGGGTTTCTATGACGGGGTGTTCGAGCCCTTGGCCGGCAGCGCGTGGCGCAGCCTGCGTCGCTTGAAAACCGCGCGCCACCGCAAGCGGGACGCCGCGCACGCCGGCGCCTCCCCTGTCGCTGCGCCCAGTGTAGCCCCCATGCCGGCGCCCGCCCCGATGCTGGCCTTCGAGGCAGCGGGCGCGGGCAGCGGCCTTCCCGTCTCGAACGCTGCCCCTGAGCGTGAGGCACCCCGCACACCGCCCACGCAGCAGACCGCCCGCGCGCAAGCCGACGCCTTCCTGCAGCGACGCGCGCGGATGGTCAGTTTGATCAATGCCCATTGCGACCGCGTGCTGTGCGTTTCGGATCGCGTGCGGCAGATCGCCTTGACCCACGGCATCCACGCCTCGCGGCTGCAGACGCTCTATATCGGCAGCGCCGAGGCCGGAGAATGGCACTACACCAAGCCGCAGCCGAGCTTCCTGTCCGACGACGGCACGCTGCACCTTGCCTATCTGGGCTACATGCGGCGCGACAAGGGCTTCCATTTCCTAATGCAGGCCCTGCGCCGGCTCCCACGGGCGCTGGCTTCGCGCATCCATCTGACCGTCGCCGCGCGCAAGCTCGAAGCCGAGCCCGTCGCGCTGATGGAAGCGTTGCAGGGCCATATCGCCACCTTGCGGCATGTGGACGGCTATACCCATGCCGGCTTGTCGGACCTGCTGCAAAGCGTGGACATGGGCATCGTCCCGGTGATCTGGGAAGACAACCTGCCGCAAGTCGCCATTGAAATGCATGCAAGGCACATCCCTCTCATCACCTCGGACCGGGGCGGTGCGCAGGAACTGGGGCGCTGCCCCGAGACGGTGTTCCGCGCCGGCGACGCCGAGTCGCTGCACGCCGTTCTGGAGCGCGTCCTGAATGGCGGCGTGACCCCGGCCACCTACTGGACCCATGCCATCCCCCCCGTCAGCCTGCCCGAGCATATCTTGGCGCTGCTGGCCAGCTACCGGACCGCCTCATGAAAGCCGTCATCCACATCGGGACGCCGAAATCCGGCACCACGACCATCCAGTCCTTCCTGTCGCTGAACCGCACCGCGCTGCAGGATCAGGGCATCCGCTATCAGCCCTTCGATCCGCGCAACATCGCGCAGCTGGAGCTGGGTCTGGCCGGGCTGGTCGGCGTGGGCGAGATGGCCGGTGCCGCGAACAAGAAGCATGCCCTTGGCGCCCATACCCGCGCCGAGCAAGAGGCCTATGTGGCCCGTTTCGACGCCATGCTGGCCGAGGGGGTGAATTCCTGGCCCGAGGGGGTCTATCTCGGCTCGTCCGAGCAGGTGCATTCCTGGCTGTCGACACGCCCGCGCGTGCAGGCGCTGCACGATTTCCTCAAGCGCCATTTCGAGAGCGTGCACTACATCGTCTACTACCGCCCGCAGGAAGAATTCATGCTCTCGACCTATTCCGAGCGCATCAAGCGCGGCGAGATCTTGACCTTCGACGAGCATTACCAGCAGCGGCTGGAAGCGATGGATTTCCACCGCAAGGCCAAGATCTGGACCCGCGTCGCCGGGCGCGAGAACCTGACCGTGCGCCTGCTGGACCGGACCGAGTTGAAGAACGGCGACCTGCTCGACGACTTCTGCGCCGCCGCCGGCATCGACCGTGGCCCGCTGCAGGACCCACCACGGATGAACGTCTCGCTCAGCGCGGAAGAGATCGACCTCTATCTGAAGCTGGGTCGCCGCATTCCGGCGCGTCGGTCGAATGGTGGCCCGAACCCGGTGTTCTTTGGCCTGCTGAAGCTGATGAAGATGCGCCTGCCCAATCCCGGCTCCCGCCTGCGCCTGTCGCAGGCGCAGATCGCCGAGATCCGCGCCCTCAACGCCGAGAGCAACGAACGCCTGCGTGCCGATTTCTTCCCTGAGCGCGAGACGCTCTTTTCCCAGCGTTGAGAGGGTCCGATGGACGCGGTGATCCACATCGGGCTGCCGAAATGCGGCTCGACCTCGATCCAGGGGTTTCTGGCGCTGAACGCCGAGGGGCTGGCTGCGCGCGGGATCCGCTACGCCCCCTGTGACACGCGTTTCACCAGCCAGATCGAGCTGGGGATCGCTGCCCTCGATGCGGTGGGTGCGGGGGTGGCCAATGCCCATGCCCGGCGGGTCTTCCAGCTGGAAACGCCCGACGACATGCGCCAGCGGGCCGCAACCTTCGCCGCGTTTCTGGATGCGGGGATCGCGCAATGGCCCGAGGCGCTCTATGTCGCCAGCTCCGAGCATCTGGCCGTCTGGCTGGACACGCCCGAGAAGATCGCCGCGCTCGACACCTTCCTGACTGCGCGCTTCGCCTCGGTTCGCTATGTCGTCTACCTGCGGCCCCAGTCCGAGATCGTCCTCAGCAATTATTCCGAGAGCGTCCACCGGGGCAGCACCGAGAGCTTCGAGGCCTATCTGGGGCACCAATCCGGCGGGCATAACCACCGCGCCCTGGTGCGCCGTTGGGAAAAGGCCTTGGGCGGGGATCGGTTGTCGATCCGCCTGCTGACGCCTGACTTCCTGACAGACAGCGACCTGATCGCCGACTATTGCGCGCAGATCGGGACCTCTGTGCAGGGTCTGACACGGCCACCCCGGCTGAACAGCGCCATGACCGACGGCGAGATCCGGGTACGGCGGGTGCTGAACCGCGTGCTGGCTCTGCGCAAGAGCGGCGGCGGATCGAACCTGCTCTACCGGGGGGCGCTGAAGCTGGCGCATCTGCTGCGCCTGACCGGGGGCGCGCCGCATGAATTGCCGCGCGGCCATCGTGCTGCGATCGAAGCGCACTATGCCGAGTCGAACGAACGCCTGCGCGCGCGTTATTTCCCCGACCGCAAGACGTTGTTCTGAAACGCAAAGGGGCGCCCCGAAGGACGCCCCCTGACTTCCGCTCCGGCGAAGGGCCTCAGCCCTTCTTCAGGCAGCGCTGGCCCAGAACCTCGGCGATCTGCACCGCGTTCAGAGCCGCGCCCTTGCGCAGGTTGTCCGAGACGCACCAGAAGTTCAGGCCGTTGTCGATCGTCGAATCCTGACGGATGCGCGAGATATAGGTGGCGTATTCACCGACGCATTCGACGGGCGTGATGTAGCCACCGGCCTCACGCTTGTCGACGACGAGGATGCCGGGCGCTTCGCGCAGGATCTCGGTCGCTTCTTCCCAATCGAGGAAGTCCTCGGTCTCGATGTTGATCGATTCCGAATGGCCGACGAAGACGGGCACGCGCACGCAGGTCGCGGTGACCTTGATCTTCGAGTCGAGGATCTTCTTCGTCTCGGTGACCATCTTCCATTCTTCTTTCGTGTCGCCCGAATCCAGGAACACGTCGATATGGGGGATCACGTTGAAGGCGATCTGCTTGGGATAGACCGACGGCGCGACTTCCTGACCGGGGACGAAGATGCCCTTGGTCTGGTTCCACAGCTCGTCGATGGCTTCCTTGCCGGTGCCCGACACGGATTGGTAGGTCGAGACCACGACGCGCTTGATCTTGGCGCGGTCATGCAGCGGCTTCAGCGCCACGACCATCTGCGCGGTCGAACAGTTCGGGTTCGCGATGATGTTCTTCTTGGTGTAGCCGTCGACGGCCTCGGCGTTCACTTCCGGCACGACCAGCGGGACGTCCGGGTCGTAGCGATAGAGCGACGAGTTGTCGATGACGACACAGCCCGACGCCGCAGCCTTGGGGGCGTAGACCTTGGTCGCGTCCGAGCCGATGGCGAAGAGCGCGATGTCCCAGCCTTTGAAGTCGAACGTGTCGAGGTCCTGGCATTTCAGCGTCTTGTCGCCGAAGCTGCATTCCGTGCCCAGCGAGCGGCGCGAGGCCAGCGCGGCGATCTCGTCGACCGGGAATTCCCGTTCGGCGAGGATGTTGAGCATTTCGCGACCCACGTTCCCCGTGGCGCCAACGACGACGACTCGATAGCCCATGCGGACCTCCAATGCCTGAATGACGGGGGCCGCATAGCGTGAAACCCGTTCCTTGGAAAGGGAATTGCGCGCAATCCCTGCGATCAGGCCAAGAGGTCGCGGTAGATCGCCACCAGCGCGGCGGCCTCGTCTTCGATGCGGAAGCCCGCTTCGACATGCACTCGCGCGGCCTGACCCGCCGCGCGCAGGGCCTCAGGGTCCGACAGGTAGCGCCCGGCGGCCTCGGCCAGCGCCTGCGGATCGCCGGGTTCGACCAGCGCGCCGGTCTCGGGCGTGAGGATCTCGGGGAAGGCGCCGACCGTTGTGGCAACGACCGGCACGCCGCAGGCCATGGCCTCGAGCGGTGTCAGGCCGAAGCCCTCCCAGCGCTGCGGCGCGATGTAGAGGTCGAGCGCGCCGTACCAATCGGCCATCCGGTCCACGGTAACTTCGGGCAGGAACAGGAGGCGTTCGCTGAGCCCGGCCTCGGCCACCTTGGCCTTGAGGCCCGACAGGAACTCGCCATGCCCTTCGGTCGCGCGGCCCATGACCAGCGCCGTGGCTTCGGGATGGGCCGGCAGCGCGGCGATCATCGCGTCGACGAAGGCGTCGGTGCCCTTCTGCGCACGGATGCGACCGTAGCAGCCGATCAGCAGCCCGTCCGGCAGGCCCAGTCGCGCCCGCAGGGCGGCGCGGTCCTCGGGTGGGGTGAAGGTCGCGGTGTCGATGCCGTGCAGGATCACGGTCGCGGGGCGCTCAAGGTAGCTGGCCGTCCGGGCCGAGGTCGCCACGACCGCATCCATCTTCGAGATCAGCCATTTCGTATAGCCCGAATGCTTGCGTTGGCTGGCCGAGGTGAACATCAGCTTCAGCCGGCTCAGCCCCAGCCCGCGCAGGATCAGGCCGAGCAGCATCTCGGTATTGCGCCGCGCATGCCAGACGCGCAACCGGCGCTTGAGGAACGGCAGGCGCCACAGGGCCACATGCGGCGTCTCGGGCGGCAAGCCGGGGCCTGTGGCGACGATGCCGATCATCCGCGCCTGCACCGGCACCAGCCGGGCAATGGTCGCGGTGACGCCGGAAAGGCGGCGCTTGAGGTTCGGGGCGATGACATCGATCT
Organism: Pararhodobacter sp. CCB-MM2; assembly: GCF_001691415.1. Lineage (GTDB taxonomy): Bacteria > Pseudomonadota > Alphaproteobacteria > Rhodobacterales > Rhodobacteraceae > Pararhodobacter. The sequence goes on from NZ_LRRR01000023.1 coordinate 38,180, forward strand.
CGGACATGGCGCCCTTGTCGCCGATCCCCGCCCCGCTGTCACGCCTTCAGTCGGTGCGGTCCTGCGAGAAGGCGTAGACTGCGCAACCGGCCAGCACGAGGAGGCCGAACATCAGGAAGATCGCCTGATAGGGGGCCTCGGCCGGCGGGGTGGGCGTCGCGTGATGAAGGCGGGCCGAGAGGGTCTGCAGCACGCCGACGCCGCCGATGCCGAACATGTTCATCAGCGTGACGCCCCGGCCCAACAGATGCGGCGGGAAGAAGCTGCGGCCATGGGCGATCATCATCGGGAAGGACGCGCCGAAGAAACCGATCCCGGCCAGCAGCGCGGTCACTGGCCAATAGCCCGCGGTCGGCACCGCCCAAAGCGCCATGACGCAGGCGGCGGTCAGCAGGTTGCCGACCAGCGCGACGCCCTTGCGGGTGCCGAACAGGCGGTCGGCGGGGCCATAGGCGAAGGAGCCTGCCACCATCGCCAGCGCCATTACCAGCGTTGCTGTGCCGATGCTGAGGGCGTCCGCGCCGTAGACATCGCGGAAGAACGGCCCGGCCCAGAGGCCCCGGATCGCCGCGGCGGGCAGGTAGCAGACGGTCATCAGCGGAATGATCAGCCACAGGGCTGGGATCTTCAGCAGGTCGAGGAGCGAGCCGCGGCCTTCCGGGCGGTGCTCCAGCGCCGGTGGGTCCTGCACGAAAAGCCACAGGGCGAGGGCCACGAGCAGCGTCACGGCGGCCAGCCCCATCAGGGTCTCGCGCCAGCCGAAGGTCTCGGCCGCCCAGGCCAGCGGCCAGGCCCCGGCGATGTTGCCCAATGTGCCGAAGCCGATGATCGCACCGGCCAGCGTGGCGAAGACCCCGGCGGGGAACATGCGTCCGAAAATATAGTAGCTGGCCATCAGCACCGGCGAGCAACCGATGCCGATCAGGATCATCGCGGCATGGATGTGCCAGGGCTCGGTCGCCAAGGCGAAGACGAGGGCGCCGCCACCGCCGGCCAGGCCGAGGAGCAGGGCCGAGGTCTTGCGCGGGCCGACGCGGTCCAGTGCGGCGCCGACGGGGATCTGCATCAGGGCGAAGGTCAGGAACCACAGGCCCGAGGACAGGGCGAGATGCTCGGCCGTGGCGCCGACCTCGGTGCCGAGGATGGGCGACAGCACGGCGAGGAAGGCCCGGTAGAACTGGCTCAGCACATAGGCGATGACGAGGAAGAAGATGCCGAGCTTCATGAGGGCGGTCCGTGAACAGGTGAAAGGCTGCGCACGATTGCCGAAAACTTGAGCAAGGTCCAGAGGCCGCAGCCGGTGGGGTGAAACCCCACCCTACACGCGCGACCCGTAGGGTGGGGTTTCACCCTACCTTTGCCGGCGCTCAGGCAAGATGCGCCCGGAAAGCCGCCACGACCTGTTTGTAGATCTCGCGCTTGAAGGGGACGATCGCCTCGATCATCTCCTCGGCCCCGACCCAGCGCCATTCGCTGAACTCGGGATGTTCCTGCTCCAGATCGATCTGATCATCCCGCCCGAGGTAGCGCAGCAGGTACCATTTCTGCTTCTGGCCCCGGTAGCGGCCCTTCCACATCTTGCCCAGAAGCTCGGGCGGCAGGTCATAGGCCAGCCAGTCCGGCGTCTCGTCGAGCACCTGCACCAGCGCCGGATGCACACCCGTCTCTTCCTGCAGCTCGCGCAGGGCGGCGGCGCGGGCATCCTCGCCTTCGTCGATCCCGCCCTGCGGCATCTGCCAGGCCGGGACCGGGCTGTCGAGCCGCTTGGCCGCGAAGATCATCCCCCGCCCGTCGATCAGCATGACGCCGACATTCGGGCGGTAGGGCAGTTTCTCGATCTCTTCCGGGCTCATCGCTTACTGGCCGTTCATCACCGACAGGCCGCGCAGGATGTCCAGCGCATAGGCCAGCTGGTAATCCTCGTTGCGCAGTTGCGCCAGTTCCTCGGCCGCGCGCTCCTCGTCCTCCATCTGCCGACGTTCGTCATCGGTGATGGTCTGGTTGCGCAGGGCCCCGCGCAGCGACGATTCACTGCGTTGCGGACGGGTGGTGCCAGCCTCTTCGGGGGCGGCGGCCATGTCGTCGGGATGCGCGGGCTCATGCACGACGATATCCGGGGCCACGCCCAAAGCCTGGATCGAGCGGCCCGACGGCGTGTAGTACAGCGCCGTGGTCAGACGCATCGCCCCATCGCCGCGCAGCGGGATCAGCGATTGCACCGAGCCCTTGCCGAAGCTGCGCTCGCCCACCACCACCGCGCGGTGGTGATCCTGCAGCGCGCCCGCCACGATCTCCGAAGCCGAGGCCGAGCCGCCGTTGATCAGCACCACCATCGGCAGCCCGCTGATCAGGTCGCCCTCGGTCGCGTTATAGCGATCCCCCTCCGCTTCCTCGCGGCCGCGGGTCGAGACGATCTCGCCGGCATCGAGGAAGGCATCCGACACGCGGATCGCCTGCATCAGCAGACCGCCCGGGTTGTTGCGCAGATCCAGCACGACGCCCTGCAGCTGGTCGATCCCGCCCATCTCGGCGATGCCGTCCTGCAGTTCGCTTTCCAGATTGTCGTAGGTCTGTTCGTTGAAGGTCGAGACCCGCAGCACGATGATATTGCCCTCGACGCGGCTGCGCACGGCCTGCATGCGGATCGTGTCGCGGATGATCGAGATGTCGAAGGGCTCGGCCACGCCTTCGCGCAGCACGGTCACGACGATTTCGGACCCGACCGGGCCGCGCATCAGGTCCACGGCCTCGGCCAGCGTCAGGCCCAGAAGCGAGGTGCCGTCGACATGGGTGAGCAGATCGCCCGGCTCGACGCCCGCCTGCGCGGCGGGGGTGTCGTCCATCGGCGTGATGACGCGGACATAGCCGTCCTGCTGGGTGATCTCGATGCCCAGACCGCCGAACGAGCCGCGGGTCTGCACCCGCATGTCTTCATAGTCATCCGGAGCGAGGTAGCTGGAATGCGGGTCGAGCGAGTTCAGCATGCCGTTGATCGCGGCCTCGACCAGCTGGCTGGTGTCCACCTCGTTGACGTATTGCGCGCGAATGCGCTCGAACACGTCGCCGAAAAGGTCGAGCTGCTCATAGACCGACTGGTCGGCGTCCTGCTCCTGCGCGAGCAATGGCGCGGCCACCTGCGTCGACAGCACGGCCCCGCCAAGGATGCCTGCCGCCGCCGCCACCAGATACTTGTTCATGCTTCCATCCCGTTTGTCCGCCGGGGAGGCTTCGCGTCTCCCCGCTCAGGCCTTGCCGGCCCGTTCATGGCTGCTGCCCACTCAAGTCGAACCAGTCGGCCGGGTCAATGGCCTGCCCGGCCTGCCTGAGTTCCAGATACAGCGTTTCCGTTGCATTCGCTACCGCATCGGGCTGCACGAATTCGTCACTTTGGGTCTCGGCGCCGGGCATCAGGCCCAGCGCATCGCCCTGCGCCACCACGTCGCCCATGCGCGGATAGACCGTCTCCAGCCCGGCGATGACCATCAGCCAACCCTCACCGGGCTCCAGCAGAACGACGTTTCCGTAATCCATCAGCGGCCCGCGATAGCGCACGGTGCCGAACCAGGGCGCGACGACGAGCGCGCCGGGTTCGGTGGCCAGCACGAGGCCCGGACGCGCGATCCCCGCCGCATCCGTCTCGCCAAAACCGCGCAGCACGGTCGCGGCCGCCGGCAGGGACAGGGTGCCGCGCGCAGTGCCGAAGATCGGCAGCCCGTCGGTATTGCCTGAGGGGCGTTGGGCGAGGCTGGTCGCCAGCTCCTGCAAGGTCCGCACCGATTCCAGCAGCGCCTGCATCCGCGCCTCGTCATCGCCCAGCCTGGGCGGCAGGTCGCGGCGGTCGGCCATCGCCTGACTGAGGTCGGCGCGTGCCGCCTGCAGGCTGGAGAGCCCCGCCGCCAGCGTATCCACCGCCGTCGCGCGCAGGGTTCGCAGGTCCTCAAGCTCACGCGCCAGCGCCCCGATCCGCGCGGCTTCGGCCTGAAGCCCCGCCGCGACATCGGCGATCATCATGCCCGACCGTGCGGTGGCCAGCGGCCCCTGAGGATGCACCAGCATCACCGGGCCCTCGATCCGCTCGACCGCCATCATCGCCGCCAGCATGCGGCTGACCTCGGCCTGCTGCCGCGCCAGCACCTGATTGATCGCCGCCTCACGCAAAGCCGCTTCGCGCAGCCCCTCGCGCAGGGCGGAAAGCCCGGCCTCATGCGCCTGAATGGCGGCGGTCAGCGCGGCCACCTGATCGGGCGCGCGCCGGGCCTCGCCCAAGGTGTCGATGGCATTCAGGAGCGAGATCGCCGCCTGTTGCGCATTCTCGGCCGTGGTCGCCCCCGCCGGAGCGCCGACGGGAGCACCGCCAAGGCAGGCCAGAACCGCAAGAGCGCGCGCGAACCGCATGGATCAGCCTTTCCGGATCAAGCTCTGGCCGGTCATCTCCTCGGGCTGGGGCAGGCCCATCAGCTCCAGAAGAGTCGGCGCCACATCCGCGAGGCGACCATCGGCCAGCGTCACCCCCTCGGGCCCGCCGATCAGCGCCACCGGCACCAGATTGGTGGTATGCGCGGTGTGGGGGCCGCCGGTCTCGTAATCGATCATCTGCTCGCAATTGCCATGGTCGGCGGTCAGCAGCATCGCACCACCCGCCTTCTCCAAGGCCTCCAGCACCCGGCCAAGCCCCCGGTCCACCGCCTCGACCGCCTTCACCCCGGCCTCGACGATGCCGGTATGGCCGACCATGTCGGGGTTGGCGAAGTTGGTGACGATCAGGTCGTAACCCTTCTCGATTGCCTGCACGAAGGCGTCGGTTACTTCGACCGAGGACATCTCGGGCTGCAGATCATAGGTCGCGACCTTCGGCGAGAGGGGCATGTAGCGATCCTCGCCTTCCTCGGGCGTTTCCTTGCCGCCGTTGAGGAAGAAGGTGACATGCGGGTATTTCTCGGTCTCGGCCAGCCGGAACTGGGTCAGGCCCTTCTTGGCCACCCATTCGCCCAGCGTGTTCTTGATCTTCCGCTTGGGGAAGGCCGTGTGCATGAAGGCGTTATGGGCGTCGGAATATTCCACCATGCCCAGCATGATCGCCCAATCGACGCGGCCACGGGCCTCGAACCCCTTGAACGAGGGGGCGCCGATGGCGGCGAGGATCTCGCGCGCGCGGTCGGCGCGGAAATTGAGGCAGAACAGCCCGTCGCCATTGCGCGTGCCCTTGTAGCCGGCCAGCACGGTGGGGGTGATGAATTCGTCGGTCTCGCCCGCCTCATAGGCCTGCGCGACGGCGGTGACGGCATCGGGCGCGTCCTTGCCATTGGCGCGGATCATCGCGTCATAGGCCTTTTCCACCCGCTCCCACCGCGAGTCGCGGTCCATGGCGTAATAGCGCCCGATCACCGTGGCGATGCTGGCGCCCTCGGGCAGGCTGGCCACGAGGTCGGCGATGAAACGATCCGCCGATTTCGGCGCCACGTCGCGGCCATCGGTGATGGCATGGATCGCCACCGGCACGCCGGCCCCGGCAATCGCCTGCACAGCGGCCTTGAGGTGGTTGATATGCCCATGCACCCCGCCATCCGAGACGACAGCCATCAGATGCGCGGTCCCGCCCGAGGCCTTCATGCGGGTGATGAACTCGACCAGCCCCTTGTTCTCGGCGAAGGAGCCATCCTCGACCGCGAGGTCGATCTGGCCGAGGTCCATCGCCACGACCCGGCCGGCGCCGATATTGGTGTGGCCGACTTCGGAATTGCCCATCTGACCGGTGGGCAGGCCCACGTCCCGGCCAAAGGTCACCAGCGTGGCCTTGGGGCAGGTCGCCATGACCCGGTCGAAATTCGGCGTCTCGGCCAAGGCAACGGCATTGCCCTCGCGGCGCGGGTTGATGCCCCAGCCGTCGAGGATGCACAGCACGACGGGTTGAGGGATGCGCGTCTGGGTGGTCATGGGGTCGCCTCCGGATCTTCTGCCGCCTGCATAAGCGGGCGGGTCCGTCGGAGCAATGCCCAAGGCCCCGCGCGCCCGCTCAACAGGCCGTGCATCCCCTAACTGGGCGAGGCCTCGCCGGTTTCAAGCCGCTTGCGTCAGCATTGGGCCGCAAATTCCGCCAGCAAGGCGTTGAAGGCGGCGGGTGTCTGGCGGAAGGGCGCATGGCCCGCGCCCGGCACCCCTACCGTGCCGCGCGACCACAGGCTGGGCGCCTCGAGCGTGTCGAAATAAGGCGCTTGGATGAAGGGATCCTCGGCCCCGTTCACCACCGCGAAGGGCACCGAGAGCCCGGCCACCACCGCGCGCTCATCCAGCATCTGCCCGGCCAGCGCCGAGCCGAACATCACTTCCCGCGCGACACCATGGGTGCGCTTGACCATCGCCAGCAGATGCGGGTCGACCTGCCCGTCGATCCCGCCCGTATGCAGCGCATAGGCCAGCGCGTCATCGTCGGTGAAATCACGTTTGGCGGTCAGGTTCTCGGCCGCGGGGTCGATGTTGAACCCGGCCATCATGCTCTCCAGCGTCGGCGCGATGGGCGGCGTGCCGCAGATCATCACTCCCGCCAGAGGCGCCTTGCCGCGCCCGGCCATCTCCAGCGCCGCATGCCCGCCCAGAGACCAGCCGAAGACCACCGGCGCCTGCAGGCCCAGCCCCGCGATCACCGTCTCCAGCATCGTGGCATAGCCGGGGAAGGTATAGGTCGCCGCCGGGTCCGCCGTGTCCTCCGAGGCGCCATGGCCCGGCAGGTCGGGGGCGATCAGGCGGAAGCCTGCCAGCTCGGGCGCGTCGAATTGCGCCGCGAAGACCTCTTTGCAGGCGGAATTGCCATGCACCAGCAGGATCGGCCGTCCGCTCCCGCCGCTGTCCCGATAGGCGATCTTGCCGAATTGTGTGTCGAGGGTCAGGTCGGGACTGGTCATGGCATTACTCCGTTGGACGGGTGAAGCCTAATCCCGGCCCGGCACGCTTGCCAAGGCAAGCCTTAGCGGATCACCACCCGCAGGATGCCGCGCAGCAGCGGCCGGAACAGCATCCGCCCGATCCGCATGAGCCCCGAGGCCATCAGCCCCGCCAGCGAGCCCATCGCCGCGAAGATCCCGCCGATCACGGCGACCACCTCGTCACTGAACCTGAGCCCGGTGCGCAGGAAGCGCGACTTGCCCAGCATCTCGAAGGCGCCAACCGTGCGCGGCCCCAAGGCATCCGAGGCCCGGGCGAGCCGTGCCGCATCCGAGGGTGTGTCGATCGCCCCCATCAGATGCAGCGCCTGCCGCGTCCCCAGCCGCGTGTTCAACCGCCCGAGGTCCTGTGCCACCTTGACCGCCGGGCGCAGCACAGCGGGCCGGGCCAAAGCCGCCAGTTCATCCGCCGAGCGCACCGCCCGCAGCCCGCCCCAATCGACGCCCAAAGTTACGGCGCGGCGGAACAGCGTCAGGATCTCCGGCGCGAGCCGCCCCATGCGATGTGCGACCCTGAGCAGCCCCGATCCGATCTTCACCGTGTAGGAGGTCCCGCCCGAGAAGACGACGAGCCCCGTCGCCGCGATGCCGACAAAGGCAATGCCGAGGTCGATCTGGTCGACCTCCTCACCCGCCACGTAATGCCCGCCCTCGCGGACCAGCGCCACGAGGTCGCCGATCACCGTCAGGTTCACCGCCACCCCGCAGGACAAGGCCGCCGACAGCTCGCAATCGCGCAGATCCCAAGAACAGGACAGGCAATCGAGCCCGGTTGCGATCCAGCCATTGTCCTCGGCATCCAGCAGCGTGCGCCGTTCGATCAGATCGGCTGGCAGGGCGATTCCTTCCTCAGCCGCCAGCGCCACCAGCCCGTCGATCACGACCCAATCGCGCGGGTCCTCGCCGAGCCGCGCCTCCAGCCTAGCGGCCAGCGCTTCGGGTGTCGCCTCGCGCTCCAAGGCGCGCTCATAGGCCGCCGCCAGCTCGGATTCCGTACGTGCAACGAGGGGTTCGAAAACCGGCAACCGCGCGAGGTCCATCGCCCACCAGAGGGTCCAGCCCAGCGAGGCCACGGCCAACAGCGCCATGATCCCGCGCTCGACCCACCGCCGACGGCGGGCCTTGGGGTCGGCTGGGCGTTTTGTCCGCAATTGGGCCATGGCGCTCAACGTGGGGAACGGTGCGCCTTAAGACAACAAAAGACGAGTATTTGCAGCAGAATGAATGCCAAGCGCGGGTGCCAGGCCGCCCTGCGTTTTGAGTATTTGAAACAAGGTGAGAGGGCGGACATGCCGATCGGAACAATTTGACTCAAAACGCCCATCTTCGTTCCGGAAATATCCTCGGGGGGTGAGCCCGCAGGGCGAGGGGGGCAGACAGCCCCCCTGCCGACCTGTCAGTGATCGGTCCCGTGGGCCATGCCGTGACCCTGCATCTGGCCCTGCATCGGCATGCGCTCGTTATCGACGGTGACGGTCACCGTGTCCTCGGTGCCGTCCTCGAATTCGAAGGTGATGTCGAAGCTCTCACCTTGCTCCAAGGGCGCCGTCAGGCCCATCAGCATGATGTGGTCGCTGCCGCGTTGCAGCAGATGGTCGCCACCGGCGGGAACGGTGAAGCCGTCCTCGACCTGCATCATCCGGGCCACGCCGTTGTCGTCGATGACATGGGTGTGCAGCTCAGTGCGCTGGGCCACCTCCGAACGGGCGCCGATGATGTGGCAATCGGCCGGGCCGGTGTTGTCCATGGCCATGAAGGCCGCGCCGGATTGCGACATCGAGGTGGAGAAGCGGGCATAGGCGTCATGGGCCGAGAAGCCCTCACACGCGAGAGCGGGCATGGTGAAGAGGGCCGCAGTGGCGGCGAAGGAAAGCGTGCGGATCATGGATCTGTCCTGTCTTTTTGAAGGGTCTGAAACGAAGGGATCAGACCGCGACAGGGGGCGCGCGGGATTGGCTATGGGCCGGGGCTGCGGGCGTGGGCATCGGCAGGTCGATGCGGGCATAGGCCACAGGCGTCAGCGTGCCGGGGGTCTCGGGCAGGGCGACGGCGGTGTCGGTCAGCGCGGCCAGACCCGGCACGCAATCGGGGCAGAGGATGACCTGTCCCGGGATGCGGTTGCCCTGCGCGTCGACGGTGATCGTGGTCAGGCCGTAGCCGGTACAGATCACCACCTCGCCCGCGCCACGCATCTGGTGGCGGGCCGAGGCCATCGCCACCGAGCCAGTGACAAGCACCAGCACCAGCGAGATCAGGTTGAGGAGGCGAAGGACACGCATGCGGGCACCATAAGGGCGCCCGCGGGCAGGCGCTAGTGCGACCAAACGCGCGGGATCAGCGCCTTGATGCGACCCGCGTGTCGCTCGGGCGCGGCGCAGGCGTCGGTGGTCAGGGCGTGGGCTTCGGACAGCAGCGCCTCGGGTGCCACAAGTCGATCGACGAGGCCCCATTGCAGCGCCTCGGACGCCTCGATCCGGGCGCCGCCCATCAGGATCATCCGCGTGCGGCCCGGCCCGATCAGTGCGGCCATGCGGGCGGGGTCCGAGGGTTGGGGCAGGAAGCCCAGCTTCATCACCGGGTAGAAGAACTTGGCCGTCGGCACCGCGAGGCGGATGTCGCAGGCCAAGGCCATCCCGAAAGCGCCACCCGCCAGCGTGCCGTTCAGCGCGGCGATGGTCAGGCAGGGCAGGGCGGCCATGGTGCCCGAGAGCTCCTCCCAGATGCTATCTGTGGCGAGGCCGGCACGGGCCTCGTCCAGATCCGCGCCGGCCGAGAAGACCTTGCCGGCGCCGGTGAGGATGACGGCGGCATGTGTCCGGCCGGCGTCGGTCAGGGCGGCGATCAGCTGCTCCATCATCGCGCGGGTCAGCGAGTTGGCCTTGTCCGGGCGATCCAGCGTCAGGATCGTCAGGGCGCCGTCATCCTCGCGCCGGATCACCGCGTGAGGCCCAGCTTGGCGCGCAGGCCTTCGTCGCGCAGGGTCACTTCGCCGCCGCGGAAGCTGTCGGCGTCCGGGGTGCACATCCACAGCAGCGCCTCGGCCGGCCATTCGGCGGGAACGTGATCCTCCCAGTCGATCTGGCTGACCGCGTTCACGCCCGAGGCCTTGATCGCGCGCTGCATGTCGGTGGCCACCGTGCCGGGCGACAGGGACAGCACGCGGACCTTGGACCCGGCTTCCAGATGCGCGGCCTTGGTCATCATGATCGCCCCGGCCTTCGAGGCGCAGTAACCCGACCAGCCCTCCAGCGCGTTATAGGCCGCACCCGAGCCCACGGTCAGGATCGTGCCCGCGCCCTGCGCCTGCATCACCGGAAGGGCAGCGCGCATGCCGTAGAAGACGCCCTTCAGGTTGACGTCGATCTGGCGGCCCCAGGCCTCGGGGTCGGCGCGGGTGATCAGCGCGATCGGGTCAATGGTGCCGGCGTTGTTGATCAGCACGTCGAGGCGCCCGTGGCTGGCGACCAGGGCCTCGACCGCGGCTTGCACGTCGCCGGCGTCTGCCACGTCACAAGGGATCAGCGCCGCGCCGGTCTCCTGCGCGACGGCTTTCAGCGCGTCCGAGGGCCGGCCAGCCAGTCCCAGTTTCGCACCGACGGCGGCGAAACGGCGGGCGGTTGCCGCCCCGATGCCGCGGCTTGCGCCCGTGATCAGTACCACCTTGCCGCGCACGGCGGCCTCGCGTTCGATTGCGTCCTGCATGCGGATCTCCCTGACTTTGCGCCCTTGGTAACGCGCAGTTTTACGCCTGACCATCCCCGCGAGGCGCCTTTGCCCTTGACCAATGCCGGGGGGCGTCCAGAATCCCGGCAATTCGCCGCAAGGCCCCATGGGAGTTTTCAACGATGTATCGCTTTGCGCGTTTCGCGCCCGCTTCGACCACCGCCATGCTGCTGGCCCTTCTGGCCACCAGCCCGGCTTTCGCCCAGACCATGACCCCGGACGAGGCCTGGCGACAGCTGGAACGCATCGCCGATCAGCTGGACCTGAGCATCACCAGCACCGGCCAGAGTGCGACCGCCGACGCGATGATCGCGACCGGTGTGCGCATCTTCCCTGAGGACGATCCCAACACCGTCGTCGTCAGCATGGACAGCCTGCGCGTCGCCGGCGCGGATGGACAGGTCTCGCTGACGCCGTCCTCGACCTTCGATGTGGCCGTCGCCGTGTCGCGCAATGAGACGCGGCATGTGCAGATCACCCATGACGGCCGGATCTCGGGCATGCTGGACTCGCAGAACGCGGCGCTGAACCTCAGCTTCCCGGCCCTGCGGGCGCTGCTTTTGCCGAATGTGAACGCCAAGGGGACGCCGTCGGGCGGGCCTGAACTGGACATGACCTTCGGCGCCCTGGAGGTCACCGCCAGCGCCGCGAACGAAGGATCGGCCGCGCTGAACCTCGACGCCGGGCAGGTCACCTATGACCTCACCTATCCCGATCCCTCGGGGGCGGCCGGGGCGATGATCTCGCAAGACGGGAGCATGACGGGTCTGCACCTCGCCTTCACGGGCACCGAGATGGACCTGCTGTCGGATGACGACGGCATGCTGGCCGCGGCCTTTGCCGGCGGCTTCAACGCCCGGCTGGAGATGAGCGCCGAGGGCTCGCGCCAGACCTCGACGCAGATGCTGGAGGGCATGCCGCTGAACATGGTGACCGAAGGGTCGTCGAGCAGCATCCAGATAAGTGCCGTGGACGGCCGCGTGGACATCACCGGGGATGCAGGCCCGCTGTCCGTCAGCGGCAGCTACGGTCCCATCCGGGGCGGCGCCACGTTGGGCGGCATGGACATGGCCTTCGGCTTGCCGCTGGTCGTCACGCCTGAGGGGCAGGAAGTCCGCTACCGCGTCTCGTTCCGCGATCTGGTCCCGGCGCCCGAGCTTCTGGCCATGGTCGGCGCCAGCCAGTTCGCCGGTGATGCGGTGACGCTCACGGTGGATCTGGGCGCACAGGCGCGCCTGCTGCAGGAGCTGGGCGAAGACTTCTTCGAAGCGGACGCCCCGCCCGTCGACTTGAGCGGCGCCAGCCTGAACGAGTTGCGCGTGGCGGTCGGGGATTCGGTCCTGACCGGCTCGGGCGCGGTCGAGCTGATCGGCGGCTTGATGGCGCAGATCGGTCGCCCAATGCCCGAGGCGAACGGCGATTTCTCGTTCGATCTCGTGGGTGGTGAGCGTCTGCTGACCCGCCTGCAATCGATGGGCATCATCCCGCAGGACCAGCTGTTCTTCGTGCGCATGATGCTGAACGGTCTCAGCCGTCCGGTGGGCGACGATCATCTGCAATCCGAGGTGGCGATCCGTCCGGGTGGCGTGGTCACCGTCAACGGCGCCCCGATCCCGTTCTGACCGCAGGAGCAAGATTGTGCAGAGCCGCCGGCTGATCCACGTCGTCAATTGCCACGCCGCCGGTGAGGTGGGCGATGTGATCACCGGCGGTGTCGCGCCCCCTCCGGGCGAGACGCTCTGGGAGCAATCGCGCTTCATCCATCGCGACGGGGCCCTGCGCGACTTCGTGTTGAACGAGCCGCGCGGGGGCGTGTTCCGCCATGTGAACCTGCTGGTGCCACCGAAGGATCCGCAGGCGCAGATGGGGTTCATCATCATGGAGCCCGCGCATACCCCGCCCATGTCGGGCTCGAATTCGATCTGCGTGACCACGGTGCTGCTGGAGACGGGCATCCTGCCGATGGTCGAGCCGGTGACCGAGCTCACGCTGGAAGCGCCCGGCGGGTTGATCCGGGTGCGAGCCGAATGCTCAGGCGGGCGCGTACGGCAGGTGAGCGTCGAGAACGTGCCCTCGTTCGCGGGGCAGCTCAATGCGGTGCTGGAAGTGCCGGGGCTGGGCATGCTGAAGGTCGATACGGCCTATGGTGGCGACAGTTTCGTCGTTGTCGATGCCAAGGCGCTGGGCTTCGATCTGGTCCCCGACGAAGCTCGCGATCTGGCCGAGATGGGCATGCGCATCACCCATAACGCCAACAAGCAGCTGGGTTTTCACCATCCGCAGAACCCGGACTGGTCGCATATCTCGTTTTGCCTGTTCGCCGGTCCCCTGACCGAAGGGGCCGAGGGGCTGGAGACCAAACACGCCGTCGCGATCGAGCCCGGCAAGATCGACCGCTCCCCCACCGGCACCGCCGTCTCGGCCCGTCTGGCGCTGCTGCATGCGCATGGTCAGATCCGCCCGCGCGTGCCTCTGGTCGCCCGCTCGCTGATCGGCTCCGAGTTCCGGGGTCGGATCGTCGAGACCGGCCAGATCGGCGACACGCCCTGCATCACGCCCGAGATCTCGGGCCGGGCATGGATCAGCGGCACGTCGCAGCTGATGCTGGACCCCGAGGACCCGTGGCCGCGCGGCTATCGTCTCTCGGACACCTGGCCGGGCGCGTGACGCGCGCTCACAGGTAGCGCCGGACCCTGGCACGGTAATCGCGCCACGCCTGTCCATAGGTTGCCTCCAGCCACGGCTCTTCGGCCAGTGGCGCGAGGGCCAGCAAGGCCAGCACGGCCACCGCCATCGGCACCGCCGCGCCCGAAGCCGAGACCAGCACCCAGCCGACGACCAACGCCATATCCGCCACGTATTGCGGATTGCGGGACCATCGGTAGAAACCCTCGGTCCGCAGGCTGCCGGCGTCGCCCATGGTCTGGGCCGAGCCAAAGGCACCGGCTTCCCGCCAGACGATAAAGTTCCCGGCCAGCACCAGCGGCAGGCCGACACCCCAGCGCAGCCAGCCGGGTAGGGGCATGGCGCCCCAATCCAGCACGCTGAGCGCGGCCAGCAGGACCACGATGCCAATGGTCAGCGTCCAGACAGCCAAGCGGCTGCGGCGCGATGGATGGCGGGGTGGCCACAGGCCCGTTTCCGGCCGCAGTACGGCATGCAGGACGAGGGCAAGGGCGATGGCGCAAGCCGTGAGGCCGAGAATCAGGATAAGCTGTGTCATGTGGCCGTTCTGCAACCTCCAGCCGCTGGAGGAGCAAGGACTTTCGCGATGGCCCTTGATCTGCGTGGGTCCGGGTGCTAGCTCGGCGGTCATGTTCTTCGTATCGACCCTTAAGCGTACTACCAAGACCACCGCTCCGGCGGGGGTGCTTCGGGTATGCGCGGTCGGACGACCGAACTAAGCCCCGAAAGCCCCGCCGGTAACGGACGGGGCAAACGGAGAGAAACCGGTCCCGTCCTCTAGGAGAAGACGATGACCGAAGTTCTGGATCCCCCCGCTCAAGCCGCCCCGCAGCCGCGCGTGAACCGCCGCCTGCCTGCCCATCCTGTCGTCGCCATCGTCGGCGCGACCGGCGCCGTGGGCATCGAGTTGATCGAAAGCCTCACCGCTCGCGATTTCCCCGTGGCGCAGCTGAAACTGCTGGCCTCGGCCCGTTCGGCCGGGATGCGCCTGCCGTTCCGCGGCCGCGAGATCATCGTCGAGGAACTGACCGAGGACAGCTTCGCCGGTGTGGACGTGGCGTTTTTCTCGGCGGGCTCGGGCATCTCGCGCAAGTTCGCGCCGATCGCCGTGCAGGCCGGCGCCGTGGTTGTCGACAACTCGTCGGCCTTCCGCATGGCGCCCGAGGTGCCGCTGGTGGTGCCGGAAGTGAACGCGACGGCGCTGGAGGCGCATGACGGCATCATCGCCAACCCCAATTGCGTCGCCGCGATCCTGACCGTCGCGCTGGCCCCGCTGGCCGCCGCGCAGCGCATCCGCCGCTTGAATGTCGCGACCTATCAGGCCGCCTCGGGCGCCGGGGCCGCAGCGATGGAGGAGTTGCGTCAGGCGACCGGCGCCTACCTGGAGGGCCGTCCGTTCGAGCAGAAAGTCCTGCCGCATCCCTACGCCTTCAATTTCTTCTCGCACAATGCCGAGGTCGATCCGCTGAGCGGCTACAACGGCGAGGAAGAGAAGGTCGTGGCCGAAACCCGCCGGATCATGGGGCGCCCGGACCTGCCGGTTGGCATCACCTGCATCCGCGTGCCGGTGCTTCGCGCGCATGGCATGGCGGTGACCGTCGAGTTCGAGGATGCGCTCTCGGTCGACGAGGCCCGCCGGGCGCTGGTCGCCGCGCCAGGTGTCCGACTGGTCGATGACCGCGAAGCCAATCACTTCCCGATGCCCGTCGAGGCCTCGGGGCAGGAGGACGTGCTGGTCGGCCGCCTGCGCGAAGATCTGGGCGATCCCTCGGGCCGCTCGCTGGCGCTGTTCGTGGTGGGCGATCAGCTGCTCAAGGGGGCGGCGCTGAACGCGGTGCAGATCGCCGAGGCGCTGATCGGCCGCTGAGGCAGACGGGCTTCGGGGCCTCGGGAATGGTGGGATGAAATCCCACCCTACGCGGTTCGGTCTTTGGCTGGGCCTGTGTAGGGTGGGGTTTCACCCCACCTCCTCGCCGCCACCACGCGCGCGTCCCGTCGGTACGCCTTCCACCCTCAGACCCGGGCCGGAATGCCTGCCGGCAAGCAAGGCAGCATCCGACGACTGGCCATGGACCCGGGCGCCGGAAACACGGCGGGAGAAGGCGTGCCTACCGGGCGCGTGTATATTTGTGACGCAGGGCCAGCAGCTTGTCGGCCATCAGCCGGCGTTGCTTGATCAGACCGTAGAGCGGATGCCGATCCTCGCGGGAGCGGCTGACGGGGCCGGCGAAAATGTCGCTTTCTGCGCCCGTTGTCTCGACCAGCGGCGGCCAGATCGCAAGGCCGCGGTCTCGACGTGTCTGCCAATGGCGGAAATAATTGTCGACCGGTGCGAAGATACGGTCATGCGCTTGCAGGAACGCGAGCGCCCCTTCGCGCTTCCACAGCAGGCCCGAGGCCATCATCGGGAAGTAATGCGCTCGGGTGAGTGCATGGGCCCCGAACTGCACCAAGTTCGAATAGATCCGGTGCTTGTTCGCGCCAAGGTTCACGAGGTCCCAATCATCGCGCCCGGCCAGCCAATCGGCCAGCGCCTGCAGGCGTTCTGCCGCGCCGGGTACGAGCTGCATGTCATCCTCGAACACCAGCCCCATCGGGGCCCCGCTGTTCACCACGGCCTGCGCCGCGCGCAGATGGCTGTGGTAGCAGCCGATCTCGCCACCGCGCATTGGCCGGCCCATATAGGCCAGCGCCGCCTTGGCGTCGTAATCGGGGAATTCCTGTGGCGTCAGGCCGCGCCCGTCGAAAGCGGGCACCCGCTGGAAGGCAAGCCCGGTTGCCGTCAGCTGCGCCGCCGCCGAGGCCATCCGCGCTTCGGACCCATCGAGATTGATGACGAAGGCCGGGGGCAGGGGCATCAGAACAACCCGAGGAATTTCTTCCGCTTCGGCGGCACAAGGTCGAGGATCGCCATGTAGCGGTCGAAATCATGGTGCCCGGCGATCACACCCTCGGCCACGGCAACGAACAGGTCGCGCGATTGCTGGCGACGGGCCTCGAAGAGGTGGAAGAACTCGTTCTCGCCGTAGAAGGTGCCGATGCCGTAGACGCCGTATTGCGCCAGCGACCAGCGCGGCTGGATGCAGAATTTCGGGTAGATCAGGCCGATCGGTAGCCCGGCTTCCTCGGCCTGCAGGGTCAGGATCTGCGCCACGTCCGACCGCTCGGTCCGGCGCATCTCGGGCGCGCCGGCGGCCTTGTAGACATCACGCCGTGCTGCGAGGAACATCGGCGCGGCGTAGATGTGATCGGGGTTCTTGTGGTTGGCGACCTGCGCCAGCCCGGCCACAGCGCCGCCCTGCGCCATCGCCACGATCCGCTCGTAACCCGCGCGGCTGAGGGGGAAGGCGTCGATATCGGCCACCACCGCCAGATCGCCGAGGCTGTCGTTGCGCATCGTCCGGGTCAGCCAGGCGGCGTGATCGACCTTGTCATCGAGCTCCTGCACCAGCGGGATCTCCAGGTGCCGGAAGACAGCGGCCTGCGCCTCGACCAGGGCTGCGTCGATATTGCTCTGGTAGAAGGTATAGGCGGTGGGCAGGTTGGGCATGGTCATTCAGCCTTGGCAATGTCTGTGGCATTTCTAGGCAGGGCTATCCGGGTTATCGCAACCCGGTCGCCCCTCTAAGCCAGGTTCTGAACGCCTTAAGCTTCGGATATCGGCGAACGGTCGTGGTTTGCCCTTCGCCGATATGAGTGCAGACTGGCGGGCGAAGGTAAGCCACAAACGCCCCTTGTGCGCGAAAATGGCGGGAAATGTGGCGCTCTTTACGGAATCCGGCATAACCGCCGAAGGTTTGCCACGAGGACTTCCGGATCAGAGTGGGATTCAGCGTGAAGCCGAACCATTGATCATCAAGGTGATCGAGCCGGTGATACTCGACGCCGCCGGCAGTGCCGGTCGCTATGGCGGCGCGCTGCGCGTCGCTGAGCGGGACCTCCGCAGTATCTCGCAGGCAGACCGCGGATATGGCTGGGTCGGCTTCAAGCAAACGGGTGGCGTCAGGCAAGAAATCGTGCCGACTATAGGCCCAGTCGTCCTCGCCATGGAGAATAAGCGGGGTTTCGACGGCGGCATACAGGGCGTCGATGGCGGGGTGGTGGCCAAGATGATGACCAGGGCCGACAAGACGTCCTTCAGGGCACAGTGACCGGAACGTGTCGTTCGTGGCCTCATCTCCAAAGTCGTTGATGGCAAGGGTTCTAAGATCTCGGAGAGGGCCGAGGCTCTCCAGTGTTTGGCGAAGAAGCTCAGGGCGACTGCCGATAGTCAAACAGTGGGTAATCTGATCGTCAAACACGGACTGACTGTTCCACATAAGAGAGGCCCCCCGCCCGAAGGCGAGGGGTAACGCTGATTACTCGGCGTCGTCTTTCTTCTCGACGATCTCTTCGCCGGTCTCCTGGTCGATCATCTTCATCGCCAGACGGACCTTGCCGCGATCGTCGAAGCCCAGAAGCTTGACCTTCACTTCCTGGCCTTCCTTCAGCAGGTCGGACGGGTGGTTCAGGCGCTTGTTGGCGATCTGCGACACGTGGACGAGGCCGTCACGCTTGCCGAAGAAGTTCACGAAGGCGCCGAAATCGACGATCTTCACCACGGTGCCGGTGTAGATCTGACCGACTTCCGGCTCGGCCACGATCGAATAGATCATGTCGTAGGCCTTCTTGATCGCATCGGCGTCCGACGAAGCGATCTTGATCACGCCGTCGTCGTTGATGTCGACCTTGGCACCCGAGACTTCCACGATCTCGCGGATGACCTTGCCGCCCGAGCCGATCACTTCACGGATCTTGTCGGTCGGGATGGTCATGGTCTCGATCTTCGGCGCGTATTGGCTGAAGCCCGAGGGAGCCGACAGCGACTTCGACATCTCACCGAGGATGTGCATCCGGCCGTCCTTGGCCTGGGCCAGGGCTTTCTCCATGATCTCGGGCGTGATGCCCGCGACCTTGATGTCCATCTGCAGCGAGGTGATGCCGTTCTCGGTACCCGCAACCTTGAAGTCCATGTCGCCGAGGTGATCTTCGTCACCCAGGATGTCCGACAGGATCGCGAAGCGGCCGTCGTCTTCCAGGATCAGACCCATGGCGACACCGGCGACCGGCGCCTTCAGCGGAACGCCCGCATCCATCATCGACAGCGAGCCGCCGCAGACGGTGGCCATCGAGGACGAACCGTTCGATTCGGTGATCTCCGACACCATGCGGATGGTGTAGGGGAAGTCGGTCGCGGCGGGCAGGACGGCCTGCAGCGCGCGCCACGCGAGCTTGCCGTGGCCGATCTCGCGACGGCCGGGCGAACCCATGCGGCCCACTTCACCGACCGAATACGGCGGGAAGTTGTAGTGCAGCAGGAAGTTGGCTTTGTAGGTGCCGGTCAGGGCATCCACGAACTGCTCGTCGTCGCCGGTGCCCAGCGTCGCCACGCAGAGCGACTGGGTCTCGCCGCGGGTGAACAGCGCCGACCCGTGGGTCCGCGGCAGCACCGAGGTTTCGCAGACGATCGGACGGATGTCGGTGGTCGAGCGGCCGTCGATACGCGGCGCGCCGTTGATCACGTCGCCACGCAGGATCGAGGCTTCCAGCTTTTTCATCGCGGTGTCGAGCTGGCTGTCGGCCAGTTCTTCCTCGTTCAGCTGCGCCTTGATGGCGGCGCGGGCTTCAGAGATCGCGGTGACGCGCTGCTGCTTGTCCTTCAGGGCGAAGGCGGCGCGCATCTGGGTCTCGCCCAGGGTCTTGATACGGGCCAGGATCGGCGCGTAATCGGGGGCCTGGAAGTCGAAGGGCTCCTTCGCGCATTCCTCGGCGAAGTCGATGATCAGGCCGATGACCGGCTGGATCGACTCATGGGCGAATTTCACGGCGCCCAGCATCTCGGCTTCGGTCAGCTCGTAGGCTTCCGATTCCACCATCATCACGGCGTCGGCGGTGCCGGCCACGACGAGGTCGAGGCGCTGCTCGGGGTTCTCGCGCAGCTTGACCATGTCGTCGCATTCGGGGTTCAGGATGTACTCGCCATCCACGAAGCCCACGCGGGCGGCGGCGATCGGACCCATGAAGGGCACGCCCGACACGGTCAGCGCGGCCGAGGCGGCGATCATCGCGAGGACGTCGGGCTCGTTCACGAGGTCATGCGACAGCACGGTGCAGACCACGAGGACTTCGTTCTTGAAGCCTTCGACGAACAGCGGACGGATCGGACGGTCGATCAGGCGCGAGGTCAGCGTCTCTTTTTCCGAGGGACGGCCTTCACGCTTGAAGAAGCCACCGGGGATCTTGCCCGCGGCATAGGTGCGTTCCTGGTAATGGACGGTCAGCGGGAAGAAATCCTGACCCGGCTTCGGCGCCTTGGCGAAGGTCACGTTGGCCATGACCGAAGTCTCGCCCAGCGTGGCGATCACGGAACCGTCGGCCTGACGGGCAACGCGGCCCGTTTCCAGCGTGAGGGTTTCCTGGCCCCACTGGATCGACTTCTTGGTGATATTGAACATGCAGTTTCCTCAAGGGAGCGCGCCCGCCCCTGCGGGGCTCCCGTTTCTATGGCGGCCCCATTGCCGCCGACCCCTATCCTTCGCATCACGCCGGGGTCGTAGCGTCACGTCTCAGATGCGGGGGCCATACAGGAAAAACGCCTTCGTGGAAAGGGGGCTGATCAGCGCGTGCTGTGGCGATCGGCCCCCTTGGCAGTGGGCTGTGCGTCACTCGGGATAGCGGCGTCGGGCGGTGGCGGTGCCCAGAACGGTGCGGCCCTGACGGGCGGTGGCGGTCCATTCATAGGTATGGACGCCGTTCGGCGGGCAGGGGCTGCGGTAGGTGAACAGACCTGAGGGGATCGTGCCGCTTTGCCCCATGCGCAAGGTCGCGCCGCCGTGGTTGTAGCCGCGCACATCGAGATCCACGAGGCGCAGTTCCACCGTTTCCGTGCCCGCCGGCAGATCCTGAAGGGTGAAGCGGGGGTTGGGCACCGTATTGGGGCTGCCCGAGGTGCAGCGGGGAATATCGCCCCAAGCAAAGGACAGGGAGAAATCGGCCTGCGCCGAGGTGGTTGCCGCCAGAAGGAAAAGGGGCGCGGCGAGGGTCTTCAGAAAGCTGTTCATCGGAAAGGACCTCATACTGACAATGGCCTGCCCGCCCGGAATGGTCGGGTCAGGCCTTGCAGCGTGACACGGGCCCGCCTGCGAGTCTGTGAAAAAAGACCGATGCCGGGTCAGGAGGTCAGCGAGGCCAGCGGCAGGCGGACCACCCGGCGCAGGGTGTCGCCGTCGCGAGTGGTCTCGACACTGCCGCGCAGCTGGGCCTCCAGCGTCATCGACACCAGCTTGGAGCCGAAGCCACTGCGCGTCCCGGCTTCGGGCGCGACGGCAGTTTCGTGCCAGTCGAGCACCAGCCCGTCGTCCTCGAGGTAGCAGGTCACCGACAGAACCCCGTCGGGCCCGGTCAAGGCGCCATACTTCACCGCGTTGGTGATCAGCTCGTAGAAGGCCAGCGACAGCGGGGTCGCCGCGCGCGGCGCGACGGTCACGTCGTCGCCCCCCAGCCGGATCCGGCCCGCGCCGGTGTCATGCGGGGCCAGCAGTGTGTCGATCAGCGCGTGCAGGGTCGTCTCTGCCTCGGCCGGGCGGTCGGCATGGATGGCGGGGGTGATCAGCGCATGGGCTTCGGACAGGGCGCGCAGGCGGCCTTGCAGCGCGGACGAGGGCTCGCCGGCTTGCTGGCTCATGCGGACGATACCGGCGGTGACCGCGAAGAGGTTCTTCACCCGGTGGTTCAGCTCGTCGATCAGCACCTGCCGCTCGGTCAGGGTGCGGTTCAGGGCCAGCTCGGTCTCGACGATGGCGGCGAGATCGCGCAGATCCGCCAGCTGGGCCTCGGTCCAGTCGTGCGGCTGGCTGTCGATGGCGCAGAACGAACCCAGCACCGCGCCGTCCGGCCCATGCACCGGCACGCCGAGATAGGCGATCACATCGAGGTCGTGCACCGCACCATTGTCCGACAGCAGCGGATGGTTGCGGGCGTCGTTGACGGCCAGCGCCCGGTCCTCGGACACGACATATTGGCAAAAGCTGTGCGACAGGGGCGTCTCGCGCGGCTCGGCCAGACCGGCCTGAGCCTTGAAGAACTGCCGCTGCGCATCGACCAGCGAGAACAACACCACCGGCACGCCCAGAATGCGCGACGCCAGTCGGGCGGCGCGGTCGAAGACCGGCTCGGGCGCACTGTCCATCAGCCCGCTGCGGTCCAGCGCCTGCAGCCGGGCGCTGTCGTCCAGCGCGCGGCGATGGGCGTCCGTCGAGGCGGCAGGGAAGGCGCGGGGCGTGGTGTCCGGGGTCATGGCCATGCGTCAGGGTCGTGGGGAACGGGCGAAGGCCCTTGTAGCACGCGCTCCGCCGCAATCCAGCCTTACCCCAAGTGAACGCTGGCTTCCGGGTAACGAATGCGTGGGACCGTCCGCGTCGCCAGAAAGAAGCCCAGCGTCAGAGGTCCGACCCGGCCGAGGAACATCACCCCGATGATCACCGCACGGCCGAACTCGGTCAGCTCTCCGGTGAAGCCGCGGGTCAGGCCGACGGTGCCGAAGGCCGAGGCCACCTCGAAGGCGATGTCGAGGAAATGCCCGTCATGCGAGGCCGTCATCAGGAAGACCGCGGTGAACACCACCAGCACCGAGATCGCGGTCAGGGCCATGACCTTCAACACCTGCTCCAGCCCGATGGAACGGCCGAAGGCATGCAGCTGCGTCTGGCGCCGGAAGAAGGCGATGGTGGCAAGCAGCATCACCACGAAGGTCGTCACCTTGATGCCGCCCGCGGTCGAGGCCGGGCCGCCGCCCACCAGCATCAGCGAGATGAACAGCAGCGCCGTGCTGTCATGGATCGCCGCGATATCGGTGGTGTTGAAGCCCGCGGTCCTTGTGGTCACGCCTTGGAACCAGCTGACGATCAGCTTCGGCCCCCAGCCGTCAAGCGCACCGAGCGTGCCGGGGTTGGCCCATTCCAGCACCGCGAAGCAGGCAACGGACCACGGGATCAGGATCGCCGTGCCCAGCAGCATGATCTTGGTGTGCAGGCTCCAGGCGCGGGGGCGTTTGGGGCTGGTCACGTCCTGCAAGACGACATAGCCGATGCCGCCGATGATGAAGAGCGCGGGGATGACCACATTGACCACCGGGTCCGTGGCATAGCCCACCAGACCGTCATGGAAGGTGGAGAAACCGGCGTTGTTGAACGCCGAGATCGAGTGGAAGGCGGCGGCCCACAGCCCCTCGGCCATGCCCAGCCGGGGAACGAAGGTCAGGGCGAGGAAGATCGCGCCGGCCAGTTCGCAGACCACGACGACCCGCAGGATCGTCCCCACCAGCCGCATCAGCTGGTGCATCGAATTGTGGTTCAGATCCTCACGCAGGAACAGGTGCCCGGTGATGCCCAGGGGCATGCCGAGCGCCGCCAGCACCAGCACGGCAAAGGTCATCAGCCCCAACCCGCCCAGCTGGATCAGGAAGGCGACGACCGCCTCGCCGAACCACGTCAGGTTGGCGCCGATGTCAAATACCGTGAGGCCCGTCACCGTGACGGCCGAGGTGGCGGTGAAGATCGCGTCGGACCAGCTCATCGGTACATGATGCGAGACCGGCATCTTCAGCGCCGCAGCCCCCAGCGCGATCAGCACCGCATAGAGCAGCGCGAGGATCAGCGGAGGCGGGAAATGCCCGACCCACAGCGTCAGCCGCGCAAGGCGGCGGCGGAGTCTCACAGCGAATCCCCGAAGCTCCGCAGCTCGGCGCGTTTGCCCAGCACGATCAGCTTGTCGTCGGCCTCCAGCAGGGTGTCCTCGGTCGAATGGCGGAACTCGGTGCCGCGCATCACGCCCAGAAGCCGCAGCTCGTAAGTGGTGCCCAGCCCCAGCGAGGACAGCTCGCGCCCGGTCATCCGCTCGGGCACGACGATGTTCACGACGCTGTAGCCGTTGCCGAGGCTGACGTAGTCCTGCAGCACCGGGTTGTTGAGCATCTGCGCGATGTGGCGGCCCATCTCCTGCTCCGGCAGGATCACCCGGTCGACCCCCAGCTTGGCGAGGATCCGGTGGTGGGCCTTGTTGGCGGCCTTCACCCAGATCTGCTCCAGCCCCATCAGCTTGAGGTTCATCACCGTCAGGATGCTGGATTCCAGATCATCACCGATGGCGACCAGCGCCACGTCGTAGCGGTCGATCCCGGCCTCGCGCAGGGCGCCCTCGTCGGTGGTGTCGAGGATCAGCGCGCTGGACAGGGTGGCGGTCATCTGGCTGACCCGCCGCTCGTCGAGGTCCAGCCCGATCACCCGGTTACCGAACCGCGCCAGCTCGGCCGCGACGGTGCCCCCGAACGCCCCGAGGCCGATTACCGCGAAGCTGCGTGTTCCCTTGGCCATGGTTACTCCCCTGTCCAAAACGCGCGCACGCTGCGCCGCCGCAGCCGGGGTGTCAAGGCCGGCGCTGCAATGCAAAACGCCCGCCGGTGAGGGCGGGCGTTCCACTGTCTGTCCGTGTCGGTCAGACCGAAAGGCTTAGCGGCGGATGCCGAGTTTGCCGATCAGGGTCTGGTAACGGGACACGTCCTTGCCCTTCAGGTAGTCCAGCAGTTTGCGGCGCTGGGCGACCAGCATCAGAAGGCCACGACGGCTGTGGTTGTCCTTCTTGTGGGTCTTGAAGTGCTCGGTCAGGGTGGTGATGCGCGACGTCAGGATGGCAACCTGGACTTCGGGCGAACCGGTGTCGCCTTCCTTGGTGCCGAATTCCTTGATGAGGCGCTGCTTTTCTTCGACGGTGATCGACATCGGGGTCTCCTGTGTCAAAAGGGTGAAGGCGCAGGCCGGGATGTCGTCCAGCTCAGGCCCATGGAGGGGTCCTGCCATGACTGGCGAGGATGCGCGCGTATAGGAGATCCCATGCCACAGCGCAACAGCCTTGATCCGCGCCGGCGGCCGGACGGCCGTGGCCGGACATCCGACGATGCGCTTTGCGCGGAACTTTGCTAAAACTGTGTGCAGAATCCCGCTGTAATCCGGGGTTTGATCGCGGTTTGTTCAGGTATTCGGGCCTAGTCTGCCTCAAAGGTCCGATTGTGTGTATCGCCGTCGTGTGACGGCAAGGGGTGTTGGTATGTGGTTCTTGCTCAGTCTGTTGGGCGTCGCGATGGCCGCCGGGGCCGGTGAAATGGCGCTGCGCGGTGACGATGACGCGCTCGAGGACGAAGATATCTCTCGCGATTCGGGGGATGCCGATACGGCGGATCCGCCCCTCGTCGATCTGGAGGATGATGCTGACGCCACTGACGGCCCGGTCGCCGAAGCGCGCGACGATGAGCCGTCCGTTCTGTCACCGCGTGACGATCTGGATGAGGGCGACGACGGCTTCATAAGTTCGGATGATCCGCCCTTGCCGCTGGATGACGATTACATCGACCTCGGTGAGGGGGGCGACGGTGCGGACAATGCCGGCGGCGGCGCGGGCAACGACACCCTGCTGGGTGATGAGGACGACAACTGGCTGGACGGGCTGGAGGGCGATGATGTCCTCGACGGTGGCGACGGGTCGGACACGCTGTTGGGGGGCCTCGGCGATGACATGCTGCTGGGGGGCGACGGCGACGACAGCCTTCTGGGCGGAAGTGGCGCGGATACCTTGGATGCCGGGTCGGGTTCGGACACTCTGGTCGCGGGAGACGGCGACGACCTACTGCACGGCGGTGAAGGCGATGACACCCTTGAAGGCGGCGCCGGCGATGACCTGCTGATGGGCGGCGAAGGGTCGGATCTGCTGATGGGCGGGGATGGTGCGGACACACTGCAAGGCGGGGATGAGCCGGGGATCACCGACTACCTCAACGGAGGGGCCGGGGATGATGTGCTCGAACTCGGGTCCAATGACATCGCCAGCGGCGGCGAGGGGGCGGATTCCTTCATTGTCGAGTTTGACGTGGTGGCTGGTGGCCCCGCGACGATCACCGATTTTGAGCCGGGCGTGGATCGGTTGATGATCGCCTATGATGCCGCGGCCGGAACGCCAGAGGTCGAGTACCTCTACAATGCGGCGGCGGGCGGCATGCAGGTCATCGTCAACGGTGCGGTGATTGCTTTGCTGCAAGGGGTCGAGCATCTCGATCCCGAGACGATCCACCTGCGCCCGGAAGCGCTGCCTGCTGAGCCAAGCGGTACACCTGAAGCCATTGAGGCGATGCCTGGATAGGTACGCTGAGAAAACCTTAAGCGTCCAAACGTATTCTCGGCGCTGACCTACCCGGCCCCCGTCCCCTGGGCAGGATCCAGCGCAATCGAAGCTAGTCGTGCCAACCGCTGATCGGGTCGGTCGATGTCACGTCTCTGCTGGTAAGCCGGCGCCTTGATCTCGGCGACGATGGTTGCGACTCAATCATTTGTCCTGCCCAGCTCGGATGAAATGCCAGTTCCGAACAGAAGCCTTCTGAGTGAAAGATCGGGAGCGGCCAAAGTGGCCAATCTGGACGATTCCATTCGGGAAACATGGCGCCGTGTCCCTCCGCTGACTCCACGCTCGATCAGGAAGCTGCGATCCTGATGGGCCAAGCGCCCCCGATGTGATGCGCCCCGCCGCAGGCTACCACCCCAACCATGCGGGGCAGCAGCCTAGGAGAAAGTCCCGCAGCCTATGTCGCTGGAGCCGCTTGCCGAACGCAACCGATCCCACTTGGTCCAGCCCAGCAAGGCCGCAACCGATCTTGCCCGTTCAAAGGCCCGGAACCTTGAACCCCATCGGATGCCGCGCTCTCCCCCCTCTGTCCACTGTTGTGGCAGCGGGTTAGTGGGGACGTGTACAATCAGTTGATCGTGGGTATTGGCGTCGAAAGCACCGGTAACGCGCTCTGCAAAGCTGGCAGTCCGACCCCTCGCGTAAGACCGTGGTGTCACTGGCACCTTCAGTGGCTCGTCGAGCTGATGTGTGATCGTCGTCCACTTCGCGTCTGAGGAGGCGCGAAGCTGTTCGATTGAACGGAACAGCGAAGCATGGCGGCAGCCCCGTCTTGCCAGACCCGTGGGACCAGATCTCGGAGGACGAAGACAGCGGCTCAGGCGCCCGGGCGCGCAACGAAACCCTGCGCGCCACACGTCACTACGGCCGAGCGTTCTGGAAACGGTGGACGGGATCTTTCGCCTGCCGCCGCTTGGCGGCGAAGATGCGCGGCCTCCAGTCCGTCGGCAAGCGCATCGCGGCAAGGGTCGCCTGTCTCCCGACCGCCGAAATCCACATGCGGAGCGCCCTTATCAATCACTTCTAGACGCTCGGCATTGCCGATGTTGTCCGCGTGTCCTGAACCTCAATGGGAACGGGGCACTCACGCGTCAGCCCGCCTTTCTGCAACAATGCCCTCACAGGTAGATAAGCGCCTGAGGAATCGAGACGTGACAAGGGCGCGCGCCTTGCTCACGGCTGTGTGCAGATCACCACCACGCGCAAGAATGACCGAGATGGCGCTCCCCAATTGGCACCCGGTTCCCCGAAGCGGGACATCGTACCGTGGCCCGCGAAACGTTCGGAGCGGTCCGCACGCTTGGTACAGCCGGTCCTCGCAGTGTGATCCCGGTTCCGCGTGACCGCCTTTGACCAATACAGCGTGGCAGCCGCGCGCAATCAACGCGCTGACACAGGTGCCTTCGTTCGCGTTCTCACCCAATCCAAGCCGCATGGACAGCATTCGAAGCTCTGGCAGATTGGGTGTCATCAGGGTTGTGCGGGGCAGAATATCGGAGATCATCGCCTCGATGCCCGGTGCGTCGAGAAGTACGTGCCCCGAACTTGACGCAAGTACGGGATCGAGCACCAGCGGCGCGTCGGACAGGGCCTCGGCTACGGCGGTGACGATCCCTGCGGAACCGAGCATCCCGATCTTGATCGCTCCAACCCTTCCGGCCGCTCTGATTTGCGCGGTAACGTCACCGGCAGGGAGGCGGTGGACGACGCTCACCGCTGCGTCGGTCTGGGCTGTCACTGCTGTGACGGCGATGCAGGCCTCGGCCCCCAGCTGCGTGGCCGTGGCAATGTCGCGGGCGAGACCCGCTCCTCCGCTGGAATCGGTACCGCCGATGAACAGCGCACGCGGGGTCATGTTCCGACCGCGCAGATTGCGACACGCCT
This sequence comes from Pararhodobacter sp. CCB-MM2, assembly GCF_001691415.1. Classification (GTDB taxonomy): domain Bacteria; phylum Pseudomonadota; class Alphaproteobacteria; order Rhodobacterales; family Rhodobacteraceae; genus Pararhodobacter. The sequence continues at coordinate 65,674 of NZ_LRRR01000023.1, forward strand.
GTGTCCTTTGTCCGCAAGCAATCTCGCGGCGCGCCATGCTCGCAGACCGCTTGCGCAGAGAAAGACGACGCGCTGATCGGGCCTAAGGGAAAGCCCTGCCGGGTCCTGCGCGCCGTCCTCCCTGAGGTCGACAAGAAGGTCGTCATCCCGGATCGCCACGCGCGCCACGATCTCGAGCAAAGCGCCCTCGGGTTCGGGCGCCCCGTCAAAGCGAAACTGCGAGACACGCCAACCGGAGAAATCGACCGAAAGGATCAATCCGAGTGGCGACGGGGCATGGCCCAGCAGGATCGAGAGCGCCATCTGCGCCTGAATTGCCCCGAGTGTGGCAACGGCAGGGCCCATGACCCCCGCGCTCGCGCAGGTTGCCGCGACGGGCGGCGGGTCAGGAAACACGGCGCGCAGGCTCGGAGACCCGCCGCAGAAGCCGCCAGCATAGCCTTGCCGGCCTAGCACCGAAGCGCTGGCCAAAGGCTTGGCCAAAGTCTGGCAGAGGTCCGAAAGCGCATAGCTCACCGCGAAATTGTCGGCCGCGTCGATGACCAGATCGGCGTCGGGAACCGCCGTTCGTGCCGTGTCAGGATCAAGCCGGGTGGCTGAGGGCAGCACTCGGCATTCAGGGTTGAGGGCTTGCAAATGGCGCGCGGCGACCTCTGCCTTGGGCTGGCCGAGATCGCTCATGCGGTAAAGCGTCTGACGGTGCAGGTTGTGCAGTTCGACCTTGTCGGGATCGTAGAGCGAGATCTGCCCAACCCCGGCGCCCGCCAAGAGCGGCAGCAGCGCACAACCAAGCCCGCCCGCACCCACCACCAGCACCCGCGCGGCCGCAAGCTGCGCCTGTCCCGCGTCACCGACTTCGGGCAGGCAACTCTGCCGGATGTAACGGTTCATCGGCAGAACCCCCGCGTGGCATGGATCCATTCGACGCAGCGCGCCTCGGGGTCCGCGGCCGTCTTGATGTCGGTCACGACGGCGGCGCTGTCGGCGCCTGCCGCGAAGAGGCCGGGCAGGCGTTCGGGTGCCAGCCCGCCGATGCCGACCAAGGGCACCGGGCCGGCCAGCCGCTTCCATTCCCGCACGCGCTCCAGCCCCTGAGGGCCCCACTTCATCTTCTTGAGCCGTGTCGGATAGACCGGCCCGAGCGCGACATAGGCCGGCCCCTTGGCGAGCGCGCGGGTGAGCTCTGCCTCGTCATGCGTCGACAGGCCGTAGCGGATTCCGGCGCGCTGCAAGGCCTCGAAATCCGCGGCGTCCATGTCCTCTTGCCCGAGGTGGACGAAATCGCAGTCCAGCTCAAGCGCGAGCCGCCAGTAATCGTTCACCACGAGCTGGGCGTCGTGGGCGGCGCAACAGGTCTGCGCCCGCATGATCTGATGGCGGATGTCGTCGTCGGGCCGGTCCTTGATCCGAAGTTGCACCAGCTTCACACCGAGCGGCACGAGACGTTCGAGAAAATCCGCGTCGTCGACGATCAGATAGAAGGGATCGAGCGCGCTCATGCCAGCACCGCGCGGCCAAAGATCGGGGTCGAGGCCTCGGCCATGTCGCGCCGGGGCATGAGCCCCGCCTCGAAGGCCGTGCGACCGGCCGCCACCGCCTGCCCGAAGGCACGTGCCATCGCGACCGGGTCGAGCGCCTTGGCAACGGCGGTGTTCAGGAGCACGGCGTCAAACCCCATCTCCATTGCCGCCATTGCCTGCGATGGCGCACCGATCCCGGCGTCGATCACCAGCGGCACCTCGGGGAAATGCGCCCGCATCGTGCGCAGACCTTCGATGTTGCGCAGCCCCTGACCCGACCCAATGGGCGCGCCCCAGGGCATCAGCACACGGCAGCCGGCCTCGAGCAGCCGCTCGCCGACGATCAGATCCTCGGTCGTATAGGGAAAAACCTCGAAGCCGTCGGCACACAGGATGCGCGCCGCCTCGACCAGAGCGAAGGGATCGGGCTGCAGCGTGTCGGCGTGGCCGATCACCTCAAGCTTGACCCAGCTCGTGCCGAACAACTCCCGCGCCATCTGCGCGGTGGTCACCGCCTCGCGCACGGTGTGGCAGCCCGCGGTATTGGGCAGGATACGGCAGCCGCTTTCGCGCAGGATCTCGCGGAAGGCGCCGCCGCCTTGGCCCTCGCGGCGAAGCGATACGGTGATCACCTCGGTGCCCGAGGCTGCGATCGCGTCGCGCAGGATCTGCGGCGAGGGGTATTGCGCGGTGCCCAGCATCAAGCGGTTTGTCAGTTCCGTTGCGTAGAACATCCGTCAGCCTCCCTGCATGGGGGAAAGAACCTCGACCTTGGCGCCGTCCCGCAGCACGGTCGCCGCGCGGGCAGATCGCGCCACAAAGAGGCCATCGAGGGCCGTCGCCACCGAGGCGGCGTCGAAGCCCTGCTCATCGAGAAGCACGGCAAGGGTTCCTGCGTCGGTCACTGTCGACGCGCCGTTGAGATCAATGCGCATGGGCAAGCTCCTGCGTCATCATTTGCGCCAGTTCGGTCGCCAGGACCGGGGCCATCAGGAAGCCGTGGCGATACATGCCGTTGACGTGGATACGGTCGCCGTCGCGTCGGATTGCGGGAACGTTGTCGGGAAACGAGGGGCGCAGGCCCGCGCCCGTCGCGATGACCTCAGCCTCGGCGAAGGCCGGGTGAACGGTGTAGGCGGCTGACAGCAGTTCCATCACCGCGCGCGCGGTAATCGGGCCCGGACGCGCGCTTTCGACCATGGTTGCGCCGATCATGTAGCGTCCCTGGCCGCGCGGCACGATGTAGCAGGGGAACCGCGGGTGCAGCAGCCGCACGGGGCGCGTCAAGCGAACCTCCGGCGTCTCCACTTCAAGCATCTCGCCGCGCACGGCGCGCAGATCGGCAAGCTCCGGGGCCGCGGCGATTCCGCGACAATCCACGATCCGGCCGACAGGACGGCCCTCACGAAACGCGACGCCCCGCACCTGGAGGGTTTCTCGCAGGGCACCAAGGGCCGCGCCGGGGTCCATGTGAGCCTCGTCACCGAAAAACAGCCCGCGCGCGAAACGAGCTGCGAGATCGGGCTCCAGCGCGCCGGGCTCGACCCAGCGATGGTTCTGGGTGGCCCGGGCGAAGCGGTCCAGATCACCGGCGTCGCGTGGCGCTGCAACCACCAGCGTCCCGTGCCGTTCGACGCCCGGCACATGCGCCTCCCACCACGCGAGCGCGGCTTGTCCTCTCGTGACGATGACCTCGGGTGCGCTTTCCCCCTCGCAAAAGGGCGCAAGCATGCCTCCGGCAAGCCGCGAGACGGGCGGCGGCGCGCCCTGCGGCTCGATCACCTCGACGGCAAGCCCCGCATCCGACAGGGCCGTGGCGGCGCAAAGCCCCGCCACGCCCGCGCCCAGAACCGAGATCATTCCGCAGGCGCCGCCGGGACATAAAGCGCACCCGTTTCGCGGAATTTCTCGGCCATCGCCGCCATGCCCTGCTGCTTCTCAGCCTCGGCACGGATGTCATGTGAAATCCGCATCGAGCAAAACTTGGGTCCGCACATCGAGCAGAAATGCGCGACCTTGTGTGCCTCGGCCGGCATCGTTTCGTCATGCATCTCGCGCGCGGTATCGGGATCGAGGCCGAGGTTGAACTGATCCTCCCATCGGAACTCGAACCGCGCCCGGCTGAGCGCATCGTCGCGCCTTTGCGCCCCCGGATGGCCCTTGGCCAGATCGGCGGCATGCGCGGCAAGCTTGTAGGTGATCACGCCGGTCTTGACGTCGTCACGGTCGGGTAGGCCGAGGTGTTCCTTGGGCGTGACGTAGCAAAGCATCGCCGTGCCGAACCAACCGATCATGGCCGCGCCGATGGCGCTGGTGATGTGGTCATAACCCGGCGCGATGTCCGTCGTCAGCGGCCCGAGGGTGTAGAAGGGTGCCTCGTGGCAATGCTTGATCTGCTCCTCCATGTTGGCCTTGATCTTGTGCATTGGCACATGGCCCGGCCCTTCGATCATCACTTGGCAATCCTTTGCCCAAGCGATCTTGGTCAGCTCGCCCAACGTGCGCAGTTCGGCGAATTGCGCCTCGTCGTTGGCATCCGCAATCGAGCCCGGACGCAGCCCGTCACCCAGCGAGAAGCTGACGTCATAGCGGCGGCAGATGTCGCAGATCTCGTCGAAATGCTCGTAGAGGAAGCTCTCGCGATGATGGTGCAGGCACCATTTGGCCATGATCGAGCCACCCCGGCTGACGATGCCCGTCACCCGTTTCGCGGTCATCGGGATCATGTGCAGCCGCACGCCGGCATGGATGGTGAAGTAGTCGACGCCCTGCTCGGCCTGCTCGATCAGCGTGTCGCGGAAGATCTCCCAGGTCAGATCCTCGGCAACGCCGCCAACCTTTTCGAGCGCCTGATAGAGCGGCACGGTGCCGATCGGAACCGGCGCGTTACGGATGATCCAGTCGCGAATGTTGTGGATGTTGCGCCCGGTCGAAAGGTCCATGACGGTGTCCGCGCCCCAGCGGATCGCCCAGACCATCTTCTCGACCTCTTCCTCCATCGAGGACGTGACCGCCGAATTGCCGATGTTGGCGTTGATCTTGACCTTGAAATTACGGCCGATGATCATCGGCTCCAGTTCGCGGTGGTTGATGTTGGCGGGGATGATCGCACGGCCCGCGGCGATCTCGGCCCGGACGAATTCGGGTGTGACGAGGTCGGGCAGTTCGGCCCCGAAGGCCTCGCCATCGCGGGCGCCGGCGGTCGAGCGCCCCTCGTTTTCCCGGATCGCGACAAACTCCATTTCCGGCGTGATGATCCCGGCGCGGGCATAGGCGAGCTGTGTCACCGCGCGGTCGCCCACGGCGCGCAGCGGGCGGCGTTGGTTCGGAAAGGCGGGCGTGAGGCGCGCGCCCGTCGCGAAGCCATTGTCGGCGTCGGTGACGGTGCGGCCCTCGTATTCCTCAATCACGCCGCGTGACTGCAGCCAGCCGCCGCGAACCTCTACCAGCCCCTCGGCAATGTCGATTGTCGCCGCCGGATCGGTATAGGGACCCGAGCTGTCGTAGACGGTCAGCGGCGCTTCGTTCGAGATCGCGATTTCGCGCATCGGCACGCGGATTTCATGGATGTCGCCCGTGGCGTAAACCTTGCCCGAGGCAGAGATCGCGCCCGTGGTGATGGTCGGGATCGTGTCTTTCATTCCGGTCTCCTCTTTCGATGAGACCCAAGTGAAACAGTCGGCAGAAAGGGGCCGCGACCCCCGGCATCTGCCGAATGGGCCCAACGGCCCGAAAGGACCGCCCTCGTTTGTATGAGGTTTGCGGAAATGCCCTTCGGTCTTCCTACGCCAGCATCAACTGGGTCAGGTTCAAAGGGTCGCTTCACCGGGGTTGCCCCCTGTCAGCCTCTCAGTCCCCTTGGCGGGACTCCCCTGACGTGCGCGCATACTCTGAGGGCGTCTGGATCATGTCAACGGTGAAAAACGGGATCGGCCCGATTGTCGGCACAAGAGGATTGATGGCTTGAGCTGATAGCGGACATTGACCGCAGCCAGAGTGAACGTCCGCTTTGCGCCGTTGGCTGCCGTTCTATTTTGGGCAAATAAAGTCAGCTTTCCGTGGAGCGTCCACTCCAAGCGAGCGGTGATGGAAGATGGGATGGCGAAAAGTCTATACGCAATACCCTGCGTCCGCTCTTCACCTTTGCTGGTTTCGATGCGTGCAAGGTCAGCATCTTCAGGATCAACACGTCTCCGCGCTTAGCTGAACACAACTCGATGGGGTAACTGCTTGCCGCCGTGTTGGCTCTTGCAAATTCGACAACCCCCTCAGCATGGCTCCCAACCGCAATCTCCATTGCTCCATTGGTCTGATCCGTGTCATCCAAGTGAACCCGCGCAAACAGCATCTCGTCCAGAATGGATTCTGGTGGCTCACAATGCCAAATACCTGACTTGTTCGTCCAGTTCACATAGCCAGCGACGTCCGCCCTTTCGGCAACCGCGATGACCCGATCTTGGTGCCATGGGACGCCCCAGTTTGTGTTTTCTGACTTGTTGAACGCGACAATTCGAACTGGGTGCGTATGTGGCGCGAGGCGTCGTACAGCGGAGACGAGCGAACTGTCTTCGGACAAGGCTTCACGCAACGCCTTCGACATATCAAGCCTTTTCCCCGCTTTCGCAGGGGCATCAGCAGCCCGGTCGAAGAGCGCCAAGTCCTCATTCGAGACAGCGTTTCTGAGCCAGACCCGGCCGTACGTCTCAAATTCCTCTTTCAGTGATCGTTCTCTCGTCATCCTGGTCTGCTCCTACCCTCCAGAAGAAACTGACCGTAGCTGCGCCGCGGCACAAGGTCACTTTGGGCTCTAAGCCGACGTTCGCTGCTTGGAACACGAACGACGGCCAAGCGAGCTCTCAGAGCCAACAGCCAGGATGCCTCGAAGTTTGGCCGTTTGTGTCGGCCTTGAATGCGCCCTTGACAGGGGGTGTGCATGAAAACCGCCAAAACGTGCAAGCTTATGCGTCATTGGCAACATGGGCTTGGTGGTGATCCCGACAGGATTCGAACCTGTAACCTGCCCCTTAGGAGGGGGTAGTGCCCCACGCAGAATAAGGGGGAATGCGCCGAAAAAGCACTCCCTGCGCAGACCTGATGCCGGTCTAAACAGAGAACACCCGTCAAAACAGGTTCAACGAACCAAAGAG
>NZ_LRRR01000024.1 GCF_001691415.1 Pararhodobacter sp. CCB-MM2
CCGCCGCCCCCTCCTCCCGCCAGCGCGATGCCGCTGGTTCTGGGCGGCGTGTTCGCGGCGCTGTTGGGCGGCGTGGCGGCGATGGTGGTGTTCCCGAACGGCTGGAACGGTGGCGATGGCGCCGCGCTGGAGCGTCGGATCGCTGCGCTGGAAAGCCGGCCTGTGTCGGGCGATCTGGAGCAACGCCTCGCCGCGCTGGAAGGCGCTGGCGGCAGCGACACCGGCCTGTCCGACCGGATCGCGGCGCTGGAGGCGAACCTGCCCGCCGCCGTGGACCTCACCCCGTTTGAGCAGCGTCTCGCCACCTTGGAAACCAGCGCGCCCAGCAATGACAGCGTCAACGCAGCCGTCGGTGCCCTGACCACCCGTCTGGCCGAGCTGGAAGCCGCCATTGACACCCGCGTCGCCGAGGGCGTGGCCACCGCCATGGCCGAGGAACGCGCGGCCGTCGATGCGCGCGCCGATGCGCTGGACGCACAGGCCGAGGATGTCGAGGCGCAGGCCGCCCGCGTCGAGGCCCGCGCCGCGCTGGCCGAGCTGATCGCCGCCGCCGAGTCGGGCGAACCCGCCGCCGAGGCCCTGTCCCGCCTGCCCGACGCGCCCGCGGCCCTTGCCCCGCTCGCCGAGGGCATCGCGCCGCTGGCCACGCTTCAGGCCGATTTCGCCCCCGCCGCGCGCGAGGCACTGGCCAGCCGGCCGATCGCACCCGATGCCAGCCTTGGCGAACGCGTGACGGCCTTCTTCAGCAATCAGACCGGCGCCCGCTCGCTGGCCCCGCGTGAGGGCGACGGCGTCGACGCCGTCCTGTCCCGCGCCGAGGCCCGGCTGCGCGCCGGCGACCTGCCCGGCACCTTGGGCGAACTGGATCTGCTGGACGGCGAACCCGCCGCGGCAATGGCACAATGGCGCACGCGGGCCGAGGAACGGCTGGCGGCGATGCAGGCGCTGGACACGGTCCAGACGCAACTGGACGGGGAGTAAGCTGCGATGTTCTGGACCGTTTTGAAGATCGTCCTCTTCCTCGCCGTCGTGGCGGGTCTGGTGATGGGGGTCGAGGCCCTCACCCAGCAGGAAGCCGGGCTGCGCATCGCCATCGCCAACACCGAGTTCACGCTGGGCCCGGTGCAGATGGCCATCGCTGCCATCGTGCTTCTGGCCGCGCTGTGGCTGCTGATGAAACTGGCCGGCCTGCTGGTCGCCACGATCCGCTTCATCAACGGCGACGACACCGCGATCAGCCGCTACTTTGAGCGCAACCGCCGTCGCCGGGGCCTGCAGGCCGTGACGGATGGCTTCCTCGCGCTGGCCGCGGGCGAGGGCGACAAGGCGCTGACCAAGGGGCGCAAGGCCGAGAAGCTGCTCGATGATCCGGTGCTGACCAACCTGCTGATCGCCCAATCGGCGCAGCAGAAGGGCAACGCGGCCATGGCCGAGGAATATTACAAGCGCCTGCTGGACGACGACCGTTCGCGCTTCGTTGGCGTGCAGGGGCTTCTGGCCCAGCAGGTCGAGGCCGGCAACCCGGTCAAGGCCCGCAAGCTGGCCGAGACCGCGCTGACCCTGCGCCCGGCCCATGCGCCGACACAAGACCGCCTGCTGTCCCTGCAATCCGAGGCCGGCGATTGGTCCGGTGCCCGCAAGACGCTGCTGGAGACCTCGCGCTCGGGCCGTCTGCCCAAGCCGGTGTTCAAGCGCCGCGATGCCGTGCTGACGCTGATGCAGGCGGAAGCCGAGGCCGAGAAGGGCAATGCCGCTCTGGCGCAGGATCTGGCGATCGAAGCGAACCGCGAATCGCCCGAGCTGATCCCCGCCGCCGTCATGGCCGCCCGCGCCCATGTGGCCAAGGGCAAACCCGGGCCCGCCGGCAAGGTCGTGCGCCGCGCCTGGAAGGCCAAACCGCATCCGGAACTGGCTCAGGCCTATGCCGCCATCGCCCCCGATGAGAGTGCCGTGCAGCGCGTGAAGCGCTTCGACAGCCTGCTGTCCGAGGCGCCGGGCCCCGAAGCGCAGATGACCCGCGCCGAGCTGCTGATCGCGGCCGAGGATTTCCCCGGCGCCCGTCGTGCCATCGGCGATCTGCACGAGACCCGTCCGACGCAGCGCGTGATGACCATCATGGCGGCGATCGAACGCGGCGAGGGCTCGTCCGACGCGGTGGTCCGCGGCTGGCTGGCGCGCGCGCTGATCGCCTCGAAGGGTCCGCAATGGGTCTGCGACAATTGCAAACACGAGCATGCGGCCTGGCAGGCGATCTGCGGCCATTGCGGTGGCTTCGACACGCTGTCCTGGACGGAAACCGCCGACACCTCGGGCCCCAGCGCTACCGGCACCGAGATGCTGCCGCTGATCGTCGGCGCCCTGCCTCCGGCCGAAGCCGAGGCCGCAGCCGCCGAAGCGGACCTGACGCCCGAGGCCGAGACCGTGCCCGAAGCGGAAACCACTGAGGCGGAACCGGTCGAGGCCGCACCGGAAGCCCCCACGGCCGAGGATGAAGCCCGCGCCGAGGCCGAGGTGATCGACCTCGCCCAGACCCGCCGCATGGGGCTGTAACGAAATCCCGCCCCGGCGGCCGAAGGGTGGCGCGGGGTTCGGCCTGCTTGAGGGTGAAAAAGGGGCTGGATACGGCCCCTGCCCTTTGCTATGAGCGGGCCATCAGCGCAGGTCTTGCACCTGCAGCACCGTGCCGGTGTAGCTCAGCTGGTAGAGCAACGCATTCGTAATGCGTGGGTCGGGGGTTCGAGTCCCTTCACCGGCACCATTTCTCCCCCCGAAAGAGCCTGCAGCCTGATCGCCCGGACGTGGCCTTTCCTCGGCATTGCCCGCGGGAGAGATTACCCCTCCGCGCGCCGGGCCTGAACAGTGGGGACGCCATGATTCGCCGTACGGAGCGTGTCCAGAAGCAGGGCGCGGTTCAGCGGCTTGGCGACGCAACCGATGAAGCCTTGATCCAGATAATCCTGCACCTGATGCGCCATCACATTTGCTGTGAAGGCGATGGTCGGCGGTAGGGGACGGCCGGTCTTCCCGGCCTCGGTGGCGATCTGGTTGCGCGCGGCAATCCCGCCGACGACCGGCATGGAGATATCCAGCAGGACCACGTCGAAATCCTCGTCGCGCCAAGCGTCGATGGCCTGCTGGCCGTCATTGACCAGCGTCAGCGCCACCCCGGTCCCGCGCAGCATGACCTCCAGCACCCGGCGGTTGGTCGCGTTGTCATCCGCCGCCAGCAGCCGCAGCCCTTGCAGATCCGACCCGACGAGGGCCTCGCCCGGCAGGTCGCGCTGCATCTCGCCCTCGGCCAACGGCAGGCTGATGGTGATCGACGTCCCCTCGCCGGGAACCGAACGCACATCGACCTCGCCCTGCATCAGCGTCACCAGATGCCGCACGATCGACATCCCCAAACCCGTTCCGCCATGGCGCCGCGCGATGGAGCCATCACCCTGCACGAAGGCATCGAACAGTCGCTGCAACTGCGCGGCGCTCATGCCCGAGCCGCTGTCCGACACCCGGACCGTCAGGGCAGAACCGGCAAGGTTGGTCACCTCGACGGCGACGAAGCCCTTCTCGGTGAACTTGATCGCGTTGCTGACGAGGTTGTGCAGGATCTGCCCGAAACGATGCACGTCCCCCTGCCGCGCCGGCCCCACCGGCGAGAGGCCGAAGATCTTCAGCGTCAGCCCCTTTTCCTCGGCCCGAAGCTGATGCAGCGCGACGGTCCGCTGCAGGGTTGCTTCCGGCTGGAAAGGGTTGGTCTCCAGCTCCAGCTTGTTGGCCTCGATCTTTGACAGGTCGAGGATGTCATTGAGAATGTTGTTCAAACTCTGCCCGCTCTCGCGGATCGTCGTCACCATCGCCCGTTGTTCCGGGTCGTGAACCTGGCTTTCCAGCACCTGCGCCATCCCCAGCACCCCGTTGAGAGGCGTGCGGATCTCATGGCTCATGTTGGCGAGGAAGATCGACTTCGCGCGGCTGGATTCGTCCGCCGCCTGCCGCGCCCGCTGCACCGAAGTCACATCAAGCCCCGCGCCGCGGTAGCCCTGCACCACGCCCCGGCTATCGACCAGCGGTGTCCCTGAGAGCTGCAACCAGATCTCGCCCCGATCTTCGGTCATCGCCAGACAGACGAAATCGCTGAAGGTCTGCCGATCGCGCATCCGCGTCTCCAGCCCGGCCCAATCGACCTCGGGCTGCAGCAGTGGGTCGGCATGCGCCAGATCCCGCAGCCTTTGACCCAGTAGGTGTTCGCGGTGGCGTCCGGTGATGTGCCGGTAGCTGGCCGAGAGATAGGTCAACCGCCCCTCGGTGTCCTGCTCCCAGACGAAACTGCGGCTGATGCGCGAAACGCTCTGATACCGGCTGTTGGTCTGCCCCCGCCGCCGCAGCGCGAGGTTCAGACGGCTCATGTGGTGTACGCGCTCTTCCAGCAGCCGCCCCATGACGAGGCTGGGAATGACGATCAGCGCCGCCCCGACCAGCAGCCACAGGCGCAGCGCCCACAGGTTCGGCGGCGTGCTGGTCCAGCCATTGGCAGGGATGGCGGACAGGACCCACGTACCAAAGGGGAGCGTGATCGGCATCTGCACCGGGTCGTGATCCAGAATCGTGGCGTCGCCAAAGAACACGTCGCCCACGGCCCCGGTGGCATCCGCGCCGCTCAGGGTCACCTGCAACGAAAGGCTGTCATCGGCGAGCCCCGTGGCGGCATAGAAACGCTCGGCATCGATGACCGAGGACACAAGGCCCCAGAAGCGCCCATCCTCGGTCCCATCGGCGACGAAGACGGGGAAGCGGCTGATGAAACCGATCCCGCCCTGCACCAGATTGACCGGCCCGGCCAGAACCAGCCGACCACTGTCACGGGCCAGCACGGCGGCATCGCGCTGTGCTTCATTCTCCAAGTAATTCAACCCGATGGCCGAGGCATTCCCCTCCATCGGATAGATGTAGCGAATGACCATCTCCGGCGCGGCCGCGAGGTTCCGGATCAGCGAGTCCTGTGTGGCCAGCGCGGCGGCAAGTTCCTCGAACCGGGCGGCGCCCATGTCGGGCTCGGTGATCAGCGTCGCGATCAACCCCCGCACCAGCTGGATGTTCGACGACAAAGTGCCTTCGATATGCGCGCGCAGGATGCTGGCACGGGCCGAGACATCCTGCCTGATGGCCTGCTGATGGACATTGCTGTTCTGCCACTCTGCAAAGGTCCAGAGCAGACAGACGACCACCAGAGAGATCGCCGCGGGAATATTGGTTACACGAACAAACCGTCGCAACCCACACTCCTATGCTTGCAATCCGCGACCGTGATTGTGGTCGCGGTTTCCTGTTCGATCAATCGCGGCGACACGTCAACATGACGGTGCTTAAGCCGGGTCGGAGTCATACGTCGTTTGGCACCTCGCAATGGCGGATCAGCCGCCACATTGCGGTAATGACCTACGTCCAAGTTCTTAAGGTCCGGATAACATGTCCAGAAATCTGCACGACAAGCTGCTGATTTCCGTCACGCAAGCGTGCAGCCGACGATGGTGACGGCCCGTTTTGTTCCTGATATGTTCACGCAAAATCAAGGAATCGAGCTGACCATGTCCCGACTGGATCTTGCCGGCAAACTGGGCATTCTGGCGGATGCTGCCAAATACGATGCCTCTTGTGCGTCCTCGGGCGCGCAGAGGCGCGATTCGAAAGGAGGGAAGGGTATCGGCTCGACCACGGGCAGCGGCATCTGTCACGCCTATGCCCCGGATGGTCGCTGTATCTCGCTGTTGAAGATCCTGCTGACCAACAGCTGCATCTTCGATTGCCACTATTGCATCAACCGGAAGTCCTCGAACGTGCGGCGGGCCCGCTTCACGGCGAAGGAGGTCGTGGACCTGACGCTGGATTTCTACCGCCGGAATTATATCGAGGGGCTGTTCCTGTCCTCGGGCATCATCCAGTCGCCCGATTACACGATGGAGCAGATCGTCGAGGTGGCGCGGTCGCTGCGTGAGGATCACCATTTCCGCGGCTATATCCATCTGAAGACCATCCCTGACGCGGATCCCGCGCTGGTGACGGCGGCGGGGGTGCATGCGGACCGGGTGTCGATCAATGTCGAGCTGCCGACGCGTGACGGGCTGACACGGCTGGCGCCCGAGAAATCCGAGGCGCGGATCGAAGGTGCGATGGACGGCATGAAACTGGCGATTCTGGACGGCAAGGACGCGCGGCAACGCTATCGCCACGCGCCGAAATTCGCGCCGTCCGGGCAGTCGACGCAGATGATCGTCGGCGCGGATGCGGCGACGGATCGGGACATCGTCGGGCGGGCGCATGGGCTCTATGACCGGTTTTCGCTGAAGCGGGTGTACTACTCGGCTTTCAGCCCGATCCCGGATGCCTCGGCGGTGCTACCGCTGAAGCGGCCGCCGCTCATGCGCGAACACCGGCTCTATCAGGGCGATTGGCTGATGCGGTTCTACGGGTTCCAGCCGTCCGAGGTGCAGGCGGCGGCGAATGACAACGGCATGTTGCCACTGGAGATCGACCCCAAGCTCGCCTGGGCGCTGAAGTTCCGCGACCTGTTCCCGGTCGATGTGAACCGCGCCCCGCGCGAGACGCTGTTGCGCATCCCCGGACTGGGGCCGCGCGCGGTGAAGAACCTGTTGGCGGCGCGGCGGCACCGGACGCTGACTTTGGAGGACGTCGGGCGGCTGACGACCTCGGTGACGAAGCTGCGGCCCTTCATCGTTACGGTCGATTGGCGGCCGGTGGCGCTGGCGGATCGGGCGGATCTCTCGGCCTACGTGAAGCCTAAACCGCAGCAGTTGGAGCTGTTCTGATGCATCAGGTCCGGCTCTCGCGTGAGGATGACGTCGACGGCTGGCGCGAGGCCGCGCGCGGTCTGGCGGCGGCAGGCGTGCCGGGCGAGAAGGTGCTGTGGCAGGTCGGCGAGGCCTCGGACGATCTGTTCGGCGGGGCGGCGACGCCCTTGCCCTCGGGCGGGACGTTGCGGGTGCCGAAGGCGTTTCTCGGCCTCGCCAACCGGGCGCTGCTGCATGCCGAGCCGCAACGCTGGGCGATGCTCTATGCGCTGCTGCTGCGTGTCTCTCGCCAGCCGGGGTTGCTGGGCGACCGTGCTGACCCGGCCTTGCGGCGGATCATGGCGCTGGAGGCGCAGGTGCGGCGCGATCTGCACAAGATGCACGCTTTTCTGCGCTTTCGGGAGTTGCGCGACGCCGAGGGGCCGCGCTTTGTCGCCTTCTACGAACCGGAACATCACATTGTCCGCGCCACGGCGGGCTTCTTCACCGGGCGTTTCACCAATATGCGATGGTCGATCCTGACGCCGAAGGGCTCGTTGCATTGGGACGGGGCGGTACTGACCGAGGGGCCCGCCGCCAGCCGCAAGGACGCGCCCGCGGGCGACCCAGTCGAGGCGATCTGGGGCCAGTATTACAAGGCGATCTTCAATCCGGCGCGGCTGATGACGCGGGCGATGCTGTCGGAAATGCCGAAGAAATACTGGAAGAACATGCCCGAAACCGCGCTGATCCCTGAAATGATCGCCGGCGCGCGTGGGCGGGAATTGAAGATGATCGAACGCTCGCTCAGCGCAGGCGTAGCGTCGCCAGAAACGCCAGCGCGGACATCAGACCCGCCGTCGCCAGACACAGTGGCAGCCCGCCGATCTGGTAGCTGACGCCGGACAGAAGCGTGCCCAGAAGTCGGCCGGCGGCGTTCGACATGTAGTAAAAACCCACATCCCGCGTGATCCGGCTGGCCTGCCCGAAGGCGAGGATCAGGTAGGAATGCACCGAGGAATTCACTGCAAAAACAAAGCCGAAGGCGAGGAGGCCGAGGATCACAGTGAGGGTCAGCCAGTCCTGCGGTCCTCCGGCGACCCAAGCGGCAAGCGCCAACACCAAGGGGATCGGCACTAGCAGACCGGCCCAGCGGATGGCTTTCGCGACCGTGTCGCCGCCGTTCAGGATGCGCGGCGCGAAGGCCTGCACCGCGCCATAGGCGATGATCCACAGGGCCATGAAGCCGCCGACGACGAAGAAGGCCCAACGGCGACCCTCGGGCGTGCCGTCCGAGAGGACCATCTGGAAATAGACCGGGACACCGACCACGAACCAGACGTCGCGCGCGCCGAACAGGAAGAGGCGGGCGAGCGAGAGGCGGTTGACCCTCGGGTCCTTCGACCGCCAGCCGTCGAATTTCGCGCCCTTGTCCTTGGCAGGCAGGCCCTGCGGCAGGAACAGCGCGACGGCGATCAGAATCGCGGTCAGAACCACGGCCATCATCCACAACGCCGGGGTGAAGCCCAAGACGGCCAGCAGCACCGCGCCGAGGAAGAAGCCCGCGCCCTTCACGGCATTCTTCGAGCCCGTCAGCACGGCGACCCAGCGGAACAGCCCGCCCTCGGGTGCCAGCAGTTTCACCGCGGATTTCGACGACATCTTGGCCAGATCCTTGGCCACGCCGGACACGCCCTGTACCGCCATGACGAAGATCACCGAGGCGGCGACGGACCAGCCAGGGTCGAGCTGGGTCAGTGCCAGAAGCGCCCCGATCTGCAAGGCGAGCCCCGCATAGAGCGTCGCGGCGAGGCCGAAACGGGCGGCAAGGAAGCCTGCATAGAGGTTCGTAACGATGCCGGCGACCTCGTAGAGCAGGAACAGCCAGGCCAGCTGCACGGGCGAGAAGCCCAGCGCGTTGAACTGCAAGAGCACCAACATCCGCAGCGCGCCGTCGGTGAGCATGAAGGCCCAATAGGCGGCGGTCACGGCAGCATAGGCGCGGAGGGGGTACGAAGGGCTCATGCGTCAGGTCCGGGTGGTGGGGGCGGAACCGGGGGCTGTCTGCCCCGGACCCCCGAGGATATTTTTGGAGCAAAGATGAGGATCAGAGGGCCGCGGCGACCATGCGGGCGATGTCGCCGAGGCGACAGGCATAGCCCCATTCGTTGTCGTACCAGGCGTAGATCTTCACCTGCGTGCCGTTGATCACCATGGTCGAGGGCGCGTCGATGATCGAGGAGCGCGCATCGTTGGTGAAGTCGGAGGACACGAGGGGGCGGGTCTCGTAGCCGAGGATGCCCTTGAGCGGGCCCTCGGCGGCGGCCTTGAAGAGGGCGTTGACCTCCTCGGCGGTGGTCTCGCGGGCGACCTCGAAGACGCAATCGGTGAGCGAGCCGTTGAGCAGCGGCACGCGGACGGCGTGGCCGTTCAACTTGCCCGTGAGCTCGGGGTAGATCAGCGTGATCGCGGTGGCCGAGCCGGTGGTCGTCGGGATCAGGTTCGTCAGGGCCGAGCGGGCGCGGCGCATGTCCTTGGCGGGGCGGTCGACGATGGTCTGGGTGTTGGTCACGTCATGGATCGTGGTGATCGAGCCATGGCGGATGCCGAGGCCCTCGTGGATCACCTTGACCACCGGGGCGAGGCAATTGGTCGTGCAGGAGGCGGCGGTGACGAGGTGGTGCTGCGCCGGATCATAGAGGTCGTGGTTGATGCCGTAGACGAGGTTTAGCGCGCCGCCGTCCTTCACGGGCGCCGAGACCACGACCTTCTTCACGCCGGCGTCGAAATAGGGCTGCACCTTGGCGCCGGTCTTGAACACGCCGGTGCAGTCGATCACCAGATCGACGCCCATGGCCGTGAGGGGAAGATCCTCGAGCCGTTTATGGGCGGTAAGCGCGATGCGGTGGCCGTTGATCGTCAGGGCCTCGGGCTCGGGCGTGATGTCGGCCTTCCAGCGGCCATGAACCGAGTCGAATTCCAGAAGCAGCGCGTGTTGGTCGGAATCGCCGACCGGGTCATTGAGCAGCACGATGTCGCCGGCGATGCCGGTGTCGATCAGGTCGCGCAGGACCAGTTTGCCGATGCGGCCGAGGCCGTTGAGGGCGATGCGGGGCATGTCTTACTCCGGGGTCGAGAGGGCGTCGACGCGGGCCTGCAGGGACAGGCGGTCGAGGCGGTCAAAGGGCAGCGCGACGAAGGCTTCGAGGCGCTGGCGAAGGGCGTCATAAGTGCGGGCGAAGGCGGATTCCGGGTCCGGGGCACGGGCCGGATCGGGCAGGCCCCAATGAGCGCTCAGGGGTTGTCCGGGCCAGGGCGGGCATTCCTCGGCGGCGGCGCGGTCGCAGACGGTGAAGACGAAGTCCATCGGCGGGCTGTCCGGCGCGCGCAAGGCCTCGAGCGGCTTCGAGCTGAGGCCCCCGGTCGCGTGGCGGTGCTTCTCCAGCGTGCGCAGCGCCCAGGGGTTCGGCGAATGCATCGGGTGCAGGCCGGCGGAATGGGCGATGAAGCGGCCCTTGCCGAGGTCACGCAGCAGGGCCTCGGCGAGGATCGAGCGCGCGGAATTGGCGGTGCAGAGGAACAGCACATGGAAAGGCCGTTTCGGCAGCGGGTCGGCGGCCAGCGCGCGGGCGCGGCCGGCATCGAGGGCGAGATACTCGGCCAGCGCGGCGATCTGCCCGGCCTCGGCCCGGTAATAGAGGCTGCGCCCCTGCCGTTCGACCTGCACCAGCCCCGCGCCCGCCAGGTCGGCGAGGTGATGCGAGAGGGTGTTGGGTTTCAGGCCCAGCGCCGCGGCGATCTCGGTCGGACGGACGCCCCGGGGGGCAAAGCGCATGAGGAGGCGGAACACCGAGAGGCGGTCCGGGTGGCCGAGAGTGGCAAAGGCGTGGCTGGCGGCTTTCGTTTCCATGATTCCTGAATAGTGGAATCACTTGAGCGACGCCAGTGAAGGTTTTGTAACAGGCGCTCTATTCTTGTCCGTCGGCGTAGAGGTCCAGCACCTGATCCTCCAGCAGCCCGCCCAGCGCGACGAAGCGCGACTCGGGGCCGAGGAAGTCGCACAGGCTGAGGTGCGGGAAGGCGAAGTACTTGTCGGGCACGTTCTGCTGGCGCGCGGCAAAGATCACGCGGTCGATCCCGGCGAAGCGCATGGCGGCGAGGCACATCTCGCAGGGTTGCAGCGTCGAGAGCAGGGTGCAGCCGGAGAGGTCCGCACTGCCCAGCGCCTGCGCGGCGCGGCCCAAGGCGACGATCTCGGCGTGTTGCGTCGGGTCGGGCAGCAGGTGGACGTGGTTCACCCCCTCGGCGATCACGCGGTCGCCCTTCATCAGCGCGGCGGCGATGCCGGCCTTGCCGGGCTCGTGCGAGGCCTCATGGGCGCGGCGCACGAGGGTGTGCATGGCGGCGCGTTCGGTGTCGGTCAGGCGGTTCATGCGACCTCGGGCAGGATGCGGGGCTGGCCGGTGGCGATCAGCGAGCGGATCGCCTCCATCTTGGCGATCACCGTGGGGGTCAGGACGAAGGGATAGAAGGTCTCGTGCCCCATGGCCTGATTGACGGCGTTGAGCGCGACCGACAGGTCGATCCACGCTTCGGCCAGCCGTTGCATCGGGATCGCAGCCAACCCCGGCAGGTCACGCGGCAGGTCGGCGGGGACAAGGCCGAAGGCGCGGGCGGTCTCCAGCCCGTCGAGGACATGCAGCACATGCGCCCAGGTTTCGGCGAAGTCCTCCCACGGGTGGGCGGTCGCATAACTGGAGATGAAGCTCTGCTCCCAGCCGGCGGGCGCGCCCTCGGCGTAGTGGCGTTGCAGTGCCTCGGCGTAATCCTGCGTCTCGTCGCCGAAGACCTGCCGGAGGGCGGTCAGCCGGTCGGGATGGCCGTCGGTCAGCACGTCCTCATAGTGATGCGCGACCTCGTGGCGGAAATGGCCGGCGAGAGTGCGATACGGCTCGCCCATCGCGGCACGGGTAGCTTCGCGGGACGCATCATCGGCCTCGGCGATGTTGAGGGTGATGGTGCCGTTGGCATGGCCGGTCAGGACGCGGGGCGCGGCCTCGTCCTGCGGGTCGGCCTTGAACTCGAACACCGGGGCGGGGCGCTGGTCGGCATCCGTGAGCGGCAGGCCGAGGTGGTGGAGGGCGCGGATCAGGGGGCGCTTGGCGGCCTCGATCTTGGCCCAGGCCTCGGCATGGCCTTCGACGGAGAGGTCGGGCACGACGCTGGTGTGCAGGCAGGACAGGCACAGCCCGCCCTCGCCCTCGGCGGCCCAGTTGCAGCCGATCACGTCCCGGTTCGCGCAGGCCAGCGCGCCCTCGGTCGAAGGGGAGAAACCCTCGCCCGGCGCGTAGATCAGTTGGGTGCCGCAGGACAGGCAGGCGGTGTTGGCGAAGAAGACCTCGGATTGGCACGAGGGGCAGGCGAAGCGGCGCATGATTTCCCTTGAGAGCAGCGGTGCGGGTGCCAGATTAACCCCCGAGACGAGGAATGGTTGCCCTGATGCCTGAGGATTTCACCGACCTGCTGATCCCGCGACCCGAGGGGCTTTTCTGCGCCGCAGGCGGGTTCTTCATCGATCCGGTCCGCCCGGTGGAACGAGCGCTCATCACCCACGGGCATTCGGACCATGCGCGCTCGGGCCATGGCGCGGTGCTGGCCTCGCGTCAGACGCTCGACATCATGGCGATCCGCTACGGCGCCGATTTCGCCGGCAGCACGCAGGTGGCCGAGGGGGTGATGCGGCTGGGCGAGGCCGAGGTCAGCTTCCATCCCGCCGGGCATGTGCTGGGCTCCTGTCAGGTCGCGGTGACAAAGGGCGGGGTGCGGGCGGTTGTCTCGGGCGATTATTCCCGCGTGGCGAACCCGGCCTGCGCGCCGTTCGAGCCCGTGTCCTGCGATCTGTTCGTGACCGAGGCGACCTTTGCGCTGCCGGTCTTCACCCATCCCGATCCGGCCTCCGAGATCGCCAAGCTGCTGGCCTCGATGGCCGCGCAGCCCGAGCGCGCGCATCTGATCGGCGCCTATGCTCTGGGCAAGGCGCAGCGGGTGATCATGCTGCTGCGGCAGGCGGGGTACGACGCGCCGATCTATATCCACGGGGCGCTGCAGCGGCTGTGCGAGTATCATCTTGAGCAGGGCATCCCCTTGGGCGAGCTTCGCCCGGCGACGATGGACAAGGCCGAGGCGAAGGGGTTGCGCGAGGCGGTGGTGATCGCCCCGCCCTCCGCCTTCGCGTCGCCTTGGGTGCAGCGTTTCGTCGATCCGGTGATCGGCTTCGCCTCGGGCTGGATGCAGATCCGGGGGCGCGCGCGGCAACGGGGGGTGGAGTTGCCACTGATCCTCTCGGACCATGTGGATTGGCCGGACCTCACCGGGACCTTGCGCGAATTGAACCCTGAGGAGTTTTGGATCACCCATGGCCGCGACGATGCCCTGATGCGCTGGGCCGAGCTGGAGCAGCGCCGCGCCCGGCCGCTGCATCTGGTCGGCTATGAGGAGGAGGCGGAATGAAGGCCTTCGCCGACCTGCTGGAGCGCCTCGCCTTCACGCCCGGCCGAAACGCCAAGCTGGCGCTGCTGGAGGCATTCTTCCGCGCGGTCCCCGATCCCGACCGCGGCTATGCGCTGGCCGCGCTGACCGGGGGTCTGGAGACAGGACAGGCCAAACCCGCCCTTTTGCGCGCCTTGGTCGGCGAGCGGGTGGACCCCGAGCTGTTCCAGATGTCCTACCATTATGTCGGCGATCTGGCCGAAACGATCGCGCTGATCTGGCCCGCCCGAGGCCAGCCCCGCGATGTGCCGCTGACCGAGGTGGTCGAGACCCTCTCGGATGCCGGCAAGACCGAGGTTCCGGGCCTGATGGCGCGCTGGCTCGACGCGCTCAGCCCCTCCGAGCGGTTCGCGCTGATCAAGCTGGTGACGGGCAGCCTGCGGGTGGGGATCTCGGCCCGGCTGGCGCTGACGGGGCTCGCGCGGATCGGCACCGTGCCGCTGGAAGATATCGAGGAGCTCTGGTCCGGCTTCACCCCGCCCTACGCCCCGCTGTTCGACTGGCTGGAGGGCGGCCCGCGCCCCGAGGTCACCGCCCGCGCACCCTTCCGCCCGGTGATGCTGTCCACCCCAGTGACCGAGACCGACCTGCCCTCGCTGAACCCGTCGGACTATGCCGCCGAGTGGAAATGGGACGGCATCCGCGTACAGGCCGTGTCCGAGGGCGGCCTCGCGCGGCTGTACACACGGACCGGCGAGGATATCTCCGACAGCTTCCCTGACATCGTTGAGCGGATGCGGTTCGACGGCGCGCTGGATGGCGAGCTGCTGGTGCGGCGGGGGACCGAGGTCGCGCCCTTCTCCGATCTGCAGAAGCGGCTGGGCCGAAAGTCGCCGTCGAAGGCGATGTTGGCGAGTCACCCCGCCGCGCTCAGGCTCTATGACGTGATGGTCTGGCAGTGCGAGGATCTGCGCCCCCTGCCTTGGGCCGAGCGCCGCCCGCGTCTGGAAGCGGCGATTGCCGGACTGGCGGAGGACCGCTTCGATGTGTCCGAGCGCCTGCCCTTCGACGACTGGCACGCCTTGGCCGCCCTGCGCGCCGATCCCCCGGCCGCGGTGATCGAGGGGGTGATGCTGAAACGCCTCGACAGCGCCTATACCGCCGGGCGTCCGCGCGGGCCGTGGTTCAAATGGAAGCGCGACCCGAAGGTGGTGGATGCGGTGATCCTGTATGCCCAGCGCGGGCATGGGAAGCGTTCCGGCTTCTATTCCGACTTCACCTTCGGGCTCTGGGACGGCGACACGCTGGTGCCCGTCGGCAAGGCCTATTCCGGCTTCACGGATGAGGAGCTGAACAAGCTCGACCGCTTCGTGCGCAACAACACCATCGACCGCTTCGGGCCCGTCCGGTCGCTCAAGGCGAAGCTGGTGGTCGAGGTCGCGTTCGAGGGGCTGAACCGCTCGACCCGGCACAAATCCGGCGTGGCGATGCGCTTTCCCCGCATCAGCCGCATCCGCTGGGACAAGCCGGCCGAGGAGGCGGACCGGCTCACGGCGCTGACGGATATCCTCGATGAGGCCGGCCAGTGACCCTTCCCGAGCGTTTCATCGACTGGTTCGCCTCGCGGGGCTGGCAGCCGCATCCACACCAGCTGGCGCTGCTGGCGGCGACCCGGGATACGCTGCTGATCGCGCCGACCGGCGGCGGGAAGACGCTGGCCGGGTTCCTGCCCTCGCTCGTGGATATGGCCGAGGGGGCCGAGGGGCTGCACACGCTCTACCTCTCGCCGCTGAAGGCGCTGACGGCGGATATCGCCCGCAACCTCGCCGCCCCGGTCGCCGAGATGCGCCTGCCGATCCGCATCGAGGATCGCACCGGCGATACCTCCAGCGCCAAGCGCGCGCGGCAGCGGGTCGATCCGCCGAACATCCTGCTGACCACGCCGGAATCCTTGGCGCTGATGACAAGCTATCCCGAGGCGCCGAAGATCTTCGCCAATCTGAAGCGCGTGGTGGTGGACGAAATCCACGCACTGGCGGACTCGAAGCGCGGCGATCAGACCATGCTGGGGATTGCCCGGCTGAAGACGCTGGCGCCGGGGCTCATCGTCACCGGGCTGTCGGCCACTGTCTCGGACCCCGAGGCGCTCGCGCAGTTCATGGGGGGCGCCGAGGTCCTGCGCGCCGATCCCGGCCCCGCGCCGGACATCGCTCTGCTGCCCACCCGTGCCACCGCACCCTGGGCCGGCGGCAACGCGCATTACGCCGTGCCCGATGTGATGGAGGCCGTGGCCAAGGCCCGGATGACTCTGATCTTCGTCAACACCCGCGCGCAGGCCGAGCTGTTCTTTCAGGCGCTCTGGGAGAACAACCCCGACAACCTGCCGATCGGCCTGCACCACGGCTCGCTCTCGCGCGAGGCGCGGCAGCGGGTGGAGCAGGCAATGGCCGAGGGCGCGCTCAGGGCCGTGGTCTGCACCGGCTCGCTCGATCTTGGTATCGACTGGGGCGATGTGGATCTGGTGCTGCAGGTCGGCGCGCCAAAGCTGGTGACGCGGCTGGTGCAGCGGATCGGGCGGTCGAACCACCGCTACGACGCGCCCTCCTGCGCGCGGCTGGTGCCGGCCAACCGCTTCGAGGTGATCGAAAGCGTCGTTGCGCTGGAGGCCGTCGCGGCGGGCAATCTGGACGGGCAGCCGCACGGACCGGGGCCCTTGGACGTGCTGTGCCAGCACATCCTGCTGACCGCCTGCGCCGGGCCGTTCGAGGCGGATTCTTTATTCGAGGAATTCCGAAATGCTGGCCCCTACCGCGCTCTGACGCGGGCGGAGTTCGACGCCTGCCTCGATTTCTGCGCCACCGGGGGCTATGCGCTGAAGGCCTATGACCGCTGGCAACGGCTGATGGAACGAAAGGGCCTGTGGTATCTGCGCGACCCGCGCGCGGCGAAGCTGATCCGCATGAATATCGGCACGATCACCGACCCCGAGCAGCTGAATGTCCGCATGGCGCGGTCGCGGGGCGGCGCGCCCCTCGGCACAGTAGAAGAAAGCTTCGCGGCCTCGCTGGAGCCCGGTGACACTTTCCTGATCGGCGGCCGCGTCGTGGCCTTCGAGCGCCTGCGAGAGATGATCGTCGAGGTCGCCAACACCCCCCGCAAACAGCCGCGCATCGCCGTGTTCAGCGGGGTGAAGATGGCCTCGTCGTTGCAAGTCTCGCATCAGGTGCAGGCGCTGATCGGTGATCCCAGCCAGTGGGCCAAGCTGCCCGAGGACATCCGCGACTGGCTGGAGACGCAGCGCCGCCTCTCGGTCCTGCCGCGCGCGGGCGTCTTGGCCTGCGAGACCTTCCCGCGCGGCGACCGATGGCATTTCACGATCTACGGCTTTGCCGGCCGCAACGCGCATCAGACGCTGGGCCTGCTGCTGACACGGCAGATGGAAGCGCTGGGGCTGGGGCCGCTGGGCTTCGTGCCGACCGATTACGCGCTGATGATCTGGTCGGTCGATCCGGTCGAGGACGCGGCCGCGCTGCTAAACGCCGATAGCTTGAGAGAAGGCCTCGACGGCTGGCTCGCCGGCAATTCGCTGATCAAACGGACATTCCGCTCGGTGGCGACCATTGCCGGGCTCATGCAGCGCAACCTGCCCGGCCAGCGGCGCTCGGGCAAGCAGGCGACCTTTTCCTCGGACATCATCCATGACACCCTGCGCCGGCACGACCCCGATCATCTGCTGTTGCGCATCACCCGAGACGAGGCGCGCCGGGGTCTGGTGGATTTCGACCGGATCGAGGACATGCTGCGCACCAATCCGACCATCGACCACGCCCACCCGCCACATGTGACCCCGCTGTCGGCGCCCTTGGTGATGGAGATCGGCCGCGTCTCGGTCGAGGGCGAGGGGCGCGAGCGGATGATGGCGCGCGAAGCCGAGGCGCTGATGCGCGAGGCGGGCCTCGCATGAAGGTCGATTTCGCGGGCCAACAATTCGAGGCGCGTCCGGCGGGGACACTTTGGTGGCCCGAACGGCGCTGGCTGATCGTGGCGGACCTGCATCTGGGGAAATCGGCGCGGATGGCGGCGCGGGGCGGATCGCTGCTGCCGCCGCACGAGGATCAGGACACGCTGCTGCGCCTGAAGGCCGAGATGGAAGCCCTGCCCGTCGCGCGGCTGGTCAGCCTTGGGGATGCCTTTGACGACGCGCTTGCCCCCGAGGCGATGCGCGCGCCGGACCGCGCCTTGCTGGAGGATCTGGCCGGGCGGTGTGACTGGACATGGGTCACCGGCAATCATGACCATGCCGCCGTGCCGGGGCTGGGCGAGATTATTTCGGAAATATCCGAAAAAGCTATGACCCTGCGCCATATCGCTGGCGAGGGCCCCGATATCTCGGGCCATTACCACCCCAAGGCGCGGCTGGGAGGCACGACGCGGCCCGCCTTCCTCATTGGCCGGGCGCATCTGGTGCTGCCCGCCTTCGGCACCTATACCGGCGGTCTCGATTGCGACGGGCCGGTGCTGTCCGCGCTTGTGGGGCCGGGGCTGGCATTGCTGACCGGCCAGAACCTGATTGCACGTCCCCTGGGCCTGCCAACGAAAAGGAAGCGGGCATGAGGATGGGAACCGCGATGCCACCGCGCAACCTGAAATGGCGGGCGGCGAAGCGAGTGGTCGGCAAGATGTATTCCGAGATGGTGCATGACCAGATCGGCCTTTTGGCCGCCGGGATCGCCTTCTACGCGCTGTTCGCGATCTTCCCGGCGATGGCCTCGGTGCTGGCCATTCTGGGGATGTTCTTCACCCCCGACGAGATCACCGGGCCGATGGTGCAGGCGACGGCCTCGATGCCGCCCAGCGCGGCGCAGTTGATCCTTGAGCAGGCGAATTCCGTCGTCGGCGCGAACAAGTCCTCGCTGGGCGTTGCAGCGGGGGTGGCGCTGGTCGTGGCGCTTTATTCCATCGCGCGGGGGATGCGGCATCTGGTGCAGGGGCTCAACGTGGCCTTCGACCGGCGCGAGACACGGGGCTTCTTCCTGCGATGGGCAACCATCGTCGTGCTGGCCGTCTTCGTCGTGGCCGGGGTGCTTTTGGGCATGGGCTCCATAGCGGTGATCCCGGTCATTCTGGCGCTGGTGCCGCTGGATGTGGACACGGCTGCGGTGATCTCGTTCTCGCGCTGGGTGGCGCTGTTCGCGATCAGCACCTTGGGCATCGCGGTGATCTATCGCTTCGGCCCGGACCGGCGGCACCATCGCTGGCACTGGACCCTGCCGGGCGCGGTGTTTGCCTGCCTGTTATGGGTGATCGCCTCGGCCGGATTCTCGATGTATGCCGAGAATTTCGCCAGCTATCAGCAAAGCTTCGGCGCCTTGGCCGGGGTGGTGGTGCTGCTGACATGGCTGTGGCTGTCGGCCTATGTGCTGTTGCTGGGGGCCGAGCTGAACGCGGCGCTGGAGCACACCTTCGGCAAGTCCGGGGACGGCAGCGATGTGCCTCCCCAGACCATGGCCGAGACCGCCAGCGAGGCCGTCCCGGCGGATTGACCGATCAGAAATTGATGACCTTGTGGACGCCCAGATCCGGCGTCTCGTCCTCGTTCATATTCGCCTTCAGGATCTCGAAGCCGAATTTCACGAGGCTGTCCGACGAGCCCCACATCGCCGCATCGACCAGATCGAGGCGCAGCATCGTCAGGTCCGGATCGTCCTTTCCGCCCTTGAACCATGCGGCGGCGACCGGGGACCAGTAGTCCTCCAGCTTGGCGCGGTCCAATTCCTCGGTCAGATGGCCGCGCAGGCAGGCGTCGAAGCCACGCTTCTCATCCGTCAGGCAGAACATGGCGGGCGCGCCCGGGGCCAGCATCCGCACGAGGTCGGTCTGCTTCGAGGTCAGGAACCACAGGCGGTTGCGGTCCCAATCGGCGTAATGGGTCATCGGCTGCATGTGCTGGCCGGAATTCTCGACGCCCAACATGCCGGCACGAAGCTTGTCCAGATGCTCGATCAGGGCGTCACGGGGATGGGCAACGATGTTCGCATAGGCATTCATCGGCTGTTCCTTTCGCTGTCTAGCTGTTGCTGCGACAACGTCCGGCCCTCACCCCCGTTCCTTCACGCTTTTGCGCCTCAGCGGGGATCCGCTGCCCGCTGGCCGGTCTGGCGCTGGCGGTCGGCCTCGGTGTCTTGCGGCAGGGGTGGAGTCCAGCCACGCTCGGTCCGTTCGCGGAAGGCTCCGCCCGAGGCGCCGAGTTCGATATCCGTCATCAGCTCGCGCGCCAGCTTGATGTATTCGGGGTTCTCGGTCTCGGGGATCGCGGGGTCCCAGACCTGCGCCAGCTCATAGAGCGCATGGCGGTCGGCATCGACGAAGGCGCGCGACAGGCGCTCGGCCTCGAACGGATGCATGCCCAGCGCCTCGTAGGCCGAGCGCCCGGCGCGGACGGAGCTATCGAAGGTCTCGCGAATGATATCCCGCGCGCCGGCCTGATACAGGCGATAGACATGTCGACGGTCATGGGCGCGGACGATCATATGCACATGCGGGTGGTTGTGGTGGACGTAATGCACCATCGCCTCGTTCTGATCGGGATCATCCAGCGCGACGATCAAGAGCTTCGCCTCGCCGATGCCGGCAGCGGTCAGCAGGTCGGGGCGGGTGGCGTCGCCATAGAAGCCGTTGATCCCGAAGGTGCGCAGCATGTCGAGCTGGCCCGCCGAGTGATCCAGCACCGTGGTGCGATAACCCGCGGCGAGCAGCATCCGGTTGACGATCCCGCCATAACGGCCGTGGCCGGCGATGATGATCGGATGCTGCTCGGTGATCTCGTCATCGTCGCGGTCGGTGGGGCGGTCGAAACGGGGGCGGATCACCCGCTCGTAGAAGATGAACAGGCCGGGCGTCAGCATCATTGACAGGGTGATGATCAGGTTGAGCGTGGGGGCCATCGTCTCGGGCAGGACGAAATTCGACACGGCGAAGGAGGTCAGCACGAAGCCGAACTCCCCCGCCTGCGCGAGGCCGAGGCCGAAGAGGTATTTCTGGCTGCCCCTCAGCCCGAACCCGAAGCCGAGGATCAGAAGCACCAGCGCCTTTGCGGCCATCACGGCGATGGTGAGGCCGAGGATCAGGAACAACTCGTCCCAGAGCAGCGCGAAGTTGATCGCGGCGCCGACGGTCATGAAGAACAGGCCCAGCAGCAAGCCACGGAACGGGTCGATGTCCGATTCCAGCTCGTGCCGGTACTCGCTGTTCGCGAGCACCACGCCGGCAAGGAAGGTGCCCAGCGCCGGCGAGAGGCCGACCAGCGTCATCAGCAGCGCGATGCCAACGACGAAGGCCAGCGCCGTCGCCACGAAGATCTCGCGCAGGCGGGCCTTGGCGATGTAGCGAAACAGCGGCCGGGTCAGGAACATGCCGCCCGCGATCACCAGCGCGATGGCGCCGGCGGTGACCAAAGCGGCCTGCCAGCCCTCGATATCCGCGACCAGCGACATCGAGGGGCCGTGGCCGTCCTCGCCCGCGTGATGCGCGCCGGGGATGGCCAGCAGCGGCACCAACGCGAGGATCGGGATCACCGCGATGTCCTGGAACAACAGGACCGAGAAGCTGGCCTGCCCGCCATCGCCGCGCATCAGCCCCTTCTCCCCCAAGGTCTGCAGCACGATCGCGGTCGAGGACATGGCGAGGATCAGGCCGATCGCCAGCGAAATGCGCCAGTCCAGCCCGAAGACGATGCAGGCCCCGGCCACCAACGCCGTGGTCCCGGCGACCTGAAGCCCGCCAAGGCCCAAGAGGCGGTTGCGCAGCTCCCACAGGCGCTTGGGCTCCAGCTCCTGCCCGACGAGGAACAGCATCATCACCACCCCGAATTCGGCGAAATGCTGGATCGAGACGACATCGACCTCCAGAAGCGTCAGCACCGGACTGAGCGCGATCCCGGCGATCAGGTAGCCCAGAACCGAACCCAGCCCCAAAGCGGTGGCGATGGGGACGGCGGCGACACCGGCGGCGAGGAACAGGAAGGCGAGGAGCAGGAAATCGGACATGACTCAGTTGATCCCGATCAGCGGCAGCGTGTCATGGGTGAGGATATCGGTGGTCTCGGCGGCGCGCAGGTCCAGCCGTTCATCGCGCAAGGCCCCCAGCAGCGTGCCGAAGCCCAGCGCATGCGCCGCCGGATCGCGCTTCAGCGCGCCGTGGAAGACATAGGGCGCAAGGAAGCGCATCTGCGCCAGACGGGCGGTCTGCTCGAAGGGCGTGAGGAAGGTGCGCAGCTCGAAATGCTGGTAGCCCTCGGCCGAATAGGCCTCCTGCGGGCCGCCGGTGGTCACGGCCAACAGCAGCGTCTTGCCCTTCAGCTTGTCGCCGCCCTGACCATAGGCGAAGCCATGCTCCCAGACGAGGTCGAGCCATTCCTTCACCAAGGCCGGGCAGGAATACCAGAACAGCGGGAATTGCAGCACGATCACGTCATGGGCCAGCAGCCGCGCTTGTTCCTCGGCGATATCGATGTCGTAGCGCGGGTATTCGGCATAGAGGTCGACCTGCGTGATCCCTTCCAATCCCCGCACCACGCGCAGCATCGCGCGGTTCGCCTGAGAGCTGGAGGGCGCGGGATGCGCAGCATAATGCAGGAGGCGGGCCATGGGTCGTCCTGTGATGGTGTACGCTAATGTGCGACCCCGGGCGCGCCGGGGCAATGGCCGCGTTGCAAGACCGCCTGTCCTGCGCGATGTTAGCGCCGGACAGGGAGGGAGGCCCCGATGAAACGCTCACGGATCAACCGGATCATGGCCGAGGCGGACGAGTTGATCCGCCGCCACGGCTTCGTGTTGCCGCCCTTCGCCCGCTGGACGCCCGATCAGTTCCGCCAGAAGGCCGATCTGGCCCGCGCGGTGATCGACGCGCGCTGCGGCTGGGACATCACCGATTACGGCGCCGGGGATTTCGACCGGATGGGCCTGTTCCTGTTCACCCTCAGGAACGGGCGGCTTGAGGATCTGCAGGCGGGCCGCGGCATGTGCTATGCCGAGAAGCTGCTGATCTCCGGGCAGGAGCAGCTGAGCCCGATGCATACCCATGCGCTGAAGGCCGAGGATATCATCAACCGCGGCGGCGCGACGCTGGCGGTGCAGCTTTATGGCTCGGATGACCACGGCGCCTTTGCCGAGGATCGCGGCGGCAGCGTGCGCTGCGACGGGATCCGCCGCGATTTCGCCCCCGGCGAGGTGCTGCGCCTCCAACCCGGCGAGAGCGTCACGCTGATGCCCGGCGACTGGCACGCCTTCTGGGGCGAGGGCGGCGATGTGCTGGTGGGCGAGGTCTCGACCGTCAACGACGACGAGACCGACAACATCTTCAAAGACCCGATCGGTCGCTTCGCCACTATCGACGAGGACGAGCCGCCCACGCATCTTCTGGTCAGCGATTATCGGCACTGGCTGGGCTGACCCTCGGCCATTGTGCAAAAAACTGCACTCTGCGAAGTATCTTCTTGCAATGCGGGTCCGCTTTTGCACTATATCGCATCAGCGGCGGCGCAACTCTGCGCCCGGCCCTGTGGAGGGGGCTGTGTCCGCGCGGAGGACATTGCCATGAACGAGAACGCAGCCGTCTATTTCGTAGACCGCCACGTAACCGAGGGACGCGGGGCCAAGACTGCCTTCCGCGAGGCAGACGGCGCCCAGCGCAGCCTGACCTATGCCGAGCTTGCCGATCAGGCCGCCCGTTTCGGCGGGGCGCTGGAGCGCCACGGCGTCCGGCGCGAGGAACGCATCGCCATGGTGGTGCGCGATCAGCTGGAATTCCCGGTGGTCTTCTGGGGCGCCCTGAAAGCCGGCGCGATCCCGGTGCCGCTGAACACGCTGCTGTCGTCCTCGGTCTATGAGGCGATCCTCAATGACAGCCGCGCCTCGATCCTCGTGGTGTCGGAGCAGCTGTGGGACGTCGTGAAACCCGCGATTGACGGCAACCGCTTTCTGCGCGCCGTGGTGGTGATCGGCGGTGAGCGCAGCTGCGACGGCACCGAATGCGTGAATTACGACAACTTCATCAAGGGCGCGAACGCCATCGAGACGGTCGAGGCGCATGGCGATGAGCTGGCCTTCTGGCTCTATTCCTCGGGCTCGACCGGCGTGCCGAAGGGCGTGCGCCATGTGCATTCCAGCCTCAAGGCGACCTCGGACACTTTCGGCGCGCAGGTGCTGGGCATCCGCGAAGACGACACCGTGTTCAGCGCGGCCAAACTGTTTTTCGCCTATGGCCTGGGCAACGGCATGTCCTTCCCGATGTCCGTCGGCGCTACGGCGGTGATCTTCTCGGGCCGTCCGACGCCGGACGCCGTGTCCGACATCCTCGCGCAGGAGAACCCGACGATCTTCTGCGGCGTGCCGACGCTCTATGCCGCGATGGTCGCCGCGCAGGAGAAGAAGGGCACCGCGCCTGAGCATTGCGTGCGGCTCTGCACCTCGGCCGGCGAGGCCCTGCCCCGCGATATCGGCGAGCGTTGGGAAAAGCTCTGGGCGGCCGAAATCGTCGACGGCGTCGGCTCGACCGAGATGCTGCATATCTTCCTGTCGAACCGTCCGGGCGACATCGTCTATGGCACTTCGGGCGTGGCCGTGCCGGGCTATGAGGTCCGGCTGGTCGACGAACACGATGAGGATGTGGCCGAGGGCGATGTGGGCGAATTGCTGGTTCGCGGCCCGTCCAGCGCCGAGGGCTACTGGAACCGCCGTTCCAAGAGCATGAGCACCTTCCAAGGCCATTGGACCCGGACCGGCGACAAGTATGAGCGCACGGCGCAGGGACGTTTCGTCTACTGCGGGCGCACGGATGACATGTTCAAGGTCTCGGGCATCTGGGTCTCGCCCTTCGAGGTGGAACAGGCGCTGGTAGAATATCCGGGCATTCTCGAAGCCGCCGTCGTCGCCCGCCCCGATGAGAAGGACCTGATCAAGCCCGCCGCCTTCGTGGTGCTGAAGGACGGCGCACAGATCGACCCCGACGCGCTGAAAGAGCATATCAAGGGCAAGATCGGCATGTGGAAATACCCGCGCTGGGTCACCGTGGTCGAGGAACTGCCGAAGACCGCGACGGGCAAGATCCAGCGCTTCAAACTGCGCGATCTGGAGGCTGCGGAATGATCGATTGGGCTTCGGGGAAGGGCTGGCTGACCGCTGGCGGCAAAAGGTTGGAATGGGCCGCCTGGGGCGCGCGTGACGCGGGCCCGGTGATCGTGCTGCTGCACGAGGGGCTCGGTTGTCTGGCGCTGTGGCGGGACTTCCCCGCGCGGCTGGCCAAGGCGACCGGCCTCGGCGTCTTCGCGTTCTCGCGTGCGAATTACGGCCAGTCCGACGCCGGAGATCTGCCCTTCCCGGTGGATTACATGACCCGTCAGGCCAAGGACGTGCTGCCCGAGGTTCTGGACCAGATCGGCGCCGCGCGATTCGTGCTGATGGGCCATTCCGACGGCGCCACCATCGCCGCGGAATATGCCGGGCGGATCGAGGATTTCCGCGTTCGGGGCCTCGTGTTGATGGCGCCGCATGTCTTTACCGAGCCGATGGGTCTGGCCGAGATCGCCCGCGCCGGCGAGGCCTTCGGGCCCGAGATGGGCGCCAGGATGGGCAAGTATCACCGCGATCCCGAGGCGACCTTCCGCGGTTGGAACGATGCTTGGCTCAACCCCGACTTCGCCAGCTGGGATGTGAGCGAGATCATCGACTATCTGCGCATCCCGACGCTGGTGATCCAAGGGCAGCAGGACCAATACGGCACGATGAAGCAGGTCGAGGAATTCGAGACCCGCTCCTATGCCCCGGTCGATGTGCTGGCCTTGGACGATTGCCGCCACGCGCCGCAGTTCGACCAGCCCGAGGCGGTTCTGGACGCCGTCCATTTCTTCACCGGGCGGCTGATGGCGCATGAGGCCGCCGAGCCGGAAGGCGTGTGACCGCCCTCCCGCCCGCGCCGCATTACCCGGGCCGCAACCCGCGCCCGGACCCTTCCCTGTTCGCCCCGGCCTTGTCAGGGCTCGAGGGCCTGACCCCCACTGAGCTGGCCGCCAGCCCCGCCTTTGCCGGGGGCTTGGCGGCCTTTCGCGCGGGCTTCTACTGGGAAGCGCATGAATTCTGGGAGGCCGTCTGGTCCGCCCTGCCGCAGGCCTCGGCCGAGCGGGAACTCCTGCGCGGGCTGATCCAGCTGGCCAATGCCGGGCTGAAGCGCCGCATGGGCCGCGAAGGCGCCGTCGCGCGGATCCTGCCCCTGGCCGAGGCCGCGTTGCGCGAAGCCCGGCGCCGCGGGGGTGAGTCGCTGATGGGGATCGATGCGGCGGTGCTGTTAGCGCTGCAGGTCCGGATTCAGGATGAAACTGCAGTATAGTGCAATATTCTGCGCGCCGGACGTGGAAATATCTTGCACTTCGGCTGCTGAATCGGCAAAATAGGTATTTACCGCTTACCATGTCGGCACTATTGTGCATCGCAACCGAGGCTGCCGACGGACCCCAGGGAGGATTCCAATGACCAAGCGCATCGACTTCCAGACCGACCCGTCCAAGTACCGCCATTGGAGCGTGAGCTATGACGGCGCCGTGGCCAATCTGACCATGGACGTGGACGAGAACGGCGGCCTGTTCGACGGCTACCAGCTGAAGCTGAACAGCTACGACCTCGGCGTCGATATCGAACTGGCCGACGTGGTGCAGCGTATGCGCTTCGAGCACCCCGAGGTGAAGGTCGTGGTCATGCGCTCGGGAAAGGAGAAGGTGTTCTGCGCCGGCGCGAACATCCGCATGCTGGGCGGCGCGACCCATGCGCATAAGGTGAACTTCTGCAAATTCACCAACGAGACCCGGAACACGTTTGAAGCCGCCGAGGCCGACTCGGGCCAGAAATACCTCGCGGCGGTCAAAGGCGCCTGCGCGGGCGGTGGCTACGAGCTGGCGCTGGCCTGCAACCACATCATGCTGGTCGATGACAGCGCCTCGTCCGTCTCGCTGCCGGAAGTGCCGCTCTTGGCCGTGCTGCCGGGCACCGGCGGCCTGACCCGCGTCACCGACAAGCGCAAGGTGCGCCGCGATCTGGCCGATATCTTCTGCTCGCTGGAAGAAGGCATCAAGGGCAAGCGCGCCAAGGATTGGCGTCTGGTCGACGAGGTCGTCGCGACCTCGAAATTCGACGAGACCGTCGCCCAGCGCGCGCAGGAATTCGCCGCGGCCTCGGACAAGGCCACGGGTCAGGGCATCGCGCTGAACCCGCTGAAAAAGACCATCGATGAGAATGGCTCGATCCATTACTCGCTGGTCGAAGTCGACGTGGACCGCGAGGCCCGCAAGGCGACGATCACGCTGAACGGCCCGGACCGCGACGTGCCCGCCTCGGCCGAGGCGCTGGTGGCCGAGGGCGACCAGTCCTGGATGCTGCGCCTCGCCCGCGAATTCGACGACGCCATCCTCGAGCTGCGCCTCAACGAGATGGAACTGGGCCTGGTGGTGTTCCGCACCCAGGGTGACCCCGAGGCCGTGCTGGCGCATGAAGCCTTCATGCTGGCGAACCAAGACCATTGGCTGGGCCGCGAGATCCTGCAGTTCTGGAAGCGCGTGCTGAAGCGCGTCGACGTGACCTCGCGCTCGCTGGTGGCGCTGGTCGAGAACGGCTCGTGCTATGCTGGTTTCCTTGCGGAACTGCTCTGGGCCTCGGATCGCAGCTACATGATGGAAGGCGAATTCGAGGGCGACAACCGCCCGGTCGCCACCGTCACGCTGTCCGAGGGCAACTTCGGCCCCTTCCCGATGGGCAACGATCTGACCCGTCTGGAAACCCGCTTCCTCGGCGAGCCCGAGGCTGTCACCGCGCTGAAGGGCAAGCTGGGCGAGGCGATGGAATCGGACGACGCGATGGAGGCCGGCCTTGTCACCGAAGCCTTCGACGATATCGACTGGGAAGACGAGATCCGCATCTTCATGGAAGAACGCGCCTCGTTCAGCCCGGATGCGATGACCGGCATGGAAGCCAACCTGCGCTTCGCCGGCCCGGAAACGATGGAGACCCGGATCTTCGGCCGCCTGACCGCCTGGCAGAACTGGATCTTCAACCGCCCCAACGCCACCGGCAAGGACGGCGCGCTGCAGCGCTACGGCACGGGCGTGCGCGGCGATTACAACATGCAGCGCG
Organism: Pararhodobacter sp. CCB-MM2; assembly: GCF_001691415.1. Taxonomy (GTDB): domain Bacteria; phylum Pseudomonadota; class Alphaproteobacteria; order Rhodobacterales; family Rhodobacteraceae; genus Pararhodobacter. Next base: position 27,449 of record NZ_LRRR01000024.1, read on the forward strand.
TGTGATCATGCCTGCGACGGTGGGGTGAAACCCCACCCTACGGGTCCCGGCGCAGGGTCGGTCCCGCAAGAAGCGTAGGGTGGGGCTTCGCCCCACCGCCACAGGAGGAACCCATGATCGACCTCATCAACGTCAGCTACGACACGCAGATCCCCAACAATGTGGGTCTCTCGAACGACAAGCGCGTGCTGAAGGCGCTGGAGAAATGGCACCCCGGTTACATCAACTGGTGGAATGACCTGATCCCGCAGAACTTCCAGAAATCAATGGTCTATCTGCGCACCGCCGTTTCGGTCGACCCGAAGGGCTGGGCCAAGTTCGACTATGTGAAGATGCCGGAATACCGCTGGGGCATCCTGCTGGCCCCGCAGGTCGAGGGTCGCGTCATCCCCTGCGGTGAGCATGCCGGCCAGCCCGCCTGGCAGGAAGTCCCGGGCGAATACCGCAACATGCTCAAGCGCCTGATCGTCATCCAAGGCGATACCGAGCCCGGCTCGGTCGAGCAGCAGCGCTTCCTCGGCCTGACCGCGCCGTCGCTCTATGACATGCGCAACCTGTTCCAGGTGAACGTGGAAGAGGGCCGTCACCTCTGGGCGATGGTCTATCTGCTGCAGAAGTACTTCGGCAAGGACGGCCGGGAAGAGGCCGATGACCTGCTCATCCGCTCCTCGGGTTCGGAAGAGGCCCCGCGGATGCTCGGTGCCTTCAACGAAGAGACGCCGGACTGGTTGTCCTTCTTCATGTTCACCTATTTCACCGACCGTGACGGCAAGATGCAGCTGGAATCGCTGGCGCAATCGGGCTTCGACCCGCTGTCGCGCACCTGCCGCTTCATGCTGACCGAGGAAGCGCACCACATGTTCGTGGGCGAAACCGGCGTCGGCCGCGTGATCGAGCGCACCTGTCAGGTGATGGCCGAGAACGGCATCGACGATCCCTACGAGATCGACCGTATCCGCGCCCTCGGCGTGATCGACCTGCCGACGATCCAGAAGAAGCTCAACCTGCATTACACGCTGTCGCTCGATCTCTTCGGTCAGGAAGTCTCGACGAACGCCGCCAACGCGTTCAACGCCGGGATCAAGGGCCGCTACATGGAGCACCGCCTGACCGACGACCACCAGCTGAAGGGTGACACCTACCCGGTCTGGGATTTCGTCGACGGCAAGCTGATCCGTCACGAGGTTCCGGCCCTGACCGCGATCAACATGCGCCTGCGTGACGATTACATCCGCGACGCGGCGGGTGGCGTCGGCCGCTGGAACAAGATCATCGAGAAGTCGGGCATCCAGTTCGAGCTGAAGCTGCCGCACGAGAGCTTCCACCGCCAGATCGGCGTGTTCTCGGGCAAGGCTTTCGATCCGGAGGGCAACCTGCTCTCGGGCGCGGAATACGACGCCCAGCGCGACAGCTGGCTGCCGACCCGCGCGGATGGCGATTTCATCCAGTCGCTGATGAAGCCCTGCTTCGAGCCCGGCAAATTCGCCGGCTGGATCGCCCCGCCGAAAGTCGGCATCGACAACAAGCCCGGCGACTTCGAATATGTGAAGCTGCATATGGCCTGACTGGCCCTTCGGCGAAGTGTCGGGGTGAAACCCCGACCTACGCCGCGCAACTCCGGTGAGGGCGCGCGCCTCGCGCCCCCGCCACACCCAAGGCAAACGGAAGGGAGGTCCCGATGCCCATCGAACGCTCGGCCCTGGACGCCACGCGTCACCGTGTTACCCAGAAGGAAGCGACCTGCCTCGGATGCGCCGATTGCACCGGCGCCTGCTGGAGCCTCCTTGAACTGAGCCGTCTGCCCGAGACGGTGCTGCATCCCCGGACACCCCGCGCATGAACAAGCCCCTCAAACAGCACCTGATCGACCCGGAAATCTGCATCCGCTGCTATACCTGCGAGATGACCTGCCCGGTCGAGGCGATCACCCATGACGACAGCAACGTCGTCGTCGATGCCGAGAAATGCGACTTCTGCATGGATTGCATCCCGGTCTGCCCGACCGGCTCGATCGACGAATGGCGCGTGGTCGAGACGCCCTATTCGCTGGACGACCAATTCGGCTGGGACGAGCTGCCCGAGCAGCAGGAGATCGGCGAGGCGGCAGGTGGCGTCGAGGCGCTGGACGCCGCGATGGAGGCCCTGCTGGCCGAGGCCCACAAGGGCGCGGGCGGTAAGTCCAAGGCCCCGAAGAGCGCGTCGAAAGCCTCGGTGAACCTGTACAATCTCGGCAAACCCGCGACGGCCAAGGTCACCGGCAACTTCCGCCTGACCGCCGACGAGTCCGGCGCCGATGTCCGTCACATCATCCTCGATTTCGGCGCCCAGCCTTTCCCGGTGCTGGAAGGCCAGTCGATCGGCATCATTCCCCCCGGCACTGACGCCGACGGCAAGGCCCATCTGCCGCGCCTCTATTCGGTCTCGAGCCCCCGTGATGGTGAGCGGCCGAACTACAACAACCTCTCGCTGACCGTGAAGCGCGAGGAAAAGGGCCTGTGCTCGAACTATGTCTGCGATCTGAAGATCGGCGACGAGGTCAAGATCACCGGCCCCTTCGGCGCGACCTTCCTGATGCCCGAAGACCCCGCCGCGCGCCTGCTGATGGTCTGCACCGGCACCGGCTCCGCGCCGTTCCGCGCCTTCACCATGCGCCGGCAACGCTCGGCCGGGGCCACCGGCGACATGACGATGTTCTTCGGCGCCCGTACCCCGGATTCGCTGCCCTATTTCGGCCCGCTGAAGAAGGTGCCCGAGCGGCTGCTGAAGAAACACCTCGTGTTCAGCCGCCTCGCCGACCAGCCCAAGGAATATGTGCAGGACCGGATGATGAACGAGCAGGAGGCCCTGGCCGATCTGCTGGCCGATCCGAACACGCATATCTACATCTGCGGCCTGCGGGGGATGGAACAGGGGGTCGAGGAGGCCTTCCGCTCGATCTCGGAAAGCACGGGCCTCAGCTGGGACGCCACGCGCGACGCGATGCGCGACGAAGGCCGCTATCACGTCGAGACTTACTGACCGACTATGGCCTACGACCACGAGATCCGCGTCACCTGGGGCGATTGCGACCCTGCCAAGATCGCCTATACGGCGCGGATCCCGGCCTTCGCCCTTGATGCCATCAATGGCTGGTGGGAGCATCATTTCGGCGGCGGCTGGTTCCAGATGGAGCTGGACCATGATTTCGGCACGCCCTTCGTGCATATGTCGCTGGATTTCCGCGCGCCGATCACCCCGCGCCACAGGCTGATCTGCGCCACCGCGCCGACCCGTCTGGGCGAGACCTCGATCGACTGGCGCGTGACCGGACGGCAGGATGGCGTGACCTGCTTCGAGGGGCGCTTCACCTGCGTCTTCACGCAGGCCAGCACCTTCCGGAAGGCCCCGCCACCCGCCGAGGTTCGCGCCCTGATCGAGCGCCATCTGGAGAGCCCGGAGGGCGCCTGAGTCCCTAAGCGCAACCGAGGGCCGGCACCCGTCCGCGGGTGGGCGCCGCAACAATCGCGGTCCGTGCTTTATGGCGTCACGTCCGGGCGACCTCGTTCGTCGTGCTGACGGCACCAAAGCGCCCTCGTTCCGGGCCAAGAAGTGCCGGACCGTTTCGTCGCCCCCTCCCGGCAGAATAGTGCACGCGCCCCATTTCGCGGCGGGTTGCCTATTGTTCGGGCGAAAGGCATGGCCTAGGGTTGTGCAATATTCTACCGAAACCGCCCCCAGAACATGTCCGAGATCACCAATTTCCGCGGCGAATCCATCGCCACCGAGAGCGAAGCGCAGGGCGAGGCCGCCGTCCGTGCGCTGATCCTGCGCGTGGGCGAGCGGGTGCGGAAAGCGCGTGAGCTGAAGGGCATCCCGCGCCGCGTGCTGTCCGAGGCCTCGGGCGTCTCGCCGCGATATCTGGCGCTGTTGGAGGCGGGCGAGGGGAACATCTCCATCGGCCTGCTGCAACGGGTGGCAGAGGCGCTCGATCACCGCATCGAATGGCTTGTGGGCGAGGACGATCCCTGGACCTCGGAAGCCCTGCGTGTCGCCGGTCTGTACCGCGAGGCCCCGGCCGAGGTGCGCACCAAGGTGCTGGACCTGCTGGCCCCCACGCCCGAAGCCACCGCAAGGCGCAACCGCATCGCGCTGATCGGCCTGCGCGGGGCGGGCAAATCCACGCTGGGCGCACGCGCCGGGGCGGAACTGGGCATCCCCTTCGTCGAACTCAACCGCGAGATCGAGGAACAGGCGGGCATGCCCGTCAACGAGGTCATGGCCTTCTACGGGCAGGAGGGCTACCGCCGTCTGGAAGCGCAGGCGCTCGGCCGGGTGATCGCCACCTATGACCAGATGATCCTCGCCGTCGCAGGTGGCATCGTGTCCGAGCCCGAGACCTACAAGACGCTCCTTGGCCATTTCCACACGATCTGGGTCAAGGCCGCGCCGACCGAACACATGGCCCGCGTCCGTGACCAAGGCGACACCCGCCCGATGGCCGGTAATCCCGAGGCCATGGACCAGCTGCGCTTCATCCTCACCAGCCGCGAAACGCTCTATGAACAGGCGCGCGCCAAGCTGGACACCACGGGACGCACGCTGGAGGAATCCACCGACGACCTGCTGTCCCTGATCTCTGAACGCGGGTTCCTGCAGTGAGCGGTCCGATCCTGCCCAGCGGCGAATTGCATCTGGCGCGGATCCGCAAGCGCCTGTCGGACGGCATTCCCCTCACAGTGCAGCATGCGGTCGTCGCCGGCGGCAGTCCGCAGGCCCTCGGGATGGCCGTGGCGCTGATCGAGACCGGCTGCCGCGTGACCCTGCTGGAAGAGAACGATTTCGACGTGGTCCGCGCGCGCGACATGCTCGCCCGCACCGGCAAGGGCGCCGGCATCGCCCTCACCACCGACACCGATCAGGCCCGCGACGCCGATGTGTTGATCGAGGCCTCGGGCGGTGACGGGCTGGCCCGGGTGAAGCTGATGGGCCAACTGGCGGCGCTGTCGCCGCGGGCACTGATGGTCAGTCTGGGCGCGGGTGTGTCGCTGGGCTCGCTGAAGGATCAGGTCGAGGGGCCGGTCGCGTTGATCGAATGCGACGCGCCCCCGCCCGCCATCGGCATGATCGAGATCCTCAAGGGCTCGGACCCCGCCGCGCTGGGGCTGGCCTATCGTTTGGGCGCCTTGCCGGTGATCGTGCCCTCGTTCCTTGGCGCACGGTTGATCGCCGCGATGGAGGACGAGGCCGAGGCTTTGGTCTTCCAAGGCGCGACCCCGTGGGAGGTGGACGAGGCCGCCGAGGCCTTCGGCTTCGACCTCGGGCCCTGCGCGGCGCAGGATCTGCGGGGCCTCGACCGTGCCTTGGCCCGCCACAAGCTGACCGGCCATGACCTGCCGCTCATCGCCCGCATGGTCCCTGAGGGGCGGCTGGGGCGCAAAGGCGGCGTGGGTTGGTATCGCTATCCCGGCGGCGGCGGTCGCGTGATCGACCCGTTGATCGAGGATCTGGCCCGCGAGGAAGCGCATTTCGCCGGCGTCGCCCCGCGCGAGATCGGCCCGGACGAGATCACCGAGCGGCTGGTCGGGGCGCTGCTGCGCTCGGCCCGGGCGATGAAGGTGGAGGGCGATATCATCGACCTCGCCTCGGTCCTCGCCTGCGGCTTCCCTGAGGATCGCGGCGGCATCCTGCATTACGCGGCCGAGTTGGGCAGCGGCAGTCCCTACCGGATCTGACCACCCTCACCGACCAACGCGAACAGCGCCCCGCGCGAGGCGATGCCCAGCTTGTGGTAAGCGCGCTTGCGGTAGGTCACCACCGTCGCGGCGGACAAGCCCATGTCACCCGCAATCGCCTCGGCCTTGCGGCCCTGCAGGATGCCCTCGCAGACCGCCCGTTCGCGCTCGCTGAGCGCGGCCAGCGGATCGGGCCGCGCGCCGCTGTCGTAGTGGCGGGCGGCGAGGTCGGCGATCAGCTCGGCCAGATCGGGATCGATGCGCATCCCCGCTTCATAGAGGTTGACCACCAGCCGATGATGCACTGTCGCGACCAGCACCGCCGTCTTGCCGCTGAGCCCCGGCGCGGTGAAGAACCGCTCGCGATAGGCCGCCTGCATCCGGGTCTCGGGCCCGATAGGAACCACGCGGCGCTGTCCGGATGCCATGCGCGCCAGCACCGGCCGCAAAGGGTCTTTCCGATGCCAGCCGTCGAGATAGCTTTCCGCCAAGGCCTCGCCCAAGGACTGCGCGGCGAAATTCCACGACAGCAGGCAGCGCGCGCCGTCGTCCAGCGCGAAGACCATGACCTGCCGCGCGCCGCTCTGCTCCACCAGCGCCAGCAAGGCGCGGGGGAAGGCCTCGCTCCCCACGGCGGCAAGGCAGGCGGTGATCTGGCGATAGGGGCTGGGCACATTGTCCTCCGTAAAAGGGGACATACCGCGCGGCCCGATGCCGGTAAACAGAGGCAAGCAAGGGAGGCGGCATGAGACCTGAGGGACGCGGCGAGCATGACTCGCTCTATTTCACCTATCCGCAGTTCGACGCGCCCACGGAGGCCAGCACCGATCCCGCCCCCGTGGTGATCGTCGGCGCCGGCCCCATCGGCATGGTCGCGGCGCTAGAACTGGCGCGGCACGGCCAACGCTCGGTGCTGATCGACGCCAAGGCCACGTTCAACGACGGCAGCCGGGCGATCTGCATCGCGCGGGCGAGCTATCACATCCTCGACCGGATCGGCGCGCTGGCCCCGTTCCTCAAGAAGTCCCTGCCCTGGACCACCGGGCGCAGCTTCTATCGCGGCCAGCAGATCCTCGAATTCGCGATGCCGGACAGCGCGGATGACCGCTTCCGCCCGATGTACAACCTGCAACAGCAATATATCGAGCAATTCCTCTGGGACGCGGTTGCTGCCCAGCCACTGATCGAAACGCGCTGGCAGACGCGGCTGGAAGGGATCGAAACGCAGCCCGAGGGCGCCGTCCTGACCCTCACCGACCCCTACCGGACTTACGCGCTGTCCGCCCGCTGGGTGTTGGCAGCCGATGGCGCGCGCTCGACCGTCCGACGGCTGATGGGCCTGCGGCTGAAGGGCGAGAATTTCGAGGGCCGCTATGTCATCGCCGATGTGCGCATGGCCCATGACTACCCGACGATCCGCCGCGCCCTCTTCGACCCCGCCTGCCGCCCCGGCGGCACCGTGCTGATCCACCGCCAGCCCGACGACATCTGGCGCATCGACTACCAGCTGACCGAGGGCGAAAGCGCCGAGGAGGCGACGCGCGAGGACAATGTCCGCGCCTCGGTCCAGGGCGTGCTGGATGAGATCGGCGAGACCAGGGAATGGGAACTGGAATGGTGGTCGGTCTATTCCGCCAACACCCTCGCGCTGGACGACTATCGCGCCGGGCCGGTGTTCTTCATCGGCGACTCGGCCCATATCGTGCCGATCTTCGGCGTCCGGGGCCTGAACAACGGCCTCGCCGACGCGCAGAATATCGGCTGGAAGCTGGCGCTGGTGTTGTCCGGTCAGGCGGGCGAAGGGCTTCTCGACAGCTACACGCCCGAGCGGCGCGGGGCGACGCTCGATGTCTTCGCCAATGCCTCGAAAAGCGCGCGTTTCATGACGCCGCCGAGCTTCGGCTGGCAGCTGATGCGCGATGCGGCCTTGTCGCTGGCGCTGCGCTTCCCCTGGGCCGGGGATCTGGCCAACCCCCGCCAGATGGCGCCCTATACCTATGCCGACAGCCCCCTGACCGCGCCCGATGAGGGCCAAACCGGCCCCGTGCCCGGCGCGATGATCCCGGATGCCAATCTCGGTGACGGCTTCCTCTCCGAACGCATGGGGCCTTTGTTCACGCTCATCGCCTTCGGCGAGGCCCCCAAGGTCAGCCACCCATTGCTTACGGTCATCACCCTCCCCCCCGGTGCCGCGTGGAACGCCCCCGAGGGCGCCGCTTGGCTGATCCGCCCCGATCTCCATGTCGCCGGCCGCTGGACATCCCTCGATCCCGCCGCCATCCTCGCCACGCTTGACCGGATACTGGAGCGCCCCTGATGTCTGCCGAGCCGATCTACGACGCCCTTGCCGCCCATCTCGACACTTTGGGCGAGGCCAAGGCACCCCTGTTCCTGGCCAAGGCCGCGCTGGCGCTCGCGCAGGCGCTTGGCGATACCGACATGGCGCTGAGCATCCTTCGGGAATGCGCGAAAAATCTGGAGAGCCGATGAACGCCCCCCTGCCGAGCCTCACCAATGCCGATGTGGTCGAGCTCACCGATTTCCGCCACGCCCTGCACCGCCGCCCCGAGGTCTCGGGCAAGGAGGCCGAGACCGCCAAGGTCATCATCGCCGCCCTGCCCCAGCCCGACCAGCTGGTGAGCGGGCTGGGCGGCCACGGTGTGGCGGCGGTGTTCGACAGCGGGAAGCCGGGGCCGACGGTGCTGATCCGCTCGGAAACCGACGCGCTGCCGATCCTCGAACTCGGCACGGTGCCGCATGCCAGCGAAGTGCCCGGGGTCTCGCATCTCTGCGGCCATGAGGGGCATTCGACGATCCTCATGGGCCTCGCCCGCCTGCTGTCGCGCCAACGCCCGGCAACGGGTCGCGTGGTGCTGATGTTCCAGCCGGCCGAGGAAGACGGCTCGGGCGCGGCGGCGGTGCTGGCCGATCCCGCCTTCGCCCCCCTGACGCCCGACTGGTCCTTGAGCCTGCACAACATGCCCGGCATCGCGCTGGGTCACGCCTGGCTGGCCGCGGGGCCGATGAACTGCGCCTCGGCCGGGCTGAAGATCCGCCTAATGGGCGGCACCGCGCATGCCTCGATGCCCGAGGACGGCCGCGCCCCCACCCCCGCCCTGCCGCGCCTGATCGACGGGCTGCGCGCGATGGGTCCGGGCGGTGCGATGCAGCCCGGCTTCCGGCTGGCCACGATCACCCATCTGCGCATGGGCGAGCCCGCCTTCGGCATCGCGCCGGGCGAGGCGGAGCTTTGGGTCACCTTGCGCGGCCTGACGGATGAGGATCTCGACGCGCTGCTCGATCAGGCCCGCGCTTTGGCCCGCGCCGAGGCCGAGGCGGCGGAACTGTCAGTGAGTTTTGAGGTCCACGACCATTTCCGCGCCTGCACCAACCACCCCGAGGCCGTCGCCGTCCTCGCCCGCGCGCTGGAAGCCGAGGGCATCCCGCATGAACCGGGCGACCTGCCGATGCGCGCTTCCGAGGATTTCGGCCGCTTCGGTTCGGTATCGAAATCGGCGATGTTCCTCTTGGGCTCGGGCGTCGATTGCCCGGCGCTGCACACCCAGACCTACGATTTCCCCGATGCGCTGATCCCGCAGGGCGTCGCCGTCTTTCACCGCGCCATCACCGAGCTGTTGGGCTGAATTGGGCTGTCGCTCCAGAAGAGCGTATTTGAAGCAGAGTGAATGGCAGAGCGCGGCGTGGGGTGACCGGCGCCGCGTTTGAGTATTTGGAACAAGGTGAGGGGGGCGAGCGCAGGGATAAGGACAATTTGAACCAAATTGCCCATCTTTGCTCCCCAAATATCCTCGGGGGTGAGCCCGAAGGGCGAGGGGGCAGACAGCCCCCTCCTTTCTAGCCCGCCGCGCGTCCTGCCGCTCGGCCCGAGAACAGACAGCCCCCGAGGAACGTCCCCTCCAATGCGTTGAGCCCGTGATAGCCGCCCCCGCCGAAACCCGCACATTCGCCGGCGGCGAAGAGCCCGTCGATCCGCGCGCCCGTCGCATCCAGCACCGCGCCGTCGATGTCCGTGTGCAGCCCTCCCAGGGTCTTGCGGGTCAGGACCGAGAGGCGGACGCCGATCAGCGGGCCCTGCGCGGGGTCGAGGATGCGGTGCGGCTTGGCGGTGCGGATCAGCTTGTCGCCGAGATATGTCCGCGCGCCCCGGATCGCGGTGATCTGCGCGTCCTTGGCGAAGGGATTGTCGATTTGCGCATCGCGCGCCTCGATCTGCGCCCTCAGCCCGGCGGGGTCCAGCAGCGGATCGCCCATCTGCGCGGCGATCGCGTTCATCCCGGCGACCAGCGACTTCAGATCCCCGGCCACGGCGAAATCGGCGCCATGCTCCTTGAAGGCCTCGACCGGCCCCGTCGCCTTGCCGCCCGATCCCAACCGCGATTTCAGCACCTCGGCCCAGCGACCCGAGGTCAGATCCGGGTTCTGCTCGGAGCCGGAGAGCGCGAATTCCTTCTTAATAATCCCCTGCGTCAGCACGAACCAGCTGTGCTGATGGCCGGTCGAGAGGATGCGCTTCAGCGTCCCCAAAGTATCGAAGCCGGGCAGGTAGGGCGGCTCCATCCGCTGGCCCAGCGCGTCGAACCACAAGGACGAGGGGCCGGGCAGGATGCGGATGCCGTGCTCGGGCCAGATCGGGTCCCAGTTCCGGATCCCCTCGCAATAATGCCACATCCGGTCGGTGTTGATCGTCGCGGCGCCGGCGCCCTGCGTCACCTCGATCATGTCGCCATCCACATGCGCCGGTACGCCGGCAACCATCCGTGTGGGCGGCGGCCCCAGACGGTCGGCGGGCCAGGCGGCGCGCACGCGGTCGAAGTTGCCGCCGATCCCGCCGGAGGTCACCACAACCGATCCCGCCTCGACTTCGAAGGCGCCGACGACCACGCGGCTGGATTTCTGCCCCCGCGCGACAGGCGTTTCCTCAAGCACCTCCCCCGAAACCCCCGCGATTCGGCCGGCGGAGCGGCTGATACCGGTGACCCGGTGGCGATGAAGGATGCGCAAGCGGCCCGACGCGACGTGATCCGCCGCCATCCTCTCGAACGGGGCCAGAACGCCCGGCCCGGTGCCCCAGGTGATGTGAAAGCGAGGGACGGAATTGCCATGCCCATGCGCCAGTGCTCCACCCCGCTCGGCCCAGCCGACGACCGGAAACCAGCGCATGCCGATGCCGTGCAGCCACTCGCGCATCTCGCCGGCGGCGAAGCTGACATAGGCCTCGGCCACGCGGCGCGGCCAGACATCCTGCGGGCCGTCGAACTGCGCCGAACCCAGCCAGTCCTGCAAAGCCAGAGCCTCGGAATCACGAATACGCATCCGGCGCTGTTCGGGTGTGTCGACCATGAACAGGCCGCCCAAGGACCAGAAGGCTTGCCCACCCAGATTCTGCGGCCCCTCCTGATCCAGCACGATCACCCGCTTCCCCCGATCCGCGGCCTCGCAAGCGGCGACCAGACCTGCCAGTCCGACGCCGACCACGACGACGTCCGCGGCCAAGGCGCCCGAACCCGCTATCCCCCCTGAGTGCATGGCAACTTTCCTCCCACCTGCCATGCAAAGTGTTGCACTGACGCCCCGCTCAGGCAACAAACCGTCCATGCAGCTTGTCGCAATCCTGCTCTCACGGTAGCGTTTGCGGCAAAATCAAGTCGCGCGCCGCAACGACGGCCAATGGGCACCAAGCCGCGAGACTCCAAGCAGAGCAGGCGACAGAAAAAAATGATGACCCAATTGACCCAATCTCTTTCGCCAGTACCGTCTTATTTTCCGAGTAAATCATGGCTGACGCGCGTCGTCGCCGTCATCGCCCTTCCTCTCATTGTCGCCGGCTGCTCGATGCCGCGCGGTGCCGCATTGCAATCGGAAATCCTCAGCGGGACCGACAATCCCGAGACCGAGGTGCAGGTCTTTGCCGTCACCCGTGCCTCTTTGGACATCATCCAGGCGTGGCCGCCGGCGCAGTCTGATGTCCGCTTCAATTGGACGTCGGCCAGTGCCGCAGCCGTTGCCCGCACCATCCGCCCCGGCGACCTGATGAGCATCGCGGTCTGGGACAGCCAGCCCGAATCGCTGCTGACCACCGGTGAGCAGCGCATGGTGAACATGCAGGATGTGCCGGTTTCGGCGTCGGGCCGGGTGTTCGTGCCCTATGTCGGTGAGCTGCGGGTCTCGGGCATGACGGCAGAACAGGCGCGGCGCGAGATCCAGCAGCAGTTGCTGGCCATCGTGCCCGACGGACAGGTCCAGCTGACCGTCACCCCGGGCAGTGCCAACCGCATCGACGTGGTGACCGGCGTGGCCCGCCCCGGCCGCATCGAATTGCCCGAGATCAGCCCGACGATTCTCAGCGTCATCGCCGAGGCCGGTGGCATCTCGCCCAACTTGCGCAACCCGCTGGTCCGGTTGAACCGCGCTGGCGTGAGCTATGCCGTCCCCGCGGGCGACCTGTTCTCGAACCCGGCCTACGACATCCAGTTGCGCGGGGGGGATCGGATCCTCGTCGAGCAGGACGGCCGCAGCTACATCGCGCTCGGCGCCTCGGGCCGGCAGGAAGTCGTCTATTTCGAGCGTGAGCATGTCTCGGCACTCGACGCACTGTCGACCATCGGCGGGCTGCAGGCCACCCGGGCGAACCTTGAGGGCGTGATGGTCCTGCGCGAGTATCCGGCGAGCGCCGTGCGTCCCGGAATCGCCTATCCGGACCATCAGGAGGTGATCTTCACCTTCGATCTGACCTCGGCCGACGGTCTGTTCGCCGCCGAGCAGTTCCAGATCCAGCCGGGCGACGTCGTCTTGGCGACCGAGAGCGCGGCCCCGCTGATTGCCAACGTCATGGGCATCTTGCGCAACGCCGCGCAGACCTCGCGCGCGTTCACGAACTGATCCGGCCCACAGTCTACCAGACGGCCCGCCCTGCACGGCGGGCCGTTTGTCGTTTCCGATGTCGCATTCGCGCCCGGCGACTCCGCAGCAGACCTTGCCGGGCGCGGGGAAAACTCGCAGTAAGGCAGCCAGACCGCGAGGACCCCGCCCCCATGCCGCTCTTCAAGCCCCGCCCGACAGCCACGCCCGCCCCCGTGCGGGTCGCCGGGCATTTCGGCGAGCTCATGCAGGGCCGTCTGGGGGCGACCGGGCCCTTGGCGTTGATCTCGCTGCCCTGCCCGGCTTTGTGGGTGCAGCTGGACGGGATGGACGCCGGCCTCTTGGGCCCACGCCGGGTAGAGGTGCTGTGCCGTCATCTGGGCCTGCCGGAGCCCAAACTCTTGCCCTCGATCGCCGCGACCATGCCGCCGGGTGGCGGCGCCGGCTCGTCGACCGCCGCACTTGTCGCCATCGCCCGCTGGCTGGGGTTCGACGGCACGCCCGCCGAGCTGGCCCGCGCCTGCGCCGCCGCCGAGGGGGCGAGTGACCCGCTGATGATGCCCGATGCCGAGCGCCTGCTCTTCGCCCCGCGTCAGGGTCGGGTGCTGGAGGACATGCCGGTGCTGCCGCCCTTCACCGTGGTCGGCGGCTTCTTCGGCGCCGGGCAGCGCACCGACCCCGAGGACGAGGCCTTCCCCGACATCGACGATCTGGTCGAGCAATGGCGGCTGGGGCCGGATCTGGCCGGCATGGCGCGGCTGGCCTCGGAAAGCGCGCGCCGCACGCTGGCAAAGCGAGGTCCGACCGGTGACCCGACTGCGGCCTTGGCAGAACAGCTGGAGGCCGAGGGCTGGATGATCGCCCATACCGGCAGCGCCCGCGGATTGATCTATCCGCGCGACAAGGTCCCGAGAGGGGTCGAGGAAGCCCTGCAAGCCGCGGGCTTCACAGGCGTGTTGCGCTTCGACGGGGGCGGATCATGAGCTTTGCTGCGGCGATGCTGATCGCCATGGGGATCGACGCGCTGATCGGCTGGCCCGATGCGTTGTACCGGCGGATCGGCCATCCGGTCACCTGGCTCGGGGCGTTGATCTCAGGGCTGGAGGGGCGGCTGAACCGTGGCGCCAATCGCCGCGCCAAGGGCGTCCTTGCCGCGCTGGTGGTGATCCTGACGGCGGGCGGCACGGCGGCGGCGATCACCGCGCTGCTGCCGGGGGGCTGGATCGGAATCGTGGTGACGGGCGTTCTGGCCTGGCCCCTGGTTGCCATCCGCTCGATGCATCAACATGTCGCCGCCGTGGCCGAGCCGCTGATCCGCGGCGATCTGGCCGGCGCGCGCTATGCCGTGTCGATGATCGTCGGGCGCGACCCGTCGCAGCTGGATCAGGCCGGGGTTGCCCGCGCGGCGGTCGAGAGCCTCGCCGAGAATACCTCGGACGGGATCGTCGCGCCCCTGTTCTGGGGTGTCGTTGCGGGCCTGCCCGGAATTGCCGCTTACAAGGCGATCAACACGCTGGATTCGATGATCGGCCATCGGAATGAGCGGTATGAGCAATTCGGCTGGGCCTCGGCCCGCATCGACGATCTGGTGAACCTCGCGCCCGCGCGGCTGACCGGGGTGCTGTTCGCGCTGGTCTCGGCACGGCCTATCGTCGCGCTGCGAACGATGATGCGGGATGCGGGTCAGCACCGTTCTCCCAACGCAGGCTGGCCCGAGGCGGCGATGGCCGGATCTTTGTGGATCCGTTTGTCGGGTCCGCGCGTTTACGGGGACAGGGTCGCGCAGGAGCCCTGGGTGAATGGCGGGGCCCCCGATCCGCAACCCCAGGACCTTGCGCGCGCTCTGGCCCTATATCGCCGGGCGATGGGGGTTCTGGGGGGAATCGTGGCAATCGTGGCGGTGTGCGGATGGTGAAGCGGGATCATGGCGGCAATCTGGATGCCGCGAAGGCCGAGTATGGCCCGATGACGGGCGGCTGGGTGGATCTCTCCACCGGCATCAACCGGCGGCCCTATCCGCTTCCGGCGCTCTCGTCCGAGGCCTTCACCGCCCTTCCCAGCGCCCACGCGCAGGAGGCGCTGATCGCCGCTGCCGCCCGCGCCTATGGCGTGAAACCCGCGCGTGTCTTGCCTTTGGCGGGCGCGCAGTCGGCGATCCAGCTTTACCCGCGTCTGCGCGAACCCGGCGACGCGCGGGTGATCCGCCCGACTTACAATGAACACGCCGCCTCGCTGATCGCGCAGGGCTGGACCTTGCAGAATGTCGAGGGGCTGCAGGCCCTGCACGGCGCGGATCTGGCCGTGGTGGTCAATCCCAACAATCCGGATGGCCGCAGCTGGTCGCCCGAGGCGATGCAGAACCTCGCCAAGCGGGTGGGCCTGCTGGTGGTGGATGAGAGCTTCGCCGATCCGCATCCTGAGCTGTCGGTCGCGGCCTCGGCCCCGGACAATGTGCTGGTGCTGCGCTCGTTCGGCAAGTTCTACGGGCTGGCCGGGCTGCGGCTGGGCTTCATCCTCGGCGCGCCCGAGATGCTGGCGCGCTTGCGGGAATGGGCGGGGCCGTGGTCGGTGAACGGCCCGGCGCTGGAGGTCGGCACCAAGGCCTTGACGGACAAGGACTGGCAGGCCAGCTCGACGGCGCGGTTGGGCGAGGACGCGGCGCGGCTCGATGCGATGGCCGAGCGCGCGGGCTGGATCTTGGTGGGCGGCACGGCCCTGTTCCGCAGCTATGCCACGCCCGATGCCGAAGCGACGCAGGTTCATCTGGCCAAACGCGGGATCTGGTCGCGCCGCTTCCCCTATTCGCAGACCTGGATCAGACTGGGCCTGCCGGACGGCGCGGAATGGTCGCGCGTCGAGCAGGCTTTGTCGGAATGGAGACCCGCATGACGGACAAGGTTGCGCTGATCGTCGCCGGAGGTTCGGGCATGGGGGCCGCCTGCGCGCGCAAGCTGGCGGCCGAGGGCTGGAAGGTTGCGGTCAACTCGGCCTCGGGCAAGGGCGAGGCGCTGGCGCGGGACTTGGGCGGGATCGGGGTGACCGGCTCCAATCAAGACGAGGGCGTGTTGCGCGCGCTGGTGGAGGGCGCGATGGCGGAATGGGGTCGCGTCGATGCGGTCGTCAATTCCTGCGGGCACGGTCCGAAGGGGCCGCTGCTGGAGTTGACGGATGACGATTGGTCGAAGGCGATGGAGGTCTTCCTGCGCCCGGTCATCCGCATGGCCCGGCTGGTAACGCCGATCTTCGAGGCGCAGGGCAAGGGCGCGATGGTGACGATCTCGACCGCCTGGGTCGGCGAGCCGAGCCTGATGTTCCCGACCTCGGGAGTGTTCCGGGCGGGGCTGCAGACCTTCACCAAGCTCTACGCCGATCAATATGCGGCCAAGGGGATCCGCGCGAACACGGTGCTGCCGGGCTGGATCGACAGCCTGCCGAAGACGGACGAGCGCGCGGCCTCGGTGCCGATGCAGCGCTATGGCACGGCCGAGGAGATTGCCGAGACGGTGGCGTTCCTTGTGTCCGACGCCGCGAGCTATATCACCGGGCAGGGCATCCGCGTCGATGGCGGACTGATGCGCGCGCTTTGAGGTCGCCGAAAGGTGGGGTGAAACCCCACCCTACGGGGCCGCGCGTGTAGGGTGGGGTTTCACCCCACCTTTTGCTCACACCTTCAACGCCTGCCGGTCGATCTTGCCGGTGCCGGTCTTCGGAAGGGCCTCCACGAACTCGACGATCCGCGGATATTTGAACGGCTGCAGCCGCGTCTTCACATGCGCCTGCAAGCTCGCCACATCCTGCGCCCGCCCTTCCCGCAAGACCACCACCGCCCGCAAGGCCATGCGCTTGTCCTCAAGCTCATGCGCCATCACCGCGCATTCATGCACATCGGAATGGTCGTTGAGACACCGCTCCACTTCCAGCGGCCAGACCCATTGGCCCGAGACCTTGATCAGCTCATCCGCCCGGCCCTGGAAGTAATAATAGCCGTCCCTCTCGATGAAGCGGTCGCCGGTATAGATCCAGTCCTCGCGCATCGTGTCGCGCGTCTTGTCGGGCCGGTTCCAGTAACACGGCGCGCTGGAATGCCCACGCACATGCATCACGCCTTCCTCGCCCGGCTGGGCGATCTTGCCATCCGGTGTGACCAACTTGATCTCATAGCCCGGCACCGCCGCCCCCGCCGCGCCGAGGCGGTGATCCGCGAGCCCGTTCGACAGATAGACATGCAGCAGTTCGGTCGAGCCCAGCCCTTCGGTCGGACCATGGCCGACCAGCGCCTTCCACGCTTCATAGATATCGGCGGACAGGATCTCAGCCGCCGACATGGACTGGCGGATGCTGGAGAGGTCGCGCTCCTTCACCCCCGGCGTCCGGGCCAAGGCGGTGTAGAGCGTCGGCAGGCCGAAGAAGACCGTGGGCTTGTAGGCCTCGATGCAATCCAGAACCGCCTCGGGCCGAGGCTGGCCGGGCATCAGCACCGTCGTCGCACCGACCGAGAAGGGGAAGGTGAAAGCATTGCCGAAGCCATAGGCGAAGAAGATCTTCGGAACCGAGAAGCAGACATCGTCAGACGTCAGCTTCAACACCTGCGCGCCGAAGGAAAGCTGCGAATAGGCCATGTCGTGGTGCAGGTGGACGATGCCCTTGGGCCGTCCGGTCGAGCCCGAGGAATACATCCAGAAGGCCATGTCATCGGGGCCGGTATCGGCGGCCTCCAGCGTGTCCGGTTGGCCCGCGGTGAAGTCATCCGCGCCGTTGACCAGCACCACGCGCTCTACCGCCGTGCCCGCCAGAACCTCGGCCGAGAAATGGCCGGACAGCGCGTTCTCGCACAGGGCCAGCCGCGCGCCGGTGTCCTGCAGGAAGAAGTTCAGCACATCGGCGGGCGTCTGGGTGTTCAGCAGCACTGGCACGAAGCCAGCCCGCACCGCGCCGAAGAAGGCGGCGGGATAGGCCGGGGTGTCGTCGAGGAAGAACGGAATCCGCTCACCGCGTTTCAGCCCGGCAGCCTTGAAGGCATTCCCCCAGCGGGCGGCCTCGGCAATGAGCGCGCGGTAGGTCAGCGTGCCGGCAGGGCCGGTGACGGCAGGCTTGTCGGGGTTGCGGGTCAGGTTGTCCCACAGGATCGAGGAACAGTTCGGATAGTCCGCCTTGTCGAAGCCCAGCAGCTTTGCCCCCGGCGTGTCCACACCCACCGGATCGACCGGCGCGGGCGGCGTGTGTTCGACCTCCCAGCGTGCCATGAACTCGGGCGCCATCGCGCGCAGGCGGTCCATGTCGACGCGGCCGGAACGGGTCAGATAGTCGAAGGCGAAATCGACCGGGGCGAGGTCCATCTTCTCGGCGAAGTGCTCGTACCATTGGGCCGAGGTATTGGCCGCCGTGACGATCTTCTTGGCGATCGGCATCCGCTCCTTCTGATAGCTCTCCAGCGCCTCGTTCAGGTCGTCATGGGTGCTGAGCGCCTTCACCAGTGCGATCGCGTCTTCCATGGCCAGACGGGTGCCCGAGCCGATCGAGAAATGCGCGGTATGTGCAGCGTCGCCGAGGATCACCGTGTTGCCGACCGCCCAGCGCTCGCACCACAGCTTGGGGAATTGCCGCCAGATCGAGTTGTTCTTGATCAGCGAGGCGCCCTCAAGGATCGGCGCGAAGACCTCCTGGCAGATCGCGGCGGTCTGGTTCTGATCCATCTGCGCGAAACCGTATTCGCGGAAGGTCGCGTCGTCGCATTCGACGATGAAGGTGCTGCGGTCCGGGGTGAAGCGGTAGTGATGCGCGTTGAAGGCGCCACGGTCGGTCTTCAGGAAGCTCTGCGTCAGCGTATCGAACGGCCGATCCGCGCCGAACCACGCGAAATGGTTGGTGAAATTGTCCCACTGCGGGGCGTACTCGGCCTCATGCGTGCGGCGCACCAGCGAGTTCAGACCATCCGCGCCGACGATCAGATCAGCGTCGAATTCATCGAGCGAGGTGACCTGATGGCCGAAGCGGATCTCGACGCCCAGTTCCAGCGCGCGGGCGGTGAGGATCTCGTTGAAATCCTGCCGGCCGACCGAGGCGAAGCCGACCCCGTCCAGCGTGACCTGCCCGCCCGGCAGGTTCAGCGTCATGTTGCGCCAGCGTTCCATGTCGGGGGTGATGGTGGCGTGGATCTCAGGGTCGTCGGCCTTCAGGAAATCGAGCGCCTGATCCGAGAACACGACGCCGAAGCCGAAGGTCGCGCCGCGCGGGTTCTGCTCGGTCACGCGCAGGCGCAGATGCGGCATCGCCTTGCGCAGCAGGATTGCCGTGTACAGGCCCGCAGGCCCACCGCCGAGAATCTCTACGGATGAAAGTGGCATGGTCTCCTCCCTCTGACCTCGACACCGGATGAGGGGGAAGGTACAGTGTTTTCCAATATACGCAATGATTTTTATGGAGCGGAAAAGTGAGCGTCACACACAGTCTGTCCTACCGGGTGACCTTCGGCGACTGCGACCCGGCGGGGATCGTGTTTTATCCCAATATCTACGGCTGGTTCGACCGTTGCTTCCACGACTGGCTGGCAGGCTTCGGCGGCCATGCGGCGATCTGCAAGGATCTGGGCGCGGTCGGTGCGGGGCTGATGTCCGCCAATGCTGATTTCCGCCGGCCGATGCGCCCCAATGACGATATTCGCCTGGCGATGACGATCCGCGACTGGGGCCGCAAGACGCTGACGCTGGATTACGAGGTCACGGTCGGCGAGACCGTCACCGCCACCGGGACCGAGGTGCGCGGGCTGTTCAAGCCGGGCGAAAAGGGTATCGTCGCGGGCGAGATGTCTGCGCTGCGGGAACGGGTCGGATTGGCATGAAATCGGAAGACGAGGCCAGCGGCGGCATCCAGTCGCTCGACGCCGCGCTGCGGCTGTTGGCAGCGATGGGCGAGCGGCACGAGGCGGTGAGCCTCAGCGATCTGGCCCGCGATTGCGCCATGCCGCCGTCGAAGGTGCACCGCTATCTGGCCTCGTTCCTGCATGCGGGGCTGGTGGTGCAGGCCGTGCGCTCGGGCAAATACGACCTCGGGCCGGGGGCGATCCGGCTGGGGCTGTCGGCGCTGGCGCGGCATGATTTCGTCAACGCGACGGCCGATGCGATGCCCGATCTGGTGGCGCAGACCGGGCTGACGGCGCTGCTGTCGGTCTGGGGCACGCAAGGCGCGACCGTGGTGCGCTGGGAGCGCGCGGCGGTACCGACGGTGACCTCGATGGGGCTGGGGACGGTGATGCCGCTCTTGCATTCGGCGACCGGGCGCGGGTTCCTCGCCTGGGCTCCGCAGGCGCCGCTGCAGGCGATCCTGACGGCCGAGCTGGCGCAGGCCACGGGCGATCTGCCAAGGGATGCCGAGGGCGTGGCCGCGTTGGTCGCGCCGATGCGGGCGGCGGGTTACGCTTGGGTGGACGGGCGGTTCATCCCGGGGCTGGTGGCCGTCGCCGCGCCGATCCTCGATTGGCAGGGCGAGGCGCAGGCGGTGGTGACGCTGATCGGCACCGACCCCGCGCTGGCCGAGGGCGAAGGGCCGGCGGTCAGGGCGTTGAAGGGTTTTGCGGCGGGGTTGAGTTTCGGTTGAACCGCCGTGCGGAGTGCCAGCGCCCGTCCGTCGGGTGGGCGCTGCACGCTTCGTGGTCTGCGCTCTATGGCGTCATGTCCGCCTGCCCTCGATCCCCGCGATGTGGCAAGCAAAGCGCCCATCCGAGGGGGCGGATGGGCGCTGGCCCGGCGGGCTTCGCCCTTTGCTCCGGGCCGAGGTCGCGTTGCGCCTTACAGCGCCATCTCGTCGATCAGCACCGCCAGCGCCGCGCCATGCATGTCGCGGTCATCGCGCGAGCCCTGCACCACCGGACGCGGGATCGACAGTTTGACGACCCTCAGGTCTTCAATGTCGAACCGCTTCACCAGCTGCAGCGGCGTGCCGGTCAGATCCGCCACACGCTGAGTTTCGAGTTTCCCCGAAACTTCGGCATAAGCCTCGGGCGTGCCGCAGAAGATGTCGATGGTGATCCAGAAGGGACCGGCGTTCTTCGACCGGACCTTCAGCACTTTCTCGCCAATCGTCGCCATCACTTCACCTCCGTGACCACAATTCGGAAGGCCGACATCGGGTCATCCAACTCCATGACATGGTTCAGCGCGAATTCGTAGAGCGCACCACGATTGGAGGTCGCGGGCGAATACGGGAAGGCGAAGGTCGGCAGTTCCTCGTCCTCGGTCAGCGGATAATGCAGGACCCAGGGGTTGATGAGCTTGCCGATTTCCGAGGCAATCGCCTGCGTCTGCGCGGTGACGATGCCGAGGACGCCCACCTCGACCGGCGCACCTGCGCGGTTCTCCAGCGCGCCCAGCGCGCCGTTGACGCCAATCATGCGGAATTCCAGCGTGTAATCCGGCGGGGTCAGACCCATGCGCTCGGTGATCTGGTCGGTCAGGAAGCCGTGCATCTTGTCGGCCCATTCCTGCGCGTGGGCGACGTAATGCGCCTGACGTAGCACGGCCATGATCGTGGTCTGGAAGCCGCCTTCCTTGGCGCCCTCGAGCTTCACGGTATAGGTCCCCTTGACCCATTCCGAGCCCTCGACCCGCACGCGGCGCTTGTCGAGCGCCGTGTAGCGCGCCCCACGCACGTCGAGATAGCCGCCCGGCTCATAGAGTTGGAACGGGTCCGAATTCTCGTAGAGCATATGCGCCGAGACGGAATGCGGGGTGCAGAGAGCGGTTTCGGCCATGGCTTCGACGGTGAAGCCCGTCTCGTCGAACTCGACAAGGATCACGCCCGAGGTCGGGTTCGTCGAACACAGAGCCCCGCATTCGGCGATCTTCGCGCCATGCCAGGCGCCGCCCACGGCCTCGCCGCGCGCGATGGGCAGGGCGGCGATGGTGGCGGTGTCGGTGACGCGACCGCAGAGGATCACATCGGCGCCGGTCTCGATGGCGGCCTGCACCTGCTCGATCCCGCCCAAAGCGACGATGTTGGTCATCGCCCGCAGGCCCTCGGCATCGACCTCGGGCGCGGGGGTCAGCGGGCGCACGCGCCCGGCCTCCAGCGCCTCGATCACCCGCTCGGCGGGCTGCTGGGTGTAGAGACGGGCGATCTTCAGGCTCTGGCCGAGCTCGGCCGCCAGTTCGACGGTGATGTCGTACATCCAGTCGACCGTGGCATCGGCCCCGCAGGTGCCCGAGGTGCCGATGACCAAGGGCACGCCGGCCTCGGCGCGGGCCTTCATCAGATGGCGCCACTCGGCCTTGGTCGCGGCGCGGGAATACTTGGATTCGCCCGCGCCCAAGGAGAAGGGGCCCGAATCCGTCGAGCCCCCGTCAATCGCGATGATGTCGGGCTTCATGGCCACACCGCGCGCGAGCGCGGTGCGGTCGAAGCCCAGTCCCAGAACGCCCGAAGGCACCAGAACGCGTGTCGTCATGTCAGTCCTCGATGGCGTCTTGAGGCGCCTCAGGGCGTTTCAGGAAGCGCCGCAGGAACATGGGCGCCAGGAAGCCGAGGATCGCCGCGATCCACAGGCCGATCGAAATGGGCGACGAGAAGAGGTACACCCAATCGCCGTTCGACAGAACCATCGCGCGCCGCAGGTTGTCCTCCATGGCATTGCCCAGAAGGATGCCCAGGATGATCGGCACGGTCGGGATGTCGAGCTTGCGGCAGACATAACCCAGCACCCCGAAGGCGACCATGAGCTGCATGTCGAAAGCCGAGCCGGTCAGCGAGTAGATGCCGACGAAAGCGACCATGGTGACGCCCGGCAGCAGCACATGCGACGGGACCGAGAGGACCTTCACGAAGACCTTCACCATCGGCACGTTCATCACCAAGAGCACGATGTTGGCAATGAGCAGCGAGGCGATCAGGCCCCAGACAACCTCGGGCCGTTCGGTGAACAGCGTCGGGCCGGGGGTGATGTTCAGGGTCAGCAGCAGCGCCAGCAGCACGGCGGTGGTGCCCGAGCCCGGCACGCCCAGCGTCAGCATCGGGATCAGCGCGCCACCGGCGGCGGCGTTGTTCCCGGCCTCAGGGGCGGCGACGCCACGGGGTTCACCCTTGCCGAAAGCTTTCTTGTCCTTGGCGACCGAAGCCTCGGCGACATAGGCGAGGAACGAGCCCAGCGAGGCGCCCGCGCCCGGCAGGATACCGGCGACGAAGCCGATGCCGGTGCCGCGCAGCATGGCGCCCGAGGTGCGCTTCAGCTCACGCCACGGCACGCGGACCTTGTCCAGCACGACGCCGATGGCCGAGTTCTTGCCGTGGCTTTCGATGAAGAAGAACACTTCCGACACGGCGAACAGGCCGACGATGGCGACGAGGAAGTCGATACCGTCCATCAGGTGCAGCTCACCAAAGGTGAAGCGCGGCATGCCGGTGGTCTTGTCCAGACCGATCATCGCGATGCCGAGGCCCATGACCGCCGCCAGCGCCGATTTGGCCTGGTTGTTCGAGCCGATGCCGCCAAGCGTGCAGAAGGCCAAAAGGTACAGCGCGAAATACTCGGCCGGGCCGAATTGATAGGCGACGCGCGACAGCAGCGGCGCCAGCAGCATCAGGCCGATAGTGGCGAGGAAAGCACCGACGAAAGAGGCCACGCCCGAGATCACCAGCGCGTCGCCCGCGCGGCCCTGCTTGGCCATCGGGTAGCCGTCAAGCGTGGTCATCATCGCGGGCTCGTCGCCGGGGATGTTCAGCAGGATCGAGCTGATCCGGCCGCCATACATCGCGCCGTAATAGACCGAGGTCAGCAGCACGAGGGCCGAGATCGCATCGAGCCCCATCGAGAAGGAGATGGGGATGAGGAGGGCGACGCCGTTCGACGGCCCGAGGCCCGGCAGCGCGCCGACGATGGTGCCGATGAAGCAGCCGATCACGGCCAGCATCAGCGTCCAGGGCGACAGGGCCACGCCGAAGCCCATCGCCAAGTTGGAAAGGATATCCATGGAATACTCCCGTGGGACGCCTCAAGCGGCCCGGAATGGGCGTCCGGTCAGAACCAGCCGCGCGGGAAACCTTGCAGGCCGAGGCCGAGGATCATCTTGAACAGCACGAACAGACCGACCGAGAGGCCGACGCCCGTTGCCGCCGCGGTGACGGGTTTCGGGTTGATCTGATAGCTGAGCACGCCGGCGGCGATGGCCGTCGGGATGATGAAGCCCAGGGGACGCACGGCGGTCGAGTAACCGATCAGCACCGCCAGCGCGATGGCCAGCTGCAGCAGCGTCGACAGGCCGGGCCAGTCGGCATTGGCATCGGGACGCAGCACCAGCACCACCGAGCACAGGATCACCGTCACGCCGATCAGATAGGGGAAGACGCGCGGCCCGACAGGGTCCGAGAGGAAGCTGGTCTGGATCTGGGTGGCGCTGAAGAGATACCCCAGCGCCACCAGGATCATGACCAGACCGAAGATCCGGTCAGCCTTGATCATTGAATGATACCAATCTGACGCGAGATCTCCTGGATCTCGGCGATGTTGTCATTGACCCACGACTGGAAGTCGTCACCGATCAGGGTGTAGGGCGCCAGACCGTTGTCGCGCATGACCTGCTGCCACTGCTCGCTGTCAGCGACCTGCTGCAGGCGATCGGCCCAGGCGTGGAACTGGTCGTCGGAAATGTCGTGCGGGACATAGAGGCCGCGCCAGTTCATCGCCACCAGATCGATGCCCTGCTCTTGGGCGGTCGGGATGTCGTAGCCTTCGATGCGCTCGGGCGCGAAGACGGCCAGCGCGCGCACTTCACCGGAGGCGATGAAGCCACCGATTTCCGAGATGTCGCCGGTCATCGCCTGGGTGAAGCCACCCACGGTCTGGGTGATCGCGTCGGCACCACCGTCGAGGCCGATATAGCGGATCGAGCGGGCATCTTCGAAGCCGGCGCGCGACATCAGCATCAGCACCTTCAGGTGGTCATAACCACCCACGGCCGAACCACCGGCGAAGGCCACCGACGAGGGGTCGGCCTGCACGGCAGCGACGAGGTCGCCCAGCGTCTGGTAGGGGCTGTCCGCCGCCACGACGATCACACCGGCGTCGCCGCCGATGGCACCGAGCCAACGCACCTGATCGGCGGTCATGCCGGCGAAGGCGTTCTGGGCCAGACGCGTGGTGGTGGCCGACGAGGCCGCGACGATCAGGTCGGCGTCATCGCCGCGATCGCTGACAACGGCGGTATAGGCCACGCCGCCACCGGCACCGGCCATGTTGGTGACCTGAACGGGGCTCTCGACAGCGCCGACTTCGTACAGGATGCGGCCGATCTGACGGCAGGTGAAGTCCCAGCCGCCGCCGGGGTTGGCGGGGGCGATGCACTCGGTCGCGAAGGCCGGGGCGCTCAGCGCCACCAGCGCGCCCAGCGACAGGGCGGGCAGGTTGAAGCGGGTCATGGTATTCCTCCCAGGTTTCATGGCAGACGGGAGGCAGCGTAGCCGCGTGTCCTCCCCCTTGCGCCGCGCAGCATTCGCTGGAAACCTTGCATGGACCTGTCACGGAATTGTCAGGACGCAAGAAAATGAGGCGCCATGCGATTCCTGCTGATCGAAGATAACGCAGACCTTGCACGCAGCATCCGTGAGAGGCTGGAAATGGACGGCCATGCGGTCGACCATGCGCCCTCGCTCGGCGATGCCGAGGATCATCTGGCCGTCGCGCGTTACGACTTGATCTTGCTGGATATTACCCTGCCCGATGGCGATGGCCGCACCTTCCTGCAACGCCACCGCGCGGCGCAGGCGGACACGCCGGTGATCGTTCTGACCGCGCGCTCGGCCGTGTCGGACCGGGTGGACACGCTGGACCTCGGGGCAGACGATTACCTGACGAAACCCTTCGATTTCGCCGAGCTCGAGGCCCGTTGCCGCGCCGTTCTGCGCCGTCGGGGCGGGGCCGCGACCACGTTGCGGCGCTATGCCGACCTGACCTTCGACCCCTTGGGCGGCTTCGTCACCGTCGCCGGAGAGAATCGTGATCTGCGCAACCGGGAGCTTCGGCTGCTGGAAGTCCTGCTGTCGGCACCGGGCCGGATCCTGTCGAAGGACCAGCTGAACGACCGGTTGTTCTCGCTGTCGGAGCCCGTCAGCGACAACGCGATCGAGGTCTATGTCGCGCGCCTGCGCAAGAAGCTGGAGGGCTCGTCCGCACGGATCGAGACGGTGCGCGGCCTCGGCTATCGCCTGACCGGTGGATGAGACGCCCGCTGCGCCTTCCCGCGACGCCGCGCCTGCCAAGTCTGCGCAAGCGGTTGATTGTGCAGCTGATCGCGCTGTCCGCCGGGCTGGCCGTGGTGCTGTATGTCGCCGTGCGGCTGGGGGCCGAGCGCGCGTCGGAAGCGACGCTGGACGGGCTTCTGGGTGCCGCCACCTCGACCATCGCCGAGGAGCTGCGCAGCGTCGAGGGCGGGGCCGAGCTGGACCTGTCGCCCGGCACCTTCTCCATGCTGGCGGCGATGGGCGAGGAGCGGATCTTCCACCGCATCGACATCAACGGCCTGCCGGTCACCGGCTATGACGACCTGCCCCGCCCGCCGCAGGAGCCGACCGCGCTGGAGCCCGTGTTCTACGATGCCGATTACCGCGATGCCGAGCTGCGGCTGGTGGCCGTCGCGCGCAGCCTGATGATCGAGAACCGTGCCGCCCCGGTGCTGGTGATCGTCGGCCAGACGCGGGACGGGCAGCGCGCGGTGGCACAGGCGCTCGCCAACCGCGCGGCGCTGATCGGGCTGATGGTGTTCCTGATCGCCATCCCCTTCAGCCTGCTGGTGGCCCGCGCCTTCCTGCGCCCGGTCGGTCGGCTGGCCGAGGCGGTGGGCCGGCGCGGCGGGCATGACCTGCGCCCGGTGCGCCACCCGGCCCCGGCCGAGCTGATGCCGCTGGTCGAGCAGCTGAATGCCTTCATCGCCCGGCTGCGCCAGACGCTTTCGCAGACCGAAACCTTCATCGCTGAGGCCGCGCATCACATCCGCACGCCCCTCGCCACCCTGCGCTCCGAGGCCGAGATGGCCCTGCGGCAGGCGGGCGACGAGCCCACCCGCGCCCGGCTGCGCGGCATGATCCGCGCGACCGAGGAAAGCGCGCGCTCGGCCAACCAGCTGTTGGACCATGCCACGGTGCTGTTCCGGGCCGAGCAGTTCACGCAGGAGCGCGTGGACATCGGGGCGATGATCGCGGCGCTGGCCGACCGCTTCCGCCCCACCGCCGATCTGAAGGATATGGAGATCCGCCTCGATCTGCCGTCCGAGAGGCTGGAAACCACCGGCGACGCGGTGCTGATCGAAGCGGCCGTGCGCAACCTGATCGACAACGCGGTGAAATACTCGCCCGAGGAATCCGAGGTGGCGATCACCCTGACCCGCGACGGCACCTTCGCCCGCCTGACCCTGCGCGACCATGGCCGGGGTCTGGGCGGCGAGACGCTCGCCACCCTTTCGCGGCGGTTCCGGCGAGGGCCGAATGTCGGCGGGGTGATCGGCTCGGGCCTCGGGCTGACGATCGTGCTGGAGACGGCGGCGGCGATGGGCGGCCGTCTGGAATTGACCGAACACGAGGAGGGCGGCACATGCGCCACGCTCTGGTTTCCCCTGTCATCCTGATCCTGACGCTGCTGTTGGGCACCCTGCCCGCGCTGGCCTTCGAGATCGAGGATCAGCACAGCTTCGGCCCGCCGGAGGCCACCAACCGGCTGTCGATCCTGTCGACCACCGACATCGCCTTCTTCGCCCCGCTGGCCGAGGCCTTTCTGGCCCGCAACCCGGATCTTGCCGTGCACTATGTGCAGGCCTCCAGCCAGTCGGTGCAGCAGGCCATCGGCACCGAGGAGGCCGCGTTCGATCTGGTGATCTCGACGGCGATGGATCTACAGATGAAGCTGGCCAATGACGGCTTCGCGCAGGGCCTGCCCGCCGATGTGGTGCAAAGCCTGCCGTCCTGGGCCCGCTGGCGCGACCGGCTGGTGTCGATCGCGCTGGAGCCGGTGGTGCTGTTGCTCGCCGATGCGGCGATCCCCGAGGGCCGCGAGCCCCCGCGTTCCCGCCGCGATCTGATCGCCCTGATGCGCGACCATCCCGACCTGTTCGAGGGGCGGATCGGCACCTATGACCCCCGAACCTCGGGCGCGGGCTATCTGTTTCTGACGCAGGACGCCCGGACCTCGGACACGATCTGGCGGTTGGCCGAGGTGATGGGTCGGCTGAACGCCCGGCTTTATTGCTGTTCCAGCCAGATGATCGAGGGGCTGATCTCGGGCGATCTGGTGATGGCGTATAATGTGCTGGGCAGCTACGCCTCGGCCAATCTGCCGCCCGATGCCGCGGTGCATGTGGTCACGTTGCAGGACTTCACCGTCACGCTGCAACGCACGGCGCTGGTGCCGGCCAATGCCCCGCGCGGCGATCTGGGCGCGTCTTTCCTGCGGTTCCTGCTGTCCGACCGGGGGCAGCAGATCCAGGCCGATGCCGTGGGCCAAGGCGTCATGCGGCCCGAGAGTTTCGTCAACCAGCCCTGGCTGCGGCCGATCCGGCTGGACCCGGGCCTGTTGTCGACGCTGGATTCCATGACACGGCGGCGCTTCCTGTCGGAATGGGCGGCGGCGATGGAGCAGCCGTGAGCGCCCGCCCCATGGACTTGTGCGCCTGAACCCCCATATCCGTGACAGATCCACCGGAGGACCACGATGCCCTATGAAAAGACCCCCGAGGCGCTGGCCCGCCTCACCCCTGAGCAATACCGCGTCACCCAGCAAAACGGCACGGAACGCCCCTATTCCAACGAGTTCGACGAGCATTTCGAACCCGGCCTTTATGTCGATATCGTCTCGGGCGAGCCGCTGTTCACCTCCGCCGCGAAGTATAACTCCGGCTGCGGCTGGCCGGCGTTCACCAAGCCCGTGGTCGACGCCAATGTCGTCGAGCTGCGCGACGTGACGCATGGCATGGTCCGCACCGAGGTCCGCTCGGCGCATGGCGACAGCCATCTGGGCCATGTCTTCCCGGACGGTCCGCGCGATCAGGGCGGGTTGCGCTATTGCATCAATTCGGCCTCGCTGCGGTTCATCCCCAAGGACGAGATGGCGGCCGAAGGCTATGGCGATTACCTCGATCAGGTCGAGGGCTGACGCAACCGAGGGTTGCCATCGCAATCCTGCGGGCCATGTTCATTGACACCGGGGCGGCGTTTTTCGATGCTGCCCCCCATCAACGCGCTTCCCGACGGGTGCCGTTAGCGCCACCCGCGAGCGAGGCGCGAAAAGGGAGGAGCCAATGAACACCCGTATGCTGGGCAGCGCCGCCGCGCTGGCCCTGATCGCCGGCGCATCGCATGCGCAGGACCTGCGTTTCCCCGTGGGCGAGGGCGATTTCAACTGGCAGAGTTACGAAGACTTCGCCGCCGCGCATGATTTCAGCGGCGAGACGCTGACCCTGACCGGCCCCTGGACCGGCGCCGATGCCGAGCTGGTCAATTCCATGCTGGCCTATTTCGCCGCCGCCACCGGCGCCGAGGTGCAATACAACGGCTCGGAGAGTTTCGAGCAGGATATCGTCATCGCCACGCAGGCGAATTCCGCCCCCAACATCGCCGTTTTCCCGCAACCCGGCCTCGCCGCCGACCTTGCCGCGCGCGGTGCGCTCACGCCCTTGGCCGAGGGGACCGGGGATTGGGTGCTGGAGAATTACGCCGCCGGACAAAGCTGGGTGGATCTGGGCACCTATGCCGGCCCCGAGGGGGACGAGGCGCTCTATGGGTTCTTCTACAAGATCGACCTGAAATCACTGGTCTGGTACTCGCCCGAGGCCTTCGAGGAAGCGGGCTATGACATCCCCGAGTCGATGGAGGACCTGCACGCCCTGACCGAACAGATCGTCGCTGATGGTGGCACGCCGTGGTGCATCGGGCTGGGCTCGGGCGCGGCGACGGGCTGGCCGGCGACCGACTGGGTCGAGGACCTTATGCTGCGCACCCAGACGCCCGAGGTCTATGACCAATGGGTCACCAACGAGATCCCCTTCGACGATCCCCGCATCGTCAACGCCATCGAGGAATTCGGCTGGTTCGCCCGCAACGAGGATTTCGTCAACGGCGGCACCTCGGCCGTGGCCTCGACGGACTTCCGCGACAGCCCGCAGGGGCTCTTCAGCTTCCCGCCGGAATGCTACATGCACCGGCAGGCCAGCTTCATTCCAACCTTCTTCCCCGACGATGCGGATGCGGATTTCTTCTACTTCCCGTCCTACGCCGAACAGGACCTCGGCAACCCGGTGCTGGGGGCGGGGACGCTGTTTGCCATCACCGCGGATTCGCCGGCGGCGCAGGGGCTGATCGCCTTCCTGCAGACCCCGTTGGCGCATGAGGTCTGGATGGCGCAATCGGGCTTCCTGACCCCCTATGGCGCGGTGAATACCGACCTGTTTGCCTCGGACACGCAGCGGCAGATGAACGAGATCCTGCTCAACGCGACGACCTTCCGCTTCGACGCCTCGGACCTGATGCCGGGCGAGATCGGCGCGGGGGCGTTCTGGACCGGCATGGTCGATTACGTCACCGGCGAGGACGCGCAAAGCGTGGCCGAGGGCATTCAGGCCCGCTGGGACGAGATCCGCTGATCCCTGACGGCGCGGCCCTGCCTGCCGGGGTCGCGCCGCTGTCACTGCACGCGGAGGGCCGATGTCACCGATCCTGCAAGGGCTGATCACCATCGTCGTGGGCGTCGGCGGATGCCTCGGGTATTTCTGGCTGTCCAACCTGCTGGTCGACCGGGTGATCTTTCCTGCGCGCGGCCCCCGCATCGCGCAGAATATCCGCCGGGCGAATGCCATCCGTCCGTGGCTGTTCCTGCTGCCGGCGATGCTGGCGCTGGGGCTGTACCTCGTCTACCCGGTGATCGGCTCCTTCATCCGCTCGCTCTACAACCGCTCGGGCACCGAGTTCATCGGGCTGGACAATTACAGCCGCCTCGCCCGGTCCGAGGATTTCCGCACGGCGTTCCTGAACAACTTCCTCTGGGTGCTGGTGGTGCCGGCGGCCTCGACCTTCCTCGGGCTGGTGGTGGCGCAGCTGACCGACCGGTTGCGCTGGGGCAGCGTGGCGAAATCGCTGATCTTCATGCCGATGGCGATCAGCTTCGTCGGGGCCTCGTTGATCTGGAAATTCGTCTACACCCAAGACCCGGACATCGGCCTGCTGAACGCGATCCGCGTGGGGTTAGGGGCCGCACCGCTGGACCCGCTGCAGCTGCCGTTCTGGAACAACTTCTTCCTGATGGTGATCCTGATCTGGATCCAGACCGGCTTTGCCATGGTCATCCTCTCGGCTGCCCTGCGCGGCATTCCCGAGGAGACGATCGAGGCCGCAATCCTCGACGGCGCGAACCCGTTTCAGGTCTTCTTCCGCATCAAGGTGCCGCAGATCATGGGCACCATCGTCGTGGTCTGGACGACGATCACCATCCTCGTGCTGAAGGTCTTCGACATCGTCTACACCATGACCGGCGGCAATTACGGGACCGAGATCCTGCCGTCCTACATGATGACCTTCATGTTCCGCGACGATGGCGTCGCGACGGCGGTGGCCTTCGTCATCATGCTGGTGGTGCTGCCGGTGATGGTCTGGAACATCCGCCAAGCCCACAAGGAGATGCGCTGATGAGCGGGATCGCTGGCCGTCGCTCGGGCCTGACATGGGCCGTCAACCTGACCGTGCTGGCGCTGGTGATCCTGTGGCTTGTGCCGACCGTGGGGCTGTTGATCTCCAGCTTCCGCGACAGAGACCAGATCGGCGAGACCGGCTGGTGGCTGGCCGCCCTGCCCGTCGAGCAAGCGTACCGCACCCGCGCCGAGGGCGAAGCCCGACAGGAGGGCGATCTTTGGGTGATTGAGGGCAGCCTGTTCGACACCGCCGAGGCGCAATCGGCCTTGGGCGAGGCCCGGCCCGGCATCGCGCGCTTCGGCACCTCGGCCCGTGAACCGGGCGCGCAGGATGCCGGCACCGAGGCCGCGCTGCGCGACGGTGGTACGTTGCGCGTCGAGCCCGATGGCCAGTACCGCGTGACCACGCCCGAGGAACCGGACGACCGGGGGCAACGGATCTACTTCGTCGCCGCCACCGCGCCGGCGCTGACGCTGGACAATTACCGCACCGTGCTGGGTGCGGCGGGCATGGGCCGGGCGTTCATGAACACGCTGACGGTGACCATTCCGGCGACGGTGATCCCCATCGTCATCGCCGCCTTCGCCGCCTTCGCGCTGGCGTGGATGCGGTTTCCGGGCCGCGGCCTGCTGATCGCCGCGGTGGTCGGGCTGCTGGTGGTGCCGCTGCAACTGGCCCTGGTTCCGCTTCTGAACCTGCATAACCGCATCGGAATCGGGCAAAGCTTCGTCGGTATCTGGCTGGCGCACACGGGTTTCGGCCTTCCGCTGGCCATCTACCTGTTGCGAAACTACATGGCAGGCCTGCCCCGCGATATCATCGAGAGCGCGCGGGTGGACGGCGCGAGCGATTTCCAGATCTTCCGCCGGATCGTCCTGCCGCTGTCGTTCCCGGCATTGGCCGCCTTTGGCATCTTCCAGTTCCTCTGGACCTGGAACGACCTTCTGGTCGCCAAGGTGTTCCTGCCCTCCTCGGGCGATGCGCAGGTGATGACGGTGAAGATCGCGGATGACCTTCTGGGCTCTCGCGGAGGGGATTGGGGCATTCTGGCCACCGCCGCCTTCGTGTCGATCGCCGTACCCCTCGTCGTGTTCTTCACGATGCAACGCTTTTTCGTCCGCGGCCTGTTGGCCGGGTCGGTGAAATAACGGATGTGACAGATGAACCTGATGCAAGACCTCAAGGATACCAGCACCCTGCCCGACGACCCCGATTGGTGGCGCGGCGCGGTGATCTACCAGATCTACCCGCGCAGCTATCAGGATTCGAACGGGGACGGCATCGGCGACCTCGCCGGGATCATCCACCGGCTGGAGCATATCGCCAGCCTCGGTGTGGATGCGATCTGGATCTCGCCCTTCTTCCGCTCGCCGATGCTGGATTTCGGCTATGACGTTTCGAATTATTGCGATGTCGATCCGATGTTCGGCAGCCTCGGCGATTTCGACGCGCTGATCGCCCGCGCGCATGAGCTGGGCATCCGGGTGCTGATCGACCTCGTGCTGAGCCACACCTCGAACCAGCATCCCTGGTTCCAGGAGAGCCAGAATTCCCGCGATAACCGCAAGGCCGACTGGTATGTCTGGGCCGATCCCAAGCCCGATGGCACGCCGCCCAACAATTGGCTGTCGATCTTCGGGGGCTCGGCTTGGGAATGGTCGGGCGACCGGATGCAATATTACCTGCACAACTTCCTGCGCGAGCAACCGGACCTGAACTTCCACAACGAGGAGGTGCAGGAGGCCCTGCTGGGCATCGTCCGCTTCTGGCTGGAGCGCGGGGTCGACGGCTTCCGTCTGGACACGATCAACTTCTATTTCCACGACGACGAGCTGCGCGACAATCCGGCGCTGGCCCCCGACCGCCGCAACGCGACCATCGCGCCCGAGGTCAATCCCTACAACTGGCAGGACCATCTCTATTCCAAGAACCAGCCCGAAAATCTGGACTTCCTGCGCCGTCTGCGGGCGTTGATGGATGAACACGGCTCGACCACGCTGGTGGGCGAGGTGGGCGACGCACAATACGGCTCGCAGATTCAAGCGGCCTATACCGAGGGCGATGACAAGGTGCACATGTGCTACGCCTTCGACCTTCTGTCGGGGCAGGAGCCGACTTCGGAATTCTTCGGCGGTGTCCTGCGCGCGCATGAGCGGAGTATCGGCGACGGCTGGGCTTGCTGGGCCTTCTCGAACCACGACGTGGTGCGGCATGCGACCCGCTGGAACCTGCCGGAGGACGCCCGCGCCGTCTACACCGCGATCCTTCTGTCGCTGCACGGCTCCGTCTGCCTGTATCAGGGCGAGGAGCTGGGCCTGACCGAGGCCTATGTCTCGTTCGAGGATTTGCAGGACCCCTACGGCATTCGCTTCTGGCCCAAGTTCAAGGGCCGGGACGGCTGTCGCACGCCGATGCCCTGGACCACCGATT
Source organism: Pararhodobacter sp. CCB-MM2 (assembly GCF_001691415.1). Lineage (GTDB taxonomy): Bacteria > Pseudomonadota > Alphaproteobacteria > Rhodobacterales > Rhodobacteraceae > Pararhodobacter. The sequence goes on from NZ_LRRR01000024.1 coordinate 61,120, forward strand.
ATCCCTATGGCGGCTTCACCCATGGCAAGCCCTGGCTTCCGGTCGCCGCCGAGCATCTGTCGCGCTCGGTCGCCGCGCAGGAGGGGGACGAGGGCAGCCTTCTGGCCTTCTACCGCCGGATGGTCGCCTATCGCAAAAGTCGGCCAGTGCTGGCGAAGGGCACGATGCGGGTGATCCATGATGCCGACGGGCTGCTGTGCTTCGAACGCGTTCTGGACGGCCAGCGGCTGCTCTGCGCCTTCAACTTGACGGACCAGCCGCGCGCCGTGCCGCTGATCGACGGGGCCTGGACGGCCGATCCCGATGCGCCCTTCGATACGGTGCCGGGCGAGGACCTGCCGCCGTTCTCGGCGCTGTATGCGACGGCGGGCTGACAGCAGATCCGGGGGGAGACGATGGCGACATTGAAGCTGAGCGGGGTCGAGAAGACCTATGGCGGGCCGGGCGGGGTGCAGGTCCTGCGCGATATCGACCTCGACATCGCCAAGGGCGAGCTGATCGTCTTCGTCGGCCCCTCGGGCTGCGGGAAATCGACGCTTCTACGGATGATCGCGGGGCTTGAGGAGATCACCGGCGGCACGCTGGAGATCGACGGGCTCACGGTCAATGACATCCCGCCTTCGCAGCGCGGGATCGCCATGGTGTTCCAAAGCTACGCGCTCTACCCGCATATGAGCGTCTACGACAACATGGCCTTCGCCCTGCAGATCGCCGGGCGCCCGAAGGCCGAGATCGACACCGCCGTGCGCGCCGCCGCCGACAAGCTGCAGCTGACCAACCTGCTGGACCGTTTGCCCAAGGCGCTGTCCGGCGGGCAAAGGCAGCGGGTGGCGATCGGGCGGGCCATCGTGCGCGACCCGAAGGTCTATCTCTTCGACGAGCCGCTCTCGAATCTCGACGCCGCCCTGCGTGTGGCCACCCGGATCGAGATCGCCGCGCTGAAGGAGGCGATGCCCGAGTCGACGATGATCTACGTCACGCATGATCAGGTCGAAGCGATGACGCTGGCCTCGCGGATCGTGGTGCTGGCGGGGGGCTCCATCGCGCAGGTCGGCGCACCGTTGGAGCTGTATCAGGAGCCCAATTCCACCTTCGTCGCGCGTTTCATCGGCTCGCCCGCGATGAACCTGTTCAAGGGCGTGGTGACCGAGACGGGCGCGCGCACCATGCTGCGGCTGGCGGATGGCGCGGGCGAGATCTGGTCGGAGTACCCCTCCCGCCCCGAGGATCAGGGCGCCGAGGTGGAGGTCGGTATTCGCCCCGAGGATCTGATGGAAACCGACGCCGCCGATCACGCCTTCGCCGGGACGGTCAGCATCACCGAGGCTTTGGGTGAATTCACGCTCCTTTACATGGAGACGAGCGACGGCGCGCCGGTGACCTGCAAGCTGCCGGGCATCCACCCGAACAAGCGCGGCGCGCGGGTGCAACTGGGGGCCGAGGCGTCCAAGGTGCATGTGTTCCGGGACGGGATCTCGCTGAAATACCGCGACCGGGAAGTGTTCCTGCCCGACGTGCAGCCGCATTAGGCCGCGCGCCGGGCAGAGGGATCAGACCTCGACGGTCACCTTGCCCATCGGGTTCGAGCAGCAGGCGAGGATGTAGCCGTCCTCGATATCCTCGTCGGTGATGCCGCCGTTATGGACCATGTGCACCTCGCCCGAGAGCTTCTTCACCTTGCAGGTGCCGCAAAGGCCGAAGGTACAGCCCGAGGGGATGTTGAGCCCCGCGCCCTTGGCCACGGCCAGCACGGTGTCGGTCTGGGTACAGCGCGCGGAGACGCCGCTGGCGGCGAAGGTAACCTCGGCGCCGGTATCCTCGTCGGGGATGACGTCGTCCAGCACGGGGGCCTCGGCCTCGGTCTTGACCCCTTCGCCGCCGAAGCTTTCCTGATGATAGCGGTCCATGTCATAGCCCAGCGCGATCAGCATCTCGCGCACGGCCTGCATGAAGGGCTCAGGCCCGCAGCAGAAGACTTCACGCTCCAGATAATCCGGCGCCATCAGGCCCAGCATGATCTGGTTGAGCCGCCCCTGATAGCCGTACCAGGCGCGCAGCGGATCGGGTTCCTCGACCACGAAGCGCAGCTCCAGCCCCGGCATCCGCTTGACGAAATTCTCCAACCGTTCGCGGAAGATGATGTCCGAGGGACGGCGCGCGGCATGGACGAAGGTGATGTCCGCCGCACCGAAATCCCACGCCCAGGTGGTCATCGACATCATCGGCGTGATGCCCGAGCCTGCCGAGATGAACAGGTACTTGTCGGCCTTGTGGCGCTGCGAGGTGAAGATCCCCGCCGGGCCATAGGCCTTCAGTTTCATCCCCGGCTTCAGGTGATCGAGCATCCAGCGGGTGCCGATCGATTCCGTCTGCGCCTTCACCGTGACCGAGATCGACAGGGGCCGCGAGGGGCTGGACGAGATCGTATAGGTGCGCTGCACATTGCCGCCCGGCACGTTCTTCGGATCGACCGGCAGGTCGAGCGTCACGAATTGGCCCGGCTGGTAGTCGAACCACGCGCCCGACGGTGCGCGGAAGGCGAAGGTGTAGGTGTCGGACGTCTCGACGACGACCGCCGTGCATTCCAGAAGCTCGGCATCATCCCACGGCGTGGCGGTCCAGTTTCCGCTTTTCGGCTTCATGTCACTCGGCCGCCAATGCCGGTTTCGGGGCCAGACGACCGGCCATCAGGTCGCAATACCAGTCGATGAACTGGATCACGCCCTCTTCTTGGATCGGCGAATAGGGTCCGGGTTCATAGGCCGGGGACAGGATGCCTTTCTGGTTCTCCTCGACGACCTGACGGTCCTCATCGTTGGTGGCCAGCCAGACCTCGGTGAGGTTGTTGAGATCGTAATCCACTCCCTCGACCGCGTCCTTGTGCACCAGCCAGGTCGTGGTCACTTCGGTTTCCGTCGGGCTGATCGGCAGCACCCGGAAGGTGATCGCGTGATCGCCGAGGAAGTGGTTCCAGGTGTTGGGGTAGTGGTACATCAGCAAGCTGCCCGCGTCGTAGAAGGGCATCGAGCCCATCTTCTTCGTCACCGCGTGCTTGGTGTCCATCGTGTAGCTTTCCGCGTTGTTCAAAAGCGGAATGCGCGCCAGACGCCACTGGAACGCCTTGTCGAACACGAAGCGCGACGGCAGGCCGGCGGCCTCGCAGCGGTCCCAATGGGTCAGGATCTCAGGGCTGGCGGAATGCGGGCCGTCCATCGCGGCGATCTTCGGGTTGTCCGAGAAGGTCCGGCACAGCGAGGGATGCGAGCCGCCGCAATGGTAGCACTCGCGGTTGTTCTCCATCACCAGCTTCCAGTTGCCGTTCTCGACGATGGTCGAGCGATGGGCGACCTTGGCGTCGTTCAGCCCCGACGGCGCGAGGTATTGCATGGCGTTCTTCGCCAGCTCGCCGATGGCGGGCGGCACCTCGGCGAGGCAGATGTAGATCAGCCCGCCCATATCGAGGCAATGGACCTTCTTCAGGCCGAATTTCGACGGGTCGAAATCCTCGCCCATGTCGCGGGCGAACAGCAGCTTGCCCTCGAGGTCATAGGTCCACTGGTGGTAGGGGCAGACCAGATTGGCGGTCAAGCCATGGGCATGCGAGCACAGGCGCTGGCCGCGGTGACGGCAGACGTTGTGGAAGGCACGGATGCGCTGGTCCTTGCCGCGGATCACCACGACCGGATAGGCGCCGACCTGCAGCGTCGCGTAATTGCCGGGCTTCGGCAGTTCGGCGGCGGGCACGGCAAACAGCCATTCGCGGTACCAGATCTGTTCCAGATCGGCCTGATAGGTGCCGGGATCGCAATAAAGCTCGCGATCGAGGGCGTAGTTCTTCTTCCGCGACTGGATGTGGCTGAGCACGTCCTGATGGCCGAGCATGATGTCCTCGCAATTCCCGCGCATAGGGCACGGTCGGCTGGCAATGGCTGCGGAGGACAGGGCCGGGCGACGGGGGGAGGAGGGGAGGACCCGACGCGCCGATCCACCGCCCACCGCGGTTTTACGTTATCGCGCAAGGCTGGTTTCCGGGCTTCGGGTCGGGGCCGATGGCCCGGGCACGACACCTTCCCGGGCTCCTCCACCCAGTGGTGATTGTCGTGCCGCGTCTCCCGTTACCGTTGCGGGGGCAGCGCCGGGATTGCACCGGCTTCCCAATTCTCCGCTGTCGCCAGCGGCACCTTACCCCAGAACGGTAACAGGGGTCCGCGCGACACCTTTCACCAAAAGCGACTTTGCACGCGTGGATTACGAAGGGGCGACACTTCTCTCTCGATCCAAGGCAAGGCTGCCCGCGTTTTCCGCGATGACCGGATCAGGGGACCCGTTCAGACCGGCGCCGGCACCTGCTGACCTTGCACGAAGGTTGCTGCCGTCACCGCCACCTCGGCCGCCATCGCGTCGGGATCCAGCGGTTCAGGGGCGTCCTTCAACCAGCGCACCACATGCCACATGAGGCCCCCGGAAAGCACCCGTGCCAGCGTCTCGAACGACACGCCCGAGGCTGCGCCGAGACGCTCGAACGGCTCCAACTGCATGCGCGACGCGAGCAATTCGACGATCGCGGAATAGAGGTCCGGCGACGAGGCATGGTCCAGAACTTCACGGTAAAAGCGCCGATGGGTCGCCAGATGCTGCAACAGCGGGCAGAGATGCTCCTCGATCTGCTGGCACATCAAGGGGAAGCTTGCCCCGGCGGGATCATCCAGCGCAGGCTTGTCCGACATCGCCGCATCCAGCCGCTGCAAGGCCGCGCGACGGGCCAGCGCCATGACGTCCGGCGCGTGCTGGTAGAAGGTGGGACGCGAAACACCGGCCTCGGCCACCACGCGGGTGATCGACAGGCCCGACAGCCCCTCGGCCTCGATCAGCCGGGTGACGGATTCGATTAACGCCTCCAGTGTACGCTGGAAGCGCGGATCTTCGCTTCTCTCCGCCGTTTTCACCACATCCCTCTTGCATCAAAATCCGCAGTCACTATTTTACAATCGTAAATCAGTCACCGCAACCGCCCGAGTCGCCCTTTTCGCGACAGGGCAAAACGGACGGAAACCCGCCATGTCGGCCAAGATCGTCGTTCCTCAGCCTCCCGTCAAACCGATCATCGGCAATCTGCCGCAAATCGACAAGGACCGCCCGGTTCAGAGCATGATGGCCCTGGCCGAGGAATATGGCCCGTTCTTCAAGATGCAGATCCTGAACAAGGAGATCTACCTCGCCTCGTCCCAAGAACTGGTGGACGAGCTGTGCGACGAGACGCTCTATGCCAAGCGAGTGCACACCCCCCTGCAGGAGATCCGCGCCTTCGCCAAGGACGGCCTGTTCACCGCCCATAACGACGAGCCGAACTGGGCCCGCGCGCATAACATCCTGATGCCGGCCTTCGGCCCGATCGGCGTGCGCGACATGTTCCCGCAGATGCTGGACATCGCCGATCAGATGTTCACCCGCTGGGAACGTTTCGGCGGTGGTACCGTCGTCGATGTCGCGGACAACATGACCCGCCTGACGCTGGACACGATCGCACTGGCCGGCTTCGACTACCGTTTCAACAGCTTCTACCGCGACGAAATGCATCCCTTCGTCGGCGCCATGGTCGGCGCCCTGAAGGAGAGCGGCCTGCGCGGTCGTCGTCCCGCAATCGTCAGCAAGATGATGCGCAAACGGGCCAAGCAATACGAGGCGGACATTGAGCTGCTGAAGAAGGTCGGCGCCGAGCTGATCGCCGAGCGCCGCGCCGATCCGAACGCCGCGACCAAGGACGACCTGCTGAACCGCATGCTGAACGGGCGCGACCCGAAGACCGGCGAGGGTCTGTCGGACGAGAACATCATGTACCAGATGATCACCTTCCTGATCGCCGGGCATGAGACGACCTCGGGCCTTCTGTCCTTCGCCACGCTTCTGATGCTGCAGAACCCCGCCGTTCTGGCCGAGGCCCGCGCGCAGGTCGACCGCGTGCTGGGCGACCGGATGCCGACGCTGCAGGACCTCAACGATCTGCGCTATCTCGATCAAGTGCTGATGGAGACCCTGCGTCTCTGGCCGACCGCACCCGCCTTCGGGCGCTTCCCTCACAAGGACACCCTGCTGGGCGGCAAGTACCCGCTGACCCCCAAGGACACCGTGCTGGTTCTGATCCCGACGCTGCACCGCGACCCCGCCGTCTGGCCCGAGCCCGAGGCCTTCCGGCCCGAGCGTTTCGCGCAGGACGCTGCCGCGCAGTTGCCGCCGAACGCCTGGAAGCCCTTCGGCACCGGCGCGCGCGCCTGCATCGGCCGCCCCTTCGCCATGCAGGAAGCCCAGCTGGTGCTGGCAATGATGCTGCAACGCTTCGATTTCGAACTGGCCGATCCGGATTACAAGCTGGTCGTGCATGAGACGCTGACCCTGAAGCCCGAGGATCTGCGCATCCGCATCACCCCGCGCCGGGCCCGCGCCGCGTTGCAGACCGCCGCCGCGCCCGTGGCCCGCAAGGCCGCCGCCCCCGCCCCGGTCGCCAAGATTGCCGCCGATGCGACGCCGCTGACCGTGGTCTTCGGCTCGAACACCGGCTCCGCCGAGGGCTTTGCCCGCCGCATCGCTGACGAGGCCCCGGCGCATGGCTTCGCCCCCCGGCTGATGCCGATGGACGACCTGACCGGCGCCCTGCCGACCGAGGGCGCGCTGGTGGTGGTCACGGCCTCTTACGAAGGCCAGCCGCCCGACAACGCCGTCACCTTCGTGCCGCATGTCGAGGCTCTGGGCACCGATGCCGTCGCCGGGCTGAAGACTGCCGTCTTCGGCTGCGGCAACCGGCAATGGGCCCGCACCTGGCAGGCGATCCCCACCCGCGTCGATCAGGCGCTGACCAAGGCCGGGGCCGAAAGCCTTCTGCCGCGTGGCGAGGGCGATTCCGGCGGAGATTTCTTCGGCACCTTCGAGGATTGGATCGCCGATCTCTGGCCCGCGCTGGCGAAAGCCTTCGGCAAGGAAGCCGTGACCGCCGCCCCCCCTGCCCTCAGCGTCGAATTCGTCGAGGGCCAACGCGAAACCCTGCTGCATCTCGGTGAGTTGCAACCCGGCGCGGTGATCGAGAACCGCGAGCTCGTCGACATGTCGGGCGAGGGCGCGCGCTCGAAACGTCACATCGAGATCCGGCTGCCCGAGGGCATGCGCTACAAGGCCGGCGATTACCTCGCCGTGCTGGCCCGCAATCCCGAGGCTCTGGTCGATCGGGCGCTACGCCGCTTCGGTCTGACCGCCGACCGGCTGATCGTCCTGCACCGCGAGGGCGCGGGCTCGTCCCTGCCGCTGGACTATCCGGTCGCCGTGGGCGAGGTGTTCGGCGCCTATGTCGAACTGGCACAACCGGCCAGCCGCGCGCAGGTGACCCGCCTCGCCGCCCTGACCCGCTGCCCGCCCGAGAAAGCCGCGCTGGAGGCCCTCGCCGCGGGCGACTACGAGGCCGAGGTTCTGGGCAAACGCCTGAGCGTGCTCGACCTGCTGACCCGCTTCGAGAGCACGCCGCTGGATCTGGCCGAGTTCCTGTCGATGCTGCCGGCGATGCGCGCGCGGCAATATTCGATCTCGTCGTCGCCGTTGTGGAAGCCCGATCATGTCACGCTGACCGTGGCCGTGGTCGACGCTCCCGCCGCCTCGGGTCTGGGCCAATACCGGGGCGTCGCCTCGACCCACCTTGCGGCCCTGCAGCCGGGCGACCGCGTGGCGGTGGCCGTGCGCCCCTCGGCCCCGCGCTTCCACCCGCCGGCGGAAGCTGCGCTGCCGATGGTGATGATCTGCGCCGGCTCCGGCCTCGCCCCGTTCCGCGGCTTCCTGCAGGAGCGCGCGATGCGGAAGGCCGCGGGCGAGACGGTCGGCAAGGCGCTGCTCTATTTCGGCACCAACGACCCGGCGGTCGATTACCTGTATGAGGACGAACTGAAGGGCTGGGAAGCGCAGGGCATCGTCGAGCTCCGCCCGGTGTTCACCAACCGCCCCGAGAACGACTGGCGCTTCGTGCAGCACCGCCTCTGGGACGAGCGGGACGAGGTGGCGACGATGTTCGGCGAGGGCGCGCTGTTCTTCACCTGCGGCGACGGCAAGTTCATGGCCCCCGCCGTGCGCGACACGCTTGTGCGGATCGTCGAGGAGAAGTCCGGACTGAAGGGCGACGACATCCTCGCCTGGGTGGCGCGGGTGGAACATGACGAAGGGCGCTACACCGCCGACGTCTTCGCTTGAGATTGACAGGGCCGGGTTCACCCCCGGCCCTTACTCTTGGGTGGTTGCACTCGGTCGATGGCTCGGGTCCTATGCCCCAACCCAGAGGCGCGCATGATCCCCTTTCCGCACAACATCGACGAGGACACCTTCGAGCATTGGCGGATCGATCCCGCGCTTTGGGGCCCGGTGGCCCAAGGCCTTGCTGCGACATTGGGCTTTCCGGTCCATGAGCCAAAGGCCTTCCGCACCGGCACCAATCTGGTCGTCGATTTGAACGGGACGATGATCCTGAAGCTCTTCCCGCCCTTCTATCGCGCGCAATACGAGGTTGAGCGTCTGGCCCTGCGCCAGCTAGAAGGCCGCCTCACATTGCCGATCCCGCGCATTCAGGCCGAGGGCGCGCGCGACGGATGGTCTTGGCTGGTGATTTCGAAGCTCGAGGGCGTCGCTGGATCGGAGGTCTGGCCCGATCTCACCGACCCCGAGCAACTTCGGATCTTGCAGCAGATCGGCCGGGCCATCGCTGAAGTGCAGGTGGTCGATCCCGGCCCCCTCGCCGCGCATTGCCCGTCCTGGCCCGATTTCCTGGCCCGTCAGGCCGAGAGTTGCCTCGCCCGCCATCATCGCCAGGGCCTCGCACCGTGCTTCCTTGCCGAAATCCCGGCGCTGCTGGCCAGCGCGCCTTCGGTGCTCCCTCCGGTCGAGCGCCCGGTGATCCTGACCGGAGAATGGGTGCCCGAGAACCTGCTTCTGTCGCATGGCCCCGAAGGCTGGGAATTGACCGCGCTCATCGATTTCGGCGACGTGCTGGTGGGCCCTGGTGACTACGATCTGCTCGGGCCCTCCTGCTTCATCTGCTGCGGCGTCCCCGAGCGACTGAGCGCCCTTCTTGCAGGCTTCGGCTCCGCTGCCCCAGTGCTCGACCACGCGCTGCGGCAACGCCTGCTCCTGCTGATGATGCTCCACCGCGCCAGCGACCTGCGCAACATCGCGATCGAGGGATGGGAGGCAAAGGTGTCGGGTCTTGATGAGCTGTCTTTGCTGCTTTGGCCGTCGATCTGAGAACGTTCCCAAAGGCCAATACGAAGAAAGCGCCCCGTGGGGCGCTGCGTAGATCTTTGATCTTGCGGTATTTTTTTGGTTGCGGGGGCAGGATTTGAACCTGCGACCTTCAGGTTATGAGCCTGACGAGCTACCGGGCTGCTCCACCCCGCGACAGGGTTGTCTGTTCGGTGGTGTTATCATCGTTATAGAGAGGCTGTTTCTTATCGAGTTTGGCGGTGACCTACTCTCCCACGTCTTAAGACGCAGTACCATTGGCGTTCCGGCCCTTATCCATCGAGTTCGGGAAGGGATCGTGAGTTTAGCC
>NZ_LRRR01000025.1 GCF_001691415.1 Pararhodobacter sp. CCB-MM2
GCTGACGGGGGCGGGACATGAGTCGGAACTTGAACACATCATGAACATTTTTCAAGATCCGGGGGTAAACTGCGACTTGCTGTCGCTTCTAATTCGGCGCATGTCGGGAATGGATCAGTTGCGGCAAGGCACATGCCGCATGTAGCCTTTAAACGATACCTTCAACAGGGAAGCGCGCCATGGCCGAGGACGACGAAATCATCCTGTCCGAACTCAACGACGAAGAGCTTGTCGCCCAGATGATGGACGACCTCTACGACGGCCTGAAGGACGAGATCGAAGAGGGCGTCAACCTCCTGCTCGAGCGCGGCTGGACCCCCTATGACGTGCTGACCAAAGCGCTGGTTGCCGGCATGACGATCGTCGGCCACGACTTCCGCGACGGCATCCTGTTCGTTCCGGAAGTGCTGCTCGCCGCCAACGCGATGAAGGCCGGCATGGCCATCCTGAAGCCGCTGCTGGCCGAAACCGGCGCGCCGCGCATGGGCAAGATGGTGATCGGCACCGTGAAGGGCGACATCCACGACATCGGCAAGAACCTTGTCGGCATGATGATGGAAGGCGCCGGCTTCGAGGTCGTCGACATCGGCATCAACAACCCGGTCGAGAAATACATCGAGACGCTGGAAGCCGAAGGCGCCGACATCCTCGGCATGTCGGCCCTGCTGACCACCACCATGCCCTACATGAAGGTCGTGATCGACACGCTGAAGGAAAAGGGCATGCGCGACGAGTTCATCGTTCTGGTGGGCGGTGCGCCCCTGAACGAGGAATTCGGCAAGGCCATCGGTGCCGACGCCTATTGCCGCGACGCCGCCGTGGCGGTGGAAACCGCGAAGACGTTGGTCGCCCGCAAGCACAACCAAGGCGCCGCCCGGATCTGATCCTGCCGCCCTTGCCATGAACAAAGGCCCCTGCCGATGGCGGGGGCCTTTGTCGTTTCTATGCCGGCGCCGTCAGGCGGGGCGGCCGATCGGATGCCGCAGCACCTGCACGAGGAACATCAGGCCCGACAGGATCGCCAGCACCGAGCCGATCTTCGCGCCGGTCTCGCCCGTGCCCTGAATCGCGAAGACGATGCCGGGCACCATCACCACCACGGCGGCGGCGTGCAGCACGAGGTGGATGCGGCCCAGCATCCCGTCCTGCGCGGTGGGGGCCAGCGCGTACCAGCCTCCGAAGATCGAGGCGAGGACGAAGCCCACCAAGTTCAGATGGGCGTGCGCGGGTGACAGGGCGTGGTCGCCCGAGGCGGACATATGGATGCCCCAGGCCATGCCGATCAGAAGGCAGAGGGCGCCGAAAGCGAAGAACAGGCGCGGTGTGGTCATGATCAATCTCCCAAGGGTGGTCCGGTAAAGGTCATCTTGAAACGTTCGGCACTGGCAAGAACGGCGGGCATGTCCTCGGGGATACGGAATTGCCCGGCCGCCATCTCGGCGAAGAAACCCTCGAACCCGCCGGGGGTCAGGATCACCAGATGACGCGAGGGCTTGTCCCCGCTGACGCGAAAGGTATGTTCGGTGCCGCGCGGGATGAAGACGGTTTCGCCCGGCCCCCGCGTGAAGGTCTCGCCGTTGAGCCAGAAGCTGCAATCGCCCGAGAGCAGCACGAAGGTCTCGTCGGCATCGTGGTGAATGTGGCGCGGCGGGCCCGAGCCCACGGGCGAGACGCTGTCGACGATGCTCATCGATCCGCCCGAGGCTTCGGTGGACAGGATCGTGCGGTATTGCGTGCCGGCCCAGTCGATGGTGTCGGGGCCAAGGTGTCCGTCTTTCATCGTTTCCTCCATGTCTGTGTGGGAAACGAAAGCGCTTTCGATGCTGAAAAGCTTAAGGTGAAAAAAGGCTATCCGAGAAACTTCATTTTGCAATAGCCTCTATTGATATGGTGAATTTGGCCACGTTCGATCTGAACCTGCTGCGGGTTCTCGATGCCCTCCTGCGTGAGGGATCCACCGTCCGTGCGGGCGAGAGGCTGGGCCTCAGTCAGCCGGCGGTCTCGGCGGCGCTGGGGCGGCTTCGGGCGGCGCTGGGGGACGACCTGTTCGTTCGCGTGGGGCAGGGGCTGCAGCCCACCGATTTCGCCAAGGGGCTGGAGGTGGAGCTGCGGCAGATGCTGGATCAGATCGGCACCCTTCTGAGCAACGTGCCCTTCGATCCGGCCACCTCGCGCGACAGCTTCCGGATCTCGGGCGCGGATTTCTTCGCCGAGCTGATGATGCCGGCGCTGGGCGCGCGGGTGTCGAAGCTGGCGCCGGGGATGCGGCTGCACCTTGTCGATCTGGTGCCGACCTCGGACGCGGCCTCGCTGGAGCGCTACATGGCCGATATCGCGCTGGTGCCGGGGCTGAAGATGCCCGATTGGGTCGAGACGCAGCGGGTCTTCTCATCGCCCTATTACGTCATCGCGCGCAAGGACCATCCCCGCCTTGGCCGGGTCGCGCCGGGCGCGGTGGTGCCGCTCGATCTCTATTGCGACCTTGGCCATGTGCTGTTCTCGCCCGAGGGGAACCCGGCTTCGGTCGGCGACAAGGCTCTGGCGGCGGTGGGGCGCAGCCGGCAGGTGGTGATGACCATGCCGTTCTTCTCGGGGGTTTATCTGGCGGTCGCGGCCTCGGACCTGATCGCGCTCTTGCCCGGACAACTGGCGCTGCACGTCGCCAAGCGCCTGCCGATCGACCTTTATCGTCCGCCAGTGCCTGTCGGGCCCGAGACCTTGCAGATGATCTGGCACCGGCGGCAATCGCAGAACCCGGCGCATCAATGGCTGCGCGGGCATATCGCCGAGATCCTCGCGCCCCTCGATGATCAACACCTGCCCGAGGCGCCTTGACCCCCGGTCGGCGAGTTGATGCCGCGCGGCGGCGAAAGCACCCGCAATTTACTTTCCATAATGCGACGTTGACGCTATCCTGCCGGGAAAAATCCGCACCTGCAAAGCAGGTGGCAAAGAACGTGCGGGCCGCCTGAGCGGCCTGGCACCGGGGCACGAGGGCAGAATGGATCGTACAGTCAGCACCGCATTCCCGCGACTGGCAGCCGCGCCGGTCATGGTGTTGTCGGCTGTCCTGACGCTGGGCGCTTGCCAGATGAGCCAGACCGAAGCCGCCATGGCCGAGCCGGGCGTCGTCGCCACGGATACCGGCCCCGGCGGTCGCGTGATCGAGCGCGACGTCGAGGCGCCCGAGGTGTTTCAGGCCTCGGAGAACGGCCTTTGGGACGGTCGCCCCTCGTTGGGCGGCGTCTGGGTCGCCCATCCCACCGCCCATGACCCTGAGCGCGTACTGATCCGCAACCGCGCAACCGGCGCGACCGTCATCGGCGCGCTCTTCCGCCGCGAGCGCGAGAACCCCGGCCCGCGGTTCCAGGTGTCGTCCGAGGCCGCCAACGCGCTGGGCATCCTCGCCGGTGCGCCGACCGAGATCGAAGTCACCGCCCTGCGCCTCCAGCGCGTCGAGATGGAGATCGACCCGGCCCCCGAGGAGGTCGCCACCGCCGCGACCGAGACGCTGGCCATCGCCCCTGTCGCCACAGCAGAATCCCCGACGGCCCAGCCCGCCGGTCAGGTCGCCGTCGCCGATGTCGAGGCGGAGGAACCGCGTCGCGGTTTGCTCGGCCTGTTCCGCCGCCGCACACCCGAGCCCGAAACGACCGCAATCGCCGAAACCGCGCTGGCCCCCGCTGCAGGCGCCGCGACGGCCGCAGCAACGGCGACGGCCGAGGCCGGTGTCGCGCCGGTAGCCGTGGTCGAGGCCGAACCGCAGCGCCGCTCGTTCCGCGACCTGTTCCGTCGTCGTGAGCGCACGCCTGAACCCGATACCACGCTGATCGCCCTGCCGGATGCCAATGACGCGCCGACCTCGGCCGCGGCCAGCGCGCCGTTGCAGGCGACCGGCACCGCGCCGCTGCCGCCGCAGGCCGCGCAGCCCGCCGGGCCGCGCATCGACCGGCCCTTCGTGCAGATCGGGATCTTCAGCGTCGAACAGAATGCCGTGAACGCCCGCAACGCGATGCAGCAGGCCGGTCTGGCCGCCGAAGTGCGCCGGGGCCGCGTTGGCGAGAACCTGTACTGGCGTGTCGTCGTCGGCCCGGCCAGCTCGACCGCTCAGCGCGGCGAGTTCCTGCGCCGGGTGCGCGAGCTGGGCTTTGCCGATGCTTACGCGGTTGTGCGCTGAGCGGGTTTGAAACCTGTCACCGAATAACGCTAAGGTGCGCGCGCCGGGGGCCCTGAACGGGAGCGCCCGGTGCAGCCCTGCCGGAAGGAGAGATCCATGCCCCTCAAGCGCCTGCTGATCGCGTGCGCCCTCATCATGGCCAGTATTGCCGCCTCGTCGCTGACGGCCGTCGCGCAATCGCCCTATGGCGGCCGCGCGCCGAATTACTACATCCTCGACGTGGGATCGGGTCAGGTTCTGGCCCAGCAGAATGCCGATATTCCCCTGCCGCCCGCTTCGATGTCGAAGCTGATGACGCTGGCGATGCTCTATGATGCGCTGGCCGAGGGGCGGGTGTCGCTCGATACCACCTGGACCGTGTCCGAACGGGCGCATGCCATGGGGGGCTCGTCGATGTTCCTCGAAACCCGCGACCGTCCGACGACCGAGGATCTGATCCGCGGTCTCGCCGTGGTCTCGGGCAACGATGCCGCCGTCGCCATCGCCGAAGGGCTGGGCGGGTCGGAAGCGGCCTTCGCGCAGATGGCGCAGGATCGCGCCGCGCAGATCGGCATGACGCAGACGACCATCGCCAATGCCTCGGGCTGGCCGGACCCGCGTCACCGCATGAGTATGCATGACCTCGCGGTGCTGGCGAATTACATCATCACCCAGCACGGCGATCTGTACCATTACCTCGGCGAGAGCGAGTTCAGCTGGAACGAGATCACCCAACCGAACCGCGTGCCGTTGCTCAATGCGGGCGTCGGCATGGACGGCTTCAAGACCGGCCATACCGAGGAAGCGGGTTATTCGCTGGTCGGCTCGGCCCATCAGGGCGATCGCCGCGTGATCTTCGTCTTCTCGGGCCTGAACTCGGCGACCGAACGGGTCGAGGAAGCCGAGCGCATCATCACCTGGGCCTTCCGCCAATTCGTCGAGCGTGACGTGCTGGAAGAAGGGCAGGAGGTCGCCGTGGCCGATGTCTGGATGGGCACCGTGGACAGCGTGCCCCTGGTCGCCGCGCGCGATCTGAGCGTGCTGATGCCGGCGATCAGCCAAGGCGACGTCACCGCCCGTGTCGAATATGAGGGCCCGCTGGCCGCACCGGTCGAACAAGGCACCGAAGTCGGTCAGCTGATCGTCGAAGTGCCGGGCCTGCCCGAGCCCTTCACGCTGCCGATCCTCGCCGGCGCTTCGGTCCCTGAGGGGGGCTTTCTGCCGCGCATGCGCACCGCCGCTCTGGTTCTGGGCAACCAGCTGGGTCTGACCACGCCGTGACGGGGACAGGTCGGGGGATTTTCGTCACCTTCGAGGGGATCGACGGCTCGGGCAAGTCGACGCAGGCGCGGCTTCTGGCCGAGGCCCTGCGCGCGGCGGGCCATGACGTGGTGCTGACGCGCGAGCCCGGTGGCTCGCCGGGCGCTGAGGAGATCCGCCGTCTGGTGCTGGAAGGCGACCCCGACCGCTGGTCCGCCGAGACCGAGATCCTGCTTTTCACCGCCGCCCGCCGCGACCATCTGGAGCGCACGATCGAGCCCGCTCTGGCCGCCGGGAAAGTGGTGATCTGCGACCGTTTCGCCGATTCGACCCGCATGTATCAGGGCCTCTCGCGCGGCGATCTGCGCGCGCTGGTCGACCAGTTGCATTCCTTGATGATCGGGCGCGAGCCGGATCTGACGGTGCTGGTGGATATGGACCCCGAGATCGGCCTCGCCCGCGCCAAGGGGCGGAAGGGCACCGAGGAACGCTTCGAGGATTTCGGCCCCGAGCTGCAGCGCCGGATGCGTGCGGGCTTCCTGTCGCTGGCCAAGGAATACGCCAGCCGCTTCCGCGTCATCGACGGCGCGCGCCCGGTCGAGGCTGTGGCCGAGGACGTGCTGGCGACCGTGACGGCGGCTCTGGCATGAGCGCCGCGCCCGAACCCGACCGCATCGACGGCGCCCCGCATCCGCGCGAGACCCTGAAGCTGTTCGGTCAGGAGGCGGCGGAACGGCTGTTCCTCGACGCCTTCGCGCAGGACCGGCTGCACCATGGCTGGCTGATCACCGGCCCGCGTGGCGTGGGCAAGGCGACGCTGGCCTGGCGGCTGGCGAAGTTCCTGCTGGCGACCGAGCCGGGCGGCGGCCTGTTCGGTGCGCCCGACACCTTGGACGTGGATTCCGAACACCCGGTCGCGCATCGCATCGCGGCGGGGTCAGAGCCGGGGCTTCTGGTGATCCGCCGGGGTGCGGATGAGAAAACCGGCAAGCTGAAAACCCAGATCACCGTCGACGAGGTCCGCAAGCTGCGCGAGTTCTTCGGTCTGTCTGCCGCCGAGGGCGGTCGGCGGGTGGTGATCGTCGATGCCGCCGACGAGATGAACCCCAACGCTGCGAATGCGCTTCTGAAGCTGCTCGAGGAACCGCCGGCGGGCGCCATGCTGTTCCTCGTCGCGCATCAGCCCTCGCGTCTGCTGCCGACGATCCGCTCACGTTGTCGGGAATTGCGGCTCAATCCGTTGGGCACCGATAACATGGCTCGCGCGATGGATCAGGCTATGGGCATGGTCGAGGACGGCGAGGCTCTGGCCGAGCTCTCCGGCGGCTCGGTGGGCGAAGCGATCCGGGTGGCGAATGGCGGCGGGCTGGAGCTCTATGCGGAAATTGTGAAAATCCTCTCGGACCTTCCGCAGCTTTCGCGCCCCGACGTGTTGAAATTGTCCAATTCCATGGGGGGCCGCGAGGCCGAGCCGCGCTTCGATCTGACCGTCCGGCTGATCGACCTCGCGCTGGCCCGTCTGGCCCGCGCCGGTGCCACCGGCATGGTCCCCCCCGAGGCCGCGCGTGGCGAAGCGCGACTGATCGAGCGCCTCTCGCCCGATCCTCGCGCCGCGCGGCACTGGGCGGAGCTGGCCTCGGAACTTGGCGCACGGGCGCGGGGCGCGAGGGCGGTCAACCTTGACCCCGGCGCGCTGGTGCTCGATATGTTCCTGCGACTGGAATCCGCCGCACAGGCCGTTCCCGGATGACTAGCCGAAGGCCCGACCCCCTCTCATGATTCCCACGATCGTCGACAGCCACACCCATCTCGACTTCCCCGATTTCGACGGCGAGCGCGATGCCATCATCGAGCGCGCGCGCGCGGCGGGCGTGACGCGGATGGTCTCGATCTGCACGAAAATGGAGCGGGCGGATTTCGTCCGGGGCCTCGCCGACACTTACCCCGAGGTCTATTGGGCCGGCGGCATCCACCCGATGTCCGCCGACAAGCAGCCGGTGATCGCGCTGGAGGTGCTGCTCAAGCTGGCCGAGCATCCGAAATTCGTCGGCATCGGCGAGACTGGGCTCGACTACCATTACACGCCCGAAAGCGCGCCCATTCAGCAAGAGAGCCTGCGCGTGCATATCGAGGCTGCGCGTCAGACCGGCCTGCCACTGATCATCCACTCGCGCGACGCCGATGAAGACATGATCCGCATCCTGTCCGAGGAACACCGCGCCGGCGCCTATTCCTGCGTGATGCATTGCTTCTCGTCGGGGCCGGAGCTGGCGGCCGCCGCGCTGGATCTGGGCTTTTACCTGTCGGCCTCGGGCATAGCCGCCTTCAAGAAATCCGAGGCCCTGCGCGAGATCTTCGCGACCGCGCCCGTGGAGCGCATCCTCGTCGAGACCGACGCGCCTTACCTTGCCCCGCCGCCCCATCGCGGCAAGCGCAACGAGCCCGCCTATACCGCGCTGACCGCGCAGGCCGTGGCCAGCGTCTGGGGGATGGACTATCCCGAGTTCGCGCGGCAGACCTCGGAAAACTTCGACCGTCTCTTCACCAAGGCCCGGCTGACATGAGTGACCTGCTGCGCGCGACGATCCTCGGCTGTGGCTCGTCCGGCGGCGTGCCTCGGCTGGGCGGCGAATGGGGCGCTTGCGACCCGACCAATCCGCGCAACACCCGCCGCCGCTGTTCCCTGCTGCTGGAACGGGTAGGGCAGGGCGGCACCACGCGCGTCTTGATCGATACCTCGCCGGACATGCGCCAACAGCTGCTCGATGCCGGCATCGGGCATCTGGATGCGGTGGTCTATACCCATAGCCATGCCGACCATGTGCACGGCATCGACGATCTGCGCATGATCGTCTTCAACACGCGCCAGCGCCTGCAGGTCTGGGCCGATGGCGATACGCAGGACGCACTATTGTCGCGCTTTGGCTATGCCTTCGTGCAGCCCAAGGGCTCACCCTATCCGCCGATTTTGGACCTCAACACCATCGAGGGGCCCTTCGCCATCGAGGGCGCCGGTGGGTCTATCGAGCTGACGCCGTTCGAGGTGAACCACGGCAGCATCGAGGCCCTTGGTTTCCGCTGTGGCGGGCTGGCCTATCTGCCCGACGTGGTGCGCATCCCCGAGGACAGCTGGCCGGTCCTGGACGGCCTCGACCTCTGGATCCTCGATGCGCTGCGCTACAAGCCGCATCCGACCCATGCGCATCTCGATCTGGCGCTGGAATGGATCGCGCGGGCGGCGCCCAAGCGCGCGGTGCTGACCAATATGCATGTCGATCTCGACTACGCGACGCTGGAAGCCGAGACCCCTGACCATGTGACCCCCGCCTATGACGGGATGGTCCTCGAACTGGCGTTGTAACACGCTCGAAAGGCTCCAATGCAGGCGCTCTTGCAAGTCATCCTCCCCGTCTTCCTGGTTGTGGCGGCGGGGTATGGCGCCGCCTGGCGGAACTGGATGACCGAGGACGCCGTCGACGGGCTGATGAAATTCGCCCAGAGCTTCGCGATCCCGATGCTGCTGTTCCTCGCGCTGATGCGGTTGGATCTGGGGCAGGCCTTCGACTGGCGGCTTCTGGTCAGCTTCTATGGCGGGGCGATCTCGGGCTTCGTGGCGGGTCTTTTGGGCGCGCGGTTCCTGTTCGGGCGCGACTGGGAAGACGCGGTCGCGGTGGGTTTCGTCTGCCTGTTCTCGAACTCGATGCTCTTGGGCGTGCCGATCACCGAGCGCGCCTATGGCCCCGAGGCGCTGGCGCCGAACTATGCCATCATCTCGATCCACGCGCCCCTGTGCTACCTGATCGGCATCACCGCGATGGAGGGGGTCAGGGCGCGGGGGGCCGGCATCGGCCGCACGGCGTTCAAGGCGCTGCAGGGGATGTGGACCAACCCGCTGGTGATCGGCATCGGGCTGGGGGCGATCGTCAACCTTGGCGGCATCACACTGCCCACCGTCGTGGTGGACGCGGTCGAGCTGATCTCGCGCGCGGGTCTGCCGGCGGCGCTGTTCGGGCTGGGGGGCGTGTTGTTCCGCTATCGGCCCGAGGGTGACCTGCGGCTCATCGCCTATGCGACGCTGCTGTCGCTGGCCCTGCATCCGACGATCACCTGGGGCTTGGGGCGGTTCTTCGCGCTGGAGCATGGGCCGTTCCGCTCGGCGGTGCTGACCGCGGGGATGGCGCCGGGGGTGAATGCCTATCTCTTTGCCAATATGTACGGGCGGGCGAAGCGGGTGGCGGCCTCGACCGTGTTGCTGGCGACGGGGTTGTGCGTGCTGACGGCCTGGGGCTGGATGACGGTCTTGGGGTGAGGTTTGACGGGGGAGGGGTTTCGCCCTCGTCCCTCGCGCCCTGCGGGCACGGGCTCCTCGGGCGACCGGGCCTCGCTGCGCTCGGCAAGGGAGGGGGCTCTGCCCCCCTCGCCTTCGGCTCACCCCCCGGGATATTTAGGGCACAAAGATGAGGGGGGCGGGTGTGGCGGTTGCGCGAATCTGCTTCCCTCGGCGGGACTTGGGGCGTAGGAAACGCCTATGCGTATTCTCTTTCTGGGCGATGTAATGGGCCGCTCCGGTCGTAACGCGGTGGCTGAACGGCTGCCGACGATGCGGCGTGATTGGGGCCTCGATTTCGTGGTCGTGAATGGCGAGAACGCCACCTCGGGGATGGGGCTGTCGCCCGATCACGCCAAGGGGCTGTTCGAGGCCGGGGCCGATGTGGTGACGCTGGGCGATCATGCCTTCGATCAGAAGGCGATGATGGGCCATATCGACAGCGAGCCCCGTCTGATCCGCGCGATCAATTTCTCCAAGGTAGCGCCGGGCGTGGGCGCGCGGGTCTTCACGCTGGCCGATGGGCGCGCCGTGCTGGTCGCGCAGGTCATGGGGCAGGTCTTCATGAAGCGGCCCTTCGACGATCCGTTTAGCGCCATCGAGCCGGTGCTTCGGGCCCATCCGATGGGCGCGCGGGTGCAGGCGACCTTGGTCGATGTCCATGCCGAGGCGACGTCCGAGAAGATGGCAATGGGCCATTGGTGTGACGGTCGGGCCTCACTTGTCGTGGGTACGCATACCCATGTGCCGACCGGTGATGCGCAGATCCTGAATGGCGGCACCGCCTATCTGACCGATGCCGGCATGTGCGGCGATTACGACAGTGTCATCGGCATGCAGAAGGACGAGCCCCTGCGCCGCTTCATCACCGGCATGGCGCGCAACCGCTTCGAGCCGGCGATGGGCGAGGCCACGGTCTCGGGCGTGTTCGTCGAGACCGACGATGCCACCGGCAAGGCGCTGAGCGTGACCATGGTGCGGCAGGGCGGGCGGCTGGCGCCGTCGGGCCCGGCGCCGGTGGCGGAGCCTGCCGCATCGTGATGCGCCTCGCCTCCGGCCGACCGGGCGCCTATCTGATCCTGCTGGCCATCGGGGCCGCCTGGGGGATCAGCGCGCCGATGATCAAGGTCGCGACCGGAGCCGGGCTGGCGCCGTTGATGATCGTCTTCTGGCAGGCGCTGATCGCCTCGGTCGTGCTGGGGGCCGTGTTGCTGGCCACCGGCCAGATCCGCCGCATGCGCTGGAGCGGAGCGCATCTGCGGCTCTATGCGGCGGTGGGCTTGCTGGGCATGGCCTTGCCCTCGATCGCCTCCTACAGCGCCACGCGGCATCTGCCGTCGGGCGTGATCTCCATCGTCATCTCGCTGGTGCCGGTCTTCGCCCTGCCGCTGGCACTAGGCTTGGGGACCGAGCGGTTCCAGCCGCGCCGCCTGCTGGGCGTAGCTTCGGGCGCGGCGGCGATGGCGCTCTTGATGGGCCCCGAGGCCAGCCTGCCCGATCCCGCACAGTGGATCTGGATCCCCGTCGCCGCGCTGGCACCGCTGTGCTACGCGCTGGAAGGCGCCGTGGTCTACCAGTCCAAGGCCGAGGAGGTGGGGCCGTTCCAGATGCTTTGGGCGGGATACCTCGTCAGCGTGATGGCCGCGCTGGGGCTGGCCCTGTTCGACGGCACGGCGCTGTGGCCCGATCAGGTGCTTTCGGTGCCGGTGCTGGCCTTCGTGATCGCCGGTTTGTTGGGCATCGGCGCCTATGCCGGCTACCTGTGGCTGCTGCGACAGACCGGCGCCGTGTTCGGCGCGCAGGTTTCCTATACCGTGACCGGCATGGGAATCGTCTGGGCCATGCTGATCCTTGGTGAGCGTTATTCCGGCTGGGTCTGGAGCGCCTTGGCGCTGCTGTTCCTCGGCCTCTTCCTTGTGCAGCCGCGCCCGCGCGCCCCGGCCGCCAATTCTGGAGATGCCCATGTTCGGGCTTGAGATACCTGCCGCTTATTTGCCGTGGCTGTCGATCGTCATCGTCGTCGGCATGCTGGTGATGTTCGTGCGCGAGCGCTACCCGGTCGAGGTGGTGGCCCTGTCCGGCGCCGTGCTGATGCTGGTGCTGGGCATCGTGCCCGAGGCCGGGGCGCTCGCCGTCTTCGCCAACCCCGCGCCCTGGACCATTGCCGCGATGTTCCTGATCGTGGGCGGCCTCGTGCGGACCGGCGCGCTGGATTTCCTCTCCCAACAGGCGGTGAGCAAGGCCGCCGTGGCCCCCCGCCGCACGCTGGTCATCCTGACCTTCGCCGTCTTGGGCATGTCGGCTTTCGTCAACAACACGCCGATCGTCGTGGTGATGATCCCGATCTTCATGCAGCTGGCCAAGGCGATGCAGGTGCCGCCGTCGAAGCTGCTGATCCCGCTGAGCTATTTCTCGATCTTCGGGGGCACGATCACGCTGGTTGGCACCTCGACCAACCTGCTGGTGGACGGGGTCGCGCAGGCCTCGGGGCTCGAGCCCTTCGGGATCTTCGAGATCTCGCTCGTGGGCCTCGCCGTGGCCGGGGTGGGGGTCACCTATCTGGCGCTCGCCGGGCGCTGGCTGCTGCCCGAGCGCGATTCGATGGCGGCGCTGCTTGGCGACCGCGCGCCGATGAAGTTCTTCACCGAGGTCGCGATTCCCGAGGGCTCGTCGCTGATCGGCAAGAGCCTCGCCGAGGCCGACGTGTTTCGCCGGGGCGGCGCGCGAGTGATTGACGTGCTGCGCGGCGACGCCTCGCTGCGCCGGGCGATGGGCGATGTGGTGCTGGAGCCCGGTGACCGCGTCGTTCTGCGCACGCAGATGTCCGAGGTGCTGGGCCTGCAGCAAAGCCCCGAGTTGCGGGTTGTCGACCAGCTGAGTTCGGTCCGGACCTCGACCGTCGAGGTGCTGATCACGCCGGGCTGCCGGATGATCGGCCGCTCGCTGGGGCAGATGCGTCTGCGCCGGCGCTATGGGGTCTATCCGCTGGCCGTACACCGTCGCAGCCAGAACATCGGCCGCCAGCTGGACGATCTGGTCGTGCAGGTGGGCGATACGCTGCTGCTGGAAGGCGCGATGGAGGATATCCGCCGCCTCGCCGCCGATATGGACATGGTCGATGTCAGCCAGCCGTCGGAGCGGGCGTTCCGGCGCAGCCATGCGCCCATCGTCATCGCCGTGCTGGCGGGAGTTGTCGGGCTGTCCGCCTTGGGCGTGGCCTCGATCCAGATGCTGGCGCTGCTGGGGGTGGTGATCGTGCTGCTGACCCGCTGCATCGACGCGGACGAGGCTTTCGGGTTCATCGAGGGGCGTCTGCTGGCGCTGATCTTCGGCATGCTGATCGTCGGCGCGGGGTTGGAGAATTCGGGCGCCGTGCGCCTGTTGGTCGAGGCCTTGGCGCCCTATCTGCAGGGCCTGCCGCATTGGGCGCTGCTGTTGGCGGTCTATGCCATCGCCGGGGTGCTGACGGAACTTGTGTCCAACAACGCCGTTGCGGTGATCGTGACGCCGGTGGCCATCGGTCTGGCGCAGAGCATGGGCGTCGATCCGCGCCCCTTGGTGGTGGCGGTGATGTTCGCCGCCTCGGCAGCCTTCGCGACACCGATCGGGTATCAGACCAACACGCTGGTCTATGGCCCGGGCGGCTATCAGTTCACCGACTTCCTGCGCGTGGGCGTGCCGCTGAACATCCTGATGGCCATCACCGTTTGCACCCTCGTCCCGCTGATCTGGCCCCTCTGAAATGGCCCCGGCGAGGGGTGTTCACGGCAAGATGCGTGTTTGTCCCTTGCCATGCGGCGCAGGGCAGGGCAGGGAGAGTTTATGAACGCGTTAAATACCCCCGTAGACCCGTCGCCCGCGGCCCGTACCGCGTCCGAACCCTCTGACCAGCGTCCCATCGCCGGGGTGCTGTGGATGGTGGCCTCGGGCTTTGCCTTCGTCGGGCTGACGGCGCTGGTGAAGGCGATGGGACCCTCGGTTCCGGCACCGCAATCGGCCTTCCTGCGCTATGCGATGGGGCTGGTGTTCTTGCTCCCGCTGATCCCAACGCTGCTGCGCACGCATTTCCCCGCCGCGACGTGGAAAGCCTTCGCGTGGCGCGGGGTGTTCCATACCTTCGGCGTGATGCTGTGGTTCTACGCGATGACCCGCATCCCTTTGGCCGAGGTCTCGGCCATGGGCTACATGAACCCGGTCTGGATCTCGATCGGGGCGGCGCTGTTTCTGGGCGAGGCCCTGCGCTTTCGCCGTATCGCGGCCATTGGCGTGGCGATCATCGGCGCGCTGATCATCCTGCGGCCGGGCCTGCGCGAGCTCAGCTCGGGGCATGTGGCGATGCTGTTCACCGCGCTGTTCTTCGCGGCCTCCTATGTCATGGCCAAGCAGCTCAGCGGCAAGGCCAGCCCGGCAGTGATCGTGGCGATGATGTCGATGGCGGTGACGATCGGGCTGTTTCCCTTCGCGCTGGCGGTCTGGGAGCCGGTGACATGGCAGCAGCTGGGGATGTTCCTGATCATCGCCAGCTTCGCGACCGCGGGGCATTACATGATGACGCTGGCCTTCGCGGCGGCGCCGATCACGGTGACGCAGCCGGTGACGGCGCTGCAGCTCGTCTGGTCGGTGGCACTGGGCGCGATCTTCTTCGGCGAGCCGGTGGACCCCTGGGTCGTGGCCGGCGGGGTGATGGTCGTCTCGGCGGTGATCTTCATCGCGCTGCGGGAACACCAGTTGCGCCTGCGCGAGAAAGCGGCGACGCTGCCGGAATGAAACACGCGCTCGCCCTGACCCTGATGCTTGCCGCAGCACCGGCTCTGGCCTGCGAGGTGCCTGCGGATCTGGGCGGCCTGCGCGGCGCCCTTCTGGTGCAGACCAATGCCGAGCGCGCCTCGGCTGGGTTGCCGGCTTTGCGCATGGAGCCCCGGTTGGGCGAAGCGGCGCAGGTGCAGGCCTGCCGGATGGCGGATCGGGAGCGTCTGACCCATCGCGGCAGCTGGTTCGCCGGTCTGGGACGGCGGCTGCGGCGGGTGGATTATCCTTATGCCACCGCGGTCGAGAATATCGGCGAGGGTCATCGCAGCGCCGCCGAGATCGTGCGCGGCTGGATGGAGAGCCCGGAGCATCGGGTGAACATGCTCAATCGTCAGATCACCGAGGCCGGCTTCGGCGTCGCGCGGGCCGAGAATGGCCGTCTGCACTGGTCGATGGTCGGCGCGGCACAGCGCAGCGAGTAAGGCGCCGGGTAAGGTGGGTTTTAAACCCACCCTACGCGGTTCGGCTTCCCTTTCAGGCGGTTTCTTCGGCGGCGCCCTCGGTCCCGCGCTTGGCGATCAGCGCGGTGACGGCGCTGCAATCGGTCAGCATGCCGATCACCTTGCCCTCGTCCGTCAGCAGGATGCGCCCGCGGGCGTCGGTCAGTTGGGCCATGGCTTCGCGCAGCGGGGTTTCCGCCGGCAGGGTCAGGCCCGCCGGGGCCGGGCGCGGGGCCTCGACCATCGCATCGCGCGCCGTCAGAACGCCCAGCGGGTTCATATGCGCGACGAAGTCCGCGACGTAATCATTGGCCGGGTTGGTGTAGATCTCGGACGGGGTACCGCATTGGATGATGCGTCCGCCCTCCATGATGGCGATCCGGTTGCCCAGCTTGAAGGCCTCATCGAGATCGTGGCTGACGAAGATGATCGTGCGCTTCAGCCGCTGCTGCAGATCCAGAAGTTCGTCCTGCAGACGGGTGCGGATCAGCGGGTCCAGCGCCGAGAAGGGCTCGTCCATCAAGAGGATCGGCGCCTCGGTGGCAAAGGCGCGGGCCAGACCCACGCGCTGCTGCATGCCGCCCGATAGCTCGCCCACCTTGCGGTCGGCCCATTGCGCCAGGCCGACCAGCTCAAGCTGCGCCTCGACCCGTTCGCGTTTCGGCTTGCCCTTGAGCCCGGCCAGTTCCAGCCCCAGCCCCACATTCTCGCGCACCGTCCGCCACGGCAGCAGGCCGAATTGCTGGAACACCATGGCGACCGAGTTCATCCGCAGCTTGCGCAGCGCGGTCTTGCCGGCACCCGGCACCGAGACCATCTCGCCGCCCGAGCGCACCAGCACGTCGCCCTGCACGATGGGGTTGAGGCCATTGACCGCGCGCAACAGTGTCGACTTGCCCGAACCCGACAGGCCCATCAGCACGAGGATCTCGCCCTCAGCCACGTCGAGCGTGCAATCATGCACGCCCAGCACCTGCCCGGTCTCCTTCTGGATATGGGCGCGGCTCTGGCCCGTCTCCATCAGCGGCAGGGCGCGGTGCGGATTGTCGCCAAAGACGATGGAGACATGCTGGAAGGACACCGCGGTCTGGGCGACCTCGGGGAGGGGGGTATCGCTCTCGCTCATGACTTGGTCTCCACGCGCAGCATCCGGTCCAGCATGATGGCGACGGCGACGATCACCGCGCCGGATTCAAAGCCCAGGGCCGCGTTCACCGTGTTCAGCGCCCTCACCACCGGCACGCCGAGACCCGGTGCGCCGACGAGGCCCGCGATCACCACCATCGACAAAGACAGCATGATCGTCTGGTTGAGGCCCGCCATGATCTGCGGGAAGGCCCAGGGCAGCTCGACCTTGAAGATGCGCTGCATGTTGGTCGCGCCGAAGGCCGTGGCGGCCTCGGACAGCGCGGTCGGGGTGGAGCGGATGCCCAGCTCCGTCAGGCGGATCGCGGCGGGCATGGCGAAGATCACCGTCGCCACCAGACCCGGCACCATGCCGAGGCCGAACAGCACCAGCACCGGGATCAGGTAGACGAAGGTCGGCAGCGTCTGCATCAGGTCGAGGATCGGCGTCAGGAAGCGATAGAAGCGCGGGTGATGCGCGGCGAAAATGCCCAGCGGCACCCCGATCGCCATGCAGACCGCGCAGGAGCCCAGCACCAGCACCAGCGTCTGCATCGTCAGTTCCCAGTAGTTCTGGTTCCAGGCGAACAGCGCGCAGCCGACGACGATGGCAACGGCGACCCAATTGCGCTGCAGCAGCCAGGTGATGGCGGCAAAGATCGCGATGACGATGGCGGGATGGGGCAGCAACAGCGCCGCGCCCATGGCCTCGATCGCGGTCCGCAGACCCAGTTCGATGGCATCGAAGAAGGGCCAGAAATTATCCTGCACCAAGGTGAAGATATCGGCGATGACACGCCCGACGGGGATCTTGGCCCCGGTGATGGCGTCGGAAATCGGATCTGACATAGAGGGTCCGCGCATTGCAAGGCCCCGGCCCGTGCGGCTGTGCGCAACGGGCCGGGGCCGGGTTCAGGATCAGCCGTTCAGGGCTTCGGTGACAGCGGTCATGGCATCACCACCATCGGTGGTCAGCACGCCGTTCAGCCACGGGCCCAGCACGTCGGTATTCTCGGCCAGCCAGGCACGGGCGGCTTCCTCGGGCGCGGTGCCGTCGTTGAGGATCGCGCCCATGATCTCGTTTTCCATGGCCAGCGTGAATTCCATGTTGTTGAGCAGCGCGCCGACATTGGCGCATTCCTCGACATAGCCGGCGCGGGTGTTGGTATAGACCTCGGCGCCACCGAAGTTCGGGCCGAAGTAATCGTCACCACCCGACAGGTAGGTCAGCTCGTGGTTGGCGTTCATCGGGTGGGGCTCCCAGCCGAGGAAGACGACCGGCTGGTCACGACGATCGGCGCGCGACACCTGCGCCAGCATGCCTTGCTCCGAGCTTTCGACGACGTCGAAGCCCTCCAGATCGAAGGCATTGGCTTCGATCATGTCGAGGATCAGGCGGTTGCCGTCGTTGCCGGGCTCGATGCCGTAGATATGGCCTTCCAGCGCGTCACGATGGGCAGCGATGTCGGCGAACGAGGTGATCCCCATCTCGGCGCCGGCCGCATTGGTAGCCAGCGTGTATTTGGCGCCCGACAGGTTCATGCGCACGGTGTCGACGGTGCCGGCCTCGCGGTAGGGGGCGATGTCGGCTTCCATGGTCGGCATCCAGTTGCCGAGGAAGACGTCGATGTCGCCGTTGGCCATCGAGGTATAGGTCACCGGAACCGACAGCACGAGGGTCTCGGTCTCGTAGCCCAGCGCGTCGAGGATGGTCGTCGCGACGGCGGTGGTGGCGGTGATGTCGGTCCAGCCCACATCCGAGAAACGCACGGTATTGCAATCGGCGAGGGCAGGCGCGGTGGCCAGAGCAAGGGCGGCCGTGGTCAGGCCAAGGCGGGTCAGGGTCATGGTGTCTCTCCCGTTGGGTCTTTTTGTTGATTGACTAGTCAATAAACCATGGTCTAGCAGGGAATCAACAGTGATTGCGGTAGCGGGCATGGTCCGCGCCGGTGGAAGGGGACGGATTATGCCCAAGATCGGCATGGAGCCTATACGACGCGCCTCTCTGATCAAGGCCACAATCGCCGAGATCGGGAACGTGGGGACGCTGGAAGTCACGGTCAGCCGGATCGCCAAGCGCGCCGGCATGTCCTCGGCCTTGGCGCATCACTACTTCGGCTCGAAAGAGGCGATGTTCCTCGCCGCGATGCGCCATGTCCTGACCGTCTATGGTGCTGAAATCCGGGGCGCTTTGGCCGCGGCCGACAGCCCCGAAGGGCGCGCGCGCTCGGTCATCCGCGTCTCGTTCACGGGCGGCAATTTCCGCCGCGAGGTAGTGGCCGCTTGGCTGAATTTCTACGTGCTGGCCCAGACCCAGCCCGAGGTGAAGCGGCTGCTCAATGTCTATCAGAAGCGCCTCGTGTCGAACCTCACGCATGCCCTGCGTCCCCAGCTGGGGGCCAAGGCGCCGGACGTCGCGCAATCGCTGGCCGAGATGATCGACGGCGCCTATCTGCACGCCGCCTTGGGCGCCGATTCGCCTGACGGACCGGGCACCGCCCGCCGCGTCGAAGACTATCTGAACCTTGCCCTGAAGGAGGCCCGCTGATGCGCGCCCAGCCGACCGCCAGCCATTTCATCGACGGCCAGTATGTCGAGGACACGGCCGGCGCGCCCATCGAGTGCGTCTATGCCGCCACCGGCGAGGTGATCGCCCGCCTACACGAGGCGACGCCCGCGCTGGTCGACCGCGCGCTGGCCTCGGCCGCCCGCGCGCAGAAGGAATGGGCGGCTCTGCGTCCGGTCGAGCGCGCCCGCGTGCTGCATAAGGCTGCCGAGATCATCCGCTCGCGCAACCGGGAACTCTCCGAGCTGGAGACGCTGGATACCGGCAAGCCGCTGCAGGAAACGCTGGTCGCCGACGCGTCCTCAGGCGCCGATGCGCTGGAGTATTTCGCCGGCTTCGCGCCGACCGTGACCGGCCAGACCGTGCCCGTCGGCGGCGGCGATTTCGTCTACACGATCCGCGAGGCCTTGGGCGTCTGTGTCGGCATCGGCGCGTGGAACTACCCGACCCAGATCGCCTGCTGGAAAGCCGCCCCGGCGCTGGCTTTCGGCAACGCGATGGTCTTCAAACCCTCGGAAGTCACGCCGCTTTGTGCCCTGAAAGTGGCCGAGATCTTCATCGAAGCCGGTGCGCCGGCGGGCCTGTTCAACGTCGTGCAGGGGCGCGGCGCGGTGGGAGCCTCACTGGTCACCGACCCGCGCGTGGCCAAGGTCTCGTTGACCGGTTCGGTGCCCACGGGCCGCAAGGTCTATGCCGCCGCCGCCGAGGGCATCCGCCATGTGACGATGGAGCTGGGTGGCAAGTCGCCTTTGGTGGTCTTCGACGATGCCTCGCTGGAAGACGCCATTGGCGCGGCGATGCTGGGGAATTTCTACTCGACCGGGCAGATCTGTTCGAACGGAACGCGGGTCTTCGTGCAGAAGGGCCTGAAGGAGCGCTTCCTCGCCCGTCTGAAGGAACGCGCCGAGGCCATCGTCATCGGCGAGCCGTTGGACGAGGCCACGCAGATGGGTCCGATGGTCACCGAGGACCAGCTGTCCAAGGTCCTGAGCTACATCGAGAAGGGCAAGGCCGAGGGCGCTCGCCTCATCACCGGCGGCGCGCGGCTGGACCGGGCGGGCAACTACCTGCAACCGACGGTCTTCGCCGACGTCACCGATGACATGGTGATCGCCCGCGAGGAGATCTTCGGCCCGGTCATGGCAATCCTCGATTTCGACACCGAGGAAGAAGTCATCGCCCGCGCCAATGGCACCGACTTCGGCCTCGCCGCCGGGGTCTTCACCGCCGATATGGCCCGTGGCCACCGGGTCGCCGCCGCCTTCGAGGCCGGCACCTGCTGGATCAACGCCTACAACCTCACGCCGGTCGAGGCGCCCTTCGGCGGCTCCAAACTCTCGGGCGTCGGTCGTGAGAACGGTCATGCGGCGCTGGAGCACTACACGCAGATCAAATCCGTCTACGTGGGCATGAACCCCGTCGACGCTCCGTACTGAAGGCATTGGAAATGAACGCGGATTACGTGATCGTTGGGGCAGGCTCGGGCGGATCGGCCGTGGCCTACCGGCTGGCGGAAGCCGGCCAGACCGTGCTGGTCGTGGAGTTCGGCGGCACCGATGCCGGGCCCTTCATCCAGATGCCGGGCGCTTTGTCCTACCCGATGAACATGAAGCGCTACGATTGGGGCATGGCCTCGGAGCCCGAGCCGCATCTCGGCGGCCGGTCCTTGGTCACGCCGCGCGGCAAGGTGATCGGTGGCTCTTCTTCGATCAACGGGATGGTCTATGTCCGGGGCCACGCCAAGGATTACGAGCATTGGGAAGAGCAGGGCGCCGAAGGCTGGTCCTTCGCCGACGTGCAGCCCTATTTCAAGCGCATGGAGACCTGGCACGGCGCCGAAGATGCCGGCGAGGGCGAGGAATGGCGCGGCACCGACGGCCCCTTGCATATCAGCCGGGGCAAACGCGAGAACCCGCTCTTCGACGCCTTTGTCGAGGCCGGGCATCAGGCGGGCTATCCCGTCACCCGCGACTATAACGGCCAGCAGCAGGAAGGCTTCGGCGCCATGGAGGCGACGATCTTCAAGGGCGAGCGTTGGTCGGCCGCGAAGGCTTATCTCAAGCCCGCGATGAAGACCGGGAAGGTCAAGATCGTCAAAGGCTTGGCCGCCAAGGTCCTGATCAAGGAGGGGCGCGCCAAGGGCGTCTTGATGGCCGATGGCCGCAAGCTGACGGCCAACCGCGAGGTGGTGCTGGCGGCCTCGTCCCTGAACACGCCGAAGCTGTTGATGCTCTCGGGCATCGGTCCGGCCGAGCATTTGCGCGAGCATGGGATCGAGGTCATCGCCGACCGTCCCGGCGTCGGCTCGAACCTGCAGGACCACCTTGAGCTGTATCTGCAATACGCCACCAAGGACCCGATCTCGCTGTTCAAATACTGGAACCTCTGGGGCAAGGCCTTTGTCGGCGCGCAATGGATGCTGGGCCGCAAGGGGCCGGGCGCCTCGAACCAGTTCGAGAGCTGTGGCTTCATCCGTTCGCAGGCCGGGGTCGAGTATCCGGATATCCAATACCACTTCCTCCCCATTGCCGTGCGCTATGACGGGCAGGCCGTGGCCGAGGGGCATGGCTTCCAGACCCATGTCGGCCCGATGCGCTCGAAATCGCGCGGGACGGTGCGGCTGCGCTCGACCGATCCCGCCGACAACCCGGTGATCCGCTTCAACTACATGTCGCATCCCGAGGATTGGGAGGATTTCCGCGCCTGCATCCGCCTGACGCGCGAAATCATCGCCCAGCCGGCGATGGCGCAATACGTCAAACACGAGATCCAGCCGGGCGCCGCGCTGCAATCCGACGACGAGCTCGACAGCTTCATCCGCGAGCATGCGGAATCGGCCTTCCACCCCTGCGGCACGGCCCGCATGGGGCGGCGCGACGACAAGATGGCGGTGGTCGACGGGCAGGGCAAGGTGATCGGCGTGGACGGGTTGCGCGTCGCCGACAGCTCGGTCTTCCCGCGCATCACCAATGGCAACCTGAACGGCCCCTCGATCATGACCGGCGAGAAGATGGCCGACCATATCTTGGGGCGCACCCCGCTGCCGCGCTCAAATCTTGAGCCCTGGATCAACCCGAACTGGAAAACCGCCCAGCGTTAAGGCTGGCCGGAAACTCCGCTTGAAGGACATGCCGCCGGTGGCTACATCGGCGGCATGTTAATCTTTCGTTCACTCTTTATTCTGGCTCTGCTGGCGGCCTCGCCGGCCTTGGCCGATGTCCGCGGCGCGGCCCGTGTGGTCGATGGCGACACGCTGGAGGTGGCCGGGCAGTCCGTCCGGCTCTTCGGTATCGATGCGCCAGAGAGGGATCAGGATTGCGGCTTGCCGGGCGAGCGCTGGCATTGCGGCCGCTGGTCCGGCGACGAGCTGGAACGGCTGATCGGCGGGCGCAACGTCGCCTGTATCGAGGTCGACACCGACCGCTATGGCCGTATCGTCGCGCGGTGCTCGGCGGGGCAGGGGGATCTGGGCGAGGCGATGGTGCTGAATGGCGCCGCATTGGCCTACCGCGCCTATTCGCACGACTACATCCGCCCGGAACGGGTGGCGCGGGCCTCAGCCCGTGGGGTCTGGCGCGATGGCGAGGGGGGCTTTACCACTCCTTCGGACTATCGTGCGGACCGCTGGGCCGAAGTGCAACCTTCTGCACCTCCGCAGAGCGGCTGTGCGATCAAGGGGAATGTCTCGGGCTCCGGGCGCATCTATCATATGCCCGGCCAGCGCGATTATGACCGCACGCGGATCGACCCCGCGCGCGGCGAGCACTGGTTCTGCACCGAAGACGAGGCCCGCGCTGCCGGATGGCGCCGGGCGCAACGCTGAGAGGTCCGGCATGGACGATCTGGAACACCGCGACGGCCTGCCCGAGACGCTGCAACTGCTGCTCGCCGATTACCCGCGCGAGGCTTGGGAGGCGCATCCCGAGTTCCACGGCCTGACCAGCTTCTGGCTGGAGCGGCATATGGGGTTCCGTCGCCTGCTGCCGATGCTCCAAGACCAGACCCGTAGCATCATCGAGCGTGACGCCGAACCCAATCCGCGCCGTCTGGTGCAGCTGGCCAGTACCTTGCTGGACGGGCTTCACGGCCACCATCAGGTCGAGGATCACCATTACTTTCCGCTGCTGGCGACGACGGAGCCCCGGCTGGAACAGGGCTTTCAGCTGCTCGACGGCGATCATCACGCGCTCGATGCCCATCTGCATGCGCTGGCCGACCGGACGAATGCCGTGCTGCGGACCCTCTCGGAGGGCCAGCCGCCCCGCGAAACCGCCGCCCAGCTTGATGAAGTTCTGACGCCCTTCGCCAGCTTCCTCGACCGGCACCTGCTGGATGAGGAAGACCTGATCGTGCCGATCATCCTGCATCACCGTGTGCGCGGATAAATCGCCGGGCTGATCCAGATCAAAGTCGGAACCTGATTCGTCCGTCTACCTTTAACGGGACAAGAAGGACGGAGAAGACCATGTCGAACACCCCGCACCAACTGGCCGATGAATTCCCGGCGGACGGCGAGAAGATCCAGGCGCTGAAGGGGGCGGACGCGCATTTCGCCCGCCTGACCGAGGAGTATCACGCGGTGAACGACGCCATTCACCGGGCCGAGACCAATGTCCAGCCCGTCACCCCCGAACACGAGACCGAGCTGCGCAAGACGCGGATGGCACTGAAGGATCAGATCGCCTCGATGCTGCGCGCCACGGCCTGAACCGAGATCCGGCAACGGGTTGGCCTGGGGTCACTCCAATAGGGGTGGCCCCTTGATTTTAACGGGCAGGGCGCGCCGTCAGTGCGGCCCCTGTCCGGCGATGCCGTAGGGCAGGACGCCGCGGCGGTCGGGATCGATCTTCAGCGTCTGCTCCAGCGGCGGGACCGAACGCTGGTGGCAATCGGGCCGCGCGCAGATCCGGCACGAGATCCCGATCGGCTCGAACGCCTGCGGGTTGGTCAGATCCATGTCGTCGGCATAGGTGATCTGGTTGGCATGCCGGATCTCGCAGCCCAGCCCGATGGCATAACGGCGCACCGGTGCCCGGAACGATCCGCCCGGTTTCGACACGTCGCGCGCCAGCGAGAAATAGCGCACGCCATCCGGCGTCTCGGCCAGCTGGCGCAGGAAGCGGCCGGGCGTCTCGAAGGCTTGGTGCACGTTCCACAACGGGCAGGCGCCGCCGTAGCGCGCGAATTGCAGCCGCGTGGCCGAGTGGCGCTTGGTGATCGTCCCGGCCTGATCGACCCGCACGAACCAGAAGGGCACACCCTTGGCACCCGGCCGTTGCAGCGTCGACAGCCGATGCGCGACCTGCTCGATCGAGGCGCCAAAGCGGTCAGCCAGCATCTCCAGATCGTGGCGGGTCTCCTGCGCGGCGTCCTGAAACGCGCGGTAGGGCATCTGGGCCGCGCCTGCGAAGTAGTTGGCGAGTCCGATCTTGGCGATGGCCCGGGCCTCGTCCGACTGGAAGCGGGCAAGGTCCAGCGTGGCCTCCAGCAGCTCGTTCTGGGTCAGCAGGGCGATCTGGTGCAGCATCTGGAAGCGCCGGGACGCATCGCTGGCCTTTGTTGACAAAGTGAGAGTCCGACGCCCCGCGTCATAGGTTCTGAGGGTCAGATCATCGGAAAACTGCACGCTGATCCCGCGCCGTTCCAGCAGGCGGGTGGCCTTGGCCTCGATGGCGCCGGGGCCTTGGGCGACATGTTCGGCAGCCTTGTCCACGGCGTCGATATAGTTGTCGCAGTAGTGGAAGAAGTCGCGCACCTCCTCCCAGGGCGAGGCGCGGAGCATCCGGTCCTCGCCGCCCAGAGCCTCATCCAGCGAGGCAAGGCGCTCATGCGTCTGGCGGTAGGCGCGGTGCAGCGCCAGCAGCGCGCGGGCCACGCCGGGGGCGTTCGACGCCACCAGCCGCAGATCGGCCGGCGAGGGCGCGGGGCTGGGGAAGACCGGGTCGGCCAAGGCCTCGCGCAGGTCCGAGACCATCCGCTCGCTGTCGCCGGTGGACAGCTCGGTCACATCGGTGCCGAATTCGCGCGCCAAGGCCAGAACCACCGCGGTCGAGACCGGGCGGTTGTTGTTCTCCATCTGGTTCAGATACGGCAACGACACGCCGAGCCGGGCGGCGAATTCCTTCTGCGTCAGTTGCAGCCGCAGACGGATCTCGCGCAGCTTGGCCCCGGCGTAGAGTTTCTGCACGGCCATGATGTCCCTCCGCTTTGCAACGGCGGGACACTAGCTTTGCAAACAGGCGCTGCCAAGTGCGACGAAGGGCGGCGTCAGCCCGCCAATTGCCGGTTGCGCGCGATCACGAGGAAGATCGCCGCGATCGAGCCCAGCAGCGACAGGGTCATGATGGCGATCAGCGGCCAGGCCCCGGTCTCGGCGGTCAGGAGGGCGCCGGCGAGGGCGGACAGCAGCGCGCCGCCGCCGATCATGAAGGCCCCGCCCAGCCCCGAGGCCGTGCCGGCCAGCGCCGGGCGCACCGACAGCATCCCCGCGTTGGAGTTGGGCAGCACCATGCCGTTGCCGATGCCGACGAACAGGAAGGGCAGGAAGAACCCGGCCGCCCCGCCGATGCCGGTGGCGACGGCCAAGGCCTGACAGGCGATGCCGGTGGCCATGACCGCGTTGCCGCCGATGATCATCCGCGTGACGCCCATCCGCATCGAATAGCGGCCCGAGACGAAATTGCCCAAGCCGTAGCCCAGACCGGTGGTGCCGAAGAAGAAGCCCAGCTCGCTGGGGCTGAGGCCGTAGATCACCGTGCCGACGAAGGGCGCCCCGCCGAGATAGGCGAAGAACACGCCCGAGGCGCAAGCGGTCGACAGCACATAGCCCCAGAAGCGCGGCGAAGTCAGAAGCTCGGGGTATTCGCGGAACTGCGCCGCGAAGCCGCCGGGTTTGCGCTCCATCGTCTCGCCCAGATCGGACCACACGAGGGCCAGCACCAAGGCGCCCAGCAGCGTCAGCAGGAGGAAGCTGGCCTTCCAGCCGAAGACCTCGTCCAGCGCGCCGCCGATGATCGGGCCCAGCATCGGCACGATCGACATGCCCAGCGTCAGGTAGCCGATCATCGAGGCCGCCTGTGATTCCTCGACCATGTCGCGCACGATGGCACGGCTGAGGGCCATGCCGGTCGCCACCGCCGCCTGCAGCATGCGGAACACGAGGAACACGGTCGCATTGGGTGCGATCAAGGTGCCGACACTGGCCAGCAGGAAGATCACCAGCGAGGCCAGCAGGATGTTGCGGCGGCCGAACCGGTCGGACAGCGGGCCGATCACCAGCTGCAGGATGGCGCTGAAGCCAAGGTAAACCGAGACGGACAATTGCAGGACGCGGTAATCGGCGTCGAAATACGCCGCCATGTTCGGCAGCGAGGGAAGAAACACGTTCATCGACAGCGCGGAGACCCCGGAAATAAGGATCAGCGTGGCCAGATGCGGCGGCGTGGTGCGGTCGAGGAACCGGGGAATGGCTTTATTCATTTCACAAGTTTATTATTGCCGTCTGGAAGTGTCCATATGGCTCAACTGGGGCGATAGAAGATAAATCCGGCGCCGGCGGCGATCAGGGTGAAGCCGATCAGGTGGTTCCAGCTGAGCGATTCCTTCAGGTAAAACACCGAGAAGGCGACGAAGACGGCCAGCGTGATGACCTCCTGAATGGTCTTCAGCTCGGCCGCCGAGAAATAGCCGTGGCCGATCCGGTTGGCCGGCACCTGCAGCAGGTATTCGAAGAAGGCGATGCCCCAGCTGATCAGGATCACCAGCGCGAGGGGGGCGGTCTTGAACTTTAGATGCCCGTACCACGCGAAGGTCATGAACAGGTTCGAGGCCAGCAGCAGCAGGATCGTTTGGGCGGGGACGGGCATGGGGCACCATGGCAAGGGGACAGCTTGCGCTAGCCTCTGATCGGACTTGCGGCAAGCGGCCCGTGTTAGCTAATTTGCAATTCGCTATCCGACCTTGCCAATTCATTTGCAAATTTTCTCGTTTTTCCTTCCCCCGGCCCGGTCGCCCTCGTAGATTGCCGGCAGATCCGAGGAGGGCCCGATGAAAGACATCCTGAAAGAGCTCGAATCCCGTCGCGAGACTGCGCGGCTGGGCGGTGGCCAGCGCCGCATCGACGCGCAGCATGCCAAGGGCAAGCTGACCGCGCGCGAGCGGATCGAGCTGCTGCTCGACGAGGGCTCGTTCGAGGAGTTCGACATGTTCGTGGCCCATCGCTGCACCGATTTCGGCATGCAGCAGGACCGTCCGGCCGGCGACGGCGTGGTGACGGGCTGGGGCACCGTGAACGGCCGCATGGTCTATGTCTTTTCGCAGGACTTCACCGTCTTCGGCGGCTCGCTGTCGGAAACCCACGCCCAGAAGATCTGCAAGATCATGGATATGGCGATCCAGAACGGCGCCCCGGTGATCGGTCTCAACGATTCGGGCGGCGCGCGCATCCAGGAAGGCGTGGCCTCGCTCGCGGGCTATGCCGACGTGTTCCAGCGCAACATCATGGCCTCGGGCGTGGTGCCGCAGATCTCGGTGATCATGGGGCCCTGTGCCGGTGGCGCGGTCTACTCGCCGGCGATGACCGACTTCATCTTCATGGTGCGTGACTCGAGCTACATGTTCGTCACCGGCCCCGACGTGGTGAAGACCGTCACGAACGAGATCGTCACCGCCGAGGAGCTGGGCGGCGCATCGACCCATACGAAGAAGAGCTCGGTCGCCGATGGCTCGTTCGAGAATGACGTTGAGGCCCTGATCGAGGTCCGCCGCCTGATCGACTTCCTGCCGCTGAACAACCGCGAGAAGCCGCCGGTCCGCCCCTTCTTCGACGAGCCCGGCCGCATCGAGGACAGCCTCGACACGCTGATCCCGGACAACCCCAATACCCCCTACGATATGAAGGAACTGATCCTGAAGATCGCGGACGAGGGCGATTTCTACGAGATCCAGCAGGATTTCGCGAAGAACATCATCACCGGCTTCATCCGTCTGGAAGGGCAGACGGTGGGCGTGGTGGCGAACCAGCCGATGGTGCTGGCGGGTTGCCTCGATATCGACAGCTCGCGCAAGGCCGCGCGCTTCGTGCGCTTCTGCGACGCCTTCGAGATCCCGATCCTGACGCTGGTCGACGTGCCGGGCTTCCTGCCGGGCACCGGTCAGGAATATGGCGGGGTCATCAAGCACGGCGCGAAACTGCTCTTCGCCTATGGCGAGGCGACGGTGCCGAAGGTCACCGTTATCACCCGCAAGGCCTATGGCGGCGCCTATGACGTCATGGCGTCCAAGCATCTGCGCGGCGATTTCAACTACGCCTGGCCCACCGCCGAGATTGCGGTGATGGGCGCGAAGGGCGCGGTCGAGATCCTCTATCGCTCGGAACTGGGCGACAAGGAGAAGATCGCGGCGCGCACCAAGGATTACGAAGACCGCTTCGCCAATCCCTTCGTCGCCGCCGAGAAGGGCTTCATCGACGAGGTGATCCAGCCGCGCTCGACCCGCCGCCGTGTCTCGCGCGCTTTCGCCAGCCTTCGGAACAAGAAGCTGACGAACCCTTGGAAAAAGCACGACAACATCCCGCTGTAAGGCGGGATGCTCTCCTCACCAGCATCTGAGGGCGGGCAGTCGTCCGGCCCCAGATGTTGATTTCTTGAACCCTGCCTCGCGCCGTCTTGGTGCTGCAAAACCACAAAACGCCATGCAAGCCCCCATGTTTGAAGACAAAAACTGGATTTGGCCCCTTGAATGGGATAGCATCGCGCGCAGCGCAGCCGCTGTGGTTTGTGCAAATAAAGCGATCCGGCGCAGCCTTGGGCGGCGACCGGGTCACAATGAGAGCAGGAGTTCAACATGTTCAAAGCCCGCATCGGCATGCTTGCCGCCGTGCTCGGTGTTGCCGTTCTGGGTGGCTGCAGCCACTTCCATCACGACGAACCCGAATACGTGCCCATCGAGCCCGCACCCGCGCCGATCTACGTCGAGCCGGTCGCTCCGAAATACAACTGATTTCACGCCTTCTGGCGTAAGAACGCGCCGGGCGGGGCCGCGAATGGCCTCGCCCGTTCGCTTGGACACGGTCCGGCGGGGAGAAAACCCATGCTGAAGCACCGTGGCTTCCCCGGGCGCCTGCCCGGCACCGATTTCCAATTCACCATCCGCCGCGCGAACGTCAAGGAAGGGGCCACCCCCCTGATCTCGCGAGAGCGTTTCAAGGACCGTCGCGCGCCCGACCGCCGCGCCGACGAGGCCTTCATCGCCGCGCTGTGGGAACATTTCGGCGAAGAGCCGTTCGAGCGCGGCAATCTCGACGCGGGCCGCCTGTCGTGGCTGTTCGGCCGCGAGGTCGTGGCCGCCGAGGACCCGTTCGACCCACGCAGCTATGAGGCGCTTCTCAAGATCGACCTGAAGCGCGCCCGTCTCTCCTATCCCGACATCTTCAACGACGCCCAAGACGATTGGGACGACGAGGAAGACGATGAGGAATGGGACGACGACGAAGACTGACATCCCGGTCCGCCATCGCCGACCGCAACGCATCTGAGGCCCCGTCGGGGCAGGGGGAGTGAGCATGTTCAAGAAGATCCTGATCGCCAACCGCGGTGAGATCGCCTGCCGCGTCATCAAGTCGGCGCGCAAGATGGGGATCAAGACGGTGGCCGTCTACTCGGACGCCGACCGCAATGCGTTGCATGTCAAGATGGCGGACGAGGCCGTCCACATCGGCCCGCCGCCCGCCAACCAATCCTATATCGTGATCGACAAGATCATGGACGCCATCCGCCAGACCGGCGCGGAAGCGGTGCATCCCGGCTACGGTTTCCTCAGCGAAAACATGAAATTCGCCGAGGCGCTGGAGAAGGAAGGCGTGATCTTCGTGGGCCCCCCCAGCCCCGCCATTGAATCGATGGGCGACAAGATCACCTCAAAGAAGATCGCGCAGGAAGCGGGCGTCAGCACCGTCCCCGGCTACATGGGCCTCATCGCGGACGCCGAGGAAGCGGTGAAGATCTCGGACGAGATTGGCTATCCGGTGATGATCAAGGCCTCGGCCGGCGGCGGTGGCAAGGGCATGCGCATCGCCTGGAACGCGCAGGAGGCCCGCGAGGGTTTCGAGAGCTCGAAGAACGAGGCCGCGAACAGCTTCGGCGACGACCGGATCTTCATCGAGAAATTCGTGACGCAACCGCGCCATATCGAGATCCAGGTCCTCGCCGACAAGCACGGCAATTGCGTCTATCTGCACGAGCGCGAATGCTCGATCCAGCGCCGCAACCAGAAGGTCATTGAGGAAGCGCCCTCGCCCTTCCTCGATGAGGCCACCCGCAAGGCCATGGGCGAGCAGGCCTGCGCGCTGGCCAAGGCCGTGGGCTATACCTCGGCCGGTACGGTCGAGTTCATCGTCGACGGCAACCGCAATTTCTACTTCCTCGAGATGAACACCCGCCTGCAGGTGGAGCATCCGGTCACCGAGCTGATCACCGGCGTCGACCTTGTCGAGCAGATGATCCGCGTGGCGAACGGCGAGCCGCTGCCGTTCAAGCAAGAGGACCTGAAGATCAACGGCTGGGCGATGGAAAGCCGCCTCTATGCCGAGGATCCCTACCGCAACTTCCTGCCCTCCATCGGCCGCCTGACCCGCTACCGTCCGCCCGTCGAGGGTACGACCCAGCATG
The DNA here is from genome assembly GCF_001691415.1 of Pararhodobacter sp. CCB-MM2. Classification (GTDB taxonomy): domain Bacteria; phylum Pseudomonadota; class Alphaproteobacteria; order Rhodobacterales; family Rhodobacteraceae; genus Pararhodobacter. Next base: position 30,350 of record NZ_LRRR01000025.1, read on the forward strand.
GCGGCATCGTGCGCAACGATACCGGCGTCTACGAGGGCGGCGAGATCTCGATGTATTACGACCCGATGATCGCCAAGCTCTGCACCTGGGGCCCGACCCGTGCGGCGGCGATCGAGGAGATGCGCCTCGCGCTGGATACGTTCGAGGTCGAGGGCATCGGCCATAACCTGCCCTTCTGCGCGGCGGTGATGGACCATCCGAAATTCGTCTCGGGCGACATCACCACGGCCTTCATCGCCGAGGAATTCCCCGAAGGGTTCAACGGCGTGGCTCTGCCCGGCGCCATGCTGCGCAAGGTCGCGGCGGCGGCGGCGGCGATGAACCGCGTGGCCGAGATCCGGCGCGCCCGCGTCTCGGGTCGCATGGACAACCACGAGCGCAAGGTCGGCGACGATTGGGTCGTGGTCCTGCAGGGCGAGGAATTCCCGGTGGCGATCCGCGCGGACCGTGGCGGCGCGACGGTGGCCTTTGCCGATGGCGCGGCGATGCGGGTGGAATCGGACTGGACGCCGGGCCAGACGCTGGCGCGCATCCTCGTCGACGGCCAGCCCTTGGTCCTGAAGGTCGAGCGTGCGACGGGCGGCTACCGCGTCCGCCTGCGCGGCGCCGATCTGAAGGTGCATGTGCGCAGCCCGCGTCAGGCGGAACTCGCGCGGCTCATGCCCGAGAAATTGCCGCCCGACACTTCGAAACTGCTCCTTTGCCCGATGCCGGGCCTGATCGTGAAGCTCGCGGTCGAAGAGGGCGACGAGGTCTTCGAGGGGCAGGCGCTCTGCACCGTCGAGGCGATGAAGATGGAGAACATCCTGCGCGCCGAGAAGAAGGGCGTGATCAAGAAGATCAACGCCTCGGTGGGCGGTTCGATGGCCGTCGACGACGTGATCATGGAGTTCGAGTGAGGTGGCACCGCGCCCCCATCATCTTGTCTCAAATACTCCGGGGGTCCGGGGGCAGCGCCCCCGGCCGCTCGGGCAGGGGCGCTCGCCTTACCGTCCCGCGGGCAGCCGCTCCAGCAATTCCTGCCGTCTCAGCGGGAAGCGGTCGATCATGTCGCCGATCTCGCGCACCGAGCGCGGGGCCGGCCTACGCTGCTTGATCTCGCCGTCCTTCTCGATGATCGCCAGCATGAAACCGCGCGGCCTCAGCCTTTGCCGCAGCAGGCTGCCTGAGCGCCGGTCGCTGTCCACGATCACCACCACATCGCGCGTCACCATGTCGCCCGGCCGCTCGGAGATCTCGCGCATCTGGCGTTGGAAGGCGGGGTCGTTGGGGCTGTCGGCCATCACCGCCACGATGCGGAATTCCCACAGGAAATCCTCGGGGTCCACATCCGCCGCATCGAGGATCAGCAACCCGCCGGGCGCCTCGGGCGCGACCACTTCGCCCTCGTCCAGCACCGCATCTTCAGCAGGGGTCTGCGCCGCCGCAAGGCCGGGGGCGAGGATCAGCAGAAACGCAAGCAGGACGGGTTTCATCAACGGCGGGTCTCCCTTTGGGGTGGATATAACCACGAACGCGCCGATTGCACCCGTGATCACGGAATTTTCGCCCGAACCCATGCGGTTCGCGGCCTGATGCCTTGGAGGAACACCGCATGTCCGACACCGACAAGCTGGCCAAATGGGAAGCCCTTGCCACGAAGGAGCTGAAGGGCCGCAGCCCCGATGCGCTGACCTGGGACACGCTGGAAGGCATCCCGGTGAAGCCGGTCTATACCGAGGCCGATCTCGAGGGGCTTGACCATCTCGGCTCGATGCCCGGCATGGCGCCCTTCACCCGTGGCCCGCGCGCGACGATGTATGCCGGCCGTCCCTGGACCATCCGGCAATATGCGGGTTTCTCGACCGCCGAGGAATCGAACGCCTTTTACCGCAAGGCCTTGGCTGCCGGTCAGCAGGGTGTCTCGGTCGCCTTCGACCTCGCGACGCACCGTGGCTATGACAGCGATCATCCGCGCGTCGTCGGCGATGTGGGCAAGGCCGGCGTGGCGATTGACTCGGTCGAGGACATGAAGATCCTCTTCGACGGCATCCCCTTGGAAAAGATCTCGGTGTCGATGACGATGAACGGCGCGGTGATCCCGATCCTCGCCAATTTCATTGTGACGGGCGAGGAACAGGGCGTCGACCGCACGGCGCTCTCGGGGACCATCCAGAACGACATCCTCAAGGAGTTCATGGTCCGCAACACCTATGTCTATCCGCCCGAGCCTTCGATGCGGATCATCGCGGATATCATCGAATACACCTCGGCCGAGATGCCGAAGTTCAACTCGATCTCGATCTCCGGCTACCACATGCAGGAAGCGGGCGCGAACCTCGTGCAGGAGCTGGCCTACACGCTGGCCGACGGTCGCGAATATGTCCGCGCGGCGCTGGCGCGGGGCATGGATGTCGACGCCTTCGCGGGCCGGCTGTCCTTCTTCTTCGCCATCGGCATGAACTTCTTCATGGAAGCCGCCAAGCTGCGCGCCGCCCGACTGCTCTGGCACCGCATCATGTCCGAGTTCGAGCCGAAGAAGCCGGGCTCCCTGATGCTGCGCACCCATTGCCAGACCTCGGGCGTGTCGCTGCAGGAGCAGGACCCCTATAACAACGTCGTCCGCACGGCCTATGAGGCCTTGGCGGCAGCGCTCGGCGGCACCCAGTCGCTGCACACGAACGCGCTCGACGAGGCCATCGCCCTGCCCACGGAATTCAGCGCCCGGATCGCCCGGAACACCCAGCTGATCCTGCAGGAAGAGACCGGGGTGACCAAGGTCGTCGATCCTCTGGCGGGTTCCTATTATGTTGAGAAACTGACAGCGGACCTGGCCGAAGCCGCGTGGAAACTGATCGAGGAAGTTGAAGAAATGGGAGGGATGACCAAGGCCGTGGCCTCGGGCATGCCCAAGCTCCGGATCGAGGAATCCGCCGCCAAGCGTCAGGCGCAGATCGACCGCGGCGAGGAAGTCATCGTCGGCGTGAACAAGTACCGTCTCGCCAAGGAAGACCCGATCGACATCCTCGACATCGACAACGTCAAGGTCCGCGAAAGCCAGATTGCCCGTTTGACCGCCATGCGCGCCAGCCGCGACGAGGCCGCCTGCATGGCCGCGCTGGCCGAGCTGGAGCGCCGGGCGACCGAGGGTGGCAACCTTCTGGAAGGGGCCGTCGAAGCCGCGCGCGCACGCGCCAGTGTCGGGGAGATCAGCATGGCGATGGAGAAGGTGTTCGGCCGCCACCGGGCCGAGGTGAAGACGCTCGCCGGTGTTTATGGCGCGGCCTATGAGGGCGACGAGGGCTTTGCGGCGATCCAGAAGGATGTCGAGGCGTTCGCCGAGGAAGAGGGCCGCCGCCCGCGCATGCTGGTGGTGAAGATGGGGCAGGATGGCCATGACCGCGGCGCCAAGGTCATCGCCACGGCCTTTGCCGATATCGGCTTCGACGTCGATGTGGGCCCGCTCTTCCAGACGCCCGAGGAAGCCGCGCAGGACGCCATCGACAACGACGTGCATGTGATCGGCATCAGCTCGCAGGCGGCGGGTCACAAGACCCTCGCGCCGAAGCTGATCGAGGTGCTGAAGGCGCAGGGCGCGGGGGATATCCTCGTGATCTGCGGTGGCGTTATCCCGCAGCAGGATTACGATTTCCTGATGGGCGCCGGCGTGAAGGCGATCTTCGGTCCGGGGACCAACATTCCAAAAGCCGCCGCCGACATCCTGCGCCTGATCCGCGAAGCGCGCGGCTGAGGCGCGGCCAAGGCATATCCGGCCGCCCTCCGAGGAGGAGGCGCGACCGAAGGGGGGCGGTGCTGGAGGGCGCCGCCCCTTTCTATGGCCCGCCATCCGCGTTGACCTGACCACCCCGGTGGGACAGGCTGGGGCAAGCAGGGGAGCAGGGCGATGGACGGAAAACGACGGGTGATCGCAGGCTCCATGGCCTTGGCCATGCTCTGGGCGCTGGTGTTGGTCTGGTGGGGCCGGGGGCCGGGCGAGATGGTGCCCGCGCTGGTCACGGCGTTCTTGCCCGGCGGACTGTTGATGGCGGCGATGATCGGCCGGCTGGCGCAGCGACGGTTCTTTGACGGCGCCATCATCGACGGCGAGCCGTTTTTCCCCGGCTCGGGCGCGGAGATCGACCAACGGGTGCTGACCAACACGACCGAACAGCTGGTCGTCGCATTGGCGCTCTGGCCCTTTGCCGGGTATGTGCTGGGCTGGGGGCTGCTGGTCTGGCTGGGCTGGTCCTTCGGCGCGGCGCGGCTGGCGTTCTGGATCGGCTATCACCGCGCGCCCCCCTTGCGGGGCCTCGGCTTTGCGGCCAGTTTCTACCCGACTTTGGTGGCCGCGCTCTGGGCGTTGGCGGATTGGCTGTAAGGACTGAGCATGGCCGTTTTCGATCACATCGCCATCGCCGCGACATCGCTGGCTGAGGGGGCGGAGGCGCTGGAAGCGGCGCTGGGTGTCCCGCTGGAACCCGGCGGAAAGCATGCGCAGATGGGCACGCACAACCGGCTGCTGTCGCTGGGCGAGGGCGAGTATCTTGAGTTGATCACCATCGACCCGGACGCCCCCGGCCCGGATCGCCCGCGCTGGTTCGCGCTCGATGACTTCGAGGGCGCAACCCGTCCGCAAAGCTGGATCGTGCGCGCCGATGATCTGGGCGAGGCGTTGTCTGTGGCTCCCGGTGGCTCGGGCGAGCCGGTGGCCTTCCGCAGGGACAACCTGACCTGGACTTTCGCGCTGCCGGACAGCGGCCTGCAGCCCTTCGACGGCACCTCGCCCGCGGTGATCGAATGGGGGCCGGGCGTGCCCCATCCCTCCTCGCGCCTGCCGGACCGGGGCGTGCGCCTGACCGGGCTGTGCCTGCGCCACCCGCGCGCGCCCGACCTGCAGCGCGCACTGGCGCGTCTGATCGCGGACCCGCGCCTGCGGTTCGAGACCGGCGCACCGGGGCTGGTGGCCGAGTTCCAGACCCCCTCGGGCCGGGTGGTGCTGGGGTGATCCGCGCCGGACGCGCAGGGGATGCGCCCGCCATCGCCGCATTCTGGAACCCGCTGATCCGGGACACGGTGGTGACCTTCAGCCCGCTGGAACGCTCCGAGGACGACATCATCGCGATGATCGACGGCCGAGAGACGTTCCTCGTGGCGGAAGAGGGTGGAGACGTGCTGGGCTTTGCCACCTACAGCCAGTTCCGGGGCGGTCCCGGCTATGCCTTCGCGCAAGAGCACACGATCATCCTTTCGCCCGCCGCGCGGGGCCGCGGCGTGGGACGGGCCTTGCTTCAGGCGCTGGAGCAGGCCGCGCGCGACAAGGGGCACCATGTGATGATCGCGGGGATCAGCGGCGGCAATCCTGAAGGGCTCGCCTTCCACGCCGCCCTTGGCTACGCCGAGGTCGCGCGGATGCCGGAACTGGGACGGAAGTTCGGGCAATGGCACGATCTCGTGTTCATGCAGAAATTGTTGTAAACGCCGCATTCTCAAATCACCGGGCCGCGGATAAACTGGGCTCATGTCGCTTTGGTCACGCATCATGGACGCCGTCGGGGCGCTGCGGGCAGGGGAATCCCTGTCGGTGGTGTTCGACCGGCTGCGCCAACGCCCGGAACGCACCGTGGCTTTCACCATCGGCGTGATCGCGCTGGGAGCGAAGCTGGCCAAGGCGGACGGCATGGTCACCCGGGACGAGGTGACGATGTTCCGCTCGGTCTTCACCATCCCGCCCGAGGAAGAGCAGCACGCGGCGCGCGTCTTCAACCTCGCGCGGCAGGACGTGGCCGGCTACGATTCCTATGCCCGCAAGATCGCGGCGTTGTTCCCGGCGGGCGATCCGGTGCTGCGCGACCTGTTGGACGGGTTGTTCCATGTCGCGCTGGCGGATGGCGATTTCCACCCGGCCGAGGAGGCCTTCCTGCGCGATGTCGCCGGGATCTTCGGTCTGGGCGAAGGCTGCTACCGCTCGATCCACGCGCGCCTCGTGCCCGGCGCGGCGCCCGATCCCTTCGAGCTGCTGGAGCTGCCGCAGGACGCTTCGCTGGACGAGGCCCGTGCCGCCTTCCGCCGCATGGTCCGCGAATCGCATCCCGATGCCCTGCGCGCTCGCGGTGTGCCCGATGAGGCCGTCCAACTGGCCGAAGAACGGCTGAAGGCCCTCAACACCGCTTGGGAAGAGGTCCGGCAACGTCACGCCGCCTGAAACGGAGCCGCCGATGCCTGCGCCTCGTCGCACCCGTCCCCTGATCCTGCTTGGTCTGCTGGCGGTCGCTGCGCCCGCTTTGGCACAGGAAGACCCAGAAGCCCCGGACAACAGGCTCCGCGGCCTGCTGGGCGACATGCTGGGGGCGGTGAACCCGTATCTGCAGGATCTGGCCGAGATGCTCGGCGACCTCTCGGGCTGGCACGCGCCTGAGGTCCTGCCCAATGGCGACATCCTAATCCGCCGCCGCGCGCCTGAGACCGCGCCCGAGGGGCCCGGTCCGGATCAGCCTTTGGGCGAGCCTCTGGAGCTTTGAGTGCGGGCCACGCGCCAGGTCGTCGTGACCCCCAGCGTCTTCGCTAGTGAGGCAAAGCGCTGCATGGCCACCTCGCCGAACAGATCCTTGCGGTCGGGTTGCAGGATCAGCTCCAGCACCTTCTTCTTGGGGAAGTAGCGCAATTCGCCCGAGCTGTCCGGCCCGGCCAGCGAGAACATCGCACCAAAGCGCATCGCCCGGCCGATCATGATCGCGTGGCGGATCTCTTCTTCGTCCAAGAGCTTCAGCAGCGGCGTGATCCGGCTGTCGGCACCCGGCGACTTGTAGCGGTTCATCAGCACAAGGCCGAGGTACACACGCCCCTTGTGATCCAGCCCGCCAAGGTTGGCACGGGTCGCCGTGTCGAAGCAGCTTTCCGAGCGATAATCCGGATGCGCGCGCCAATTGACGTCATGCAACAGGCAGGCGGCCTTGATCAGGCGCATGCGCTCGTCCGAGACATTGCGGAACAGCGGCATGAGGAAGTCGAACATCTGCCGCCCGAAGCCCGGCACGCGGGCCGAGGTGGCCTCCAGATGGCGACCGGCCTCGATCAGCGGGTCGCGGGCGCGCAGGGTGTCGGGCATCTGCTCGAACAGCACGCCTTCGCGAATGCCATAGCTGGAGATGTAAATCTCGCGCGGGCGGAACACCGTCAGCATTTGGCGCAGCACCTGCGTGGCCAGCGGCACCAGCGTGATCCGCTCGGGCGAGATGCCGGTCTTGTTGCGCAGGGCCTTCAGATCCTGCGTCTCCAGCCAGTCGATGGTCTTGCGGATCGACTTCGGCGTCATCTCGTATTCGTGCAGAACCGTCAGCGGATAGCCCCGACGCTCCATGTCCAGACGCGCCAAGGCCCGCCACGAGCCACCGACGAGGTACAGCGCCTTGTGCTCGCCGCCGACCTCGTTGCGCAACTCGCGCAGGGTCTCGGTGATATGGGTCTTCAGCCCCTTCTTGCCGCCCGGCACCTGCATCAGGCGGAACGGACCCAGAGACGAGCTGATGCGCCGACCGACGGTGTTGTCGCCGATCTCGGCCAGTTCCATCGACGAGCCGCCGATATCGCAGACAAGGCCGCGCGCACCGGGCCAGCCCAGCAACACGCCCTGAGCCGACAGTCGAGCCTCCTCGGTGCCGGGGATGATGTTCATCTCCAGCCCGGTGGCGGCTTCGACCTCGGCCTTGAAGCTTTCGCCGTCCGAGGCCTCGCGCACGGCGGCGGTGGCGACCATGGTCAGCGAGGTCAGGTGCATGTCGTTCGCCAGAAGGGCGAAGCGCTTGATCGACGACAGGGCGCGGGCGCGACCTTCGGGATGCAGCACGCCGGTCTGGGCCAGATCGCGCCCGAGGCCGCACATGACCTTCTCGTTGAAGAAATAGGCGGGCGAACGCGCGGCGCCGTCAAAGACGACCATCCGAATCGAGTTCGATCCCACGTCGATCACGCCCACGCGGTCCAGCGCCCGCACGGAATCGTCATCGAACAGCGCCTGCCCGCCGAAATAGCCACGCACGGGCGTCGGGGCAGTAGGAGTGTCGCTGTCGGCGTTCATCGCCATCCTCATTGCTTGGAAGCGGCCCCGCCATCTAGGCAAGGCCGCTGCGCGGCGTCAACCGCGGGTCTGGAAACAGTTCTCAGGACAGGTAACTCACTCGGGCGTGTGGGCCAGTTCCGGCACGTCATGCGCGCCCGCCGATCCGCGACCCGACAGCGACGGGTTTTCCATGAAGAAGCGGTGGCAGCTGAACAGGGTGCGGCCTTCCTCGCCGGGGTCCAGCTCGGCGCGCTGGTAGCGGCCGTTGCCATCGAGGACCCAGGTCTGTGCTTCGTCATACAGGTTCGCCGCCATGATCTGACGAACGATCTGGGCCTTCACGGTCGGGTTGTCGATCTCGACCAAGGTCTCGACCCGGCGCATCAGGTTGCGACCCATCCAGTCGGCCGAGGACATGAAGACCCGCGCCTGATCGGACGGCAGGCCATGGCCCGAGCCGAAGCAGACGATGCGCGAATGCTCAAGGAAGCGGCCGACGATGGATTTGACCCGGATGTTCTCGGACAGGCCCTTTATGCCGGGGCGGATGCCGCAGATCCCGCGCACCACGAGGCTGATCTGCACCCCGGCCTGACCGGCGGCATAGAGGGCGTCGATCACATCGGCGTCGATGATGGAGTTCATCTTGGCCCAGATCTGCGCCGGACGACCGGCGCGGGCATGCTCGGCCTCGCGTCCGATCAGCTCGATCAGGCGGGGTTTCAACGTCAGCGGCGAGATCGCCAGATTCTCCAGCGTCTCGGGCTGGGCATAGCCCGACAGGTAGTTGAACACCCGCGCCGCATCACGCCCGGCGGGCGCGCCACAGGTGAACAGGCTGAGGTCGGTATAGATCCGCGCGGTGATCGGGTGGTAGTTGCCGGTGCCCCAATGGGTATAGGTCACCAGCTTGTCACCCTCACGCCGGACCACGGCCGAGATCTTGGCGTGGGTCTTGTAGTGGATGAAGCCGTAGACGACATGCGCGCCCGCGCGTTCCAGCCGGCGCGACTGGCGGATGTTGGCGGCCTCGTCGAACCGGGCCTTCAGTTCCACGAAGGCGGTCACCGACTTGCCGGCCTCGGCCGCTTCACACAGCGCATCGACGATCGGGCTGTCGCGCGAGGTGCGATAGAGCGTCTGCTTGATCGCCAGCACGTTGGGATCGTTCGCCGCCTGCTTGAGGAAGCGGACCACCATGTCGAAGGTCTCGTAGGGGTGGTGCAGCAGCATGTCCTTCTGGCGGATCGCCGCGAACATGTCGCCGTCATGGTCCTGCACACGCTCGGGCACGCGCGGGGTGAAGGGCGGCCATTGCAGGTCACGGCGGCCATCGACCACCAGTTCCTTCACATCGGCCATGCCCAGAAGCCCGTCGAGCTCCACGACTTCCTCGGCCTCGACCCCAAGCTCTTCCATCACCAGCGACTTGAGCGAAGGTTCGGCCCCGGCGGTCATCGTCAGGCGCACGACCTCGCCGCGGCGGCGACGCTTCAGCGCGACCTCGAATTCCCGCACGAGGTCCTCGGCTTCTTCCTCGACCTCCATGTCCGAATCGCGCAGCACGCGGAAGGCATGCGAGGTGATGACCCGGTAGCCGGGGAACAGCGCCTCGATCTGGTCGAGCAGCAGCTCCTCCAGCGGCAGGAAGCGGAAGGCCAGCCCCTCGGCCGGCAGGCGCACGAAGCGGTCGATCTGCTGCGGCACCGGCAGCAGCGCGGCGCGGCGCAGGCCGTCGGACTTGCGTTCGATCGTCAGCGCCAGACAGAAGCCGGTGTTGGGGATGAACGGGAAGGGGTGGGCCGGGTCGATCGCCAGCGGCGAGAGCATCGGGAAGACGTTGGCGAGGAAATACTCGCGCAGGAAGGTGCTGTCCTCGGCCGTCAGCTCGCTGCGGTCGAGGATGAACATGCGTTCCTCCTCCAGCAGCTTGCGCAGGGCGATGAAGGTTTCTTGCTGGACCTGCATCAGGCGCCGAGCGTCCTCGTTGATGAGGGTCAGCTGTTCATAGGGCGTGCGGCCATCGGTCGAGGGATGGGTGTTTCCGGCCCGGTGCAATTCGCGCAGGCCGGCGACGCGGACGGTGTAGAATTCGTCGAGGTTCGCGGCCGAGATCGACAGGAACCGCAGGCGCTCCAGCAGCGGCACGCGCGGGTTCGAGGCCTCTTCCAGCACGCGCCAGTTGAAGGCCACCCACGAGAGTTCGCGGTTGAAGAAACGCGCAGGGGACGCCGGATCGAAGCCTTCGGGCGGGTCGATCGGGTCGGGGAACGGGCCGTGAAGGAAATCCGATGTGCTCATGGCGGTTCCGTAGCCGGGATTTGCGACAGTTTGGTGATGGTCGCTCATGGTGCCTCGTCTTCATCGGTCTTGTCGAGGATCTCGGCCAGCGCCTCGCGCGCAAGATCCCGTGTCATGCGGCGCCGGAACTGCAGGCCCCGGCGGTCCATTTCCGCCACCAGCGCGCGCGCGGCGCCCAGCGACCGCTCCATCCGTTCCAGCAGGTAGTCGATCAGCGCCGGCTCCACGCGCAGCTGCCGGTCGCTGAACAGCTTGACCAGAACGGCGGCCAGCAGGGCCTCGTCGGGTTCGGCCAGCGCGGGATGCGCGGCCGCCGACAGACGCGAGATCAGGTCGGGCAGGCGCAGGCCCCAGTCGCGCACCGGTACCGGGGCGGTCAGCAGCAGCTGGCCCCGTCCGCGCAGGTGGTTGACGAGGTGGAACATCGCCTCCTCGCCCCGGGTACCGGCGATGCATTGCGCGTCATCGACGACGACGTTCAGCGCCGCACCCGGCTCCAGCAAAGCGGGCAGGTCATGGCCCAGCGTGTCGACGGGCTGCCAATGCGCGTCCACCGCCTCGGCCCAGATCCGTGCCAGATGCGTCTTGCCCGACCCCGGCGGGCCGACCAGCACCGACAACCCGTTGGGCAGGCCCTGAGGGGCGTCCAGCGCCGCCAGCGCCAGCGCGTTCGAGGGGGCTTCGAGGAAATCCTCGCGCCCCATCGCCTCGGCGCTGGGCAGATCGAGAGGGAGTTGGATGGCGCGATGGGACCCGCTCACCTCAGCCTCCGGACGTGTCGTCACCATGCTCGAAATCGCTGTCGGGAAGGTGGGTCCGGGAGACGCGGGGTTCTTGCTCGCGCGGGATCGTGGTGCGGTGCGGCGCCGCCGGCTGGCTCACGGCATTCGCGGGGTCGTAGAGGGTGCTCTCCTTGTAGACCTGCGCGAAATGACGGGCGACGACGCCCATGGCGGCGGCAACCGGAACGGCGATCAGCATGCCGATGAAGCCGAACAGGGCCCCGAAGACGCTGAGGGCGAGGATCAGCCAGACCGGGTGCAGTCCGACCGAGCGGCCCACCAGCTTCGGCGTCAGGACGTTGCCCTCGATCATCTGGCCCGCGACGAACACGCCCGCGACCATGGCCAGCGACACCCAATCGCCCCAGAACTGCACCAGCCCGAAGCCGAGGGCCAAAGCCCCGCCGAGGATCGCGCCAACATAGGGGATAAAGGTGATGAGGCCGGCGAAAGCGCCCAGCACCACGCCGAATTGCAGCCCGACCAGCATCAGGCCCACCGCGTAGAAGGCGCCCATCAGCAGGCAGACCGTGCCCATGCCCCGGATGAACGAGGCCACGGTGCGGTCGATTTCAGAGGCCAGCTTGCGGATCGTCGGCGCATGTTCGCGCGGCAGCATGGCATCGACACGCGCCACTGCATGGTCCCAGTCCAGCAGCATGTAGAAGGCCACGACCGGCACGATGACGATCAGCAGGACGACGTTGATCACCGACAGGGCCGAGCCGAGGATGGCATTGGCCAGCTCGCCCGAGCGAGCCTGAATCGCCTCGGCAAGACTGTCGAGCGAGGTGCGCAGGGTCGAATCGGCCTCGAGGATCGAGGGGAAGCGTTCCGTCAGCAGCGTGGTGCCGCGTTCGACAAGGCCGGGCAGGGCGTCGCGCAGGGCCTGAAACTGCTGGATCAGCAGCGGCACGACCAAGAGGATGGCCAGCACGAAGACCAGCACCATCGCGAGCGAGATGACCACCGTCGCGGCGGTGCGGGACAGGCCCGCACGCTCCAGCCGGTCGGCCAGCGGGTCGAGGAAATAGGCAAGAGCGGCGCCCAGCACGAAGGGCAGCATGACATCGCCCAGCCGCCACAGGGCGAGCAGAAGCAGGGCGGCCAGTGCGCCCCAGATCCACAACTGGCGACGCACGCTCATCGCCATGGGATCAGATCTGCCGCTCAGGCATGCGGACGACAAGACCGTCCAGCGCCGCGGTCACCTTCAGCTGACAGGTCAGGCGCGAGGTGGTCGGATCGGGCTCATACGCGAAGTCGAGCATGTCCTCTTCCATCGGGTCCTTGGCCGGCAGCTTTTCGACCCAGGCGGGGTCGACATAGACATGGCAGGTCGAGCAGGCGCAGGCGCCGCCGCAATCGGCCTCGATGCCTTGCACGCCATTGTCGCGGGCGCCTTCCATGACGGTCAGGCCCTCGGCCACGTCGATGACATGCTCTTTGCCGTCGAACTCGATATAGGTGATCTTGACCATGTGGTCTGCCTGCCTGTGTTCCGTTGCAATCCACGTCCGACATAAGCGATGGACGACGCTTTGAAAAGTGTCGCGGCGGGTCGTGCAAGCAAGGGAGCGGGGGCCGCCGATAAGGTCCTTCGCCGCGAAATGGTGCCGGAGCCGCCCGCGCTTCGCCGTTTCGCTGCCCGGAAATTGCCCCCTTTCGACAACAGATTGCTCCTGAACACGAAACAATGCGCCGAATCGCGCGCTGGGGCTTTCATGCTGCGTCTTGTCCTTCCGCTCTGCCTGACCGCCATTCTGGCTGCCTGCCAGTCCTCGGCGCCCGAGCCCGCGACCCGGGCCGAACCCGCACCCGAAGCCGGTCGCCCGGCCACGATCCCCGACAATGCCTGCTGGACCACCGACCGCATTCCCGCGGTGACCGAGACGACCTTCGTGCCCAGTGGTGCGGATGCCACGCTGGCCCCGCAGGAGCAGGTGATCGCACCCGCGCAGGACCGTCTGTTCGCTGTCCTCTGCCCGGAGCAGGTGACCGAGGATTTCATCGCCTCGCTGCAACGCGCCCTGACCGCGCGCGGCCATTACGGCGGTGCGATCGATGGCGAATGGGGCCCCGAGCTGGCCGAGGCCGTGCGCGGCTATCAGTCGACGCAGGGCCTGAACTCGAACATCCTGTCCCTGGAAGCGGCGCAGCGTCTGGGCCTTGTGCCGGTGCCGCGAGCGGCGCTGTAATCAGCGCCGCCACAGCCAGGCATAGCTGGCAAAAACCCCCTGAAGCTTCGCCAGCGCCCTGAGGCGCGGCGATCCGCGCCCCGTGAGGCCATGCGCCAGCCGCTCGACCGCCAGTTCGGGCGGGCAGGGCTGACGGGTGACCGGGTCCAGATAACGCGGATAGGCGATCAGCGTCGCATGCACCAACTGGTCCAGCGTCGGGCGTGGCTGAACGGCCAGCCGGCGCTCGGGCACCGGGCTGCGATCCTCGGTCAAGCCCCAGCCCGCATAGAAGGGCGCGCCCAGCGTCGTGACCGGCAGGCCCCGCATCAGGGCCTCGAACCCCAGACCCGAGGTCATGGTCCAGACGGCATCCGCCATCCCCAAAGCCTCGGCCGCGTCGACGCGGTCCAGCACCAGATCCGCCAATTCCGCGGCCTCGCCCAAGGCACCGGGCCGCAGACCCGCCTCGATATCGGGATGGGGTTTATACAGCAGGATCGCCTCGGGATGGGCCGCGCGCGTGGCCTCCAGCAAGGCACGGTTGGTCCAGACCTCGCCCGCGCCGAGACGGATCGAGGCATCGTCCTCGACCTGTCCGGGCACGAGGATCACCGTGGCCCCCGGCCGTTCCCCACGCAGGGCCGCAACCCGGGCCTTGGCCTCTCCTGCCGCGCCGCCGAGGTTGTATTTGCTCAGCCCGCTGTCGAGGATCGTCGCCCGCAGCCACAGGGCGCGTTCCTCGGCCGCGGCGTCGAGGGGCGTGGCGATCAGCCGTTCCAGCCGGCTTTCGCGGCTGGGGTCGTAATAGATCCCGAGGTCGTCGACGGCCAGCGAAAGGGGCGGCACCAGCTCGGCCCCCAAGCCCTTCGAGCGCAGGAAGCCATCCTCGACCCGCAACCCGTCGAACCCTTCGGGTGCGCGGGAGGCCCAGGCGAGGGTCGCGCCCTCGTCGCTGAAACGGACCGGGTGGTGTGTGCCGAAGAAGGCCTGCAGATGCGGGCGTTTCCAGCGGCGCATGCCGGCTGCGACATGGCCGGCATGGTCCTGACGATAGACCTTGAGCCGCGCTTCCATCTGGTCGAGCACTTCCTCGAACAGGCACAGCCGGTCGCGCAGCGGGTCGTACCAGACTGGATAGACCAGCATCGCCAGCGCGAACAATTGTACGCGGGTCAGGTCGCGACCGCGGCGGGGCGGCGGGATCTCGTCGCCGCTGAGGCCCCAGCCGGCATAGAAGGGATGGCCGAAGACGCGCGGGCGATGCCCGGCGAGAATGGCCTCGAACCCCATCTGCGACGAGACGGTATAGACCGCGACCGCGCCCTCCAGCAGGGCCTGCGGGCTATGCGCCCCCTCAACGAAAGAGACGCGACCGATGGCGTCTTCGGGCTGGTAATGGCCGGGGCGTTGGCCGCCCGTGGTCTCGGGATGGGCGCGGATCAACACCCGCGCGCCGGGGTTTTCGTCCAGCGCGGCGTTCAGCATGTCGCGGAAGCGGCGATTGATCGCGGCCTCGTCACCGATGCCGCCATGGGTCAGCGAGGCATCGCCGCGCACCTGGTCGACGACGAGCACGTAGCCCGGTTCGGGCGGGGGCAGAGTGGGGTCGTGGGCGTTGTATTTGGACAGGCCAAGGGCGCGCATCCGCTCCAAAGTGCTGCGGGCGCGGGCGATCAGCGGGCCGTCGTCCAACGGATGGGTCTGCAAAAGCAGCTCCAATTCCGACGGCTGGGCGGGATCGTAATGCAGGCCGAGCGCGTCGACGAGCAGGCCCATCGGCGGCTCATTGCCCTGACGACCGGGGTGGAGCGAGCGGATCCAGGCGTCCTCGATCCGCCACAGCGGCGCACCCGAGCGCGCCGCGAGCCATTCGGCGCGCCAGGCACGGGGGCTGTGGCCCCAGGCCACCACGGCATCGCCCGGCGAAGGCCAGCCGGCGCGGGGGCGCGACAGGGACAGGTCCAGAATGCGCCGGATGCGCCGCGCCTGCGCGCCGGGGCCCAGAAAGCCCAGGCTCGCGGCGATCAGGCGGCGGGGCGGCGCGTCCTCATGCTCCATGACGCGGCGAGGACAATCAGCCGCCGCTGCTGGCGCGGTTGTAGGTGGTCACCGCGGTGCCGGTGGCGCTGAGCGTGCCCGACAGCGTGGCGATCTGACGGTTCCACGCCACCGAGGAGGCCTCGGTCACATAGATCGTGTCGCCGTCGCGGATCTGGAAGTCGCGGGCCATGAACATGCCGTTCGGCGCGGTCAGGTCCAGCACATAGACGATCCGGGTGTCGGTCTGCAGGTTCGGCTGGCCAAGAACGTTGCGCGCCACCTCGACGGGTTCGTCGCGGAAGACGAAGACCCCGGTCGGGTCGGCGCGGGTGGCATCAAGGCCGCCGACCTGCGCGAGGGCCTCGATCGCGGTCAGCTGACGCTGGTCGAAGGTCACGAGGGCCTGCTCGCCGGTCGCGCCCAGAACCGTGAAACGGCGCTGGTCGGCCTCGACGAAGATACGGTCGCCGCCGCGCATGGCGATGTCGAGCTGCGGGTATTCGAACAGGTCTTCCAGCCAGATGCGGTCCGTCACCGAGCCGCGCGCGACCGAGACCACGGCGGTCTGGGTCTCGATGCTGACGCCGCCGGCAGTGGCCAGCATGGCGGTCAAACGGCGGTTGGGACGCTCGATCGGATAGACGCCCTGGGCGCCGACGCGGCCGACGACGCTGACGGTCGCGCCGTCACCGCCAGTGCGGCTGACATAGACCTGCGGGTCGGGCGTCTGCTGGTCCAGCTGTTCCGAGATCGCCGAGCGCAGGGCCTCGGGCGACTGGCCGGCGGCCCGAACGCGGCCGGCGAAGGGGACGTAGATGTAGCCTTGGTCGTCGACCTGAAGCTCGGTGAGCTGCGCGCCGCGCGTATCGACGGAGGTCAGCAATCCCTCGGGCACGTTCTCGTAGACGGTCACGGAGACGGTGTCGCCGGTGCGGATGGTGTCGCCGCCCAACAGGCGCGCCTGCCGCAGCGAATCCGAGAAGCCGAGGGCCATGGGCACGTTGGCGGCGCGGTTCACGCGGTCACCGACAGCCACGATATAGGCATTGCCCTCCCGCATGACGGAGCCGGCGAAGATCTCGTTCATGTTGGGGCCGGGGCGCGGCGCGGTACAGGCGCCAAGGGCCACCAAGAGCGCACCGAGCGCCAGCCGACGGGCGCGGCGCGAAGGTCTGACAATCACTGCTCGGGCTCCTTGTATGGATCTGCCTCAAGTTTTTTGTGCAACTATACGCAGAAGCGCGAAAATTTCCAAGTGGGGATGTGCGGCGAGCGTTCCTGTCAGACAACAGGGGCGGGCCATGGGGGCATCGAGCCCCCGGCGGCCCGGCGGAGGCTGCGCCTCCGCGGCGCGTGGCGGTGGGCGGTGCCTGCCTATTTAGCGTCGTGCGCGTGGGTCCGGTGCCGCATCTTGTGGCCCGGTCGCGGTCCATCAGCCCGGGGGACCCGTGGTCAGGGCAGCAGGCGCAGGTGTTGCCGGGGTGCCGCACTGCCGGCGATCAGGGCGTCGTAGGGATCTTCCGGCGACAGGATCATGTCGACGACCTGCCGGAGCAATTGCCGACGACCGGCCGCGGAATAGAAGCCGCCGGGAAGTTGCGAGCTTTCCAGCAGGAATCGGCGATAGTCCCGGTAGGCGCGCAGATCGGGGCGGGTTGGCTGTGCGAAGAATTCGGGCAGATCCTGGGTCGAGACGAACTCGGGCTTGTCATAGACCGCGGCGCCGAAGACCTTCAGCGGCATGCCGCGCCAGAGCACCTGTTGCGCCGCCGTCGAGTTCACGGTCACCGCCGAGCGCGCGTGGTTCAGAAGGCCCGCAAGCTTGCCGCCGCGGATGAAATGGACGCGGTGGGCAACCCCGGCCTCACGGGCGAGGCGGGCGATGTCGGCCTTCAGCTTGGTGCGGCCATCCTCAAGCGGATGGGCCTTGAAGACCAGATGGTGGTGGCGGGGCGCGCCTTCGGCAAAGCCGCGGATAGCGAGCTCAAGGAACTCGGTCATCGTCGAGAAGGGCGAGTGTTGCTGGAAGCTGCTGTCATGCTCCAGCTGCAGCAGGGCAAGGTGATAGGGGAAGCCGCCCAATCGTACCCGCCGCGTGGCGAGCCGCCGTTCGATGGCGTGGAACGGCATGGCCAGCAAGCGCCCGAGGTGCAGGCGGAACTCCTGCCCGACATTCAGCGCGCGGTGGGGGCGGAAGCCGCGGTAGGCACGGTTCGCCAGCAGAATGCGCGCGTGATAGGCGGCGCCGTACCAGACGTGCTGACGCATGTCGCCCCAATGAGCGGGGGCATCGATCAGGTCGGTCTCGACGGTTTCCAGCGCCTTCTGCATCTGTGCCACGCTGAGGTCCATCAAGCGGGAATGCCCGTTCGAGCCACCGCGCTCATAGGTCACCCACCAGGGGCGCAGATAGCCTTCCTCGAAGACATGGACGCGGATCCCGCGGGCCTTGGCGCGGCGAACGGCCTCGGCATGGATGAAGCGGGTGTCGCCGTAGAGGACGAGGTCGGTGATCCCCAGCGCCTCCAATTGCCCGTCAAAGTAGGCGGGCCAATCGTCTTGGGTGCCGGTGAAGGGCAGATAGCCCTCACGCCCCCAATAGGCTTGGTCGCCCCGGTTGAAGCCCACGCGCCAGACCTCGGCCCCCGCCTGACGCAGCATGGCGCCCAGTTCCCGGAAGAAGGGCCCGTGCGGCCCCTGAAGGAAGAGGAAGCGGCGATCGTCGCCGGTGGTGCGGATCATGGGCCTGTGCCTGGTGCTGTTGCCTGCTTATGTCCCGGTTCAAGGCGCCGGATGGGGTGTTCCCCTTGGCGCAAAAGGATGCCAGAGATTGGCCAAGGCATAAACCCCGATGATGGCTGAAAGAAGGCCCGGGGCAGAGACAACGAAGGGGAAGCCATGTTCACCGGAATCATCACCGATATCGGCGAGGTCCTCGCCGTGGAGCAGCGCGGCGACCTGCGGGCGCGGATCGGCACGGCCTATGACGTGGACGGGATCGAGATCGGCGCCTCCATCGCTTGCGACGGGGTTTGCCTGACGGTGGTGGCGCTGGGCCGTGAGCCGATGAACTGGTTCGACGTGGATATCTCGGCCGAGACGGTGATGAAGACCGCGATCGGCCGGAACTCCTGGGCCGTCGGCAAACGTCTGAACCTGGAGCGCGCGCTGAAGGTCGGGGATGAGCTGGGCGGGCATATCGTCTCGGGTCATGTCGACGGCGTGGCCGAGGTGATCGGGATGGTGACCGAAGGGGACTCGACCCGCGTGACCTTCCGCGCTCCCGAGGAGCTGGCGCGTTTCATCGCCCCCAAGGGGTCGGTGGCGCTGAACGGCACGTCGCTGACGGTGAACGAGGTGCAGGGGCGCGAGTTCGGTGTGAACCTGATCCCGCATACGCAGCAGGTCACGACCTGGGGCGACATCGGGGTGGGCGACGCGATCAATCTGGAGATCGATACGCTGGCCCGCTACGTCGCCCGCATGCGCGATTGGGATCAGTCGCTCTGAGGGGAGAGGGGGCGGCCGAACCGCGCTCCCACCCACCCACCCCGCGCGCTTCGGCCGCCCGCGCCGACTTGACTGCCTTCGGCTGTTGGGCAGGTTGCCGTGAGTATTTCACGCAGAGTGATGAGACGTGGGGCGCGCGATGAGGGGCCTTGAGTATTTGTGACAAGGTGAGAATGCCTCGCCACGCTCCTCTCATCTTCGTTCCTGAATTATCCTGGGGGGTGAGGGCCGCCCGGAGGGAGCGCCAGTGGCGCGCCCTTAAGCTCGAACGCCTGAGGCGTAAGCCGAGGGCCGGGAGAGCCCGCAGGGCGAGGGGGGCAGCGCCCCCCCCCCTTCTTCCGTCGCCCGAGACCTGCGTGGCGGAGCCATGCCGGGTGAGGGAGAAACCCCTCCGGCCACTACCCGCCCTTGACCCGCGCCCGCCCGGGCGTCAGGTAAGTCCGGCAACAGACCGGAGAGCTTCATGCAAAAGCGCAGACTGGGATCCTCGGGGATCGAACTCTCGGCCATCGGCTATGGCGCGATGTCCTTCTCGGATTTCTACGGACCCACCAGCGAGGAGGCCTCGCACGCGATCCTCGACCTGATGCGGGAGCGGGGCGTGAGCCATCTCGACACCGCCAATGTCTATGGCGGCGGGCGGTCCGAGCGTTGGATTGGCTCGTATCTGGCGAAGAACCCCAGCGCGCGGGATGAGTTCGTCATTGCCACCAAAGCCTCGATCACCACGGGCGCCGACGGCAAGCGGGCGCTCTCGAATGATCCGGCGCATCTGGAGGCCGAGCTCGACAAGAGCCTTCAGAAGCTTGGCGTCGATCATGTCGACCTGTTCTACATCCACCGTCGCGAGGCCGCCCGGCCGATCGAGGAAGTGGCCGAGACGCTCGCGCGGCTGAAGGCCTCGGGCAAGACCCGCGCGGTCGGTTTCTCCGAGATCGCGCCGGCTTCGTTGCGCCGCGCCGCTGCGGTGACCCATATCGATGCCGTGCAGTCGGAATACTCCTTGCAGACCCGCTCGCCCGAGCTGGGCCTCGTGCAGGCCTGCTCCGAGCTGGGCACGGCGCTGGTGGCGTTCTCGCCGGTCGGGCGGTCGCTGCTCACGGATCACCCGATCCTGCCCGACCGCATCACCGAGATCCCGTTCATGGCCTCGAACCCGCGCTTCCAGCCGGGCAATCACGAGGCCAATCTGAAGATCACCGACGGCTTCCGCGCCCTTGCGGCCGAGATGGGGGAGCCCGCCGCGGCTTTGGCCAATGCCTGGCTTCTGACGCGGGGCGAGCATGTGTTGCCGATCCCCGGCACGCGCTCGGTCGAGCATTTCAAGGAATGTCTGCGCGGGGCCGAGATTACTCTTACCGCCGAGGACGTTGCCCGGATTGAGGCCGTTCTGCCGGTCGGCTGGGCGCATGGCGACCGCTATGACGATGCGCAATGGATCGGGCCCGAGCGCTATTGCTGACTTGAACGGCATCCCCGGGCAGGGTAGGCCCGTCGCATGAAACGCGCGATGTTCCCGACCCAGGCTTGGTGGTGGCTTCCCTCATAGGGCGGCCCGCGCGACATTGCGTTGATGTTTCACAACACAGGGGGCCGCCGCCATGGGCGGCCTTTCGTGTATTCCGGCTTGTCCCTTGCGGTTCCCCGTCTCTCTGAGGACAGCCATGACGACCCTTGATCCCCGACCCGTGATCCTGACCGGCGACCGCACAACCGGCCCGCTGCATATCGGCCATTACGCGGGTTCGCTCAGAAACCGCCTCGCGTTGCAGGACAGCCACCGACAATTCCTGCTGCTCGCCGATACGCAGGCGCTGACGGACAATGCCCATGACCCGGCCAAGGTCCGGCGCAATGTGCTGGAGGTGGCGATGGATTACCTCGCGGTCGGCATCGACCCGGCGAAATCCACGATCTGCCTGCAATCGCACCTGCCCGCGCTGGCCGAGCTGTCGATGCTCTATCTCAACTTCGTCACCGTCGCCCGGCTGGAGCGCAATCCGACGATCAAGGACGAGATCCGCCAGCGCGGTTTCGGGCGCGACATTCCGGCGGGCTTCCTGTGCTACCCGGCGGCGCAGGCGGCCGATATCACCGGCTTTCGCGCCACTGTCGTGCCGGTGGGCGAGGATCAGGCGCCCTTGATCGAACAGACGAACGAGATCGTCCGCCGCATCAACGCCGTCGCGGGCCAGTCCATCCTGCCCGAGGCGCAGGCGCTGATCCCTGAGGCCGGGCGGTTGCCGGGCATCGACGGGCGGGCGAAGATGTCGAAATCGGGCGGCAACGCCATCGCGCTCAACGCCAGCCCTGACGAGATCGCCGCAGCGGTGCGGGCGATGTTCACCGATCCCGGCCATCTACGCGTCTCGGACCCCGGCTGCGTCGAGGGCAATGTCGTCTTCACCTATCTCGACGCCTTCGATCCCGACCGGGCCGAGGTCGAGGCCCTGAAGGCGCGCTACCGGGTAGGAGGCTTGGGCGACACGGTCATCAAGCGGCGGCTCGAAGGAATTCTTCAGGCGATGATCGCGCCGATCCGGGCGCGGCGGGCCGCTCTGGCGAAGGACCTCGGCTACGTCCTCTCGGTGGTGCGCGAGGGGACTGAACGCGCCCGCGAGCGGACCGAGGAAACCAAGGCGCAGGTGATCGAGGCGCTGGGCCTGTTTCGGCTGTGAGGGGCTGGGGCGTCGCCGCGAGGGGGCGCCCGGTCACCGGCCCTCCGGGGCGGATGTGCGCAATTGTCGGGACTTGGCAATCTGTTGACAAGGAAACTCGTGGTGCCTTGGGCCTGTTGCGTAAGAGGTGTGACCATGAGTTTCGGCATTTCGTCCTATCAGACCGGCGCGCAGATCGCGCTGAAACTGCTCGGCTCCAGCGGTGCCTATGGGCAGGGGGCTTTGGCTTTCGGGTCGCAGGTCATGGCCAAGGCGGGCGCGGAGGCGACGGCGCCTGAGAATGCCAGCAAGCTCGTCCTCAGCGCGAAGGCCGCGCGCGATTACTTTGGCGCGGGCTCCGAGATCGCGCGGGCAGTGTCGGGGTTGGGGGATAGTGTGCAGATCAGCTATTCCGGGCTCGACGTGCCGCAGGACAAGGAGGCCTTCCGCCAGAAGGCCTTGGCCTATCTGAAAAGCGCCGAGGCCGGGTATGATGCCCGCTATCCCGAACATGCCGAGTTCCTGCAAAAGCTCAAGGAGGGGAAGGTGATCGTCCAGACCGTGGACGAAACGCCTGAATTGAACTGGCAGCCGGATGTCGGCTGGGCGGTCTATCGGGATGGCTATCCGCAGGGCGGCGGGATCACCTCGCAGCCGATCGGCGATCAGGCGCTGTTTGACGCACAGGAGGCGACGCGGTCGCAGCATGTCGGCTCGATCGGTGGGCAGTATTTCTACGCCTATTACGAGCGGTGACGCAGGGGGCAGGCCTGCGGGATCGGTGCGTGCGAGGGCGTGCCGTGCGCGATGGTCTTTGACCTCACGCGGTGATCGCGGAGGGCAGGTGTGCTGACGGGGCCGTTCGGCGGCGAGTGGGCGCCACCCGAGGCGGCGCCCGTAATGGTCAGGCGGTCGCGCTGACCTTCTCACGCAGCATCCGGCGCAGGATCTTGCCCGAGGTGGATTTCGGGATCGCCTCGACCACCTCCAGCCGTTTCACCTGCTTGTAATGCGCGATCTCCTTGTCGAGGAAGGCCTGCACTTCGGCCAGGGATGGCGGGTTGGCCGAGACGATGAAGGCCATCGGCACCTCGCCCGCGTCGGCGTCCTGCACGCCGATCACGGCGGCATCGGCGATGGCGGGGTGGGTCACCAGCAGGGCCTCAAGCTCGGCGGGCGCGACCTGGAAGCCCTTGACCTTGATCAGCTCCTTCAGCCGGTCGGTGATGAACAGGTAGCCATCCGCATCGAAATGGCCGATGTCGCCGGTCCGCAGCCAGCCGCCCTCGACGATCGTGTCGGCCGTGGCCTTGGCGTTGTTGAGATAGCCCTTCATCACCTGCGGGCCCTTGATCCAGATCTCGCCATCCTGACCGGGCTCGGCGTCCCTCATCGTCTCGGGATCGACGATCCGGCATTCGGTGTTGGGGATCGTCTGGCCCGAGGCCCCGGCGCGGCCCTTGCCCTTGGGCGAGACATGGCTGACGGGGCTGAGTTCCGTCATGCCGTAGCCCTGCGTCGCGGCGGTGCCGAGGCGCTTGCCCATGGCCTCGGCGACATCGGCGCCAAGGGGGGCAGCGGCGGAATTGACCTGCACAAGCGACGAGAGGTCGAACTTGTCGACGAGCGGATGTTTGGCCAGCGCCAGCGCCACCGGCGGCACGATCCACATCCGCGGCGTCCGATGCGTCTGCGACAGGGTCAGGAACATCTCCAGATCGAAGCGCGGCATGGTCACCAGCGTCCCGCCCGAGGCGAGGTAGAAGTTCATCAGCACCTGCAGCCCGTAGATATGGAAGAAGGGCAGGAAGGCGACCGTCGTCTCGCCCGGCTGCAACACCGACAGCGCCAGCGCCTGATCCATGTTGGTGACGAGGTTGCGATGGGTCAGCATCACCCCCTTCGGCAGCCCGGTCGTGCCCGAGGAATAGGGCAGGCAGACCACATGCTCCTCAAGATCGACCGCCACCTGTTCCGTCAGTGGCGCCCCCATCATGTCGCGCAGCGCCGTGACGCCAGTGGCCGCGCCGTCGATCAACACGATCTCGCGCACCTTGGTTCCGGCAACGGCCTGCCGCGCGGTGTCGAGGAACATGGAGATCGTCACCAACAGCTCGGCGCCCGCGTCCTTTAGCTGATGGTTCAGCTCATGCGCGGTATAGGTGGGGTTGACTGTGGTCACCGTCCCGCCGGCCCAAGCGACGGCGTGGAAGACGGTGACGAACTCGGGCAGGTTGGGCGCCATTAGGGCCACGCAGCTGCCCTTGCCATAGCCCCGGCTGACCAAGCCGCCGGCCAGCGACCGCACCCCGCCGAGGAATTGCGCGCCGGTGACCTCGCGCCCGGTGGGGCCGTCGATCAGCACGATGCTGTCGGGGTCGATCCCCTCGAAAACGGCCTGGGTGATCGTCAGATCCCGGATCGGCACATCGGGATAGGCGCTGCGAATGATGGTCATGTTGGTTCCTCCCGCCCGTGAGACTATCACCGGCTTGGCGTAACGGAAGGAATTTCAGCGGCTTGCGGGTGTGTGGCCGGAGGTTACCCGGCCTGTTCGACCTCAGCATCGAAACTGGCGCGGGCCGCGTCGATGTGATCGAGGTTCGCCAAGGCCCAGTCAGTCAGCGCCCGCACCGGCCCGCGCAGGCTGTGGCCGAGGGGCGTCAGCTCGTATTCCACACGTGGCGGGATCTCTGGGTAGTAGTGGCGCAGCACCAGCCCGTCGCGCTCCAGATTGCGCAGCGTCAGGCTGAGCATCCGCTGCGAGATCCCCAACTCCCGCTTCAGCGCGTTGAAGCGCACCGGCCCGTCGCGCAGGGCATAGATCACCAGCATGCTCCAGCGGTCCCCCACGCGCGAGAGCACGTCATTGATCCGTTGGCATTGGCCGCAGCCGTGAACGACATCCTTCATCGCTGGTTCCCTTCCTGTGACCGGGTGACCCGAATGTGCCTTCTTGAAGCTCTCTGACAGTATCATATATCCACCCGGTTACAAATCAATACCACCCCGGGACCGGGGGACTGAAGGAGACACCCCATGCTTATCGACCGGCTCAACTGGCGCTATGCCACGAAGAAGATGGACCCGAGCCGCGCTGTTCCCGAGGAGGCCGTCGAGCGCATCCTCGAAGCCGCCCGCCTCGCCCCGACCTCGAGCGGGCTGCAGCCCTTCGAGATCATCGTGGTCACCAACCCCGAGACCCGCGCCCAGATCCGCGCTGCCGCCTATGATCAGGCGCAAATCACCGATGGCTCGCATCTGCTGGTTTTCGCGGCCTGGGACAATTACACCGACGCTCGGATTGACGCCGTGGTCGAGCAGATGGGTGCCGAGCGCGGCGGCGTGAGCGAGGCGCTGACCGCCTATTACGACCGCCTGAAAGGCATGTATCTGCCGCGCACGGCGGAAGAGAACTTCAACCACGCCGCACGTCAGGCCTATATCGCCTTCTCGGCCTCGGTGACGGCTGCCGCCTTCGAAGAGGTCGACGCGACCCCGATGGAGGGCTTCGAGACCGACAAGGTCGACGAGATCCTCGGGCTGCGGGCGCGCGGTCTTCGGTCGGTCACTCTGTTGCCGCTGGGTTACCGCGATGCCTCGGGCGACTGGCTGCTGAGCATGAAGAAGGTCCGCCGCCCGATGGACACGCTGGTGACCCGCGTCGCCTGACCCCTCGGCCCCCTGTGAAAGGGGCCGGAAGGGGGGCGGCGCAGACCCGCTGCCGGGCCGGGTTTTCCCTTGCCATAAAGGCTTTGCAGGTCTATAGCCGCCCCCATCCCGAGGCATGGTTGCAACGGGCGTCCGCTTGGGCGTCCGTTCTTGCATGAGACTGAGGGCAGTCAAAGACCGGCGGAGCCAACCGTCAGGCCAGTGAAACAGACCCATAAGGAACTGATTTATATGAGCAATGCTATGGCTGAATTCGAAGCCCTCCTGCAGGAGAGCTTCGAGATCGACACCCCGCAAGAGGGCAGTGTCGTCAAAGGTAAGGTTATCGCCATCGAGGCGGGCCAAGCCATCATCGACGTCGGCTACAAGATGGAAGGCCGTGTCGAGCTGAAAGAATTCGCAAACCCGGGTGAAGCCCCCGAAGTCGCCATCGGCGACGAGGTCGAGGTTTACCTGGAGCGCGTCGAGAACGCCCGCGGCGAAGCCGTCGTGAGCCGCGAGAAAGCCCGCCGCGAAGCCGCCTGGGACCGCCTGGAGAAGGCCTACGAGGCCGAGCAGCGCGTCGAGGGTGCGATCTTCGGCCGCGTCAAGGGTGGCTTCACCGTCGACCTCGGCGGCGCTGTGGCGTTCCTGCCCGGCTCGCAGGTTGACGTGCGCCCCGTGCGCGACGCTGGCCCGCTGATGGGTCTGAAGCAGCCGTTCCAGATCCTGAAGATGGACCGTCGCCGTGGCAACATCGTTGTCTCGCGCCGTGCGATCCTCGAAGAATCGCGTGCCGAACAGCGCGCCGAAGTCATCGGCAAGCTGGCCGAAGGCCAGGTGCTGGATGGTGTCGTCAAGAACATCACCGAATACGGTGCGTTCGTTGACCTCGGCGGTGTCGACGGCCTGCTGCACGTCACCGACATGGCCTGGCGCCGCATCAACCACCCGTCCGAAGTCCTGTCGATCGGCCAGAACCTCAAGGTTCAGGTCATCAAGATCAACAAGGAAACCCACCGCATCAGCCTCGGCATCAAGCAGCTGCAGGCCGATCCGTGGGATTCGGTCGAGCAGTCCTACCCGCTGGGTTCGGTCCACAAGGGCCGCGTGACCAACATCACCGACTACGGCGCGTTCGTCGAGCTGGAGCCGGGTGTCGAAGGTCTGGTCCACGTCTCGGAAATGAGCTGGACCAAGAAGAACGTCCATCCGGGCAAGATCGTCTCGACCTCGCAGGAAGTCGAAGTCATGGTCCTCGAGATCGACAGCGCGAAGCGTCGCGTCTCGCTCGGCCTCAAGCAGACCCAGCGCAACCCGTGGGAAGTGTTCGCCGAGAACCATCCGTCGGGCTCGACCATCGAGGGCGAAGTCAAGAACATCACCGAATTCGGTCTGTTCATCGGTCTCGACGGCGACATCGACGGCATGGTTCACCTGTCGGACCTGTCGTGGGATCAGCGCGGCGAGGAAGCCATCCAGCAGTACCGCAAGGGCGACGTCGTCCAGGCGGCCGTTCTGGAAGTCGACGTCGAGCGCGAGCGTATCTCGCTGTCGATCAAGGCTCTGGGCGCCGACACCTTCTCGGATGCGGTTGACGGCGTGAAGCGCGGTTCGATCATCACGGTCGAAGTGACCGCGATCGAGGACGGCGGCATCGAAGTCGACTACAACGGCATGAAGGCCTTCATCCGTCGTTCGGATCTGGCCCGTGACCGTGCCGACCAGCGCCCCGAGCGCTTCGGCACCGGTGACAAGGTCGACGTCCGCGTCACCTCGGTTGACTCGAAGACCCGCAAACTGGGTCTGTCGATCAAGGCTCGCGAGATCGCCGAAGAGAAAGAAGCTGTCGAACAGTACGGCTCGTCGGATGCCGGCGCTTCGCTGGGCGACATCCTCGGCGCTGCTCTGCGCGGCAACAACTGATCCCGGATCGGTTGAACGCATCGGAAAGGCCCCGCTTCGGCGGGGCCTTTTCCTTTAGGTGCTGAGGGACAGGGCGATCCGGGCGGCCTCCAGTTCGGCTGGTCCCTCGTCCGGGCCATGGGCGAAGACGGCGACGCTGGGGGCATCCGGCAGATCGGGGAAGTGATAGGCGGCATTGCTGCTGAACGGCCCGGCGCCACTATGTCCGATCGCTCGTCCGGCCTCGCCCATCTCTCCGTTCATCAAGCCCGGCGAATAGCCGCAGCGCGTCCAGGACCGACCGGGCAGGGCGCCGCCGAGCGGACGGGCCCTCAACATCTCGACCATCGTCGCCGGCTCCAGCAATTGGCCGGTGAACAGCCCGTGGATCAGTCGCGCTGCCGCCTCGGCCGTGCCGGTCAGGCAGCGGTGATAGACCCAGCCGGGATCATAGTGCCGTGCTTTCGGCCAGTGCAGGTCGGCGAAATCCGCCGGTCCCTCGGTAAGCCGCAACGCGGTCAGGCCGAGCGGCCGTGCGATCCCCTCAGTGATCAGCGCGGCCAGCGGCTGGCCCGTCGCGCCCTCGACCGCTTCCAGCGCCAGCATCGAGCCGATGTTGGAATAGGCCCAACCCGCGCCCGGTGCGAAAAGCCGACCCTGCGGCAGCGCCTGTGCCAGCATCGTTGCGCGGGGCCACGCGCGCTGCCCCTCGGCCACGGCGGCTTTGTAGGCGGGCAGGGGGCCGTAGTCGGGCAACCCGGCGCTGTGGTCGAGCAACTGGCGCAGGCTGTAGGGCGCGGCGTCATCGACAGGGGGCAGGGGCGCGTCCAACGCGATCCGACCAGCCTCAACCGCCTGCAGGGCGGTGATGGCGATGGCGGTCTTGGTCACGCTCCAGAACGGAAAGCGCGCGGCCGGATCGCCTGACGTGCTGGAACGGCCGGAACGGGTGATCCAGAAGGCATGGAACCGGGTCATGGGGGCGAGGCTATCGGAAGCGGGCGGGGCGGCAAAGTGTCGCCCGTGTGTTGCTGTGGCAACCCGGCCGATTCGCGCGGGGGCTGCAATGGAGGAGGGGGATGACGGGGCGGAAGCTGCCTGAGAATTGCCCCCGTGCGGCGGAGTTTCGGCGCAAACCATCGGATTTGCATAGTTTTTATTGCCGAGGCTGGAATCCGGCCTATAGTCATCGCACCGAGGGTTTCCGCTGCTGGGGCCCGTGCCAGACCATCCGGTACCACTTTGGGGGGGGCCATGATCCGTTCGGAACTGATCCAGAAGCTTGCCGAAGCCAATCCGCATCTGTACCAGCGCGATGTCGAGCGCATCGTGAACACCTTCTTCGACGAGATCATCGAAGCCCTTGCCCGCGGAGAGCGCGTCGAGCTTCGGGGCTTTGGGGCCTTTTCGATCAAGCAACGCGATGCGCGCACCGGACGGAACCCGCGCACGGGTGAGACGGTTGATGTCGAAGAGAAATGCGTGCCCTTCTTCAAGACCGGCAAACTGCTGCGCGACCGACTGAACGGCGACGCCTCGTAACCTATCGCGCCCGGCTTGCTGCAAGTGACGGGCGCCTGTGCCCGGAAGCGACCTGAGACCATGAAATATCTTCGTTACGCCCTTCTGGCTGTTGTCCTGCTGCTGTGCGTCACGGTGGCGCTGGCCAATCGTGAGCCGGTGACCTTGGCCCTGTGGCCCGACACCGTCACCGCCTTCCTCGGGTTCGGCTATGCGCTGACCCTGCCGCTGTTCGTGATCATCGGGCTGGCCGTGGGCTTTGGTCTGGTGCTGGGTCTGGTCTGGGAATGGCTGCGCGAGCGCTCGATCCGCGTCGAGGCCAAGCAAAACCGGCGCGAGTTGGACCGCATTCGGGCCGACCAGCCCTCGACCGCCGCCCCGACCCCGGCCGCCCCTGCGACGCAGGCGGGCCGCAACGCCGCCGCGCGTGAGCAGGTCCTCGCGATCCTCGAGTCCAAGGAAGGCTGATGCCCGCCGATACGCGTGTGAAGATCTGCGGGCTGACGCGCCCGCAGGATGTCGAGGCATTGGTCGCGGCCAAGGCGGCCTATGGCGGTCTGGTCTTTTTCCCCAAATCCCCGCGCGCGGTCAGTATCGAGCAGGCGCGCGCTTTGGCCGTCGCCTTCCCGCCCGAGCTGGCCTCGGTCGGGCTGTTCGTCGATCCTGATGATGCGTTGCTGGAGGCCGTAATGGCCGAAGTGCCGCTGTCCATCCTGCAGCTGCACGGCAAGGAAACGCCCGAGCGCGTGTCCGAGCTGCGCGCGCGCTACGGTCTGCCGGTGATGAAAGCGGTGGGGGTGGCCTCGGCCGAGGATCTGCCGGCGCTGGCCGACTACGGCCGGGTCGCGGACATGCTGCTGGTTGATGCCAAGGCGCCCAAGGATGCGGTGTTGCCGGGCGGCAATGGCTTGGCCTTCGACTGGCGACTGATCGCCGGGCGGCGCTGGCCGGTGCCATGGATGCTGGCCGGTGGGCTCACGCCCGAGAATGTTCGCGACGCCATCGCCCTGACCGGCGCGCGGCAGGTGGATGTCTCGTCAGGCGTGGAAAGCGCGCCGGGCGTCAAGGATGCGGACGCCATTGCGCGTTTCGTGGCGGCGGCGACAGCCTGAGGCTGTCGCCCGCGGGTCTCAGTCCGAAATCGTCCATTCCTGTACCGGCTTCTCGCCGGCTTCCATCGCGGCGATCTGGCGGCGCGACGGGCTGCCCGTGGGCGCGCCGGCCTTGTCGGCAGGCAGCGTGACGGTGACGGTCACGCCGCTCAGTTGCCGGCCGACCGGCATCAGAACGGCGGAACCGGTGGCGGTGGAAAGCGGGGGGGTGGTCGTCTGGGCAGCGTGGGCGCTGTAGGCCAGCGCGGTGCCCATGGCGATCGCAAGAAGCGTCAGGCGCAGCATGGGAGGTCTCCGTGTCGGGGGCCGCTCTGTCGAAGGCGGCTGTTGCGGGACAAACGCGCGAGGGGGCGTTCCGGTTTCACGCTTCGGTGATTTTCCTGTGAGGCGGTGCGGAATTTCGCGCATCTTGCAGTCGCCACGCTGTGGCGGGCGATTCGAAAATCGCGTCGTATCAAAGCATTGGCGGCCTCAGTCTTGCGATAGATCAGTCCCCTTGATTAACCGCTGACCTGACTTATCCTCACGCGCATGTCGCCGAATGATAAGCCGGGCCAACGCGAGAAGGGCCAAGAGCTGGGGAATGATCGTCCCCTCGTCAGCGATTCCGAGCACGATGCGTCCTCAGCCGCCGGTTCTTCGCCGGGTGGTCCGCCTGACTTCGGGTTGGGGGGGCGCCCTCCGTCGGGCCGGATGCGCGCGACGCCACCCCGGCAGATCGGTGGCTGGCGCGTCGGGCTGGCTCTTGCCGCGTTCCTCGCCGCAGGCGCCGGAGCCTGGGCCTTCTTCGGCAACTGGCGGTCCTCCGACCTGTCGGACCCCGTGGCGCTGGACCGCGCGTTGCGGATGGCGATTGTCGAATGCCGTGCGGCGGATGTGCGTCTGTTGATCGCACGGGGGGCCGATCCCAACCGCGTCGCCCCGCCGCCGTCGGAGATGTCACCCGGCAGCCCCGCGCCGGGGACCTTGCCGCTGCAATCCCATTCCCGCTGTGCCTCGCCTGCGACCTTGCAGGCCTTGCTGGAGGGCGGGGCCGATCTGGCGCCGCATCTGCGCCGTCTGGCGGATCTGGCGATGATGCCGCCGCGCCCCTCCGTCATGGCGTGGCTGTTGCAGCACGGGCTGGACCCGAACCTGCAATGGCGCAACCTCGAAGGGTGGGAGACCCTGCTGCACCGCGCGGCGCGGCTGGGGCAGGCGGCGCTGGTCGAGGTCCTGTTGCAGCACGGCGCCGATCCGCAGGGACGCGACAGCGAGGGGCTGACGCCGCTGGGACGGATCGAACAGAGCATCGCCAACGCCAATCGGGCTGAAGCCGCTGATCCGGACCCGGACCGCGCGCGTATCGAGGGGACGGAGCCCCGGGAACGCTATGCCGCGGTCATTGCCTTGTTGCAGGAGGCAGGCGGAACGGAGTAGGCAGGGGCAAGCGAAGAGGGATCCCATGCCTGACGATCTGATGAATTCCTACATGACCGGCCCGGACGAGACGGGGCGTTTCGGCATCTTCGGGGGACGTTTCGTCTCGGAGACGCTGATGCCGCTCATTCTGGAGCTGGAAGCTCAATACGAGCACGCCAAGACCGACCCGAGTTTCTGGGCCGAGATGGACGATCTGTGGAAGAACTACGTCGGTCGTCCCTCGCCGCTGTATTTCGCCGAGCGCATGACCGAGGAGCTGGGCGGCGCGAAGATCTACCTCAAGCGCGAGGAGCTGAACCACACCGGCGCGCACAAGATCAACAACGTGCTGGGGCAGATCCTGCTGGCGCGGCGGATGGGCAAGGAGCGCATCATCGCCGAGACCGGCGCGGGCCAGCATGGCGTGGCCACCGCCACCGTCTGCGCCAAGTTCGGCCTCAAGTGCATCGTCTACATGGGCGCCACTGACGTGGAGCGTCAGGCGCCGAACGTGTTCCGCATGAAGCTACTGGGCGCCGAGGTGATCCCGGTGACCTCGGGCCGCGGCACGCTGAAGGACGCGATGAACGACGCCCTGCGCGATTGGGTGACCAATGTGCGCGACACCTTCTACTGCATCGGCACGGTGGCGGGTCCGCACCCCTATCCGGCCATGGTCCGCGATTTCCAGGCCATCATCGGCAAGGAAACCCGCTGGCAGCTGGAAGAGCAGGAAGGCGAGGGCCGTCTGCCCGACACGATCGTCGCTGCCGTCGGCGGTGGCTCGAACGCGATGGGCCTGTTCCACCCGTTCCTTGACGACAAGTCGGTGAACATCATCGGTGTCGAGGCCGGTGGCCATGGCGTCGACGACCGGATGGAGCATTGCGCCTCGCTGACGGGCGGGCGCCCGGGCGTGCTGCACGGTAACCGGACCTATCTGCTGCAGGACGAGGATGGTCAGATCCTCGAAGGGCATTCGATCTCGGCGGGGCTCGACTATCCGGGCATCGGGCCGGAACACAGCTGGCTGCACGATATCGGCCGGGCGAAATATGTCTCGATCACCGATACCGAGGCGCTGGAAGCCTTCCAGTTCTGCTGCCGCACCGAGGGCATCATCCCGGCGCTTGAAAGCAGCCACGCGCTGGCGCATGTGATGAAGATCGCGGGCGACCTGCCGAAAGAGCATATCATCGTCATC
This sequence comes from Pararhodobacter sp. CCB-MM2, assembly GCF_001691415.1. Taxonomy (GTDB): domain Bacteria; phylum Pseudomonadota; class Alphaproteobacteria; order Rhodobacterales; family Rhodobacteraceae; genus Pararhodobacter. Next base: position 62,649 of record NZ_LRRR01000025.1, read on the forward strand.
AACCTCTCGGGTCGGGGCGACAAGGACATCTTCACCGTCGCCAAGCATCTGAACGTCGAGATGAAGATCTGAAGCCTCGCTCTCGGCAGGCTTTCGCTGACACGGCCCCGGGGGAGACCTCGGGGCCGTTTCCGTTGCGCTTGCGGCGGAACAGGCAGGGGGGCGGTGCGTTGGTTTCGGCCCTGACCGAGCTGAGGAGAACCCTGATGCGCGCCTTCGATCTGCCTGCCGTAACCCTTGCCCTGCTGCTGCCCGCCACGGTCGGCGCCTTCGCTGTCTGGCCACAGGCCGGATTGGCGCAGGTTGGGGGCGAGGAGGAGGTCGCGCCGTCCTCTGTTGATGCGCTGCTGGAGGCCGAGGCCTTGGCCGAAGCGTTTCGCAGCTCGGGCTGGGATGCGGTCGAGGCGACGGAGGGTGAGGGCGGCATCACCATCGAAGCCCGCCGTGGGGGCGCGATGCTGATTGCCGTGCGCTATGACCCGATGAGCGGGATGGTCACCGCGATTGCGATCGAGAATGCGGATGGACGGCCTGTGCTGGTGCCCGGCGCGACGCTGACCCCGGCGGCGTCGCTGTAAGCGGCCCGCGCCCGGTGCCGACCCGACGCTCCCGCCCGCCCACCCCGCGCGGTTCGACCCCGGTCGCGGGCAGCCGTTGAGGGCATCGAAGAGGGGGTCAGCTTAAACGGGGGCCGTCGCGCAGGTTCGGAATGCCGCGGGTCGAGCTTTCCACCAAGCCGGCGCGCAGGCCTTGGCCGATCCGGTGCGCCAAGGCCGACCATGCCTCGGCCTGCTCGGGGCGCAGGTTGCGGCGCAGCACCATGTCGAACAGGCCCAGCCAAGGCTCGAACATGCCGGGGCGGACATTGCCGGCGGTCTTGTGCACCTGCATCGGATTGCCGTCATAGCTGCGCTCGAACAAGATCGCGTTGCGCCAGAAGCCGGCGATCTTGGCCTCATGCGCGGGCCAGTCGGTGACATGCGCGGCAAAGACCGGGCCAAGGCCGGGATGTTGGCGCACAAAGGCGTAGAAATCGGCGACGACGGCGTCGATTTCCTCGGCGGTGATGGGGAAGCGCGGTTCGATCATCCTGCCGTTGTGCACTCGACACGCAGGCGATGCCAGCGCGCTTTTCGTCGCGTCCGGCCTCAGCGGTCTCCAACCGGCGGTGCGTCGACGGCATAGAGCTGCAGGATCGACAAGGGCACGATGTCCAGCGCGCGGATATGGGTCGCCTTCAGGCGCACGGCCGGGGCCGCGCCCTCTTCATGCGCCTGCAAGAAGCGCGAGGCGCAGAGGCACCACGAATCGCCGGGCTTCAACCCCGGAAAGCCGTACTCCGGCCGCGGCGTCGTCAGGTCGTTGCCGAGGTACTTGGACAGTGCCAGAAACTCGGCCGTCATCTGTGCGCTGACGGTGTGGCTGCCTTGGTCGGCGGGGCCGGTATCGCAGCAGCCGTTGCGGAAGAAGCCGGTGACGGGGTCGAGCGAACATTCCTCGAGCGGGCCGCCGAGGCAATTGATCGATGGGACTTTCATAACTGGTTACTCCGGGCTGAGGCCCGTCAAAGGGTCTTTGAAATCAATGGCCCCCCATAAACGATGGAGGAAAGGAGGCGGGTGTGGCCGAACAAGCCGCCACACTCGCCTGATGATTGTAGCACGAATAATGCCTTGGGAGGGAAGGATTTTCTCTCGGGTGGCGGGCATCTGCCCAAAGTTTCTGCACCGGCGCTTGGTCAGAGCCCCTTGTGCGTGCCGTCACAGAAGGGCGATTTGTCGCTGTGCTTGCAGCCGCAGAGGAAGGCTTTCTTCGTCGACTCGGCGGTGAATTTCACCGGGGTGAAGTCGCTGCCCTTGTGCGAACCATCGCAAAAGGGTTGGCGCTGGGACTTGCCGCAGGCGCACCAGAAATAGGTTTTTCCCTCTTCGACCTCGACCGGGTAGGGGGCTTTCTGGGCGATGACGGGCTGGCTGTCGGACATGGTGTTCCTTTCGGCTGGCTGGGGTGGGTTAGTTGGTGGGGGGCGAGACGGTCTCGGCAATGGCGCGGAACATCGCGACGTTTTGCGGCATGACCGGGGGCTCTTCGAACAGGCGATCGGCCGAGTTGACGGCGATCACCACGCCGCGGGTGCGGTCAATCCAGATGTTCTGGCCATAGACGCCGCGTGCCCAGGCCTCGCCGGGGCGGGCGTCGGGGGGCAGCCACCATTGATAGCCATAGCCCGTGCCGAATTCGGCCTGATGCGGGCCGGGGGCGGTGCTCTCGGCGATCCAGTCGGCGGGGACGATCTGCTGGCCCTGCCATGCGCCCTCCTGCAGGACCATCTGGCCGATCCGGGCATAATCGCGCGTGGTCAGGTTCAGCCCGCCCAGCACGAAGGCCACGCCCTCGCCATCGGTGACGTAATAGGGATCGCGGTCGAGGCCGAGGGGCTGGAAGATCCGTTCGGACAACAGATCGGGGATGGAGCGGCCGGTCGCCCCCCGGATCACCATGCCGATGACATGCGTATCGATGGAGACATAATGCCAGTCCGACCCCGGCGCGGCAGGGCGGCGGGCGGTCTGGCCGGCCGCAAAGCCATCCATCGATCCGCCAAGCGCCAACACCCGGCCCATGCGGTTGATGTCGGACCAGAAGTCCAGATAATCCTCGTTGAAGGCCACGCCCGAGGACATGCGCAGCACGTTGCGGATCGTCGCGCCGTCATAGGCCGAGCCGCGCAGCGCCGGCGCGTATTGCGTCACCGGCGCGTCAAGGTCGGGGATGGTGCCATCGGCCACCAAGGTTCCCAGCAGCAGGGACAGGGCGCTCTTGGCCACGGACCAAGAGATGCGCGGATCGTCCTGCGCGGTGCCGAGGCGGTATTGCTCGTGCACGATCTGGCCGTCGTGCAGGACGACAAGGCCGGTCACGCTGCGCTCGGCCAGCCAAGTGTCGAAGCCGTCGGGCATCGGGGCGTCGTCGCCCAGCGGCAAGGCCGAGGGGGTGCCGCCGTCCATGGGGGCGCTCAGGAACAACTGATCCATATGCGAGAAATTGTGGACGATGCGGTCCTCGGAGAACAGCGAGTTGACGGCCATCAGGCGCATCAGCTGCTCGCGCTTCCACAGGCCAACGGCGGCCAGAACGACCAGAAACAGCAGCAGACCCCAGCCCAATCGCTTGAAAAACTTGCGCATACACGACCCTCCACCCGGTCACTGTCGCAGGCTCGCGCAGGAACGCAAGGCGGGACTTGACCGAATCCATGCGCGGCCCTAGATGCGCGCTGCACCGCGCCTTTCAGGCGGTGTTTCCGGGCCTGCCGCCCGGCCGAAACGGCCCCGGCACGTCCCCCTTTTGGACTTTGTGAAGCATGGCATCGTGGGCAGCGTCCTCGGGCGATCTGATCGTGGATCGGCGGTTTGATTTTTTCGAAGGGGTGGCGGGAAGCGGCGGCCCTGGCGGCGCCGGCGCGCTGCTGGCCGAGGCGCTGGGGCGCACGCCCGGCTGGGCGGCTGGCTGGTATCGGCTGGGTGAGTGGCACGAGGCATCAGGCGCCCCGGAGGCGGCCTGCGACGCGTGGGAGAAGGCGATGGCGGCGGATCCTTCGGACATGCTGGGCGCGGGGTTGAAGCGCGACCTCGCCCGCAAGGTGCCGATGGTCGAGGCGATGCCAGCGGCCTTCGTCGAGGCGCTGTTCGACCAATATGCCGAGAAATTCGACACCGCTCTGGTCGACAAGCTGGGCTATCGCGCGCCGTGGCTGCTGCGCGATGCCCTTGGTGGGCGGCGGTTCGCGCAGGCCATGGACCTTGGCTGCGGCACCGGGCTGGCGGGCGAGGTGTTCCGCGCCTCGACCGGCTGGCTGGAGGGCTGCGACCTCTCGGCGGCGATGCTGGGGCAGGCGCAGGCCAAGGGGATCTACGACCGGCTGGAGAAGGCGGATCTGGCCGAGCTGCAGATCGGCGCGCGCTATGACCTGATCCTCGCCGCCGATGTCTTCGTCTACCTCGGTGCGCTGGAGCGGATCGTCGCGTGGTGCGCGGGGTCCTTGACGCCCGACGGTGTTCTGGCCTTCACGGTCGAGGCCGGGTCGGAGCCGCTTGTCCTGCGCGAGAGCCGCCGCTTCGCGCATTCGCGCGGCTATCTGGAGGGCGTGCTGGCCGCCGCCGGTTTCACCGAGCTGACCGTGACCGAGGCGACGATCCGCAAGGACCGTGGCGCGGACATCCGCGGTTTCGTCGTGGTGGCGGGCGGCCTCAACCTGCAGCGCGACCGGCAGGGTGACGGCGAGGATGTCGCGCTGGCCTGATCTGCCGCGTTGACGATCCGGGCCGGGGCGGGGCTAATCGGGACATGGCCGAATTCCTGTCCCGACTCACCCGCTCGCCCCTTGCCCATGACCGCGATCCCGCCGACGAGATCGCCGTGCGGTTCGCCGACCTGCCCGAGGCGCTGCGCGCTCTGCTGGCCGGAACCGCCGGGTGCAGCCCCTTCCTCAAAGGCCTGATGGAGCGCGAGGAAGCGTGGCTGCGCGAGGCCCTGTCTGGCACGCCCGAGGCGGCGTTCGACGGGGTGATGGCCGGCCTGATCCCGGCGCCGCCGACGGAGACCGGCAGCCTGTTGCGACAGGGCAAGCGCCGGGTGGCGCTGCTGGCCGCCTTGGCCGATCTGGGCGGCGTCTGGTCCCTGGAGGAGGTCACCGGCGCGCTCACCCGTTTTGCGGACCTTGCAGTGCAACGCGCCTTCGCGACCCATCTGGCCGAGGAGATCCGGCGCCAGAAGATCCCGGGCGCGGCTGCGGGCGATGAAGAGCGCGGCGCCGGCATGGTGGCCTTCGCCATGGGCAAGATGGGCGCGGGAGAGCTGAATTATTCCTCCGACATCGACCTGATCTGCCTGTTCGACGAAAGCCAGTTCGACCCCGATGACGCGCAGGAGGCCCGGCAGGCCTTCATCCGCGCGACCCGCAAGGCCGCGGCGATGCTCAACGACCATACCGGCGAGGGCTATGTCTTCCGCACCGATCTGCGGCTGCGCCCCGATGCCTCGGTCACGCCGGTCTGCATCTCGATGGAGGCGGCCGAGCGGTATTACGAAAGCCTCGGGCGGACATGGGAGCGCGCGGCCTGGATCAAGGCGCGGCCCTGCGCAGGCGACCTCGCGGCGGGGGCGAAGTTCCAGTCGGTGCTGCGGCCCTTCGTCTGGCGGCGGCACCTCGATTTCTGGGCGATCGAGGACGCCTATGACATGATCCGCCGCATCCGCGAGCATAAGGGCCTTGCCGGGGCGCTGGCGCTGGAGGGGCATAACCTGAAGCTGGGGCGCGGCGGCATCCGCGAGATCGAGTTCTTCACCCAGACCCGGCAGTTGATCGCCGGCGGGCGCGATCCTGAGCTGCGAGCTTCGGACACCGTCGGCGGCTTGCGCGCGCTGGCGGCGAAGCGCTGGGTGCCTGAGGATGTCGCGGCCGAATTGGTGGCAGCCTACCGCGCACATCGGGAGTTGGAGCACCGGTTGCAGATGGTGCAGGACGCGCAGACGCAGATCCTGCCCAAAGCGCCCGAGGATTGGGACCGCATCGCCCGCTTCTCGGGCTGGGCCGATACCGAGGCCTTCCGCGCCGATCTGCGGGCCCGGCTGGAGCGGGTGATGGCGCTGACCGAGGATTTCTTCCAGCCCTCGGAAAGCGCGCCGCGCCCGGTGTTGAGCGATCAGCAACGCGGCATCGTCGCCGGTTGGCGGTCCTATCCGGCCCTGCGCTCGACCCGGGCGCAGGACATCTTCACCCGGCTGGAGCCCGAGATCCTGTCGCGGCTGATGCGGGCGCCCTCGCCGGACGAGGCGATCATCGGCTTCGACCGCTTCCTCAGTGGCTTGCCGGCCGGGGTGCAGCTGTTCTCTTTGTTCGAGGCCAACCCCTCGTTGATCGACCTGTTGTCGGACATCCTGACCACGGCGCCGAAGCTGGGGGATTACCTGTCGCGCAACGCGGGCGTGTTCGATGCGGTGATCGGCGGCGGCTTCTTCGCCGCTTGGCCCGACGCGGCGACGCTGGCACAGAGCTTCGCCCAAAGGCTGGGGGCCGAGCGCGACTACGAGGCGCGGCTGGACGCGGCGCGGGTCTGGACCAAGGAATGGCATTTCCGCATCGGCGTGCATCACCTGCGCGGCCTGATCGACGGGTTCGAGGCGGCCAGCCAATATGCCGCGCTGGCCGACGCGGCGCTGGCCGGGCTGTGGCCGGTGGTCGTCGAGGAATTCGCGCGCAAGCATGGGCCGATGCCGGGCCGGGGCGCGGCGGTGCTGGGCATGGGGTCGTTGGGGGCGGGGCGACTGAATGCGGCTTCGGACCTCGACCTGATCGTGATCTATGACGCAGCGGGGCAAGAGGCCTCGGAGGGGGCCCGCCCCTTGGCCGCACGGCCCTATTACGCGCGCTTGACACAGGCCTTGGTGACCGCGCTGTCGGCGCCGATGGCGCAGGGGCGGCTTTACGAGGTCGACATGCGCCTGCGGCCGTCAGGGCGGCAGGGGCCGGTGGCGACCTCGTTCGATGCGTTCCGGCATTACCAGCAGGACGAGGCCTGGACCTGGGAACATCTGGCGCTGACCCGGGCACGGCTGGTGGCGGGGTCTTCTGAGTTGGGCGATGAGATCGAGGAGTTCCGCAAGGCGCTGTTGGCCGCCAAGGCCGGGGGCGAGAGCGTGACGCAGGACGTGGCCGAGATGCGCGCGCGGCTGCGCGCGGCGAAGCCGGGGCAGGGCGTGCTGGAGGCCAAGGACGGGCCGGGCCGTCTGCAGGATATCGAACTGCTGGCGCAGATGCTGGCGCTGAAGGCCGCGTCCCCCGCCCGGCGGGTAGAGCTGCAGGTGGCAGCCGGACGGCGGGCCGGGCTGATTGGTGCGCCCGAGGCCGAGCGGCTGTTGGGCGCTTATCGGCGGCTGTGGCGGGGGGGGGGGGGGGGGGGGGGGGGGGGGGGGGGGGGGGGGGGGGCCGGGGGGGGGGGGGGGGGGGGGGGGGGGGGGGGGGGGGGGGGGGGGGGGGGGGTGGGGGGGGGGGCGGGGGGGGGGGCGGGGGGGGCGGGGGGGGGGGGGGGGGGGGGGCGGCCCCCCCCCCCCACCCCCCGCCCCCGCCCCGGCGCAGCCCGGGGGCGGCCGGCGGGGGGGGCGTGCGGAAGGGAGGGTTGGTGGGTCGCTTAGGGGGGGGTGGCTCCGCCGGTC